>NZBA01000054.1 GCA_002686265.1 Planctomycetota bacterium
ATGGTTACCCCGCCAGGACTTGAACCTGAAATGTCTGGACCAAAACCAGATGTGTTGCCAATTACACCACGGGGTAACGCGGGGCTGCACACGATAGCAACCGCGCGCCGGATGTCACGCATCCCTGGGCGACTCCAGGGCTCCGCGCAGGAGGTCGAGAGCCGTGAGGGCCGCCCACTCCTGGACCGCGCGCCGGCCGCGGGGCGGGAAGGCGCGTCGGACCGAGCGCAGCGCCCCGTCCTGTGCGAGGCCGAACCAGACGAGTCCGACGGGCTTCTCGGAGCTGCCTCCCTCCGGCCCGGCGATGCCCGTCGTCGCCACGGCCAGGCGTGCCCGCGCCCGCTCGGCGGCGCCGCGCGCCATCGCCTCGGCCACGGGGGCACAGACGGCCCCGTGCTCGCGCAGAAGATCGGGATCGACGCCCAGGCGCTCGACCTTCGCCTGGTCGGCGTAGGTCACGAAGCCCTCGCGGAAGACGGCGCTGATCCCGGGTACGGCCACCAGCTTGCTGGCCACCAAGCCTCCCGTACACGACTCGGCCACGGCCACTGTGGTCCCGCCGGCGATCAGGGCCTCACCGACCACGGTCGCCAGGTTCGCGCCGTCCGCGCCGAAGACGCGTGAGCCGAAGCGACGCCGCAGATCGGCCAGGCGGCCCGCCACCAGGACCTCGGCCTCGTCGCCCTCGCCCTGGGCGGCCTCGATCTTGACCGTCAGGATCCCCGAGTGGGCCAACACGCCCATGCGCGGGCTGGCGTCGCGCCGCATCCAATCCCCGGCGCGGTCGGCGAACTCGCTCTCGGAGAGACCGAAGAGGTGCAGGCGCCGGCGGTAGCGGTGTGTCCCGCCCCCAGGCAGCGCGTCGAGTCGTGGGGCGAGGGAGCGCTCGAAGACCGCGCGCATCTCCGAGGGCGGTCCGGGAAGGGCGACCAGCCAGGCGTCCCCCACCGGGACGCGGAAACCCGGCGCCGTGCCGGCCGGGTTGGCGAGCACCGTCGCCCCGCGCGGAAACAGGGCCTGGCGCTCGTTGGACGCGGGCATCGCGCTCCCCCGCTCGCGGTGAGCCTCCTCCAGGCCGGCGAGCACCGCGGGATCGACGACCAGCTCGCAGCCGGCCGCGCGCGCCGCGGCGTGGCGGGTCACATCGTCCAAGGTGGGCCCGAGGCCGCCGGTGGTGATCACGAGGGAATGCCGCTCGCAGAGCTCCCCCAGGGAGCGGGCGAGGTGCGGTTCGTCGTCGCCCAAGAGGCGCACCTCGCTCACGGGACGGCCGAGGGCCGCGAGGCGTTCGGCCAACCAAGCGCCGTTGCGGTCCGCCAGCTCCCCGGCCAGGAGCTCGTCGCCCACGGCCACGATCGCCGTGTGCGCGCCCACACAGCTCACGCCGAGGCCGCCGAATCGGCAGCACGGCGTCCCAGGCGCGAGAGGCGGTAGCCCACCTCGTAGAGCAGCACCATCGGCACGGCCATCATCATCTGCGTGATCGGGTCCGGCGGCGTCATGAGCGCTGCGAAGAGGAGCGCCACGAGCAAGAAGTGACCGCGGTAGCGAGCGTAGAAGGCGGGCTCGACGATCCCCAGGCGCGCCAGCCCCAACATCAGGATCGGGAGCTGAAACACGATGCCGAGGGCCAGACAGAGGCTCTTGATGAACTGGAAGTACTCGTCGACCTTCGGGTCGTAGCGGAACTGCTCCAGGGAGAAGCGCGCCAGGAAATACTGGCCGTAGGGGACCATCACGGTGAAGCCGAAGACGATCCCGGCCGCGAAGAGCAGCAGACTGGCGGGGAAGTAGCGATGCACGACACGCTTCTCATCGCTGTAGAGCCCCGCGGCGATGAACTGCCACAGCTGCCAGAGGATGATGGGCGCAGCGCCGAGGAAAGCGAAGTAGAGGGAGACGCGCAGGTAGAAGAAGAAGCCCGAGCCCGCGCCGTCGCCCCGCAGGTCCGAGGGGATCGGCCTGAGCAGACGCTCGGTCGGCGAGGCGTCCTCGGGAACACCGGTGCGGAAGAAGCGCGTTGGCGAGAGGCCCTGCTCGAGGATCTCGGCCTCGTGGATCTCCACCAAGTCCGCATTCAGCCACTCGACCGCCCTGCGCAGGGGCTCCTGCACGACGTCGCTGAGGGTCTCGTGGAAGCCCCAGGCCACGGCCAGGGCGAGCACGAAGGCCACGGCCGAGCGGACTAGGCGTCCGCGCAGCTCCTCGAGGTGCTCCCCGAGGGTCATGCGCGTGCCCTCCAGTCGCGCCGCCTCGCTCTGCTCGATCTGGGTCGCCATGGGAGATCTCGGTGGAATCAGGACGGGCGGGGCTCGGTGAGCCCCGCCCGTCCATCATGAAACCGGATCGGGCGCGGGGAAAGGCTACGCCCGTGAACCCGTCGGCGGATCCATCGCCGAACCGCGGCCTACCCGCGGCGGAAGTACTGCGGATCCATCGCCGAACCGCGGCCTACCCGCGGCGGAAGTACTCGCGAACGAGCTTGAGGGGCACTATCTGCACGCCCATCGCCTCGGCTTCCTTGTAGACCGAGAGCTCGGAGGGTTGGAGGGGTTCCTCGAGCATCTCGCCGTCCGTGTCGTGGTACAGCTCCGAGCCGACGATCAGGTAGTCGGTCGTCTTGTCGAGCGTTCCCTTGACGTGGATCTGGATGTCGCCGAGGAGGGTGCGCAGTTCCTTCTCGTTGTAGGTACCCGAGAAGCGTCCGACGAGCACCGCGTTGCGCTCGCTCGCGGGGTCGTAGATCGGGTTGTAGATCACATCGCCCGCGACCGGCGGGTTGAAACGGTCGGCCTGGGCGCTGAAAGCCACCTCCGCCATGTCCTCCTGTACCGAGAGTACCTCGGCCCAGGCCTTCACGCGCTCGTCGCCAGGGGTGCCGTCGACGACGCGAAAGCTCATGCCCTTGAACAGTCGGTTGCGCTCGCCGAGGTTGATCCAACCCAGGCCGAGGTCCTTCGACACGGCCAGGATCTCCCCGTCGGCCTGCTCTGGCTCGCGCAGAAAGGCGAGCTTGGACCCCATCTCGCGGAAGCGCGTGGACATCTCGACCTCGCGGTCGTCCCAGCCGCGCTGGACGTCTTCCTTCTCGCCGGTCAACCGCGCGAGCCTACGCTCGGTGTCACCGAGGGTGTTGCGCACCGAGGCGACCTCGGACTCCAGGTCGCTCTGGCGGGCCGCCGCGGCCTGTTCGGCGTCGGTCAGCTGCGACCGCAGATCGGCAAGCTGCGCGTCCTTGGTCTGCGTCAGCTGGGTCAGCGTCTGGTTCTTGCCGGCGATGTCGGCCTGCAGCTGGGTGACTTGCTGGTTGAGGTCGGAGACCTCGCGCACCCTGGCGTTCCAAGCCGGAATGACGCGGGCGGTGGCCTGCTCGAAGGTCGCCACGGCCGGCCCCATGTCGGGGAAGACGGCCTTGATCTGGTCGAGCCCCGCGGTCGCGGCGGCGACGTCGGACTCCGCCGAGGCGGTCGTCTCGTCGTAGTGGCCGAGGATCTCCGAAATCTCGCGAATCGTCTGGCGCGACTGCTGGGCCGTCAGGTTCGCCTGGTCGCGCTCCGTCTTCATGGCCGCCCAGGCCTCGTTCGCCTTGGCCGCCTCGTCGTTGGAGATGAAGACCAGGGCGAGGGCAACGAAGAAGGCGACCATGACGGCCACCATCCAGACGATGGGGACTCGCGCGGCGCCACGACGGGAGGGATGGATCATGCGGTGAACCTCAGGATTCTGCCTCGCCAGGCGGCCGAAAGGGCGCCGAGGAGGGCATTCTGGGAGGGCTGGGGCGTACTGTGGGGATCTTCGGGGGAGCACGGCCTAGCTGCCAGCGCCCCCCTGTTTCGCCGGGAGGTGATAACCGACAGGGAAGGCTCCCGGCAAGGGAAATCGGCCTCCTTGACCGGCTGATCGGGCGTCGTAACCTGAGGTGCCATCGGCTTCCGCGCGATCGGCTTTCGCTTCTGGGGCTCCATCTCAGCTGGATGGCGGGCGCCGCCTGGCGGCGACCCGTCCGACGCCCTCTACCACCCCAGGCGGGCCTGGTTTTCGATCGAAGCGGTCTGGAATGCAGGATTTTGAGAAAAACGGGCTCGTGATCGTCGGCGTCCTGGGCGGCATCGCCTCGGGCAAGTCGGCGGTGGCGCGCCTCCTGGCCGGCGCCTCGGGCGTCGTGCTGGACGCCGACGCCCTGGCCCATGAGGCCCTCGCCGACCCCGAGCTGGCGGCGCGCGTGGATGCCGAGCTCGGCGGCGACCTCCTCGACGAGCGGGGGCGGGTGGACCGCGCGGCCCTGGCCCGCAGGGCCTTCAGCGAGCCGCGGGCGCGAAGACGGCTTGAAGACTGGATCCATCCGCTCGTTCGTGAAAAGATACTGGCTGGCCTGACCGAGGCCCGCGACCGCGGGCGCGGACCGGCGGTGCTCGATGTCCCGCTCCTGCTGGAGAAAGAACGCGAGCACCACCTCGCGGGCCTGTGTGATTTCCTGGTCTTCGTGGCGGCCGATGCCGCCCGACGCGACCAGCGTGCCGTCGAGCGGCGCGGCTGGGAGCCGGGGGAAGTCGCCCGCAGGGAAAACACTCAGATGCCTCTCGAGGAGAAGCGAACCCGCGCACGCCACGTGATCACGAACGACCGAGGGCTCGAGGAGCTGGGGGAGAGCGTGCGCGAGGTCCTCGCGGCGGAGGGCCTGGCCTAGCAGCCCGTTGAACGACGCCTTAGTACGACTTCGCACTCTCCGCCACCTCCCCCGCCACCTCCCCCGCCACCTCCCCCGCCACCGCTCCCCGACATCCCGCCACCGAGAGCCCACGAACCAGCCGCACCGAGACCATGGCCACCGCCCAGAAGAAGCGACCGTTCCAGAAGAAGAAGCCCTTCTACCGCAAGAACAAGGGAGGCGCCCGGCGCACCCCGAACCTCGATCCCGAGCAGCCGCGCATCGACTACGGCACCCTGCCCGCGGATCTGGACGAGGAAGGTCTGCAGGAGCTCGTCGACGCCCTGCCGCCCTACAAGAAAAAGACCAAGCCCAAGCCCGTCGAGCACGCCGAGCTCCAGGCCAGCAACCTCTCCGAGCTGACCGAGGCGGCCGCGAAGGAGAAGGTGGACGACGCCGGACGCAACCGGCGCGACGTCGTGTGGGCGATCACCCAGCGCCGCTTGCAGGGACACATCCCGGTGGTCGTCGAGGGCCTCGTCGACATCGTCGCCGAGGGCCACGCGTTCCTGCGCTTCCCCTTCACCGACTACATGCCGAGCCTGGAGGACGTCTTCGTCCCCCCCTCGCTGATGGCCTCGGCCAGCCTGCGCGCGGGGATGTGGGTGCGCGGCCGCCTGCGGCCGACGAGCGAGGGCGAGACCTTGTTCACCCTCAGCACGGTCGAGGAGATCGACGGCAAGAAACCCAGCGACGCCGAGGGGCGCACGACCTTCAAGGAGCTGGTCCCCATCTACCCCGAGCAGCGCATCCTGCTCGAGGGCACTGACGCCAACCCGCTCGAGATGCGCATCGTCGACCTGATCACCCCGATCGGCAAGGGCCAACGCGGCCTGATCGTGGCTCCGCCGCGGACCGGCAAGACCGTCCTGCTGCAAATGCTGGCGAACTCGGTCGTCACCAACGCCCCCGAGGCGCACCTGATCGTGTTGCTCGTCGACGAGCGCCCCGAGGAGGTCACCGACTTCGAGCGCAACGTCCCAGGGAAGCGCCGCGAGGTCATCAGCTCGACCTTCGACGAGCCCGCGTGGCGCCACATCCAGGTGGCCGACATGGTGATCAAGAAGGCGCGCTCGATGGTGGAGGCCGGGGAAGACGTCGTGATCCTGCTCGACTCGATCACGCGCCTCGCGCGGGCCTGCAACGTCGAGGCGCCGAGCAACGGCAAGCTGCTCTCCGGCGGCATCGAAGCCACCGCCCTGCAGTTTCCCAAGCGCTTCTTCGGCGCCGCGCGCAAGCTCGAGGACGGCGGTTCCCTGACGATTCTGGGTACCGCACTGATCGAGACCGGGTCGAAGATGGACGAGGTGATCTTCGAGGAGTTCAAGGGCACCGGGAACATGGAGCTCGTCTTGGACCGGCGCCTGTCCGACCGACGCATCTTCCCCGCCATCGACATCAACCGCTCCGGCACGCGCAAGGAGGAGCTGCTCTTCAACGAGGAGGAGATCCGGCGCGTCTGGATGCTGCGCAAGGTCCTCAACGAGCTCGATCCGGTCGAGGCCATGGAGATGCTGATCCAGAAGATGCGCAAGACCCGCGTGAACGGCGAGTTCCTGCTCTCGATCGGCTCCTGAGGGGCCGCGGGGGCGAATAGGACTTCCTTCTCACGGCGAATAGGGATTCCTTCCAGCGGCGCGTGGTTCCTGGCCGAAATGCCCCCTGTGAAGCAGAGGGTACGAAGGGAATCCGTGGGTGCAGCCCGGATGGGAGCGGCGCCGGGGAGGCCCGACCCGCGCCGGGCGGGCTTCACGATGATGGAGCTCAGCCTGGCGATCACGGTGCTGATGGTGGCCTTGTTGGCCATGAGTGCCTCCACGCTGCACACCCACTCGCTCCGGCGCCAGAACCGCGAGCGAGCGGTGGCCCAGAACGCGGTGCGCCTGATCTCCGAGGAGATCCAGGCCTTCTCCGCCCGCACCCTGCTGGCGAACCCCGGTCAGTGGTCGGAGGACCTGGTGGCCGCCTTCGAGGTTGAAGGTCTGTTCGGCCCCACCTTCGATGTGACCGGCCTCGGCCCGGCGAACGGCCAATCGGCGGTGGGCTCGGTGCTGGTCATCACCGACGAGGAGTTGACCGATGCCCAGCTGGGGTTCGAGCTCGGCATGCCGCGCGACCTCGACGGCGACGGCGAGGCCGACAACGGCGATGTGACCGAGGGCGCGCGCATCCTGCCCGTGGTCGTCCGGTTGCGCTGGAAGGGCGTCTCGGGCGAGGTCTTCCTGAACCACCCCTTCTTCGTCATCGGCTACTGAGCGAGAGCATCACAGTGCGAACGACAAGCCCCTCTGGGCGAAGCCGCCCGGCCCGCAGGCTCGGAATGACGGTCGTCGAGCTGATCGTCGCCTTCAGCATCCTGACCGTGGTCATGCTCTCGATCTTCAGTGTCGTACAGCACGACACGCAGCTCGCCCAGTCGACGCTGGGCATCTCGGTCGCGGAGATGAAGGCCCAGCAGATGCTGCGGAGACTCGAGAGCGAGCTTGCGGACGCGCGCGGCGCCAATCCCATCGCCTCGATCACCCAGGCCGTCTCGATCGGCACCACGACCAACATCGAGGTGGACTCCACCCTCGGCTTCCCCGATGGCGGGGTATTGCTGGTGGAGCGCGGGACCGCCGACGAGGAGCGCGTCCTGTACACGACACTCGAGGCCAGCCAGGTGCGCTTCGTCGGCCTAGTGCGCGGCCAGCAGTGCACGACGGCCGCCTCGCACCCGATCGGCACCCAGCTGATCTGGGCCGGCCTGGCGGAGACCCTCGAGGAGCAGGAGACCCCGCCTCCCGGGTCCTGGGACGGCGTAGCCCTCGGCGCGCTCGGGCCGAGCTATTTCCGCGGCGACGGCACCGGCTTCTCCTACCGCGTTCCGGTCGATCCCTCGGACTCGACGCCGCCCGACTACCTCGACGGCGACGACCTGCAGTGGGGCGCGGAGATCGACGGGCTCGGGACGCTCGACGGCTGGATGGCGCTCTCGTTCGTCCCGCGCGAGACGCTCTTCGAGTCCGCCACGGGCGACGACCTCAACGGCGACCGCGACACCGACGACGTCTTCGACGTGGGCCAGCTGCGCCGCTCGTGCTGGGACACGACCGACCCGACCGTGCAACCCTCGACCCTGGGCATGGGGCCCGCGAACGTGCTCCAGGAGCGCTGCAATTGGGGCGGAGACCTCGACGGCGACGGCTTCGACGACCCGATCTTCCTGTGGGACGAGGACTCCCGCAGGCTGCACGTGCGCCTGTTCATCGTCGGCCGCTCGGTGGCGAACATCCCCATCGTGCGCCGCGTGGAGTCGTTGATCTTCCTGCGCAACGAGCCCCAGGGCTGAGCGCCTCGGCGCCGCCCCGTTTGGCTCAAGAACCCCGTCGTTTCGGGACGATCCAACAGACGGGCGACAGGTCAACGCCGCCAGGGGGGCGGCGCACGGTGGTCGGGAAAACGCGAGAACGAGGGAGCGGCAGGGCATGAGCGGAGTGATCGAATCGACAGCGGCGAGAGGGCGTGAGCAACAGCGCGGGCTGGCACTGATCCCGGCCCTGATCGTGACCTCGATGGTCGCCATGATGGGCCTCGCCATGCTGATGGCGAACCTCAGCGGCGCGCGGGTGGTGAGCTTTCAGAACGACGAGTACACCCTGACCAGCGCCGTCGAGAGCGTCGGCATCCTGGCCACCGAACGCCTGTGGACCGACTACCTCGAGGCCGAGGGCGGCGCCGCGGGGGACATCGCGTCGTTCCGCTCCTATCTCGACGATGCGGGTATCGCCGACAGCGGGCAAGGCGGAGCCCCGGGGGCCGACGAGGGCGTCGATCTGCTCGTGGAAGCCGGCATCCCCGGCGCCGAACAGCAGAACGCCGAGTTCGACAACGTGAACGTGGACGCCCTGCGGGTCGTGCGCCGTGACGAGAACGAGGCGACGCGCCTCTACTTGACCGTTTCGGCCAGCACGAACCGCGGCCAGGGGATCGTCAACCCGGTCCTAAACCGCGCCATCCAGATGGTCTACACGATCGAGCCGGAGCAGTTCGAGGGCTTCCAGTACGGGGTTCTCGCCAACAACGTCAACTGCGTCTTCTGCCACGCTCAGATCGACTCGGTCGAGCGCTACTTCAACACCGATCCGGAGAACTACGGTGCCTACGACCGCATCAAGGTCGGGACGCTGGAGAGCATGATGATCCGGGACAACTGGGATGGACGCCCCGAGATCGGCGACTGGGACGCGGACTCGTTCATCGCCGGCTCGCTCTACGTGCGCGGGCCCGTGACCGACCAGGACGGGCTGCCGATCCAGATCTGGGCGGACCAGACTCTCAAGTCCTTCGAGTTCGACGAGGACGGCAACCTGGTCGAGGACGGCTGGGGCGAGTTGACCGTGGCGGACTTCCAGCCCGCGGGCGATCCACCGCAGCCGGGAGAGAACCTGTACCTGAACTACCCGACCGAGCACAACGAGATGCCCGACGGGCAGCTGCCGAACGAGTTCCCCCCGCCCTTCCCCGACGACGGTGGCATCGACCCCGAGACCGGCGAGCCCGACCCCACGGGCGCTGACAACCGCGTCGTGGATCCGAACGAGTTCTACGCGACCTCCCAGAGCGCCGAGGGAGCGGTCATCGCCGGCGTGATCAACGTCACCGATCACGACTTCATCATCGACACGGTGGCGGAGTACGCGAACGCCCTGTTCAACGGCAACCAGTCGGCGCTCCCCTCGAGTACGACGGGCAACGTGATCCTCTCGGGGACGGAGCAGAACCCGATCATCATCGACGGTACGGTCGCCATCGAGGGGGACGTCGTGATCAACGGCTACGTCCAAGGCGAGGGGACGATCGTAGCCAGCGGGAACATCTTCGTCCCCACCGACCTCAAGTACCTCGATGGCCGGGAGTACCTCGAGGGCGACCCGCCCGGAGCTCCAACCGGGCCGCGCACCTTCGGGATCGCCGAGGACGGAACCAAGAACGCCCTCGGCCTGGCCTGTGGCGGAAACGTCCTCCTGGGCGACTACCTCAAGCCGCAGTCCTTCCTGAATCCCGGGCCGATGGACATCATCACCGGCGATGCATCGGGGGATTGGAACTTCGCCTTGGCCGAGCTCTCCCTGTTCAACCGCGGCGAGTGGTGCAAGGCCCAGGCCGTGCTCCCCGGCCTGAACGAGGACACTGCGGATCCGTCGAGTTGGACGGTCGTGAACCCCGACAACCGGACCTTCTCCGTGCTGCCGGGGCCCGGCGAGGACCCGCAGGATCCGGCCACCTGGACGATGTCCAACCCCAACTACGACGCCGATTGGATGCCGCGCTACTACAACTTCGGGCCGAACGACGAGATCCCCGTCTACAACAAGGGCGATCTCTACTTCGATCCGACGACGGCCACGTGGCGCGGGGACGAGGAGGTGCCGCTGGCCTGGGACCCCGCCCGCCTGAGCATCTGGGACCCCACCGACACCTCGAACCCAGCCCTATTCGAGGGCGGATCGGGCCTCCCGGTCGCCGCCATCTCGCAGTTGACCCCCGGGGGTTCGTGGCTGGACGACTACCTCCAGAAGCTCGCAATCGAGTACTTCGAGGGCCTCCACACCGACGACACGCCGATGGAAATCGACGGCTTGCTCTACACGAACAACGCCATCTTCGGCATCGTCCACCGCAATGACCGCATGCGAGGCCAGCTGCGGGTCAACGGCGCCCTGGTCTGCGCCGACCTGGGCGTCCTGACGCCGGGGCGCTACTACCCTCAGGGCGAGGGCACGAGCTCCAATCCTCCGGGCTCGCCCTACAAGATCGGCCTGCAGCTGAACTACGACCGGCGCATCAAGGACATGCTCAACGTCACCAACCCCAACATGGTGGTGATCAAGCGCACGCTGTGGAATCCCACGGCGAACATGCTCTGAGCGCGCGGATTCAGGCCTCCAACCAGCGCTCGGCGTCGATGGCGGCCATGCATCCCGTGCCGGCCGCGGTGACCGCCTGACGATAGACGCTGTCCGCCACGTCGCCGGCCGCGAAGACGCCCTCGACGGACGTCTTGGTGCCGTCGTGGACGCGCAGGTAGCCGACGTCGTCCATCTCGAGCGCCCCGGCGAAGAGCTCGCTGTTGGGCTGATGGCCGATGGCGATGAAGACGCCGTCGCAGGCAACCTCGGTCTCCTCGCCGTTGCGCGTATCGGTCATGGTCACCCCCCGTACGCTGCCCGCTTCCCCGGCGTGGATTTCCCCGATGACTCTGTTCAGGGCCCAGGCGATGCGCCCGTTGGCGCGCGCGCGCTCGAGCATGATCCGCGACGCGCGCAGGCCTTCGCGTCGGTGGACGATGGTGACCTTCTTCGCGAATCGCGTCAGGAAGACGCCCTCCTCCATGGCCGTGTCCCCGCCGCCGACGACGAGCACCTCCTTGTCCTTGTAGAAGGCCCCGTCGCAGGTCGCGCAAGCCGAGACTCCGCGTCCCATCAGGCGCGTCTCGCTCTCCAGTCCGAGCAGCTTGGCGCTCGCTCCCGTGCAGACGATCAAGGCGCGCGCGCGGAAGGAGTCGAAGTCCGTCTCGACCGTGAACGGGCGCTCCTGGAGATCCACCCGCGTCACCTGCTCGAAGCGGATCTCGGTCCCAAAGCGCTCCGCCTGAGCCTTGAAGTCCTCCATCATCCGCGGCCCCATCACCCCCTCGGGGTAGCCAGGGAAGTTCTCGACGTCGGTCGTAATGGTCAGCTGGCCGCCGGGCTGCATGCCCTGGAAGAGGACCGGCTTCAGGTTGGCACGGGCGGCGTAGATGGCGGCGGTGTAGCCCGCGGGGCCGGAGCCGATGATGATGACCTCGTGCGTGTCGCTCATGGTGGCGGCAGGATACCCTTGCTCCCCAGCCCGCGGCGATGGTTCAATCGGGACCGAAGTGAGCCGCGGTCCTCCACGGTGAACCGCACGAGCGATCTCATGCCCGGCCCCCGCGTTTTCGAGCTGCACGAGGCGAACCAGCTCCTGGGTGAGGTGGAGGAAGTCCTGTGCGAGATGGACACTATCCGCGCCCGCCTCAAGGAGATCAAGATCCGGATCAACGCCCTGGAGATGATCTGGGGGCCGGGGCTCAAGGAACCCGACAACCCCGATCGGACGGAACTCGAGCACCACCTCGAGGAGATGAAGGCGGCGGAGTCTGAGTTCGAGTCCTGCGCCGGGCGCATCGCCGAACTGGGCGGCTCCCTGAAGGGCTTCGAGCCCACCCTGGTGGACTTCTACGGCGTCCACGAGGGACTCCTGGTTTTCTGGTGCTGGAAGCGCGGAGAAGGAGAGATCTCCGACTGGCACCACATCGACGAAGGCTTCGCCGGCCGCCAGAGCGTCTAGCCGAACGGTGGACGGGGCACTCAACGACGCCCTCGCCCCCTGGGAGGCGCGCCTGTCCGAGCTCGCCGATCGCATCCGCAAGGCCGCCCGCGGGGCCATGCGCTCGGCCCTCGACCGCGACTCCCTGAGCGAGGTAGACCGGCCCGTCGCCCAAGGCGTCGGAGACCAGACCTTTGGTCTCGACCTGCCCACCGAGAGCGTCCTCAGCACTTGGCTGGAGGAATGCGCCCGCGGCGGCCCGCTGTCGTTGCTCACCGAAGACAGCGGCTGGCGCCACCGAGGCCCTGCCGGCGACGGCGGTCCGCCGGTCGCCCTGCCCGGCTTCGACCACGGCGGCCCGCGCATCGTCGTCGATCCGGTGGACGGCACGCGCAACCTGATGGCCGACTTGCGCTCGGCCTGGACCGTGCTCGCCCTCTGCCCTCCCGGCCCGGCCCAACCGCGCCTCTCGGACGTGGCCCTGGGTCTCCTGGCGGAGCTCCCCACTTCGCGCGCGGCCTCCTGGCGCTCGCTGCACGCCCGCCGCGGCGGCGGCGCGCGCATGGAGCACCGCACCCTGGCCGACGGCGCCCTGCTGGACGAGCGCCCGCTGGTTTGTGACGGCGACGACCGCCCCGACCACGGCTACTTCCCGTTCTTCTGCTTCAGCCACGCCATGCGCCCCCTCGTCGCCTCCCTCACCGCCGCGTTCTTCGAGCGTCTAGGGAGGCTGGAAGGCGCCGAGGTGCGCCACTGCTACGACGATCAGTACATCTCCAACGGTGGCCAGCTGGCCCTGCTGGCGCTCGGTTCCTACCGCATGATCGCCGATCTGCGCGCCGCGCTCTCCGACCGTGTCGCCGGCGAGTGCGTGAGCTCGCGCCCCTACGATTGCGCCGGAGCGGTCCTCGTTGCGCGCGAGGCGGGCTGCTTGGTGCTCTCCGCGGACGGCTCGGAACTGGACTTCGACCTCGACGCCACCACGCCCGTCTCCTTCGTGGGTTTCACCAATAAAATGACGCGCGCACGCCTCGCACCGCACCTGGCGGCGGCGCTCGACGAGCTCCCGACCGATCCCGGCTGAGCCTCAGGGCCGATCACGGGCGACGTCGAAGCGGTGCAACAGACGACCGCCGATCCACACGAGGGCGGTGGCCACCGCGAGCAGGGCGCCGAGCCCGGCTGCGATCGCCCAGGCGCGCGCGATGTCGCCCCCGAGCTCCAGGCCCGTGTCGGCGGCGAAGAACGCCGCGGCGGCGGCGAGAGCCACCAAGGAGAGAGCGACGAGCATCACGACCAGGCGCAGGAACATCAGCGCCATCCCGCGACCGGCGTGGTGCAGGGCTCCGACCTGACCGGGGGCGAAGCGCACGGGGGCGCAGAGGAAGACGATGTTGTCCACGGCGATCCAAGCCAGTGCGCAGATCGGCAGGGTGCCGAGGATCAGCGCGAGGGCGAGCGCGGAGTGGCCGGTCCCCAAGACCAGCGCGCGGATTCCGATCGCCGTCGCCACCAGGAGACTGATCAGGAGGGCGCCGGGCAGCAGGGTGGCCAGGAAGAGCCGGCCCGGCCCGATCGGCCAGGTCTTGATCTGCTCCAGGCGGTCGAAGTCGGCGCGGAAGTCGAAGCGCATGCCCGCGCCGAGATAGACCAGGCCGACCCAGGCCACGACGATGTGTCCGCCGAGGGCTCCGGCTTCGCCCACCGGCACGACGAAGCCAGCTCCCAGAGTGACCAGGCCGAGGACCAGCGCCGAGCGCAGGAGGGTGCCGCGCGCCCTGCGCAGAATCTCGGCCGTGCGGATCCAGGCCACGGCGCGCGCCGGCCCGCGCCCGAACGGCCAGGGGTTTCGCCGGGCGGCCACGGCGCCGGTGACCTCGCCGCTGCCCAGCGGACCGGAGGTCCCCAGGCGCTTGATGCGGCGCTCGATCACGCCCGCCGTCTGGATCGAAGCCTCGCGGTAGTCCACGCCCAGGCGGGCGGTGACCTCAAAGAGCAACGGCAGGACCAACGCGCAGGGAAGGGCCCAGCTCAGGAAGCCCGCGAAGGTCGCGGCGACCATCATCTCGGCCCAGGGACGCCAGGGCGAGACGAGCGCGGCGAGGAACGGGCCCTCGAGGGCGCGCTCGAAGCCCGCGTGCAGCCGGGAACTCTGCTCGGGGAGGAAGAAGGTGTCGCCGAAGAGCGCCATCATCAGCCCCAGCCAGAGCGTGATCCCCAGCCCGATCTGGAGCAGGACGGTCAGGCGGCCGCCGAGGAACCCCGACAGGCGCCCGCCGGCGGCGCACAGTACGAGAGAGACCAACTGGCGCAGGGCCGAGAGCGTGATCAGGGACAGGAAGGTCCCCGCGAAGCCAAGGAGCGGGTGCGCCAGGCGCGAGACGATGAGGAGCGAGAAGATCACGCCGCCGAAGAGGGAGCGGGCGAGATCCACCTGCATCCGGTGGCGTACGAGGTCGCCGCGCGTGACGGGCGCGGAGAAGAGGGTCTCGAGCTCGTGGGGCGGGAAGAAGATCCCGCGGTGGTTCAAGGCGCCCGAGAGTGACATGACGGTGAAGGCCGCCAGGCAAGCCTCGACCATCACGAGCGAGGCCGGCTGGCGGGCGGGGCCGAAGTCGTCTCCGAGCTCGCGGTTGAACAGGATCGCCCCCAGCCAGAGGGTCATGAGCGCCAGCCCCAACAGGGCGAACAGGATCCCCGAGGGAGTCCGTAGCCTGCGCGCCTGACGCCGGAGGGTGCCGCGCAGCTTCAGTCTCGCCAGCGTGGAAAGGCCCCGGTGGCCCAAGATCATGCGCCCTCCCCATCAGTTCCCTCGTCCGGTACTCCCGCGTCCGCGCCCCGCTCGCCGGTGATCGTCATGAACACCTCCTCCAGGCTGGCGTGGGCGCCGCCGGTGAGTGAGGTGCGCGCCTCGCTCAGGCTTCCCAGGAACAAGCCGCGTCCGCGGTCGAGGATCAGGATCCGATCGGCCAACTCCTCGATCAGCTCCAGCAGATGGGAGGAGAGGACGACGGCCGTTCCGCTGGCCGCGAGCTCGGCGATCGCCCGCTTCGCGGCGCGGATGCCGCGCGGATCGAGGCCCGAGAGGGGCTCGTCCATCAAGAGCACGCGCGGCTCGCAGAGCCAGGCGCAGCAGAAGGCCAGCTTCTGGCGCATCCCGCGTGAGAGCTCGGCCCCCACGACACGGCGCTTCTCGGTGAGCTCGAAGCGCTCGATCAACGCGCCCGCCCGCTCGCGCCAGTCAACGAGCCCGAACAGCGCCGCCGTGAACTCGAGGTGCTCGTCAACCGTCAGGATCTCGAAGGGGCGCGGCTCGTCGGGGATCCAGGCCAGGGCCGCCTTGGCGGCGACCTCGTCGCGGGCAATGTCGCAACCCGCCACCTCGATCGTGCCCCGCTGCATGGGCAGGACACCGGCGATCGAGCGCAGGGTAGTCGTCTTGCCCGCGCCGTTGGGGCCGACGAGTCCCAGGATCTCGCCCGCGCCGACCCCGAAGGAGAGGCCGGCGACCGCCACGGTCTCCCCGTAGCTGCGCGCGAAGTCGCGCACCGAGAGAGCCGCGCGCACCGAAGCGGGCGAGGCAACCTCGCGAGCCGCGTCTCCCCCACTCATCGAGGCCGGCCCTCAGCCCGCATCACTCAGGAGGGCGCGTTCCAGACACCCCAGCGCGCTTCCCTGCGGCGTCATCGTGCTCTTGACGGCGACGGTGACGCTGCCGAGCCCTCGGGGGTGGCGAGACTGCCAGAGCGCCGCGGAGGAACGGGAGGGAGCCGCAGACGGTAGCTTGCGGACTCCGGTGCACGCCTTCATGACTCGTGCGGGCTCAAACCGAGACCGCCAGAGTGTTCATGAACTCCCGAGCGGAGACCTCGCCGATGCACTCGATGGCGGCGCGGATCGCCGTGCGGTGGTTCTCATCGACCTCGTCTCCGCACAGGGCCTCGAACTTCGAGTCCATCTGCTCGGCGCTCATCGGTTTGCGCGGGTCCCCGATCGGGAAGTCGATCTGCTTCTCGAAGGAGCGCCCGTCGGTCGTGTCGAGGGTCACGTGGCAGCGCTGGATCTCGGGGAAGGCCGCCTCGAACTCCATGTTCGCCGAGACCTTGATCTTCTCCAAGCTCATGCGCACGCGCGGGTCCCCGATCGCCTCCTCGTCGAACAGCTCCGGCGTTACGCGCCCGTGGGCGAGCGCCGCGGCGATGCAGTACGGCAGGGAGTGATCCGCGGTCTCGCGCGTGCGCGGATCGTACTTGGAGGGATCGGAGAGGATGTCCGCGGCCTTGACCAGGGTCTGGATGCGCACCTCGGCGACGTCCTCGGCGGCGATCTCGTTCTCCGCCGCGATCTCGAGCACGCAGGAGATCGGCGCGTGGGTCAGCGCCTCGGTCGGGAAGGCCTTCATGCCGCACTCGAGGATGCGCCAGCTCTCGCCGAGCCCGTCGGTCAGAATCTCCAGCTTCCAATCCGGCCCGTAGGCGTCGGAGAGGCCCTCCTTGCCGCAGAACACGTGCTCGGGGCCCTCAAAGCCCTCGGCCGCCAGGAGCGCCGCCCAGGCCCCGGCCTGGGTCGCCATCGGATCGACGGTGTTCTTCATCATCGTCAGCTTGCCGGCGGTCACGCAGCCCAGCGTCGCGTGGCGCGAGCCGGCGATGCCGATGGCGTGGGCCGTCTGCTCCGCGGAGAGGCCCATCACGCGCGCACAGGCGGCAGCGGCGGCGAAGGCGGTCAGGGTCGCGTGGTGCCAGCCGCGCTCGCGGATGCCGGGGAAGGCCGCCTCGCACAGGCGCATCTCGAGCTCGTAGGCGAGCACGATGGCGACGACGACATCCTCGCCGCTCGCATCGACCAGCTCGCCGCAGGCCCAGATTCCGGGGAGGATGTCCGAGGGGTGGCTGGGGTCCTGCTTCCAGTAGATGTCGTTGTAGTCGAGCGCGCGCACGGCGAGGGCGTTCAGGAACGCGCCAGAGAGCACATTCGCCTTGCGCTCGGAGCCGATGATCGTGCACTGCGGCTCGCCGCCGAGCGTGCGATCGACCTTCTCGGCGATCGAGTAGTCGTGGGTGCGCACACCGCCGAAGGCACAGCCGACGCTGTCGTAGACAAAGCGGCGCACGGCGGCCACGACGTCCTCCGACAGGTCCTGGAAGCGGACGGAGGAGGAGAACTCGGCGAACTGCTGGCTGACTGTAGACATCGAGAGGGGAGAGAGGGGGGGGTGAGTGATGATCAGACCAGGCGGTCGGCGACGGCCTGGGCCAGCTCGATGGTCGAGTGGCTGCCGCCCATGTCGTAGGTGCGGACCTCGCCCGCGACGATGGTCTCCGCCACGGCGTTCTCGAGGCGCTCGGCTTCCTCGGTCTCTCCCAGCCAGTCCAGCATCAGCTTGGCCGTCAGGAGCATGGCGGTCGGGTTGGTCTTGTACTGTCCCGCGTACTTGGGCGCCGAGCCGTGTGTCGGCTCGAAGACCGCGAGCTTCTCGCCGATGTTGCCCGAGCTGGCAAAACCCAGCCCACCCACGAGTTGGGCGCAAAGGTCGCTGACGATGTCCCCGAACATGTTGCTCGCGACGAGCACGCCGTAGTTCTGCGGGTTCTTCACCAGCCACATGCACATCGCGTCGATGTTGGTTTCCCACAGCTCGATGCCGGGGTATTCCGCCGCGACCTCGCGCGCCGTCCGGACCATCAGGCCCGAGGTCTCGCGCACGACGTTGGGCTTCTCGACGACGGTGACGGTCGGGTAGCCGAACTGCTTCGCGTACTCGAAGGCCGCGCGCACGATGTTGCGGCAGCCGTTGCGGGTGTTGATGCGCAGGCTGACGGCGATGTCCTCGAGCTCGTTCTTCTCGATGAAGCGCGCCCAGCGCGGGTGCTTGGTGAGCTCCTCCGAGAGGCTCTCGGGCACCGGGTGATACTCGACGCCGACGTAGAGGTCCTCGGTGTTCTCGCGGAACACGACCAGGTCGATATCCTCGCGGTAGTTGAGTGGGTTGCCCGGGTAGGCCTTGCACGGACGCAGGTTCGTGGCCAGATCGAAGGTCTGGCGCAGGCGCACGATCGGGCTCTGATAAGTCAGCCCCTTGTCGCGCAGCTCGCTCGCCAACTCGGCGTGGGCCTCCTCCTTGGGCTTGGACGTGATCGCGCCGAAGAGCGCCGCGTCCACGTCGCCCAGCAGGTCGATGGTGCGCCGGGGCAGTGCGTCGCCCTCCTTGCACCAGAACTCCCAACCGATGTCCCCGTGCAGGTACTCGGCGTCGAACTGCATGCTGTCGAGCACCAGTCGCGCAGCTTCCATCACGTCGTTGCCGATGCCGTCTCCGGGCATCCAGGCGATCCGATACTTGGCCATCGAGGGATCCTGAGGGGGTTGGGGCGGTCGAGATTCCCGCCGGGCGCCCTTGGGGCCCACGGGGGCGCAGAGGGTACGATCCGCGCGCCGAGCCCGCTACCGTCGGCCCCCTCCGCCCGTGAGTCTGCCCACCCTCGTCGCCCACCGCGGCCACGCCCGCTGCTTCCCCGAGAACACCCTCGCCTCGCTCACCGCGGCCCTCGAAGCCGGCGCAAGGCGGGTGGAGATCGACGTGCAGCTCTCGGCCGACCGAACGCCCTTCCTCTTCCACGACGGCGACACCGCTCGCGCCTGCGGCCGCGGGGGGCAGTTCGGAGAGCTCTCCGACACCGAGGTCCACGAGCTGCGGGTGCGCGAGCCCGACCGCTTCGGTGAGCGCTTCCCCGACGAACCGGTCTGTTCTCTTGCGCGCTTCGCCGCCCTGCTGGCCGAGTACCCGCGCGCGCGCGCCTTCGTCGAGGTCAAGCCCGAGGCCGTCGAGCGCTTCGGCGCCGGGGCGGTCCTCTCGGCCGTCAGCGCGGCCCTCGGAGCGGTCGGGGAGCGCTGCGAGCTGATCTCCTTTTCGCTCGAGCTCCTGGCGGCCGCGCGCGCCGCCGCCACCGGGGAGCTGGGCCTGATCCTGGAGTGCTGGAGCGACCTGGAGAGCGATGTCGCCCGCGCCTTGGCCTGCGAGTACACCTTCTGCAACGTGGAGAAGCTCCCCGCTGACGCCGATCTGGGCGGGCGCGGGACGCGTTTCGTGCTCTACGAGGTGGTCGATGCCGCCCTGGCTCTCGACCTCCACCGGCGCGGGGCGGAGTTCATCGAGACCTTCGCCTGGCCCGAGCTGACGGCAACCCTGGCGGCGCTCGGAACCGAGTCTTGAGCGCGCCTGAGCTGGACGTTCTGGTGATCGGCGGCGGCATCCACGGCGTGGGTGTCGCCCAAGCCGCCGCCGCGCGCGGGCACTCGACGCTCGTAGTCGAGCAGAGCGCCCTGGCGGCGGGCACCTCCTCGCGCTCAAGCAAGCTGATCCACGGCGGCCTGCGCTACCTCGAGAGCTTTCAGCTCGGGCTCGTGCACGAGTCGGTCGCCGAGCGCGAGCTCCTGCTCTGCAACGCGCCGAGCCTGGTGCGCCTGGTCCCGTTTATCATCCCGATCTACGACCAGACGAGTCGCGGCCCGCGCAAGGTGCGCGCCGGGCTCTCGCTCTACGCCCTGCTCGGCGGCCTGCACGCCCACTCGCGCTTCGCGGCCCTGCCGCGCGAGGAGTGGGACAGCCTGGACGGCCTGACGACCGACGGCCTGCGCGCGGTCTTCCGCTACTTCGACGGCCAGACCGACGACGCGGCCCTGTGCCGGGCGGTGATGCGCTCCGCGCTCGAGCTGGGCGCCGAGCTCGCCTGCCCGGCGCGCTTCGTCGGCGCCGAGCTGCGCGCGGGCGGCTACACGGTCGCGATCCGCGAGGGAGACGCGGAGCGCACGCTCGCGGCGCGCACGGTGGTCAATGCTGCCGGTCCGTGGGTCGAGGACACGCGCGCGCTCGTCTCGCCGCTGCCGCCGGGCATGGCGATCGAACTGGTCCGCGGCACCCACATCGAGCTGTCCGGCAACATCGAGCGCGGCATCTACTACGCCGAGGCGCCCGCCGACCGGCGCGCCGTCTTCACGATGCCCTGGCGAGGCCACACCCTGGTGGGCACGACCGAGGCGCGCCACGACGGCCCGCCCGCCGACGTCGCCCCGAGCGCCGAGGAAATCGAGTACCTCCAAGCGACCTTCACCCGCCACTTCCCCGGCCGCTCGACCGACGTGCGGGACAGCTGGGCGGGCCTGCGTGTGCTGCCGGCCGCGACCGGCGCGGCCTTCTCCCGCCCGCGCGAGACGCACCTGATTCCCGACGACCGCGCCTTCCCGCGCTGGCTCGGCCTCTACGGCGGCAAGCTGACCGGCTACCGGGCGACCGCCGAGAAGGTCCTCGACCGCTTGCGGCCGAGCCTCCCGGTGCGCCCACGCGTGGCGGACACTCGGCGGTTGAGCCTGACCGCGGACTGAGTCTCTCGGGGGAAGGGAGCCTCTGGGGCGGAGAGGGATCCTCACGCCGCGGCTCGTGCGGCCGCCCGTGCGGGGCAGCGCCCTCTCGGCGACCGGAAGGCTCTCGGCTGTCACGCAGCGCTGTCGCCCGCGCGGGGGGCGCTCACTCCCCGACGGCGCGCACGCAGTCGATGGTCGTCCCGTCCACCCACTGGATGGCCGCCACGACGCGCTCGGCGGTGCGCGCGCGGTCGGGGGCGCCACCGCACAGTCCGTCGATCTCGCGCTTGAGCTCACGGATGTCGAGGATCGGAACGCTCGAGCCGCGGGCGGCCTCGACCAGGTCCGTGCGCAGCGGATTGATGCACAGGCCGCGCTCGGTGGCGATGACGTCGATCAGCTCGCCCGGGCCGCAGAGGGTCGTCACCTCGTCCAGCACGACCGGGATGCGGTTGCGGAAGGACGGGACGGCCAGGATCGTGCAGCCGGCGAAGAGGCAGTTCTGCCAGCCGCCGATGCCGTGCAACAGGCGCCCGTCGGTGTGGGTCACGACGTTGGCGTTGAAGTCCACGTCCACCTCGGTGGCGCCGAGGATCACGACGTCGACCATCGAGGCGAAGTTCCCCTTGCCGTGGAAGTTGTAGGAGGTGAACGGGCTCGTGTTCTGGTGGCCTGGGTTTTCGCGCATCGACCGCACGCCCTCGAGGTCGAAGGTCTGCCCGTCGAGGATCACCGGCGTCAGGCCCTCCTCGAGCATCGAGACGAGGTACTCGTTCGACCCGCCGCGCACGAAGCCGGCGGTCACGCCGGCCTCCTTCATCATCTCCTTGAGGAAAATCCCGAAGGCGAGCGCCGTGCCCCCGGCGCCGGCCTGAAACGAGAAACCCTCGCGTAGGATGCCCGTGTCGCGCACGAAGCTCGCGCAGTGTTCGGCGATCAAGAGCCGGTCGGGGCTGGAGGTCACGCGCGTCGTCCCCGAGACGATCTTGTCCGGCTCGCCGACCTTCTCGACCTCGACCACGAAGTCGACGTTGTTGCCCTGGATCTGCCACGGCAGACAGGGAAACGGAACGAGGTGGTCGGTGACTACGATCACGTGGTCGGCGTAGAGCGAGTCCGCCAGCGCGAATCCCAGCAGGCCGCAGGCGCTCGGACCGCGGTCACCGGTGGCGTTGCCGAAGCAGTCCGCCGCCGGCGCCGCGATGACCGCCACGTCCACGTGCACCTCGCCGTCCCCGATCGCCTGCCAGCGGCCGCCGTGGGAGCGCAGGACGCCCATCCCGCGCATCTTGCCCCGGCTACAGTAGTCGCCGAGGGGACCGTTCATCGAGCCCTCGATGTGGTGGATCACGCCGCTCTCCAGGTGCGCGATCTGGGGCTCGTGGCAGGGAAAGCTCGCCGAGGGGAACCAGCGCAGGTCCTCACAGCCCAGCGCCGCCGCCTGCTCGAAGACGGCGTTGGCCACCAGGTCGCCGTTGCGGAAGTGGTGGTGGGTGCCGATCGTCATGCCGTCACGCAGGCCGCAGCGTTCCAGGGCCTCGCGCAGGCTCCCGACGCGCTTGTCCCCCGAGGCCGGGTAGTCGCTGGCTCGGCGGATCGGCGGCCCGACCTTGTTGCCGCGGGGGAGGTGGGCGCCCACGCCGCAATAGGGCACGCTCTCACGCTCGTTGATGCGCGCCGGAACGAGCCGCCCGGCGGCGTTCTCGACGAGTTCCCCGGAGGTCGTCATCTCGGTAGCTGCCATCGCTAGTCCCCGCTCTCCTCCCAGTCGGCCGCCAGGAGCCCGCTCTCGACGGCCTGGGCGACCGTCTTCAGGGCGCGCTCGACCACCGGCGGGTCGATCATCTTCGAGCCGAGGCTGACGACGGCCAGGCCGTGCTCGGACGCCTCGCGGAAGGCGCACACGATTTGCCGTGCGCGCAGGACTTCCTCCGGTGTCGGGTCGAAGGCCTCGTGCACGACGCGCACCTGGCGTGGGTGGATGCAACCGGCTCCCTCGAAACCGAGAGCCTTGGCCTCGAGCACGGACCGCCGCAGGCCGACCGTGTCGGCGACGTCGGAGAAAACCGAGTCGATGGCCTGCACGCCGGCCGCCCTGGCGGCGTTCACGATCATGGAGCGGGCCCAGAGGCTCTCGCGTCCCTCTTCCGTGCGCGGCACGCCGACATCGGCAGTGTAATCCTCCAGGCCGATCGTGACGGCCACGACGCGCTCGCAGGCCGCGGCGATCTCGGAAGCGCACATCACTCCGCGGGAGGACTCGATGATCGGCATCAGGTACACCGCCGACTCGGTCCGCTCCCGCAGGCGCGCGTCCACGGCGCGCACCTCCTCGGCGCTCTCGACCTTGGGGATCAGAATCAGGTGCACGTTCTCGTCTGCGAGCTCGTCGATGTCGGTCAGACCGAGCGAGCCGGGGTTGATGCGCACCGTGCGCTCCGCGCCACGGAAGTCGACTTGCCGCAGGGCGTTGCGCACGAGGATGCGCGCGGTGTCCTTGGCTCCCGGCGGAACCGAGTCCTCGAGGTCGAGAATCACGGCGTCGGGAACGTGCAGCCCCGCGTTGGTCATGTACTTGGGCTGGTCTCCAGGGAGGTAGAGGCGCGAGCGGCGCCGGCGCTCGCGGCGGGCCGGCTCGCGGCAGGCCTGGGCGCATTCGGGGAGCCAGCGCGCCTCGAGCCCGCCGAGGGCGCGCCGTGCGGCCGCCTCCAGGCGTGCCATGAGCACGAATGGCAGGGCACCGCCGTCCTCGACGCGGATCCGCGCATGCTCGATCCCCAGGGCCCGCGCGCCCTGTTCGCAGAGGGCGCGGATGGAGCGTCCGTAGGTGCTCTCGACCGTGCTCGATACCTCCAGAACCACCCCGCCGGACAACTCGGGGGTGAGCCCGATCCAGCAGTCCGAGCGCACACGCTCCCCGCGCGGGCCGGCCTCGGCCGCGCGCCGCTCCCCTGTCTCGGTGGTCGCCGTGTCGCTCATGTTCTCCGTCGCGGGGAGCCGTTCGGCGACGGAGCCCCGCTTTCCGAGCCTAACCCGCGCCCGAGGCGCTGCAAAGCACCGTCCGGCCCCCGGCCGGGCTCGGACCCCCGAGGGGATTCCAACTCCCTCGCCGCGGTGTCATGATCGCCGTGGCCATGCAGCCGTTGATCGAGCTCCTCACGCGTTTCACCGACAGCGCGCCCCTCCAGGCCCTGATGGTCCTGGGCGCCTCCGTGGTCCTCGCGCTCGTCGTCGACCTGCTGGTCGGCTCGCTCCTGCCCTGGCTGGCGCGGCTGACCCATCACGAGTTGGACGACGAGCTCGCGCGCCTCTTGCGCGCGCCGACCTTGAAGACCGTCGTGCTCCTGGGCTTGATGGCCTCGGCGTCGATCCTGCAACTCCCCGAACAGGCCGAGGTGGCCACGCGCCGGGGCATCGCGACGATCCTGATCCTCGTCTGGTGCCTCTTCGGCGCCCGCGCGGCGAAGGTCTTGCTGACCTCCGCCAGCAAGTCCACCGACCGCTTCTTCGCCGTCGAGGCGCGCACCTACCCGCTCTTCGACAACCTGATCAAGCTGCTGGTCTTCGCTCTCTGCACGTTCCTCCTGATCGACACCTGGAACCTGAATGCCGGAGGTTGGCTCGCCTCGGCGGGGATCATCGGAGTGGCCTTCGGCTTCGCCGCCCAGGACACCCTCGGCAACCTCTTCGCCGGCGTCTTCATCATCGCCGACGCACCCTACAAGATGGGGGACTACATCAACCTCGAGTCCGGCGAGCGCGGGAAGGTCGTCAACATCGGCCTGCGCTCGACGCGCCTTCTGACGCGCGACGACGTGGTGGTGACGATCCCCAACGCGGTGATGGGCAAGGCCCGCATCACCAACGAGACCGCCGGCGACTCGCCACGCCACCGGATGCGGGTCGCGGTCTCCGTCGCCTACGGCTCGGATGTCGCCGAGGTACGGCGCGTCCTGCGGGAGGCCGCCGTGGACGAGGAGTTGGTCTGCGAACACCCCGAGCCCCGCGTGCGCCTGCGATGCTTCGCCGACTCGGGGCTTGACCTCGAGCTCTTGTGCTGGATCCCCGAGCCGGTCCTGCGCGGGCAGGTGCTCGACCTGCTCAACACGAGCATCTACGAGCGCTTCAACGCCGCGGGGATCGAGATCCCCTACCCCAAGCGCGACCTTTACGTGAAGGAGATGCCGGCGCCGCCGGCGGGGCCCTGATCCGCCGCGGCTGGAGAGGAGCTCAGCCCGCCAGGCGCAGGAGTTCCGCCACGGTACGCTCGATCCCGCGCGAGAGCTCGGCGATCCCTCCGGCCAGCATGTAGGCCGGCGAGGTCACGATACGGTGGGTCTCGTCGACGCGGAACTGGTCGACGGGGCAGGCGATGTGTCGTGCGCCCATGGCTTCGAGGGTCCCTGCGGTGGCGGCATCGTCCCCGATCGTCAGCTCCGCCTCCAATCCGGCGTCACGCAGGACGGCCGCCATCATGGCCGGGGCGATGCAGATCGCCGCGATCGGTTTGGCGGCCGCGAGCATCTCCCGCACGAGGCGCGCGACCTCGGGGTTTACGGAGCATTCAGCGCCCGCCACGGCGAAGTCGCAGAGGTTCTTGGCCGCCCCGAATCCGCCCGGGAACAAGACTGCGTCGATGTCCTTCGCGCCGAGGCGCGCGAGGTCGAGGATGTCGCCTCGGGCGATGCGAGCCGACTCGACCAGGACGTTGCGCGTCTCGCCGGTCTCCTCGCCGCTAGCGTGGTCGACGACGTGCATCTGCTCGATGTCGGGCGCCGCGCAGACGGCCTCGGCTCCGGCCCGGTCGAGGGCCAACAGAGTCAGCACGGACTCGTGGATTTCCGCGCCGTCGAAGACGCCGCAGCCGGACAGAACCACTCCAACCTTGACCATCGTGAACTCCCTGGGGTGCGTCGTTGCGAAGCGAGCCCGAGGATAGCGAGCCGCGCGCCCTGCGTCGAAGACCGCCCCTACGGCCCGTCGTCCTGGCGGATCGTGACGTCGCCCAGGATTCCGACCAGGCAGCCCAGCCTGGCTCCCTCCTCGTCGGTATGCAGTTCGAGGGCATCGCGCTCCTCGTCCTCCATCTCCGAGAGATTCTCAGCCCCCGACTCGGGCACGAAGCAACAGGTGCCGCAGCTGCCGAGGGTGCAGCCGAAGCGCATCGGGGTCTCGTTCGCCAAGCTGAACTCGAGCAGGGAGATGCCCTCGGGGACCTCGAAGGACTGGCCGTCGGCGCTGAAGGTGATGATCGGCATGGGTTGTTCCGTTCGGTCTTCTCGGAGAGGATGGCGCGGGTGTGGGCAAGCGCGCCGGGGAGCCGGGACGACTTTACGCGTCCCGTGCTCCCCCGCAAGACCGCGGCCACCCGATGGATCCCCCTCCCGCTCATCCGGCATGAAGCTCCTGAGACCGCCCGACCCGCCCGAGGACCGACCCGACGCCGATCCGACTCCGCCGCGCCCCGCCGCGGTTGTCGGCGCCTCCCTGTGGCTCGTGCGCCACGCCCAAGTGGACGAGGCCTTCCACTCGATCGCCTACGGCAGCGAGGACGTGGCGCTTTCGGCCGAAGGTCTTGCGAACACCGACGCCATGGCGGAGGCCTTCGGCGGCTTGCCGATCGCCGCCGTGCTGAGCTCCGACCTCGAGCGTGCCCTGGCGATGGGCCGCGGCGTCGCCCGGGCCACGGGTGCGCCGCTGCGCAGCACACCCGGCCTGCGGGAGATCGACCGCGGGCGCTGGCAGGGGATCGAACGCTCACGGTTCCATGAGCGCTGGCTGGCGAGCGCCGAGGCCTACTGGAAGGATCCCTTCCGCTGGAGGTCGCCCGGCGGTGAGAGCGACGAGGATCTCCTGGCGCGCGTGTGGCCCGAGCTCGAGCGCGGCCTGGCGGACGCCGGCGGAGGTCCCCTGGTCGTCTGCGCCCACGCCAACGTGATCCGGGTCGCGCTGGCCCACGCCCTGGGCTACTCGACGCCCGACAGCTACCGCTTCGCGACCTTCCCGGCCCACGCCAACCTGTTGGTCGGCACGGCGGACGGTTGGCACCTGGAAGCCGCAAATGCCGAACGGCCGCGGCCGGTTGCGGACTGACCCGGCCCCGGCACCGAGCTTCGAACTAGGAGCCCGCGCTGTAGATAGCGACGACGCCCGTCGTCATGCCATCCCAGCCCGCACTCGGTCGCGCGAGCCCGGGATCTCGCGACCGAGACTGGTGCCCCAAGGAGGCGAATCCGATTCGTGGCGCAGACTCCTAGGGTTCCTGACAGTTGCAGAAGAGGTTCCCGCTGAAGCAGCCCACGTTCAGCTCACAGAACCGGTCGTCGTGAGGGATGCCGTCGCAGTCGTTGCGGGCGTCGAAGATCCCCCCACCCCAGTCGAATCCGTAAAACGAGCCTCTCTGCGTGTCGACCATGAAGCAGTTGGGCCCGTTGTAGCTCCACTGGACGATCGCGAAGCACTCCCTGCACTCCGCGCACGGGTCCTCCGCGCGGCGCCCCCTTCCATCGCTCTCGAAGATGGGCGCGACGCAGAACCCGCCTCCCGGCCAGACGACGTAGTCGGCTTCGCAGGGGAATCCCGTACAGCCATCGCTCTTGGGAGCGGGAGCCGGACGGCTCGGAGACCAGGCGATGAGGGCCAGAGTGAGCCCAGCGAGCTTCAAGGTCGGCTGCGTGACCTACCTCGGTGACCGGGCGGGGGTCCCCAGGACTCCGAGAGCCCGTGCGTAGAGCTGGTCGAGCTCCTGGGACTCCGGCGCCGTGAGTGGCGGGAGGGTCTCGTCGAAGTACGCCGACCGGACGCGTTCGGTAGCCCGATCGTAGGCAGGGAACTCCCCCTTGAAGAAGGCGAAGCGGGCCCGGTCCGCGGCGAAGACGTGCTCCTCGGGAGACGAGGAACGCAGGCTGAAGCCCCCGCGGGCAGCGAGCTCGTCGGGATCGCCGTAGTCGGCCCGGCCCTCGGCTCGGAGGATCGTGGCGATGCAGCGTGAGGCCAGAGACCGCTCGGCCATCGCCCGGCCCCGGGGGACGAAGGTGTCGGGTACGGGCCCCGTGTCCGTGAATCGCAGGTAGCCCTCGTAGGCCCGCAAGAGTACCTGGAGCCGCTCCTCCCGACTCATCCCGCTGCCGTCCTGCTCCCGCCCCGGTTCCGCGAGCAGCGCCTCCCCTATCATCGCCTCCTCCAGCATCGCCTCGGCCCCAACGGGCTCTCCGTCTGCCGCCCTCTCCGGCACCCTCCGCTCGGGACTCGAAGGACTCACAGCAGGCGGCGCATCGAGAACCTGCAGCGTCCCCTCGACTCGGCCAGCCGCCCCCGCGGGGAGTGCCTCGACGACCCTCCCGGATGCCCTCCCCAGGTCGTCACCGAGCACGCTGGAGAGCCAGGTGATCACGCCGACCAGCGACGCCAGGGCCAGGCCGACGAGGACCGGGGGCCCCAAGCGCGCCATGCGAGTGGGAGCAGCCATGCGAGCTTCTCCAGAGACGAATCTACCTGCTCTCTACCTGCTCATGACGAACTCGATCCAGGAAACCGCCCCGTCGTCGCGGGCCGGCGCTTCGGTATCGCACGAACCTACCGTGGGAGAGCGACTTGTGTCGTTCGTCACCCCGCCGACAGGGCGGTGCCGCGCACGAATCCCACGGCCCGCCCTCCCGGCGTCTCGCCCCCTGTCCCCACGCGACACGCCGGAGGGCTCCGGCGGGCTCCCCTGCGAGGCCGCCACGCCCCGCACGCCCGCGAGGACCAGGGGCTCGGCGGAGGGCTTCGCTGTCCCTGTCCCAAGCGGATGCAGACCGAACGTCTGGCGCGGACGGGCCACCGTCGGGAGACGGACCTGGATCCGGGTCAGGGCTGGGCGGCCACCAGGCCGCGCTCGACCAGTTCGGCCCGCAGGATCGGATCGGGCGCGTCCTCGCGCCACGGCGCGGGGTGGTAGGCGTCCCGCGCGTGGGCGATCCAGGCGAACCACTCCTCCCCGGCGGCCCGCAGGATCGCCGCGGCCTCGGCGTCGGCCGAGGAGGGCTCGAGGCTCCCAGGTCCCGCCGTCCTGCGGTCGCGCAGATGCTCGCGCCAGCCGTCGCCGGGCGGGTTGCGCTCGCCGAACCACGAATGCGCCAGGCTGGGAGGACCCTCACTCCCCGGTCGCGTGCGCAGGAAACTGTAGGTGGCGTCCCGGGCGGAGAAGCCCTCGGACAACCCAAGGGAGGAGAAGGCGTGCTCGCGGACCGCGGCGGCGCCCGGGCGGCCGGCGGCGAGCTGCGAGATGCCGTGCATGCCCGGGGGCTTGGGGATCTCCGACAGCTCCAGGAGGGTCGGCGCGAGGTCGAGGGTGCTCGCGAGGGCCTCGATGTTGCGCCCGCGCTCGACGTCCGCCGCGGCCGCCGGGCGCAGGATCCACGGGACGTGGACGTCCACGTCGGAGAGGGTGCCGCCGTCGAGCAGGAGACCCGACTCCCCGAAGCCGATCCCGAAGCTGCCGACGACGCAGACGGTCGTCCTCTCCCAGCGCCCGATCCCCCTCAGGCGGTTGAAGAGGCGGCCGAGCCGCTCGTCGAGCTGGCGCAGGGCGCCGTCGTAGCTGGCCTCGTACTCGGCGAGAGTCTGAAGGCGCCCGTCGCTCGCTCGCCAGACGTCGTTCGCGATGGCGAAGAAGGAGCGTGCGGCTTCGGTCACCGGCGGGACGAACGCGAGCTCGGCGCGCGGCTCGAAGTAGCCCGCCCAGCGGGGCTCCGCCTCCGACCAGGCGCGGCCGAGGTCCCCGAGGGTCAGGTAGGCGAACCAGTCGCGGTCCTCGTCCTGCCCGCGTAGCCAGCGCATGAAGCGCCCGGTCACTCCCTCGAAGCCGAAGTTCGGCGTGTCGCCCGTGCGACCCTCGGTGAAGCCGTGGAACTCCTCGAATCCGGTGTCGAATCCGAACAGGTCGGAAACGCGTGGGTGGTCGACGAAGGCGGCGGTCGCGTAGCCCGACGCGAGGTACTCCACGGCCAGGCGCGGGACGGAGCGCGGGATGAGCCAGTCGTTCACCAATGCGAAGCGCGAGCCGTCTGGGAGCAGTGGCCGGCGGGCGAGGCGGGGATCGCAGCCGGTGAGCAGGGCGACGTGCGCCGGGATCACCTCGGGGGCGGCGGAGAAGGTCTGGGTGAAGCGCAGGCCCTCGGCCGCCAGACGCTCGAGCTCGGGCGTGGTCTCGCGGTCGTAGCCGAGGCCACTGACGTGGTCTGCGCGCAGGTCGTCGATGGCGATCACGAGGACGCCGCGCCCCTCCCTGGGCGGCGGCGAGCACGCCGTCGCGCCGAGCGCGAAGGCGGCGATCAGCAGAGGGCCGGCTCTCATGGGTGCAGCATCTCCCACGGGCGAGGTCGGGGCAAGGACGCTCCGCGCCAAGGGTACGCCCGCGGCCTCAGGGAGAGGCGGCGACCGCGGCCTCGAAGGTCAGCGCGTCGTCACCCGCACGCCCGGTGCGGACGATCACCGCCAGGCTGCGCTTCGGCGTGACCGTGCGGGGCTCGCCGCCGTTGAGGATCGAGGTCAGGCCGCCGGCGGCCTCGACGAGGTCGTCATCGAGCAACACCCGCCGGCCGGCGGGTCGCTCGGCGTCGATGCGGATCGTCCCCTTCTCCGCGTCGAGCTGCGCCTCGATCAACCCGGGCGAGGGCGTCCCCGCGCACCAGAGCCAGTGGAACTGCCGTTTCCAGGCCAGCGCCGGCTGCCACAGCAGCCGCCGCGGCCTCGCCTCGCGCTCGCGATCGGAGATCCGCTCGAGCAGGGCCCTCATCCCTCCCGGCGGAGAGGAATGGCCGCGGCCGGGCTCCTCCCAGTACTCGAAGTCGAATCCGTCCCAGCGCTCGCGGGCCGCCGCCATGCGCCCGGCGGCGCGGCGGCTGGCGTCCGGCGCGTCTCGCCGCCGACGAGGAACATCCCGCGCCCCTCGTCCTCCCACAGGGACTGCTCACCCTCGCCCTTGTCGAGCTTGGGGCCCCTTGCCGCCAGATCCAAGACCATCTTGCGCCAGCGCGCGGCCTCGCGCGCGCTGAGCTCACCGTGGGCCTCGAGACGCGCGAGGATCTCGTCCCGGAGGCCCTCGTCCTCACCGCCGCGCGGGTCGAGGGACAGGTGCTCCTCCACGAGCGCCTTTCCCTCGCGCTGGGACAGGCGCTCCTGCACGCCGTAGGCCACCGCCGCGGGGGCCGAGACGAGGAGCGTGGTGAGCAGAGCGGCACGCGAGAGGGAGCGCACGCCCATCAGCCTAGCCCACTTCCCCCGCGGGCCTTCACGCCGAGAGGAGCAATCGACCGCGGGAGGCGCTCTCGCCCTTTCGTGAAACGGAGCGGGTCGCCCGCCTCCCGGGGGGCGCCCTCCGCACTCCGGGGCGGAATCAACCGGACGGGCCCGATCGGGGGCCGTGGATCGCGACAGCCGAAGCGGTACGCTGCCGCGATGCCGCTCAACGCCCAGGTGAACCTCGACTCGCCCGTGGCCCTGGCGATGCAGGCGGTGCAAACGGCCGTGCGCAGCGACCAGACCGTGCAGCAGGCCCTCGATGACCTGCGGGAGCGGCGCATCGATCATCGCATCGTCTACGTCTACGTGCTCGGCGCGGGCGGACGGCTGGAGGGCGTCCTGCCGATCCGCGCCCTGCTGCTGGCCGGAGGCGGGCAGCGGGTCGACAGGCTCATGCAGCGGCGCGTGGTCTCGGTGACCGAAACGACCTCGATGCGGGATGCCCTGGCCCTGTTCGCCTCCCAGCGTCTGCTCGCCCTACCCGTCGTCGACGGCGAGGGCCGGCTGTCAGGCGCCATCGACGTCGGAGCCTACGCCGAGGAGACGATCGAGCTGGCCGAGCGCCAGCGCCTGTGGGATCTGTTCCAGATGATGGGTGTCTCGGTCGCCAGCGCTCCCCTCGACGGCGTCGCCTCCGGCTTCCGGATGCGCATCCCCTGGCTGGCGGTCAACTTGGTGGGCGGGCTGGCCTGCGCACTGATCGCCGCCTCCCACGAGGAGCTGCTGGTGCAGGCCGTCGCCGCGGCGACCTTCATCCCGCTCGTGCTGACCCTGGCGGAAGCGGTCTCGATGCAGGCCATGACCCTCTCCCTGCAGCTCCTGCACGGCGCTGGCGTTCCCTGGGCGAGCGTCCGCCGACGCGTCGCCGTCGAGGCTCGCACGGCCCTCGTCCTGGGCGCCACCTGCGGCACGTGCGTGGCGGGCGCGGCTACCCTCCTCGACCCCGAGGCCGCCCTCGCCCTGCCCCTGCTGGCGAGCGTCACCGCGGTCATGATCCTGGCCGCCCTGCTCGGCGCCGGCCTGCCGGTCCTCTTGCACGCGACGCACCTCGACCCGCGCATCGCCGCCGGACCGGTGGTGCTGATGGGAACCGACGTGATCGCCATGGCGACCTACCTCGCCCTGACGGCCGCCTGGCTCGCGTGACGCTGGAGAGTCAGCTCGGCTCTACGAAACGCAAGCGCTCGACCGGCTCCCCACCCTTCAAGTGGCGCTGCACGATCTCGTCGGCGTCCTCGGCGGTGACGCGCGTATAAAAAACGCCTTCGGGATAGACGACCACGTTGACACCCTGCTCGCAGGGTCCCAGGCAGGTGCAGCCGTTGACACGCACGCGCTCGGTGAGGCCCTCGTCGAGGAGTTGGAACTGCAGCCGCTCGATCAGATCACTGGCGCCTCCGGCGCCGCACGAATCTCCCGCGCCGGGCGGGCGGTTGGCGATGCAGACGAAGACGTGGCGTTCGGGGAGGGTCATGGTGCACGGAGTCCGGAAGGGAGGAGATGGGAGCGGGGATTGTGAGGAGTTGCGCGCGGAGGCTCCAGGGGGAAGGTGCCGCCTCAGCGCCGCAGGGCGAAGACGGCGTCGCTCGCGATCCAGCCGGAGCCGCCCTCGGGGAGCCCGATCTTGACCCAGTCCGGGAGCCGATCGAGGCGCTCGACCTCGTCCCCTGGGGAGAGGGTGCCAACGCCGGGGGCGTCGCTGCGCGGCTCGCTGTGGACAGCGAAGTCGCGCTCGGCGATCACCAACAGGGGATCGTCGGCGGCGCGCGCTAGATTCCAGGTCCAGGGGATGAGGGCCAGGGCGAACCAGAGTGCGCTCGAGAGGCCGAGGCGCCTCCACGTGACGCCGCCGCGCAGAGCCTCGCCGGCCAGGCACAGGGCTAGGGGCGCGAGCGAGAGCAGGGCCAGCCAGGCGCTCTCGGAGAGGGTCAACGAGGATAGGGCGCGGTACAAGGTCGCCGAGAGATCACCGCGGTCCTGAGGCTCGAGGCCGGCCTTCAGGCGGGCGTACTCCACGTTCCGCCAGGTCTGGGCGTCCCGCGGCCGCAGGCGCAGGGAGGCGGCGTACCAGCCGACCGCTCGCGCCCAGTCCTCGCGACGGGCGTGGACGTTGCCGAGGTTGTGGAGCAAGCGCGCACGCTCCGCCCCGCGAGGTCCGTCCTCCTCCGCGAGTAGCGCCAGCCACGCGCCGCGGGCGCTCGCGAGGTCGCCCGCCCGGTAGCTGGCGACGGCTTCGGCATCGGAAGCCACCAGGTCGGCGGCCTGGGACGCCGGTGCCGCCTGCACACAGGGCGCGGTCCACATCAGCAGGCCGATCCACAAGCTCATCATCCCTAGAAGCCTCCTTCCATCGCCCGCTGGGCGGTCGCGATCAGGCGTGCGACTTCGAGGGGAGCGTCGTCACCATTCCAGTGACGCACCTCGAGCTCCTCCAGGACATCCGCCAGCTCGCGCGCCCCGTCCTCGGGCGGCGGGCCGGCCTGTTCGACAGCCAGACGGCGCACGAAGGCAACCGGATCGCCGCCCTCCCAGGCCTCGGGCGCCCGGCCCGTGCGGGCGGCCAGGAAGCGGTGCACCGCGGCCGCCTGTCTTCCAGCGCTTGGCGCGTCGCGCAAGTCGCGGGCGAGCCGGCGGCACGCACCGCGGCGTGCCCGCGCCCGCTCGGAGTCGGGGTCGCCCCCCCGCCGCACGGCGGCGCGTGCGACGAGCCAGGCCAGGACGACCGACAGCGCCGCCGCGCCGATCGCTCCCGCTCCCGGCCCGCGCGCGGCGCTCGACCTCTCGGGCGCGGTTTGGATGTCGGTCAAGGCCAGGGTCCGTGCATTCGAGCCCTCGGCCGCCGCAAGGGCGGAGGCGTTCTCAAGGGCCCTCACGCGGATCGCAATCGGCTCGGTCGCGACCGTGGTGTAGGCGCCGGCGGCGGGATCGAAGACACTCAGAGGAAGCGCGGGGATCTCGGTCACCTCGGCGGAGATCGGCGCCAGGTCGTACACGACGCGCCTGCGATCCCCGGAGAAGCGGTCGGTAGTTCCGTAGAGCCGGAAGCGATCGAAGGCCTCCATGCGCGAGGGGTCTGGCGGCTCGACGAACTCGAGGTTCGCGTCCCCGAACCACTCGACCGAGAGCTTGATCGAATCACCGGCGTCCACGTCGCGCCGGTCGACGCTGGCAAGAGCTCGCACGCTGCCCACGGCCCCGGAGAAGTCGAGAGGCCGCCCCTCCTCGGGCAGGGGCGCGACCTCGAGCTCGAAGGCCGGGAAGCCCACGTGGTAGGTCTCCTTGCGCGTGTCGAAGAACCCGCTCCCAACGAAGCCGAACTCGAGGAAGCTCTCGGGGAAGGAGAGCGGCCCGGGCCGCGTGGCGACGAAAGTGCGCCGCAGCTGCAGCACCCGGAACGGCCTGCCGCGGACCTCCTGGCGGCCGAGGTCGCGCACGTCGATGCGGCCGCTGGAGTTCAGGTTGACTTGGATGAGCTTCGAGCGCGTGGCGGCCGTCGGGGAATCGACCTCCAGAGTCCCCGGCAACTCACCCCACCAGGGCAGAACCAAGTTGGCCATGTTCACCTTCTGGTCGATGCCGAGATCCCAACCCAGGCGCAGGTCGACCACGAAGGGCTGGCCCTCGTGGACACGCTCGGGGCGCTCGGCGAGCTCGAGGTAGCCGAGCTCCATGCCGTGCATGTCCGCGACGACCTTGAGAGTCAGCTCGCGCGTGAACAGATCGCCGCCATCGACCGTCAGGCGCATGGGCGGGATCGTGTACTCCCCCACCGCCGCCGGCCGCAGGACGACCTTCCAGGAGATGCTGCGGGAGATCGTGCGCCGGCGGTTCGACCACTCCTGGGAGACGGAGACACTGGGGCCGGCAACGCCCTCGACGGCGAGGCCGTCCACTCGAGGCACATCCGCGAGCCGGGCGTCCTTCACGCCCGCGACGACGACCTCGACGCTGACGGTCGAGCCGAGCTTGGCCACTCCCGTGGAGAGCTGGGCCGTGACCCGCGGTCCGCTCTGAGCCCAAGCGGCGGAAGCCGTCACCGACAGGCAGGCCGCCAAGGCTGTCGCTGCACACCAGGGTGTTCGTTGTCCTGTTCTCATCACCAATCCCTCTCCACGCGCTGGCGTCGGTTCTGATAGAGCCGCGCCTTGACCTCCTCACCCTGTTCCTCGTGCTCGGCGAGCTTGTCCAACATGCGCTGCCCCTCCTCGCGCGTCAGGTAGATCTCCTGCGGATCGGCCGAGCCGGCCTCCTCGCCGTCGCCCTCGGTCTCCTCGTCCTCCTCGGCGGACGGCTCCTCCTCGGGGTGCTCCTCCCCTTCCTGCCCGGTCTCGCCCCGCGAGTCCTCGTCGCCCTCGCCGTTCTCGGCCTGTTGCTCTCCGCCCTCGCTGGGCTCGCCCTCCTGCTCTTCGCCCTCGGATTCCTCCTCGGAGTCCTCCTCGGAGTCCTGCTGCTGTTGCTGCTGCTCCTCTCGCCGGCGCTGTTGTTCCTCCAGCCAGCGCAGGCGACGCTGCACGAGCTCGACGTTGGCGCGCGTGTCCGCGTCGCGCCAGTCCGCGCGCAGGCGCTCGACGAGGTGCCCGCGAGCGCGCAGGTACGCCTCGCGCGCCTCGGCCAGGAGATCGGGCTGCTCGCCGTCGACAGGGGGCGGCTCGCCGATCAAGCCGGGGCGTGCGGCGGGCTGCTCGAGGATCCGTGCGCGCCACTGCTCCCCCTGCAGGAAGGCCGTGACGCCCAGGTCGTAGGTGGCAGCCAGGCGCAGGCTTCCCCGACCGCCCAGGCTGCGCGCCAGGCCGAAGCCGCGCTGAGCCCCACCAGCGTCCTGGGCTTCGAGGCGCACGAGGCCGCGGGCGAAGAAGAGCTCTCCACGCACAGGCTCGGGCAAGGCGCACAGCCCCAGTTGCTCCAGCACGGGAGCACAGAAGTCGACCGCCGGAGCCAGAACGCGCGAGCCCTGCTCCTCCAGGCTGGTCCGCCAGCGCTCGAAGGCCGTCGGGGACAGCAATTCGTCCGCCAGGGCCGTCGCCTTCTCGAACTCCCCCGCCTCGGTCCAACGCTCGATGCGCGCGAGTCCCTCGGCCAGGTCGGGCGTCTCGCCGCCGACGTCCCCGGCCCGGACGAACAGCAGCGGCAGCGCGAGCAAGGCGAGTGACGAGTTCATGCGCGACCTCCTCGACCACGGCCCCCGCGCCGCTCCCGCAGGCCGGCCTCGACCAACATGCAGCCAACGGCAAGCACCAAGGGCCACTGGTAGCGGTCGTGTGGGATGCGCACCTTGCCCGCCCACAGGTCGCGGGACTCGAGCTTGGAAATGCGCTTCTCGTAGAGCTCTTCAAGCGGGATGGCGGACGCCTCGGCCGAGAGGTATGCGCCGCCGGTGGCGGACGCGATCTGCTCCAAGGTCGCTCCGTCGAGGGTCGTGATCACCTCGCGCCCGGTCTCGTCGCGCACGAACCCGCGCGCACCGTCGGAGATCTTCCCGCCTTCCGCGGTCCCCATGCCCACCACGAAGACGCGGATGCCGCGCTCGGCCGCGATGCGGGCCGTCTCGAGGCCGCGCCCCTCGAGGTCCTCGCCATCTGTCAGCAACACGATCGCCTCGTGGGAGCCGGTGCGGCCGTCGAAGAGCGCGAGGGCGCGCTCGAGGGCCGCACCGAGGTTCGTCCCGCCGACGAGGTTCTCCTCGGTCGTGAGGGTGTTCGTGAAGTGCGTCAGGGTCACGCGGTCGTGGGTCAGGGGTGCGACGTCGCGCACGTCGCCGGCGAAGGCGAGGAGCGCGGTGCGGTCCCCCTTCAGGCGACCGAGCAGGCCGACGATCTCGCGCTTGGCGCGCGTCAGGCGGTCGGGCTCGAGGTCCTCGGCCAACATGCTGCGCGAGGTGTCGAGCAGGAACACGATGTCGAGACCCTTGCGCTCGACCTCGCGCAGGGTGTAGCCGCGCACGGGTCCGAGCAGAGCCAAGGCCGCGAAGAGCGTGCCCAAGGCGGCCAGCAGAACGCGCGCGCGGGCGCGCGCGCGGGAGTGATCGGGCAGCAGGCGCGCCAGATGGCGCTCGTCGACGAGGCGGCCGGCGGCCTTGCGCCGCGCGCGCAGGCTCCACAGCCCGGCCACGAGCACCAGCGGTACGGCCAGGAGCCAGACCGCCGCCTCGGAGCGCAGCACCTCGAAGGGCAGGAATGCGTCGTTCATCCCAGCCGCCTCCCGAGGACGAGCGCCAGGAGCCACGAGGTCAAGTAGGCGGCGAAACCCGCCAGCAGGACGGCGGGGTAGAGGTCGAAGTGCTCGACGAAGCGCACCTCTTCGCGTCGCGTGCGCTCGAGGCGTTCGATCTCCCCGTAGGCAGCCTCCAGGCCCCGGCGATCCTTGGCGCGGAAGAAGCGTCCGCCGGTGAGCGCCGCGATCTTCTCCAACTCGCGGGTTCCCACGGCCTGATCGAGCTCGCGCTGGCGCCCAAAGGCGTCCAGCACGAAGCGGCCGGCGAAGACCGTGTAGATCCGCACGCCCTCCTCCGCGGCCAGCTCGGCGGCGTCGAGGGGCGCGATCAGGTCGAGGTTGTTCTCGCCGTCGGTCAGCAGGACGATGACCTTCGACTCGGCGTCGGTCTCGCGCAGCACCGCGACGGTCTTGGCCAGAGCGATCCCGATGCCGGTGCCATCCTCGGCCTTGAATGAGACGATCTCCAAGCGCTCGAGGAAGCCGGTGATCGCGTCGGCGTCGAGGGTGAACGGGCACAACTCCTGGGGGTACTTGGCGAAGGCGAACAGCCCGACGTAGTCCGCGGCGCCCTCGCGGTCGGTCATGCGCCGCCGCGCGAACTCGGCCACGACGTCCTTGACCACGTCGAGGCGCGTGCGGTCGGCCTCCATGTCGCGGTAGCCCATCGAGCTCGAGCGATCGACGACCAAAGCGATGTCGACGCCCTCGGAGACCGAGCTGGTCTCGACGGCGCCGCGCAGGGGTCGGGCAAGAGCGAGGGCGAGGGCGACCATCCCGGCAACCTGCAGCGTGGGCGGCAGCCAACCTAGGCGCTGAGCCAGCGAACGCGGCGGGTTCTCGCCGGGGAGGATCGGCATCCGCGCCCTGGAGCGACCGGCGCGGGCGCGCCCCCAGAGGGTGACGAGCACGGCACCGGGGATCAGCAGCAGGAACTCCGGATCCGCCAGGGAGAGGTCGCCGAAGAGGGTCAGGCGCCCCTCGGCGGCGCTCTGCACGACATCGGAAACGGGCGCGGGAAAGGCGAGGGCGATCACGATCGCGATTCCCCCTCCACTGCCGGTTCGAAGGCGGCGACGAGGTCCTCCGCCGTCGCCAGGGTGGCCTCCATCGCCCAGCGCGTCGGGCGCTCCTGTCCGTACTTCACGGCCGCGCACTCCCCGAGGAACTCGCCCAATCGCCGGCGCGTCTCGCCGTCCACGCCGCCGAGGGCCCCGAGCCACTCCTCATCCGTGGCCGCCCGCCGCTCGACGCCCGAGCGGGCGTCAGCAGCCTCGCGCACGAGTGCCGTCAACTCGTAGTGCAGCTCCGCGCCGCCCTCGAGCTCACCGAGGCGTGCGCGCAGCTCGGCCAGACGTTCTGTGGGTGCGACCTCGCCCGCGGGCTCGACGGCTCGCCGGCGCGCGCGGACGAACAAGAACGCCCCGGCCGTCCCGGCCAGGAGCGCCAGCGCCGCGAGGGGGAGCGTGAGGCCCGTGAGCGGGCGCTCCCAGACGGGTGGCGGCCGAAACCCCACCGTCGGACGCGGCTCGTCCTCGCCCTCGGAAAGGGCCCCGAGCACCCTCACCCGCGCCGCGGGGGCCTCGATCGCGCGCGGCGCACCGTCGCGGTGGAGGCGCACGCCGGGCAGGGTCACCGAGCGCTCGCCGGGCTCCAGAGAGCGCAGGGTCCACGCGGCGCGGGTGACGCGCCGCGCGGGGTCGGCCGGATCGGCGGCACCGCTGAGGCGGCCCGCGCCCTCGCTCACCCAGGAGTCGTCGAGCTCGAGCTCATCGCGCTCGAGGCTGACGAGGGTGTCGGCGGAGTGAACGACGGTCAGGACGCACACCACGGGCTGGCCGATGGCGGCCTCGGCGGGCTCGCAGGCGCTGTGGACCCGCATCTGGCCGGCCTGCGGCATCAGGCCGGCGGCGAGGGCTAGCGAGAGCGCGCCGAACATCAGAAGGCCCTCCCTCCGTGGCGCTGCACGCGGCGGCGAAAGAAGGCCACCAGCGGATCGGCGATATCGCCGGCGGAGTCGATCTCCACCAGGTCGACGCGCACGCGCGCCAGGAGCGCCTCGATGCGTGCACGGCGCCTCGCGGCCTGCTCGCTCCAGGACTCCCTGACGCGCATCGAGCGTGTATCGAGCTCCATCCAGCGCCCGCTCTCGATCTCGGCCAGGGGCAGGAGCCCGGCCGACGGCAGGTCCTCCTCGAGGGGATCGACGACGCGCACGCAGATCACGTCGTGGCGCAGGCCGAGGCTCTCGAGCGTGTCGGCCCAGTCAGGCTCGCCGGCGTCGGGGTTCGCCGTGGACGCGTCGAGGAAGTCGCTCACGATGAACAGCAGGCCACGCCGGCGGTGGGCGCGCAGGTGGTGTTCGAGGGCGGCCCGCAGGTCGCCGGGCCCGTCGGTCGGCTCGGCGGCGAGCACCTCGCGGATCACGCGCAGGCAGTGCCTGCTGCCCTTGCGCGCGTCGAGGTGCAGACCGGGCCGCTCGCCGAAGAGCGTCAAGCCGACGCGATCCTGGTGGCGCATGGCGACGAAGGAGATCAGGGCACACAGCTGGGCCGCCGCCTCGCGCTTGGTCCAGCGCCGGCTGCCGAAGTCCATCGAGCGGCTGGTGTCGACGAGGAGGTCGATCGTGAGCTCGCGCTCCTCGGAGAAGGTCTTGATGAAGGGCAGGCCGGTGCGCGCCGTGACGTTCCAGTCGATCGAGCGCACATCGTCCCCCGGCTGGTAGGGTCGCACCTCCTCGAATTCGAGCCCGGTGCCGCGGAAGGTGCTGCGGTAACCGCCCGAGAGCGCCGTGTTGACCAGCTTGTGGGTGCGGATGCGGATCTGCTCCACGCGCGCCATCAGATCCGGCGCGAGCAGGCTCGGGGATCGCTCCTGGGGGGCCTTGGGCTTCACCATCGCGACGGGAGCGCTCGTCAGGGGACCGGGACGGTCTCGACCACGCGCGCCACGAGCGCGTCGGCGTCGAGCCCCTCGGCCTCGGCCTCGTAGGTCGGGATCACGCGGTGACGCAGGACCTCGAGAGCGACGCTCTTGATGTCGCTCGGCGTGACGAAACCGCGCCCGTGGAGGAACGCGTGGGCGCGCGAGATGATCGAGAGCCAGATCGTCGCCCGCGGAGAGCCTCCGTAGTGGATGTGGCCGACCAGCTCCGCCAGGCCGGCCTGAGCCGGATCGCGCGTGGCGAGCACGAGGGAGACGATGTACTCCTGCAGGCGCGGGTCGAGGGTGATCGAATCCACCATGCGCCCGGCGGCGAGCACCTGCTCGAGATCGACGACCGAACGCACGTCCGTCGCGGGATCGGTGCGCCCGCAGCGATCGAGGATCGCGAGCTCCTCGGCACGATTTGGGTAGTCGACGACGACCTTGAGGGCGAAGCGGTCGAGCTGGGCCTCGGGCAACGGGTAGGTGCCCTCCTGCTCGATCGGATTCTGGGTGGCGAGGACCACGAAGGGACGCGGCAAGCGGAACGACTCGCCGCCGATGGAGACCTGGCGCTCCTGCATGGCCTCGAGCAGCGCCGATTGGACCTTGGCCGGCGCGCGGTTGACCTCGTCGGCCAGGACGAGATTGGCGAAGACCGGCCCCTTGCGCACCGAGAAGGTGCCTTCCTTGATGTTGTAGATCTCCGTCCCGATCAGGTCGGAGGGCAGCAGATCGGGGGTGAATTGCAGGCGCGAGAACTCCCCGCGCACTGCCTTCGCCAGAGAGGCGACCGCCAGGGACTTGCCGAGGCCCGGCACGCCCTCGAGCAGCACGTGCCCGCCGGTCAGGAGGCCCAGAATCAACCCGCGCACCAAGCCGCCCTGGCCGACGATGACCTCGGCCAGGGAACCCTCCAGCTCCCGGATCCAGGCGCCGGCGCGTTCGATGTCTTCGGAAGTGGAAGCGGTGGCGGTCGGTGTGCTCATGCTGGCATGGAAGGGACGGGACGGCGCGGAGCCGTCGAGTACGCAGCGGGACGACCCGCTGTTGGCTTCGATGACGGACTCAGTCGATCACGACCGGCGGGGGCCTATTCCCGCCGAAGGGCGCCAGGCCGCGTTCGGCCACGCCGCGCCCTACGCCGCGCCCCGCCTCCACGCCGGCGACCGCGTCCGCCGGCCGGTCGGGGTGCTCGAGGTCGGCGGGCTGCACCATGTGCAGGGTCTGGGTCGGGAAGGCGAAGCTGACCTTGAGCTCCTCGGCGACGCGCAGGATGTCGTTGAACAGACGGTGACGCTCGCGCAGCTCCGTGCTCCAGTCCGGCGTCTCCACGAAGCAGTAGAGCATGATCCCCAAGGAGGAATCGGCGAAGGAGTTCAGGTAGACGTGGAACGAGTCCTTGCGCGTGTAGGGATGGGTACGGATCAGCTCGCGCACCGCCTCGCAGAAGGCCTCGATCTTCTCCGGAGGCGTGTCGTAGGTCAGGCCCAAGGTGGCCTTGATGCGCCGGTAGCGGCGGCTGCCCCAGTTGTCGACATGCGCGCTGATGAAGCGGCTGTTGGGGACGCTGATGATGCTGTTGTAGAAAGTGCGCACGCGCGTCGAGCGGAACCCGACCTGTTCGACCGTCCCGTCGATGTCGCCCACGGTGATCCAGTCGCCGAGCTGGAAGGGTTTGTCGAGCAACACGGTGAAGGTGCCGAAGAGGTTCTCAATCGAGTCCTTGGCGGCGAAGCCCACGGCCAAGGAGCCGATCGAGAGCCCGGCCACGATCCCCATCAGGTCCTCGGAGAGGAACGACGCCAGATAGACCAGGAACAGGATCGAGAGCAGGATCTTGAGCGTTCGCCGCAACAGCGGCACGAGCATGTCGTCGAAACGATTGACGCTCAGCCGCGCGCGAGCCGCCAGAAAGCCGCAGACGACGTCCACCAGCCGGAAGGACGCCCAGACCCCCGAGACGCCCAGCACGAAGCCGGCGGCAACGCTCAGGATCGTGTCGAACTGCGGGTCGACGCCGACCAGGGGCAGGCCCGATTTCAGAACGAGTGCGGTGACGAAGATCCCGAAGGGGCGCTCGAAATTGCCGAAGACGCTGCGGTCGAGGGACAGGCGCTCGTCGTTGGCGACGCGCCCCGCCACACGCTTGATCACCGCGCACACCAGCCGGTCGAGCACGACTCCCAAGACGACCAGGATCAGCAGGGCGAGCCATTGCCAGTTCTCGATCAGAAACGACTCCGCGAGCAGCGAGGGCGGCAGGACCTCGCGGATCTTCCAGTGCAGGCGGTCGAGGGGCGCGAGGCTCTCGAAGACTTCGCCGACGATCGGCTCGTTCTGGACCGCCTTCCACCACTCGTCCACGCGCTCGAAGACCGACGCGGCGATCAGCCAGTGGGTCCCCTGCTCCACGAAGCGCACCTCGATGCCGACGCGATTCACGGCTGGGTTGTGGGAGTACGGCGACCAGAGCCACTCGCGCGCGGTGAACAGCGCCGGGTCACCCTTGTCGGGGAACTCCTCGAGCTCGACGAGCTCCGCCCGGTCGAGGGTCCACTTCAGGCGTGCAACGCTGCCCTTCTCGGGGAGGGTGCCGTCGGGGAGCTCCTGGAGGACGGTCCGCACGACTTCCCAGTCTCCGATCGGGTTGCCCGAGCCCACGCCGCGCAGGAACGCGCCCATGGCCGCCCGCGGGCTGGCGTATTCCACCGCCGGCTCGGAGGCGGCAGCGGGGGCGACCTCGGGCTGTCCGTCCTGGCCGACGGCAGCCCCACCGGGCACCCAGGCTGCTGCGAGGAGCAACGTCGGGGCGATCAGGGAGAGCACGTTGGTCTGGAATCGGGGGTCAGGAATCCGCTTCGTTTCGTTCATCTTCGTCTCGTGGACGGTTCGGACCATCGATCTTGCCGCGCGCGTGCAGGGTGTCGCGGCAGGCGAGCACGCCCAGCGCGTAGGCCAGGACCCGCGAGTCCCCGTCGCGTACCTGGCGCTCGCGCCACAGAGTGTAGCCGCCGGCCGAGGCAATCCAACGCCGCAGGGTCGTGCGTCCGGCGTTGTAGGCGACCAGGGCGCGCTCGGTCTCGCCACCCTCGTGTTCCAGGGTCCAGGCCAGGTGCCGGGCACCCAGGCGCAGGTTGAGGCGTGCGTCGCCGAGCAGGGTCGCGCGCGTCGGCTCCTCGAGCCCGAGGGCCCGGGCGGCATCGGCGGCCGCGTCGGGCATGAGCTGCATCAGGCCCGCGGCGCCGACGGCGGAGAGGGCGTCCACGCGCCCGCGGCTTTCCATGTAGCAGACGGCCGCAACCAGATTCGGGTCGATCTCGGCCTCCTCGGCGGCGGCCCGGATCGCCGGCGCGTGGCCCTCGACGCGCCCCAGGGCGATGCGGTCGAACAGTCCGCCGACGGCCCGTTCGAGGGCCGCGCCGGCGGGCTCCCCACCGGACCACAGGGCGGCGCCGACAACCGCAACCAGCCCAACCCCCGCCGCGATCCAACGCAGGGGCCCGCTCCGCGCGGTGCCCACCGCCATCCGCTCCTCCGCGGCGGTCACGTGTCCCAGCTCTGGGCGAGCTCCTCCCGCATGCCGTTGAGCCAGATCGCGCGCTCCAGGGCCCGCTGCGGCGGCGAGCCGACATCGCGCCCGAGCAGACGCTCGAGCTCGCGCCGGGCTCGCTCGACCAGGAAGGCCTCCGGCCGCTCCATCACGTCCAGCAAGAACAGCGCCCCCTCCAGACCGTCCGCGCCACCCAGGGTCTCCGCCGCCGCCTCGACACCGCGCCGTTCGAGGGCGGCCGCAAACCACGCCGTCGCGTCGTCGTGCACGACGCTCTCCCACCAGCGCGACCACTCCTGAGCGGCTTCCGAGGCTTGGGAGAGATCGATACACGAGAGGATCGTGATCTCGCGTGTCAGGTTGGTGTCGCTCGGATCGGCCCGCAGCATGTCGATCATGACACCCAGGGCGTCGGGCCGTCCCTGGCGCGCCAGGAGCAGGGCCGCCTCGCGCCGGGCGCGGTGCACAGGCGACGCCATGGCGCGCGCCAGATCTTCATGCACCGCTTCCCCCAGACGCAGCAGGCCGCTCCAGGCGTGGGCGTACGCAGGCGAGTCGCCGCCGCGTCCGAGGAGCGCGATCAGATAGGGCGCGGTGCGCGGGTCGCCCAAGGAGGCCAGGCCCTCGGCCGCGGCCTCCTTGACGCGTTCGTTGCCGTCGGTGCCGGCCAGGACGAGGGCGTCGATCACGTACTCTCCGCCCATCATCCCGATCGCGCGCAGGGCCGCGGAGCGCACGCCCTCTTCCCCCAGGCGTGCGCGAACGAGCAGCTCGGTCAGCGCTCCCTCGACGCGCGCATGCCCCAAGGCCAAAGCCGCCGCGGCCTCGACGCGCGGCTCGGGATCGCCGAGGAGCCCCATCAAGCACGCCATGTCGACGGCGCGCTGTTCTTGGCTCGAGGCGCGCCCCTCGGCCAGCTGGCGCGCCAGCTCGGTCGCACCCACGGCGCGCAGGAGTGGGCGCTCGTCCGTGAGGAGGGCGCGCACGTGCTCGTCCCCGCAGGCGGCGGAGACTTCCGCCATGGCCTCGGCCGCCTCGGCGCCGAAGCGCGCCCGCAAGAGCTCGATCAAGCGGTCGCCCCACTCGGCGCCGACGCCCTCGGAGTCCTCCACCGAGCGGGCCGCGGTCAGGGCCAACTCCACGAGCAAACGCGCGCGCCCGGCGAAGAAGCCCTCGTCTCGCAGGAACTCGAGGAAGAGCGGGAAGTCCGCCGGAGAGGCGACGCCGTCGGTCTCGAACAGGCGCGCGAGCTCTTCGTAGAGCGGCGTGCGCGAGGAGGGCCGGTTCTCGCTGACTCGGCCGACCACGAGTCCCTTGAGGCGCAGAGCGCGCTCGAGCGGTTCGTGCTCCTCGCTCCACCACGGCGACTCGGCCTCCCAGAAGGCGCGCGCGTCGGCGTGGGCGGCGAGGTCGGCGTAGGCCTGCCAGCGGTTGCGGTCGCGCAGGTCCATCAAGGCCGCGCAGACGCGCTCGAACCAGGGCTCCGATTCTCCGGGCCCGAAGGTGAAGGTCTTGCCGCGCCCGTCCACGAGCACCTCGACGGTCCTGAAGCCGGTCGTGCGCAGACCGCGCAGGCCGGGCAGTCGGTCGGGGCCCAGGGTTCCCTCGCGCTCGAGCAGGGCGGCGACGTCACGGCACTCACGCTCGGTGAGCCAGCGCCATTCTCCCGGTCCGCCGTCCGCGCCGGAGGCCGCCACGTCGGGTCCGCTGAGGGTGAACAGCCCGGCGGAGGGGCCGGTGGCCCGGTAGCGCAGCACCACCCGGCGCGCCCGCTCTGCAGCCAGGCTCATGCTCACGCGCCGGGCGTAGAAGCCCTCGCGATGCTCGATCCACCAGTTGGCCCAGGCGGGGCCGTCGGTCCCGAAAGACTCCCCGGTGAGGGTGCGCAGGCGCCGCAACGCCCGCGGCTGCAGGGCGCTGAAGTCGCTGTGAAACTCGTGTCCGGCGACGGCTGCCACCAGGCGCCCGGTGACCTCCCGGTCGAGCCAAGTGCTGGCTTCCGGCCGTGCGCTGCGGTAGCCGATTCCGGCCAAGGCCGCGGCGCAGGTGCCGTAGATCAGGGGATCGGAGGACTCCATCCCCGCCAGCAGGAGTTCCGTGTGCCGCTCGCCGAGCAACGCTCGCAGGGTGCGCTCCTCGCGATCGATGATCGCGAGCAGGGCGAAGGCGTTCTCGCGCAGGATCCAGCGGCTCTGGAAGGCGCGCCCCTCGAGCTCGAGCTCGACCCGCGGGTCTTCGCTGTCGGCAATGGCCGCGGCGACGCGCGAGGCCACCCGCGCCGCCGGATCGTCGAGGTGGGCGAACAGGAGGTCCAGCACGCCCGGATCCTCGGTGGTGCACAGGAGCTCGACGGCGCGCAGGCGAGTCTCGGCGCGCTTCGAGCCCAGGGGCGCGGAGAGCAGGGCCAGGAACTCGGCCGAATCCGTGCCAGCGGGAGCGTTCCGCAGGCGCCGCAACGCCGCGTTGCGCATCGGCTGTTGGGGGTGGTCGAGCAGACCCACCAGCAGCGCCGGCGGGGCGTGCACGGGATCCGATTCGATCAGCTCGGCCAGGATTCGGGGGCCCGCCCCGGCGGGCAGGCGCCGGTGCAATCGCTCGGCGACGCGCTCGCCGTCGGCGGCCTCGCCGCCGCGCAGGAGCACGCGGGCCGCGGTCACGACCATGCCCGCGGCGTCGCCTCCCAGGGCCGCGCGAGCGGCGTCGAGGCCCTCCGTTCCCAGGGCGAGCAGATTCTCGACGGCCTGCGTGGCGAGGGTTCCACTCAAATCGGAGACCGCCGCCACCTCCGCGAAGAGGAAGGCCGCCGGAGAAGGACGCGGGACTACGGCGGGCTCGCTCGGCGCGTCATCCGCCGCCCGAGCGCGGGCAGCGGGGCGCGAGCGCCTAGCGCCACCGGGCAGGGCCAGTCTGCCGCGCCCGGCCGAGGCCGTCGAGGAGCGGTGGGTCGTGTCCCGCGCACAGAGCGTGCACCAGGCCGTGTAGGTCTCGTCGGCAACTCCAGGCCGGTCGCGCGGAGAGGTGTAGTTGCGCTCGCTGCAGATCGTGCAGACCAGGTGCGGGACGATGCCGCGGCCGCGGCTCTCCTCGCTCTTGGCGCGCCCGCTCCTCTCGGCCGGAGGCCTCTGTGGGCGCTCGGGAAGATCGATCTGCGCGCGCGCGGCCCCCCCGCCCATGACGAGGGCGCAGGCGAGGGCGAGGCCGCGGACGGGGCGGCCGAGAAGCGGCAGCCGGGTCGGAAGTTCTGAATGGCGCATGGTGAAGCGGTGGAGCCGGCGAAGGTTCTGCCTACCCCCGCACTCGGCGCCAGGATACCGAATCGGCCGCGGGCTTGCCCGCGTGGGAAGCGCCGGCGGTCGTGCGCCGGCCCCGGCCCCTTCCGTGACGGTGCCTCCGCCGACCGCAGTCCCTATACTGCGGTGTTCCGCCGACCATTCGCCCCCCCGCCCGGCCACTGCTCTCCATGCGCCTACGCATTCCGATCCTCCTGCTCCTCGCCGCCCTGGTCCTCTGCGCCGGAGTCGGCTGGTGGTGGAGCGGGGTCGCCGCCGGCGGCCTGCCCCGGCGCTCGGGCACCGAGCGGCTCGCGGGCCTCGACTCAGCGGTCAGCGTGCGCTTCGACGGCCACGGCGTCCCGCACGTGCGCGCCGACTCCGAGCTCGACGTCATACGCGCCCTCGGTTGGCTGCACGCCAATGATCGTCTGGAGCAGATGGAGTTGATGCGCCGCTGGGCCTCCGGCCGCCTGGCGGAGGTCGTCGGCGAGGCCGCCTTGAGCAAGGATCTCGACGCGCGGCGCTTCCGCCTGCGGCGCACGGCGGTCGCACACGAAGCGGCCCTCGACCCGGCCTCGCGCGCGGTCGCGGACGCCTACGCCGAGGGCGTCAACGCCTGGATCGCAGCGCGCGAAGGCGACCTACCGCCCCTCTTCCGACTCCTGCGCTTTGAACCGGAGCCCTGGACGCGGGTCGATTCCCTGTGCATCCCCGTGCTCCTCGCGCGCGCCCTGTCCTTCACGATCGGCGTCCCCGAGGAGGACCGCTTCCGCTGGCTGGGCGCCCTCGGTGCGACGGCCCTCGACGACCTCGTCGCGGGGCCGCCGCTCGTGATCGCCGAGGAGCTCGAGCTCCTCGCGCGAGCGGCCTGCCCTCCCGCAGGGAGCGCCGCCGCACCGGCACCCGATGCGCCCGCCCCCGAGGGCGGCGGCGGCAGCAACAACTGGGCGATCGGCGCGAGCCGGACAGCCACGGGCGCGCCCCTTCTCGCCAACGACCCTCACCTCGCACTGAGCGCGCCCGCGACCTGGTACGCGGTGCACCTCGAATCGCCGGAAGTCTCCGTCGCGGGTCTCTCCCTGCCGGGCGCCCCGGGAGTCCTGATCGGCCACAACGGACACGTCGCCTGGTCCTTCACCAACGCCCGCCTCGACGACGTCGATCTGTTCCTCGAAGAGCTCGACGACGCCGGCGAGCGCGTTCGACGCGGGGATGATTGGGTCGAGCTCGAGCGCGAGGTCGAAACGGTGATGGTGCGCGGCGCCGACGCCGTCCAGTTGGAGCTCGCCCGCACCGACCGCGGTCCACTCTTCGACGCCGATCCCTCCCGCGGTCTCCCGCCGCGCTCGGTGGCCTGGTCGGCCCACCAGCCCGCCGATCCCGTGCGCGCTTTCCAGCACCTAGCTCGCGCCCGCGACGTGGACGAGGTCCTCGCCGCGATGGAGCTGCACCCCTTCCTGCCGATGAACATCGTCGCCGCCGACCGCGCTGGCGGCCTGCTCTTCACGGTCGTCGGACGCCGGCCCGACCGGCGCGGGATGAGCGGGCGCTTCCCGGCGTCGGGCGCCGACACAGACGTCGGCTGGGCGGGGCTGCTGCCCCACGACACGAACCCGATCGTCCTGCGACCGGCCGCCGATTTCCTGGTGACCGCCAACGAAGACGTGCGCCCGCCCGGCTACGACGCGCCCTACAGCGATTACTTCGACACGCCCCAGCGCGGCGACCGCATTCGCGAGCGCATCGCGGGCGAGGACGGCTGGACCGCCGAGCGGGTGGCGGACCTGCAGCTCGACCGGCGCTCGCTCTATCCCGCGGCCGTGCTCGCGACGCTCGAGGGCTCCTACGAGGGTGACGCCCTGCGCTGCTACGAGAAACTCGCCGCCTGGGACGGAGCGTTCCTGGCCGAGAGCGCGGAGCCGGCGCTCTTCGCTCTGGCCGAGCGCGCCCTGCTCGAGGCGATCATGGGCGACGAGCTCGGCCCGTGCTACCTCCCGCGACTGCCGGCCCTCAACCGGCGGGCGTTCCTGCTGTCGGTGCTCGGCGGCGAGTGCGCGGCCGACTGGTTCGACGACCGGCGGACCGCGGCGCACGAGGACCGCAGCCAGACGCTCTCCGCCGCCCTGGCCTCCGCCTGGCGCCAGGGGGTCGCCCGCTGGGGCGCGGACTTCGACGCTTGGCGCTACGGCGAGCTGCACCAGCTCACCCTCGCCCACCCCCTGGGCGGCGTCCCGCTCGTCGGAAGCTGGTTCGACCGCGGTCCCTACCCCGTCGGCGGCTCTGGGACGACCGTCTACGCCTTCGGCGGGGACTGGGTGGGCGACGACCTGCCCGCCGCTTGGGGCGCTTCGGTGCGTGCGGTCTTCGACCTCGCCGACCCCGACCGCTCGCGGGTGGTGTTGCCCCTCGGCCAGAGCGGCCACGCGGGCGACGTGCACTATGACGACATGCTCCCGTTGTTCCTCGCCGGCGAAACGGCCCTCCTACCCTGGAGCGAAGAGGCGGTCGAGGCAGCCTGCGCGTCGCGCATCAGTCTCGAGCCGGTGCCCTAGTAGAGAAGTGCCGTAGCGAGACGACGACCTCTTCGTCGCTGCAAGGAGGTCGCAGTCGGGACGGCGCAGGCGGCCGGGGATCAGGCGGAGCCCGCCACGCGCGCGCGGTGTAGGCGCAGGTTCAAGAGCTCGACCGCGAGCGAGAAGGACATCGCGAAGTAGATGTAGCCCTTCTCGATGTGCTTGCCGAGGCCCTCGGCGAAGAGCATGACGCCGATCAAGATCAGGAACGAGAGGGCCAGCATCTTCATCGTCGGGTGGCGCTCGATGAACTCGCCGATCGCACCGGCGAAGATCATCATCACGACCACGGCAACAACGACAGCCGTGATCATGACCCACAGCTCCTCGGCCATGCCGACGGCGGTGATCACCGAGTCGAGGGAGAAGACCACGTCGAGAACGATGACCTGGAGCAGGACCGCTCCGAAGGTGGCGGCCGCGCCCTGTGCCGCTTGGGAGTCCTCGCCCTCGAGCTTGTGGTGAATCTCGAAGGTTGCCTTGCCGATCAGGAACAGGCCGCCGCCCAACAAGATCAAGTCGCGCCCGCAAAGCTGGTGCCCCAAGACGGCGAAGAGCGGCATCGTGAGCTTCATCACCCAGCTCAAGGCCAACAGCAGGCCGATGCGCATCAGCATCGCCAGCGCCAGGCCGATGCGGCGCGCGGAGGCCTGGCGCTCCTTTGGCAGCCGGCCGGCGAGAATCGTGAGGAAGACGACGTTGTCGATCCCCAGGACGACCTCCAGCAGGGTCAGGGTGCACAGGGCGATCAGATTCTCGGAGGTCAGGAGGTGGTCCATGGCAACGATTTCGGCGGAGGGCGGTCGGTATTCACGCGTGCGTCAGGGTGCGTGGGTGGCGAGGGCCTCGCTCCTTGGGCACGCGTGGGCGGCGCGCAAGGCGGGGTCCCCGGCGAGCAGGTCGCGGGCAGCGGTGAGCAGATCGAGGTCGGCGCCCAGGCCCTCCATCAGGGCGCCGGACTGGCGCAGGCCCCCGAGCTCGCCCATGCCACGCCGGCGCAGGTCCTCCTCGGCCAGGGCGAAGCCGTCGTGGCAACTCTCGAGCAGCTCCAGCCGTTCGCGGGCGGCGTCCGCGCCCCGCAGGAGGCACCACGCCCGCCCTCCGCCGCGCCCCACGCGGCCCCGCAGCTGATGGAGCTGGGCCAAACCTAGGCGATCGGCCTCCTCGACGACCATCACGCTCGCCTCGGGCACGTCCACGCCCACCTCGATCACGGTCGTGGCGACCAGGACACCCGACACTCCACCGCGAAAGCGCTCCAGGCGCTCGGCGCGCTCCCCTGCGCTCAACCGGCCGTGGACGAGCTCGACGCCGAAGCGGCCGACAGAGGAGCGCTTCAGACGTTCGAAGGCGCGCTCGGCACCGGGTGTGTCGCCGTCGCCAATGCGCGGGGTGACCCAGAACACGCGCTCGCCGGCCTCGAGGCGCTCGAGAAGCAGGCGCTCGACCCTGCGCCGGTCGTCCGGCTGCAGGCGGCGAGTCCGCACGCGCGCGCGCCCGCCGGGGAGCTCGCGCAGGGTGCTGATGGCGAGGTCGCCGTAGAGGGTCAGGGCCAGGGTGCGCGGGATCGGTGTGGCGGTCATCAAGAGCACGTGGACGTCGCGCCCCTTGTCCATCAGGCGCGCGCGCTGGGCGACGCCGAAGCGGTGCTGCTCGTCGATCACCGCCAGGGCCAGGCGCGCGTAGCGCACATCGGCGCTGAACAGGGCGTGGGTCCCGAAGAGCACGTCCACGGCGCCCGTGGCGAGGCGCCCGAGCAGGTCGCGGCGCCCGTGGGCGGGCAGGGAGCCGCACAACAGGTCGCTGCGTACGCCGGCGCGGGCGAGGAGTGCCCGCAAACCTGCGAAGTGCTGCTCGGCGAGCAGCTCGGTCGGCGCGAGGAAGGCGGCCTGGGCGCCGGCGGCGGCGGCGGCCATGCAGGCGTATGCGCCCAGCGCCGTCTTGCCGCTGGCAACCTCGCCCTGCAGAAGGCGGCGCATGGGCGTCGAGCGGGCGAGATCGCCGCGCAGCTCGGCGGTGATGCGCTCCTGCCCGACGGTGAGGGTGAAGGGAAAACGCGCGCGAAGCTCGGCGTGCAGCGCGTCGTCGACGGCGATCCGGGCGGCCTCGCCCCCCACCCCGCCGGTGGCCCGCTCGAGCACGCGCGCCTGGATCGGCAGCAGCGCCTCGAGCACGACCCGGCGGCGGCCGGCCTCGTAGGCGGCGAGGGTCGGCGGGGCGTGCAGGGCGCGAACCGCCTCGGGCAGGGCCGGCAGGCCGAGGCGCGCGAGGGCCTCGGCCGGGAGAGTCTCCTCGAGCCGGTCGGCCGAGCGCTCGCTCGCCTGGCGGCAGAGGCGCGTCAGGAGGTCGGGACCGACCCCTTCGCCGCCGGGGTAAACGGGACGGCCCGCAAGCTCACTCTCCTCGTCGGGAGCGACCAGACGGGGCGAGACCAGGGCCGGCCCGCGGCGGCCCGCGCTGATCTGTCCGGAGAGGACGACCTCGTCCCCGGCGGCGAACCGCTCCCGCTGCCAGGGCTGGTTGAAGTAGAGCACGTCGAGAGCCGCGCCATCGGCCTCGAGGGAGAAGCGCAAGGTCGAGCGACGCCCGAAGCGCGAGAAGCGCGGGCGCGTGACGACGCCGCTGACCGTGACCGGCGCATCTACTCGGCCGCGAGCCTCGCCGACGCTCACCTCATCGGCCGGCACTTCCAGACTGCGCGGCAGCAAGAGCAGCAAGTCGCGCACGGACTCCAGGCCGAGGCGCGCGAGGCGCTCCGCGCGCACCGGACCGACCCCGGTCAGGACGGTCAGCGGTTCGGCGGCCGGGTCCGGGGCGCTCACGCCCCGTCCTCCCGGTTCCGCCGCACGCGCGCCATGCGACCAAGGGTGTCCCGGCCGCTCAAGGCGTCTTGAAGAGCGGCCGCAGGAGCGCCTGCGCCGGCTTGCCGCAGGGAGTGAAGCCGCGGTCGAAGCGCCCGCCGGCGTGCAGTTCGCTTTGCCAGCACCAGACGAAGACGCCGGCCAGCGGTGCGCGGGAGGCGCGGGCGGCGGCGACGGCGCGCGCCAAGGCCTCCCACAAGAGCGCCTGTTCCGCGAGGTCGAGCTCGCCGGTTCCCAGCTCTGGCTCGACGGCCGCGTCGGCGGTCGCGCGAAAGCCGGCCTCGACGACCAGCGCCGCGCTGCCCTGCTCGAGGGCGAAGTCCCCCAGCTCGGAGAGGGAGCGCTTCAAGCGATTGCGAATGCGACCGGGCCGGCTGGAATCGCGCGCCAGGTCGAGGCTGGGGTAGAGGGTCACGCCGACGAGGTCGAGCGCGTCCCAGAAAGGCACGCGCCGCGCCTCGGCGGGCCAACGCGCGGCGTAGGTCACCGCACCGTGGAAGTGCTCGCGCACCGAGCGAATCGCCGCACGCCAGCCGGCGGCCTTGACGGCCCACAGCTCCGCGCCTCCGCCGTCTCCATGAGCAGGCCAGAGCTCGGTGCCGACGCACAGAACATCGCAGCCGATGCGTTCGGCGAGCAGGGCGTAGTGCACCAGGGCGCGCTCGAGGTGGACGAAGAACTCCTCCCAGTCATCGGTGGAGGTGCGCTTACGCCAAGCCGAGTACCCGGCGCTCTCGGAGAGCAACACGTGCGGCTGGAGCAGGACGCTGCGCGCCCCCGCGGCCCGGGCGCGGGCGACGGCCAGGGCCAGGGCCGCGTCGCCCTCGGCGCTCTGCAGGCCGTCGGGGTCGCGCCCGCCGGCGAAAGACGGAGGGGCGGCTCGCTGGTGGTAGAAGCTCGCGAAGGAGACGGCGTCCGCGCCGAGCTCCTCGGCGGACTCCAGACCGGCCGCGTAGCCCGGCGGGCAGAGCCCCCCTCCGGGGCGCCCGTCGGAGTCGAAGGCCACGCCCGCGGCGTAGCGGCGGCGAGGCGCGGGGCCGGGGCGGCGCACGGGGGGCGGGCCGTCCTCCAGGGACGCGAGCCAAGCTCGCCAGGCGTCGTCATCGAGGGCCGGAGCCTCGGCGCCCCACAGCTCCGCGATCCCCGGCGCGTTCGGCGCCGTGCGCAGGCAGCGGAAGAGCAGGCCGCGGGCGGGGCCGAGGAGGTGCTGGGAGTGGCGATCGACCGACGCGGGTGCGGCGATTTCCTCCACGGAGAGGGACGCGACGGCCCGCGCGCTGTGCTCGATGGGCGCGCCCCACCAGGAGCCGGCGGCGTCGATCGCCGCACCCTCGAGGGTCCAGGTACGGACAGGTTCGCCGAGGCGTGCGCGCAAGGCGGCGCGCGCCGCAGAGCGACCGCCGTCGTCGGGCAGGCCGGGCGCGAGGAGCACGAGCTCGCGCTGGATCAGACCGTCGGGAACGGACAAGCCGACGGCACCGGCGAGATCGCGTTGCAAGCGGACGCCGCCGACGAGGGTGGCAGCAAATGGGCGCACGGCGGGGCCGGCGCCGGTCCAGGCGTGGACGCGAGCGCGGACGGCGGCCACGGTGGCCGCGTACTCCATCGCGCGCTCGCGGCCCACGTCGGTGGTCGCGCTCAGGATCGTCTCCGCGTCGGAGGTCACCTGGCGCACGCGGCGCAGGGCGCGGGCGCGTTCGCGGTCGATGTCACGCAGGGTCTGGGAGCGTGGGGTGCCGTCGCGCTCGAGCTCCAGCTCGAGGCACGGCTGGCCGCGGCTCCAGACGCGGGCGGCGGGACGCGCCGTGGGGCGCAGGTCGCCGACGAGTCGTGCGAGCGCCTCGGGTGAGCCCGCGGCGAGTACGGTCAGGGGCAGTCCGGGACGCTCGGGGTCCTCGAAGCAAGCGGCCAGAGCGTCGCCCCCGAGGCCGAGCTCGAGGTCCAAGAAGACCAGGCCGCCTCCCGCGAGCGGGCGCGCGCCGAGGTGGGCGAGGAGTGCGGTCACGGAGGGATCGCCGAGCAGGCCTCCCACGACTCGCGGGCGATCGGTCCGGCCGCTCTCGGGCGGCGTGAGCACGGTCACCTCGAGGCCGCTGCGCGCCTCGAGGAGCAGGGCGGCGTCCCGTGCCCGAGCCGCGGCGGGGCCCCAAGGCAGGAGGACCTCGACCGATCCGCTCCAGGCGAAGGCGCGCCCGAGGTCGGCCGTGCTCCCGCGGCCGCCGCCGCCCCCGTCGCAGGCCGCGAGCAGGAGCAACGCCGCGGGGGCGAGCGAGCGGGTTCGGAACTCCATTGCCCGCGAGTCTACCCTCCCGAAGAGCGCACCTCGACCGGGCAGGTCGGGCGCTGGCATCCCCGCCGCGCGCCGGCGCGAGACGGGAGGGAGGGCCGAAAGCGGTTGAGCCGCCAACCGATTCCACTAGCCTGCGTAGGGTCACGGGTGCGATGCGGCCCACGCACCGCGCCCGTGCGACCGCTCCCAGCCCCCCCGAGAGCATGGAATCCAAAGACCACAAGCCCTCGCGTTCGACCTTCCTCGTCCTGCGCGTCGCCTCCCTGTGGGTCGCCGCCGGCGCGCTCTTCAAGCTCTTCGCCGGGACGCCCAACGACCTACCGCCGGTCGTAGGGGAGTTCTTCCTCGGCCGCGACCTGACGTTCCGCCTGGCGATCGCCATCGAGCTCTCGATCGTCCTGCTCGCGTGGCTGCGCCCGCGGGTGGGCTGGGTGATCCTCGTGGCGCTCTTCGGCGTGTTCGATCTCGTCCTGTGGTTGCTCGTGCGCATGCTGGTCGAGTCCGAGGGCGTCTCGATCCTGGAGGCGCTCTTCTCCGAGGAGGCCTCCTGCGGCTGCTTCGGCTCGAACGTCCACCTCGCACCGGGCTGGATGATGATCATCGACACGGTGCTCGTGGTGGCGGTCGTCGCCGGCCGACCGTGGCGGAGCTCGCTGCGGTCCGCGGGCCCGGCCTGGCTCCTGGTGGGTCTGGGCGGGCTGGTTTGGGTAGCGCCCTTCCTCCTGATCCCCTCCGCCGGCCTGGAGCAGGGTCAGGAGCTAGAGACCAAGCGCTTCATCGACCTCGACCTGACGCACTGGGAGGGCGAGTTCCTCTACGACATCGAGGTCCTGCGCCAGGCGATCCCCGAGCTGGAGAGCCTGCCGCCAGACGCAACTTGGCTGTTCTACCGCCAGACCTGCAGCCACTGCTCCGCGCACCTCGCGGAGCTTGCCGCGAGCGACGACGGTTCGACCGCCTTCGTGCTCGTCCGCCTGGTGGAGGAGCACGACACGCCGGAGAACGACGAGTGCCTCCTCAAGCCTTCCGGCGGCCACGTGTTCGAGGTCACCTTCCCCTCGACCACCGAGTGGCTGCTCACGACACCCGCGGACCTGACCGTCGAGGGAGGGACGATCACCGCTGCTCGCGAAGGATTCGGGCGCGAGTAGCCCGGCCTACTTCTCGGCGACCAGGTATCCGATCCAGGACTCACAGTTCTCGCCGCGCTCGTCGGGCTCGAACTCGCCATTGCCCTCCTCGGGATGGTCGGGGTCCTCACCCTCGAAGTAGGGCGTGACCCGGCTGTAGCCGGCCTCGCGCAAGAGGTCCTTCAGCTCGGGCAAGTTCCAAAAGCGCCACTCGTACGCAAAGGCGCGCTTCATCTTGCTCCCGTCGGAGAAGTGGAAGTGGATGAAGCAGCGGAATTCACCGCTCCCGGGGTAGTAGCAGTCCTGGTCCCAGATGTAGGTGAAGCCCTCCTCGATCTTGCGCTCCTCGGTCATCTCCGCGTTGGCCTCGGTGCCGCCGTAGAGGTCGATGACGAAGATCCCCTCGTCGGCCAAGCCCGCGCGGGCGCCGCGGAAGTAATCGAGCAGCTCCGCGCGCTGCTGGAAGATCCAGTAGGAGAAGTTCTGGGCGATGCGCACGTCCGCGAGATGCTCGCCCGCCTCGCGCGCGTCGGCGAGGAAGAGCTCGATGCGCTCGGCGGCGTCGCCGATCTTGGAGTGGTTGTGCTCGCGCCCCCAGTCGATCGGCTCGGGGTCGAGGTCGTAGCCCTCGGCGGTGTACTGGGCGTCGAGCTTCACCCACTCGCAGCAGAGCAGGCTCGTTCCGCAAAAGTCCTCGCGCAGGTGGCGCGGGGAGCGCCCGCGAAGCGTCCGGTAGGTGTTGTCGAGGAACTTCACATCGAGGTCCGCCGATTGCACGGCGAGCTGATAGAGCTCGTACTTGTCCGCGGTCGCGGCGGTGAAGCGCGGCGGTGGCGGGGGGCTCTTCCCCTGCGCACCCTTGCGCTTCTTGCGCGTGTTGGCATTGCGGGCCTGGAGGGCTGCACGCTTGGCGGCCTTGCGCTCCCCCTTCGAGGTCGCCTTGCCGGCAGGCTCGGTGATCGCCGTGCTGTCCTTGTTCACTGGGTCTCCTTCTCGGTCTCCGTCGGGTGATCAGGCATGGTACGCGCAATCCCAGGCACCGGCGAGGGGAAGCGGAGCGCGCGGTGCGTCAGCGCCGGGCGGGGTTCATCCCCTCGTTCCACTCCGGGGCGACCTTGCCGTCCGCGAGGAGCCGGGATGCGCCGTAGGCGGCGCGCACGCAAGCCTCCATGTGGGCGTAGTCCAGCAGGTCGGCTTCGTCGGTCACCTGGTGATAGTCGGCGTGCAGGTTGTAGGTCGAGAGGGTCTGCGCCACGATCCCGCGCAGGGCGAAGGCGAAGTTGTCCGAGCGTTGGAAGAAATTCTGCTCGGGGCGCGCATCGGGTCCGATGGGGATCCCGGCGGCCGTGAAGGCCTCGTAGAGGTTCGTGCGCTCGTGCCCGGTCAGCCACATGCGTCCGGCCCCGCCGGCCTCCGGATCGGGCCGGCCGATCATCTCGAAGTTCAGATTGCAGAGGGTCCGCTCGAGGGGGACGGGCGGATGATCGAGGTAGTGATGCGTGCCGAGCAGGCCCTTCTCCTCGCCGGTGGCGAGCAGGAACAGCAGGGTGTGGGCCGGCCGCGGGCCGCGGGCGAAGGCGCGCGCGAGCTCCACCACGCAGGCGGTCCCCGAGGCATCGTCGTCGGCGCCATTGCGGATCACATCGCGCTCCACGCCCTCGGGAGGAGCCTCCCCCGAACCGATGTGATCGTAGTGAGCCGAGAAGACGATCACGTCGGGCCCCTTGCCGGCGACTCGCCCGATGACGTTGTAGGTCTCGACTGGATCGAGGCGCACGTTGGGGTGCAGTGTCAGGCTCGCGATGCGGCCGGACTCGAAGCGGGCTCGCAGATCCCCGTTCACACGCACCCGCGGAGGCGCGCTCCCCTCGGACGGGGGCGCGAGGCGCAGGCGGCCGACGCCGGGGCGAAAGCGGCTGCGACCCGGGCGGGACGAGCCGGGAAAGACGAGCGCCCCGAAGCCGACACCCGACTCACAGCCCGCGGCCTCGAGCAGATCCAGCCCGCGCGCGTAGCGGCTCGCGACGTAGAGGGCCGCCTGCGGGTCGGGTTCGGCGGGCACATCGGCCTCGGTGCGCACGACGACGACATGCAGGCTCTCGGTCGCGCCGACACCTCCGCCGAGCAGAGTGAAGTCGGCACCGTATTCGACGACTTCCTCGACGCCGTCCGGATCCACCAGAGTCATCGCCGGCGGCGTCTCGCGCACCTCGCGCACGAGGGGCACGGCTTGCAGGAAGCCGTCGCCGTCCCCGGCGGGTTCGACTCCCCCGCTGCGCAGACACTCCGCGAGGTAGCGCGCGGCGCGGTTCAGCTCCTTCGATCCGGTGTCGCGGCCGCGTAGCTCGTCCGAGGCGAGAAAACGCACGTGCGCCTCGATGTCCCCACCCGCGATCTCGGAGCCGGTTGCCGGCGGCGGGTCCTGGACGGACGCGTGCCCGGGCCAGGAGGACAGGACGAGCAGGAAGGGAACGGGGAGTGAGGGCATCGTTGGATGGGCAGCGGTGGGGCGCCTCACGCGTGCGGTCTGGAGCCCCCCAGTAGGCCCTCTTCTCGACGGGCAGCTAGGCGACGAACTCCCGAATGGCGCGAAACAGCTCCTCGTTGTGGCGCGGGTCGGAGACGAAGATGCGCACCATCCCGGCGACGTCTCGATTGACCTTCATCGAGCCCGGGCCGAGGCGGCGGTTGACCTTGCGCGCGAGCGTGGTCGGTTCGGTGACCTCCAGCATGATCCAGGTCCCCACCGAGGGCAAGGTGCGCACGCCTTGGATCCCGGCCAGGCGAGAGGTCAGCCGATCCTTCTCCTCGGCGCTGACGCCTTGGTTCGGTGCGGTTGCCTTCGAAGCGCTTCCCCTCTGCTCCATTCTGTCCCCCCTCTGCTCGTTGACCGCGCCACGGGCTCGCTCGTGCTCGTCTGGTAATCACCCGGGGCCGGCCGATACGGCGGATCAACCATCCAACCCCGTCTGCGGGCCCACCCTATATGGTGTTTCGAGGCGATCCAAGCCCAACCTAGTGTGTTTCTTTGCAAGTTCGCAACTGAGGATTGCTGCTCTCGACTCGACCGCCGCGGGGCGTGATGATGGGCGAGCGATGCTCGACGACCCTCTCTGCGCCGCACCGCGTCTGCGAGTGCGCGTCCCCTGTTCGACCTCCAATCTCGGTCCTGGTTTCGACCTCTTGGGCCTCTCCCTCTCTCTCGAGCTGGAAGTCGAGCTCCGCGTGCGCTCCGGGAGTTCCACCCACGCGTTCGAGGAGCTCGGCGGATTCGCGGCCGACTGGGAGCGCGAGAACAACCGCCTGCCGGAGGCCTTCGACCATGTCTTCGGGGAGCTCGGCCTCCGCGCGCCCGCCTGTAGCTTCCGCGTGCGTTCGCAGATCCCCACCGCACGCGGCCTCGGCAGCACCGGCGCCGCTACTGCTGCGGGACTGCTGCTTGCGGCGGCGCTCGCACCGCGAGCGCCGTCAGAGGGGGAGCTTCTCCGCTGGGGCCTCGCGCTCGAGGGCCACCCCGACAACGCGACCGCCTCCCTCCTCGGCGGGTGCACCCTGGCAGTGCCCCACGCCGACGGGCTCGAAGTCGTGCGGGCGCACGTGCACCCCGACCTGGTTTTCCCCGTCGCCTGGCCCGCCATGCGCGTCTCGACCGAGCACGCGCGCAAGGTACTGCCGGCGGAGCTCCCGTTCGCCGATGCCGTCGAGAACCCCCGACGTCTGGTCTGCCTGCTCGAGGGCCTGCGCCGCGCGGAGCCCGAGTTGTGCCGCCTGGGCGTGGAGGACCGACTCCACGTGCCCTATCGCCTGCCACTCATCCCCGGCGCGGCCGGCGCCCTGGATGCGGCCCGCCGCGCGGGTGCCTTCGCCGCCACCGTCAGCGGCAGCGGCTCGGCCCTGATCGCGATCAGCAACCGCACACGAGGGCTGGCGGTGGCGGCGGCCCTGGCCGGCGGGCTGGAAGGCGACACGGTCGAGCGGCGCGTCCTCGAACCCGTGCGAACCCCACCGCGCGTCGAGCGCGTCTGAAACGCTCCCCTCAGGGCCGCAAGAGCGCGAGCACCTCGGCCTGACCGGCGGCTTCCATCGCGCGCCGCGCCAGGTCGCGCGCACTGTCGGCGTCAAGGGCACGCAGGCGCTCGGAGACGTCGGAGAGGCCGCCGGGAGCGACGCAGAATTCCCGCAAACCCAGGCCGACGAGGAGCGGCAGGTGGAACGGCGAGACGGCCCCCACACCGAACACCGAGAGCGGACGACTCTCGCGGGCGCACGCGCGCACGACCTGCCGCAAGAGGCGTAGCATGGCCGGGTGGGCGACCTCGAAGTAGTGGTCGAGTTCGTGCCCGTGTCGGTCCGCCGCCATCACGAACTGCGAGAGTGCGTCGAAGCTGACCATCAGGAAGTCACCGGCAGCCGCCAGCTCGCGGGCCGCGAGAGCGGCGATCGGGACCTCGATCACCGCGCCGAGCTCGATCTGGGAGGCGAACAGCGCACCGGACCGGCGCAGGCGAACGCTCTCCTCGGTCAGCAGATCGCTCACACGCCGCAGCTCGGCCCGGTCGGTCACGAAGGGCACGGCGATGCGGATCTTGCCGCCGTCGCCGGCGACCCGCAGACAGGCCGCGAGCTGGGCGCGCAGCACGTCCTCCCGCGCGAGCAAGGCTCGCACGCCCGCCAACCCCAGGGCCGGATTGGCCTCGCGGTGCTCGTGGAGGTACCCGAGCCCGAGCCCCGAATCGGCGTGCAACAGGCGAAAGGTCACGGGTCCGCCGCGTGCTTCCTCGATCACGGCGCGATAGTGGGCGATCAAGCTGTCCATCGAGGGCGGCTCGCTGCCAACGAAGTGCATCAGCTCGGTCCGGTAGAGCCCCACGGCCTCGACGCCCAGGGCGAGGGCGCTCGACACCTCCGGCAGGTTCCCGCAGCTGGCGCTCAGGCGCACCGACGCGCCGTCGGCGGTCCGCAGCTCGTCCCCCGCCCACTCACCGATGACCGTCCCCGCTTGGGCAGCTCGAGCGAGCGGATCCTGGTACTGAGCCAGCAGGGCCTCGCTCGGCGCCAGGTGCAGAACTCCCTCGCTCGCGTCGAGCAGCACCCGCTCTCCGTCGCTGGCGCGGTTGAGCAGGCCCTCGACGCCGGTGATGGTGGGGATGCCCATCGAGCGGGCCAGGATCGCGGCGTGGCTCGTGACGCCGCCCGTTTCGGTGGCGATCCCGAGCACTTGATCGTTGTCGAGGTTGAACATGTCGACGATCGACAGCTCGCGAGCCACGAGGACGTAGTCCCGCGGGTGCGGGACGGGCCGCGGCGTCCCCTCCTCCGTCTGCTCGAGGTTGCGCAGGACCCGGATCCCGACGTCCCGCAGGTCCACGGCCCGCTCCCGCAGCATCTGATTCTCCACCAGCCGGAAGATGCGGTCGAAGTCCGAGACGACCTTCGCGATCGCCGCCTCGAGGCTCATCTGCTCGTTGAGAATCAGATTCTCGACGTCGGACTGGAAGACCGTGTCCTTGAGATAGGCGAGATGCGTGTCGAGGATGCGCACGTGGTCGGAGGACACCTTCCCCACCAGATGTGCCTTCAGGTCGCCGAGCTGAGTGCGTGACTCCCTCAGGGCGCTGTGGAAGCGATTGAGCTCGCGCTCCACGCCGTCGAGGGGCACGCGCTGCGCCGCGCCGCGCTGCAGGTCCTCGTCCTTGCGGTAGATCACACCCACGGCCAGACCGGGCACGATCGCCGCACCCTTCAGGAGCGGGCCTTCGCCGTGCTCGGGCCCGTGCACGGGCCCGAGCACGGGCACCGAGGAGGCGGCTGGCGGCGGAGCTTCCGGTTCCCTGCTCATGGTGGCCCCATGCTCTCGTGCGTACACTGCATGCTGTCTGCGAGCATCCTAGCGAGCCTCTACAATCCCCGCACCGATGTTTCCCCCCCTGCTCCTCTCCCTCGCCACCGCCCTCGCCGGGCAGGACGCCCCGGCCCCTTCACCGCCCGCCGCCGCCCTCGAGCTGTTCGAGGTGGTCAAGGTCGTCGACGGCGACACGCTGCACGTGATGCGCAACGAGGTGAAGGAGAAGCTCCGGCTCCTCTCCGTCGACACCGAGGAGAAGTTCAACCCCTCCTATCGCGGCTCGCCCACCAAGCCGCAGACGGTGTACGGGGAAGAGTGCGCCGTCTGGGCGCGGGAGTTCCTCGCCGAGCGAGCGAGCGTGGAAGGTGTGATGAAGGTCGGCTTGGCCTTCCCCTCCGGGGAGGAGGAGCGCGATATCTACGGGCGCCTCTTGTGCCACGTGCTCCTGCCCGACGGCACCGACTTCAACCTGCTCCTCGTCGAACAAGGCAAGAGCCCCTACTTCAACAAGTACGGCAACAGCAGGATCTGCCACGAGGCCTTCGTCGCCGCGCAAGAGCGCGCGCGCGAAGCCCGGATCGGCGTCTGGGATCCCGAGACCAACGCGCCCGCCGTCGCCGGACGGCCCGCAGTTCGGCGCCCCTACGGTCGCCTCCTGCCCTGGTGGCAGGCCCGCGCCGACGCAATCGAGGACTTCCGTAGGCGCCGCGGGCAGCGCGTCGTGGCGGCGGACGACGCCGACGCCTTGGAGCGTTCGGCGGCCCTCGAGGAGCCGCTCGTGACCATCTTCGGCACTCCCGACCGGCTGTTCGACGAGAGCGACGGCAGCCTGACCGTCCTCTTCCGCGCCAGCGATCGCAAGCGCGCCCTGCGCGTGCGGATCCCCATGGACGCCCGCGAGAGCCACGCCAGCCTGGACCTCGAGGGTCTCGGCGAGGAGTTCCGGCAGAACTACGTCTACGTGACCGGACTCCTCCGCCGCACCGAGCGTGGCTTCGAGTTCCCCTCCTCCGGGCCGGAGGCCTGGCGCCTGGCCGGCCCCGAGCCGGAGACCGCCGCGCCCGCCCCCGCCGAGGAGTAGAGCCTCGCGCGGGAAGCCGGCTAGCGCCGCCGGCTCTGGGACACGAGGTGTCCCGCCTCAGGCAGGACGATCTTCTCCATCGCCAGGCGTAGGGCCTTGGGCGAGCCGGGCATCGCGAGCACGACCGTGTCCCCCACCAGACCTCCCAGCGCGCGGCTGAGGATGGCGGCGCTGCCGATCTCGGCGTAGGAGAGCCAGCGAAACAGCTCGCCGAAGCCGGGGAGCTCGCTGTCAAGTACCTCTCCGAGCGCGGTGAAGGTCACGTCCCGCGGCGCGATGCCCGTACCGCCGGTGGTCAGCACGAGGTCGATGTCGGCCCGCTCCGCCGCCGCCCGCACCGAAGTGGCGATGAGCGCACCTTCGTCGGGGCAGAGGCTTCGCTCGACGACGCGGTGGCCGGCCGCCTCGATCGCTTCGACGAGGTAGTCGCCCCCGCGATCCGATCCGCGATCGCGGCTGTCGCTGATGGTCAAGACCGCGAAGGCGATGCAGACGGGTGACTCGTCTCGGTGCTCTTGAAGGCCCATCGGCGCGAGGCTACCGCGAGCCGCCGGGGTTGGGCAAGTCTCCCCCGCCGCGGGTCTCGGATGCGGCGAGGGCGTCCATCCCCTCCCGCAGCTTCCGCACGCGCGCGGGATCGACCGGCCCGTCGATGCGGCCGCCGCGCTTGAGCCAGGTCCCCACGATCGCGCCGTCGGCGTGGCGCAGCAGGCCGGCATCCTCGGCGGTCAAGCCGGCCCCGATCAGGATGCGCCCCGCGCCGATCCCCTCCCGCACGCACGCAACGTCGCCGGGAGCGGGAGCGCTACCCGTCGCCGACCCGGTCAGGATCACCGCGTCGGCCAGGCCGCGCCCGAGGGTCTCGCGCGCCGCGTCCTCGATGCTCTCCGAGCCCACCGGCGTGGCGTGTTTGACGTGCACGTCGGCGAGGATCGCGACGGAGGGGCAAAGCCGCGCCCGTTCCCTCAAGGTCTCGTCCGCCCGTCCCTCGATCAGCCCCTGATCAGTCGCGGCCACGCCCGTGTGGACGTTGACGCGCACGAAGCGCGCGCCGGTGGCGGCGCAGATCCCCAGGGCCGCCCGCACGTCGTTGCGCAGGACGTTGACGCCCACGGGAAGCGAGCCGACGGCGTCGCGGACGGCGTGGACGGCCAGGGTCAGGCCCGCGACCGTCTCCGCCGGCACCGCTCCGCCGTGGAAGGGCGCGTCACCGAAGTTCTCGACGATGACCGCCCGGGCGCCGCCCTCGGCCAGGGCGCGCGCGTCGCTCACCGCTCCCTCGATCACGCTCCCGATCTCTCCCCCGAAACGCGGCGCACCGGGGAGCGGCGCGAGGTGACAAACGCCGATCAAGGTCGGGGTCACGCCGAAGAGCTCGCTCATGATCTCGCTCATCCGTCGAACTCTCCTCGCAAGCCCCCCAGGATCGCCGGGAACACGGCCCGGTTGCCTCTGGGTGAGAGGTGGTCTTTCATCGTGCCCTCCTGGATGTAGTAGTCCTTCCAGCTCCCGCCGGTCCGCTCGTGGTCTTGCCTCAGGGCGCGTTTGGAGGAGACGTAGGGGATCTCCAGCTCCGCGCAGGTTCCGATCAGCAGCTCCTCGCGCCAGGTCCACGGGCCCTCGCTGGCGGCCGATTCGGGCGCATGGAAGAGGACGAAGAAGAACTCGAGCTCGCGCGCTCGAAGCTCGTTGGCGATCTCCTCGATGATCGCACGCGAGAGCATCCCCTTGCGCTCGACGAGCGAGGCGTCCTCGCCCTCGGGATGCCTGAGGGCCGCCGGCCACCAGGACGCGCGTAGCGAGAGAAACCGCAGCAAGTAGCTGGTGATCTCGGGAGGGTGCTCCTCCAGCCATGCGTCGACGTCTCCGATCTCGGGAGGGTCGACCTCCAACTGTCCGTCCACCAGACGCACGACCGGCTTGGAGCAGCCGCGAAAGTCCAGCAAGCAGCGGTCGAGGTCGTTGTCCACCAAGATACCGATGACGACGAGGGGGCGCCGCTCCAGCCAACGGTCGACGGATTCGCGCATCAACAGATACGCCTGGTCGAGGCCGAAGGCGCTGGTTCCGTAGTTCAGCATCATGAACTTCGAGCGCAGGGGAGACTTCTCGAGCAGGCCCTGCCAGCAGGAGCTGTCGGGCACGACGCAGGCGGCGAAGGAGTCGCCGTACATCAAGACCGGACGCCGATCCACGAGCCAGCGGACCTGGGCGTGCTCGTAGGTCCCGGGGGTGACGCTGTCGTCGAGCCAGCCGACCAGCTCGTCCTTGCGAACGAAGGCGTCCCGCCTCGCGCTGTCGGTGAAGAGGTGATGAAGCTTCCAGTAGTCGCCGTCCGCGTCGGGGTCGGCGAAGAAAACCGCCTGGCGTACCGGCTTCCCCAGGCGCTCGGTCAACAGGCCTCCGCCGAAGAGGATCTCGCGGAAGACCAGCTCGGCGCCCGCCAGGCCCCCCGCCAGGCCGAGCACCAGGGCCAACAGGGCGCGCCGGAGCCTCCCGTGGCGCCGAGCGGGGCGGCTCGGGGCGGCTTCGATATGGGTCGTGCTCATCGCGGTCACGAACGCGGCGCCCGCGCGCCACGCTCGCTCCGCGAACACTCTAGCGCCCTTCGCCCGCGCTTCGAGCCGCGATCAGGGGCCGAAGATGACGGCGACGCCGTTGGTCAGGTTGAAGCCCGCGCCGCAGGGGCTGAACTGCGGGTCTCGATACCAACCCTGGAAGAAGCGCGTGTCTCCCGCCCCCCATCCGCCCGCCGCGGCCAGGCCGGGCCCCCAGTGGGCGCGCCCGAGGGAGTCGGGAACGGACACTCCCAACCGTCGGACGCCCTGACCCGCGCAGCGCAGGCCGTCACCGAACGCGACGCCGTTGCCGCCGTTGATGGCGTTGTTCCCCGAGAAGAGAAGGGCGGGTTGGCTGAACAAGAGCGAGTCGGCGTGGAAGGCGAGGTCGTCCGCCGCCGCGCTGTCGGTCCCCTCGGAGATCAGTCGCGCGCCCTGGCTATTGATGGAGTTGGCGCAGCCGCGCCCGGCGTGGCCGGCGTTCGAGCAGGGCGGAGCGCTGCCCGAGCCGTCGCAGGAGCAAAAGGACGTCCCCGGCCCCTCGAGAACGGTCACGACACCCGTCATGCCCAGGAACACGTGCGGCAAGCACTGGTAGTCATAGCGGTTTCCCGGCATGGGAAAGTTCGCCAGCAGGGCTTGGTCGAAGACGACGTCGAAGACCGGAACCGTGGCCGTCAGCAGGGAGTGAAAGGCCTCATTGCCGTCGAGCATGCCGTCGGTGCCCTCGGTAACGGTGTGATCGCCGCTGTGCCACACGAAGCGCACGGTGTCGCCTACGTTGATCGCAACCTCCTGCGGAGTGAAATCGAATCCCTGTTGGTGGACCTCGACGACATCCGCCCGGGCCGAGAGACTGAAGGGAAACAGCAGCGCAGTCAGCGCCGCGCATGCACTGCGCTTCATGGGTGGGGTTTCCGCTGAAAGATGGCCCCCGCGGCTGCGAGGTGCGGGGAGGGGATCGGCCTCCATCGTCGACGGCCTCCGGCGGTCTGTCAAGGTGGGCCGGGCTCGGGCGGTGTAGGCTATCGGAGCGCGTCCTCTTCAGAGCCGCGCCCGCTGGCATGCCCTCCTCTCGACGGCCCGAACCGCGCATCCTCGCCCTGATCGTCGCCCTCGGCTCCTGCCTCTCCCTGGCGGTGTGGCTGGGGAGCGGAGATGGGGACGGAAACGAGGGCGCCTCCCTGGAACCGAAGCGGGAGCGGGAGACGCCGGCGAGGCCCGCCGGCGAGCTCTCCGCGCCCGTCGCCGGTGGCGCGGCGCCGGTCGAGGCCCTCGACACGCCCGCGCCGAGCGAGCGCGGCAACGGGCGCACGAGCGTCGCCGCGAACGGCGACGGCGGCGAGGGGGCGATCCACGGCAGGGTGACGCTCCCCGACGGCTCCCCCGCGGGCGCCGGTATCCTGGTCGTCGCCACGCCGGGACGGGATGAGTGCCCCCTAGCGCTCGCGGAGCGCATCCGCGAGGACCCGGACAGCGGCCACTGCGCCCTGACCGACGGCGACGGCTCCTTCGTGATCCTCGGCCTGCGCCCGGCGGCGGACTACGCGCTCACCATCGGCGGAGCGGGGTTCGTCGGGCACCAGCGTCAGTGGGTCACCAACACCGAGCGCCCGACGGCGGTCTACCGAGTCATGCGCCTGTTCGGACTGACGGTCTCGCTCACCGAGTCCGGCGGCGCGCCCCTGCGATTGCACGCCGGGCTCTTCGGCCAGCGCGCCGGCCACGGGCGGCTCAAGCTCCCCGGGGTCTTCCCACTCACGGGGACACCCGCCAGCGCGGTACTGGCGGGCATCGCTCCCGACGACCTGCGCGGCGCCGACATCGGACGGCGGACCCTGCTCTACACGAGCGCCGAGGACGCCCTCGAGTTAGGGCCGATCACGTTCCAGGCGAACCTCCCCGGCTATGCTCCCTTGAGCCTCGAGGTGCGCGCGCGCGCGGTGACCGAAGGCCTCGCCGAGTATCAAGCGCGCGTCGAGCCGACCGCCACCGGCTTCGGTCGGCTCGAGGTGGCGCTCCTCGGCTGGCGCGGACCCGGCCCGCCCTTCGTCGGCCCCGACGGGCCGGGCGCCACCCTGCACCTCCACTCCCTGCGCGGCGTACGCATCGCCTTCGCCCTCGGTCCGTTCCAGGACGACCGCATCCTGGTCGACGGCCTGCCCCACGGCACCTGGCGCTGCTCCCTCGGTGCGCCCGGTGCCATGGTCAACCTGGCGCGCTCGATGACCGCGGAGCGAGAGCTGGAAATCGGCCGCGAGACCGCTCGCTACGTGATCGACCTCGGCGAGACTGCCGCCCTCGAGCTAGCAATCCACGCCGACGACGGCTCTCCCTGGCACGGCCGCGCCTCCTTGGTGTACGCGTCGGAAGCCAGCCCCCGGGAGGGCTGGAAGAGCCAGCACTTCCGCTCCGCTCCCTACCGCATCGACGGCCTCGCACCCGGGCTGTACCGCCTCGCCCTGCGGCTTCCCTTCGCGGCGGGGACTTCGGTCGAGGACCCCATGACGGTGACCCTGCGCGGGGGCGAGTGCGCTCGGGTCGAGCTCCGAGGGCGCTGAACCGCGCGCGGCGGGGACCTCCGCGGACCGTTTGTGCCGCTCCGGCGTGCTCGCTATCGTTCGAGCCGAGCCGTACCGAGCTCCCCCACCCACCCAGCGAACTCCATGAGCCGTCTGATCGAGTGCGTCCCCAACTTCAGCGAGGGGCGCGACCTGTCCGTCATCGAACGCATCACCGAGAGGATCGAGAGCGTGGACGGCGTACGGCTGTTGGACGTGGATCCCGGCCAGGCCACCCACCGCACGGTCGTGACCTTCGTCGGCCCGCCTGAACAGGTGCTGGAAGCCGCCGTACGCGCCGTCACCGCGGCCTGCGAGCTGATCGACATGAGCCGGCACAACGGGGAACACCCGCGCTTCGGCGCGACCGACGTCTGCCCCCTCGTGCCCGTCTCGGGGGTAACGATGGAGGAGACGGCCGAGTACGCCCGCGAGCTCGGGCGTCGTTTGGGCGAGGAGCTGGGGGTTACGGTCTTCTGCTACGAGGCCGCCGCCACGCGCGAGGAGCGCCGCAACCTCGCCACTGTGCGCGCGGGCGAGTACGAGGGTCTCGCCGAGCGCCTCGGCGATCCCGACTGGAGGCCCGACTTCGGACCGGCCGAGTTCCACCCCCGCTGGGGAGCGACGGCCGTCGGTGCGCGCGATTTCCTGGTGGCCTACAACGTCAATCTCAACACGACGTCCACGCGACGCGCCAACGCGATCGCCTTCGATGTGCGCGAGAAGGGCCGCATCCTGCGCGAGCCCGACCCCCTGACCGGAGAGATCGTGCGCGACGAGAGCGGCGAGCAGGTCTGGTCACCCGGCTCTCTCGAGCACGTCAAGGCCATCGGCTGGTTCATCGAGGAGTACGGGGTGGCCCAGATATCGATGAACCTGACCAACATCTCGAAGACGGCCCTGCACACGGCCTTCGACGAGGTCTGCCGCAAGGCCGACGCGCGCGGCGTGCGGGTCACGGGTTCCGAGCTGGTCGGGTTGATCCCCCGCACGGCAATGCTCGACGCCGGGCGCCACTTCCTCCGCAAGCAGCGACGCTCCCTGGGAGTCTCGGACGAGGAGCTGATCAAGATCGCCGTGCGCTCCTTGGGCCTCGACGAGCTGGCGCCGTTCGAGCCGCGGGAGAAGGTCATCGAGTACCTCCTGGAGGCGGACGCCCCCCGCCGCGGGATCGACGAGAGCGTGCGGGGCTTCACCGAGCAGACCGCCAGCGAGTCCCCCGCCCCCGGCGGCGGGGCGGTCTCCGCGGCGGTCGGCGCCCTGGGAGCGGCCCTGGGGACGATGGTCGCCAACCTCTCGGCCCACCGCCGCGGCTGGGACGAGCGCTGGGAGGAGTTCAGCGACTGGGCGGAGAAGGGCAAGGCCCTGCACGAGGAGCTCCTGCGCCTGGTCGACGCCGACACCGATGCCTTCAACGCGATCCTGGCCGCCGGGCGCATGGCGCGCGGCAGCGAGGACGAGCGGCGCGCGCGCGACGAGGCGGTCGAGGCTGCGACGCGAGGTGCGATCGACGTCCCCCTGCGGGTGATGGAGGTCGCCTTGGAGTCGATGGAGCTGTCGGGCGCCATGGCCCGCGACGGCCAGGAGACCTCTGCCTCGGACGCGGGAGTCGGTGCCCTTTGCGCCCGGACCGCCGTGCGCGGCGCCTACCTCAACGTCCGCATCAACGCCGCTCAGCTGGCCGATGAGCGCACGGCCGGAGAGTACCTCAGCCGCGGAAAAGAGCTCGAAGCCCGCGCGCGGGAGCTGGAGTGCGAGGCGCTCGAGGCCGTCGAGGCCCGGCTCTAAGCCGACCTCACACGCTCAGACCGACCGAGACAGGGTCAGGCGAAAGCACGCACCCCCGTTTCCGGCATCGAGTCCCAAGTCACCGCCGAGGTCGCGCGCGAGGCCGCGCGCCAGGGCCAGGCCCAGGCCGACGCCGGGCTCGGGATCGGCGGGATCGCGACCGCCGCGCTCGAAGGGCCTGAAGACGGCGCGGCGAAGGTGGGCGGGCACGCCCGCTCCGTGGTCGCGCACCCACAGCTCGACGCCGCGCGCTCCCGCGCGTGCGCCCAGCTCGAGGGGCGGCTCGCCGTACTTGCACGCATTGTCGACCAGGTTGAAGAGGATCTGGCCCACGGCCTCGGGATCGGTCACGACCCGTTCCGCTCCCCCGCCGGAGAGGTCCACTCTGAGCTCCGCGCCCGCCTCCGCCGCGCGCCGCTCGAGGTCCGGCCGCACGCGATCGACGAGTGCTTGTAGAGTGAGCTCCTCGCGCCGCTGCCGGCCGCGGCCCTCCTCCAGGCGCGCGTAGGCCAGCACGTTCTCGACCAGCCAGGAGAGGCGCGCCGCCTCGTGCTGCAAGGTCTCGAGGTACTCGCCGCGCTTCTCCGGCGGGACCATGCCCTCGGCCAGCATCTCGGAGTACATGCGGAAGGTCGTCAGGGGCGAGCGCAGCTCATGGGTGACCGTCGAGGCGAAGCGGCTGCGTTGCTCCCCAAAGGCGATGCTCGCGCGCAGGGTGAAGCCCGCGGCAACCAGGGCCAGGATGGCCGCGGTCCAGGACACGAGCAGGGTGACGCGCGAGGGGCCGAGGCCGTCGGGCGCGGGCGAGGGAAACCGCTCGACCTCCAGGCGCGCGGGAAACGACGCCAGATGGGCGCCCGCGGAGTCGGCCCGGGCGGAATCCCTCTGGGGCGCCAGGGTGGCCGCTGGAAACAGGTCGGCGATCTCCTCACGGAGCAGGGAGGACAGCTGGGCCCAGTCCCCCAGGAAGCCCTGGAGCAGGTCCACGGGCCCGCCGCTCACGCGCCGCAGGAAGAGCAGCTCGGGAGCGCTCTCGGGGCCGCGGGGCGCCAGCCAGATGGGAACGAATGGCCCCACGCGGACACCGCTCTGGGCACGGTTCACCCAGCTCGCGTCCTTGCGCGATTGCTCGAGATTCGCGTCCTGGGCACGGTACTGGGACTGGGCGCGCTTGGTCAGCTCGACGGCGTTCTGAAGGACCTGGCTCACGGCGGCGCGCTCCTGCTCTACCTGCCCGCCCGCAGGAACATCGGCGGCGCCCAAGTCGTCGGCGGGGCCGCACATCAAGTCCTCGAGCGCGCCCTCGGAACGGCTCATCGCGGCGCGCAACTCCTCGAGGACGACGCGGTCACGCAGGGCGGCGAGCCGTTCCGCCGCGCGCTCGATGCGCCCGTCGGCGAAACCCGCCCCTTGGGCGAGGTCCAGCAGGTTGCCGGTCGGCGCCTGGGGCGAGGACCAGTGTCCGGCAGCGGAGACCTGGAAGTGCAGCGGGAACAGCTCCGACTCGAAGGTGAACAGCGGCGAGGGAATCAGCACCTCCCCCGGGTCGATCTTGCTCAGCATGCGCGTGTAGGAGAGCGGCTGGGGAAAGTACGGCTCGTACTCGTAGAACGGGCGCGACGCCTCGCGGGCGAGGTAGGGGCCAATGCGCGAGTCCATGCGCCACAAGGCCAGGCGCAGGGACGCCTGGTGTTCGGCCTCGGCCACGGCCTCGCGCTCGGCCGCCTCCAGCTCGAGCACGGCCAGAGTGGTCCAACCCAGGGCGCCGAGCGCCAGCAAGGCGCAGATCCCGTAGACCACCCACCAGCCTTGGCGCGCGGTCTTCACGGCGGGGAGACCTCCACGCGCTCGCCGAGCATGTAGCCCTTGGAGCGCACGGTGACGACCACCCGCGCCGCGCCCGCGTCCTCGCCCAGCTTCTCCCTCAAGCGCGCGACGTGCATGTCGACCGTCCGCGTCTCGATGCCCCGAGTGTCGAGTCCCCAGACGCGCTGCAGGAGCTCCTCGCGGGAGACTGCCCGGCCGCGGCGGGCAGCGAGGTAGCGCAGGATCTCGGTCTCGCGCTCGGAGAGCCCGCGGAGCTCTCCGTCGGCCAGGCGCACCTCCCTCCGCTCGAGATGGACGGCGAGTCGGCCGAGGGCGAGCTCCGCAACGTCCGCCGGGCGCTCGGCGGAGCGGCGCAGGACAGCCTCGACGCGCGCAAGGAGCTCGCTGGAGCTGAAGGGCTTGACCACGTAGTCGTCCGCCCCGGTCCTCAAGCCGCGCACGCGGTCCTCCTCGGCGCCGCGGGCGGTGACCATGATCACCGGCAAGCTCGGGCGGTGGCTGCGCAACTCGGGCAACAGCTCGAACCCGTCCGCACCGGGCAGCACGACATCGAGCAGGACGAGGTCGAGATCCGTTCCGCGCAGGATACGGCGCGCCTCGAGGCCGTCGCCGCACTCGAGTACCTCGTAGCCGGCGAAGCGCAGACTGTCGACGAGACCCCGCCGAATGGCGGGGTCGTCTTCGACTACCAGGACGACGGGTTTCGACACCAACTGCGCTCCTCACCCATTGTGGCAGATCAAGCCCCGCCAGCACCCGGGCCGGGCGCCTGCTCGGCCTGACCAGCGGGTGCGGGCGGCATCTCGGGCGCCCCGGCGGGTTTCGGAGCGGGCGCGGGCACGACTCGCTGAGTGCCTTGGACTCGTCGCAGGTAGTGAGGCACTGAGCTCCCTGCTCCTGTCGGCGCCTGCTGCGAGTTCGCGGGCGGTTTGGGCGGCGCGCAGGAGTCGGTCGGGGTCGCGGGGGAAGCGGGCGTCACGGGCTCGGAGGGCGAAGTCCCCGGGGCAGCCAGAGAGGCGGTCCCCGCTCCCTCGGCCTCGACGGCGGCCGAGGGGTCCTGCACGATGGGGAACAGGAACCCGCACGAGCCTGCCTGTGCGCGGATGGCGGCGCGGATGACCGCGTCGAAGGCGCCCTCGCTCGCGAGCCCCTGGCGCCGCATCTCGGCCTCGGTGAAGGCCTGCCGTTGGACGTTCAGCTCCGCCACTTGCTCCTGGAGCGCCTCGCGCTCGCCGGCCTTCTCAGCGACGTAGTCCCGGCGCTGCTCGAGGGTCATGCTCTGCATCTGGGTGGGCAACTGCTCGGTGGGCAGGATGGACAGGTCGACGGTCCCAGCCGTGCAGCCGTCTACGAGGTCCCAGCGCCCGTTCCAGTAGAGCCCCCCGGCCTTGCAAGCCGCCCGCTCGGCGGCGGCTCCGGGATTGAGACCGGCGGCGTTGGCATCCTGGGCGATCTGATTCGCCGCCGCCGCCGCGCCCCGATCCCCGTAGGCCAGGTAGGTCTCGTTCATCGCTGTGCTGAGGGCCGCCAACTGGTCGTCGAAGGGCGTCGCGAAGGCGAGCGTCCCGTGGTCCTGATCGATCGCGGCGAACTGTCCGTCCGCCAATCGCGCCACGTCGCGCCAGGCGGGGGCGAGCTCATCGGCGGGGCTCCCGCAGTAGATCGCATTGACGATGATGTCGCGCCCGATGGCCGCGCGGCAGGCGTCCGCAAAGGGCACCTCCTGGTCCTGGTCCGCGGACTCGTTGCCCGCCACGACGATCAACCTCAGGACGCCCGGACCGGGGGTCCACTCGAGCTCGGTCGTCGCGCTGTGGACGACCCGCCCGACGAGCTCGGTGCCGCCGTTGGTGGTGAGGCCGAAGAGCTCGCGCGAGACGAGGTCGAGGTCCTCGGTCAGGGGCGCCAGCAGCCGCACCCAGCCGTGGGCCGGATCGTCCCCGTCGTTGCCGAAGGAGAACAGGGCCACGCGCAACACCGGCAGGGGCTCCGCGAGGGCGAGGTCGTTGACGATGGCCCAGATCTTCTGCTTCGCCGCCGCGATCAACCCGTCCATGCTCCCGCTCGTGTCGAGGCAGATGGCCAGGTCGATGGCGCGCCCGACGAGCACGGGGGCCTCCGCGACTTCCGCGACCGAGGTGACCTCGATCCCGGGGACGGGTGCGCCCTCGCTCGGCGGCGTGGAAGGTGTGGGGCCCTGGAGGGCGGGCGAAGCCGCCGCGCCGGCGCACAGCAGGATCGATCCGGTGAGGATGAGGGGGTTCATGGTGGTCTCCGTGTCTGTCGGTTTCGTGACGGAAGTGGACGCTGGCGTCGGCGCTACCTGCCGACTCCGTTCTCGATCAGGACGTTGGCGCCCTCGTGGCGCAGCAGGATGCGGCCGGGCAGGGAGAGCAGGCCCTGGCGGCCCTCGTCGACGAGGGCAGAGATGAGCTCCATGTGGCGCGCGCTGCCGAACTCGATGACCTCGAGGGCGTCTTCGTCGACCTCGGCTCCTACCAGCCGCCCGTCGATCCAGCCGTCAGCGCGCTGGAAGAAACAGCGGTCGGCCAACTGCTGGACTCCCGAAACCGTCTCGGCCTCGTTGCTCTCGTTCCAGAAGCGGTTGTCGTAGGCCAGCTTCGCTTGCAGTTTGCCCGCGTTGAAGTTGCGCCCCTGGTTGACGGCACCCGCTCCGTAGCGGGTGCGCACCGCGCGGCGCTGCAAGTTGTCGTCGCAGGCGGCCTGCAGGGTGTCCCAATCGCCAAGGTCCGTACCCTCGCGGGCGAGGAAGGCCGTGTACTCGCTGAGCACTCCGAAGCGCGAGGAGAGCCGCAGGATCTCCTCCGCCAACTCCCCGAAGCGCGGATCGGTGAAGATCGACGAACCTCCGGGCAGGGGTCCACCCGCCGCGGTCGCGCCGGCCTGGCGGATCTCGTCGACCAGGGTCGCGATCTTGCGCGTGGCCCACAGGCGCGGAACGAAGGCGTTGCGCGTGCTGGCCTGCGCCAACTCGAAGCTGAACTCGAAGGTGCGTGGGCTGCCCATGAAGTTCCCCGAGATGCTGAAGTGCAGCGGACCTTCTTCGCGGTACTGCCCCAGGACGACGAGTTGATCGCCCTCGAACAGATCCGGCAAGCGGACCGGCATCAGCTCGCGCACGGCGCGCGTCGTCACCACGCCGTCGCTGCCACGTGTCTGGAGCGTGATGTCCGCCAAGATGGGACCGTGCAGGCGCCGGAAGACCGCGGCCACCTTGACCTCCACGTCTTCACCGGGAAGGACGTAGGTCGAAGTGGCGCGCGTGCCGTCGGAGAGCCGGTCGAGGAGCGGGACGTTGACGTCGTTGCCGACGCCGAAGGTGAACAGGCGCCGGCCGTGAGCGTTGCTCTGCTCCACGCGCTCACGGATGGCGACTTCGGAGGTGTTCCCTACCGTCGGCAGGCCGTCGGTCAGGAACAGCACGAGGGGGAGTTTCCCGGGGCTCGGCTCCTGGCGCAGGGCCTCGACTAGCGCGTCGTGGATGTTGGTGCCGCCCTGAGCGCGGATCGAAGCCAGGTAGACACGCGCCCGCTCGGTGCTCTCGCGGCTCTTGGGCACCGGCCGCGGGGCGAACATCGCCACCTGGCTCGAGTAGTCGATGATGTTGAATGCTTCGCCGTCGGCGAGCCCCTCGATCACCTGCCGAGCGGCGGCGAGGGCCTGGTCCAGCTTCTCGCCCGCCATGCTGCCCGAGCGGTCGAGCACCAGGGTCACCTCGCGCGGGATCTTGCGCGCCGTGTCGTCGTGGCTGACCGGCAGGCCGGCCATCAGGAGGAAGTACCCGCCGCCGACCTCGGGGTCGGGGTAGGCGACGAGGGAAGCGCTCAGGCCGTCGCGTTCCAGCAGGATCGAGAGCAGGAAGGGCCCCGGATCCCGCACGCACTCTTCGCGCACGTCGAGGTGCAAGTTGCGCCCGTCCCTACGCGCGATGTCGAGGTCGTGGCTGGGGGAGTAGACCATCGAGATCGGCGTCGCGGCGCTGATGTCGACGGACACGTCCCAGGGCACGCGGGCCGCGAGGGACTCGCTGCGCGGGAGAGCGTAGTCGATGCGCTGTCCGTCGGAAGGCAGCAGGTGGTCGTAGGTGATTCGAATCCGTTGCGTCCCTCCGGCGGGGACCGGGAAGATGCTCGAGCGGATCAGGCGGTAGCCGGCGAACTCGAGTAGGGCCGGGTCCTTGGTTCGCGCCACGATGTCGTCGTACACGCGACGCGCCTGCTCGCGCGGCAACAGCTGGGCGGTCGGCTCCCTGGCGGCGCCCTCGAAGACGAACGACCCCACGGCCGCGCCGTCGGGCACGGGAAGAAGAAGAACCGCCTCCGCCTGGCTCGCCGCCGGGTTCCTGAGGGTGATCTCGAGGGTCGTGGCGGCCGCCCGCTCCACGATCTTCACCCGCGCGCGCACGGATTCGACGTGGATCACAGAGCGGTTGCGATCGAAGGCGAGCGCCCTCCTGGCCTGGGGCACGACCACGTGCGAGGTGGACCGCAGCCAGAGGCTCTCGTCGAGAGGGCCCTGGCCCATCGCCGGGGCGCCCGATCCCACCGCCGTCACCAGGGCACACGCGAGGGCCAGCCGGCTTCGTCGGATCGTCCCACGGCTCCGCGTCGTTCCCCGTTCTTCGCTCTTCGTTCTCATCGTAGTCTCCCTTGGTGCGGTCCGCCTCGATCTCCTGCCAGGCGAACCTACGACGCGGACCCCACCAACTTGGTAACGGGCCGGTAACGGGCCGGCGAAGCACCGGCCTCTCCCTGGGACTCCCCATCTCGAACATCCCCTTTGCACCGTTCGTGCCCGGGCGGGCCTAGAATGGCGGACCGATGCCCCGCTTCGGCCCCATCGAGATGCCCGAAAACCGCGCAGGTACGGTCCGTTTCGCCTGCTGGCTGCTGCTCCTGGCGAGTTGCTCGGGGGGCGGAACGAACGCGCCCGGCGGGGGCGATCCGCCGCCGGGTGGTGGCGCCGGCGGGGGAGGGCCGATCCTCAATCTCTCGCCCGAGTTCGTGCTCATCGACCATCCCGACCAGATCCCTGGCTCGGACTTCGGCATCTCCACGTGCATCCTGGACTTCGACGGCGACGGCCACGCCGACCTGGCCGTCGGGGCGGAGGGCGAGGAGCAGGGGAGCGGAGCGGTCTACGTCTTCTGGGGTCCCCACCTCCGACAGGATCAATTCCTGCGCATCCCCGCTCCCAACTCACAGCCGGCCGGCCTGTTCGGCCACGAGCTGTGCCGTGGCGGGAACCTGGATGGGGTGAGCGGGGACGAACTCCTCGTGGGCGCTCCCGAGGAGAGGGCGGCCGAGATGAACGCAGCGGGTGCGGCCTACGTGATCTCGATGACCGCCGCTCCCGTGCGCATCGTCTCCGGGACTCCGGAATCCGACGCCTACTTCGGCACCAGTCTGGCGGTGGGCGACTTCGAAGGCTCGGCCGTGCCCCAGATCGCCGTCGGCGCCCGAGGCGCCACGAGTGCGTCGGGCATGCGCGGCGGCCGCGTGGAGTTCTTCCACTTCGGCCCCCTGGGCCTGCTCGTGGCGGGACGCATCCTCACCAACCCCGAGCCGACCGCGGACGCGGGCAACGGGAACTTCGGACGGCTGTTGGCCGTGGAGCGCGACGGTCAGGGAGACCCGCGCCACCTGATCGTCCCGGCCCTGGCCAACCCCTCCGGGGGGCACAGCGACGCGGGCCTCGTCTACGTCTACACCCTGCCCCTCACTGGCTTGCCCGCGTTCGTGCTCCCCAGCCCCGTCCTGCACTGGGAGGAGGGCGCGGGCACACGCCTGGGCATGTCGCTGGATACCGCCAGTGGCCTGCTGCTTGCCGGCGCGCCACGCCATGACCTCGCGGCCGGGGGAGCTCAGCCCCTCGACAACGCGGGCTGTGCGTTGCTCTACGAAGGCCCCGCCTTCGACGCCACCTCTCCGCGCGTCCTGCGGCGCTCCGACCACCCCGCGGAAATCGAGTTCCCGCTCGACCTGAACGGCTACCAGGTGGCTCTGGCGGACGTGCTCGGAGCCGACGGTGTGTCCGACCTCGTCATCTTCGGCCTCAACATCCACTCCGAGCACGGCATGTCGATTCTGGTCTACGACGGTCAGGCGCCGGGCTCGCCGCCGGTCTTCATCGAGCCCCTGCCCGACTCCAGCGGCCACTTCGCCGAGGGCGTCTGCCACGGGCAGCTCGCTCCAGGCGGCCCCGAGGAGCTGGTGGTGGGCGACGCTCGCTACGGGCCCGGCGAGGACCGCCGCGGGCGAGTGGTGATCTTCACCTTCTGAGCCGCGCGCTCGCTCCCGTCCACGGGAGGGCTCCGCATCGAGCGTGTGGAGGCGACCCCCGCCGCGAAACACGAACAACGCGACGGCCCGTGCAGGCGGCCGTCGCGTCGGTGTCGTCGGATCGAGGCGCCGGAGCGCCCTCGGTCAGGGGCAGAAGCTCACGGCCATGCCGTTCGTGAGACCCACGCCGAACCCATCGGCGTGCCCCGGATCACGGAACCAGCCCTGGTAGTAGCGCGACTCCCCCACCATCGAGCTGTCGATGGGGATGGAGTAAGTCGCGGCGCCGTTGGAGTCCATCATCTGGACCGGCAGGCGCACGATTGGACCGGCGACCCAGCGCGTGCCGCCCATGAACGGCAGCTCCGTCGCCGCGGAACCGAAGAAGGCGATCCCCGGTTGCCCGGGCCGGGCCAGGGAGATCACGAGGTCGAGATCGTCGGCCGCGGCACTGGGCGTGCCCGAGTAGTACATCACGGGCACCTCGTCCAGGGAGGTCACCTTGCCGATCCCGTAGGGGTTCGGGCTCGGGCAGGAGGCGACGTTGGTCGCCTCGGGCGTGGGCTCGTTGAAGAACGTCCAGCTGTCGGCCCCGTCACCGTCGCGGCCCTCGCTCACGTCGGTGGTCTGGCCGCCGAACACGTAGGTGTCGATCGCCGAGTTGCCCGTGGCGTCGGGGCCGAATACTCCGATCTCCTCCCCGGAAGCGCCGAGCTTGAAGTTCGTGTGCAAGGGGCCGTCTCCCGTGTCGTCGTCGCACCACAAGAGCAGGTAGCCGCCCGCGGGGATGGAGACCGCGGGGAAGGCCCACTGCGTGGGATCGGCGAGATCGTCGGTCATGTAGTAGCCGGTGAGGTCCACGTCGCTCGCGCCCGGGTTGTAGAGCTCGACCCAGTCCTCGGGCTCCCCGGTCTCGTCGGGCAGACCATTCTCGTTACTGGCGAGGAACTCGTTGATCACGACATCCCCGCTGCCGACCGCCGCCTGATTGGTCGCCTCGGGTGTCGGGACGAGCTGGCTGGTCCAAGCGTCGGCGCCGTCGGGCAAGCGCCCGAAGGCCTCGTCGTCGTCGAGGTCGTGGAAGGTCGTCACGTCGACCGGGTTCCCGCCCTGCATGAGGTAGACGGTCTCACCGCCAGCGCTCAGCTTGAAGGGAGCGTGCTGGTCGCCCTGCGAGGGCTCATCGTCCGCCCAGACGAGGAAGTACTCACCGGGGTTGAGGGTGACGGAGGGGAAGACGTAGGCCGTCGGATCGGCCGGATCGTCCGTCAGGGAGAGGGTGTCGAGGGCGACCGCTGCCGTGCCGACGTTCGCGATCTCGACCCAGTCGTCGAACTCACCGAACTCGTCGGAGGCGGTGGTGTCGTTGGCCGCCATCAGCTCGTTGATCACGATCCCCTCCGGCGGCGCCCAGTTGCCCAGGACGTTGGAGAGGTGGTCGTGGCGGGTGCGAATGAACGGATCCAAGGCGGGCGAGGCTCCCCCCGGTCCGCCGCCGATGTTCAGGGTCATCGCATCCTCGAACTGCTGGTCGGTGTACATCTTCTTCGTGTCCGAGTAGACGTACGGCCGCACCATGTCGCGGATCTCCTCCATGCGCGCGAGGAGGGTGTCCGGATCGGCGCCGCCCGCCATCAGGCGCCGGATGTGCCCGGCGAACAGCTCCTGATACTCGGGAACACCCCAGGTCTTGAAGCACAGGGGGCGCGCCTGCGGAGGCCCGCCGCTCCAGATCGGGGGCAAGGTCATCAGCTGGGGAATGGACATCCCCATCGAGAAGCAGCCCCACGCCTCGTTGGCGTCCCAGGGCATGAACACGAAGCGGTCGTCGCTGTCGCGGTGGTAGAAGTAGTAGTTGTGACCGCTGCCGCTGTAGCTGTCGAGGTTCACCGTCAGCGAGTTCAGAGCCAGCATCGCCATGGCGCTGTTCACGTCGAACAGGGGCTGCACGACATCGGGGATGTCGGGTTGCGCCGTGTTCGCGAGGCCATCGACGAGCTCCACTAGCGCGGACCAGTCGTTGGTGGTCTCGTTCGTCTTCAGCTCGTAGTCGTTGTAGTAATCGGACTCGTCGGGTCCGCGATACTCGAGGGTCCCGTGCGGATCACCCTTCCAGAGGTTGCCCTCCTCGCCCGAGCCGAAGCGACTCTCGATGAACTCCTGATCGACTTGCTCGACGGTGAAGTACAAGCCCCAGTAGACACCGTTGATGAACAGCGCCGCGTAGTTCGTGCGTGCCGCCGGCAGGCCAGCCTCGGCGGCGAGATCGTAGTAGCAGGTCTCGCGCGTGAAGCTGGGGTCCTTGAAGCCATTGCTCAGGTTCAGCTTGTCGATCCCGAAGATACCCAGGCCGTCCACGAACTCGTCGAACTTGAGCTTGAAGGGCTTCTTGTCACCGGGGTAGCCCCAGTAACTGCTGTTGCCCTTGAAGCGCACGCCGATCTGATCGAAGTGGACGTCCTTCCAGTGGAACTCCCCCTCCAGGTAGGGCTGGTCGGGATCGTTCTCGAAGTTCTCGACGAGCAGGTCCCACCAATCGGGCTGGTGGAACACGAGGTGGATGGTGTGGACCTCGTCGCCGTCGAAGAGCGGGTGCGCCTGGGGTTCGAACTGGGCGGTGGCGGAGGGGGTGCCGGCGAGGATCGCGAGCAGAACGCCCGCGGCGGTGACAGTGTGATTGCGTCTCATCATCTCGAATGGTGGACCTGAATTGTGGTGAAGCGGTCGGAATGGAAGTGTCGGCGAGTGGGTAGACCCGGTGGAAGCGAGAGGGCACTGAGCCGGCGGATGACCCAGATCACGATTGGATTCTCGCACACCCCTCTCAGCGCGGGCTTCCGGCAAGCAACACCCCGCCACTCTGTTGGGTTCGCGGGGAGGACGGGAAAACCGCGCTGGGAGGAGTGAGGCTCCAGCGCGCAGCCGCCCAAGGCGAGCCTCCGTGGTCTTCCCGCTCCCCGGCCGCGCCCGCTTCCCTGATCAGGGAAGCGGGCGCGGCCGGCGTGAGGTGTGCGGTACCTCGCCGCCGGGGGAGTCGCCGTCGGGGGAGTGATGAACGGTGTGCGACACCGTATGGCTGGAGCCAGATATCGGATTCGAACCGATGACCCCTGCTTTACGAAAGTAGCGCTCTACCACTGAGCTAATCTGGCACTGAGCTGATCCGGCACCGAACGTCACTTGCCGGGGGACGTTCCTACTGGCTGACGTTGACGCGCGTGCCGTGGGTGAAACCGGCGCGCTGTGAGGCGTCCATCCCCAGGCGTCCGAGGGCGCGCGAGGCGGCCATGCGCACGGCGAGGGACGCGTCGGAGTCCAAGACTCCGGCCAGCACGGCGAGGATGTCGGCGTTGGCGGAAAGCCGCTCACGGCCCGCGATACCGGCCAAGGCGTCGGCAGCGGCAGTGCGCGCACCGTCAGAGCGCCCCGAGTCACCGAGGACCGCGAGCAGGGCCGGGATCTGGGCGGCCCGACCGCCGGCGGACAGAGCTCGCATGGCCGGGATGGTGACGCTGTCGGGGCGCGCGGCGAGGGTCGAGGCCAACCCATCCACCGCCGGAGAGATGTCTCCGCCCCCGGCACCGTAGGCCAAGGCGGCGAGGGTCGTGGCGGCGCGCGCTGCGAGGTCGTTGGCCTGGTCGCGGTCGTGGCCCAGGCCGGCGCTCATGCCCTCCTCGACGGCGGCGACACCGTCGGGGCCGGAGATCGTCGCGGCGACGCCGTCGTACATGTCGCCCGCCTGCGCATCGCCCGAGATCATGAACACGGGCACCGACGCCGTGCGCTCGTTGCCGCGCACGCTATCGAGGACCTGGGCCGCGGTGAGGTCGTCGAGCTGGTCGGCGACCAGGATCGCGTCCACGCCGGGGACACGGTGTAGGAGGGCCAGGCCCTTGGCGCCCGAGTTCCAGTGGGTGGCGATCATACCGCTCCCGGAGAGGGCATCCGTGAGAGCCGCGCCACGCTCGGCGTCGGAGTCTATGACGACGGCCATGCGAAGCACCTCGAGGCCCGCCGCCCGGCCGAGACCGGCGGTGGTGGCCGACGAAGCTCCACGGCCGTTGTTGAAGGCGATGTTGCCCAAGGCGAGTGCGGCTTCCGCGGCCAGGCCGCCATCGGCGCTGCCCAGGGCGACGCCCAGCCCGGAGGTGGGCTCGGGGGCCAGCTCGCCCAGCACGCGGCAGAGCTCGATGCCGGTCTGCACGTCACCGCTCTCGGCGCTCCAGCTCAGGGCCAGATCCAAGGCCGAGACGCCCGCCGTGTTGACCGCGATGGCCGCCTCGGCCAGCTGGTCCTCGACGCCCTCACCGTCCATGCCCGCCTCCATCCGCGCCGCCATCTCGGCCTGCTGGGAGACGTAGGCCCGCGCCAGGCCGGCGCGCGCGGCGATACTGCCGGGATCGACGCCCAGGGCGTCGTAGTAGGCGCCCTTGGCCAGCTCGTCGGCGTAGAGGGCGCGCGGGACGGGAGCGGCGGTGAGGCCGTCATCGCCCCAGCTCCAGACCACGTCGCTGTGGAAGTGCGCGCGCAGGACGTTTCCACGGCCGTGGTGGTAGTCGTCCCCGAGCTGCTCGAACAGCGGCAGGGGGTCCCCGCTCGAGCCGCACTTGATGGCCGCGGCCTTGGCGGCCATCTCCACGCCGGGATCCTCGTCGTTGAGGGCGACCCAAGTCAGGGCCGCGGCGGCGCGCGGGTCTGCGATGTAGCCCAGGGTCAGGGCCACGTTGCGCCTCAGGAAGGCGTCGTCGCTACCGAGGGCGGCGACCAGGGGCAGGACGACGTCCGAGTCCATCTCGGTCAGCGAGTGCATCATCACCACACGGCGCTCCTCGTCGTCGGGGTCGCCGAGAGAGAAGAGCATGTGCGGGACCGCGTACTCGCCGAAGTTCGCGCCCAGCTCGCGCACGGCACGCTTGCGATCGACGACGTCGTTGTCGGGGGTCACGCGCCGCAGCAGGTCGCGGATCCCCTCTTCGTCGTTCCGGCGCTCGCTGCGCGCCAGCTCGCTCAGGCTCATGACGCGCTTGGCGAAGAGCTCGAACTGCCCGCCCTTGACCAGCATGGTCAGCCACAGGTCCTCGTCGGTCGACTTCCACATCTCGTAGGCCGACTCGTGATCCGGCTCAGCGGCCAGGACCTGGGTGAAGCGCTCGAGGGCCTGCTCGTCCTCGCCCTGGCGCAGGAGCTCGACTCCCTCGGCGAAGAGGGCGTCGGCATCCTGGCTGGAGGCCGGCAGAGTGATGCTCGCGAGGGCGAGACCGAGACCGAGGGCGCGGCAGAAGCCGATCATGGGGGTTTCCTTTTGAGACGCCTTGCTGGCGATGCTGGGGAGCTCGTCGGGGCCGGGGCCGCGGGGAGCCGGGGCTCGCCGCGGGGGGCTCGCCGCGGGGGGGCGCCGTGGACCCGAAGAGAAGGCCAAAGAGAAGGGTCGCGGGATGATAACGGAGGGGCGTAGAGGGTCAAGAACCGAGGCCCACCGACCCGTCGAGCGCGATCGCAGTCCTCTACCCCGCCCGGCCCCCCCGGCTACCGAGCCGGCGGGCTGATCTTGCCCAGCACGCGGCCCTCCTCGGCCCCGGTGGCGGTTGTGCGGGTCACTCCCTCCCCCAAGAGGCAGCGCGCCGCCAGGGTGGCGAAAACCAGGGCCTCGCGGGCGTCAGGGTCGATTCCCACCGCCGCCGTGGTCTCCAGGGGGCTTCCGAGGCGCCGCTCGAGCGCCGCCCTCAGAGCGCGGTTGTGGACGCCGCCACCGGCCAGCAGCAGGCGCCCGGGAGGCTCGGGGAGCCTGGTCAGGGAGTCCCCGACGGCCTCCGCGACGATCTCGACGGCGCTGGCGAGGAAGTCGGCCGGATCCCCGTCCGGGCGCCACGGCCCGTCTGCCGCCGCGCGCTCGCAGATCTCGTCCAGCCAGGCCTCGCCGAAGGTGTCGCGGCCGGTGCTCTTGGGGGGCGCGCGGTCGAAGAAGGGGTGGGCGAGGCAGGCACGCACGAAGGCCTCGTCGGGGCGGCCGGCCGCCGCGCAGGCACCGTCGCGGTCGAGGGGCGCGTCGAGCAGGCGCCGCGCGAGTCCGTCGAGCAGGCTGCCGGCGGGACCGGTGTCGAAGGAGAGGGTCTCGCCTCCGCGGTCGCCCAGCACGGTCAGGTTCGCCATGCCCCCCAAATTGAGCACGCCGAGAGGGCGCGGCTCGCGGGCGAAAAGCAGGTCGTCGGCCAGGGCCGAGATGGGCGCGCCCTCTCCGCCACAGGCCATGTCGCGCTGGCGGAAGTCGCTGACGACGCAGCACCCCGCGGCCTCGGCCGCGAAGTCGCCGTCGCCGAGTTGCAGGGAGGCCGGGCCGTGATCCTCGCTGCCGTCGTGGTGGTATACGGTCAGACCGTGGCTGCCGACCAACTCGAGACGGAGCCCCGCCCGGCCGGCGACCTCGCGCGCCGCGGCGCCGAAAGCCCGCCCGAGGTCGCGTCCGAACAAGGCGAGCTCGCGCGCGCCGCCACAGCGCCCGTCGAGGGCGGCGCGCACGCGGGGTGCGAGGTCGCCAGGGAAGGGCAGGGTCTCGAAGCTCAGCGGAGCGCAGCGCCAGAGTCGGAAGCCGCGCTCCCCGCGTCGCACGGCGAAGCGCGCCAGACCCACGTCGATGCCGTCGCCCGAGGTCCCCGACAGCACGCCGGCGACCACCGCACGGCCCGCCTCCAAGCTCCCGATCAGCTCCCGCACCGCCGCAGTCTAGCAGCCCGCCGGAGTGGGTCCGTAGGGTGACGAAGACCTGTTCGTCGAAGCGGGGGAACACCACATGGAAGGTCAGCGCCGTTCCGGCGGCGGACACGGACGGATCCTCGACGTGAACCGGAGTCCGCGAGCCACTGGGGGCTGGGACTCGGGTAGGCTCTGGCCCGTGAGCCGCGCCGAGACCGCACCGACCCCGATCCTGGTCGTCGACGACGACGGGGACATCCGCGCGGCCCTCGAGATGCTCCTGCAGTACGAGGGCTTCGAGGTCTGGACCGCCCGCGACGGCCGGGAGGCCGTGGCGCGCTACGCGCGCGAGGCGGGCGGCGGGCGGCGGGCGGCGGTCGTCCTCTCCGATCTGAAGATGCCCGGCATGGACGGGATGGAGCTGCTCGCGACCTTGCGCGCCGAGCCGGCCCCTCCCCCGGTCATCATGATCAGCGGGCACGGCGACGTCTCGACCGCCGTGGAGGCGATGCAGAACGGCGCGGCCAACTTCCTGGAGAAGCCCCTCGACGACAATCGCGTGCTGGTCACGATCCGCAAGGCGATTCGCGAACAGCACCTCGAGGAGGAGAACAGCGGCCTGCGTCGCCAGCTCACCGACCGCTGGACGATCGTGGGCGAGAGCGAGAGTACGGCGCGGCTGGTGCGCCAGATCGAGCAGGTCGCCCTCTCCGAGGCCGCGGTGTTGATCACCGGCGAGAACGGGACCGGCAAGGAGGTCGTGGCGCGCAACCTGCACCTGCGCGGCCCGCGCGCCGCCGAGAACTTCGTGACCGTCAACTGCGCGGCGATCCCCCACGAGCTGATCGAGTCCGAGCTGTTCGGCCACGAGAAAGGCAGTTTCACCGGCGCCCACGAGCGGCGCGTCGGCCACTTCGAGGCGGCTGACAAGGGGACCCTGTTCCTCGACGAGATCGGTGACATGCCGCTCGACGCCCAGGCCAAGGTCCTGCGGGCCCTGGAGAACCACGAGATCACGCGCGTCGGCGACAGCCGCACGATCCCGGTCGACATCCGGGTCATCGCCGCCACCAACGCCGACCTGGCCGAGGCGGTCGAGACCAAGGCCTTCCGCCGCGATCTCTTCTACCGGCTGAACGTCGTGCCCCTGCACGTTCCGCCGCTCACCGAGCGCAGGCGAGACATCGGGCCCCTCGCGCGCCACTTCCTCGATCAGATCGCGGAGCGCACCGGCTTCAGCCAGCGTGACCTCTCGGCCGAAGCCATCGAACGCCTCGAGAGTCTCGCCTACCCCGGCAACGTACGCCAGCTGCGGAACCTGCTGGAAGGGGCCAGCGTCTTCGCCACCGGCCCGGAGCTCGGCCTGGACGATCTGGACCAGATCCTTGCCGCCGGCCCGGGCACGGCTACCCCCGACGACGCCCACACCAAGGCGGGAGCGGACCCCTTCGGCGCCCCGACCTTCGAGGAGTTCAAGGACGCCAGCGAAGCTCTGTTCTTCCGGCTCAAGCTCGACGAGAACGACGGCAACATCAAGCGCACGGCCGAGCGGTTGGGCATGCAACGCAGCCACCTGTACAAGAAGCTCGACCGCTACCACCTGCGGGGCTGAACGGCGAGCGTGCACCGGGCTCGCGCACGCGCGGTCACTCCTCTCGGCGGACAGATCCGACCAGCGGATGCGGAGGGATGAGCCCGGCCCATCGAGCCCCGGGGGCGAGATCCGCGAGACGACCTCTGGAGGATGAGCCCGACGGGATGATCGACGGGCGGCTCGATCGGCGCCACGACCCGAAGTCGCCCTCGCCCTCCTCGCAGCGACGAAGAGGTCTTCGTCTCGCTCGGCCCCTCTCCAACGGGCTGCTAGGGAAGGCGCAGCTCGGTGCCCGGGGCGAGGACCGCGTCGATGTCGACGAGCGCTTCGCGGTTGGCGTCGAAGATGCGCAGGTAGGCGTCGCCCGCTCCGTAGTGGCGGCGCGCGATGTTCCACAGGCTGTCGCCCTCGCCGACGACGTAGAGGGTGAAGTCGCCCTCCTCGCCACCGACCGCAACGCCCTCGGCGCGCTCGGCGTGGACCGGCACCCAGATCTGCTCGCCGGCGACGATCTCACCGCGGCCCTCGTTGGCCCGGCGCAACAGCTCCACCGCCCGCGGGTTTCCGTAGTAGCGCTGGGCGAGCTTCGCGAAGCTGTCGCCCGCGCGCCAGGTGTAGAGGCGGTCGCCTCCGGGCAGGACCTCCTCCAGCCCCGCGACGGAGACCAGAGCAGAGCCCCGAGGAAGGCCCACGGGGGCGACCTTCTCCGGCGCCGACACGGCACCGATGGTCGAGCTGAGTAGCCATTCGGAGGCCTTCTTCTCGGTTTGTTCCACCGCCCGCCCCTCGCGCGGTGCTTCGCCGGCCTCGTTCGCGGCAGGCGCGCCGGCCTCGGTCGCCACCTCGTTCTCGACGATCTCGTCGAATTCGGGGAGCGCTACGGGCCCGCCGGCCATCGTGTCGGTCGCCCCCAGGCCCTGCAGTCGAACGGGAGCGGGGGGAACCTCCAGCTCGGTCTGGCCCGGCCCCTCGAGGGCGACCCCGGCCGCCGCCGCTCCCGCCAACAGGTCACCGTCCTCCGAGCGCATGGAGATCACGAGGATCACCGAAACAAGGAACAGGACGGTGAGGACGACGATTTTCTCGAACTGACCCATGGTTGCGGCGACTTCTGGTGAGAACCGCGTTTCAACCGAAACGCTTTCGGAACGGACACTTATGAACACCCCTCGGACCCGCGACGGGCGCCATCGACTCCAATGGCGTTTATCCGCTTCGACGGAGCCGCAGTCAAACGGAAAGAACTGGAATCCCACCACATGGAGGGTTCCGCCGATCTCTCCACACACTCTGGAGAGAACTCCACCGAACAGGTGAGGAGCGTGTAGAGGCACAGGGAATCGAGGGCGGGGGCCGATATCCTGGGCGGCGTGACCATGTCGAGCGAACGGCACGAAGAGTCCTACATGAGCGAGGAGCGCACGACGGACGCCGAGGGTGCGCGCGTGCCCTTCGTCTCGCGCGGCGGCGCGGGGGGCGCGTGCGCTCCCGCCGGCCTCGGCGCCGATGGCGAGCCGCTCCCGAGGATCGGCGATGGGGAAGTCAGGGCCGTGCTGCTCCTGGCCCTCGCCCTGCTCCTCTTCTCCTGGTCCAGGCTCTCCGGCTACCAGCTGGCCGACTCGGTCGAGTACATGGACCGAGCCCACTCCCTGGTGTTGGGGATCGTGCAGGACCCGGCGGGCTCGAGCCGTTCCTTCGCCTTCTCCGCTCTCCTCACGCCCTTCTTCGCCCTCGCCGATCTGCTGCACCTCGACGACCGCGGACCGATCGTCATCGCCGTGCGCCTGATGCAAGTGCTGCTCGGCGCGGTCCTCGTGCTCACGTGCATGCGCATCGCGGCCCGCATCCACGGGCGGCGGGCGGCCCTCGCGGCCGGCCTGGTCGTGGCCGCGAACCCGATCTTCCTGCAGTACGCGGTCTCGCCCATCGCGGGCGTCGCCGCCGCGGTGTGCACGGCCCTGGGCATCGAGTCGCTCCTGCGCCGAGAGGGAGAGCGGCGCTCCTTCATCGGCGGTCTGTGGCTCGGCGGGGCCCTCCTGATGGCCTACCAGACCTTCGTGATCGCCCTGCCCCTCTTGGCGCTCGTCGCCCTGCGGGACCGCACACGGTCACCGCGCAGCGTCCTGGCCGCCGGCACGGGCATCGGGATCGCACTCGCGGCGCAGATCGTCCTCGACCGCTTCACCTGGGGCAGCTGGGGGATGAGCCTCGAGTTCTACCTGGTGCAGAACATCGGCGGCGTCACCGTGCGCGTCCTGCACGAGCTCGGGCTCGACTCCATCGCGCGACCCATCTACGAGCGCATGGGCGATGTCTTCACCTCCTCGGCGGCCGAGGTGGCCGCCGAGGAGGAGGTCCGCCAACTCCAGGAGCCGACCTGGTATCTCTCGAACCTGCGCCTGATGCTCTCCTGGCCGGCCCTGGCCCTCGGAGCCCTCGGGCTCTGGCGCAGTTGGCGCAAGCCCGGCTCGGGCGCGGCGATCCTGATCGCGCTGCTGCTCCTCAACGTGGGCGTGATGAGCATGAAGGGCTCGAAGTCCTTCCGACTCTGGCTGCCCCTGCTGCCGATGATCGCGCCTCTGTGCGGAGTGGGCTGGGCCGCACTACGCGGCACGCGACCGGAACGCTTCGGCCTGCGCACGGTCGCCGCGTGGGCGATGCTCGCCGCGGTGGTGGTCCTCGGCGTACAGCGCCTCGAGGGCCTCAACTCCCGACGCTTCGGCAGCTACTGGGCCGCCATGAAGTTCGTCGTCGACCACGCCGTCCCCTTGCCCGACGAGGGAACCGGGGGCGAGCGCCGACCGATCGTGACCAGCGGCTACCACTGGGCGGTCGCCTTCCGCGAGGGCGGTGACGTCACGCTGTTCAAGCTCCCCCACCACCTCGACCAGTGGGAGCACCTCGATGAGGAGCAGCGCGCCGAGGTCGTGGACCACCTCGGCTCGATCGACTGGTTACTCTGCCACCGCGGGATCCTCGAGCAGGAGCAATCCCTGTTCGACGCGATCCGCACACGCTTCGGCGTGGCCGACTTCTTCTGGGACTCGGAGACCGATCCCGAGCTCGGCCCGGTGTTCGTCATGGTGACGCCCGACGCCTACCCAGCCGCGCGCGAGCTGGTGGAGATGGACCGCTCCGCGCCAGATCCCACCGGTTACCGGCGCAGCCTCCAGCTCGACCGCTCCCTTCCCCTGCCGATGGACTTCCTGGGTCGCTCGACCCCCGGCGGCCCGCACGACCGGCGACTGACCCTGCTGGGCTGGCGGTACGAGACCCTGCCGGTGTCCGGCCACGGCTGGATCACCTATCACTGGACGACGCCGACGGGACTGGACAACGACTACACGATCGTCGACCGGATCAGCGCGGGCGAGGGACGCCATGCCTGGCAGAACAACCACGGCGGAGGCTGGGGTTTCCTCCCCATGAATCGCTGGGAACCGGGCTGGATCGTGCGCGAGAGCTACCCGGTGCTGGCGGGAGAGGAGCCCTTCAGCGAGGACTTCGTCCCGCTCGGAGGGCCCTACCGCCGTGGAGATCGCATTCCGGTGACGCTCTGGATGACGGTGGCGGTCTACGGCGAGGGCCAGACCTTCGCGGCCCGCCTGCGCCCGGCCGAGTGGGAGGCGCCTGAGCCGCTGGATTGGGAGGATGCCCAGCCCCTGCCGGCGAACTGCCAGCTCAGCCCCGAGGGCTTCGTGCAGAGTCCCGATGATCTGGTGCGCGTGGGCCGCTTCTCGATCCCGGTCCACGACCGCTACCGCTGGCCGGACGACGGGCAGGCAGACCCTCCCTGAGCCCGGCGGGCGGGCGGCTGTGCCGCCGAACCGTGCGCCGGTCTTGAGCGAGTCCGGCGCGCTCCTTATCTTGGGCCGCCGTGTCGGGTGGCGCGCGGCACCGAGCCGTCTCCCGCCTTGACCTCAGAGAACCATGAACCCGGACGACGCCTGAACCCGGACGACGCCTGAACCCGGACAACGCCTGAACCCGGACAACGTGCATTCCCTCCCGCATCGTGATCTTCCGCATCCTGCCCTTACTGCTCTTCAGCGCCTGCGCCGCCACTTCCGGTGAGAGCGTGAGCGCCACCGGCTCCCCCGCTCGGGTGACCTTTGCCGAGTTGCGCAACGGCGTCACGATGACCCTGGTGAACGAGTCGCACTCCGATCCCCTCTCGCTCTACTCGGAAGTACGCGACCGGCCGGGTCCCAAGGTCACCAGCGACGAGGTCATGGAGGCCATGCTGGACCACTTCCACGATCAGGGCTGGGGGCGCTTCGCCGCCAGCGGCGCGGCCGTCGCGATCACGCCGGAGACCTACCAGTCCCTGGAGGTCGAGAGCGACGGTCGGAGGACCCACCTGCTGAACGGCCCCCGGGCGACCCCGGATGCGAGAGCCACTTTCCGCAGCTGCCTGATCGCCTTCCTCCAGGTGCAGGAGCTGACGCAGCAAAACCAGGCGGTCAGCAACTCGCGGGGCACGGGCATCTTCCGCGACCCCAAGGCCGAGCTCGGCGGTAGCCGATGATCCCGCCTCCCGCGCCGCCGGGCTCACCCTCAGCGCTTCGCGCGGTTGCCATCATCCCCGCCCGGCTGGACTCCAACCGGCTCGCGCGCAAGATGCTGCTGGCCGAGACCGGTCGAGCGCTGTTCGCCCACCCCGCCGAGGCGGTCGCCGCCTGCGGAGCGATCGGACGCGTCGTGGTCGCCACCGACAGCGACGAGATCGTCGCGGCGGCCGCGGCCGAGGGTATCGAAGCCCTGCTCACCGATCCGGCTCACGCCTGCGGGACCGACCGCGTGAAGGAGGCCCTCGACCTGCTCGGGGAGGAGCCCGACGTGGTGGTCAATGTGCAAGGCGACGAGCCCGAGATCGCCGGGGCCGACCTCGAGAGCCTCGTCGGCGCCTTCGCGGACCCGCGGGTCGAGGTCGCGACCCTCGCGGCGCCCCTCGGCGACGAGGAGCTCGCCCGCGCCCGCGACGTGGTCAAGGTCGTCATGGACGCCGCCGGCGACGCGCTCTACTTCTCACGGTCCCCGATCCCCGACCGCTCGCACGCGCGCGCCGGCGCGCGCGCTCCGTCGTGGCGCCACATCGGCGTCTACGCCTTCCGCCCGGCGGCCCTCGCCCGTTTCTGCGCCCTACCCGCGGGCGCCTTGGAGACCACCGAGAGCCTGGAGCAGCTGCGCTGGCTCGAAGCCGGCGGACGCATGCGCGTGCTGGAAGCCGCACGCGCCCCGGCGGGGATCGACACCGCCGAGGACTACGCACGCTTCGTCGCCGCGGTAGGGCGACGACCGGATCGCCGCTCGTACTCGAAAGCCCCGGCCCCACAGGCCGGACCCTCCACGCCCGAGCACCTTCGATCCGCGCGCGGATCCGCGGGGCGCTCTCTCCCTTCGGAAGACTGACTGGAAAGGCTCGATTCGGATGGTCAAGCACATCTTCGTGACCGGCGGGGTCGTCAGCAGCCTCGGCAAGGGCCTGACCTCGGCCGCGCTGGGGCTGATCCTCGAGCGACGCGGCCTGAGGATCTCGGTCCAGAAACTCGATCCCTACATCAACGTCGATCCGGGGACCATGAGCCCCTTTCAGCACGGCGAGGTCTACGTGACCGACGACGGCGCCGAGACCGACCTGGACCTCGGGCACTACGAGCGCTTCACGCACGCAGTCCTGACCCAGTCGAGCAACTACACGACGGGCAAGATCTACTCGTCGGTGATCGCGAAGGAGCGCCGCGGTGACTACCTCGGCCGCACGGTGCAGGTCATCCCGCACATCACCGACGCGATCAAGGATGCTGTCCACGACGGCGCGGGAGAGGACACCGACGTCGCGATCACCGAGATCGGCGGCACGGTGGGCGACATCGAGAGCCTGCCGTTCTTGGAGGCGGTACGTCAGTTCGCCCTCGAACAGCCCAGCGAAGATGTCCTCTTCGTTCACGTCACCCTGCTCCCCTATCTGCGGGCGTCGGGCGAGATGAAGACCAAGCCCACCCAGCAGTCGGTCGGCAAGCTGCGCGAGATCGGGATCCAGCCGCACATCCTCGTCTGTCGCACCGAGCAGCCGATGTCGGCCGAGATGGCGCAGAAAATCAGCCTGTTCTGCAACGTGCGGGTGGAGGCGGTGATCGAGGAGCGGGACGTGGACTTCTCAATCTACGAGCTGCCGGTCAATCTCGTGCGGGCGAACATCGACCGCTTGATCTGCGGGCACCTCCAGCTTCCGACGGAGGAGAGAACCGACCTGGATGACTGGTCGAGAATGCTCGAGGTCATCCGCGAGGTGAAGGACGGAGAGGTCGCCTGCGAGATCGCCGTGGTCGGCAAGTACATCGAGCTACACGACGCCTACAAGTCGATCTACGAAGCCCTGGCCCACGCGGGCGGAGCCAACCGCTGCCGCGTGACGGTCCGCAAGGTGGCGGCGGAGGACGTGCTCCACAAGGGTGTCGGGGCCCTCGAGGGCGTGGACGGGATCCTCGTCCCCGGCGGGTTCGGAGAGCGTGGCGTCGAGGGGAAGATCCGGGCCATCACCCACGCGCGCGAGCAGAACCTCCCCTTCTTCGGCATCTGCCTCGGGCTGCAGTGCGCGGTGATCGAGTACGCCCGCAACGTGATCGGCCTCGAGGGCGCCCACACCCTCGAGCACTCGCCCCACACGCCTCACCCGGTGATCAGCCTGATGGCGGAGCAGGAGCAGATTAACGACAAGGGCGGCACGATGCGCCTGGGCGCCTTCGACTGCGCGCTGAAGGAGGGCTCGCGCGCGCGGGAGCTCTACGGGGGCGATCTCATCTCCGAGCGGCACCGCCACCGCTTCGAGTTCAACAACGACTACCGTGACATCTTCGCGGACTCCGGCATGAGTCTCTCCGGTCACAACCCCGAGCGCGACCTGGTCGAGATCGTCGAGCTCCCCGAGCACCCCTTCTTCATCGGCGTGCAGTTCCATCCCGAATTCAAGAGCCGTCCGCTCCGCGCCCACCCGATCTTCGCCGGCTTCGTCGCTGCCGCGCTCACTCACTCGCGCGGAAACAGCCACCCGCAGCTGATCGAGGAGCTGGCGTGAGCACGGGACGCACGGCTACCGACGTCCCCCTCCCCGGGGGGAACTTCCGCCTGTTCATCACGCGCCTGGGCTACCAGGGCCTGATTTCCCTGGGGATGCTGGAGAACCCGCTGACGGGCGAGGCGACGGCCAACGAGGACAACGCCCGGATGCTCCTCGACGACCTCTTGATGCTGCAGGCGAAGACCGAGGGCAATCTCGATCCGGACGAGCGGGAGCACCTCGACAAGCTGGTCGGGGACCTCGAGGCCGCCTGGAACGAGCGGATCGGGGCGAGCTCCGAGGCCGAGGACCGCGCCTGATGCGGCTGCGGGCCCGCCGTCGCTCACCGCGCGCTGCTTGACCGAGCACGGCGGCCGAGCCAGGCTCGGGGAGAAAGGCCGTCTCGGGGAGAAGGGCCGTGGGGAGACGAAGCCGTCTTCGTCGCTGCAAGGAGGGCGAAGTCGGAGTAGGGCGCTCCTTGCAACGGGCTGCTGGAAGCCCGCTGGCGTTTCTCCTGCGAGCTGCTAGCGGTAGGCGGGAATGCCCGTCAGTTCGTGGCCGAGGGCGAGGGTGTGGATGTCGTGGGTTCCTTCGTAGGTGTAGACCGACTCCAGATTGCACATGTGGCGGCCGGTCTGGTACTCGAGGCTGATGCCGTTCGCCCCCAGCATGTCGCGCACGGTGCGCGCCGTCTCCAGGGCCATGTCCACGTTGTTGCGCTTGATCAGGGAGACGTGAGCCGGGGTCATCTTGCCCGCCTGCTTGAGTTGCCCCACGCGCAAGGCCGCGAGCTGGGCGAGGGTGATGCGGGTCGCCATGTGGGCGAACTTCTGCTGGGCCAGCTGGAAGCCTGCCAGGGGGCGGTCGAAAATGACGCGCTCCTGGCTGTACTGAAGCGCCTCGTCAAAGCAAGCGAGAGCCGCACCGATCGCTCCCCAGGCGATGCCGTAGCGGGCCTGGGTCAAACAGCTCAGCGGGCCCTTCAAGCCGCGCGCGCCGGGGAGCATCGCATCCGCCGGGAGGCGCACGCCCTCCAGCACGAGCTCCGAAGTGGTCGAGGATCGCAGGCTCCACTTGTGCTTCTGCTCGGGAGCGCTGAAGCCGTGGGCGTCACTGGGGACCAGGAAGCCGCGGATCGTGTCCTCGCAGCGTGCCCAGACCAAGGCGACGTGGCAGCAGGAGCCGTTGGTGATCCACATCTTCCGCCCGTCGAGCACCCAGTCGTCCCCGTCGCGCACGGCTCGCGTCTGCATGCCGCCGGGGTTCGAGCCGTGATCCGGCTCGGTCAGGCCGAAGCAGCCGATGGCCTCGCCGGCGGCCAGCCGCGGGAGCCAGTGGTCTCTCTGCTCGTCGCTCCCGAAAGCGTGGATGGGCCACATGACCAGCGAGCCCTGCACCGAGCAGAACGAGCGCAGCCCCGAGTCGCCACGCTCCAGCTCCTGGCAGATCAGGCCGTAGGAGACATCGTCGAGGCCCGCGCACCCGTAGCGCTCGGGCAGGCTCGGTCCGAACACCCCCAGCTCGGCCAGCTCCCCGACCTGCTCGAGGGGAAACACGCCGGCCTCGTAGTGCTCCGCGATGCCAGGCATGAAGCGCTCGGAGACCCAGGTGCGGACCGCGTCGCGCACCATGCGCTGGTCTTCGGAGAGCTCCTCCTCGAGCTGCAGGAAATCGAGCGGACGAAAGGGTCCCATGGGAGGTAGAGCGCGTGAGGCGGCGTATACTGCCGTGTGCGTGGTCGCGGATGGGGTGAGTCGTCATTCTAGACGGCCCGGAGCCCGCGAGGAAGCTCCGCTCCCGCGCGCAGGGGATCCCCCGAAGCCATGCAGACCGTTCCCTGTCACCTCTGCGGCTACGACGCCCCCGGGCAGGAATGCCGCCACTGCCACCACACCGCGGCCGAGCCGTCCTTGGCCGATCCCCGCCCGAGCGTCGTGCTCGGCGTCCTCGACGGCCTGCGCGCCGTGCCGACCGGCCTGTTTTTTCTGGCGACGACCTCCGGGATCAAGCGCTTCCTCATCCCGCCGTTCCTCCTGACCCTGGCGCTATTCGCCCTGCTGTTCTGGTGGTCCTGGGGCGGCTTGAACGCCCTCCTCGACGCCGCCGCCCTGCAGGATATCTCGAGCCTCGAGTTGGAGGAGGGCTGGCTGCAAGACGTCGCGACTTGGCTCGTGGAGAAACAGGTGGTCGTCTGGACCGCGCGCCTCTCCGGCTGGCTGGTCCTCGTACTCACCTCGTCCCTGGTGGCTCTCTACACCTTCTCGGTGGCCTACGAAGCGCTCTCGGGACCGTTCCTCGACGAGATCCAGGGGCGTCTGGAAGAGCGCTGGTTCGGCCGCAACCCGCGCAACACGATCCAGCGCCCCACCGACCTCGGAGTGAGCCGCTGCATCGCACTCAGCGTGGGCGTCTGCTCGGTCGCCGTCGTCGCCGTGGCGGCTTGGTGGACGCTCAGCGGAGCGACCGCCTGGCTGGCGCTGCTCGCCATCCCTCTCGCCGTCACCCTCGCGGTGCTCGTCGAGCGCGAGTACGGTGTTTGGCTCTGGTGGGTGCTGCGCGTCGAGGGACACACCCTGTGGGTGAGCGTCAAGGCCTCGCTCCTAGCCCTGCTCGTACTCCTGTTGTTCTTCTGGCTGAAGTTCATCCCCGTCGTCGGCTACATCCTGTTCGTCGCACTCGCCGGCTTCAGCACGGCGATCACCCTGCTCGACATCCCCTTCTCACGCCGCCAGTGGTCCCTGGAGAAGCGCCTGCAGTTCATGCTGCACCAGTTCTTGCCGACAGTGGCCTTCGGCGCCGTGGCCAGCCTGCTGTTCCTGATCCCCGTCCTCGGACCGATCCTGATGGTCCCGGCGGCCTCGATCGGCGGGCAATGGCTCATCTGCCGCCTCGACAAGAGCTCCCTGCGCCCCAAGGCCCTGCGGGTCACGGGCGAGGCGCCCGAGGCCTGAACGCGCTGAACAGAACCTCCGCGTCCGGGCGCGCGCCGCCCCGGCGCCGCCCTTAGGATGTCGCCCAGAGGAACCCAGACCGTGCCCCGCACCCTCGTCACCAGCGCCCTTCCCTACGCGAACGGCCCCAATCACTTCGGCCACGTAGCCGGCGCCTACCTCCCGGCGGATGTGTACGCGCGCACCCTGCGCCTGCAGGGCGAAGAGGTCTGCTTCGTCTGTGGAGCGGATGAGTATGGCGTCGCCATCACGATCGGCGCCGAGCGCGAGGGCGTCCCCTACGCGGACTACGTCGCGCGCTGGCGCGCGGTCATCAAGGAGACCTTCGATCACTTCGGGATCGAGTTCGACGTCTGGTCGGGGACGAGCACCTGCCCCCACCACGAGCGCACGAGCCAGGAGTTCTTCCGGCGCCTCGACGCGAACGGCTTCCTGTTCCGGAAGACCACCGAACAGCTCTACTGCACCCACGACGACATGTTCCTTGCGGACCGTTTCGTCATCGGGACCTGCCCCCGCTGCGGCCACGAGGGCGCGCGCGGAGACGAGTGCCCATCATGCGCGACGTGGCTGGACGCCCTGCAGCTCGAGCAGCCGTCGTGCAAGGTGTGCGGCACCTCTCCAGAGCTGCGTTCGACGACCCACTGGTACCTCGATCTGCCCAAGCTTCGCGACGAGTTCATCGGGGAGTGGTTCGAGCGCGGCGACTGGAAGCCCAACGTGCGCGCGTTCATCGCCCGCATGCTCGAGGACCTCCAGCCGCGGCCGATCACGCGCGACATGAAGTGGGGCGTCCCCCTGCCCGAGGACCTCGCCGGCGGCGAAACGGGAAAGGTGCTCTACGTCTGGTTCGACGCTCCGATCGGCTACATCTCGATGACCGCGGAATGGGGTGAGAAGGTCGGGCGCCCCGACGCGGTGGACGAATTCTGGCGGAGCGAGGACACGCGCCTGGTGCACTTCATCGGCAAGGACAACATCCCCTTCCACGCGCTCGTGTTTCCCTCGATGCTCTACGGCGTCAAGGATGGCTTCGTGCTGCCCTCGGCCGTGCCCGCCAACGAGTTCTACAACTTGCAGGGCAGCAAGTTCTCGACCTCATCGGGTCACACGCTCGACATGGAGCGCTTCTTCGAGCGCCATGACGCCGAGGCCGCCCGCTTCCACCTGATCGCCAGCGCACCGGAGTCCGCCGACAGCGAGTGGCGCTGGGAGGACTACCAGCGCACGGTCAACGCCTCCCTCGCGGACACGATCGGGAACCTCATCACGCGCGTCCTGCGCTTCGTGGACAAGCACTTCGAGAGCCGCATCCCAGCCCTCGACCCCGCCCACCGCGCCGAGCTCGACCGGCTGATCCTCGAGGAGTGCGGAGCCTTCGCCGACCCGGCGACCCACATCCGCGAGTTCCGGATGCGCAGGGGGGCCGAGCAGCTGCTCGCCAACGCGGCGGTGGCGAACGTATTCGTCGACCGCATGGCTCCCTGGAAGGTGAACAAGACGGATCCGCTCTTGGCCGGCGCCATTCTGAACACCTGCTGCGAGTGGATCGGCTGGCTGGCGCGCTGGATGATCCCCTTCATGCCGAGCAAGGCCCAGGATATCTGGGAGATGCTCGGTCAGGAAGGAGCCGTGGGTGAATCGGGCTGGCCGGGGACACCCGCGGCGGACAGCTGGCGCAGCCTCCGGGGGGGCCGAGCCCTCGGAGAAGTGCGCGGCCTCTTCGCGAAGCTCGACGACGCGAGCGTGGCCGCGGAGATCGCTCTCCTCTCGGGCACCGAGCAGAGCCCCTAGTCAGTACGGGGCCTGGCGCGCTAGAGGTTCGCTGGGTCGTGGTCGTTTCGCTCCACCGGTCCCCCGGGCGAGCACGTTGGACCCGGAGAGGGCGCCGACGGGACGAGAATGCCTCCAGAGGCCGCTCTCCTCTGCGCGTCGGGCGCACGGGTCCTTGACGGACGGCGGCCCGGACTCCCGTGCTCTCTCGGGATCGCGGCGCCGCCAGGCATGCGCGAACAAGTGGAACGGCCGCCCGACATGCGTCGGGCGGCCGTTCGTGGAGTCCCGTGGATCGGGATCAGACCGATTCCTTGAGGGCCTTTCCAACGCGGAAACCGACCCTCCTTCCGGCTGCGATCTTGATGGGGTCGCCCGTCTGCGGATTGCGCCCCACGCGCTCCTTGCGAGCTTTCACCTCGAAGGTGCCAAACCCGCTCAAGGTGACGCTCTGGTCGCGCTGAAGCCCGTCTCGGATTCCGGCCAGAACCGTATCGACCAGGCGCGCAGCCTGCAGCCGAGAAGTCTGTAACTCGCCGGCCACGTAGGCAACCAAGTGGCTCTTGTTCACTGCAAGCCCTCGACAGTCCAGGGCCTAGCGGCGGCGGGCCGTCTTCTTGGCCTTCTTCTTGGTGGCCTTCCTCTTGGCCTTCTTCTTGGCCTTCTTCTTGGCCTTCTTCTTGGTGGCCTTCTTCTTGGCCTTCTTCTTGGTCACCTTCTTCTTGGCCTTCTTCTTGGCCTTCTTCTTGGTCGTCCGCTTGGCGG
>NZBA01000055.1 GCA_002686265.1 Planctomycetota bacterium
ACCCAACAGCAAACATCTTGAAATGCCCATCGTCGTAGCGGTACTTCTTGAACCACCGTTTGGCCTTGGCGTTCCAAGTCATCAGATTTGGCCGAGCCATGATCATTGCTCTCCGCACAGAAACCAGCACTCTGCTCGCTGGCTCCCACCGGAACAGAGACGCTGTAAACCATTCAGTGCTAAAGTCTACGGAGAGTAAACCGGATTGTAAACCATAGAGGCCGAATTCCGTCCGTTCTGGTTTACAGTAATGAAATAAAAGTGCTGTTTTTAGCTGATATTTCATGGAGAGCGCAGCGTTCGCAATGCAGAGGTAGAGGGTTCGACCCCCTTCGGCTCCACTAGAACTTAAATCCTGCCGAATCAAGAGTTTGTGATACCTGCCGGTGGTCGGCAGTGCGGCCCGTTTCTCACGGCGCAAAACGGTAACTACCGTTTTGGCGACCAATAACGGGAGAACTGCACATGCCACGTCTGACAAATTCTCTGCCCAAGTACCGCAAGCACAAAGCCACCGGGCAAGCTGTCGTCACGCTCGATGGACAGGACTTCTATCTCGGCCCCCACGGATCGCGCCCCAGCCGGGTAGTGTCCTTTTTGTCATGAGCGCGCATCCGTGTCGAAATATCTGCAGCCGGTGTTGTCAACCGACGAACGTTCTGGCAGCCGCATTCCAGACTGAGAACTCCGATTCAGCGCCATTATCCTGATGACAACCACCGGCAAACCATCGGAAGCTATTATCCGCAGTTCGTCCAGGTAAATCCTGCTGCGAGCTTCGTGTTGTAAGAGCGAACCGGCAAGAGTAGTAGTCGGCAATTAGTGTGGTCACGTTGGGCGGCGATATGCAGATACTTGAAATTGTCCGCAATCTCGGCATTTGCCGCGCCGGTCAGGTTCACATCCTGGTCGGCGCCCTTGGCTGCATGCCGGCAGGCACGAAGCTGCCCTCGACGAATCACTGTTCGAGTATACTAAGTAGGACGACGCATGCACCGCAGGTTGCCCGGACGCAGATCATGTCCGCGGACGTACCAATGTAACCGATATTGCTTCGATGAAAGACTTTCACCCGCAACCCGATTCGAGGCTACAGATTGCTTTGCGGCCCGAAGCGCAGACGCGCCGAGGTAAGGCCGTGTTCAAGCTGCTACGGGCCTTGGACGGTACTCAGTGGTGGCCGCGGCAGCGTTTGGAGCGGGAGCAGTTTAAGTTCCTCCAGCAGTTGCTCGACCACGCCCGTACGACCACGGATTACTATGCGGCCGCTATGGTCGACGTACGATCGACGGATGCGGATGTTTGCTTTGCAGGGCACCGTCTATGACGAGGAAGACGCGGCGGTCAGCGCGCTGCGCAGCTTATTTCATGGAATCCAGACACAGCGATTACCGGGACTTCGCGACCGCCATAATCTGTGGCGGATTCTGGTCCTGATCACCAAGCGCAAGCTACGCGCGCAATGGCGGCGAGAAACCGCTCAGCGGCGCAGTGGCGAGCCTGTCGAGGCGGATGCAGCGGAGATCAGCATCGAAGAAGTCATCTGCGACGAACCGACACCCGATTTCGTGGCGGAAATGATGGACGAGACCGAGCATCTGCTCGAAGCACTCGATAACGATGCCTTGCGGCGAATTGCCGTGATGCGCATGGACGGGCTGACCAATGACGAAATCGCCGCCCGGCTGGGATGCGCCTCGCGTACCGTTCGCCGCAAAGTGGAACGCATTCGGGATGTTTGGAGTGTCCCTGACGACGACTGATGTAAAACGCAGGCTATTACTGTCCGCTACTGCCGCGATCTCGCCATGATTCTTTAAGGGAGCATCTCGGCATAGAGGTCAACAGTCAGCTCTCGCCCCTTGGTTCGCAAAGAGACACCCTACGTGAGAGAAGCCGACCCAATCACGCTAATTGCCCTGACTGCTGAAACCTGACTGCTGAAAGCCAAAAAATGGCTCATCTTCAAGCATCTGAAGTTCGCCGACTCGTCGACAAACAATGCGACGCCTTCGAGCGCGCATGGTCCAACGGAGACCGCCCGGCGATCGGTGATCTTCTGGACGCCGTTCCCGAAGAAGGACGGCCGGATCTGTTTGGCGAGTTGCTGGCGCTTGAGTTGGAACTGCGTGCCCGCGCGGGCGAAGGCTCAGAGATCGGCGCCTACAAGGATCAATACTCGTCGTACGACAAGGTCATCGAGCGGGCCTTTGACGAGTTTCATTCTTGGGCAGAATCGACGGACGTGCTCGATGCGGCGCTGAAATCCCGCTTCATTCCAAGCGATCAAGATACCCAAGCGCGGGCCTTGGAAACGCGAGAATGGTCACCCGAAGGTGCCGCGCCGTTAGGTTCGCAAGGGGAAAGACCCGACACGCTTGACGCCGACATCCCCCGCCAAATCGGCCGCTATAAAGTGCTGCGGAAGCTGGGGCAAGGCGGCATGGGAACTGTGGTGTTGGCGCACGACGCGGTGTTGGATCGGAAAGTCGCGCTCAAGCTGCCTCGGTTCGACCCTCGCGATGGAGCGGAAGCCATCGAGCGTTTCTATCGCGAAGCCCGTGCGATGGCCACGGTCCATCATCCCAACCTTTGCCCCATCTACGATGTCGGAGAGCACGACGGATGCCCCTATCTGACCATGGCCTACATCGATGGCCAGTCGTTGACAGAGGAGATCGATTCCGCCGGGCCGATCGAGCCGCATGAGGCCGTTCGACTTGTTCGCAAGTTAGCCTTGGCCATGCACGTCGCCCACGAAGCCGGTATCCTGCACCGCGATCTTAAACCGTCCAACGTAATGATCGATCAGAAGGGGGAACCATTCATCACCGATTTCGGGCTGGCCTCGCGAGATTGTCAGACCGAGGCCGAGTTGACGCAAAGCGGCATGGTGATCGGCAGCCCGGCGTACATGGCGCCAGAACAAGTGAGTGGAAGTCGCGGGGCGGTTGGCCCACACACGGACGTTTATGCCTTCGGCGTGATCCTTTACCAACTGCTTTGCGGGCGTCGGCCCTTTGAAGGAGCCGTGCTGGCGGTGCTCGGGCAGATCACGTCGGGCAAGTCGCCTACTCCGCTTTCGACGGTGGCTGATGTTGACGAGCAATTGGAGGCCATCTGCTTGAAGGCGATGGCGCATGATGTCGATAGTCGGTTTCAATCCGCCGCCGAGCTGGCTGAGGCTCTGCGGACGTACTTGGATCACGATCCGGCAAGGCGACGCAAGCGCGACGGGCCTCGATCGACGAGTCTTGCGCGTAGCAGGGTGCTGGTCGTAGTCGTGACGTTGTTTCTGGCAGCAGGCGTCCTTGCCACGATCATTTTCAAGGGTCTCCCGCGAGCCAACCCAGAAGTGGACTTGCCGCGAACGGCGACAGCCGGCATTGCTGCTGACTTCAACAACAGCGATGGCGTGGCGCTACAAGGAGCCGAAGAGCTGGCATCGCATCTGCTCCCATCGCAACCTGTCCCCGCCAAGACGAGCACTGGCGAGTTCTATGACAGCGGCCAGGAACTCGAAGGGGACGACAGTCAAGGCGTCGCGTCTGGCGACCTGGATGGTGATGGCGATCTGGATGTTGTCGTGGCAAACCTTGAGGAGCCGAATCATGTCTGGCTGAACGACGGAGCGGGGCGATTTGAGAATCATCAGGAACTTGCTGGCGAGGAGACCTTGGATGTCGCACTGGGGGATCTGGACGGCGACGGTGATTTGGACGCGGCCTTTGCAAGCAGGTCCCCATCGAACCCTGGCGGCATCTGGCTGAATGACGGTGAAGGCCGATTCACGGATACGGGTTGGAAGCTGGCGGGTGAGGAGCCCTGGAAGATCGTTTTCGCGGACATCGACGGTGATGCGGATTTGGACGCTGTCGTTGCCAACGCGCACGGTCCGAACCGCGTGTTTCGCAGCGACGGTAGCGGACATCTACTTGACAGCGGGCAGCGCCTTGGCAGCGGACAACTCCTTGGCAGTAAAGCCAGCAAGGCGCTTGGCGTCGGAGACCTGGATGGCGACGGCGACATCGACATCTTTGTCTGCAACTATTTCGAGCGGCCCAATCGCGTGTGGTTGAATGACGGCCGGGGCAATTTCTCTGACAGCGGTCAGGCGTTGGGCGCCACGAAGAGTCATGGTGTCGCACTTACGGACGTCGACCACGACGGCGATCTGGACGCATATGTCGTAAACGCCGACGCTCCCGATGCGCTCTGGATTAATGATGGATCGGGCACGTTCAGCGTGACGACGCCATTCTCGCATGTTCTCTCGGCCGGCGCGATCGGTATGGCGGATCTGGATGGCAACGGGCGAACCGATTTCTTCATCGTCAACGGCCTGCGCGGCACAGCGGAACCAGCTCAGATTCTGCTTGCAAAGGGGGAGGCGGTTGGCTTCGACACTTATTGGTCTCAAACCACGACGGCATCCGATGTTGCGTTGGCTGACTTTGACGGCGATGGAGACATCGATGCCTTCGTCACCAACGTCGGCGATCATTCCAACCGCGTCTGGTTCAACCGAGACATCGACGAGCCGGTCGCTTCACTCTGGTCATTCGAATTCCGGGACTCGGGCCAGGAACTGGGCAGTGCATCGAGCCGGTGCGTCGAGTTGGGCGATCTGGATGGCGATGGCGACTTGGACGCCGTCATCGCCAACGGCGGCTCCGACCCGAACCCCATCTGGTGGAACGACGGTCACGGTCGTTTTCGTGAAAGCGAACTGGCGCTGGGGATGGATTTTCTTCGCGATCTGGCCCTCGGCGACCTGGATGACGATGACGATCTTGACGTCTTCCTGGCCTGCGAAGATGGGCCGAACACTGTCTGGCTGAACGATGGCAAAGGGAGGTTCAGCATCACCGAGCAGCAGATCGGGCAGTCGAACAGTGCCCAGGTTGCTTTGGCGGATTTCGACGGAGATGGTGACCTGGACGCCTGGGTCGGTAACTTGAACCCACACCACGACCGCGTCTGGATCAACGATGGAACAGGTCGATTCACAGACAGTGGGCAGGTGCTGGGCAAAGAGCGGAACTGGTCAGTCGAAACAGGCGATATTGATGGCGACGGCGACGTCGATGTCCTTGTGGGAACGTCGATCGGCGAGCCAAATAGCCTCTGGCTCAACGACGGGCGGGGCCACTTCACCAGAGGCGACGAAGCCCTGAGTGGAACGACAGGGTCGAACGGTTTCTACGTTGGCGATCTCGATGGTGACGGCACGATGGACTTGTTTGAGACGTATTATTCAGGATCTGATCGTGTGTGGTTGAATGACGGAGCCGGACACTTTACCGAGACCGGCCAAGTGTTTCCGAGCTTGCGGACCAGACAAGCCCGATTGGCGGACCTGGACGGTGACGAAGATCTGGACGTCGTCGTTTCTGGTTTAATCAACGGGCCGAACTACGCACTTGTGAATGGCGGGACGGGGCGCTTTGAAGACCGCGTGCAGCCATTCGGAAACAGCGATTCAAAGAGCATGGCCCTGGGCGATCTGGACGGCGATGGCGACCTGGACGTTTTCGTTGCCAACTACTCGCGACAGCCCAATCGAGTGTGGTTGAACGAGCCCATTTTCGATAATCGCAAGGTGTCAACAGGGCTCCCGCGGTAGTGCCTTCCGCATTACTTCCAGTCGCACTCGGTCCAATGCAGCCGCCATTCGACGATTCGCATTTCAACATGTGTCATCGACTCGGCAAACATCGGTGGGACGGCAGAGGGCCCATTTCCACGAATCCAAACATGCAGTGCTCGAGGAACGAAGCCGTCAGTTTGTCATCGCGCGATATGACTCAAACGACCCCAATAACGGACCGATTCTTCAGGGTCACTGAGAATCTGTTACCTTCCCCGGGCACATCGACATCCGCGCGCAATGAATCGGGGAGACACATGGTGCACACATGGTCACACACGGTGGGTCACACACGGTGCCACCCAACTTTAGGTCACACATGGTGCCACACATGGTGCCACCCAACTTTCGCCACACATGGGCCACACATGGTGCCACCCAACTTTCAAGATCAGTGGCATTATGCCACGCAAGTGGCTTTGTCGGAGTCTGACGTGCCGATGCAGTCGATCACGGTGCTGCTGACACAAGTAGAATCAGGGGACTGAACGTGATTGCTATGTCGCGAAGTAGAGTTGGGCAAGCAATCGGACTGAAGAGACGCACCGTGATCGCGGTCGTGTCGTCGAAGGGTTCAACGAGGGTGCGTTGAGGTGAATGCCTGACGCGCGTGTGAGATGCCCTGCAGCCAGCTGCGGCCCCGACGTTGGCATTCGGCTGCCATACTTGGGGGCCTGCCTACCGCGCGATGGAACCAGCGGCCGAAACCGTCGATCAGATCCGCCCAGCAGTCAATCGAAATCTGCAGCCGCTCCAAGATTGGAGCCAGGTGAGCGGGGATCGCGCCTCGTTTGTCGTTACGCAACTGGCGGCCAGTCCAGTCGAGCAACTGCAGGTATTGATCCAGGCTGAGCGGCAGGAAGCCACGGTCCGAAGCTCGCCGTTGCGACGTTGACGCCAGCGAATGTTGTTCTTCTTGCAATTCGACCGGGCTCAGCCACTGATCACCGGTGACGGCGCCACGCGAGCGGCCACGCCGTCGGGCTCGTTGCTGGCGTGCCTGAATCCGCTCGTAAGCCGAAGTGAAACAGCTTTCCTCGGGAGTCGTTGTAATTGCTGCACGGATCGGGTTCAAGTCGACGTAGATC
>NZBA01000056.1 GCA_002686265.1 Planctomycetota bacterium
ATCGACTCGTATCGCTGCGGGGTGTTCATCGGGCCGACGGGAACGGGAAAAACGCACCTCCTGACGGCGTTGGGTTACGCAGCTTGTGAAAAGGGTATCGGAGACCCCCCCGCATCAATTGCTCGAAGCAGGTGCGATTCATCGAGCCCACGGTGGTGTTCTGTTTATTGACGAAGTATCAACGTTGAGTCTGGAATCACAGCAGTCACTGCTGACCGCCATCCAGGAAAAACAGATGCCGATTCTCGGTCGTAGCCCTGGCTCGAGCGGCACGATGGTCTGCTCGGAAGCCGTCCCCTGCGAGTTCCTGCTGATCGTCGCGGGAAACTTAGACGACATTGAAAAGATGCATCCGGCGCTCCGTTCACGCCTGCGTGGTTATGGTTATGAGATTCTGACTAACGATACAATCCCGGCCTCGGCGACAAATACCTCGCAGATGGTACAGTTCATCGCTCAGGAAGTGCAGCGCGATGGTCGTATCCCGCACGTTCGGACAGACGGCATCGAGGCGATTCTCGACGAGGCAAAACGCCGTTCTGGGTCGGACGGGACTTACACCGCGCGTTTTCGCGAACTGGGTGGTCTCATCCGGATTGCTGGAGATCTGGCCAGACAGGACGACGCTGCTTTCATTGAGGCGCTGCATGTTGAGCGTGCTCGTGAGTTCGCTCGATCGCTGGAGGAGCAATTGGCTGATGCGCCCGTCAGTCTGCAGATTCAGGAGCGTGCATCATAACCCGTCGTTCCGAACCTGATTCCATCACGTTGATTGGGGGGCGTAATGGACTTCAATAAGCCTGAGAAGGACTCTGACTCAAAAAAAAACTTCGTAGCGGTTTCACAACGGGAGCTTGTTCCGCCGCCGCCGCCAAAGCTGCAACGAGGGTTATCGTGACAGGCCAGGGTCTTCAGACAATCGAATCGACACTACCGAATCGACAGAAGGTTGATTTCAAGCTGCAACGTTGTGAGCGGCTCGGCGACCGGAGTGCTCTGTGCAGTGTCATCAAGGACGCGGGCGACGATCCCGACTGCACCCACGGCGCAGAACTGGTGGCAACCGTCGAACTCTCTCGCGATGGCGAGGGGGTGGAGATTCAAGGCGGCGAGGGCGTGGCGATCGTGACGCGTCCAGGCTTGGGGCTCGACGTCAACACATCGGCTATCAATCCCGTTCCGCGAAAGAACATCACGCAGATGGTTCAAGAGGAACTCTCTGGCAGCGGCTTTCAAAGTGCCAAAGTGGTCATCCATGTGCCCGGTGGCGAGGAGATGGCCAAGAAAACAATCAATGCACGCCTCGGACTTGTCGGTGGAATTTCGATTCTGGGGACAACCGGCATTGTTACTCCATATTCCACGGCCGCTTATCGTGCCAGCATTGTACAGCAGATTGCTCTGGCGAAAGCCAGTGGCATTGAGGCGATTGTGTTGACGACCGGGGGACGATCCGAGGCGTATGCGATGCAGCTTTATCCTGACTTGGATGAGGCCGCGTTTGTGCAGGCAGGCGACTTCATCGGTGCATCACTGGCTGCAGCGCGAAAACAGAACATGAAAACCGCGATCATCGTCGGGATGATTGGTAAGCTCTCGAAAATGGCTGACGGTCGAACCCAGACGCATCAGGCCGGTTCGAGTGTCAACATGGAGATGCTCGCCGAACTTGCTGGAGAGTTGGGAGCTGCGGATCAATTACAGGACGACATTCGTGCGGCCAACACGGCCAGGCATGTCCTCGAGATCTGCGCCGCAAATCAGATGGACGGTATCTGCGAACTCATCTGCCGTCGAGTCGTGGATGTGATGAGTAGGTATGTTCAGGGTGAACTCGACGTCATCTGCCATCTAATGGATTTTGAAGGCAACCAACTAGGACAATTTCCCCAGGTCACGACATGAGCATTTCTCGACAAACCGAGATGTGTCCATGAATGACCAATAACACATAGAGACCGGCTCAATGAGTAAACGCGATCAAGAGACTGCGGAAACGACACCATCACATGACATGCGACAAATGACCGAAATGGGGCGCCGCATCGAGAATGGCAGTTTCGGAGTCATCGATGCGGAAATCGGGCCGCACGACTTCAATGACTGGGAATACGAAGTAGTGCGGCGAGTGATCCACGCGACCGCCGACTTTGAGTACAAACATCTGATTCGCCTCAGCCCTGACGCGATCGATCAAGGAATCGCGGCGCTGAGAACGGGGTGCAACATATTCGTTGATGTCAAGATGATCTCCGCGGGGCTGAATGCCGATCGGTTGGCGGCGTACGGTTGCCAGCAGTTCTGCTACATCTCGGACGACGAGGTGATTGCCACGGCTAAGGAAGAAGATTCGACACGAGCCATCGAGTCGATTCGCAAGGCGCATCGACTGGGAAAACTCGAAGGAGCTGTCGTCGCGGTGGGAAATGCTCCGACGGCGTTGCTGGAAGTCGCTCGACTCTATCGCGAAAAAGGCGTTCGTCCTGCTCTGGTTATTGGCGTGCCCGTGGGATTCATTTCAGCATCTGAGTCCAAGGAGGAGATTCTGCAGACCGATTTGCCGTACATCGTGTCACGTGGTCGCAAGGGTGGAACAACCATCGCTGTCTCCATCATTCACGCGCTGCTGCTGCTGTCGACGAAGGGAAATTCATGACCCGTCGAAATGTCACGGTCATTGGCATCGGCGATGATGGCTGCGTCGGCTTGAGCAGCCGGGCCGCGGGCGCCGTCGCGCGTTGTCAGGTGCTGGCCGGTGGAGAAAGACAACTGGATTTCTTTCCGCAGTTTGAGGGGCAGCGAGTTGTCTTCAAAAATGGCTTGATGGCAGCCGTCGGCAAACTGATTGATCTCGCAGATGAGAATACAATCTGCGTGCTGGCGTCGGGTGACCCGATGTTCTTCGGAGTAGGATCTGTGTTAACGAAGAAGTTTGGTACGGACCGCATTGAGATCATTCCCCAACCCAGTTCTATCCAGCAAGCATTCGCACGCGTTGGTCGAAGTTGGAATGACGCGGCGATTATTTCGCTGCATGGCAAGCCGCTGGAAGGGCTCACCACTCGCCTCAAGAGGACCCCCAAGGCGGCCGTGCTGACCGATGACAAGAACACGCCGTCCGTGCTGGCTCGGCACATGATCGAGTACGGTGAAACTGACTGGCGGGCATGGGTTTGCGAACAGCTGTGTGGTCCCAACGAGAGAATCACTGCGTTCGCCACGTTGGACGATCTTTCGGCAGCCGATGGCATCGGCGACCTGAATGTTCTCGTTCTCGAACGGACCGATCCGAATTGGAACGCCGCGCCCGTTGTACTGAATCTACATGAAGATGAATTTGCCAAGCGAATGCCGCGCCGAGGTTTGATCACCAAGAAGGAAGTGCGACTCCTGTCGATTGGGGAACTGTTCATTCGTCCGGCAGACGTGATCTGGGACATTGGAGCAGCCAGCGGATCGATCGCGATCGAAGCAGCGGCGATTGCAAGCGAGGGACGGGCTTACGCGATTGAAATGGAGCCCGAGAGTTTGGCGTTCTGCCGTGAGAATCTTCGCACACATGGTGTGGATAATGTTCGTGTTGTCGAAGGACAGGCACCGCAGATCCTGGAGGAGATTTCCGACGATCCCAATGCCGTATTTGTGGGCGGGAGCAAGGGAAAGCTCGATCAAATCATCGAGGTCGTTTGGAAGCGACTGAAGCCGGGCGGCAGACTGGTTGTGAACGCCATTACCCTCGAAAACGTTGCTCAGGCCTATCAGACGTTCAAGGGCCTCCAGATCCAACCGGCCGTGATGCAAATTAATATTGCCCGCGGGGCGCCGATTGCAGCTTACACTCGCTACGACGCATTGACGCCGGTACACATATTCTCTGCGGTCAAGGACTCAGATTCACCTCAAAGGCAGAAATAGGAAGCATGCAGGAGTTTGGAAAACTATACGGAGTCGGAGTGGGGCCGGGTGCACCGGACCTGATGACGCTGCGCGCCGTCAATGTGCTTCGGTCAGTCGAGGTGATCGCGATTCCTCGATCTAATCGATTCACGAAGTCCGTCGCCTGGCGGATCGCGGAACCCAATGTCTCCAAACGGGACGATCAGGAACTGCTTATGCTGGACTTCCCCATGACCAAGGATCCGGCGATTACGGAACCTGCGTGGGATGTGGCGTTCACGGAAATCGGCAGACGGCTCGAGTCGCAGCAATCCGTAGCATTCATTTGTGAAGGTGACCCGCTTTTTTACAGCACATTTTCTTACCTCAAAAATCAGGCTCAGTCACGCTGGTCGGGCGTCGAGATCGAGGTCGTGCCGGCCGTGTCCAGCTTCACTGCCGTGCCATCTGTGATTCAGATGACGATTGCCGACGGACAGGAGCGGGTTGCCGTTGTCCCGGCCAGCTACGGGCTGGAAGAACTTCCAAGCATTTTGGAGCTGTTCGACACCGTGCTGCTGATGAAAGTCAGTCGCGTCATGCCCGAACTGGTTCGTGTATTGGACGACTGTGGCCTGCTCGATAACTCCGTGTATGTCTCCAAGGCAACGATGGAACATCAGAAAGTCGTCACCGACCTAGCATCGATTCAAAACGAGAAATGCGACTACTTCAGCATGGTGATGGTTAAGAAATTCGATCGAAGTGGTGTGCTGGAAGGAGCGGTCGACCGTGGGTGAGTCACGCAAATCCTTCGCGATCTATGTCATCACCAAACATGGTTTGGTGATCGCTGCCCGCTTGCGACAGGCGATTCCTGACGCGGCCCTCTTCGTTTCAACGTGTCTTGCCGATCAGGCTCCCGAAGATGCGATCTCCATGTCGTTGCCGATGGGACCGACGTTGGAGTCTGCATGGACCGAGTACAATTGCCACATTCATATCATCAGTGTGGGGGCAGTCGTGCGGATGATCAAAGACCTGCTCGTTGACAAGAAAGTCGATCCTGCGGTGATCTGCATTGATGATGCGGCACGGTTCGCCATCTGCGTCTTGTCCGGACACGGAGGACGCGGCAATGAGTTTACCGAACGAGTCGCTCGCGCTGTCGGAGCGACGCCGGTCGTCACTACCGCTTCCGATTCGATTGGAACATTGACGGTAGACATACTGGGGCGGGATCTTGGATGGCAGCTGGACGAATTGGAGCGGAACGTCACGCTCGCCTGTGCGGAAGTCGTGAACGGAAACAGGACGTGCTTTATTCAAGAAACGGGCGAACCAGATTTCTGGCCGCTTGATCAACGGCTTCCAAGCGGAGTCCACTATGCCACAGACCTCGATTTGGTCAAACCAGACGACTTCGCGATATTGATGATCTGTAGCGACCGCTGTTTCAAAGAAAGTCATCCGGCACATTGGAACAAATCTGTGATCTATCGGCCCAAGAGTCTTGTCCTGGGATTGGGATGCGATCGCGATACGCCGATTGAGGTCGTGGAAAACGGCGTGCTCCGTTTTCTTGATGAACAGGGGCTATCCCTCAAATCTGTCCGGAACATCACCTCGATCGACAAGAAGGCGGATGAGGCGGCGTTGTTGGAACTGTCACAGAAATACGACTGGCGATTGGACGTCTATCCGGCAGAACAACTCGACGTTGTCGAGGGTATAAAGAACCCTTCGGAATCGGTCAAGAAATACGTGGGGACTCGGTCTGTCGCCGAGGCGGCCTGCCTACTGAGCGCGGGAACCAATCGCCTGCTGATGGAAAAACACGCCCACCGCGAAACGGAAGGCGGACGCAACATGACCTGTGCCATCGCACGCATCCCCTTTGAAACTCGACCGGAGGCTGCCTGATGTCTGAGTCACCCCAACCGGATTCTGACCAGCCAATTCAATCCTCCCGTGGTCTATTAAGCATCGTGGGAATCGGCCCTGGTTGCGACGGCTTGATTGCACCCCAGGCGCTCGGGGCAATTGCCGAGGCCGACCTGGTTGTCGGATATTCGACCTATATCAAACTGGTCAAGCACTTGCTCAAAGATAAATGCATTGTGCGTACCGGGATGACTGAAGAGATCGCCCGAGCGCGCGCAGCAATTGACGAAGCTCGCAAAGGTCGCAAGGTCACAGTGATTTCTTCGGGAGATGCCGGCGTCTACGGCATGTGCAGTCTCGTCTTTGGGGTGTTGCAGGAAGATGGCTGGACGCGAGACGCCAGTCCCGAATTGCGCATCGTTCCGGGCATTTCGGCGATCAATGCGTGTGCTTCGCTGGTCGGAGCGCCGTTGGGACACGATTTCTGCGCGATTTCGCTTTCCGATCTGCTTACTCCTTGGCAATCCATCCGAAAGAAGATCGACCGAGCGGCCGATGCGGATTTCGTCATTGGCTTATACAACCCCGCCAGCGGCCGACGGCAGAGACAGATCGTCGAGGCGCAGGAGATCATTGCGAAATACCGGTCCGGTACAACTCCCGTAGCAATCGTAAAAAGTGCGTATCGAAAGCAGCAAAGCACGGTCATATGCAACCTCGACAATTTTCTCGACTACGAAATCGGGATGAATACGACCGTTCTCGTCGGCTCGACTCAGACGATTGTCTACGACGGGTTCATGGTGACGCCGCGGGGCTATGCGAACAAGTACACATGGGAAGGCGAGGTGCTCGAGGGACAACAACCGGCCCGCAGTCTGAACCCTGACATGCTGCCGGTGCGGGAGGATTCCTAGATGGCCAGGGTCGGACGATTCTGCGGTGCAGTGCTATCCGAGTCGAATGGCGACTTCTACATCGTCGGCGATCTGAAGACGCCGTCTGATTACTGGGAGATCGTTCAGGATCAGGTACTGCGATGCAGTTAGCAGTGTTCGGTTTTTTTCGTCGTCTGTCGCTCCGCGAAAGGCGACTATCGGACAGGAGTTCCTCGAACAATCCTTAATAGGCTCATAACGATGAAGGTTTACATCATTGGCGCAGGTCCGGGTGATCCGGAGTTGATTACGGTAAAAGGGGCGAGGCTGATTGCCGAGTGCCCGGTTATTCTCTACACGGGCTCGCTGGTTCCTACCGAAGTTCTGCGTACGGCGAGAGATGACGCCAAGATCCTCGACTCCTCCGGCATGACGCTCGACGAGATCATGGATGTGCTTCGCGAAGCGCACGCTGCTGGTCACGATGTCGCGAGAGTCCACACGGGCGATCCCAGTATCTTCGGTTCGACGGCGGAACAAATCCGGCGAATGTCGGATGCGGGGATCGAGTACGAAATCATTCCGGGTGTTTCCAGCTTCGTCGCCGCTGCCGCCGTTCTGGGCAAAGAGCTGACTCTGCCCGAACTCAGTCAGACGGTTATCGTCAGTCGAGTTGAGGGCCGAACCCCCATGCCCGAAGGCGAGAAGCTTGCCGATCTCGCCCGTCATGGATCAACGATGGTTCTTTTCTTGAGCATCACTCTGCTCAAGAAAATCGAAGACGAACTGATTCCGGTGTTAGGCGACGATTGCCCGATCGCCGTTGTGCACAAGGCGACAATGCCAGACCAGAAGATTGTGCGAGGCACCCTAGCCACAATTCGCGAGCAAGTACGCGCCGAGGGCCTCAATTCCCAATCCATGATCATCGTCGGCCGCGTGCTGACCTCAACAGATTTCGCGGATTCACGATTGTATGCCACAGACTTCACACATCGATTCCGCAGAAAGAAAGTCATTGCAAAGTTGGAGGAAGAATAATGCAGACAACTACGGATAAGGATAACGGGGCCGAACACCGATTTGAAGAAGGCGAGCGAAACGGCGTCTATCGCGCAATCTACACGCGTCGAGACGTTCGTAGCCAGTTTACGGATCGCCCGATATCCAACGAAGTTCTACAGCGTTTGCTGATGGCTGCTCACCATGCACCGTCGGTCGGTTTCATGCAACCGTGGAACTTCATTGTCATTCGCTCGGACGACGTGAAGCAGAAGGTTCACAAGGCATTCAAGAAGGCGAATGCACGCGAAGCCTCAATGTTTGACCCGCAGCGACGCGAGTCCTATGTTGATTTCAAGTTGGAGGGAATTCGCGAATCCCCGATCAATCTCTGCGTGACCTGTGACCGTTCTCGTCATGGGCCGGTTGTGATCGGGCGAACGTCAAGCAAGGTCACCGATCTTTACAGTACGGTATGTGCCGTCCAGAATCTCTGGCTGGCCGCGCGCGCCGAAGGCATCGGTGTCGGATGGGTAAGCATTCTCAACGTGGCAGAGTTGAAGAAGACGCTTGCGATTCCCAACGGCGTTGTGCCCGTTGCTTACCTATGCATTGGACACGTTGATCATTTCTCGCCGGCACCCGAACTTGAAATGGCCGGGTGGCTCGATCGACTGCCACTGAACGATCTGATCTTCAGTGAACAATGGGGCCAAACTCCTGATGCGATCGCCGAGGATGACTCGACATGCTCGCATTTCTCGATTCCTCAAATCGTAAGCGACGAACCTGACCGCCCATCCAATGGCAAGGCCCACCGAACCAAACGCATTTCGCTGATTCGGCACGCGAGCGTTGCAGAGAATCGGCAGCATCGGTTCATCGGCAGCACCGATCCCAAACTGACTGACGAGGGTCAGCAGGAGGCACAGCGGCTTTCCACATTGCTGTCGAATCAGGACTTTGACCGGGTGTGGTGCAGCCCCCTCCACCGTACGCGACAGACGCTTGACGCGATTCAATCGCAGAGTGCGCCTGCGGCAGAATTGCCCGAGGCGGAATCCCTGGATGATCTGCGCGAGATTGATTTCGGTCAGTGGGAAGGCCGCACTTTTGACGAACTGTCACGTGATGATCCGCAACTGGTCGCTCAGTGGGAAAAGGATGGTGAGGCGTTTGCGTTTCCTGGTGGCGAAGTCATCGCGGATTTCCGGGTGCGCGTGGACCGTATCCTCAAGCGTATTGCGAGCGATGACGCCGACTCGTTCGTGTTGGTCACGCATGGTGGCGTCATTCGTCATCTGATCTGCCGCTACCTCGGTTACTCGATGAGTCGATCACTGACGTTCCAAGTAGCCCCCGCGTCGGTGACAACCCTCGAGGTGCATGGCGATGACGCGATGCTTACCGCACTCAATGTTCAGCCGCTGGGAGACGGTTGAAGATGGGACGAATCACACTGATCACCGGTGGCTGTCGGAGCGGCAAGAGTCGATACGCGCTGTTGCGTGCCGAGCAGTCCCATGAGAACCGAGTGTACGTCGCAACCTGTCCGGCGCTAGACGACGAAATGGAGAAGCGGATCGCACGCCATCAGTCCGAGCGATCTGGTCGAGGTTGGACGACACTGGAGTCACCGCTTTCGCCAGCTTCCGTGTTGGCGAAGACAGGTGCCGCGAGTGTGATTGTCGATTGCCTCACACTATGGGTCAGCAACTTGCTCTTCGATGCAGAGCAACACGATCGATCACTTGACGAATCGCAAATCACCGAGCACGCACGACAACTCGTGCTGGCGGCACGCCGCTGCAAGAATGATGTGTTCCTTGTCACGAACGAAGTCGGTTGGGGCATTGTCCCAGAGAATCAGCTGGCGAGGCGTTTTCGAGATCTTGCTGGACGATGCAATCAGCAGGTCGCTGGCGATGCGGATGACGTCATCTTGATGGTGAGCGGAATTGCCGTTCCGATCAAGACCTCGCGCCAGGAGAACGGATGATGACACGGCTCTCCGATACCATTGCCGAAATTCAGCCCGCTTCAAAGACTGGCAGAGAACAAGCAAGGCAGCGTTTGGATTCACTCGCGATGCCGCATTGGGCGCTGGGTCAGTTGATGGATCTTGCCGAAAGTCTGGCAGCGATGGCCGGCAGCATCGAGCCGGATTTCAAGCAGCGGATCAACATCGTGATGGCCGGCGATCATGGTGTTGCGGCGGCGGGAGTAAGCCAATATCCGCAATCGGTAACTCGTGCGATGGTTGAAACGATGCTCTCTGGTGGAGCCGCCATCAATGCGATTGCCAATTCGGTCGACAGCCGCGTGATTGTTGTGGATATGGGTGTTATCGGACAGCGATCCTGGTCGGGGCGCAGTGGGTTCCTCGATTATCGCATTGCGGAGGGAACGGCCAATATCGCCCAGGGCCCGGCAATGACCCGCGAGCACGCTCAAGCCAGCGTTGAGGCTGGCATTCAGGTCGCCCAATCGCTGCAAGCGGACATCTTTGGTTTGGGGGAAATGGGAATCGCCAACACCACACCCGCGACGGCGGTTGGATGTGCTTTGATGCGAATCACCGCCAAAGGGGTCACGGGACGAGGCACGGGTATCTGTGTTGACGCAATCGCCGCGAAGGAAGCCGTCATCGATCGAGCACTGAAAATCAATGAGCCAGATTGGGAGGACGGGCTTGATGTTCTCCATAAGGTAGGCGGATTTGAAATCGGCGGTATGGCCGGCTTCTTGATCGGTGCGGCCGCCCTGAGAAAGCCCGTCGTTATCGACGGATTGATCAGTACCGCCGCCGCACTGATCGCACAATCGTTGTGTCCGATGGTCACCGACTGGATGCTTGCATCGCACCGCAGCATCGAACCACTGCACGTCCAGATGCTTGAACATCTTGGGCTGCCCCCCTACCTCGATCTTCAAATGAGACTTGGCGAAGGAACCGGCGCGGCACTGATGTTCCCACTGGTCGATTCGGCGATGGCCATATTGAAGAACATGGCGACTCTGGACGAGGTGGTGCAATGAAATCTCTGTTCGCCACGTTCGCGTTTCTGACAACGATTCCGATTCCAGTGGGGTTGCTGGATGAACAGCAGGATTACAAGAAATGTGTGCCGTTGTTTCCGATCGCGGGCGTCGTGATCGGGAGTATGATCGCTCTGGTCGCATGGGGGCTCGTCTCCGTAGTCCCTCCACTGCCTGCGGCCGTCATGATCACAGCTGCGATGGCGGGAATCTCTGGAGCACTGCATCTTGATGGGCTGGCTGATACGACTGACGGATTTCTCAGCGGACGGCCGCGCGAACAGGCCATGGAGATCATGCACGATAGTCGCATTGGAGCGATGGGAGTCGTGGTGCTGTTGCTACTCTTGTTGCTCAAGGTGGCGGTGCTCAGCGAAATCTGCGGAATGGAGATGCCGTATGCACTCGGCATGGTCGCGTTGGCCCCGGTCTTCGGTCGATGTTCGCTGATCTGGTCGATGAGATTGAACCCGTACGCTCGACCGGATGGACTCGGTCGGAGCTACTGGCATCGGTCCTGGGTCCTCTCGCTCGTCGCCCTGGCGGGCGTGTCGGCTCTCGCGTTTTGGCTGATCGGGCCAAACGGACTGATCGGCACGGGAACGGTTGTTTGTATCACTCTCATTTTTGGCCTTTGGTGCCGCCGGCGTATTGGCGGTGCGACGGGAGATACGGCAGGTGCGTGCTGCGAACTTACGGAGGCAGGATTCTTGCTGGCCGTTGTGAGTGCCGTGAACATGGGAGTGACCTTATGAATCACGGTGGAGACATTCGAGCGCTTGCCAGGCAAGTGGGGCGAAAGCCAGAGGAGATCCTCGACTTCAGCGCATCGATCAACCCATTTGGCCCACCGCACTCGGTAGCAATCGTGCTGAGTCAGGCGACAGATTTCATCGACCAATATCCCGACCCGGCGGCAACCGACTTTTGTCAGGCGATCGCGGCCCGCCACAAAGTTTCGCCCGAGCATGTCATTGCCGGAAATGGGAGCAGTGAATTGTTGTTGGCAATCGCTCGCGAGTTTTCGAGCCGCCGGTTTGTACTCAGCGAACCCTGCTATACCGGATACTCGCGCGCCGCTCGGATGTCGGGAACTCGGATTCACACAGTGCCTCGACGCCCTTCCGACTTCGGCATTGATTGGGAGCACCTTGATCAGGCCTGCGATGCGCTATCAGTCGTTGTGCTTGATGATCCCAACAATCCCACGGGGCGGCTGCTGGATCGCGAACAACTCACGGCCATTGTGAGCAAGCACCCGGAAACGATTTTCGTGATCGATGATTCCTTTTCTGGATTCGTCTGCTCGCAAGAGAAACTGCTTTCGCTTGATGCACCCAACGTCATTCTCCTACGATCCATGACGAAGTTCTATGCAATTCCCGGCCTGCGATTGGGATATGCAGTAGCGTCACCGCAGATTACCGCGAATCTGTCTCGGCAATTGCCCGAATGGACAGTCAATGCGATTGCTCAGGTTGCCGGGTGTCACTGTCTCGGCGACGACGACTATGCCAGCCGGACGAGGCAGTCTGTAGCCGAGTGGCGACAGCAGTTGATGCGCGAATTGGCTCTGTTGCCGGGTGTGCATGTGTACCCGGGAGAAGCAAACTTTTTGCTCTGCCGCCTCGACTCCGGAGGCACGGATGCGAAATCGCTTGCGCGGAAACTGTTGCAGAACGACGGAATCGCTATTCGTGCGTGTGGCAACTTCGGACAGCTTGACGACCATTTCTTTCGCATCGCGGTACGCACTCCGGAGGAAAACAATCGCCTGCTCCATGCCGTGCGTCGAGTGCTCCTGCCAAGCGGCAAGCACACGACCCGGATGCGGCGTCGGACTCCCGCGCTGATGCTTCAGGGAGTAAGTTCGAACGCGGGAAAAAGTATTCTCACAGCCGCATTCTGCCGCATTCTCGCACGCGAAGGAGTTCGCGTCGCTCCGTTCAAGTCACAGAATATGTCGCTCAACTCCTTTGTGACACGGGTGGGTCACGAGATCTCCCGAGCCCAGGTTGTTCAGTCGCAGGCGTGTCGTCTGGAGCCAGATGTGCGAATGAATCCGATCCTGCTGAAGCCCAACTCGCACACTGGTTCGCAGGTGATCATCGATGGGCACCCGATCGGTAACATGCGTGTGAAAGAGTACCTTGCCTATAAACCAACCGCCTTTGAGCATGCGAAAGATGCCTACGATTCACTCGCCGAAGAGTTTGATGTCATGGTTCTTGAGGGAGCGGGAAGTCCCGGTGAGGTGAATCTAAAGCACGCTGATATTGTCAATATGACGATGGCACGGCACGCCAATGCATCTGTCTTGCTGGTGGGCGACATTGATCGCGGTGGCGTCTTCGCATCGTTTGTCGGCACCATGTCCGTGCTCGAACCGTGGGAACGTCGTTTGGTGTCCGGCTATATCGTCAATCGTTTTCGCGGAGACGCTAGTCTCCTTGACGATGCGTATCGCTACATGCTGGAGCATACTGGCAAACCGGTTCTGGGGACGGTTCCCAATATCAACGAACTCGGAATTCCCGACGAAGATTCTGTCTCCTTCAAGCAGAACATCACCCGTTCGGACGGAAACACATCTGAACTGGACGTTGTTGTCATCGACCTTCCTCATATTTCGAATTTGAGTGACTTCGATCCGTTGATGTCGGAGCCAGACGCCCATGTTCGAACGGTTCGCGACTCCACCGAACTGGGAACGCCGAATGTCGTCATCTTGCCAGGCAGCCGTAATACCATCCACGATCTTGAACACCTCAGAGCACGCGGATTCGAGCCTGCGTTGAAGTCACTGGCCGCGGGCGGGAGGACAGAACTGGTCGGCATCTGCGGCGGATTTCAGATGTTGGGCAACGCGATTTCGGATCCCGGCGGCGTGGAATCTCAAGTGGGGCGGGCCGAGGGCTTTGGCTTGTTGGATATCGAGACCGAACTTGCGACCGACAAAACGCTGCGACAAGTCGAAGCCGTGCATGAAGCGTCCGGCGAACTCGTCACAGGATACGAGATTCACCATGGAACAACTCGGATTGGCGATGCCCCGGTGATGCTGGCATCGACCGGTGGGCCGCTCGCCGTTTCTGACGCGACGGGGCGCATCTGGGGCACCTATTTGCATGGAGCATTTGAGCGCGATGGATTCCGGCGTTGGTTTCTCGATCGACTGCGACATCGGAAGGGACTCCCGCCGCTCGGCAACAACGGTTCAAACTACAACCTCGATGCCGCGTATGATCGGCTGGCTGATATCGTGCGCGACAACATGGACATGACCACGATTTATCAATTGCTTGGGCTGTGATCTCACTCGAACTACAGATCGTATTGGCACTGCTACTCGACGCCTTGATTGGTGACCCGAGGTGGTTCCCGCATCCCGTGTGCGGAATGGGCAAGGTAGCCGCTGGCTTTGAGCGAATGCTCCGGCAGCGGCTACGCTCGGAATTCGTTGCGGGAATCGGCGCCGTTTTGGGGACCATTGGAATATCTGTTGGGGCAGCATTCCTGTTGATTCAAGGTGCTGAGAATCTGCACCCCGCGCTGGGCGACGTGGCGAGCGTTTACTGTATTTATACCTGCATCGCCCTGCGCGATCTGAGAGAACACGCAAAACGTGTGTACAAGGCCCTCGATGCGGACACACTCGATTCGGCTCGCCATGCGGTCTCGATGATCGTCGGTCGCGACACCGACGATCTGGACGAATCGGCCGTTACCAAAGCGACGATCGAAAGCGTGGCGGAGAGCTTTGTCGATGGAGTTGCCGCTCCATTGTTCTACGCCATGTTATTGGGTCCGCTGGGAGCGGTGGCTTACCGAGCCATTAACACGCTGGATTCCATGTTCGGGTATCGCAACGAACGTTATCGAAGGTTCGGCTGGGTAGCCGCGAAGCTTGACGACTGCGTGAACTACATCCCTTGTCGCCTGAGTGTTCCGTTTCTTGTGCTTGCCGCCTGTGTTACCGGACATTCTCCACGATCGGCATTTCGTATTCTTCGACGTGATGGACGCAATCATGCCAGCCCGAATGCCGGCCTTCCCGAAGCAGCCGTCGCGGGGGCTTTGCAAGTGCAACTTGGCGGACCATCTTCCTACTTTGGCAAACTCGTCAAGAAACCGACCATCGGAGATGCCGTCCGGGTAATCTGTCCGAGAGACATTCGACGGACGATTCACATCGTGAGCGTCGCCACCATCGCGTTTCTCGCATGTGCCATATCATTGCGATTTATTGCGGTACAAAACAGTCTATTCCCAACAAAACGAGTTGCGGCTGAGGCAAGCCATACTGCGGCCCCCGCCGCCGTGGAGGCCAAATGATTCTCCTCTTCCGTGGCAGCGGTGATCCAACACGTCCAGCAACACAACATGCAAATGAGGTTACGACGAAATGAACGTACGACTGAATCGCATTTACACGAAGTCGGGGGACAAGGGCATGACCCGACTCTCGCGAGGAGTCGAGATATCCAAAGCGTCGCTGCAGGTTGAGAGTTATGGCGCGATGGATGAAGTCAACAGCCAACTCGGTGTTGTCCGATCGTGGGCAATCTATCAACACAGCGTGACACATCCGGAGATCGCTGGTGAGACGGAACGCACTCTTGGAACTATTCAGAACCTCATGTTCGATATCGGCCGCGCTCTGGCGCGCCCCATTGAAGCAAAAGAGGATGAGAAAGAAGAACCGGAATATGACAGTTCAGAAGATGATCGTGTCCTGTTCCTCGAGAAACGCATCGACGCCTATCGAGACGAGTTCGCGGCCATCGACAGCTTCACCATCCCTGGTGGCTGCATGTTGAATGCGTACGCTCACGTCGCTCGAACCGGTTGCAGGCGATGGGAACGGATTCTCGTGCGAAGACGCGATGAAATGCATCTCGACCAGTGGATTCTCGTGTACGCCAATCGACTCAGCGATTATCTCTATGCATATTCACGTTGGGTGTCCCATCGACTGTCGGACCAGGAGATTCTCTGGAAACCGGGAGTGGAAAAGTGATTCCCAGTCTCGTGATTGCCGGAACACACAGTGGAGTCGGCAAGACTTCGGTCGCCTTAGGGCTCATGGCTGCCTTGAGACGCCGTGGCTTGCGCGTCCAACCATTCAAGGTCGGCCCGGACTATCTCGATCCGCTCTGGCATCGAATCGCCGCAGGTCGTACGAGCTACAATCTCGACTCATGGATGACGAGCCTTGAGTACATCCATCAACTCTACGAAGAAAAAACTGCCGAGGCGGACATCGCCATTGTCGAAGGTGTGATGGGACTGTTCGATGGAGCCTTGCCAACCTCGTCGGCGGGCAGTACGGCTGAAGTATCCAGCATTCTCGATGCCCCCGTGCTTCTGGTCGCCAGCGCCCGCGGAGTAAGCCGCTCGTTCGCTGCGACGATCAGAGGATTCTCGGAGTTTGAAAAGGACTGCCATGTCGTGGGCGTCCTTGCCAATGATTGCGGCTCGAAACACCATGCCGACATTCTCGACGAAGCACTCGCCGCCGCGAAACTGTGCGGGTTGACCGGGTGGCTACCGAAAGGCTCGTTGCCCGAACTTCCTTCTCGACACTTGGGTCTAAATGCTCCACAAAAGGCAGCGGATGCTGCAGCCATTTGCAATGAACTCGCCGATGCCGTCGAGCAAGGCCTCGATATCGAAGCGTTACTTGGGATGGTTCGCGCCGAGGCATCACGTTCTCCCTCGGCCCCTGTCATCCAGGAGCGAGCCGCCAACCATCACTCCACCGGCGATGCAACATTAGCGGTGGCCGTGGATGAAGCATTCTTCTTCTATTACGCCGACAATCTAGAATTGCTCAAGTCCTTCGGGATCAAGATCGTCGAGTTCTCGCCGATTCGAGACAGGCAACTACCGCCAGGCACCAGGGGAATCTATCTGGGAGGTGGATACCCGGAACAGTTCGCCGAACAACTTTCCCTCAATCAAGCGATGACGCAGGCGATTCGCAACTTCGCCGACACTCAAAGGCCGATCTATGCCGAGTGCGGCGGACTGATGTACCTCTCGCAAGCGTTGTCGGATCAGAAAGGCAAATCATGGCTGATGGTAGGCGTTCTCCCATTCTCGACGCGCATGCTCAGCCGTAGAAAGCGTCTGGGCTACACCGAAACACGACTGCAAGAGCAGGGCATCTTGGGTCCCACAGGCACGGTTCTTCGCGGTCATGAGTTTCATTACTCGGAGATCATTGATACACCATTTTCGGATGAATGGCATCAACCTTTTGAGGTGACGGGCGCACGGGGTGGCGAACCAAGGAAAGCGGGTTTCGCACGCGGCAACATTCTTGCAAGCTACATTCACCAGCATTTCCACTCGAATCCAGCAGCCGCTAGATCATTCGCTCGCGGAATGTCATGAAGCCTTGGTGTGTTGGTCCAGCAAGTTTTGCGTTCGCAGTTTATTCGATAAAATGGTCATCGAGTCGCGGAATTGATGGCAGTTCTTCCATCCTTAAGATCTGCGAGTCGGAGTTCTTTGACAATCTGGACGACGAATTGCGGGAACGACACCACCAGCGCGTACAGTTAGCGCGATCGACACTGCGGATTGGACTTACGCAGCGCGACGAAGCGTCACGATCGGTAGATGGCGTCGCCCTTGAAACTGTTCGACTTTCAGTGCGAACCGATCGCCGGGTTGGCCAGCGACAAGAGTCTGTGGCGTTGCACACGGCGATGGGCGCGGCCAGTTAGCGCGCGGTTCGATTCTTGGCCGTTGATTGGCAGGTCGGCGGCCGAAATAGACTTCGTTTGGCGTCCGACCATCAAGCATGGTGTGCGGACGATATTCATTGTGCCAATCAATGTAGAAGTGTAGCTCGTTGCGGAATTCGAGATGGCACAGCGGAACTGTGATTGTTCGAGTGCATTCGTCTTTGAGCGTGCGGATTAGGCGTTCCACCACAGCGATGCTTCCGTGCTGTCCGACGGCGCCGTAGCGTGGTAGCTCAATGCCATTGCGTTCGACCCAACGGCGGAAAGTGCCGCAATCGAAAACGCTGTCGCGATCACAGACAATGTATCTCGGCGCATCGGTGCAACGCACGGTTCGCCCCAGGAATGCGCATAGAACTTGGCAATTCGGCTTGTTGGCGAACACGCCGATATTGATGATGCGGCGCGAGAAATGATCCACGACGACGGCCACCCACCAGCAGCATGGCCAGTTCTGCGGCATAGCAAACGGCAGCCAACTACACCAGAAACCGGATCCGATCGGCACGGCCGTCAGGTCGATATGCCAGACGTGATTGGGTTCACGGGCCGTGACAACACCACTGCCGGTTGGTCTGGTGTCCACCTGTGGAAAGGGGCGCGGCGTTTCCTTGAAGATGCGGCCTACCGTCGTCGCGCTCAGACTGCAGCTACCGTCAGGAGTTCGAACAGGTTCTCGCCAAAAAGAAAGTTAAGTTGGGTCCGGTTTTTGAATTC
>NZBA01000057.1 GCA_002686265.1 Planctomycetota bacterium
AGGAGGGTGGTGCCCCTCGAGGGGGCGTGAGGGGTGCCCGGGCTGTGCGCCCGGAGACGGAGCGGAGCGGAGTCGGAGGGCGCGCGGAATCAGTAGCATCCGCAACCTCCTCCCGCGCTCGCACCGACACCGCCGGCGCTGCCCTCCATCGAGTAGGCGGTCTTCTGGTAGAAGTGCGCCTCGCCCTGGCCGCCGTCGAGGAGCACGTGACGCTCGGCGAGATGGCGGCGCCCGAAGAGCCCGACTTACCCGCAGCCGGCGAGCGGGGAGCACGCGAGGAGCAGCAGGAACAACGCGCGCGCTCCGCGGCGGACACGGCCCCCCTCAAGGTCGGCTGTCTCCACTCGAGATGGAGACGCTAGGGCACAACATCACCGCCCGATCCAAGGGCCGATGTGAGCAGTGGCGAGCCGCAATCGTGCCCCCGGGCCGGAGCCCGGGGCACGACGGCGCTCAGAACTCCAGCGACTCGAGCGTGCGGAATCGCTTCGACAGCTCCCCTTGCGCCTCTGGGGCGACGAAGGCGTCGATGTCGACCGAGCGGTCGGTCAGGGAGGTCGCGACCGACATCAGCGCCTGCTCGGTGAGCGGCTCGCGCCGGATCATGCGCCGCGCGTCGTCGCCCATCTCCTTGCGGCCCTCGTAGGAGGGCAGCACGAGCGAGCGGTAGACGGTGACGCGCTCGACCAACCGTTGGGTGTAGAAGTCCTGGTGGCTCGCCACTCGCTCGGGGCTGCGCAGGCAGCGTCCGAGGCTCCAGGCACACAGCCAAGCCGAGTAGAGAGAGACGGTCACCCCGGCCGAGAGCACGGGATCGACGAAGGCGGCGGCGTCACCGATCAGGAAGAAGCCCGGCCCCGTTACGGCGGTCGAACTGTGGGAGTAGTTGCGCAGCAGGTGGAAGCCGCCCTCCTCGTAGCGCGCGGGCTCGAGGAGGTCCTTCAGCAGCGGGACCTCCGAGCAGACCCGCCGGAAGAAGCCCTCCGTGCCGCCTTCTTCCGCCTTGGCGGACTTCAGACGATCCATCGGCACGATCAGGCCGACGCTGGCCGTCTCGCGCAGAGGGATCTGCCAGACCCAACCCCAGCGGCCGAGCTGCTCGGCCGAGGAGACGAAGGTCGTGGGCGCGATCGAGGTGAGCTTCTCCGCCGGATAGACCCGGCCGTCGAGGGCGACGAAGCTCGAGTTCTCGTAGTAACCCCACATGCTCATGAAGCGGAAGTCGGGGTCGGTCCTGTGTAGGCCGAGCTGGCGCGCGAGGAGCGCGTCCTGCCCGCTGGCGTCGACCGTGTAGCGGCAGCGCAGCTCGGCCTCGCCCGACTCGCCGACCTCGCGCCAGAAGACCGAAGCGTCCCCGTCACCGTGGGACTCAAAGCGCGTCACCGCGATCTCCTCGAAGACGCGCACGCCCTTCTTGCGGGCGTGGTTCAGCAGGATCAGGTCGAAACGGTCCCGCTCCACGTGCAAGGCCGGGCGCTCGTAACCGAAGTCCTTGAACGCCATCTGGTTGATCTCGCCGTTCCAGACGATCGTCCCACCAGCCTTCTCGAGGAAGCCCTCCGCCTCGATCTCTGGCGTCACGCCCGCGAGGTCGCAGAACTTCCAGAAGTGGGGGATCAGGCTCTCGCCGACCTGATAGCGCGGGTGCGTGGCCTTCTCGAGCAGGACCACATCGAACCCCTGATCGGCCAACAAGCTCCCGCAGAGGCTGCCCGCAGGCCCGCCTCCGATCACGACCACGTCACACTTCTTCGGCAGTTCCATCACGGTTGTTCCCTCTCAGTGCTATTCCAGCGAGCCTCGGCGGCAGGTAAAGCATACCTTGAGGTCGTTTTTTAGGGGAGGGGGGTGGGCGCATTTCCTGGGCGGTCGCCGGGCGCGGCCTGCGGAAAAGTGCGCAGTCAGCCGGGGATCCCGGCGCCGTCAGAAGCTCACGCCGACGCTCACCAGGGGCGTCACGCTGTCGAAGTCGAAGGCGTACGCCTCGACCTCCGGCTCCAGGCCCACGGTCACTTGGCAGCCGAGCCCCAGGCGTACTCCGGCGCCGATCAACGACTCGACGCCGACGAGCGCCACGACCCCGAAGGCCGAGTCGTCCCCTTTCACGCCGATGCTCGAGGAGCGCGCCCAAACGTGTTGCAGCAGGAGCCCCGCGCCGAGGAAGGGCTGTATCCTGCGCGTGCGGGTGTCGAAGTAGTAGCGCACGCCCGTGCGCAGGCCGAGCTGGTGCAGCTCGGCGCCGATCCCCCCGAAGGTCTGAGACTCGGTCGCGCCCCGCAGGGCGATATCGCCCGCGAAGCCGACGATACGACCCTCCTCTCCGTCTCCGGCGAGGAAGCCGATCTCGACCGAGGAGACACCGACGGCGTCGTCCGCCGCGCCTTCGGTGAAGTCCGCCTCCCCGTAGGAGGCGTAGATCGCACGTTCCTCGGCTTCGTGAAACGAACGACAGGAGCACAGGGCGAGCAGAACGGGCGCGGCGAGGGTGAGCTTCATGGCGCGAACGCGTGGGTAGGTCGGGCTCGGGAGTACCGGGATCATCGGCATCCGACCGTGCGGGCCTTTGGCAATTCGGGGACTCGCCTGTCGCGGGTCCTGATCATGAGAGCGGGTCCTGATCATGAGAACGGGCCCAGGGCGGCGATCCAGGCTCCCAGGGGGAGCCCCGCCGAGACCCAGGCGGCCGTCGCGCCGAGTAGCGGCCCGGCGAGCCAGCGCCACGGATGGACCCCGGCCAGGCCGCGTACGCCCCCGCCGTGCAGCGCGAGGAGCGCCCCGGCCGCCACGCAGAGCTCGGTGGCCAGGGTGGCGATCGCCGCGCCGTCGATGCCGAGGGTCCGCACCAGGAGCGCGTTGCCCGCGAGGTTCACTCCCAACGCGGTCACGCTGACGGCCAACACCGCGCGCGTGGCGCCGGTCGCGACCACCGCCGTCAGCAAGCCGCTGCCCGCGTAGACCGCCGCCGTTGCGAGCAGGAGCCAGCGCAGGCTCGAGGCCGCGTTCTCGAAGCCGGGCCCGAACAGACGCAGCAGCTCGGCGGTCCACGGCGAGCACAGCCCGACCCCCAGTCCGGCGATCGCCAGGAGCGGTTGCAGGAGGCGCGCCACGGCGGGTCCGAGGCGACCGGCGGCGTGCTCGCGCGTCAGCCACGGCAGGGCGGCCAGGGAAGCGTAGACCGCGACGGCGATGCCGTAGCTCATCACCCGCACGCCGACGTTGTAGCGCCCGAGCTCGACCGGACCGGCGATGGCGCGCACGAAGAGGTTGTCGACGTAGAAGTAGGCCTGTTGGCAAAGCCCGGCGATCCCCAGGGGCAAGGCCGCCGCCAGCAGGGCCCGCCAGGGCGCGGCTTCTTGGCTCCCGCGCGGCAGGTAGCGGCGCGCCGCGAGGTGCAGGGCGACGTTCGCCGAGGCGCTGCCGGTGGCGATCGCCAAGAGGAACAGCGCCGGCTCCTCGACGCCGCTGCGCCTAGCGCACAGGACCAGGGTCAGCCCGAGGGTGCTGGCCGCGGCGCGCACGGCCACGGGAACGCCCCATGCGATGCGGTTGCGGAAGACCGTGGCCGACAGCTCCAGGGTGTGGGTCAGCGGGTAGAGGCTCGCGACGGCGATCCACACCGCTCCCGCTTCGCCGAAGACGAAGGCCGCGCCGCCCACTCCGGCGGCGCAAGCCAGCCCGGCGACGAGGCGGATGCGGCGCGCCGTCGCCAGCACACCGCCGATTGCCCGCGGATCGTCGGCCGTGCGCTGCACGGCGACCGAGCCGGTGCCCAGGTCCGTCAGGCTGTCGAGGAGGGCGAAGGCGGCCAGGTAGAACGTGAAGCGACCGAAGCCGCTCGCCTCGAGGTGGTGCGCCAAGACGAAGAGGATCGTGAGCGTGCAGGCCGATCCCCAGAGGCGGCCGAGGACGAGCAGGCCCGTGCCCTTCCAGACCCGACGCAGGATCGAGTCGTCGGGCGGGGGGATCGTGGGCTCGGTCATTCAGGGTCGCCTCGGCACAGACTATACTCACGACCATGTGGACCTGGATCCGGCGGATCGCTGTCGTCGCGGTGCTCGCCGCGGCGGGATTCGGCGTGCGCGCGACCCTCTTCGCCGAACGCCCGGTCGTCGTGCGCGTGGCTGCGGTGGGCGAGGGGCGCGTGGAATCGACCGTCACGAACTCACGCGCCGGCACGGTGCGGGCCCGCCGCCGCGCCCAGCTCTCACCGGAGACCAGCGGGCGCGTCGTGACGGTGTTCCACCGCGAGGGAGACCACGTCGAGCAGGGCGCCGAGCTGCTGCGCATGGACGACGCCGTCCAACGCGCACGGCTCGAGCTCTCGCGCCGCTCCCAGGCCGCCGCCCAGGCGCGCTACGACGAGACCTGCGTCGTCGCCCGCCGCGCCAAGCGCGAGGTCGATCGATACAGCGAGCTGGGCGAGGACATTGTCTCGCCCGACCGCCTTGACCAGCTCTCGAGTAGCCTCGAGGCCGCCGACGCCGCCTGCGGATCGGCCGCGGCCCAAGTCGAGCTCGTGCGGGCGGAGATCGGCGTGGTCGAGGTCGAGATCGCGAAGACCGCCATGCGTGCCCCCTTCACCGGCATCCTGGCCGACGTTTCGGTCGAGCTGGGCGAGTTCATCTCGCCCTCGCCGCCGGGCGTGCCGATCCCGCCGGTGATCGACCTCCTCGACCCAACCTCGATCTTCGTCAGCGCCCCGATGGACGAGGTCGACTCGGCGGTCATCGGCGCCGGCCAGATGGTGCGCGTCACCTTCGACCCCTTCCTCGATCGCTCCTTCGAGGGCAGCGTCGCGCGCGTCGCGCCCTACGTGCTGGACGTCCAAGCGCAGAACAGGACCGTGGAGATCGAAGTCGAGCTGGGGGACACGGACTTCGCCGCCGGGCTCCTGCCGGGGACGACGGCGGACGTCGAGGTGATCCTGGAGGTACGCGAGGGCGTGCTGCGCATTCCGCGCTCCACTCTGCTCGAGGGCGGGAAGGCCCTCGTCCTCGAAGGCGACCGGCTGGTCGAGCGCACCCTCGAGATCGGCCTGCGCAACTGGGACTGGGTCGAGGTCCGCTCCGGCCTGCGCCTCGGCGAGCGCGTGGTCACCTCCCTGGGCAGCGCGGAGGTCGTGGCCGGAGCCCTGGCCGTGCTCGAGGACACCGCGCCCGGAGGATGATCGAGCTCGCCGACATTTGGCGCACCTACACGATGGGTGGCGAGGAGCTGCACGCCCTCGCCGGCGTCAGCGAGACGATCGAGAAGGGCGAGCACGTGGCCGTGATGGGGCCCTCGGGCTCGGGCAAGTCGACCCTCCTGAACATGCTCGGCTGTCTCGACCGCCCGACCTCGGGCTCGTATCGCCTCGCGGGCCGTGAGGTGGGGGACCTCCCCGACACCGAGCTCTCGCGCGTGCGGCAGACCGAGATCGGCTTCGTCTTCCAGTCCTACCCCCTCGTGGCGCGCCTCGACGCCGCCGCCAATGTGGAGCTGCCGATGGTCTTCGCCGGCATCGGGCGCGCCGAGCGTCGCGAGCGCGTCCGGCGCGCCATGCAGGCGGTGGGCATCGAAGGGCGAGCGAAACACCGGCCGGCGGAGATGTCCGGCGGCCAGCGCCAGCGCGTGGCGATCGCACGCGCGACGGTGATGGAGCCGAAGATCCTGTTGGCCGACGAACCGACCGGCAACCTCGACTCCGCCTCGGGGACCCAGGTCCTCGACCTGCTCGACCGCATGAGCGCGGACGGCTTGACCCTGATCGTCGTCACCCACGACCCCGGCGTCGCGCGTCGCGCGGACCGGATCGTCGTCCTGGGGGACGGCCGCATCGTTCGCCGGATGGCCGGCTCGCAGGTGACCGACCTCGCGCGCCTGTTCTCCGGGAGCGAGGCGTGAGGCCGCTCGACCTCCTGGGACTCGCCTGGGGGGCCTTGGCGGGGCAGCGCCTGCGCGCCGGCCTGAGCTTGGTGGGCGTGGCCGTGGGCGTGGCGGCCGTCGTCGTGTTGACCGCCTTGGGCGAGGGCGCGCGCCGTTACGTCAGCGGGCAGTTCGAGTCCTTGGGGACGAACCTGCTGATCGTGATCCCCGGCAAGAACGAGACGACCGGCTCGATCCCCGGCATCGGCGGCGCGCCCAACGACTTGACCCTGGAAGACGCCGAGGCTCTGGCGCGGCGCATCCCGCAGGCGGAGCTGGTCGTCCCCCTGGCCGTGGGGAACGAGACCGTCTCCCGCGGCGAGCGCCGCCGGCAGGTCACGGTCATCGGCGCCACCGACGGGTTCCTCGAGGCGCGGCGGCTGGCCATGCGCTCGGGCTCGTTTCTGCCCGAGGCGGACTGGGACCGTGCTTCTCCCGTGGCCGTGCTCGGCTCACAGCTCGCGACCGAGCTCTTCGAGCACGAGAACCCCCTGGGCGGCGTCGTGCGTGTCGGCGAGGCGCGCGCGCGCGTGATCGGCATCCTCGAGCAGCGCGGCACGCAGCTCGGCGTGAACATGGACGACCTGGTCATCGTGCCTGTCGCCTCCGCCATGCAGTTCTTCGACCGTCGCTCGCTCTTCCGCGTTCTGATCCAGGTCGGTGTGCACACCGAGATCGCGCTCGCCGAGCAGCGCGTGATCGACATCCTCGCCGAGCGCCATGGCGAGGAAGACGTCACCTGCCTGACCCAGGACGCCGTCTCGGGCGCGTTGGGCGGGATCCTGGCCGTCCTGACCCTGGCGGTGGCGGGCATCGCCGGCGTCTCCTTGACGGTCGCCGGCATCGGGATCATGAACGTGATGCTGGTCTCGGTCTCCGAGCGCACACCGGAGGTCGGCCTCCTGCGCGCCATGGGCGCGCGTCGCCGCCAGATCCTCGCGCTCTTCCTGGTGGAGGCCGTCTTGCTCTCCAGCGCCGGCGGCGTGATCGGCCTGACGGCGAGCTGGCTCGCGACCCAGCTCGTGATGTTGTGGTATCCGAGCTTCCCGGCCCAGCCGCCGGCATGGGCGATTGGAGCCTCCCTGGCGCTCTCCCTGGTCGTCGGCGCGCTCTTCGGTGTCCTCCCCGCGCGCGGTGCGAGTCGCCTCGATCCGGTCATCGCCCTGGGGGGGAAGTAGGCACGATGGCGCGCAGTGGCGAGCTGATTCGCCTGGCATCCGGTGCCCTGCGCGGGCACCGACTGCGCACCCTGCTCTCGGTGCTCGGCATCGCGATCGGCGTCACGGCCGTGATGGTGCTGACGTCGATCGGCCAGGGGACGCGCGACTACGTGATGGGGCAGTTCACGCAGTTCGGCACGAACATCATCGGCATCAACCCGGGCAAGACCGAGACCCTCGGCCTGCCGGGCATCATGGGCGGCACGACCCACAAGCTGACCCTGGAGGACGCCGAGGCGCTGCAGCGATTGCCGGCGGTCGAGCACCTCGTTCCCCTCGCTCTGGGTCAGGGGCGCGTCGAGGCAGGCGGTCGCGGCCGCAGCGTCGCGATCTACGGCGTGACCTCGCAGATGCCCGCGGCCTGGAGGTTCGAGCTGGGCGTGGGCGAGTTCCTGCCGCCCGGTGATCCGCGCCGCGCGAGTGCCGTGGCCGTGATGGGGCCGAACCTCAAGGACGAGCTCTTCGGCGAGGAGAGCGCCCTGGGAGAGTGGGTGCGCGCCGCGGGCGTGCGCCTGCGCGTCATCGGCGTGATGAAGCCCAAGGGACAGGTGTTGGGGATCGACCTCGACAACACGCTCTACGTGCCGGTCGCTACGGCGATGCAGATGTTCAATCTGGCCGAGCTCTTCGAGATCGACCTGACCTACGCCCATGCCGGCCAGCTCGAGCAGCTCCTGGCCGATGCGCGGCGCGTGCTGACCGAGCGCCACGGCGGGCGCGAGGACTTCACGATCACGACCCAGGCGGCGATGCTCGACGTCTTCGGGAACGTGATGGAGATCATCACCCTGGCGGTGGGCGCGATCGGCGGCATCTCGCTGCTCGTCGGCGCGATAGGGATCCTGACCATGATGTGGATTGCCGTCGGCGAGCGCACCAGCGAGATCGGTCTCCTGCGCGCGATCGGAGCGGATCGCCGCCAGGTCCTCGGGCTGTTTCTGTGGGAGGCCGTGTTGCTGAGCGCCTGCGGCGGTCTGACGGGCGTCGCGGCCGGCTTCGCGTTCACCGCGCTCGTGCGCGCCCTCTTGCCCGGACTCCCGCTGCACACACCGCCGGAGTACGTCGCCGCGGCCCTCGGCGTGAGCGTCGTCGTCGGCCTGCTCTCCGGCGTCCTGCCCGCCGCCCGCGCCTCCTCGCTCGACCCCATCGAGGCCCTGCGCGCGGAGTGAGGCTCGCCCGGCCGCCCGCCGGTCTGAGGGGGTAACGAGGGCGCCTCCTCGGCCCCAAGTCGAGGCCGGCGAGAGTGGCGTTGGTGACACAAAAAATGGCTCCGAGAACGACTTATCCGGGTGCCAAGGTGCCTTCTTGGGCCAGAATGGGCGCGTGCAACCCCGCCCCAGTCCGCTCGATCCGCTCCTGAATCCCGAGGGGGGAGGGATCGAGCTGCTGCTCGGCAACGAGGCCGTCCTGCGCGGCGCGATCGAGGCCGGAATCGGCTTCGCCTGCGGCTACCCGGGGACGCCCTCGACCGAGGTGAGCGACGGCTTCGCGGCCCTCGCGCCTCACTTGGGGATTCCCTTCGAGTACTCGGTCAACGAGAAGGTCGCCCTGGAGATGGCCTTTGCCGCCTCCCTCGCCGGAGCGCGCTCGATCGTCGCCATGAAGCACCTCGGCCTGATGGCCGCCGGGGATCCGCTGAGCACGATCCCCTACATCGGCACCGTCGCCGGTCTGGTGATCGTAAGCGCCGGCGATCCGTCCTGCCTGACGAGTCCCAACGAGCAGGACCAGCGCCACCTCGCCGATGCGCTGCACCTGCCGATGCTCGACCCGCCGACGCCCCAGGCGGCGCTGGAGGCGACCCGTTTCGCATTCGAGCTCTCCGAGGGCTGCGGCCTGCCCGTCGTGCTGCGCCCGACCACCCGCGTCTGCCACACGGCGGCGCCCGTGCGCCTGGGCGCCGTCTCGCCGCGCGAGGTGCGCGGCTTCCAGCGCGCTCCGCAGCGCTTCCTCCCGGTCCCGGCCAACGCGCGCAGGATGCGCTCGGAGATCGAGGAGCGCCTCGCCCTCGCCCGCGAGCTGATCGCCGCCGGCGACTGGCTCACCGAGTCGGGCGAGGGCCGCACCGCCGTCTTCTCGTCGGGAGCACCGAGCGCGACCTGCGCCGATCTCCTGCGTGCCGCCGGAGCCGAGAAGGACATCGTCCACCTGTCGTCGAGCGTCGTCTTCCCGCTCCCGGCCGAGGAGCTCGTGGAACGTCTGACCTCCCTCGAGCGCGTCCTCGTCGTCGAGGAGCTTTCGCCCTACCTCGAGGATCATCTGCGCGCCCTGTGCCAGCTCCATCGCCTCCCGCTCGAGGTGCTCGGCAAGCGCACCGGCCACCTCCCGACGGCCTTCGAGTACGAGCCGGGCGTGATCGCCGCCGGCCTGCACGCCGCCTTCGGGATCGGCTCGCGGCCCGCGCCGGACGAGCTCGCCGCCACGCCGCCCGTGCGCCCGCCCGTGCTCTGCGCAGCCTGCCCGCACCGTTCCTCCTTCTTCGCCGCGCGGGCGGCGCTGGGCGCGGAGAAGCACTTCTTCAACGACATCGGCTGCTACACCCTCGGCTGCGGGGGCCCGCTCGACGCAGGCGACGCCCTGCTCTGCATGGGCGCGGGTTTCTCCCTCGCCGCCGGTGTCGCCCGCACGACGGGCGAGCGCACCGTCGGCTTCCTGGGTGACTCGACCTTCTTCCATTCCGGCATGCCGGCGCTTCTCAACGCCGCCAAGGAGGAGGTCGACATGGTCGCGGTCGTGCTCGACAACGAGATCACGGCCATGACCGGGTTCCAGGAGAGCCCGACGACGGCCGCCGCCTCCCCGCGCGAGCCGGACGACGCGCCCGGCGACATCGCGACCATCGCGCGGGCCTTGGGCGCACGGCGCGTCGAGACCGTCGATCCGCACGATCTGCCGGGCACCATCGCCGCCTTCCGGCGCGCGGAGGAGCACAGCGGCCTGAGCGTCGTCATCGCCAAGCGGCCCTGCCCGGTCGCCGAGCAGCGCGCCGAGGGCCGCGCGCCCGCGCCGCCGCTGCCAGCCTTCACCATCGACCCGGCGCTGTGCGGCACCTGCGGCCGTTCGAGCTGCGGCAAGCGCTGCGGCCAGGGGGTCGATCCCGGCTACGAGCGCGCGCTGATCCGCGCGCGCGTGTTGGAGGACGGCGCGGAGAGCGCTCAACCGCCGGTCGCTCCCTGTACACAGCGCTGCCCGCTCTATCTCTGCGTGCAGGGCTACGCCGCTCACATCGCCGCCGGCAACTACGCGGACGCGCTCGAGCTGATCATGAGCGAGCTGCCCCTGCCGGACTCGGTCTGTCGCGTGTGTCACACCCCTTGCGAGGCCGCCTGCGTGCGCTCCGAGCTCGACGAGCCGGTGGCCGTGAACGACCTCAAGCGCTTCGTCCTCGACTGGGCGGCGGAGCAGGACGAGCCTCCCTACCGCCCGCGCCGCGCCCCGGCGAACGGCCTGCGGGCCGGGGTCGTCGGAGCGGGGCCCGCGGGGCTCGCGGCGGCGCACGAGCTCATCCTGCGCGGATACACCGTCGACCTCTACGACGCCGCCGAGCGGCCAGGCGGACTCCTGCGCAGCGGGATTCCCGCCTACCGACTTCCGCGCGAGGCGCTCGAGCGCGACGTCGAGCGTATCCTGGCCCTCGGCATCCAGTTCCATCCCGGGCGCACCCTCGGCGCCGATCTCGACCTCGAGACGCTGCTCGAGGACCACGCGGCGGTCGTGGTCGCCCTCGGCGCGCCGCGCTCGCTCGAGCTCGGTTTGCCCGGCGAGGGCCCCGAGACCGTCGGCGCCCTCGCCTACCTGCGCGACGCGTCGCCGCGCCGCGCGCGCGCCGTGCTCGTCGTCGGGGGCGGGAGCTCGGCGATCGACTCCGCGCGCGTCGCCCGCCGCCGCGGCGCCGAGCGCGTGTGGGTGGCGTGTCTGGAGGAAGGCTCCGAGTTGCCGGCCAGCGCGCGCGAGGTCGCCGAAGCCGAGCGCGAAGGGGTCGAGATCCTGACCCGCGCGCGCGCCGAGCGACGCGTCGCCACGGGCGTCGAGCTGATCGGCGTGCGCCCGCGCGTGAGCGGCGCACGCAAACCCGCGGATTTCGAGTCTCTGGCGCGCGGCGCGCGCGCGCTTCCCGCTCCCCAGGCGCACTTCCCTGGAGACGCCGCGCGCTGCCTGCGCGAGGAGGGAGCGGTCTCGCTGGAGGTGGACCTCGTCGTCACGGCCCTCGGCCAGGCGGTCGACCCCGACGTCCTCCCCGACCTGCTCGATCCGGCGGGCGAGGCCGTGAGCGCCGCGCCCGAGAGCGGAGCGACCGCTCACCCGCGCGTCTTCGCCGCGGGGGACCTCGCGGCCGGCCCGCGCACCGTGACCGACGTGATCGCCTCGGGCTTGCGGGCCGCCTGGGGCCTCGACCGCAGCCTGCGGGGAGCGGAGCGGGCCGACGAGCGGCGCCCGCCTCCCCTCGTCTCGACCGAGCCCCCGCTCGGACGCCCGGGCATCCCCCGCCGCGACGATGGCGCGCGCCGCAGACCCGTCGAGCTCGATCCGCAAGCCGCGATCGGCTCCTTCGACGAGGTCGTCGGGCGCCTCGACGAGCGAGAAGCACGCGCCGAGGCCGAGCGCTGCATGGTCTGTGGTCTGTGTGGGAACTGCCGCTCGTGCGTCGACCTCTTCGGGTGCCCAGCCATCCTCTCGGGAACTGACGGCGCCCTACGCATCGACGCCGCGCTGTGCGTCGGCTGCGGAGTCTGCGCGGATTTCTGCCCCAACGGCGCCATCGCTCCGATCGCGGAGCCGGCACAAGCGAGCGCGAGCGCGAGCGCTGGCGCTGGCGCTGGCGCTGGCGCGAACGCTGGCACCGACACGGAGGTCTCGGCGTGAGCGAGACCGTGAAGCGCGCCGCGAGCACCCGGCACCGGGCCGCGGACTCCGTCGGTCCCGCAAGACGCGACGCGCGGCTGTTGATCGTCGGCGTCGGCGGCCAGGGCGTGATCAGCCTGGCGCGCCTGGTGGGACGGGCCGCTCTCGAGGCGGGCGGGGAGGGGCGCGTCGGCCAGCTGCACGGGATGTCCCAGCGCGGCGGGAGCGTCGAGGCGACGGTCGTCTTCGGAGCGGGCCGGACGGGCTTCGTCTCCCGCGGCGAGGCGGACGTCCTACTCGCCCTCGAACCTCTCGAAGCCGCCCGTGCGGCGCCACGCCTGGCGCCGGGCTGTTTGGCGTGGATCGAGCGGAACCCGATCGCCGTGCCGGGTGTGCCGGCCGGCCCCGCGGAGGCAGAGCTCCTCGCGCCCGTCAGGGCCGTCACCGATCGGATCTGTCGGATCGACGCCAGGGCCGGCGCACGGGCGGCGGGCGCGGAGCGCTCGGTCAACCTGGTGATGCTCGGGGCCCTGGCGGTCTGCGGTGCGCTCCCCGTCGGCGAGGACGCCCTGCGCGGCGTCGTCGCGGCGGCGAGGCCCGCCGCCCTGGCGGCCTTCGACGAGGGCCGGCGGCTCGGGGCCGCGGCACTGGCGGCGAGAAGGGGTGGCGGGTGAGCGCGCGCTACAAGCTCGGGATCGACGTCGGCGGCACCTTCACCGACCTGTTCCTGTGGTCATCCGAGGGAACCGTTGCGACCACCAAGGCCCTCTCGACGCCGGCCGATCCCTCCCTGGGCGTGCTCGACGGCCTGCGCGCGGCCGCCGCCGGTGAGGGGCTCGCGGTCGAGGAGCTCGCCGGACGGGTGACGACCATCGTCCACGGCACGACCGTGACCACCAACGCGGCCCTGACTCGCGGCGGCGCGCGGACCGGGCTGGTCACGACCGCCGGCGTGCGGGACGCGCTCGAGATGCGTCGCGGTATCCGCGAGGAGCAGTACGACAACCGCTACCGCAACATCGAGCCCCTCGTTGCGCGCCACCTGCGACGCTGCGCTCGAGGCAGGCTCGACTACCGGGGAACCGAGCTCGAGGAGCTCGCGCTCGAGGACGTCCGTGACGCCGCGCGGTACCTGCGCGAGCAGGGCGTCGAGGCGGTCGCGATCTGCTTCATGAACTCCTTCGCCGATCCCTCCCACGAGCGGGCGGCGGCGGAGATCGTCCGCGCCGAGCTCCCCGATGCGTTCGTGAGCGTCTCCAGCGAGCTGCTGCCGACGATCCGCTTCTACAACCGGCTCTCGACCACGGTCCTGAACGCGTACGTGGGGCCGATCCTCAGCGGGTACCTCGAGAGTTTGACCGAGAAGCTGGCGGGCGTCGGTTTCGCGGGCACGCTCTTGGTGATGCAGTCCAACGGCGGCGTCGCCCTTCCCGCGAGCGTGCGCGAGAGACCCGCCACGACCCTGCTCTCCGGGCCCGCGGGAGGACCGGCCGCGGCCCTCGCCTACGTCCGTCCTCACGGAGGCGACGACTGCATTCTGGCCGACATGGGCGGGACGAGCTTCGACGCCACCCTCGTCCGCGGCGGCGCGGCGGCGATGTACGCCGAGAGCGACCTCGATCGCCTGCGGATCGCCCTGCCGATGCTCGCGATCACGACCATCGGCGCGGGCGGGGGGAGCATCGGCTGGATCGACGAGGGCGGCCTGCTGCGCATGGGTCCGCGCTCCGCCGGCGCCCTGCCGGGGCCCGCCTGCTACGGCCGGGGCGGCGAGCAGGCGACCTGCACCGACGCGAACCTGCTGCTCGGCTACCTCGATCCGGGCTTCTTCGCCGGGGGCGAGCTGGCGCTCGATGTCGACCAGGCCGCGGCTGCCGTCCGCCAGGGCGTCGCCGAGCCCCTCGGCCTCGACGTCGAGGCGGCGGCGGCCGGCATGTACCGCGTGATCAACACCAACATGGCCCACGGCGTGCGGGAGATCACGGTCAAGCGCGGCGTCGACCCGCGCGAGTTCCCGCTGGTCGTGGCCGGCGGGGCCGGCGCCCTGCACGCCTGCATGATCGCCCTCGAGCTCGGCCTGCCGAGTCTGGTGATGCCGCCCACGGCCTCGGTCCTGTGCGCCGTGGGCATGCTGCGCAGCGACCTCGCCCACGACTTCCTGCGCTCGTACGTGTGCCGCTTCAGCGAGCTGGACATCGGGCGCGTCCGGCGCCTGTACGAGGAGGCCGCCGCCCACGGTGCCGCTCAGCTCGCAGCCGAGGGAATCGCCGCCGGGCGCATCGAGCACACGCTGCACCTCGACCTGCGCTACGCGAAGCAGTACCACGAAGTGAGCGTTCCCGTCGGAATCGACGTCATCGAGCGCGGCGACCTCGAGGGGATCGCGGCTCTCTTCCATCGCGAGCACGACCGGCTGTACGGCTACGACCTCGCGGACGGAGACACCGAGCTCGAGCTGATCAACCTGCGCGTGCGGTCGATCGGCCGCACGACCAAGCCCCCGCTGGTCGAGATCCCCGCCGGCGGCGAGGACCCCGGCGCCGCCCTGAAGGGCGAGCGGCGGGCCTTCGTTCCGGAGGAAGACGGGTTCGCCGACATCTCCGTCTACGACGGCCACGCCCTCTGTCCGGGAAACGTCGTCACTGGCCCGGCGCTGATCGAGCGCGCCGACACGACCCTGTTCGTCAGCGCTTCCTTCGAGGCGCGCGTGGACTCGCACTCGAGCTGTCTGCTGACCCGCAAGGAGACATGAGCGACACAGAGATCGACAAGATCCTCGTCTCGATCATCGGCAGGTCCCTCAAGGCCTTCACCGACGAGATGAGCGTCAGCATGGAGAAGACGACTCGCTCGCCGATCCTGTGCGAGGCGAAGGACTTCGTCACGGGGCTCTACGACGCCGAGGGTCGCATGCTCGAGCAGACCGAGAACCTGCCGATCCTGAGCTTCTCCCTCGGGCCGGTCTGCGAGCACATCGCCGAGACCTTCCGCGGGGACGTCCATCCCGGCGACGTGTTCTTCCACAACGACGTCTTCACGCTCGGCAACCAGAACAATGACGTGGCGGCCTTCAAGCCGATCTTCGCCGGCGAGCGGCTCGTCGCCTGGTCCGCGACCAAGGGCCACCAGGCGGACATCGGCGGCAACGTGCGAGGCGGCTACAACCCCAACGCCACGGAGGTCTGGCAGGAGGCCCTGCGCATTCCGGCGGTCAAGGTCGTCGACCGCGGCGTGGTGCGGCGCGATGTGTGGGACCTGATCTTCGCCAACGTCCGCCTCGACATCGTCCAGGAGGACATGCGCGCGGAGATCGGCGCTTGCACGGTCGGCGAGCGGAGGCTCGTCGAGCTGATCGAGCGCATCGGCCTCGAGCGCTTCGAGGTCCACAAGGCGCACCTGTTCGAGGCCGCGGGCAGGATGATGGCGGCCGAGATCCGCTCGATCCCCGACGGCGTCTACCGCGGCGAGGGGCGCGTGTTCTTCGACGGCCGGAACCCAGGATCGAAGTACACGATCCGGGTCGAGATCACCGTTGACGGCGAGCGCATCGTCTTCGACTACTCGGAGACCGACGCTCAGACCGACGGCTTCGTCAACGGGACCTACACCTCCAGCGCCTCGGCGACCCTCCTGACCTTCCTTCAGATGGTCAACCCCGACATCCCCCACAACCACGGGATGACGCGGGGGATCGAAATCGTGATTCCCGAGGGCACGCTTCTGAATGCGTCCTACCCCGCGGCGACGACCTTTGGCAACCACCTCTGCCCGCCCAACGCCGATGCGATCATGCGGGCGCTCGCGCCGGTGATCCCCGAGCGCGTGACGGCGGGCTGGAACAACCTGCTGTGCTCCCTGTCGAGCGGGACCGATCCGCGCAAGGACGACACCTACGTGGACATCATGTTCATGGGCTTGAAGGGCGGATCGGGGGCGATGGCGGACTGCGACGGTTACGACCACATCGGCATGATCGACGCGTCGGGAGGCTTGCTCGACCAGGACTACGAGATGTTCGAGCAGCAGACGCCGCACCTGCTGTTGGAGCACGAGCTTCGGTGCGACTCCGCCGGGGCCGGGCGGCACCGCGGCGGGCTCGGCGTGCGAACGCGCTATCGCGTCGGCGGCGAGGACACGCAGCTGGTGACCTTCGGCGACGGCGACGAGGAAGGCGCCTTCGGCGCCATGGGCGGAGGCGAGGGCACGCTGAACTCGATCGAGCTGCACTACCCCGACGGGCGTCGCTACAAGACCACCAGCAAGGACATGGTGAGCGAAGTCCCGGCCGGGACAGAGTACGTGCAGGAGGCCGGTGGCGGCGGAGGCTGGGGCGACCCGCGGGAGCGGGAAGAGCGGACGGTGCGGCGCGAGGTGCAAGACGAAGTGATCTCCCTCGAGGCCGCGCGCGAGGTCTACGGCGTCGTCCTCGACGCCGAGACCCTCGAGATCGACGAGAGCGCGACCGCGGAGCTGAGGGGAGAGGGCTGAGCGGTGGACTTCTCCCTGAGCGACGAACAAGAAGCGACGCGGGTGCTCTTCGCGGGGTTCGCCGAACGAGAGCTCCGCCCGGCGGCAGAGCGGCTGGATCGGGAGGCGTGTTTCCCCGCGGAGCTCTTCGAGAAGGTGGGACGCCTCGGCTTCTTCGGCATGCGCTACGACCCGCCCGAGGGGAGTGGGGCCGACCTTCCCGCCTACCTGCTGGCGGTCGAGGAGCTCGCCCGCGGCAGTCTGGCGGTCGCCGCCGCCTGCACGATGCAGTCGTTGATGGGCACCTCGTTCATCCACCGCTTCACCACCGGCGAGGTGCGCGAGCGCGTGCTCGCACCGGCCCTGCGCGGCGAGTTGATCGGCACGATCTGCATGACCGAACCGGACGCCGGCAGCGATCTCTCCTCGATGGAAACCGCCGCCGTGAAGCGCGGCGGGCGCTGGCTGCTCTCGGGGCGCAAGACCTGGATCACCTCCGCGCCGGTGGCCGACCTGTTCACGGTCTTCGCGCGCACCGGCGAGGAGCAGCTCTCGGTCTTCTTGGTCGAGCGCGAAGCCGCGGGCCTGACGGTCGGACGCGCCATCGAGAAGATGGGCGTGAGAGCCTCGGTCACCTCGGAGGTCTCCTTCGAGGACACGCCGGCCACCTGCATGCTCGGCGAGCGCGGGAGCGGCATGGAAGGCCTGAAGGGCATCCTGGTCGACATCCGCCTGATGACCGCCGCCCTGGCCCTGGGCGTCGCACGCGCGGCCTACGAGGACTCCCTCGCCTACTCCACCGAGCGCGTCCAGTTCGGCCGGCCGATCTGCAAGTTCCAGGCGGTCGCCGCGCACCTGGCGGAGATGCGCACGCACCTGGCGGCGGCGCGCAGCCTCACCCACTGGTCCGCCTGGCGCGTCGAGAGCGGAGCGGGCGGCGCCGACGAGGCGGCCATGGCCAAGCTCTTCGCCTCCGAGGCGGGCCTGAATATCTGCGACCGCGCCGCGCGCGTCATGGCCAGCTACGGCTACGCCAGCGAGTACCCGATCGAGCGCTACCTGCGCGACGTCCGCTTCACCCTCATCGGCGGCGGGACCTCGGAGATCCTGCGCGGCCACATCGCGCGCGGGGCCACGCGATGAGCGCCTCCTCGCCCCAGCGTGTGCTGATCGCCAAGCCCGGCCTCGACGGCCACGACGTCGGTGCGAAGATCGTCTGCCGCGCCCTGATGGAGGCCGGCGTGGAGGTCGTCTACACGGGGCTGCGCCGCTCTCCCGAGGCCATCGCCGAGGCCGCGGTCGCCGAAGACGTCGATGTCGTCGGACTCTCGATTCTCTCCGGCGCCCACGAGCCCCTGACGGCCAAGGTGATCGCGGCCCTCGATGGCGCGGGCGGGCCGCGCCCGGAAGTCATCGTCGGCGGCAACATCCCCGCGGGTGACCGCGAGGCGCTGGTCGCCCTGGGGGTGAGCGAGGTGTTCCCGACCAGCACACCGTTGGCGACCATCGTCGAGTTCGTGCGCACGAGGGGGAAGGCATGAGCCCCGCCCGCGACGAGCCGCGGAGTGTTCGCTGGGAGTCGGGGCTCGAGATCCGTCCCGTCTACGGCCCCCGGGAGCTGCGCGAGTCGGGTGGCGATCAGGGGATCGGCGTTCCCGGCGAGCCGCCCTTCACCCGAGGAATCCACCCGTTCATGTACCGCGCGCGCCCGTTCACCATGCGCCAGTACTCCGGGTTTGGCACCGCCGCCGAAACCCGCGAGCGCTTCCGCTTCCTGATCGAGAACGGCAACACGGGCCTGAACGTCGCCTTCGACCTGCCGACGCAATGCGGGCTCGACTCCGACGACCCGATGGCGCAGGGCGAGGTCGGCCGGGTCGGGATGGCGGTCGACACCCTGGCCGACATGGAGCAGGCCTTCGACGAGATCCCGCTCAACGAGATCACCGTCTCGCTCACGATCAACGGCTCGGCGCTGGCGATCATGGCCATGTACTTCGCCATGGCGCGCAAGCGTGGCTACGACCTCGCGACCCTGCGCGGGACGGCGCAGAACGACATCCTCAAGGAGTTCATCGGCCGCGGCACCTGGATCTTCCCGGTTGAGCCCTCGATCAAGCTCGTGGGCGACACGCTCGAGTTCTGCGCGCGTAACGCGCCCAAGTACAACCCCGTCAGTGTCTGCGGCTACCACATCCGCGAGTCGGGAGCGGATCCGGCCCAGGAGATGGCCTACGCCCTCGCGATCGCCTTGGCGTACGTCGAGCACGCCCTCGAGCGCGGTCTCGACGTCGACCGCGTCGCCGCCGGTCTGACCTTCAACTTCGACATCCACGGGAACCTCTGGGAACAGGTGGCGAAGTTCCGCGCCGGTCGCCGCCTGTGGGCGCGCCTGCTCGCCGATCGCTACGGAGCGACCGATCCGCGCGCGTTGAAGCTGCGCATGATCGCCGGCGGCGGGGGCGGCGGCCTGACGATCGAGCAGCCGGAGAACAACATCGTGCGCGGCGCCTACTACGCCCTCGCCAGCGCCCTCTCGGGGACGCAGACGATGGCCCTGTGCAGCTTCGACGAGGCCTACACGATCCCCAGCGAGGCGGCGGCCAAGCTCTCCCTGCGGACGATGCAACTGCTCGTTCACGAGATCGGTCTGTGCGACACGGTCGATCCGCTCGCGGGGTCCTACTTCGTCGAGACGACGACGAACGAGATGGAGGCCAAGATCGTCTCCCTGCTCACGGCGCTCGAGGAGGAGGGCGGCATCGTGCGCGGCGTCGCCGAGGGGCGCGTGCAGGCCGAGGTCAGCCGCAAGGCCTACGAGCGCGAGCGTCGGGTCGAGAGCGGCGAGGTTGCGAAGGTGGGCGTGAACGTCTTCCGCGAGGAGGACGAGGATCGGCGTGAGGTCGAGTTCCACGCCTACCGCGAAGAGGAGGCGTTGGTGCAGATCGAACGTCTGAACACCCTGCGCGAGCGGCGTGACGGCGCCGCCGTCGCCGGTGCCCTCGAGCGCCTGAGAGCCGATGCACGCGCGGGGCGCAACACGATGCCCGCCGCCCTCGACGCGGTCGAGGCCTACGCCACCGTCGGCGAGGTGTGCGGCGCCCTGCGCGACGTCTACGGCACCTACCGCGAACCGATCCGCTTCTGAGGCGAGAGCGATGGGAAGTCACGACGAGCAGCCGGTGGTCTTGAGTCTGGAGCAGGCTCTCAGCATGCCCTACGGGACCTTGCGCTTCGTGCACCTCGGCTGGAGGGTCATCCGCATCGAGCCGACGGCCGTCGCCGGCCGTGCGACCAAGGGCGATCCCAACCGCTACATCGGCCGGCCCGTGGCGGGAGCGGATCGCTGCAGCTACTACGTGGCTCCGAACGTCGGTAAGGAGGCGATCGCCCTCAACCTGAAGGACGAGCGCGGGCGCGCGGCCCTGTGGCGGCTGATCGAGGAGCTCGACGTCGACGTGTTCTGCACGAACACGATGCCCTCGCGCCACGAGGCCCTCGGGATCGACCACGCCAGCCTGCGCGAGATCAAGGAGGACCTGATCTGGTGCTCGATCTCCGCCATGGGACACGCGCGGGGCGACGTCCCCGGCTACGACCCGGCGATCCAGGCGCTGTGCGGCTTCATGGACCTGACCGGAGAGAGCGACGGGCCGCCCATGCAGTGCGGGCCGCCGGTGATCGATCTCAAAGCCGGGGACGAGGTCTTCGCCCAGGTGCTGCACGCCATGCTCGAGCGCGAGCGGACCGGGCGCGGGGCGATGATCGACGTCTCCCTCGCCCACGCGGCCGCCTCCTGGCTGCACACGTTCACGCCGATGCTCGACATGGGCAGCCCGCCCGAGGAATTGCGGCGCAACGGCAGCGAGCACCGCCAGTTCATTCCGGTCAATGCCTACCGAACCGCGGACGGGTACCTGTACATCGCGCTCGGCAGCGACGCGCAGTGGCGGCGTTTCGTCACCCAACCCATGTTCGCGGCCCTCGACCAACAGCGCTTCGCGACCAACGAGGGGCGCCGTGAGTGCAAGCGGGAGCTCGGGAAGGCGATCGGCGAAATCTGCCGTGCACACGCCTCCGACGCACTCGCCGCGGCCCTCGCCGCGGCGGCCGTTCCCCACGCACCGATCACCGCCATCGAGGACGTGGCCGATCTGCCCTTCGTGCGCGAGAGCGCCTTGCGCACCACGACGCCCGACGGCCGAACCGTGCGCCTGCCACCGCCGGCCGTCGCCTTGCCGCACCTCGACGAGCTCGACCGCACCCTGCCCTTCCCGCCGACCCACGGCGAGCACACCGACGCCGTTCTCATCGAAGCGGGCTTCGATCCCGAGCGCATCGCCGCCCTGCACGCGGCCGGAGTGATCTGATCCCATGCACCACGACTATCATCGTCCCCGTAGCCTGACCGAGGCCCTGGAGCTGGCCCGACAGACGCCCGCGGCGCGCTTCGTCGCCGGTGGTACGGACCTCCTCGTCGCCTTGCGCAAGCGACGCATCTCGCCGCCGCCGGCCCTGATCTCCCTGCGCTCGATCCCCGAGCTCCGCGGGATCGAGGCGGGGGAGCGTCTGCGCATCGGCGCGGCCACGCCCCTGACCGACATCGCCGATCATCCCCGGGTGCGCGAGCACTTCGCGGCCCTCGCCCGGGCGGTCGAGGTCATCGGAAGCCGCCAGATCCGCAACGCCGCGACCCTGGGTGGCAACCTGTGCAACGCCTCGCCCGCGGCGGACACCGCCCCCGCGCTGTTGGTCCACGACGCGTGCGTGGAGCTCGCCTCGGAGGGCGGGACGCGCGAGGTGCCCCTCGCTTCGTTCCTGCTCGGCCGCGGCGAGACTGCCTTGCGAGCGGGAGAAGTCCTCGGCGCCGTGCTCCTCGAGCCGGTGGCGGCGGCACGCTCGCTCTTCTTGCGCAAGGGCCGCACCGCGATGGACCTCGCCATCGCCAGCGTGGCCGTGCGTTGGGTGCTCCGTGACGGCCGGGCCCGCTCGGTGCGCGTGGCCGCCGGCGCCGTGGCGCCGGTGGCCCTGCGCCTGGGTCCCCTCGAGGAGCTGCTCGAGGGAGCGCGCCTCGAGGAAATGTGCTCGGGGGACCTGCTCGAGCGGGTTCGCGCCGCGGCTCGGGAGCCGATCGCGCCGATCAGCGACCTGCGGGCGAGCGCGGAGTACCGCAGCCTGCTGACCGGAGTGCTCGCGGCGCGCGCCGTGGAGAGTTTGGCGCGGGGCGAGCGAGCGACGGCGGGAGGCGCGCGGTGAGACTCTCGATCGACTTCGAGCTCAACGGCCGGGCGGCGCACGCGGAGGTGGAGCCCCACGCGCGCCTGATCGACCTGTTGCGCGACGATCTGGGCGAAACGGGCACGAAGGAGGGCTGCGGCGAGGGCGAGTGCGGCGCCTGCACCGTCGTCGTCGACGGGCGCACCGTGAACGCCTGCTTGTTCCCCGCGCCGGAGATCGCCGGTCGCTCGGTGACGACCATCGAGGGCTTGCTCGGTGAGGGAGGCGTCCTCGCGCCCGTGCAGCGGGCGTACCTCGAGCATGGCGGAGTCCAGTGCGGGTTCTGCACGCCGGGCATGGTGATGACGTCACTCGATCTGCTGCGGCGCAACCCGCACCCCGAGCCGGACGAAATACGCGACGCCCTGCGCGGCAACCTCTGTCGTTGTACGGGCTACGAGCAGATCGTCGAGTCGATCCAAGCCGCCGCCGGGGCGGCGAGAGGAGCGCAGCAATGAGCGCGAGCTTCGTCGGTCGCGCGGCACAGCGCCCCGACGCCGGGGACAAGCTGGCGGGGAAGGCGCGCTACATCCACGACCTGAGCGTGCCGGGGATGCTGTGGGGGAAGATCAAGTACAGCGAGCACGCGCATGCGCGCATCCGACGCATTGACACCTCGCGCGCCGCGGCCCTGCCCGGCGTGCGTGCGGTGGTCACCGCCTACGACACGCCCGAGCTGCGCATGGGCTTCTTGCGCGACAACGTCGCCCTCAAGAAGGACAAGGTGCGCCAGTTCCGTGACGAAGTCGCGGCGGTCGCGGCGATCGACGCGGACGTCGCGCGCGAGGCGATCGAGCTGATCGAGGTCGAATACGAGCCGCTCGTGGGCGTGTTCTCGCCCGAGGAAGCCATGGCCGAGGGGGCGCCGCTCGTCCACGAGATCGACGCCCGCGGGAGGCCGCGCACCGACAACCGCGTGCCCGTGGACTACAACCATGAGTCCGGAGATCTCGCGGCGGGCGAGCGCGCCTCGGCGTTCGTCGCCGAGGGTGAGTACAGCGTGCCTCGCATCCAGCAGTCGTGCATGGGCACGGCGGGCTGCATCGCGGAGTTCGACCTCTCGGGGAACTTGACCCTGACGGCCAAGACCCAGATTCCCTTCTTGGCTCAGCGTGATTTCACCCGGGCCCTCGCCGCGCTGGGTCTGAGGGGCAAGAACGTGCGAGTCGTCGTTCCCGCTCTCGGCGGCGGCTTCGGGACGGGGCTGGACACGCACATCTACGAGTACATCGCGATCCTCCTGGCCTGGAAGAGCGGCAGGCCGGTGAAGATCCTGCACGACCGCGAGGAGGAGTTCGCCTACCTCTCTCCGCGGCAATCGGCCACGACGCGCATCCGCCAGGGCTGCGACGGAGAGGGACGCTTGACCTTCCGCGAGATCTCGGTCACTCAAGACAACGGCGCCTACGGTTCCTGGGGTTTGACCTACCCGAGCGTGATGCTGATGCCCGCCACCTCGCTCTATCGCGTCGGGGCCGTGCGCTTCTCTTCGGAGATCGTCTACACCAACAACACCTACTGCCAGGCGATGCGCGGCTACGGCAACCCGGAGGTCACCTGGCCGATCGAGAGCACCCTCGACGAGCTGGCGGAGCAGAGCGGAATCGATCCGATCGAGCTGCGGCGGATCAACTGCAACCGCCCGGGAGACGTCTCGCCGATGGGGCTGCGCATGAAGACCTGCGGGCTCGAGACCTGTCTGGAGAGGACGGCACAGAGGCTGGACTGGAAGACGAAGCGCGGCGCGGGAAGGTCCGTCTCGCGCGGCGTCGGCGTGGCTTCCCTGATGCATGTCGGCGGCGGTGGGAAGATCTACCGCTCCGATGGCAGCGGGATCATCCTCGAGCTCGATGACTACGGACACGTGAACGTGCTCTACGGCGGCGTCGAGATGGGGCAGGGCTTGCACTCGGCGATCGCGCTCATGGTGGCCGACGCGCTCGGCGTACGACCCCAGAAGGTGCTCGTCGCGCAGACCGACACGGCCACCTGTCCCTGGGACGTCGGCACCCACGCCAGCCGCGGGGCGTTCATGGCCGGCAACGCGGCTCTGCTCGCCTGCGAGAAGCTGCGCGCCCGGCTCTTCGAGGCGGCGGAAGGCGTGTACGCCTCCCTGGTCGAGGCCCAGCGCGCCGCGCTCACCCGGAAGGCGGCCGGCTATCGGCCGTCGGACTTCGACTGCCGCACGGTAGAGAGAGGGAGCTTCGACTTGTGCGAGGGCGTGCTGTCCGTCAAGGGAGCGCCGGACGACCCCGCCCTCGCGGTCCCGCTCGAGCGCCTCCTGCGGGCGCTCCACTTTCCGCGCGACGGCAGCGCCGGGACGGTCTTCGTCCAGGACGCCTTCTACGAGCCGCCGACCGAGCTGCCCGACTGGTCGAAGGGCGTGGGGAACATGTCCGCCAACTACACTTTCGGTACCCAGGGCGTCGAGGTCGAGGTCGACCGGGAGACCGGCGAAGTGCGCATCCTCGGGCTCGTCTTCTTGATCGACGTCGGACGTGTGATCAATCCGCAGACCCTGAAGGGGCAGATGTACGGCGGGATCGCCCAGGGCCTGGGCTACGCGCTGTACGAACAGGTGCACACCGAGCAGGGTCGCATCACCAATCCCGGCTTCACCGACTACAAGCTGCCGACAGCGGTCGAGATGGGCTTTCCGATCGAGCTCGAGTTCATCGAGACCGACGACCCCAGCGGCCCCTTCGGGGCCAAGGGCGTCGGCGAGCCCGCGCTGGTGCCGACGGCTCCGGCGATCGCCAATGCCATTCAGGATGCGGTGGGCGTCCGGATCCGGAGCCTGCCCATCACCCCCGAGAAGGTCCTCGCGGCCCTCCGCGCCGCGGACGCCGACTCCGGCGTGGCGCGCGGGGAGCGGCACCAGGAGAGCAAGACGTCATGAGCAACCAGAATCCGCTCCTCGTTCCGCCGGCGGGCACCCCGCCGCGCAAGATCGCCGTCGTCGGCGCCGGAACGATCGGCCCCGACATCGGCTACTACCTCGTGAGCGCCCTCGCCGAGCTCGAGCTCCTGCTCGTGGACATCGACGGGGGGCAGCTGGAGCGGGCGGCCGCGCGCATCGTGGCCAACGCCGCCAAGGGTGTCGCGCGGGGCAAGCTCAGCGCCGAGGCGGCGGAGAGCATCGAGGGGCGGGTGAGGACGTCGACCGACTACTCCGCCATGGCGGACTGCGACTGGGTGATCGAGGCCGCGACCGAGGACCTCGAGCTCAAGCGCAGGATCTTCGGCGCGATCGAGGCCGTCGTGCGGCCCGACGCCTGGATCACCTCCAATACGAGCTCCCTGCCCGCCGAGCGCCTCTTCTGCGGGCTCGAGCACCCCGAGCGCGCCACGGTGACGCACTTCTTCGCCCCGGCCTTCCAGAACCCGGCGGTGGAGGTCGTGGCCGCACAGGCCTGCGACCCGCGAGTCGTCGAGGCCCTGCGTTCCTTGTTCGCGGCGACCGGGAAGGTCCCGCTCGTCACCGCGGACGCGCTGTGCTTCATGCTCGATCGGGTGTTCGACAACTGGTGCAACGAGGCGGCCTACCTGCTCGACCGGGCGACCGCCGCCGAGGTGGACAGCGTGGCGGGGGAGCTCGTTCACGCCGGGCCTTTCTTCGTGCTCAACCTCGCTCACGGCAACCCGATCATCGTCGAGACGAACACCCTGCAGATGGAGGAGGAGGGCGAGGCCTACCGACCGGCACCGATCTTCACCTCGGTGAAGACCTGGAGCACGGGTCCTCCCGGCGGGACTGTCGACGTCGAACCGGATACCGCGGCGGCGATCCGCGACCGACTGCTGGGGATTCTCTTCTCCCAGTCGGTGGACATCGTCGACCGCGAGATCGGCGGCGCCGCGGATCTCGACCTCGGCTGCAAGCTGGCGCTCGGCTTCCGTCGCGGGCCCTTCGAGCTGATGGAGGAGCTCGGAGACGAGGAGGTGACACGCATCCTCGCCCGCTTGCGTGCCGAGCGCGGCGCACTCCCCATGCCCTCCCGCGCCCCGACCGAGTACCGCGACTTCCGCCGGCACCTGCTCGTGGACGACGTCGACGGCGTGAAGGTGATCACCCTGCGCCGGCCGCAGGCGATGAACGCTCTGGACGACACCCTGACCGACGAGCTGCTGGGGGTCATCGTGGAGCACGAAGAGGATCCCGCCGTGGCGGGCTTCGTGCTCATCGGCTACGGCCCGCGGGCGTTTTGCGCGGGCGCGGACATCGGCCGCTTCCCGGCCTTGCTGGGTGACGCCGAGGCCGCGGCGGAGTTCGCCCGGGACTGCTCGCGCCTCTTGGTGCACCTCGACGGGATGAGCAAGCCGGTCGTCGCCGCCCTGAACGGCATGGCGTTGGGTGGCGGGCTCGAGCTCGCCCTGCGCTGCCACTCGATCGTGGCCCAACCCGAGGCCTGGCTGCAGTTCCCCGAAGTGACCCTCGGCATCGCGCCGGGAATCGGCGCGCTCGTCGTGCCCTACCGGCGCTGGCCGGATGCCGCGCCGCGCTTCCATGAGATGCTGCGCGCCGCACGCAAGCTCGGCGCGGTCCAGGCCCGGGAGCTGGGCGTGCTCGACGGTTTGGCGGCGGACTACCCGGACCTGGTGCGCCTGGCGGTGACACGCGTGCACGAGCTGGCCGGGAAGGTCGAGCCGATCCCCGAGGCCGCGCTCGACCTGCCGCCCTTCCCCCCCTTCGCTCCGGCGAACGACGCCGAACGCGGTCTCTGCGGGGAGGTGATCGCCATCATCGAGCGCGCGGTTCGCGATGCCGCGGCCGCGCCGAGCTTGGCCGAAGCCCTCGAGGTCGGCTACCTGGCGTTCGGCGCCAGCGCCTGCACCGAGGCAGCCCGCGAGCGCATTCATGCCTTCTTGGGCGCGGGCCGTTGAGCCCGACGCCGGAACCCCGACCCTACGAACCGATGGCACTCGAGAACGTCTTCATCCCCTACGGCGCCTACTGGACGACGCCTTTCTGCCGCTGGCAGGGCAGCCTGGCCCGTGAACACTCGATGGAGCTCGCGGGGCGCGTGGCCGCGGGTTTCCTGGAGGAGCGGCGCATCGACCCGAGGCGCTTCGATTCCCTGCACCTGGGCCTGACGGTCTACCAGCGCCAGAGCTTCTACGGTGCTCCGTGGCTGGCGGCTCTGATGGGTGCGGAGGCGCTCACCGGTCCGACCGTGGCCCAGGCCTGCGCGACGTCCGCGCGTCTGTTGGCCGGCGCGGCGCTCGAGGTCGAGTCCGGCCTCTCCGATTGCGCGTTGGCCGTCGCCTGCGATCGCACCAGCAACGGGCCGCACGTCTACTTCCCCGACGCCGCCGCTCCCGGCGGCACCGGGGCGGCGGAGGACCCGGTGATCGGGAACTTCTCGATGGATCCGCACGCGGGTCTGGCGATGGTCGAGACGGCCGAGAACGTCGCGCGTGATGCGGGCATCGGGCGCTCCGAGCAGGAGGACCTCGCGCTCCTACGCTACGAACAGTACTGCGAGGCTCTGGCCGACGAGCGCGCCTTCCAGAAGCGTTACATGCAGCCTGTCGAGCTACGGCGGGGCCGGAAGGTCACGGGCGTCGTGGAGGCCGACGAGGGCGTCCATCCGACCACGCGCGAGGGCCTGGGGCGCCTGCGGCCGGTCCTCGAGGGCGGGACGATCACCTACGGCACACAGACGCATCCCGCCGACGGCAACGCGGGGTTGGTCGTGACGACGGCCGAGCGCGCTCGCGAGCTGGCGCGTGACTCCGCGATCGAGGTCCGCGTCCTCGGCTGGGGCGATGCGCGCGTCGGGAAGGGCATGATGCCCAAGGCGACCGTGCCGGCGGCGCGCGCCGCCCTCGAGCGGTCGGGCCTCACGGTCGCGGATTGCACCGCGATCAAGACGCACAACCCCTTCGCCGTGGCCGACGCCTACTTCTGCCGCGAGCTGGGCGTTGCGGCGGAGAACGTCAACCGCTACGGCTCGCCGCTCGTTTGGGGCCACCCGCAGGCGCCGATGGGCCTGCGCGCGGTGATCGAGCTGATCGAGGAGCTCGCCGAGCGGGGCGGCGGAGTGGGCCTGTTCTCCGGCTGCGCCGCCGGGGACACGGCGATGGCGCTCTGCCTGCGCGTGGACTGAGCGTCAGCGCAGCCGCAGGGTCGTGGCCTTGTCGGTGTCGGCGCGCACGTAGATCGAGCGGCCTTCCCAGCTCGTGCCGTCGGCGAGCTCGACGTCGACTAGGCGGTAGCCGAGGAGCACCGAGTCGAAGTGCACCTCGCCCTGCTCGTCGGCCCGTTCTTCCAGGGCCGGGCGCGGGCGGAACCCGTCCCAGCCGCGGAGGCGGACCCGTGCCCCGGCGACGTCGCCGTCGGGGTGCTTCCTGGCGCTCAAGACGAGCCGCAGGTGCAGGGGAGCGCGCAGGGGGCCGGCGAGGTCGGCGGGGATCTCTGGGTCGCCGCCGTGCAGGCCGAGCATGCGCAGCACCGGTTCCTCGAGCACGGAGCCTGAGAGGTTCTCGGAGTGCGTGGAGAGCAGCCGATCTGACTCGAGGTCGCCTGCGCTGTCGGGGAACAGCTCGGCGACCCGGCTGCTGGTGAACTCGGCGTAGAGGATCTCGGGATGGGTCGGCCGCCAGCGCTCGAAGTAGGCCCGCGCGTTGCCGACGCTGACGAGCCAGTCGTCCACGTTGTGCAGGAGCAGGATGCGCCCGCTCTTGGGCGCGTCCCGCAGCAGGCACAGGTCCTCGTCCGCCTCGGGTCGATCGTCGAGGGACGCGATCAAATCGGAGAAGGCGCGCTTCACCGTCGTGCCCTCGATGGGGAAGTTCATCGCCAGGGCAGGGGACTGCATGCGGAAGAAGGGATGGCCCGCCCCGGGAGCGTTGCGCACCCAGTTCATGCTGAGCTTGAGGTCGGTAGGCGCGTGGGCGGCGACGATGCCGGCGATGCCGGAGAACTCGCGCGCGAGACAGAGGACGAGGTAGCCGCCGTGGCTCCCGCCGACAGCGAAGATGCGCTCACGGTTGACGTCGAAGGCGCGGCCCTTCATCAGGAAGCGCGCGGCGGCGATGACGTCGGTGGCATCTCCGGTGCCGTACTCGCAGGCGGCGTGGCCTTCGTAGCCGGGGATCAAATCGTCGTAGCGCGGGAGCGGCGGGTCGAAGGAGTCGTCGGCGCCCGGCGTGATCGATCCGCGGTACTCGAGGAAAGCGAGGGTGTAGCCGCTCTCCAGGAACGCGCCGAGGTCGATGTCGGCCAGGGACGCTTCGCGTCCGAACGAGCTGTTGGCGAGCGGCGCGCGACCGCCGCCGATGATCATCAAGAGCGAGCCGTCGGGATCTTCGGGGTGCAGGGTCAGGGCGAGTGTGCGGTTGATGCCGTTTGCCAGCTCGCCTCGCGGGCAGGAGATCCGGTAGAGGCGGGAGGCTACCCGTCCGCCTCCGAAGAGGTGGTCGCCCTTCCAGACCAGCTTGCCGCCGGGCGGATCGGTGCCGGCGGACAAGGGCGCCCAGCCCTCGGCGGGCGGCGCCACCGACAGGAGCAAGGCGAGCATGAGGCCGCGGGCGGACAGGCGGAGCGAGGTCATGCCCGGAGAGTAGCGGACTGGGCTGATTCCCGGTGGCCTCCCTCGTCGGCAAACTCTGGGAGAAGGACCTCGCGGGCCTGATCGCCTCGCTCCTCTTCGTTGTCATCTACGGTGTTGTCATCTACGGTCGCGAGCACCCGACGGCTTCGAGCCAGCGACATCCCGGCTTCCAAGACCGTTCGACTCATCCGACCTCCGGAGGCTCGCGCTCCGGCGGCCGTTTCCGTTCTCGGGGAGGCCTTGAGCGCTAGTGCGTGTTCCCCGTGCGCTCCAGGAGGAGCCGTAACTGCGAGACCGTCGGCGGTCCCCAGCGCACGAGCAGTACTCGACCCGCTCCGTCGGTGACGATCGACACCGGAAGGCCCTCGCCGCGCAGGGCTTCGAGCGTGACGCGCGAGACCGCGGCGCGTTGATCGAGGGAGAGATCGGTCAGCAGCTCGTAGGTGGGCGAGTGTTCCCGCGCCCAGGCCTCGAGCTCCGCGCTCGTCTCGTCTTCGTCGTGGGGGATGCCGAAGATCCTCAAGTTCGCCTCACCGAGGCTTCGGCGCAGATGCGCGAGGGTCGGGAGCTCCTCGAGGCACGGCGCGCACCAAGTCGCCATGGTCGTGTAGAGCGTCAACCTCCCGGGCTCCAGGCCGGGCAGGGCGAGGACCGAACCGGCTGCCTCCCGCGCCTGGCGCGAAGGGCGGTCGCCTCCCTGGAACGTGGATGAGCGCTCGGGGAGGGTCACGGCGAAAGCCTCTCCGCCGGGGGCGGCATCGGGATCCTCATGGGCCACGACCAGCGCACCGCGCGGGACGTCCGAGAGGGATCGCACCACCCCCGAGGGCCAGCGCACCACCAGCCGCGTTACCGCATCGGCGGGCCCGATTCCGATCCGCATCGTGGCCGAGTTCTGGGCGGCGAAACCCGCGCCCGCGATGTGCTCGCGCACGATCCTCCTCCCGTTGATCTCGAGCGTGACCCGGGCGCCGAACCCGTCCCGCGCGCTCCAGCGCTCGCTGGGCGCGGCCTCGCGATTGCCGCCGACGAAACGCAGGGCGATCATCCCGTTGGACGACTCCCCCGCGTCCCCGATCCGGTTGCGGAACAGCTGCAGGAGCGGAGCGTTGGCGTTCACCACCGCGAGGTCGGTCCAACCGTCCCCGTCGAAGTCCAGGGTCGCGAAGGAGCGGGCGTCGGCCGGGTCGTTCAAGCCGGAGACACCCGAGAACTCGAGGTACTCCCGACCTTCGTCGTTGAGGAACAAGTGGTTGCGTTCGTTGCCGCTCAGCGACGCTCCGTCGAGGATGCGCGTGTTCCCGCGCTCACCGAGGTCGAAGCGCTCGACCGCACCCTCGCTGTCCGTGCGCGCAACTGCGCGCCAGAAGTCCGTTCATATGTCAATCGGCCGGGCCACCGCGTCCGGCGCCGTGTAGTAGCCGCTCAGGGCGAACAGATCCAGGTCGGCGTCGTTGTCCAGATCGACGAACTGACCGCCCCAGGACCAGCCCGCCGCCTCCACCAGGAGCTCCGGCGCCGCGAGCCCGGATGCTCGCTCGAAGGCCGGGGTGGCGTTGCGGAACAGGGTGTTCCCGCGTGCCATCCCCGCGAAGCGCCGGTCAAGATCGGCCAGCTGCCCGGTGATGCGCCGGCCCGCCTTGCTGAACATGTTCGAGACGTACAGGTCGAGGCGTCCGTCAGCGTCGTAGTCGCCCCAGGATGCGCCCATGCCGAACCCGAGGTCCGCTGTCGCGGTGGAGTCGGTGACGTCGGTAAACCCGCCCGAGCCGTCATTCTGGAAAAGGTGGTTGGGAGCGAAGTCGTTGGCGAGGTAGACGTCCGGGTCCCCGTCGTCGTCGAAGTCGGCCCAGCTCGCCTGATAGGTGTTCTTGAACAGGCGCAGGGCGCTGTCGGCGACCGGCGCGAGGCGTCCGCCACCGAGGTTGCGCAGGAGGACGTTCGGCGGGCCGGAGCGATCCAGGATGGCGTGATGGTCGGCGGAGGCGCGCAGGCGCTCCAGCTCGCGCGCGTCGTCGGCGGCGAGCAGCGGCGCCCAGGCCGCGGGCGGCTCGTCGTTGGTCACGCTGGCCGCGTAGGTTGCGCAGTACAAGTCCAGCAGCCCGTCCCCGTCGTGGTCGGCGGCGGAGACCGAGGAGACGAAGGCCGGCAAGGGCTCCGCGACCAGCTCCGCCGCACGGTCGTGGAACCGTCCGCCCTCGTTGACCAGGTAGAGGCTCGGCGCGAGGGTGCGACCCAAGAAGACGTCGAGGTCACCGTCGTTGTCGAGGTCGGCGAAGAGGGCGCAGGACGTGTGGTCGGTGACGTCGAGTCCGTAGGCTGCGCCCAGCTCCTCGAAGGTGCCGTCGCCCCGGTTGCGGAAGAGGAGGTTCGGTCCCCAGCGGGCCATCACGTACATGTCGTCGTGGCCGTCGGCGTCGATGTCGCAGACCGAGACTCCTGGGTGATGATCGAACGAGGGGATCTGGAACAGCGGGTGGGGCAGGGGGCCCGAGATCGCCGCGGTCGATGCACCACGTCGTTGGAGCAGCAGCTCGAGGACGAGCTCCTCGTGGATCGAGCGGCGCGCGCGCGCCGCGTCCCGCGGCGCGGTCACCTCCGCCAGCACGTCCGCGAAGAGCGGGCGATCCACGGATAGGATCCGCAGGTCGCCGCTGCGCCAGGCGACGATACGCCAGCGCGAGTCGGAGCCGTCCTCGAGGTCGCCGGCCGCCTCCCAGGTCACCTCGAGCCGACCGCGGATCCACGCCGAGTGGCCGTCGCGCCGCGCCAGTCCGCCGAAGGCGAGCTCGGTCCACAAGCGGCGCGGAGGACCCTCCTCGAGATCCCCGCGGACGACGCGAAAAGAGGCGTGCTCGAAGAGATCGACAGCGTCGAGCAGCCCCCGCCAGAGGTCCAGCTCCTCGCGAGCGACGGCACGCGCGGGTTCGGGTGAGGCGGGCAGAGAGCTGCGCGTGGCTCCCACCGCGAGAACCTCGGCTTCCGTCTCCTCGTCGATGTCGACGACTTCGATCCGCTCGGCGAAGGAGCGGCGGGCCCGAGTGTCGGGCAGGCGCAGGTTTCCCAACGCTTCCCGGAGGCTCACGAGGGCGGGTCCGAGCTGGACGATGGCCTCCTCGCTCGCCGCCATCTCCTGCCACGGATCCGCCGGCTCGATTCGGGCCTGGCCACGCCACAGGGCCAGCGCCGCGGCGGCGATGGCGAACACGAGCAACCCGAGGGGAACCCCCCGCGGCAGCCGACGCTCCAGAACTCGGCGGTTGTCTCCTGCTCCCTCCACCAGCGGCCTCCTCGACCGAGAGGGTAGCCCCTCGGATCGATCCGTGCGAGTGCGTCCGCCGCGCCGATGGAGCGATGGCAGCCCGTTGAACAACGCCCGACTCCGACTTCGCCTTCCCTGCGGCGCCGAAGTCGTCTTCGTCTCGCCACGGCCCTGCCAGGGGTGGGGGGGAACCGCTTAGGATCGGAGCGCTCACCATCCTGGAGGGAATCAGCACTATGTCGAAGTCCATCCTGTTCCGTGTGGCCGCGATGTTCCTCGCATGCGGTACCGCCGCCGCGTTTCAAGACGAGAAGCTGCACTTCACCTACCTCTGGCACATGGAGCAGCCGATCTACTGGCCCGACCAGCAGGTCGGCGGAGCGGATCGCTACGAGCGTGCTTGGGAGTCGATCTTGCAGACCGACAACGGTGCTCCGCATCCCGCGAACGACCTGCGCGAGATCTTCTCCAAGCCCGATCGCGTGGCTGCCTACCAGTGGCGCGTGCGCAACTCGATCGACCTCTTGAGCTGGGCCGCCGAGTCCGGCGCGCAGGTATCGTACTCGGGCGGGCTGATCGAGAACCTGCAGTCGCTGGGCGCGGCCTCCCAGCTGGGCTACTCGCCCGGCTGGAGCCAGTGGTACCGCGAGGCCCGCGGGTGGACCACCAACGGACAGGGTGAGTCGCGCTGCGACCTCGTCCTCTTTCCGTTCCACCACCCGCTCTCCCCGCTGATTGACGCGTCGGCGTTCGAGAAGGAGATCCTGCTCATGCGCGAGGCCTACGGTGACGCCTGGGGGAGCTGGCCGCCGCCGTCCGCGGGCTTCTTCCCGCCCGAGATGGCGTTTTCGACGCGCATGATCCCCGTCTTGGAGGAAGCCGGCATCGAGTGGTGCTTCGTCAGCGGCGAGAAGCTCTCGCGGGCCCGCGAGAGCTTCCCCGTCGAGCTCGGTTCGGGCGGCATCAACTGCGACCCGCCCAATGCCGCCGACCAGATGAACCCGCCGCAGGCGCACTGGTTCGAGACCGGCATCTCCCAGGGCTGCAATCCGCGCGAGGCCTTCCCCTTCGCCTTCACGCCGCACCGCGCGCAGTACGTCGATCCCGACACCGGCGAGACGAGCTCGTTGATCGTCGTGCCGTGCTGCCAGTCGCTCGGCTGGAACGACGGCTACAGCCCGATGGGATTGGAGGCCTTTCACGAGCTTCAGGCACAGAACGACGGCTCGCGGCCGATGCTCACCGTCCTCGCCCACGACGGCGACAACAACTGGGGAGGAGGCTTCGACTACTACCTCGTGGCAACCCCGAACTTCGTCGCCCAGGCCCACGGAGTAGGCTACATCGAGACGGTCGTAGCCGAGTACCTCGGCGATCATCCCGTCCCCTCGGGTGACATCGTCCATGTCGAAGACGGGGCGTGGATCAACGCCGATGGGGACTTCGGCTCGCCCCAGATGCTGAACTGGAACTGGCCGCCGGTCGACGCCTCGGGGGTGATCGACATCGAGAACGGCTGGGCCGAAGAAATCCGCAACTGGGCGGTGATCACCGCCGCGCAGAACGCGGTCGATACTGCCGAGCAGATCTGGGTGGATGCCGGTGGGACGGTCGATCTGCGCGAGATCCTCTACCCGAGCGCGAGGAGTGCCGCCGTCGAGCGCGCCTGGCATTTCTTCTTGGGAGCGCTCAACTCCGGCTACATGTACTACGGCACCGCGCTCGACATGGAGGTCAAGCCGACCGTGGCCTGTAATGAGGCGCTCGAGCACGCCCAGCAGGTGATCGGGGGAGCGCGCGAGGATCGCACGGGACCGACCGTCTGGATCCCCCAGCGCCACCCACACAACCCCGGAAGCCTGAACTTCGGCCCGCAGTACGGTTATCAGCCGTTTGTGAGCGACGGAGATTTCTGGATCTGGACCTTCGTCCACGACGTGTCCGGCGTGGTGCAGGTGAGCCTGCGCTACCGAGTGGACGCCGATGGCGCGAACCCGCTCGCGGGGACCGAGAACGAGACCTACGCCGGCGGCCCCGGCGTCGGTCCATGGCTCGGCCTGGCGATGACCAAGCGCGACTTCCCGGCGGAGAACGTTCACGGCGACCCGAGCATCGACTTCTTCGAGATGCCGGACGCGATCGCAGACCAGTATCACGTCGAGGTGAGCGGACTGCGTGACGTGCTCATCGATTACTACGTCTAGGCGATCGACGGGAAAGGCCGGGTGACCAGGAGTCCGATCCTGCACGTCGCGATCGGCGACGGCGCGGGCAGCGGTGGCGGCGGCGACCGCGTCACCCTCGTCCCCGATCCGGCCGTGGCCGGGCAGTCGGCGGAAGTGGCCTACGATCCTCAAGGCGGACCGCTGGACGGCACCTCGGCCGTCGCTCTGCACTACGGCTTCGACGACTGGACCAACGGGGCGCCCGCCGACGTCCCGATGACCTGGGACTCGAGCGCCGCCTCGTGGGAGGCGACGGTCACCCTTCCCGGCGATGCCTACCAACTCGACCTCGCCTTCCACGATGGCGCAGGGACCTGGGACAACAACAACGGCGCTGACTGGCACTTCGATGTGACCGGGGGCGCCACCGGTTGGGTGATGGACGGCGAACTCGATGCCGGCGCACGCGTGATCGGGACGAAGAACGGCGTGACCCTGTGGGTGGGTTGCCTCGGTGACGAGCTCTACGTTGCGACCCAGCCCGCGGGCGCGGGGGCCGACCGATTCCTGCTCATCGCCGAGGCCGCGGGGCCGATGGTCCCGGCCATGTGGGGGAAGTCCGGCGAAGTCGCCGCCTGGGACGCATTCTTGGCGATGGAGGCCGAGAACGGCTGGAGCGGATGGTTCGATGCCGCCGGCGACACGCGCCTGGCGGCGGGCTCGGTCTTGGAGGGGACCCTGCGCCTCACTCAGGAGTTCGGGGCCCTGCCGCGAACGGTAACCCTCGCGCTGGCCCTCTACGCATCTCCCGACGGCGGCGCCCTCGATCCCACCCGTCAGCTGCCGCCCACCGCCGACGGCGACGACGACCTGCAGGCGAGCGAATACGCGGTCTTGCCGACGCGGGTGCGGGTGCGCTGAACCTCGGGCTGCGCCGCAAGTGGCGGAGCTATGCGCCCGCTGCCAGGCGCGCCTTCAGGCGCTCGATGACTTCGGCGGTGAAGGCGCGTGTTCCCAACTCGCCGCGAATGTCGCGCGTCTTCGAGCCTTCGGCCACCGCGGCCATCAACCCCTCGCGCAGGGCCCGGGAGGCATCGCGCTCGCCGATGTGCCCGAGCATGTTGGCCATCGCCAGGAGGGCCGCGCAGGGATTGGCGATGTCCTCACCCGCGATGTCGGGGGCGCTGCCGCCGGCCGGATCGAACATGGCCAGCTCGACTCGCCCGTCATCATCGAAGGCGTAGGAGGCGCTGTCGCCGATCCCAACCGAGCCGATCAACCCGCAGGCGGCGTCAGAGAGGAAGTCACCGTACTCATTCGGCGTCACGATCACACCGTAGCGTGAGGGGTGCATGATCAAGCCGGCCAGCAGGGCGTCGAAGAGCTCACGCCGGTACTCGATGGAGGGGTAGTCCTCGGCCACCTGGTCGACGATCTCCTCGAAGAACCCGTCGGTCTCGCGCTGGATCGTCCACTTGCTCGTCGAGACCACACCCGTACCACGCACCATCGCCTGCTTGAAGGCGAAGCGCGCCGCGTGCTTGCTCGGTCCGCGGGAGATCACGCGCAGGGAGACGGCCGTGTCCGGACCGATGCGCCGCCCCGCGTCGTCGTAGGTTCCGCCCGTCGCGACGCGCACGACGTCGATATCGAGGTGCTCGGTGAAATGCGTGTCGATGCCGGGGATCGAGCAGACCGGACGGTGGATGACCGCGAAACGGCAGCGGTCGCGCAGAACCTTGTTCGGGCTCTCGCGTGTCGTGGCCGTGGGGTACTTGATGGCCACGCGGTGGCGTCGCATCAGCTCCTCGGCCCGGTCGTAGATCGTCGGGCCGACGCGCTCGCGTTCGGTGTCCGAGAGGTCCATTTCGACGAACTCCAGGCCGAGGGGGAGAACCTCGGCCACGGCGTGGACGCTCTCGGAGAGCTCAGCGGAGATGCCGTCTCCGAGGATCTCGACGATGGTGTGGTGCTTCATCCGGTCGACTTTCCGTGCCAGAATGTGACCCGACAGGATAGCCCGCCATCACCTCCAGAGTACACATCCACGCGCTGTTCCTCGGGGCGCTCGCCTGCCCGGCAGCGGGCGCGGGCGGCGAGGAGCCGACGGTGCGCGTGCAGCTGATCGACAACCCGCGCTTCGAGGAGCCGGCGCCGGCGGTCGAGACCGCCGGGGCGCCCCAGCCCATCCCCTGGTGGCGCACCGCCCGGGGCGTCGAGCAACTCGTCGAGCGCGACGGCGCCACCTGGCTGGGCACGGCGGGCTCCTTGGAGGCCGAGCAGCCCTTCGCGGCCTACGCACCCCTGGCCGAGAGCCTCGTCGTCCGCGGGCGAATGTCGGGGCGCGGACGGGTGGTGGTCACCGACGGCCGAGGAGCCGCCGTGCGCTTCGACCTCGACGGCACGGCGGCGCCGGACGGCGTGGAGGAATTCGCCTTCCGACCCGCCGACCTGGAGCCCTTCGCTTCCCTCGCGCCCTCGCCGCGCTTCCTGCTGACCCTCCAGGCGGATGCGGGTGCCGCGGCTTGGTGGACGGACGTGCGCGCGGAGGTCGAGCTTCCCTGTCCCGACGAGGCTGCCCTGCGCGAGGAGATCCTCTCCCACCTCGACTGGTACTTCGGCGAGTGGGCCGAACGCGCCCTCGACCGGGTCGGACCTCGCGAGACGGAGTTCGTCTGTCACTACTACGACGTGGTCAGCGGTACGCCGGCGGGCATCGGTGCGGGCGGGATGAGCTCGCTCTACTTGGTGCTCCTCGACGCTCTCGAGGCGCACGAGGACCCACTCTGGCGCCGGCGCCTCGAGAGCTTCATCGACGACTACCTCGAGCTCGCGATCCACCCCGAGACCGGCCTCCCGCGCGGCTGGAACGTCGCCGAGGACATCCCCGTGGACGAGCGTCCGCGGGAGGTTCACGTCGCCATGCGCTTCCTGCTCGACCTCGTCGAGCGCGGCCCCGAGGGCACTCGCGAGCGCGCCCTGCGGCACGCGCGCGCGATCGGAGAGCACGTACTGGCTGTGGGCACGCTCCCCGACGGGAACATCGCTCCCGGCTACCGCCCGGGCAACGGTCGGCCCGCGACCGGCTACCCGCCCCTGCGGCGCCTCGACGTCCCCGCGCAGCTCGCCCGTCTCGGTGCGCTCACAGGTGACACGCGCTTCACGGCGGCGGCCCGCGAGGCGGTCGGGACCTTCGAGTTCACTCACCTCTGGCACGGGAGCTGGGACGTCATCGATCCCGGCTTCGATGACGAGTTCGGCCACTACGGCGAGCGCGCCTTGGTGATGTGGAAGGCGCATCCCACCGACGAGACCTTCCGGCGGATCCTGCAGAGCGGCTACCACCACTTCGCGCCGATGTGGCGCGATGCCTTGCGTCTGGGAGGCAACGTGGCCGCCGATCAGGTGCGGTGCTGGGACATCCTGGCGCGCATGGCGCGCCTGGACCCGACCGAGGCGCCGGCCGTCGCGGAGCTCCTGCACGCCGCGGTGCGCTCGCACTTCAAGGGCGAGCAGTACGGCAACGGCGCCTGGGGCGACGTGACGATCTTCGGCTTCGACCCGCGGGCGGATTTGCAGGTGGGGGATTTCACCGGCGTCCCTCAGAACCTGTTGGCCGGGCTCGCGACCGCCTACGACGGAGCGCTGGGGATGCGGACGAGCGAGCTGCGTGCGATGTTCACGACCGTCTTGCGCAGCAGCGTCGCCGAGTACCGGCGTCCGTTCGGGTACCTCTCGACGCGCAGCGAGCACAGCGTCACGAACCCCGGCGGGGGCACCATGCGGTTCGCGCCCGGCTTGGTGGAGATGCTCGTGAAGCTGGCCCCCTGAAGGGGGGAGTGCGGGCGCGTCAGCGCACCTCGATCACGGACAGGTCGTTGCTGAAGGCGTTGGCGACCAGCAGCCGCATGCGTCCGTCGCCGGATAGGTCGGCGAAGAGCAGGGCGAGCGGGCCAGTGCCGACCCCGAGATCGGCACCGCGCTCGAAGAGCGGCAAGGCGCTCGCGTCGGGGAGCCACAGGTTCACGTGGTGGCTGTTCTGGGCGCTGACCACGATCTCGGCTCGCCCGTCGCCGGTGATGTCGCGGGCGGCGATCCCGAACGGGCGCTGGCCGCTATCGAAGGTCGGTAGCTCCTTCCACGTGCCGCCCTCGCGCTGCAGGAAGACCTCCACCATGCCGACGGACCGCCCGGGCCGCATGCGCCCGAGATGGACCAGGTCATCGAGCCCATCGCCGTCGAAGTCGGCGGAGCACAGGGCGATCGGCAGGGTCCAGGTGCGCGGTCCCTCGCCGGCGGTCAGACGACCGCCGCTGGCCGTCCGCTGTGCTTCGACCAGGGCCATTCCCGCGTGTCCTTGCTCGGTACCCATGGCGACAGCGAGCCGCTCGCGCCCCTGGACCGTCAAGAGCGCCAGGGTGCGCGGCGTGGCGGGGAGCGCGATCAAATCGAGACGCTGCGCGCGGAGGCTCTCTCCGGTGGCGCCGACGGCGAACCAGGCGAGGCGCCCGGCCTCTCGGTCGGCGATGAAGACCTCCACGCCGTCGGCCGTCGCACGGCAGAGGGCGCTCTCGGCCTCGCGCACGCCCTCGAGCGCCGCCGGGCCGACGAGGACGGGCAGGCCGCGCGAGCCGTCGCCGAGTGCCGCGCGCAGGCGCACGCCGCTCGCGTCGCGGGAAGTCCACAGGACGTCGGGATGGCCGTCGGCGTTCAGGTCTTGGAAGGCGACATGGTCGGCCCCCTCGCCGGCGGGCAGGCTGATTCCCGGGCGCAGGTTGCCGTCGATGTTGGGGAGGAGGGAGAGGGTTCCGTCCAGGGAGTTGAGCACCGCGGCCTCGACGCGGCCGTCGCCGTCGAGGTCGCCGCAGGCGAGCGAGTGCGGCGCGCGTCCGGTCGGGATGCGCTGCGCCTGGAGTAATCCGTAGGGCGCGTTGCCGAACAACACGCTCACGCGGCGCGCGTCGGTGTTGGCGAAGATCACCTCGGGCCGGCCGTCGCCGTTGAGGTCGCCGATGGCGAGGTCGCGGGGGTCCTGACCCGCGTATTCCACCGCGCTCAGGCTGTCAGCGCGGCCGGGGCCCGCGAGCAGCTGATAGGTGAGGTCACCAAACTGCAGGAGGACGAGCTCCTCGCGGCCGTCGCCGGTCATGTCGGCCGTTCGCATGCGCAGGGGGACCTGGCCGACCTCCACTACTCGCGGCTCGCCTCCGTCGCGGTCGAGGATCCACAGCCAGCGGTCGCCGCCGGCGACGAGCAGCTCCGGCGTGCCGTCGGCCTCCACGTCGAGCTCGGTGATGGCGCGCGGCAGGCCGCCGAGGTCGTGGGATTGAGCGGGCTCGAGCGCCTGCGCGTCGCCGCCGGGGGGGCGCTGGAACAGGCGCACGCGGCGCGAGCCCTGGTAGCCGACGGCGATGCCCGTCCCGTCGTTCAGGACGTGCAGGCAGGTCGCGAGCTCCTCGCCGGTCTCGATGACCGTCGGGGGGCGCTCGCCATCCCAGATGACGAGTTGGCCGGCGCTGTCGATCACGGCGACCTCGAAGCGGCCGTCGGCGTCTAGGTCGCCGGCGGCGATGGCGCGCGGGCGGGCGGCGAGGGGGAGCTCGCTGCGGGAGACCGCTCGGCCAGGATCGATGCGCAGCACCTCGAGGGTATCGTCGGCGCGCGACGCGACCGCCACCCGCGCGCCGCCGGGGCCGGGTAGGGCGACCGGGCCGAGGGGCCATGCGCCGACAGGGATTTCGACCGGCTCGGGGGCGAGGTCCCAGCCCTTGGGCGGGAGCGGCCAGAGGAGCAGGGCGCCGGGCAGGCGCACGGTCGCCAGGAGCTCGTCGCGGCCGTCGCCGTCGAGGTCGCAGGCGAGACAGCCCTCCGGCGTGCCGTTCACCTCGAGCTCCAGGCGGGCCGCGAGGTGCGGTAGCGGGATGTCGTCCCCTCCGCTCGGTGCCGCCGCGACACACCAGGAGCCGAGGGTGAGAGCGAGGAGCGCGCCGCTGGTCATGGCGGCATTGTGGAAAGGAGAGAGTGGAGCGGCAACCTGCCTCGACTATCCTGCTAGTCGGTGTGTCGTGCGGCCCGGCGGGTACGCGGCCGCGACTTCCCATGAATAAGCGGCAGGGGATCTTGGTGGCGGTGCTGCTCGCCCTTCTGGGCGGGCTGGCGGGGGTGGTGCTGTCGATCTCCGGAGGCGAGGGCATTCCGAGCGCGCCCCTGGCCCACACGGAGGAAACGACGGGCGTCGGCCACGCTCCCCTGGCGGAGCCCGTGGGGCGGGAGCTGCGAGCCGCTCCCCAGGCTTCCGAGACCGTGGTCGATCCGGGGGCGACGAGCGTGGTCTTCCCGCTCGAGGTCGAGCTGGAATTGGTGCGCGCCGCGGGCCTGCTCGATGCCGAGAACGCCCCCCCCCTCGGCAGCGGCGCGCGATCCGGTTTGCGCGGGCGCATCAGCGACGCGGCGGGACGCGGCGCGCCGTGTCGCGTGACGTTCCTCGCCGGCCCGAACGTCGGGCGCGTGCTCGAGACCGCGGTGGACGGGAAACTGGGGGCCAGCGACCTCTACCCGGGGCTCTCGATCATCGAGATCACCGGCGCCACGGTCCCCGGAGCGATGCGCGAGCTGCGCCTGCGAAACGGGAAGCAGGCCCTTCTGAACGTCGGCTTCGGCCGCCCTGCCGCGGTCTACGGTCAGGTGGTCGACTACGCCGGCGAGCCGATCGAGGCGGCCGATGTCACCATGGACGGCCGGCGCACCCAGAGTGGCGAGCGCGGGTTCTTCCACTTCCCGCAGATGGCGGCGGGGCAGGTGCTCGTCTTCGTGGACAAGCCGGGCTACGCGGCCTACCGCGAGAGCTACAACATCACTGCCGGGCGGACGATCCCTCGCGGTCGCCTGCGGTATGTGCTCGAGCGCGGCGTGGACTTGAAGGTCACGATCCCCGAGCGCGTCGGCGCGACCCAGTCCGCGCAGTTGCACTTGATGCCCTTGTTCGGTGGTCAGAGCGCGGGCCAGCGCCAGCGCCGGTTCCCCTGGTACACCCTCAGCCCGGTGTCGATCTTCCCGGGCAACACGGTGACGATCGAGGACCTGCCTCCCGACCGTTTCCAGGCCTTGCTCTTTCACGCCGGCGCGCGCGCGGTGCCGGTGAAGAAGGAGGTCAACCTCTCTTCGGGGAAGGCCCTGCACCTCGTCTGGCACCTCGAGCCTGCCTCCTCGGTGCGCGGCGTCGTGCAGCGCGGCGGGCGTCCGGTGGGCGGTGTGCTGGTGACGCTCGAGGCGCCCGACCGCGCCAAGGGGACCCAGCGGCTGTTGAAGATGCCGCCGGGGGTTCACGAGACCCACGTCTTCCCCAATCTCGGCGTGCAGTCGGCCCGGACGGGTTCGGACGGTCGCTTCGAGCTCTCGGTGGACGCTACGTTTTCGGCGGTGCACTACTTGACCGCGCAAGGTCCACGCGGCGGCTGGGCGGGGAGCGTCGTGCGGCCGGGGGACGGGGAGATCGTGCTCGAGCTCGAGGATCCGACGGTCGAGCTCGCGAGCTTCGAAATCGCGACCCAGGCACGCCACCAGGCCCTGCCGGTCGAGGTGTGGGTCAACGGCGAGCCGCGCGATCTGCCCTTGCTCCCGCCCGCGTCTTCCCTGCTGATCGGGGACCTCCAGCCCGGCATCTGGAAGGTCAGTTCTCGCTGGCGGGACGAGGTGCTCTGGGCCGAGCGCGAGATCGAGATCAGCGGCGAGGTCGAGTGGGAGTTGATCTTGCCGCCCGGTGCGATCGACTGACGGGGGGTCGGTCGTTGGGACCGGGGAGCGCGCTCTCCGTGCTCTGGCCTTCAGGGTCGGATTACCCTTCAATCCTGGCACGAGAGCGGGCGGAGGATGCTCCGTTGCCCGTGGGGGACAGCGATGAAGCGAAACTGGATCATCCTCGGCGCAGTCTCGGGCGCGATCGCCGTGGTGCTGGGTGCCTTCGGTGCGCACGGGTTGAGAACGACGCTGGATGACACTGGGCTCGAGGTCTGGCGCACGGCAGTTCGCTACCAGATGTTCCACGCTGTCGCCTTGTTGGTGGTCGGCGTCTTGGAGCGCGCGGGAGCGAGTGCCCCTCGCCCCCGCGCGCTCGCCTTGGCGGGCTGGGCCTTGTCGGTGGGGACGGTCCTGTTCAGCGGCTCGCTCTACTGTCTTGCTCTCGGCGGCCCGTCGCTCCTGGGTCCCCTCACCCCCCTGGGCGGGGCGGCCTTCGTCCTGGGCTGGGGCGCGCTTGCGCTGGCGGGGCGCGGTGAACGGTCGGGATGGCGGGGAGGGGGCGGCCCCGCGCCCCCTCGGTGAGTGCGCCCGGCCGTGTTCGCCGACCTCGGCCGCCGTTCCGCGCCGGAGCGGCTAGAATGGCGGCGGGTCGTCCGCTCGGTGGCGGCCGCCGTGGTCCCCGACGGGGTCGTTTCCATGGGAGACTTCAAGTCCTTCGAGCGGCGCGTGTTCCGTGTCGGCCTGCTCTGCCTGCTGTCGGCCTCGTCGCGGGTCGCGCCGGGGCAGGACTGCAATGGGAACGGCATTCCCGACCACGAGGAGTTGGACGGTGCGGAGTTGCTCTTCGAGGACCACGACGGAGCGATCTTGCCGCCTGGCGTTACGGTGCTCATGACGGGCTTGTGGCACACGGAGCTCGCCTGCCGCCCTGCTGGCCCGTGTGGCGCGAGCCAATTCGCGTACTTCGGACAGGCCACCGCCTGCGATTACGACGCGGGATGGGTGTACGGGAACTACGAGTTGCGGGGCGTGGCCTTGCCGGCTCAGCACGAGGTCACGCTCTCGTTCTGTTCCTTCTACGAGGGTGAGGGCGGCGCCACGGGCGCGGACTACGACCTCGCCTTCGTCTTCGTCCGCCCCCAGGGCTCGAGCGTGCTCGAGCTGGTGGACAACGTCTCGGGCACGGCGCCCCAGGCGGAGTGGGAATCGCGCTAGGTCGCTCTGTCTGCGTACGCGGGTCAGGACGTCGATTTGGTCTTCTACTTCAATGCCGGAGATGACTTCGCGAACGGGACCTTCGGTTGGGGCGTCGACGATGTCGCCGTGCACACTTTCCCCCTGGGCGCCGACCCTGACTGTGACGGGGATGATGAACTGGATGAGTGCGAGATCGCCGGCGATCCGTCGTTGGATTGGAACGGCAACGGCGTCCTCGACGTTTGTGAGTGCCTGGCCGAGACTTCCTGCATCGGCGAGCCCAATAGCGTGGGTAACGGCGGTCGACTGGGCGCCGTGGGCCTTCCCAGCCTCTCGTCAAACACCTTCCATTTGTTGGCCGACGACATCGTGCCCGGCGAGTTCGCCCTGTTCTTCTACGGCTTCGCGCCCCTGTCCCCGACGCCGTTCGGCGAGGGCCTCTTGTGCGTCGAGGCCCCATTCGAGCGCCTGAACCCGGCCTTGCCGATCGATCCGGCGGGCCAAGTCTCGCGCTGGGTGGACTTCACTCAGCCGCCTACCGACACCTTCGCCGCGGGTGACGTGATCTTCTTCCAGTGCTGGTACCGCGACCCCTGCACCGGCTGCACGGGGTTCAACCTCACCCACGCCATGCGGGTGGTGCTCTGCCTCTGACGCGGTCGGCCCCGGTAACGGTGAACAGGACCGCTCCACTTGGTTCTTGGGGCGAGGCGGCGACGACGTGCGACACCGTTCGACCCCACCGCAGGACGCCGTATAGTGTCGGCCAACCATGGACACCCTCAGTCTGGACGGTCGGTCTCTGCGCCTCGAACAACTTCAGCCCCTTCGGGAGGGGAAGCCGGTGCGGCTTGTCCTCGGCGAAGGGGCGCGCGAAGCGGTCGCACGGGCCCGGGCGTTGGTCGAGGAACACGTGCGCGCGGGAGACGTCGTCTACGGATTGACGACCGGCTTCGGCAAGCTCAAGGACGTCGCCATCGACGCGGCGGATCTCGAGAAACTGCAACGCAACCTCGTCCTCTCCCACTGCTGCGGCTGCGGCGAGCCGATGCCCGTCCCAGAGGTCCGTATCGCACAAGTCCTGCGCCTCAACGGTCTGTCTCGCGGACACTCGGGTGTACGCGTTGAGCTACTCGAAGCGCTGATACGCCTGTTCGAGAAGGGTTTCGTCCCCGAAGTGCCGCAGAAGGGCTCGGTCGGCGCGAGCGGCGACCTCGCGCCACTAGCGCACATGGCCGCGGCCTACACAGGCGCGGGACACGCGCGCCTGGGCGGGGAGCGCATGAGCGCCGCGGACGCCTTGGCCGCGATCGACGAGAAGCCGATCATCCTACGAGCCAAGGAAGGCCTGGCGCTGATCAACGGCACGGAGATCATGAAGGCCACCGGCGTCGCCGTCTGGCTGGCCGCCACCAACCTCTCGCGCGCGGCGGACGCGATCTGCGCCCTCACGATCGAGGCCATGCACGGCAGCCTCGCCCCCTTCGATGAGCGCCTGGCCGACCTGAAGGGCAGCGACGGGCACCGCCGGACGGCGGCCAACGTGCGCCGCTGCCTGGCCGGTTCGGGCGTGCTCGCGAGCCACGCGGACTGCGGCCGTGTCCAAGACGCCTACTCCATGCGCTGCGCCCCGCAGGTCCACGGCGCCTCCAAGGCCGCCATCGAGCACGTGGGCGATGTGCTCAGCGCGGAGATCAACAGCGTCACCGACAACCCCGTGCTGTTCCCCGACAGCGGAGAGGTCGTGAGCGCCGGGCAGTTCCACGGCCAGCCGGTCTCGATGGCCCTCGACTACCTCGCGATCGGCGTCACGACCCTGGCCAACATCTCCGAGCGCCGGATCGAGCAACTCGTGAACCCCGATCTCTCCGGGCTGCCCGCCTTCCTGACGCCTGATCCGGGCGTGAACTCCGGCTACATGATCGCCCAGGTCGCCGCGGCGGCGCTGGCCAGCGAGAACAAGATCCTCGCCCACCCCGCGTCGGTCGACACCGTGCCCACGAATGCCAATCAGGAAGACCACGTGTCGATGGGCGTCACCGCGGCGCGCAAGGCGCGCGAGATCGTCGAGAACACCGAGCGTGTCCTGGCCATCGAGCTGTTGTGCGCCGTCCAGGCGCGGGACCTGCGCGATGAACTGCAGGCCGGTCCCGGAGCCCAAGCGCTCTTCGACCTCGTGCGTTCGGCAATCCCCAAGCTGGAGGCCGATCGCTACGTCCACGACGACCTTCAGCTAGCGCACGAGCTCGTGCGCGGCGGCGAGGTCGTCGCCGCGGTCGAGCAGGCCGTCGGCTCCCTCGATTCATGAGCCTCCCCACGCGCACGACCACCATGACCGAACTCGAAGACATCCGGACCGGCCCGCAGCGCGCGCCGCACGGCAGCGAGCGCACCTGCAAGACCTGGGCGGCGGAGGCCGCCCTGCGCATGCTGATGAACAACCTCGACCCCGAAGTGGCCGAGGACCCCGAGCAGCTCGTCGTCTACGGCGGCAGCGGCAAGGCGGCGCGCGACTGGGACTGCTTTCGCGCCATCGTCGCCAGCCTGCGCCGGCTGGAGGCCGACGAGACCTTGCTCGTCCAGTCGGGCAAACCCGTGGGCGTGTTCCGCACCACCCTGCAAGCGCCGCGCGTGCTGATCGCCAACTCCAACCTCGTCGGGCGCTGGGCCAACTGGGAGCACTTCCGCGCCCTCGAGGCCGAGGGGAAGATGATGTTCGGTCAGATGACCGCCGGGAGCTGGATCTACATCGGCACCCAAGGGATCCTGCAGGGGACCTACGAGACCTTCGCCGCCGCGGCGCGCCGCCACTTCGGCGGGACGCTCGCCGGACGGCTGGTCGTGACCGGCGGCCTGGGAGGCATGGGCGGCGCCCAGCCCCTGGCGGCGACGATGAACGAGGGCACCTTCCTCGGCGCGGACGTGGACCCCGCGCGTATCGCCAAGCGCCTGGAGACGGGCTACTGCGACGAGATGATCGAGGACCTCGACGAAGCGATCGATCGGGCCAGGGAGTGGAAGGCCGCCGGGACGCCCAAGTCGATCGGCGTGCCCTGCAACGCCGTCGATCTCCTGCGACGTTTGATCGAGCGCGACGTGACGCCCGACGTGCTCACCGACCAGACCAGCGCCCACGATCCCCTCGACGGCTACGTGCCCGACGGGATGAGCTTGGAGCAAGCCATCGCCCTGCGCGCCGAGGATCCCGAGCGCTATCAGACCGAGTCCTTCCGCACCATGAAGGACCACATCTCAGCCATGAACGAGCTGCAGGCGCGCGGCGCGGACACCTTCGACTACGGCAACAACCTGCGCGGTCACGCGCAGCAGGCGGGCCACCCCGACGCCTTCGCCTTCGAGGGATTCGTACCGAAGTACGTGCGTCCCCTGTTCTGCGAGGGCAAGGGGCCCTTCCGCTGGGCGGCGCTGTCGGGTGATCCCGCGGACATCGCCGTCACCGACGGCATCATCCTCGACCTCTTCGGCGAGGATGAAGCCCTCTGTCGCTGGATCCGCATGGCCGGCGAGCGCGTGCAGTTTCAGGGGTTGCCCTGCCGCATCTGCTGGCTCGGCTACGGAGAGCGTGCACGCGCCGGGGCCGCCTTCAACGAGGCCGTGCGCGACGGGCGCATCAAGGCGCCGATCGCCATCGGCCGCGACCACCTCGACTGCGGATCTGTCGCCTCGCCCAATCGCGAGACCGAGAGCATGAAGGACGGCACCGACGCGGTGGCCGACTGGCCACTGCTCAACTGCATGCTGAACGTCGCTTCGGGGGCGAGCTGGGTCTCCTTTCACCACGGCGGCGGCGTCGGCATGGGCTACGCCCTGCACGCCGGACAGGTCGTCGTGGCGGACGGCACCGACGAGGCGGCGGCGGCCGTCGAGCGCGTCCTGACCAACGACCCCGGGACGGGCGTCATGCGCCACGCGGACGCCGGCTACGACGAGGCGATCGCCTGCGCCCACGAGCGGGGCATCGACCTCCCGATGCTCGGATCGGGGGCTTGAGGGCCGCCGTCCGCGCGGATTGCGAGGACCTCGTCGGCTTCGAGGAGGCCTTCTCGGCGATCGCGCGGTCCGCGTCGCCGTGGCTCCAGCCGGGCGCGTCATCGACGGGCGGAGGTTTCTCTCGCGGCTCTGCGGTGAAGTGGAGGCGCCCCGCGAGCGCGCGGGCGCACCCGCGCTATGATGGCGGGCGTGACCCGAGTTCCCATCCCGACGGTCGCGCTGTTGGCCCTCTCTCTAGGCAGCTCCGCCGCCGCCGGAGTCGAGAGCGAGGGGGAAGGCGAGTGGACCGTCCTGACTCCCGACTCCCTCGGCTCCGCGGGAGGAGCGACCTTCGCGCTGCAGGCCGACGGCTCGGTCCTGCTCGGTGGCGCCAATCCGGGTAAGGACACCTGGACCGTCACCTGCGCCACGGACCTACAGCGCGTGACCGGGGTCCGACTCGAAGTGCTCCCCGACACGAGCCTCGCCGCGGGAGGGCCGGGGAGGTCGTCCACCGGGAACTTCGTCCTCAACGAGCTCAGCCTCGAGCGCGCGGGGAAGTTCGGGACCACGCCGCGCGCGGTGGGTCTCGCGAATGCCGCGGCCACCCACAGCCAGTCCCGCTGGCATGTGAACGGCGCCGTGGACGAGCGCTTGGGGACGGGCTGGGCGATCAAGCCGCGAGTGGGGAAGGCGAGCTCGGCAGTGTTCGAGCTGGCCGACCCCGCGCGCTTCCAGAGCGGGACGAAGCTCGTCTTCACTCTCGACTTCCAGTACGGCAAGCAGCACGTGATCGGACGCTTCCGACTCAGCGCCACCGCCGATGAGCCACCCCTGGCGCTCGCTCCCGCTGAGTCCTGGGACCAGATGCAAGACCGCATCAACCAGGCGATCGACCGCGGGATGGACTACCTGCTCGCCACCCAGGAGCTCGACGGCTCCTGGAAGGAACACGGAGACAAGTACCGCAACGGACAGACAGCGCTCTCCCTATACGCTCTGGTGAAGAGCGGTCTGCCCCGCGACCATCAGGCGGTGCGGCGGGCCGTCGGGTACCTGCGCTGCCGGCCGCCGAGCTACACCTACTCCGCCGGCTGTCAGCTGCTGGCGCTCTGCGCCCTGAACGACGAACGCTTCGACCCGTGGATCACCGAACTGGCGAAGGAACTCGAGTCGTGGCAGGCCGACATGGGCTTCGCCTACCCCGCGGGCGTGGTCGACGTCTCGAACTCTCAGTACGGCGCCTTGGGGTTGTGGGCCGCGGCCAAGCGGGGCGTGCCGATCCGCTCGCGCACCTGGCGGGACCTCGCTCTGCGCATGATCCGTCACCAACCGACGGCGGCCGGCGCTTGGGGAGGCGCAGGCTTCGCCTACCGGCCGGGAGGACCCGTTACCGGGAGCCGCTCCTGCGCCGGCCTGGGGATCCTGGCGATCTGCGCCACCGAGCTGGGCGAAGATGGGGACAACAGGCGCGAGATCCAGTCCTCCATCGAGCGGGGGAAGGCCTGGCTCGATCGCAACTTCTCGCCCAGCGCCAATCCCGGCTCCGAAGGGGACGCCACCTGGACCTACTACTACCTCTACGGCGTCGAGCGCGTTTGCGCGCTCCTCGAGATCGCGCGCCTAGGTGCAAGCGACTGGTATCGGGAGGGTGCGCGCTTCATGGTCGGCGCCCAGAAAAAGGACGGCAAGTGGACCGCGGCGGGCTACAACCCTCAGGCCGACACTTGCTTCGCGCTGCTATTCCTGACGCGCGCTACCCGCCCGACCACCGGGACGGCGGCGACGCGTCGCGGCGGGATCTGGGGTGGCGTCGATCCGTCCGTGGACGTATCCCTGCGCGCCGCCGGCGACACGCCGCTGGCCGTCTGGGTCGCGTCGATCGGCACCGACGCCCTCGCTCGCGTCGGCCGCGGAGACGAGGGCAAACGGGCGCCGCACGTCGAGCGCGTGGAGTTCGTGACCCCTGACTCCGTCATCCTCCCCGATGCCCGCGACGGCAAGCCCGAGTGGTGCACGAGCGAGGGCCTCCCGGCTGACGGCTGGGAGCTTCCCGGCTTCGACGACTCGGAATGGCGGCGTGATCTGGGTGCCTTCGGATGCGTGGGGAACCCCTACTGCCTGACCCGCAGCCTGTGGGAGGAGGGAGGCCTGTGGGCGCGGCGCGAGTTCGAGCTATCCCTCGACGAGCTCACCGCCCCGCGGTTGTTGCTGAACTACTCGATCAATCCGCCGGAGTTCGATCCGGACGAGGCGCCTGGCCTGCTCTGCCTGTACGACGAGGACGACTTCCTGATCGCGGCGCTGACCGAGCGCGGCGGAGCGTCCACGGCCACCCACGTCGAGGGCGACGCGTTCAACGGCACCCACGCGCTGAGGGTGACTCCGACCCAGGTGCGTCGGGTTGCGATCCCCGGCTGGTCCTTTCCGATCACGCGCAAGCCGAAGACAGGGGAGTACCGCTGGCTGCACGTGGCGTGGAAAAAGGACGGCGGCGCGGGGACGATGCTGCAGCTTGCCAACGGCGGTGCGTGGACTGAGGCCCGGCGTCTGTTCAGCGGCGCCAACGCGATCGGTCTCGAGCCGGCCATCCAAGTGGACGAGACCTTCCCCGCTGACTGGACCAGCCTGACCTGGGACCTCTACGAGTCCTTCGGGGAGGAAGCTCTGCTAACCGGCGTGGCCTTCACGCCGATGGACGGGGTCGCGGGCTACTTCGACGCCCTCTACCTAGCGCGCAAGAAGAGCGACCTGCGCGAGCTACCCGGGGCCGTCCCCGCACCGGGATCCTCGGCGGGCGCCGCGGCCATCCAAGCGACCCACGGAACCGTTCCGCTTCCCACCCTGCGCGTTTTCGTGAACGGAACCCTGGTCCTGGAGCGCGACCGATCGACCCGCGGCTACGAGCAGGTCGCGGTCCTCGGCGAGCTACTCCGCGAGGGCCGAAACGTGGTCGCCGTCGAAGGCGTTCAGTCGGAGCTGGGCGCCACCGTCGATGTCGGGATCCGCGCCACGAGGATCCTGCAGGCGCTGGACTGCGATGCCTCGCGGCCCTTCCGCGGCGAAGCTCACGCGGCCCGCATCACCTTCCCGCGGCCGGGGGAGTTCTCCATCGGCGCCCGCGTGCACACGGTCGGGCCCCCCGCGGGGGGCGGAGACGGCGAGCGCGTCGTGCTCGAGTCCGCCCCGCTGATCGTGAGGATCGCCGACGCCCTTGCGCCCGAGCTCCTACGCTACGCGGGCGATCCTAGCCGCAACCTCATGGTCGGCGTCGAGAAGACCGCGCGGGCCTCGACCACCTTCAGCGGATGGGAGGCGCGAAAGGCCGTCGATGGAAAGCAGGGCTTGGCCTGGCTCTCGGCGGACGGAGACCTCGATCCGACCCTGACCATCGACCTGCGCCGCGGCGTTCGGGCGGACCGGCTGCTCTTGAGCCACGCGCGGACAGCGGGAGCGAGGGCCGGTGTCCGCGCCCGCCTGGTCGAGGTCACGCTCAACCCGCGCGGCGTCCCGCGCGTAATCGAGATGGAGCTCGACGATCTGCGCAAGACCGAGTGGGTGTTCCCCAAGCCCACGATCGTGCGTAGGATCGGCCTGCGTGTACTCGACCGAACGGCGGCGTCCGGCGCGGACGCGGTCGGATTCGCGGAGGTCGAGCTGCAGCTTCGACGATGAACCAACCGGCATTCGCGATCGGTATCGATCTCGGCGGAACGCACATCAAGGCCGCTGCCGTGGGCTCCGAGGGCGCGGTCCTCGCGGCTCGCACCCTCGCCACCGAGGACGGCGACGGGGAGACGAACGCGGCTCGCTGGTCTCACTCGGTGCTGGGGCTGATCGGCGACCTCGAGCGCGCCCGCGCCGGGATTGCCGTGGCCATCGGCTTGGCCGCCCCGGGCATGGCCGCGGCGGACGGGCGCTCGATCGCCCACATGCCCGGCCGCCTGGCCGGGCTCGAGGGCCTCGACTGGACCCACGCCCTGCAGACCCCGGGCCCGGTCGAGGTGCTCAACGACGCCCACGCCGCCCTGGTGGGGGAGGCCTGGACGGGGGCCGCCGCCGGGCTGTCGGACGCGGTCCTGCTCACCCTGGGGACGGGCGTTGGCGGCGCCTGCTTGGTTGGCGGCCGCCTGCTGCTCGGCGCCGGCGGCCGAGCCGGACACTTCGGGCACCTGTGCCTCGACCCCACGGGCGAGCCCGACATCACGGGCATGCCCGGCAGCCTCGAGGACGCTGTCGGCGAGTGCACCCTCGCCCGGCGGTCCGCCGGGCGCTTCCGCACGACGCGCGAGCTCCTCGCGGCGGCCGAGGGAGGCGACAGCGAGGCCCGGGAGGTCTGGGCGCGCACGATCCGCGCCCTCGCCTGCGCCGTCGCCTCCGCCATCAACGTCCTCGATCCCCAGGCCGTCATCCTCGGGGGCGGGGCGGCCCGTGCGGGGGAGGCGTTGTTCGGGCCGCTCGCGGCACAGCTCGAGGAGATCGAGTGGCGGCCGAACGGGCACCGCGTTCCCCTGCTCCCCGCCGAGCTCGGCCCTCTCGCGGGGGCCGTCGGGGCCGCTCGCCACGCCGTCATTCAAGCACCCACCGAGGGAGGAGGAGCATGAACGCTCCCTGGAAGATCGTCGGCATCAACTTCGACCACATGCACATGGGCGACAACCTGCGCTTCGCCCACGACCATCCCGGCGCGCGGATTGTCGGCCTGTGCGACGAAGACCGGGCGCGCATGCAGCCCGCCATCGAGACCTTCGGGATCGCGCCCGAGGCGGTTTTCACCGACCTCGAGGAGTGCCTGGAAGCGACTCGCCCGGACCTGGCCGTGCTGTGTCCGGCGACCGCCAGCCACGCGGACTGGGTGGCGCGCGTGGCGGCGCAGCGCGTGAACGTGATGCTCGAGAAGCCTTTCGCCGCCAACCTCGCCGACGCGGACCGCATGATCGCCGACATGCGCGCCGCCGAGCGCCTGTTTGCAATCAACTGGCCTCTGGCCTGGTACCCGCCGCACGTGACCGCGCGACGGCTGATCGGGGAGGGACGGATCGGCGAGGGGATCGAGGCCCACTACTACGACGGCAACCGCGGCCCCCTGTGGCACTCGGCCGACAAGGCGGAGACCGACGCGGAGTTCGTGCAGAGCCAGAAGGCCACGAGCTGGTGGTACAGCCGCGAGGCGGGCGGCGGCTCGCAGCTCGACTACCTGGGCTACGGGGCGACCCTGGGGACCTGGTTCCTGGGCGGTCGCGCGCCGCTCGAGGTGACTAGTGTCGTGGACGAGCCCCGTGGGCTCGAGGTCGACGAGCACAGTGTGACGGTCGCGCGCTACGAGTTCGGCCTCTCGCGCTTCGAGACGCGCTGGGGGACCTTCAGCGATCCCTGGACGCACCAGCCCCAGCCGAAATGCGGGTTTGAGATCGTCGGGACCGACGGCACGATCGCCAGCTACGACTACGAGGACACCGTGCGAATGCAGACGCGCAAGCGCCCCGAGGGCGTCGTGCTGGGGGTGGATGTCACCGTGGCGCCGATGCAGAACCCGATCCAGTATTTGATCGACTGCCTCGAGAACGACCGCGGAGTGGAGGGACCGCTCTCGCCCGCGCTCTCGCGCATCGGCCAGCAGATCGTCGACTCTGCGGTGCTGAGCGCGCGCGAGAAGCGCACGGTGGCGCTGCTCGGTTGAGTCGGTTGGGCCTCAGGGCTGACGCTCGCGCGTTTCGCGCGCCAGGGAGCGCAGGCCCGCAACGAGACAGACCGCGCCCACGGCGACCCCGATCCAGTACCAGCTCGGGTTCTGCGCCATGTCCATGCTCGCGCCCTCGGCGGGGGTGGCCGTCAACAGAGCGACGACGACGCCGAGGGCGTTGTTCGTCATGTGGGCCAGCATGGCCGGCACCACCGAGCCCGTACGCCAGGCGAGGAAGCCCATCCACAACCCCAGGGGCAGGACGCCCAGGGCGTGGACGGGGCTCATGTGCATCGCGGCGAAGACGACGCCGGGCACGGCGATGGCCGCGGGGGCGCTCCAGCGTTGGAGCAGGCGGCGCTGGACGTAGCCGCGAAACAGGAGCTCCTCGGCGAAGCCGGCACCGAAGACCACGGCGCTGAACATGATCACCGCCGAGAGACCACGCGGTTCGCTGATCAGGCGTCCGATGAACTCCAACTGCTCGTCGGCTTCCAGACCCAGCAGTTGGACGGGGAGCACGGCCAGGAACTGCACGGCGGGGGCGGCGGCCACGAGGAGGAGAACGCTCCGCGTGCTGACCGTCCAGGGCACCAATCCCAGGCGGCGGCGGAACGCGGTCGGAGAGAAGGCGGCGGGGAAGGCCGCCAGGGCGATCAGCGTGACCTGTCCGGGGAGGATCAGGAACGCGATCCCGAGAGGGTGCGCGAGCAGGTCGCCGATCAACTCCAGGGAGCCTTCGTTGCTCGTCGGCAGGCTGTGGGTCACCAGCAGGGAGCCTCCCAACAGGCCGAGGACCGAGACGATCACCAGGCAGGGAATGGCCGCCAGCAGGACACCCAGGGAAAACCGCAGGCGCGGTGCGGCGGGGGGCGGCACGGCCTCCCGATGGACGGGAGCTGGCGCGGGCCGGGGCGGGAGGTCGTCCATGGGGCGGCGGTGTGGGTGGCAGGAAGGGCGCAGCGCGGGATTATAGGAGGCCGTTCCCGCCCCCCGGAAGGATGCCGAGGGCCGATTGCCGCCTCCGCGAGAGCGTCGCGGCGCGGTCTCGTGAAAACAGACAGACCTATCCCCTTACGATATGACCAGAGTGGGGCATACTGAAGGCGCAGGACAGGGCGGAAAGTGCGCCTAGAGTGGTGCGGAGTGCCCCGTCCGACGACGCTCCAAGGAGTGTGGGGAGCGGCTGGCCTCACCCCCGGCCCGCCCCGTGCTCCGCACATCCCCCGCAGAATCCGTCTTTTGACCGATCCGAAAGGTGTAGCAATCATGATCCGGACCTTGATGGCCGCCGGAGTGACCCTCGGCCTGGCGAGCGCCGCTTCCGCGCAGGAACTCCAGCCCAGGCTGGGGGATCCCCTGCAGGGGCTCACCGCCGAGCAGTACCAGCGCTTCCGCAAGGGTATGACCGTGTTCAACACGAACCTGACCCCCGCCGACGGGCTGGGGCCGGCGTTCAACGACATCTCGTGCGGCAACTGCCACTCCGGGCCTCTGCCCGGCGGAGGCAGCGTGCGCACCGTGACGCGCTTCGGCGTCGCCGCCACCGGCGGCAACCCCTTCGATCCCCTCGGCCACCTCGGCGGCAGCCTGCTCCAGGAGCAGGCGATCTCCGCCGATTGCGAGGAGCACGTCCCCGCCGAGGCAAACGTGATCGCCGGGCGCATGACACCGATCACCTTCGGCGCCGGCTTGCTGGAGGGCATCGACGACGCCGAGCTGTTGCTCTTGGCGAACAACCAGCCTCCGGGCTTGAACGGCTTCCCTCACATGGTCCCGCTGCTCGAGGATCCGACCGCGCCCCTGCGCGTGGCGAAGTTCGGCTGGAAGGGCGTGATCGCCACGGCCAAGTCCTTCTCGATCGACGCCTCCCTGGGTGAGATGGGTTTGACGACGGTCTTCCTGCCCAACGAGACGGCTCCGAACGGAGACGCGGCCCAGCTCGCGTTCTGCGACACGGTCGCCGATCCCGAAGACCTGCCGGACGCCGACGGGTTCACGCGCGTGGACCGCTTCACCGACTTTCAGCGCTTTCTGGCCGCGCCGCCTCAGACGCCGCGCGCGGGCATGAGCGGCGAGGCGCTGTTCGACAGCGTCGGCTGCGGCGGCTGCCACTACGCTCCCGGCTACGTGACCCAGATCGCCCCCGAGAGCGCTCTTTCTGGGATTCCGATCAAGCCCTACACCGACTGTTTGCTGCACGACATGGGCAGCCTCGGTGATCAGATCGTTCAGGGCTCCGCGACCGAGGACATCATGCACACCCGCGCTCTGTGGGGCCTGCGCGCCCGAGACGCCTTCCTGCATGACGGCCGTGCCACCGGCGGCAGCTTCGCGGACAACATGCGCGCGACCATCGCCGAGCACGAGGGAGAGGGCGCTGCTTCACGGGCCGCTTTCCTGGCGCTGTCCACCGTTGAGCAGGACCAGCTGATCGCATTTCTCGGCTCCATGGGTCAGGAGGAGTTCGACGCCGAGGTCGACAACGACCTCGACGAGTTCGACTGGTTCTTCCTCGAGCCGCACTTCACGGGACCCGGAGCGGGCACGATTTCCCCCGACGACTCCCCCGCGAACCTCTGTGACCTCGATCAGGACGGCGACTTCGACCTGATCGAGTTCGGTCTTCTCCAACGGGCCTTCACCGGCCAGATCTTCTAGGAGCCGAGGAGCCTATCCAGATGAAGAACACCATCATCACGGCCATCTTCTTGGCCTTCGGCCTGCCCGCGACCGCCACGGACCTCGAGCTGTCCGTCGAGAGCGGCGGCGCGCACCAGGTAACGGTCGGTTCCGGAGCGACCGTCGACTTCACCATCACCGGCGTCCTCTCGGACACCAACAACCAGGGTCTGGCGATGTTCGCCTTCGACCTCGTCTTCGACGGCGGCAGCCTCGATCAGGTGTCCAATCCCGGTTCGCCCGAGTTGCTGAACTTCGCCTCGCCCTTGGGGATCAACAACCCCGCCGGGTACGGCGGGACGCCCATCGGGGGCGATTTGATCCAGGTCGGCGGTGCGCAGAACACCATCAAGCAGGGGTTCGCGCCCCAGCCGAGCGGCACGACGATCACGGGCATCGGCCACGCGAGCGTCCTGCTCGCTACGGGTTCTCTCACGGCCCCCGTGGCGTCGGGTGTGTACAGCCTCGACGTGGAGAACATCTTCGCCAACGTCATCCGCGGCGGGACTTCGCCCTCCGATCTCTTCTGGCACGTCGTCGGCGCGGACGGGCAGGCATCGGGCCTCGAGGTGACGGTCGTCGCCTGTGAAGCGTCGAACTACTGCACGGCGAAGCAGAACTCCCAGGGCTGCACGCCGGCCATGGGATCGGCCGGGACGCCTTCCTTGAGCGGCCCCGACGACTTCCTCGTGACCGCCTCGAACATGATCAACAATGCCACCGGGATCATGTTCTGGGGGCTGGCGCCGGCCAACACGCCCTTCGGCGGAGGCACCCTGTGCGTCAGCCCGCCGCTCGTGCGCACCGCCGTCCAGGATTCCGGCGGGACTTCGCCACCGGCGATCGACTGCTCGGGAACCTACTCTCACCACTTCAGTCAGGCGGCCATGCAGACCGCCGGCCTCGGTGTCGGGACCACGTTCTACGCCCAGCAGTGGCAGCGCGACGTGACCCACTCCGACGGGACGGGCACGGGCCTTTCCGATGGGCTGGCCGTCACGATCTGTCCCTGAGCCCGAGAGCGGATCTACAAGACGAGGCGCGGCGTCCCCGAGCGGGGGACGCCGCGCCTCTGTCGATTGCGTAGACTCGCGGGATGCAGAGCCTCACGGGCATCGGGATGGTCTTGCTGGTGGCCGGTGCGGCGCTCGGCCAGGAGCGTGAGGCCGACGTCACGGACCTCGTCGGGCGTCGGGACGCGACCGCGGACGACTGGGAGTCCGAACGCGCCAGCACGGCGGCGATGGGGCGCCTGAAGGCCCTGGCGGACGCCCTGGAGGCTGATCGGTCGGGAGCGGGCGTTGAGGCGGGGGCCTTCGTCACACCGGACTTCGAGGCCGCGCTGATCCGCGGCGGTGAGGCGCGGCGCGAGAAGCACGGCACCCTGCGCGTGGAACGCTGGCGCGGCCCCGTGAGCGACGCCGCGCGCGTGGGACTCGACAGGCTCCTCGAGGAGTGGATGGAGCCGGTGGCCGACGCCGACGAGGTTCACCTGCACTTCAAGATCGTCGGCGTGCGCATGGGGGAGGAGGGCGACGGCTTCGAGACCGACGTCCTCTTCGACGCCTCGGGGCGCGTGGGAGAGGCCGCGGTCGCGTTCACCGGCGAGTGGATCGTGGGCTGGACAAACGGGGAGAGCGTGGAAGCAAAGCCGCGCATGGTGCGCATCGACCAGCGACGGTTGGACCTCGTGCGCGTGGCGAGGCCCCTGTTTCGCGAGCGCACGCGTGCGCTGCTGGGAACGGCCGGGGGCGCCACGGACCTCCTGGCCGAGGGGTGCGGCTTCTGGAGGGGCCGAATCGATGCCTTGGGTGAGCCGAACTTCTGGGGCCACAACGGTCTCGCCGTCGGAGACGTCAACGGTGACGGCCTCGAGGACCTGTACGTGGCGACGGGCACCGGACTGCCCAACATGCTCTTCATCCAAGGCCCCGACGGGAGCGTGACCGAGCGCGCCGAAGAGGCGGGCTGCGCCTGGTTGGACGACACCAAGGGCGTCCTACTGATTGACCACGACAACGACGGCGACCGCGATCTGTTCTGCGCTCTAGGCCCGTCGATCGTCCTCTCGACCAATGACGGCAAGGGGAACTTCACCCCCGCACGGCGCCTGCGGGCCGCCTCGAAGGCCGGGTTCTACTCCCTGGCCGCGGCCGACTTCGATGTCGATGGCGACCTCGACCTCTACGCCGTGCGCTACGTCAAGACCACCTACGGCGAGAGCGTCCCGATGCCGCTACACGACGCCCGCAACGGCCCGCGCAACCACCTGCTGCGCAACGACGGGGAGGAGGGCTTCATCGATGTGACCGACGAGGTGGGCCTGGGCGAAGGCAACGACCGTTTCAGCCTCGCGGCCTCCTGGTGCGACTTCGACCTCGACGGCGATCCCGACCTCTACGTGGCCAACGACTTCGGGCGCAACAACCTCTACCGCAACGACGGGGGCTCCTTCGTCGATGTCGCGGGGGAGGCGGCCTGCGAGGATCAGGCGGCGGGGATGGGTGTCAGCTGGGCCGACGCGGACGGCGACGGCGACCCGGATCTCCTGGTCAGCAACATGTACTCCTCTGCCGGGCGGCGGATCTCCTACCAGCCGCGTTTCAAGCGCACCGACGAGGGCCTGCGGGCCGAGCTCCGGCGCCACGCCCTCGGCAACAGCCTGTTCCTGAACCGCGGCGACGGCACCTTCGAGGATGTCGGCACGGCGGCCGGCGTCCGCATGGGACGCTGGGCGTGGGGCGCTCTGTTCAGCGACCTCGACGGAGACGGCCGGCCGGACATGATCGTCCCCAACGGGTTTCTGACCAACAGCGACTCGAGGGACTTGTGAAGCTTCTTTTGGCGGCGCGTGGCGTCGCGTTCACCGGCTGAGAAGGCGGAGGAGGAGGCCTACGAGAACAGCTGGGCGGCTCTGAGCCGCTTGATGGACTCGGGTGCCTCCTGGAGTGGCGGGGAGCGTCACTGCGCATTCCTCAACCTGGGGGACTCGGCCTACGTGGACGTCTCCAACGTCTCGGGTCTCGACTTCATCGACGACGGCCGCGCCCTGGCCGCAACGGACTGGGACGGCGACGGCGCGGTCGATCTCTGGCTGGCCCACCGTACCGGACCCCGGCTGCGCTTCCTGCACAACCAAGCGGCCTCCGGTGCGCACTACCTGGCGATCTCCCTGGAAGGCGTCGAGTGCAACCGCGACGCGATTGGTGCGCGCGTGGAGATCGTCGCCGGCGACCTCCGCCGAGCGCGCGAGGTGCGGGCGGGGGAGGGCTATCTCGCGCAGTCGAGTTCCGTGCTGACCTTCGGCCTCGGGACGACCGAGGAGGTGGAGGACGTCATCGTGTCTTGGCCTGGCGGCGAAACGGAGCACCTGGGAGCGCTGGCGGTCGACCGGCGCTGGTCAGTGGTCCAGGGCTCGGGAGCGGCGACGGAGGTCGCGCACCGCGCGCCCATGGCTCCACCCCAGGGCCTTCCCTGGCCCGAGCGCGACTCGGCGGCGCGCGTCGTCCTGCGCACGCCGCTGCCGGTGGCGCCCGGCTTGCGCGGCGAACTCTACCCCGAGGGTGTGGAGGGGCGCGCACGCCTGGTGTGCCTGTGGGCGTCGTGGTGCGCTCCCTGCGTCGAGGAGCTCTCCGCGCTTGCGCGACGCTCGGATGAACTGGCATACGTCGGGCTCGACGTCCTGCCGGTCGTGATCGACCCGGGTGAAGACGGTGCGGCGGCCCGGGCCCTGTTCGAGGAGCGCATCGCACCGCTCATGGCGGAGGTCGGGTTCGGCCTCGCCCATGCGGAGCCCGGCGTCGTCGACGCCCTCGGCACCTTGCTGGGGCACATCCTGCTCCAGCGCGAGGAGACGGCCCTGCCGGTCAGCCTCCTGATCGATCGGGACGACTTGATCCAGGTCGTCTACCTCGGCCCGGTGGGGGTCGACCAGCTTCTCGAGGATGCCCACGCCTACGGCATCGACGCGGCGGGCGTACGCCCCCGCTTCTCGTATCCGGGACGCTGGTTCTACGGGATGCCGCGCAACCTCGAGGCCCTCGCCGGGGCGATGGAGACCGCCGGGCGCGGCGGGGAGGCCGCCTACTACCGTGCCCTCCTACGCGTGCAGCGCTCGGGAAGGGGCCGCCGTTGACCCTCTACCCGCCGGGTGGGGTGCCGTGCGAGGTGTTTTTTTCGTGCTTTTCCAGGCGGCTCGAGCGACCTCGCGGCGCGTTTGCGGGTGGCGCCGCCTTGGGCCCCCCCCCCCCCCCCCC
>NZBA01000058.1 GCA_002686265.1 Planctomycetota bacterium
CCCCCGTGTTGGGGGCTTGGGTGTCTTGGTAATGCGTGACACCGAGGGTACGCCGCTGCTCCTTTCAGATCCTCATCCACAACATCTGGTCATAACTCCCGTTCTCGATACCCGTCATGCCCGTGGGACGGTTCGTCGTGCGGACCGATGACCTGCCCGAGGGATTCGACTTCCAGGGAGAGAGCCAGGTCTCGATGGAGGTCAGGGCAGGCGAGACATCCGTGCTGCACTTGTCGAAATAGGACGACTGCGCAGGGTGATGCGGGAGGAAGAAGGCCGGGTCTGGAGGGATCGGGGAGCCTGGGCGGGCCCCGGATTCGCAAGGCGCGCGGTTGCAAGCAGCGTGCTCCTGGCGAGTGCTCTCGCGAAGGTACTCCAGCCGGACCCGGCCCTCATGAGCGAGTCGATTCTGCCCGACACCTGGATGTCCAGCCTTCTCGGAGCGATGGGCCTGTGCGAGCTCGGCGTCGCCGTGCTCCTGGTCCATCCACGAACTTGGCGCCTGGGGCTGCAAGCAGCCCTGGCACTCTGCCTGCTCTTGACTGCCAGCTTGCTCGCCATGCGGATTGCGGGGTGGGACATCGAGTCATGCGGGTGCTTCGGGGACCTGCGGGCACCCGTTCTCGTGCACTACGCTCTCGTCTTCGGAGTGGCTGGGATCTGCCTCTCCTGTGTTCTGGATCGCGAGGCGGAAGAGGGTTCGACCCGCTGACCCTGCACACGGAGACCGGACGGAATCGCCGGACCGCGGGCTTCCCCGATGCCCCTGGGTAGGGACGCGGATTGCGCCGCTCGGGTGCAACACATCCCCCGAGCAGCGCAGAGCTGCGATGGAATCCGGTCCATCCGAGGAGTCACCCGAGGCGGAAACCGGGCACCCCCTCGAAGGCCCCGTCCGGGTCAGGGACCGAAGGTCACGGTCACGCCGTTGCTGAGGTTGAAGCCGCCGCCGCAGGGGCCGGCGGGGTCGCGGAACCAGGCCTGGAAGTGCCAGGTCGCGCCGGCGACGATCCGGCCCGAGGGCGGGAAGTGCGTGGCCGAGTGGGCGACGATGCCGGGGCCTTCGACCAGCTCGCCGAAGGTGCCGCTGCTCCGCACGCCGAAGCGCATGAACCCGGTGGCGCCCGGGGCGACGCACCGCAGGCCGTCACCGAAGGGAACCGACGCCGTCCCGCCGCCCATGTAGATCAGGCCGTTTTGGTTCGGTGGGACGCCGAATGCCGTGAGCACCAAGTCGTCGGCCGCGACCCCGTCCGTGCCGCAAGCGGAGAGCAACGCGCCGCTGCCCGTCGAGCCCGCGCACCCCGCGTTGGGATCGGGGTTGGCGCAAGGCGCACCGGAGGCGCAGAAGCAGTAGGCCGCGGCGGCGAGCTGGCACTCGTCGGGCGTCCCGTCGAGGTTGCAGTCGGCGCTCGTCCCATTGGCGATGTCCCGATCGTCGGGGATGCCGTTGTCGTTGCAGTCGCCGTCGCACTCATCCGGCACGCCGTCGGCATCGCCGTCGAGGGAACGACCGCTCTGGATGTCGTCGGAGTCGAGGATCCCATTGCCGTTGCAGTCGGAAAGCACGACATCGCAGGAGACATCGAGGATCGAGACGTCGTCCAGGCCGGCTTCGACGATCGAACCCGATCCGAGATCGGAGGCGATCACACGCAGGCGGACCTGTGCGGTCGGCGCGACAAGGTCTCGCACGCGGAACTGATGAGCGATCCAGCCACCCCCGGTACCCGCGCCGCTCGGGCCGATCGTCTCCACGTTCACCCAGTTCGCCCCGCCGTTTGCCGAGACGTCGATCACGAGCACGTCGGCGTTGGGCGAGGCGCCCTCGGTGTTGGAATACCAACGCCAGTAGGAGAGGATCGGGTCGGCCGCCAGCGAGAGGTCGTAGAGCGGACTCTCCAAGGTCGTGAAGCCGCCGTCGACGTCGTTCTCGCCCAGGCTCCCGCCGGGGGAACCCTGGCCGGTGACCCAGCAGGTCGTGCCCGGCGTCGGCGTGTGGTCGTCTTCGGGTTGAGCGTCGGTTCCGAGCGGGTCCACGCGCGCCCACTCACCCGTCGTCGCCGTGTCACCGGCCACGCCGCCGCTCCAGCCGCTGTCGCTCTCGAACTCGTCGGCGGCGAGAGTCGTCGCCGCCCCGACCGCGGCCGTGAAGGTGCTTGCAGGCGCGTTGGCGGGCAGCGTGAGGGTGCCGCAAGCGACGTTGTCGACGCTGAAGTAGTACTCGGGAGTCGCGCCGCAGACCGGCGGCGGAAGGACCGCGCGGTAGATGCCCGCGCCGTTGTCGGTCATCGGGAGCGCGAGGAACAGCCCGCTGTCGTAGCGGACGTGCAGGAGGGCGCTCCCACCGACGATGTTCCCGGCCACGGACAGATCGACGCTCGTGGCCGCACCAGGCGTCAGCGTGTCCGGCAGGCTCCCGACCACCGTGAGCCCCGAGGCACAGACCCCTTGCGGCGCGGCCAGGACGGCCTGCAACCCGCCGTTGTTCGTCCCCGTGCCGTGGTTGCCCGAGGTCGTGCCGCAGCCGCCGTGGGTGTGGATGCCGACGGCGAAGCCGGTCTCCTCCCAGATCACCGGCGAGCCGGAGTTCCCGCCTTGGGTGTCGGTCTGGTACTCCATCTCCGAGCCGCCCGCGGACAGGCGCGGGCCGACGTGCGTCTGCTGGACCTGGTTGTAGGTCGACGGCGAGCTGTCCACTCCGTAGCCGGTGATGCGGATCTGTTGGGAGGGATCGAACGCCGGCGGCAGCGACAGCACGTAGAAATCCCCCTGGGCCTGGTGCGGCAGGAGCCCCGTGTTCGAGTTGGGGAACACGCCGAAGTAGCCGTAGTCGTCGCCGACCCCGGCGCCGAGTCCCTGCTCGGAGGCCGGGTCCACCGCGTACTGGTCCTCGGGCGGCGGGTGGTTGATGCCGCCGCTGCCGTTGGAGAGCGGGACGTTGAACTGCACGGTGTTGACGCTGCCGGCGATGCAGTGGCCGGCGGTCAGCATGCAGTGGTTACAGTCGTCGATGATCCAGCCGGTGCAGCCGACGGGCAACAGGCGCGCGGCACGAGGATCGGCCGAGAGCACGCGGTCGTCGGTCGGCCCGCACTGGGAGGGGTAGGTGCCCGGTGCAAAGCCCACTTCGACGTGGCTGAAGGCGAGGCGGTTGTCTCCGGTGCCCGGCCAGGCGAGGACCTCGACCTGCACGGCGTCGCCGTTGAAGTAGCAGCTTCGGTTGCGCCACTGCTCGCAGTGGATCGCGTTGAGCTCCTGGATGGCCCCGTCGGCGTGGGCCGTCAGGCGCAGGATCGAGCCGTTCCCCGCCAGGGAGTCGCCGGAGAGCTCGATCCGGTCGAAAGCGAGCCGCATCCACTCGGCGCCGCCGAGGAAGACGGTCTCGGAGACGACGACCTCCGGCCTCGCCCCGTCGTTGGCGACCGCACCGGAATCCCAGGCGTAGGGAATCCGCTCGGAGGGCGGCGGTGCCTCCTGGGCGAGGGCTGTGGGGGAGGCGGCCAGCAGGGCTGCGGCGAGGGGCGCCGCGGCGACGACGTGCCCGCGCGGGGATCGATGGAGGTCGCTCATGGGATTCGCGCTCCCTTGGGGAGCCTGGCAGAAAAAAGACCAGGGCCTCGCGGTCGGCTCGAGCCGACCTCACCGCGATCGTCGCAGCGCGCCCCCCGGGCGTCAAGGCACACGAATGTAAGCCATCCTCGATTCCCGCGGCCTCCGCCCCGCCTGGACGACTGCGCAGTCGGCCGAACCGGATCGCGGCCGCCAGGTTGGTGTTTCCCCCAGGAGCGTGTCGCGCAGCCGCCGGCGTCTTCGCGGGAGCGCTCGGTCTCAAAGGGCGCTCGGTCGGCTGCGGGGAACCGAAGCCGTCAGGACGTACTTCCGGCGTTATGGTGTTGCGCACCCGCCGGCTCTGGGGAGCGCTCGGCGCCCCCCCCGACGCTCGGTCGGGCGAGTCGGCGGGCAGGGAACACCGTACCGCCGCCGCAGCCGCGCCTGTCTCTCACTCGCTCTCTCCCACCGTCGCTCCCCCGACCGGAATCGACCTCGCCCCACCCGTGTCCGCCTCTCCGCAAACGCCCGCCGACCGCCGGCCGCCCGTCCTCTCCGCGCGCGACGTCAGCCGCGCCGTCGGCGGCCGCGCGCTGTTCGAGGGGATCGCGCTCACCTTGGCCGAGGGCGACGTGCTCGTGGTCCGGGGACCGTCGGGCGCGGGGAAGACCCTCCTCTTGCGCCAGCTCGGCCTGCTCGACCCGCTCACCTCCGGGGAGCTCGCTTGCGACGGTCGCTCCGCCACGGACTGGGGCGGGCCGGCCTGGCGCGCGCGGATCGCGACGCTCCCCCAGGGAGCTCCGGTCCTCCCGGGCACCCCCGGAGAGCTGGCCGCGCGCGTGGCGGAGCTGGAGAACCAGCGCGAACGCGAGCGCGAGCGCGAACGAGAAGCGCCCTCGCCGCGCGCCCTCGCCGCCGAGTGGGGGCTCGCCGACGCCGCCTGGGAGGAACTCTGGAGCGAGCTCTCCGTCGGAGAACGCCAGCGCGCCCAGCTCGCCGTCGTCCTCGCGCGCCGGCCGCGGGCGCTCCTGCTCGACGAACCCACCAGTGCCCTCGATCCCACCGCGACCGCCGCCGTCGAGCACAGCCTGCGCGGGCAAACCGCCGTCTGGGTCACCCACGACCGCGCCCAGGCCGAGCGCGTCAGCACCACCACCCTGGAGCTCGGCGCGTGAACGGCCCCATCGAGCTCGGCTGGGGACAGCTCGCGATCGCCGCCTCCCTGGTGTGCGTCAACGGACTGGTCTCCCTCTGGCTCCACCTGGGTCTCGGCCGCCGCTTGCTGATCGCCTCCCTGCGGACCTGCGTCCAGCTCATCCTGCTCGGCTACGTCCTGGTCGCGGTCTTCGAGTGGCGGAGCGCCCTGGGCGTCGGCGCCATCGCCGCCGGCATGGTGCTGCTCGCCGCCCGCGAGAGCGTGCGCCGTGCGGGGCGCAGTTACGCGGGGATCGGACGCGACTCCCTGCTCTCCCTGGCGCTCGTGGGCGGCGCGACGACCGTGATGGCCACGGCGGTCATCGTCGGGGTCGAGCCCTGGTGGGAGCCGCGCTACCTGATCCCGTTCTTGGGCATGGTGCTCGGCAACGGCCTGACCGGCATCAGCCTGGGCCTCGAGCGCTGCCTGCGCGAGCTGGACGAGGGCCGCGTGCGGGTCGAGTTCCTCCTGGCCCAGGGCGCCACGCGCTGGGAGGCCTCACGCGACGTGGCCGCCGACGCCGTGCGCGGCGGCATGGTGCCGATCCTCAACTCGATGACCGTCGTCGGCCTGGTGACGATCCCGGGCATGATGACCGGCCAGCTGTTGGGCGGCATCTCGCCCCTGACCGCCGCCCGCTACCAGATCCTGATCATGTTCCTGATCGCCTCCGCCACCGCCGCGGGCGTGACGGCGGTCGTCCTGCTCAGCCTGCGGGCCCTCTTCGACGAGGAGCACCGCTTGCGGATCGAGCGCGTGCGCCGCGTGCGCGGAGGCTGAGGCCCCCGCCCCTCACTCCCCACGCCCCGCGGGAGTCCCCGCATCCGGCGGGTCCTCCTCGGGTGCGCCCGATCCGACCCGTCAGTCCGCCACCTCGAGGGTCATGACCTCGCCCAGGTCCTCCTCGGAGACCACGAAGCTCCGGACGACGGGCTGGCCGAAGGGTCGGTAGGCGTAGAGGGTGTACTCCCCCGGGAGCACGCCGCGCAGGACGTAGGGGGCCCTGCCCATGGCGGCCATTTCCGCCTGGCCTTCCCTCCCGGCCGCGTGCACCTCGAACAGGAAGTCGGACCTGTAGCCCGGTCTCTCGCGGCAGTCGAGCTCGAGAGCGACCGATGCCGTACGGGTGAGGTCGAACCGCAAGGTGGCCCTGCCGTCGGGCGGCAAGTCGATCGTCCGCCCACCCTCGAGCTCCGCGAGGGACCGGGCCGAGAGCGGCAGGCGCAGGTCGGTGTCGTAGCGGCCGCTGGGGACGCCCTCGATCACCAACGACTCCTCGAAGAAGGTGAACAGGGGGAGCTCGAAGCTCCCCTGACCATCGAGGCCGAGCAGCCTGACGACGGCGACCGGCCTCCCCTGGCTCGGCGACGGTCCCCCGTTCAGCCCGTCCGCCGGCCAGCGGAGCACGATCTCCAGCGAAGCGCGCGCGGTGCACACGGGTTCCAGGGGGATCCTCAGCGACGGCAGCTCGCCGCCGGTCAGGGCGGGGATCTCGACCTCCACTTCGAAGGCCCGGTAGCCGGCCGGGTGTCCCGCGACACGCAGGGGGCCGAGCGCGGCATCCGCGGACGGAGAGCTCACCACGATCACGATCGTCCCGCTCCACTCGGAGGTCATCGTCTCCCACCGAAGGCCGAGCAGGCGGCCCTCGATCGTGCCGGAGAATCCGGTCATGACCGTGCCGACCTCGCCCTCCCAACGGGGACCGGGAGGCGCCCAGCACCACTTCGGTGCCCTACCCGGGCTCCCCTCTTCGGTCCCGAGAACGACCCTCACCCCGAAGACCCTCTCCGCGAGCAGGGTGAGCACCTGTCCGTCGTGGACGCGCTCGGGCCTCGAGCGGGGGACCCGGTGACCCGCTCCGGCGGCCCGGAAGACGAAGGTATCGGCCGAAGCCGGGAGCTGGAGGGTGAACCTCCCATCACCGCCGGTGAGCGCGTGGCGGAGCCACCCGCCGGAGAGGCTGGAGAGGGCGTCCTCGATCGCGGCCCGGCTGGGCTCCTGGCCTTCCGCGTAGGCCAGGACGTGAACGCCCCCGATCGGCTCGCCAGCGTGGTTCAGCACGGTTCCGTGCACGCGTAGGGTGCGCGTGAGCTCGATCCGGGTCACCGGCGCCCATCCCGCCGGGGGCATCGTCAGCGCGCCGGTCGAGTGCTCGCCGTCCGCCGACAGCTCGGTGACCCGTGCCAGGTCGGCGTTCAGGCGCCCATCGGCTCCCGTGAGGCCCAGGCGCCTCTCCCGATGGTCGGCGAGGCCGAAGACGGTCGCTCCGACCACCGGGTTCCCGAGGGGGCCGACACACTCGATCGTGGGGTACCCGGTTCCGGAGGCCGCCGAGACCCCTCGGAGCGGGTCGCGGCCGGGGGGAGCGGCCGTGCCCTCGGGGTCGGCGTCGAGGGGGAGCCGTGGGCCATCGGTCCAGCGGGCCTCTCGCCCGGGGTCATGCCCAGCGGGGTTCCGATCGGGCTCGCCGGTGGCGAAGTACACGATCGTGAGCAGGAGGAGGGTCAGGGTTGCGAGGACTGCGAGCCGCTTGTCATTCATGGGTCTTCGGGGCTTGTCCTGGCTCCGAGTGCCGGCTCTCCCGCGAAGTGGGTGCTGGCGTGCCGGGAACGCACCCGGTCGGGGTTCGTGGGGTCAGTCTCCGGGCTGGAGGAACACGCACGCGCCGACCTTCACGGTGATCGAGCCCTGTTCATGGTGTCCTCCTGTCGTGGCGAGCGGTTCCGCCTGGCGAACCGCGGAGCTGTTTGGGGTGAGCTACGAGTCGGAGGGCACCCCCCCCGAACCGTCAAGCCTCCCGCCGGAGCCCTCGCGGAAGTGCCCGAAGAGCGCGTCCCGCCGACCTTCTCCGTGTCGGGGAGGGTCGCCCCTGTCGGCCACCCCGCCGTCCGCGTGGGTCGCTGCGGTGGGATCGCGGCCGCGATGCGGATCCGGGCGCCGATGGAGGCGGTCGCGACGGATCAGCGCCGGGCGGATGGACCGGTTGGGGTGTGCGTCCTCGCGGGCACCCTCCAGGCACCCCCGGGCGGGGCCCGGAGCGGAAGGGGGCCCGCTCAACGCTCGCGCGCCGCCGCGAGGGCGGCGAGGAAGGGCTCGGCATCGGACCGGTGCTCGGGAGGAAGGGCGCGCAGGCCCGCGGCGAGGTCGTCCAGGAGGCGTGTCGGGAGCGCATCCGGGGACCCCAGGAAGCGCGGCTCGGCCGCGAGTAGCGCGAGAGCCTCGGGGACTGCTTCGAGCTCGCCGTCGCGCAGGGCGTATAGGGTCGTGAGCAGGGTGATCATGGGTCGGGGGCCGCCCCCTGGGGCGATGGCGGGGGCGGGCCGCAAGCCACGGCGCGTCCCGTCCCGTGCGTCCTCGGCGAGGGTGAGGGCCGCGTCGATGCGCCAGTAGCGAATCGTCTCACCGGGTGCATCGGGCTGTGCCAAGGAGGCCCCGGAGTGCTCCAGCGCACCGGTGAGCTGCTCGCGCGCGCCGGCGAAGTCCCTCAGCGCGAAGGACGACTCGGCCAGCATGTACATCGAAACGCTGAGTTGGGCGCTGCTCCAGCCCTCGTCGATGCCTGCCCGTTCCAAGGCAGCGATCACCTCGAGTGTCCGGTGCCGGGCCTCGTCGAAGCGGCTGAGTTGCATCAGGGTTCCGCAGATGAGCATCGCCGACCAGTGGGCATCGATGTCGGAGGGGGAACGGGGCGGCTCGGAGAAGAGCCGGTACTGCTCCCGGTACTCCTCCAGGGCCTCCTCGAACCGGCCGCTGTAGGTCAGCGCCTGTCCGAGCGCCCGGCGCGCGATCAGCGTGGAGGCGTGGGGCGTGCCGTACACCTCGGTCTTGAGGCGGATCACCTCGCGCAGCTCGGCCACGGCCTCCGCGTGCCGTGAGGTGGGCGTCATCGACATGGCGCGGGCCGTGCGCAGGGAGAGCATGCGAGGGTGGTCGGGCGCCAGCCAGCGACCGAGCTCGGCGTAGACGTGGTCGTAGTCGCCCAGGGCGTCGCGCGCGGGGTCGTACAGCTTGGCCTCGCCGACCTTCCAGCGCAGCTCGAGCCCGAGGCGGCTCGTCGGCCCGAGGACTCGGTCGGCGGTCGCGGAGAGCGGCGCGAACACCTCCAGGCGGCTCGTTCGGCGCCAGTGTCCCGTCTCCATCAAGAGGCGGTCGTAGGCCCGGCCGTACCAGTAGCCGGCGAGGAGGGTCTGGATGTGCTCGGCTCCCAGGCGGCCGAGGTGGGCGTCGTAGTTCTCCTCGAGCAGGTCGGTCGCCTCGGTGCTGCGCCGCAGGGCGGAGAGGTGGCGGCCGAGGTCGGTCGTCAGGCGCAGGCGCAGCATCTCCTGCGGGGCGCCGGGCGCGAGGGCGTCGAGGGCGGCGCGGAGGGTGGCCTCGATCTTCCCGTGGCGCTCTTCGAGGCCGGCGAGGGACTCGAGGTCCTCGGTCCAGGTGAGGACCCGGTCCATCCTCGAGAGCACCTGGGCGCGCAGGACCGCGTCCTCGCGCACGCCGTCCAGGGCCAGGAGGGCCTCGCCCACGGCGAGCTCGCGGTCGTGGGCGAAGTCCTGCTCCAAGGCGTCCATCTCCGCCAGACGCAGGGCGATGGAGCGCGGGTCCGCGGGACCGTCGAGGGCCTCGCGGAGGCGGGCCGCCTCGGCGCAGAGCGCGGCGGCGTCGGAGGCGAAGCCCAGGTCACCGTGGAACCGGCCGATCTCCGCCAGCTGGAGGGAGAGCTGCCCGGGATCGTCAGCGTAGGCCAGGCGCGCCCCGCGCGCGAGGTCGTCGAGGAACGCGGGCTGCTCGGCGCCGCGCTCGTGCACGCGCGAGGGGGACATGTACTCCGCCGCGGAGCGGGCGGCGGTGAGCATCTCGCGCAGGTGCTCGTTGTCGAGCTGGACCTTGGAGCGCAGGGCGGCGTTGGTGATGGAGAAGGAGACGGCGAGGGTCACGAGCAGCGCCGCGGCGGCCATGCAGGTGGTCACCACCGGGAAGCGGCGCGCGGCCCTCAGGGCGCGGACCAGGGGGCGCGGCGGGCGTGCGACGACCGACCTGCCCGCGAGCCAGCGCGAGAGATCGGCGCCCATCTCGGCCGCGTTGGCGTAGCGCTGGGCCGGGTCCTTCTCCATGGCCATCATGCACACGCTGGAGAGCTCGGCCGAGAGGGTCGAGCGCAGGCGTGCGGGCGGCGGGGGGTCGTGGTGGAGGACCTGGGCCGTGACGCCCTGAGCCGTGTCGCCGTCGAAGGGGCGGCGCAGGGTGAGGGCCTCGTAGAGGGTCACGCCGAGGCTGAAGACGTCGCTCCTCTCATTGAGGGTCGGCGCGCCGGAGAGCTGCTCGGGAGAGGAGTAGCAGGGCGTCCCGGCGCCGGCGGTGACCGAGGAGCGCGAGGCCGTGTCGCGCAGCTTCGCCAGGCCGAAGTCGCACAACAGCGGGCGGTCGTCGGGGGTCATCAAGACGTTGCTCGGCTTGACGTCGCGGTGGACGATCCCCGCGGCGTGGGCCGCGGCCAGACCGCGGCAGGCCGCCTCGCCGATCCTGGCCACCGCACGGTCGTGGTCGTCGGCGATGACCCTCGCCGCGCGCTCGGCGATCCACTTCGCGAGGGTGCGCCCGCCGGGGACGAGCTCCTCGACGATGTACTGGGTCCCGTTCACCTCGCCCACGTCGAGCACTTTGGCGATGTGGGGATGGTCGAGGCCGGCGCCCAACCGTGCCTCGCGCTCGAAGCGCGCGAGCGGAGCGCTGGAGATGGCCAGGAACGGGTGCAGGATCTTGATCGCCACCTCGCGTCCGAGGCGCTCGTCGAGGCCTCGCCAGACGATGCTGGCGCCGCCGCGCCCGAGCTGGTCGAGCAGCCGGTAGGGACCGATGCGCTGGCCCGAGTCGGGACCGAGCAGCCGGCGCTGGGTGCGGATCAGCTCGAGATCGTCCAGCAGGCTCGCGAGCCGCGGGCGGGCGTCGGCCCCGACCGAGGCGAGACACGCCTCGCGGTCGGGAGCCTCGCCGTCACGGGTGGAGGCGAGGTAGAGCTGGAAGGCACCGACGGCCTCGTCACCGGTTCCGGGGGAGTGGGCCTCTTCGGTGCTCATCGCCCGTCGTCACCGGCGCCCCCGCCCCCGTCCCCGCTGGATTCGGTAGGCCGAACGCGGTCGCGCAGCCGGTCGCGGGCCCGCTGGGCGCGCTTGCGCGCGGCCCCGGGGCTGCACCCGAGCAGCTTGGCCAGCTCGGTGGACGTGGCCCCCGTCATGCCGGCACGCAGGATCCTCTGGTCGTCCGCGCCGAGCTCGTGCATGGCGAGGACGAGGCGCTCCTCCTGTTCGGCGCAGATCATGGCGGAGAGAGGGGTCAGTGGATCGGTGCGGTGCCGGCGGGGCACCTGTGCGTCGGGATCGACGGACTTGCGCCTCCAGTCCCCACCGCGCGCCGCGGTCCTCTGCAGGCGGATCTTGTCCACGCGCTTCCAGTTGAGGCGCCGGATCAAGAGGCTCAGGAACTGGCCGCGGGATTGAAACTCGAGCTCGGAGAGGAGCGGCAGCACGTCGCCCACCACAGACTGCACGAGGTCCTGGGGATCGACGATGTTCCGCAGGTCATGGCCGGGAACCGCGTCGGGCGAGGCGAGCAGCATGCTCATGAAGTGCTGCAGGAATTCGCCGGCGACGGCCCGGTTCTGCCGCGCGAGGGAGTAGGCGGTCGAGAGCAGGGCGTCGATTTCGTCCGCGCCCTGTTCGAGGGTTCGCTCGAAGGCGAGGCAGGTCCCCTCCCCGGCGATCATCCGGGCCGTAACCGGGCCCAGGTGTTGCAGGGCGAGGTCGATCAGGCGTTGCGGGTGTTCCATGGTCGACAGGCAGGGAAGGGGCTCTTCCGACCGAATGCGGCTAGCCCGCAGGGTACGGGAGGAGATTAGGACTGTCGAGTGCTCGGGCGGCCCGCCGCGCTATCCTCGGCCCATGACGATCCTCCCCACCCGCGGCGGCGCGCGCCTCTACCGGCCCTACGAGCCCGATGTGGGTGGCGGCTGGGACGCCGTCGTGATCGGCTCGGGCATGGGCGGCATGTGCTGCGCGGCCGCGCTCTCGCGCTTCGGCCGCCGCGTCCTCCTCCTCGAGCAGCACTACGTGCCGGGAGGCTACACGCACATGTTCGCCCGCAGGGGATTCCACTGGGACGTCGGCGTCCACGCCCTGGGCGAGATGGGCGAGGGGGAGCTCCCCAGGCGCATGCTGGACTGGCTCACCGACGGGAGCGTGCGCATGGTCCCTCTCGGGGATCCCTACGACCGCTTCCTCTACCCCGACGGGTTCGAGATCGACTTCCCCTCGACCAAGCAGGCCTTTCGCGCCGTCCTCGCCGAGCGCTTCCCCGAGCAGGCCGAGAACATCGCGGCCTACTTCCGCTGCGTCGGCAAGGGCGCGCGCGGCGCGCACATCTACTTCTTGCTCAAGAGCCTGCCGCGCTGGATGGACGTGGCCGGCAGCCGCGTCGCGAGCTGGTTGGGCCGCGACTGGTGGGGGACGACCACCGAGCAGGTGCTCGACGAGGTCGGCATCGAGGGCCGCCTGCGCAACGTCCTCAGCGCCCAGTGGGGCTACTTCGGCAGCGTCCCGCGCGCATCGAGCTTCGCCATGCAGGCGCTGGTCCATTGCCACTTCGGTAACGGCGCGTACTTCCCCCAGGGGGGCTCGAAGTCCCTGGCGGAAGGACTCCTGGCGCCCGTGCTCGACGCGGGCGGCGACGTGCGCACCAAGGCGCCGGTCGAGCGCATTCTGATCGAGGGCGGGCGCGCCGTCGGGGTGCGCATGGCCGACGGCAGCGAGGTGCGCGCCGATTGGGTCATCTCCGCCGCCGGTGCGCGCAACACCGTCGACCGCCTGCTCCCCGCGCCCGAGCGCGACGCGCCCTGGGCGGGGCGAGTGCGCTCGATCGGCGACTCGCCCTCGTACCTGTGCCTGAACCTCGGCTTCGAGGGCGACATCGCCGCGGCGGGCGCGTCGCCCGCCAACCTGTGGCTGATGTCGAACTGGGACCTCGACCAGAGCGAGTGGAATGTCGAGGATCCGGCCTCGATCCCGCACATCCTGTACGTCTCCTTTCCGTCCTTGAAGGACCCCGACCACGACCCCGGCCCAACGCGGCGGCACACGGGCGAGTGCGTGACCTTCATCCCCTGGGAGGCCGTGCGTCGCTGGGAGAACACGGACATCCGTACTCGTGAAGAGGGCTACGAGGCGTTCAAGCGCGACATCACCGAGCGCCTGCTCGCGTGCCTGCGCGAGCGCCTCCCCGGCGTCATGGACCTGCTCGTCCACCACGAGCTCTCCACGCCGTTGACGGCCGAGTACTTCGTCCACGCCAGCCGGGGCGCGATCTACGGCCTCGAGGCCACGCCAGAGCGCTTCACCTGCCGCGATCTGCGCCCTCGCACGCCGATCCCGCGTCTGTTGATGACGGGCGTAGACAGCGCTTCGATCGGCGTCATCAGCGCCATGGCCAGCGGGATGCTGACCGCCAGCGTGCTGGAGAAGCGCGCCTACACGAAGATGGTGTAGGCGCGCCCCGCCGCTCCAGCCGCCTCAGAGCGCCCGTAGGTCCGCATCAAGGGCAGAACTGGATCTCCACCGCGTCGGTGAAGTCGAAGTTCGCGCCGCCGGCGAGGGGATCGCGGAACCAGTACTGGAAGTTCCAGGTCGACCCCGGAGTGATCTGACCGTTGGGCGGGAGGTTGGTCAGGTCGGGATCGTAGGCCGCGTCCCCGGCGAAGTCGCTGTTGATGACCGGCAGGCGCACCACCGTTCCCCCGACGCAGCGGAAGCCGTTGCCGAAGGGGATCTGGACTTGATTGGGACCGTAGTAGAACAGGCCCGGCTGGCTGGGGGCGATGCCGAAGGCGAACAGGTGAAGGTCGTTATCACCGACGACGAAGCTACCGCTGGCGTTGATCACACCCGCCGCTCCCGATGAGTTGGGCTCGGAGATGCAGTAGTTGTTCGCGCCGCAGCCGGCGCAGCCGAGGTCGGTAATCACCAAGTCGTCCACCGCCGCCTCGACGATCGAACCACTGCCGAGGTCGGAGGCGACGAAGCGCAGTTGGAACTGAGCACTGGGTGTCACGAAGTCCGACACGAGGAAGGCGTGCTGGATCCAGCCACCCGCGACCTCGGGGCCGTCGGGCCCCACGGTCTCGACCGTCGTCCAGCTCGCGCCTGCGTTATCGGAAGCGGCGATCACGAACACGTCGTTGTTGGGCGACGCGCCCGTTCCGTTGGAGTACCAGCGCCAGTAGCTGACCGTCGGATCGGTCAGGCCGGAGAGGTCGTAGACCGGTGAGAGCAGGGTCGTGCTGCCGTTGTCCACGTCGTTTTCGCCCAGGCTGCCGCCGTTCGAGCCCTGGCCGGTGACCCAGCAGGTCACGCCCGGCGCGTCGGTGTGATCGTCCTCGGGTTGGGCCTGCGTACCGAGCGGATCCACGCGCGTCCAGACGCCGGTGGTCGCGTCATCTCCGCCGGCCCCGCCGGTCCAGCCACTGTCACTCTCGAGGTCGTCGCTCGCAACGGTCGTCGGAATGCCGGAAACCGAGGCGTAGGTCTCCGCCGGCGCGCCGCTCGGCGAGGAGTGGGAGCCGCCTCCGGTGAGGTCGAAGCTCACGTACCAGTCGAGCTGAGCCCCGCAGGCGGCCGCGGGGAAGTTCCCCGCGTGTTCGCCGGGCGCCGTATCGACGAGGGACACCTGGGTCGGCTGACCGCCGACCGAGACGTGCAGCACGCCGGAGCCGGGGACCGCCGAGTCGATTCCGGGCGCCGTGTTGACCGTCAGGGTCGTGCCGCCGGAGGGATCGACGAACTCGGGGATGCCCGCCGGAAATGAGATGAACAGCGGCGGCGTTGCGAGGTCCGCGGACTGGAAGCTGTTGATGCGTCCGAAGCCATAGACGTCGTCCTCGCCCGGGTCGCCGAGATCGTCGCAGCCCTGGCGCAGGATGTCCTCGACCTCGGCCGGAGTCAGGGTCGTGCCCAGGGACCAGAGCAGACCCACCAGGCCCGCGGTGAGCGGACAGGCGAAGCTCGTCCCCGAGGCGGAGCCGTAGCTCGAGTTTCCGCCGTTGGTCGTCGAGTAGACGCTCACGCCGGGAGCGAACAGGTCCACGAAGGTCCCGTAGTTGGAGAAGCTCGCGCGCGTGTCGCTCGAGCTCGTCGCACCGACGACGATGATCGTGTCGTCGCGGTTGCCGTTGAGGTTGCTGCCGTCGTTGCCCGCGGCCCAAACCAGCCAGGCGCCGCGGTCGAGCAGGTACTGGCCGGTGACTTGCAGGCTGTTGGTGGTCACGCCTGAGTAGCTGACGCTGGCGACGCGGTCGCCCACATCGGCGGCCGTGCGGGCCGCCAAGGTCAGGGCGTCGAGGGTCGAGCTCCCGCCCGAGCTGTTGGAGACGCGCATCATGCGGTGGCCGGTGTTCCAGCCCACGCCCGACACTCCGATCCCGTTGTTGCCGTTGGCCGCAGCGCAGCCCGTCGTCATCGTCCCGTGGCCGTTGATGTCATTGATCTGGCCGCCGTTGCTCTCCCACTGGTTATCGACGCTGTTGAAACCCTCGTAGCGGTTGAGCTGCAGGTCCTGGTGGGTCGTGCGCACGCCCGTGTCGCAGACCGAGACGACCACGCTCGGATCGCCGGTGCCGACGGTCCAGGCGTCACAGGACTGCATGATGTTTGCGTCGTGGTGCCACTGGTTCCCGAGCAGGGAGTCGCTCGAGCAACCGATGGGGTAGACGACCCAGTTGGGCTCCACGTAGTGGAAGCAGTCGCTGGCGAGGAGCTGGGTCGCGATCTGGTTCTCGGTCGAGCCGGAGGGGACCCGGATCAGGTACTCGTCGGTCTCCGTGACGTGGCGCACGAGGTCGAAGGCGCCGAGCAGGGCGACGGCCGTGTTGGCGCGCGCCCGGACTTCCTCGGGGGACAGGTCGAGCCCGCCCGCCTGGGTGAGCTGGAGCGGCCGCGCGACGAGCACGCCGCTGAACTCCAGTCGGCCGGGGACCTCCGCGTAGGGAGGCTTGCGGCTGGCTTCGACGTCCACGTCACCCGCAGGGCTCAGAGCTAGGCTGGGGGGGGCGAGGGCGAGCAGGGAGAGGAACGCGGTCGGGACTGCCCGCAGGAGCGTCGCACGCGAGGACTTCGTTTGCATGGGATGGGGTCGGATCGGGTGGAGGTGACGAACTGCCCTGGGCCTGACTCCGATTCTCCCACACCGCCCCCCGATCGCGGGCGGGACGTCCGCGAACTTACCGCGACCTTTCCCTGGCGGGCCGTCAGGCTCTCGGCGGGCGTCCGGGGCGGGGGGCGATCCGCCCCGGCGAGCCGCGGAGCCGCGGAGCCGCGTCACTCGACGTAGCCGGTGGCCCGCAGGTCGCCCAGTGTGTCCGCTTCGACATCACCCGCCCCAACGCCTCGGTCGGAGAGGTCGAAGCGCTCGCGCAGGCGCTCCAGGAAGACCTCCGCGCTCCGCCGGAGCGCCGCCTGGGGGCCACCGTCCCGTTCCAGGAGGCTCTCCTCGCCCTCGGAGTCCCACAGGAACTGCTGCGCGCGGGTCACGACCGTCTTCTTGGCCACGCCCGCGTGGAATGTCTCGGCGAACACCATTCGGTCGGGATCGATCGGCAGGGGAAAGATGCCGTCGATCTCGCCCCCGCTCGGCGCGACGCCGGCCAGCGAGAGCAGGAGCGGGTAGAAGTCCACCTGGGAGATCATGTCGTCGACCGTTCCGCGCTCCTCCGTGCCCCACAGGATGCACGGAATGTGGATCAGGCCCGCGTCGAGGAATGGCGGGTGTTCGCCCCTGCCATTCTCGCCGAGCAGCTCACCGTGGTCCGCGGTCACCAGCGCCACCAGCCCGCGCTCGCGCGACGCACCACGCAGGTCCTCGAAGAAGGATCCGATCAGCTCGTCTTGGTACATGCACTCGCCGTAGTAGAGGCACGCGAGGTAGTCGAGCTCCTCGTCGGTGAACGGTTCCTCCCCGGTGTTGTGGCGCTTGAGCCCCTCCTTGAAATACGCGGCTCGCTCGACCTTGCGCCGATCGGCGAGTTCGGGATCGATGTCGGCGCCGCACTCGCTGACCCAGGGTTCGCGGCGCACGTAGGGGACGTGCGGTTCGTTGACGTTCACGAACAGGAATGCGGGGCGGTCGTGGTCTCGGCTCTCCAGCCAGCGCAGGGCGAACTCCATGATCTCGCTCGCCTGCGGAGGCCCCTCGTCGGAGAAGTGTTGGGCGATGCGTTCGAGCCAGGTCTGAGTCTTGGACTCGAGTTCCAGAGCCACGGCGCGGTCGAAGCCGCGGCCCCAGCCCTTCGACGGCGGGATGGCGGCCTTGCTGGCGACGTACAGCGTTTGGTATCCGGCCCGCGAGAGCGCCTCCGCCAGGGTCGGTCCGGGCGCGTCGAGCAGCACTTGGTGCGAATGCGTGCCGTGGTGCGTCGGGTAGAGCCCGGTGAACATCGAGCCGTGGGTCGGAAGGGTCCAGGAGCCGGCGGCGATGGCGTTGGTGTAGACCAGACCCTCCTGTGCGATGCGATCGAGGTTGGGTGTCGCTGAGCGGGCGCCGCCGTAGTGCGAGATCGCATCGCGTCGCAGGGTGTCCATGACGAACAACATCAGGTTCGGCCGCGGGTCGGCGCTCTCCTCGCCGCCGCCTCCCACACCGACCAGGCTGGCGGCCAGGGGCGCGCCGCCCACGAGGGCGACGAAGGCCGCGGTCGCCGCGCCGCTGCGCTCGCCGAGCAGGGCCTTGATCCCCAGGAAGAAGACCCACGATCCCTCCGCCGCCACGCCCCCCACGATGAGCAGCGGCCAGTAGGCCGTCAGGTCGCTCCGCTCGTGCGAGCCGAGACCGATGTCGTAGAGATGGAAGGCACCCAGAGCCATCAGGAGCGCGGCGGTCAGGCCGGCGGTCCAGCCTTCCAGGGTGCCGCACGGGGCTCGGCCTCCCCGCTGGTAGGCCACGCACCAGGCCGCCGCCTCCGCCGCTCCCGTGGCGCCGCCCAGAGCGAGGGAGGCCGCCAGGGAGGCCAGGACCGCCGTCGCATCGAGCCAGAACAGCCCCGTGTCCCACACCAGCTTGGCCGCGTCCATGGAGGCGGCGACGGAGCCCGCCGCCAGCCCTCCCAGGAGCCCGAACTTGATCCTCTGCATGGATTTCCCCGGGATCGTCCGGAGCGGTCGGCGATCCTAGGGGCGGCGGCGAGCGCGGTCAACGCGCACGCGAGGGGAGTGCGAGGCCGGCGGCGGCGGAGGGTCGGGCGAGGCACGCTTCTCCCAAGCTCGGTTTGCCGATCCCTCCGGTCCGCCCGGCGGGCGGGGGTTCCACCTCCAAGACGCCGTGCGCGCGGACTGCTGAGCGTCCGGCAAGGGGAATCGGATCGGCGGTGGGGGAGCGCTCCGTCGGCGGCCTTACAATCCGCGGTCGTGTTCACGACCGATGAGGCGAGCGCGAGGCCGCGCGCGGGGCGCGGCACTCGGGGAGAGAACGCACGGCGCGCTCTCGCCGTCGGCCTCGGGGCCGCCGTGGCTCTGGCCGCGGGGGGCTGCGGCGAGGCGGTCGAGCCGCGCGTCAACGTGCTGCTCGTCACCCTCGACACGGCTCGCGCGGACCGCCTGGGGTGCTATGGGAACGAGCGCATCGACACGCCGAACCTCGACGCCCTCGCGCGCGAGGGCGTGCGCTTCGAACAGGCCTTCACGCCTGTCCCGTCCACCTTGCCGTCGCACTGCTCGATCATGACCGGCGCCTCGCCGGCCCGCCACGGCGTTCACGACAACGGCATCTACCGCCTCGACGGGAGCTTCACGACCCTCGCCGAGCGCCTCGGTGAGCAGGACTACCGCACCGCCGCCTTCGTCGCCGCCTTCGTTCTCGACCGGCAGTTCGGCCTCGACCAGGGGTTTGCGACCTACGACGACGCGATGTCGGCGCCGCTCATCGCGCGCGACATCGCGGCCTTGCGTGAAGCTGACGCGCTGACCGACGAGCAGAAGAAGTGGTTCGCCCAGCAGGCCTCGCCCTACCAGCGGCGGGCGGAGGCCGTTGTTGACGGGGCGCTCGCGTGGCTGGCGGCCGACGACGACGAGCCGTTCTTCCTCTGGGTGCACGCCTTCGACGCCCACGCGAGCTACCAGGCGCCGGGCTCCTTCGAGACCCTCTACGATCCCGACTACGCCGGATCGCTGGACGGCGAGCTGGGGAGCTTCTATCGCGCCGCCGGGGAGCACGGCTGGCTGCCCGGCGGCGTGCCGGAGCGCGAGAAGGCGCACATGATCGCGCGCTACGACGGCGAGCTGGCCTACCTCGACGGCGAGCTCGGCCGCCTGTTCGCCGCCCTGCGGGCCGATGGTCGCTGGGACGAGACCCTCGTGATCGTGGTCGGGGACCACGGCGAGGGGTTTGGCGAGCACGGCCAGCTCTGGGAGCACAACGGGGAGATCTTCGACGAGGTGATGCGCGTGCCGCTGATCACCAAGCGCCCCGGGGGGCGCTCGGCGGGGAGTGTCGTCGAGTCCCTCGTGCGCACGATCGACCTGGCGCCGACCGTCCTGGAGGCGGTGGACGCCTCCGGTTGGGCCGAGCTCGAGGGCGCGTCCCTGTTCGACGGCGACACCCTCGCGCCGGGAGCGCCGCGGCGCATCCTGTTGCAGGCCTTGCGCGAGCGTCAGGCCTGGCCGTCGCCCCACTCGTGGCTTGGCCTGCGGACAGCGGGGGAGAAGCTCGTGCTTCTCTGCGACGAGAGCGGCGCGGTCACGCAGACGGCCCTCTTCGACCTGACGGCGGATCCAAGCGAGCGCCGACCCGCCGTGGCGCCGGCCGATGCCGCGCGCGCCGCCGAGTGGACGGCCGAGGCCGTCGCTCTGTACGCCGAGCGCATGGCGGCGGCCGGCGGCCGCGGCTGGCGCGGCATGGACGCGCTGACGAGCGACGCCCTGCTCGACTTGGGCTACACGGGCGGCGCCGGCGAAGAGTGACGCCGGCGGCCCTCGCAGCCGCCGTACGCTCGCGCCCGACGCCGGAGCAGAGCTACTCGCGCCACGGCGCGCCGCGGCGATGCGCGCTGAGCTGAGCCTCGAGTCCCGTCGGGAGCGGACCGCCGGCCTCCAACAGGGCGTCGCGCAGCTCGGAGAGGAGTCGGGTCGCCCGCTCCGGATCGCCGCTCTCGGCCAGGGCCGCGGCGCGCACCCGCGCGAGGGGGCCGATGCCCGGGCCCGAGATGCTCTCGACGCGCCCGAGCACTTCCAGCGCCAAGCGGCCGTCGCGCAGGTCGGTGTCGCGCACGGTCGAGAGGAACCAGGCGTACTTGAGTCCCGCTTCGAGCACGCTGGCGTCATTGGGCGCGGCGTGCCAGGCGGCGGCATAGTGCTCGGCGGCCTCGGCGGCGCGCCCCGTCGTGCGCGTGCGGTCGGCCAGGAAGAGGTGGGCGGTGAAGTGCTCGGGGTCCGCCTTCAGGGCGCGCCGGCTCCAGACCTCGGCCTCCTCCGTGCGCCCCATCCGATGCAGCAGGACGGCCGCCAGGGCCGGCGGCTCGGCCCAGCTCTCGCGCAGCTCGGCCGCCCGGCGGGCGTGTTCGAGGGCCGCCGCGTTCTCGCCGATGGTCGAGAGCAACAGGGCGTTGTTCCAGCGGATCATGAAGTGGTCGTCCTTGCGGGCGACGGCGTTGGCGAGCAGCGTGCGCGCCTCGGCCAGCTCCGCCGCGCCCTGCTCGCGGCCGAGCTCCCGGCCGCGGCGCAGGAGGAGCGCGCCCAGCTCCGACTGGCAGAGCCACGAGTCGGGGTTGTGTGCCAGGGTGTGGCGGTAGAGCGTCTGTGCGTCGGCGAAGTGAGCACTCTGGGCGAGGGTCAGGGCTCCGGCGAGGACGGCCGGGACGAGCAGGGCCGGCCGCGGCCAGGCGAGGCGCGTGACCAGGCTCGTCCAGCCGGCGGCGACGAGGAGCAGCACGCCGACACACGGCAGGTAGACGAAGTGATCCGCCACGAAGGCGAACAGCATCGGGTAGTAGGTGACGAATCCCAGGGCGGGAATGGCGGAGCCGGCGAAGAACGCGGCGGCCAGGGCCGGACCGCGTGCGCCCCGGCGGTAGGCGAGCAGGGCGACGAGGGCGAGCACGGTGACCGCTGCCACCGACCACCAATGCCCCAGCGCGCTCGGGTCGAGCTCCCAGCGCGGGTAGTTGAAGAGCAGGGGCCAGGGCGCGAGCAGCTTGGCCGGGTAGAAGAGCAGGGCGCGCGAGGCGATCAGCACCCGCTCGGCGGCGCTGAAGACGAACTCGTGGCCCTGGGCGCCGACCCAGACACGCTCGATGTGGGCCGTGTGCAGGGCCAGGCCGATCCCGACGACGAACAGCGGCGCGAGCGGAACGAGGCGGCGCGCGTCGAGAGCGCGGCGGCGGAACAGGAGCACCAGGATCAGGGCGGCGGGGAGAGTGCTGGTGACGGACTTGGAGAGGAGGGCGGCGACGAACAGGACCAGGGTGAGGGCGTAGCTCCCCGCGCCGCTCTCGCCGCTCTCGCGGCTCTCGTCGAAGTTCAGGTAGGCGCCGGCCGCCAGCAGGTAGAAGGTCCCCGAGAGGACGTTCTTGAGCTCCATCACCCAGGCCACGCTCTCCACTTGCAGCGGGTGCAGGGCGAAGAGGGCGGCGGCCAGGCCCGCGCCGCGGGCACCGATGCGCGCCAGGAGCTTCCAGAGCAGCAAGGCGTTGAGCGCGTGCAGCAGGAGGTTGACGAGGTGGTAGCCGGCGGGTTCCAGCTCCCAGAGTTGGTATTGGAGCCAGAAGACGCTGAAGGTGAGCGGGTAGTACTGAGGCGTGTTCTGCGGGATCCAGAGTTCGCCCAGCCCCTCGACGTCCCGTAGGGTCTCGTTCTGGGTGACGTTCATGTCGTCGTCCCAGATGAACTCCCCGGGGAGGGAGGGCGCGTAGCAGAGGATCGTGGCTGCCACCAGCAACAGGGCGGGCAACAGACGCGGGCCGCCGCGTGCGGGTTTGGTGGGCTCGCTCATCGCAGCGGGACAAGCTAGCCTTTCGTGCGCCGTCGCTCCACGCGCTCGCGTCCGAGGCGTGACCGATCGTGTGCGGTCTCGCGTGCGGGGAGCGGGGAAGAGCGCCCTCCGTCGGGCGATGGACGCTGGAGTCTCGGGATGCTCTCCGCGAGGCGGTGGGCCGGCGCCGCGGGCGGCCTCGGGATGGGGCTTCTCGGCGCCTGCCGGGCTCCGGCCGGAGCGGTCCTTGCGGGGGGCGGCGTGAGCGTCTCCGACTTCGGTTCGACCGCCGCCGGGAGGGCCGTCGAGGCCTGGACCCTGGACAACGGCCGCGGCCTGCGGGCCGAGGTGATCGCCTACGGCGCCGCGCTCTCCCGCCTGTGGGTGCCCGATCGGGACGGCGAGGCCGCCGACGTCGTGCTCGGCTTCGACGACCTGGTGGGCTACGAGTCCGCGGCGAACCAGTTCTTCGGCTGCACGACCGGGCGCTTCGCCAACCGCATCGCCGACGGGCGCTTCGATGTAGACGGGCGCACGTTCGAGCTGGCGACCAACGACGGCGTCAACCACCTCCACGGAGGTCCGCGGGGCCTCGACAAGCTGGTTTGGGAGGCCCGCGAGGGCGGCGCTGAAGACGGGCCGAGCGTGCGCTTGTCGCTCACCAGCCCCGACGGCGACGAGGGCTACCCCGGGGCGCTCTCGATCGAGGTGACCTACACCCTGACCGCCGAGAACGCCCTCTGCATCGACTACCGCGCCGAGACCGACGCTCCCACGCCGGTCAATCTGACCCATCACAGCTACTTCAACCTCTCGGGCGTGCATTCCGGGGACGCGGTGTCCGCCGTCGGCGCGCACGAGCTCGTCCTCGCCGCTGCGCGGTACACGCCGACCGACGAGACCTTGATCCCCACGGGCGAGGTGGCCGCCGTGGCCGGCGGGCCGCTCGACTTTACCTGCCCGCGCACGATCGCCGCTTGCGTCGAGGCCCTCGACGCCACGCCCGCCCTCGGCCTGGATCACAACTTCGTTCTCGATTCGGGGGGCGGCGACCTCGCCTGGGCGGCGCGCCTCAGCGAGGCCGGTTCGGGCCGCGCGATGGACGTCTACACCACCGAGCCCGGCTTGCAGGTCTACTCCGGTAACCACCTCTTCGGCCAGCGCGGCAAGGGCGGCGCGACCTACGGGCGGGGGGGCGGGGTGTGCCTGGAGGCGCAGCACTTCCCCGACTCGCCCAACCACGCGCACTTCCCCGACACGATCCTGCGTCCGGGCGCCGTCTATCGTCAGACGACGATCTACCGCTTCTCCGCGCTCCCCTGAGCGCAGGTCGCTCGACCTACAGGGCTCGCCAGTGCTGCGGCGCGAGTAGACCGCTCTCCGGGAGGAACGCGGTCACGGCGTGGGTCAAGGCTCGGTTGCCGCGTGCGTCGATGCAGCCGGCCGAGCCGGGGAACTGAAACATCGGGTTGGCGAGCAGGGCGCCGGCCTCCAGGCTAGTGACGCCGCGCCCGCGGGCGGCGTCGTGCAGGGCGGGGATCCGCGTCACGAGGGCGAAGGCGGCGCCGTTCATCGAGGTCTCGTCGCGCATGGCGACCACGAGCGCCTCGGCCAGGGCCAACTGCTCGGCGGCGGGCGGTGTGGCGGGGGTGTGCGAGGGGGGGGCGGTGGAGCCCAGTGGCGCGCACGCCGTGCAGGCCGTCTCCGAGCAGGTGGTAGGCGTTCGAGTGACGGGCGAGCCAGCGCTCCAGGCGGCCTCCGATTCCGGCCAGCAGTCCGTCGGCGAGCTCGGCGGGACGGGCCAGGACCAGAGCGCCTTCGGCCAGGGTGAAGCGCGGCGGCTTGCGGCGGGCGGGCGGGGCGAGCGCATCCGCATCCCCCCCGAGGTCGTCCACGAAGGCCAGGACGAGGTCGGGGGCGTAGGCCAGGCCCTCGTGGCGCAGGCGCAGGAGCGCCTGGCCGGTGGAGAAGTCGGGGACGCCGAGGTTGGCGACTTCGACCAGCTCGAGATCGCGTTCGATCCCGACCGAGAAGTGGTCCTCGATGGCCACGCCCTCTCCGAAGGCCGCGCCGCCGCCGATCATGACGATGCGGTAGACCCCCGGGGTGGGGGTGAGGGACACGGGCTCGTCGCGCTGGCCGCCGGCGTTGATGCGGTAGGTCACCGGCCGACCCGTGCTCGCGGAGATCCCGACCGCGCCGGGTTCGGGAGACCAGCCGAGGCGCTCGTCGGGACGCAGCAGGTGGGACGGGACGAGGGCTGTGACCTCGTGGCGGGCCTCGGGCTCCCAGGCTTGCGCGGCGAGCTCCGCGGTGCTGCACAAGACGCCGAATCCGACCAGGGCGAGGGCTGCTCCACTAAATGCAACTTCCATGCGAGAGCCCACACGGGACACGATTCGCTCCGATCCTGCAAGCCTTCTCGCCTGCACTTCCGTCTTCGGGCCCGCACGGGACGCGGGGGCCGGCCCCGCTTCTCGTGGGCGGGCGGCCATTCTGGAGGGGTGCGGAGGTGCGCCGGCCGGTCTTGGAGTGATCGTGGGGACCGGGCTGTCCGTCGTGGCCGGTGTCTCATTTTCTCCTTCCGAGGCGGTTCCTTCGGTGAGTCCTTGCGATCGGGAGCCTGAATCGGCCGATAGGGGCACTCGGATGGCCATTCTCGTCATCATCGGCAACTCCCGCTCGGGATCGACCGTGCTCCAGCACCTCCTCGCTCTTCAGTCCGGGGTGGCCGCGGTGGGGGAGTTGCGCCGTTTCGGCGACTTGGCACGGGCGGGCGAGGTCTGTGCTTGTGGTGAGGTCTTGTCCGCCTGTCCTTTCTGGTGTGCCGTGTGCGCTGATCGCCCGCCCGAGCGGCGCGTTACTCTGGCGCCGCGCGTGGGCTTGCGTTGGCACGTGGGCGTGCTGCGCACGCTCGCCGCTCTGCGCAACGGTTCGCCCCCGGCCGGGCGTCGTTTCCGCGCCCGTGACCACGCTGCCGCCGAGGAGTGCATCGACCTCCATCGGCGTGTCGCCGCGGTGACGGGCGCCGTGCTCTCCGTCGACAGCTCCAAGGAGCCGGATCATTACTTGCACTTGAGCGTCTCGTTCCCTGGTCAGGTCGATCCCCTCTTCTTGCACCGCGACGGCCGCGGCATCGTCTGGTCCAAGGTGAAGCGTGCGGGATTGTCGGTCAAGGAGGCGATCGACGGCTACGTCTGGATGGAGCGTCTGGTCGAGCGTGTGCGTCGGGCGAGTGCTCGGGGGAGTTCCGCCGACTTGCGCTACGAGGATCTCTGTCGTAGTCCGCGTGTTCATCTCGAGCGCATTCTGGCCCCGTACGAGGTTGATGTGGCGAGCGTCGATCTTTCCGACCTCGGGCCCGAGCGTCACGACGTCGGTGGCAGCCCGCACTTCGCGGGCACGGTTCCATCGTCCGTGCGACTCGACGAGTGTTGGCGCGACGAGATGCCCGCCGATGTGTTGGCCGAGTTCGAGCGCCGTGCCGGTGCCTTCAACCGCCGCCGCGGCTACACCGACTGACCAAACGGTGTCGCACACCCATCGTCACCTCACCGACAGGCTGGTAGCGCATGACCAAACGGTGTTGACCAAACGGTGTCGCACACCCATCGTCACCTCACCGACAGGCTGGTAGCGCACGTCGTCTCGGCGGTTCCTGGTGTTGGAGGGCGTCCCGACCTACCTACCGAGCCTGGTCATGGATCCTGCAGCCGCCATGGCCACCCCTCCGGCTCGTGCCCCGGTGTGCTCCCAAGGAGAGGCCCGACGGCGATGGGACCTGGAGGCGGCTCCGGGGACTCAGCTCCTTCCCCGCGCGCTTGCAGTCAGGCTCGGCTGGATGGAGGCTCGTCAGTCCCCCGCGGCGGGCTTTGCTCCGGCTCGTTCTCCTGGGATAGAATCACCCGGGTTCCGCTCGGGCCTTGACTTCGTCTCGCTCGCTCCGACTCAGCTGGTGCCGATTGGCTTCGTAGGCCATTGCCCCTCGCGGAGGGGATCAACGGATCCGACTTGGGCCGCCGGCCCACCTTCAGATGAAACGGTACTCAGCCTCGGCGGCGGCCAAGCAGATGGCGGCTGCGCACATCCTGCTCGCCCTTCTCGCAGGGCTTGCCGTGCGCGTCGGTTCGTTCGAAGCGGCCGCCGACTTCTACGGGATGTACGCGCCCGGTGCGCGGGATCTCCTCGAGGGCCGAGCTTATCCGTATACCCGCAGTGGGCCGGGTTACTCTGCGCTCCTCGCGTTGATGCAGCTCTGTGGCCTTGAGGCTTTCGGGGCGGCCAAGCTCATTGCCGCTATCGGGACGACCGCTGTCGGGTACTTCGCGTTTCGGCTGGCCTTGCCGATCGTGGGCGGCGTTGCGGGGCTGCTGACGCAGGTGCTGACCTACGTCGTTCTCTTTCGCTTCTCGTTCGTCGCCGGCAACGACATCCCGTGCGCCGCCCTGTCGCTCGCTTCCCTGGTCTGCCTCCTGTCTTCGCTTCAGGGCGGATCCGAGAGAAGGTACCCGCGTCGCTTGTTCCTGGCCGGCCTCCTCGGGGCGGCGGCCTTCGCAACGCGCTACTCGGCGGCTTCGGTCCTCGTCGTGTCGGTCTCGGCGCTGGCGATCTTCCTGCCTCGGGCCGTATCCGGCCGCGTGCGAGTTGCGAACATGGCCCGGTACGCGATCGGGGCAGGTCTCGTGATCGTCCCCTGGTTTGCCGCCAACCAGGCCTGGCACGGGGCTCTCCTGCACAATCGCACCCATGCTCTGATCGCTCTCGAGGTCTTCGGCGGGGAGGGCGATCAGGTGAACCAGATCCGTCTGAAGGAGATGGAGGAGCGCTTCGACTCCCTGACGGACGTCGTGGCGCAAGATCCCGGGCGTATCGCCGTGCACTACCTGTTCGACTTCTACGAGGACTGCGGTCAGTTGCTGGCGGACAGCCTCCCGCTCCCTGCGTACCTCTTCATGGGTGGCGGTCTGCTCTGGGTCTTCTTGCACGGGAAGCGCCGCCGCTCGGCGATCTTCTTGCTCGCTTACGTGGTCGCCGCGTTTAGCCTTGTCGCGTTGGCGCCGTATCAGGCCCGCTACCACTACCCCGTTGTGCCCGTACTGAACCTCTTCGTTGCGGCAGGGCTCGTCGGGCGCTGGACGGACCACGAAGGGCCTGGCACGGTGCCACACCGTGTGCGCATTGCAGCGACGGCGGTGGTCTTGTTCGTCATCGGTTCCGGGTCGGCGATCAAGACCGCGGAGTACCTCGCGGACGATCCGGTCGAGGTGCTCCCCGCGGCCGAGGTCTTGCGGGAGCTTGCGTTGCCGGGAGATGCCGTGGCCTGTCGCAAGGGGCATGTGGCCTACCTGGGGCGGATGAAGATGCAGCCGCTCCCGGTGCGCCTTGACCTGGGGGGTTTCCTGGACTGGCTCGAGCAGGTCTCCGGGGCGGGCTACGTGTACGTCGGGCCTCTCGAGGTCAGGACGAACGCCGCCCTGGCGCCGCTCGCGCGGTGCCGCTTCGACGCGGACCGGCTCGAGCTCCTGCACCGCCGCGAGGAGCCGGCCGCCTGCCTGTACCGTGTGTTGGCGAAGTAGGCTCCACGATGTTCCAGGACAAGCGAGTCGTCGTCGTCATGCCGGCCTACAACGCAGCCTCGACGCTGCTGGCGACTCACAGGGAGGTCCTCGGCTGGGGGATCGTCGATCTGGTGATCGTCGTGGACGACTCGAGCGGTGACGAGACGGTGGCGATCGCTCGTGAGCTTCCTCAGACACTCGTTCACGTCCATGAGCGGAACCGGGGCTATGGAGCCAATCAGAAGTCGTGCTTCCGGCTGGCTCTGGAGGAGGGTGCTGACATCGTCGTGATGGTGCATCCCGACTACCAGTACACGCCCAAGCTCCTGCCGGCCATGGTTGGGCTGGTCGCGAGTGGGCTCTACCCGTGCATTCTCGGCTCGCGGATCCTGGGTGGGGGAGCGCTGCGCGGTGGGATGCCGTTGTGGAAGTACGTCGCGAACCGAGGGTTGACGTTCGTGCAGAACTTGCTCATGGGAGCCAAGCTCTCGGAGTTCCACACGGGGTACCGGGCGTTTTCGCGGCAGCTTCTGGAGGAGTTGCCGCTGGAGGCGAACTCGGACGACTTCGTCTTCGACGCCCAGGTTCTCGCGGAAGTGCTTTGGGCGGGGGCTCCGATCGGGGAGGTCAGTTGTCCGACGAAGTACTTCCCCGAAGCCTCTTCGATCGGTCTTGGGCGTAGCTTGCGCTACGGCTTGGGGTGTCTGTGGACGGCCTTCGAGTACAGATCGCGCCGTGCCGGTCTCGGTTCCAGCGAGCGCTTCCCGGATTCGCGGAGTCTCAGCTGGGGTTCCCCTGAGTAGGCGGGTGGATCCGGATTCGGGGGGGCAGGTCA
>NZBA01000059.1 GCA_002686265.1 Planctomycetota bacterium
ACGGGCCCTTCCTGCCATTTTCCGCCTATATCGCCTCTGAAGAGCCACTTTTTTTCTGCGTTGCAGCAATGCCACTTGCTGCCGTCGCCGATCTTGAGTTCAGTTACTTCGCTCGCTACGCCGGGGGTCGCTGTTGCAGCGACTACGAACGAACCAAGCAACAACACGAAAAGAATTCCCTCTACTCTCATGTTACAGTCTCCTAAGGCATGCCGCCTTTTTGTGGTCCGCAACCAAAACGTAGTACCACAAAAGAAATCATGCGCACAAAGCGAGAGCACATTCCAGAACAAGATGCTAATTCACGGCTTAAAGAGTCCCTCCTGAGCTATATTCTCTCTCGTCCTTTCTTCAACGAGAGATCGGCTGTATTCCTTCCGGTGTAACCCGGAAAAGATGGACCAGCAACGGCCACGGCGGCTGGAAGTTCTGCGTCGCACACAACACAACGCCCGGTTCGACCTCGACCATGCATCCGTTCGCCCAGGCTGGATAATCGATGATAGTACCTTCGTCCCAGTTCAACCCATCATCGTAGCTGATGTTGACAGTATGTTGGGGGAATCGGTGGGCACAGAGGATCGGGCCGGATTTGAGTCGAAGCATCGACTGGGCGTACCCCGGGAAGGTGGTGCGGGATGCCGCGTCCCAGGTTGCCCCGGCGTCATACGACCAGCATTGCCACATTGTTGCGCTATAGATCGGGCGGATCAGGACAGTAACCGTATTGCCGATGGCTACGCCGCTCGGCTCGGTGAAATCGACTGATCCGGGGATCTTTCCGCGCGGGATCTGCCCGGTAGGCTCGTTGCGGTCCCACCAGGTAGGCTGGTCTAACTCAATAGGCCCCGACCAGCTCTTACCGCCGTCGGTGCTGCGAGTGGCAAAGGCCTTGAAATGTGCAGCACTCCATGTACGTTTGTCGGTGATTTTTCTGCCTTCTTCCACAACGCGATGGTACAAAAAGCAAAGCAACGTTCCGTCCGCGGTCTCTGTGATTCCGCCGTAGTTAACTAATTGAGGCACATGCTCCGGCCAGCCAGTCTTCTCAACCTGCGTCTGTACCGGGTCGGACCAGGTATAGCCGTTGTCGGTTGATTCGGAGATCAGTATCTCAGGATAGGGTTTCTTGGTTACCTTGCGGCTACGCCAGATATGTACAATCATCCGGCCGTCCGACGTGCAGAACATCGCATCGTGATCGATCAAGGTGCCGAACTTCTCAGGTAGTTTTTCGGGTTCACCCCAGGTCCTGCCCTTGTCTTTCGAGCGAACCATTAATTTCCCCGCCGCCAAGAGAATATCACCGTTGGGGGCAACTAAGGCGCTGGGCGTACTCCTGCTGTCCACACCGACCTCCATGTTGTGGAGGGGTATCTTTTGATCCGGGGCCCAATTCTTCAACGGTGTTTTCTTGCCGGTGATCTTGATGTCGCGGAAGAAGTACATGCCGTAGCCGAGGAGTCCGACGGCACCACTTTTGTATTGTCCGTCTGTTTCCACGCTGATCGCACGTCGTCCATCAACCCATACGTCAATGGTAGAGCCCTTAACTTCGACGCGGACTTTGTACCAGCGTTCGGTCTCGATCGGGACACCGGGCACCCATTCCTCTTTAATACTGCGCAAGTAGCCGTCACCTTCCGCTTTCAACACATAGGTCCAGAAACAATCGGCCCTGAGTTGTTGACCACACCACGGGAAATAGACCGCGTAAAAGTGGTTGGCGTCCTTGCCACGGATGATCAAACCGGCAGCACCGGTACCCGTGTCGCGGTAGCTGGTGTGGAACTCGAACTCGGCCGTAAAGTCCGTAAACTCTTCAGCCGTGTAGAACGCCCGGCTGTGCAGGTTCCGGTCAACAGGCGGTTGTGTAACACCTGCTTTGGACTCTTTTAAGAAAATCTTAATATATTCCGGATAGTCATCCGGAATTTTCATAGGCCCTTCCTGCCATTTCCCGCCGATATCTCCCTTGAATATCCACTGTTTGGTTTTGTTGTAGCAGTGCCACTTGCTGCCGTCGCCGATCTTGAGTTCAGTCACTTCGCTCGCTACGCCGGGGGTCGCCGTTGCAGCGACCACGAACGAACCAAGCAACAACACGAAAAGGATACCCTTTAGCTTCATGTTACAGTTTCCTAACTTCATATTACAATCTCCTAACTAGTTGCTCACCGATTATTGATACCTGAATTTTGCACAGTACTCTATACATTATACTTGATTCAAGGACGCCAATGGAGCGGTTTGATTCCTTCCGGTGTAACCCGGAAAAGATGGACCAGCAACGGCCACGGCGGCTGGAAGTTCACGAGCAAACACAGGGCAACGTCGGGCTCGACCTCGATCATGTTTCCGTTCGCCCAACCTGAATAATCGATGACGGTACCATGGTCCCAGTTAAACCCGCCATCGCGGCTGACGTTGACAGTATGTTGAGGGAATCGGTGAGCGGAGAGGACCGCACCGGATGTGGTTTTGGCTATCGAGTGGGCGTACCCAGGGAAGGTTGTCCGGGATGCTCTGTCCCAGGTTGCCCCGGCGTCATTCGACCAGCACTGCCACATTGTTGCGCTATAAACCGGGCGAACCAGGACAGTGACCGTGTTGCCGAAGGCCACGCCGGCCGGCTCGGTGAAATCGATCGAGCCGGAGATCTTTCCGCGCGGGATCTGCCCGGTAGGCTCGTTGCGATCCCACCAGGTAGGCTGATCCATATCGATAGGCCCCGACCAGCTCTTGCCGCCGTCGGTACTGCGAACGGCAAAGGCTTTTAAGTGTACCGCGCCCCAACTGTACAAGCTGGTATACACTCGGCCTTCCTTATTCATGCCACCAATCAGAGTGAAAATCAACGTTCCGTCGGCGGTCTCAATGATTGGTCCGCAGACACTCAGATTATCAATATACTCAGGCCAGCCAGTCTTCTCAACCTGCGTCTGTACCGGGTCGGACCAGGTATAGCCATTGTCGGTTGATTCGGAGAGCAGTATCTCAGGTGTTGGTTTTTTGATTACAAAGCGGCTGCGCCATTGCAGCACGAGCAGCCGGCCATCAGATGTGCTGAACATCGGATAGATCGCGTCACCGAGCTTCCTTGGAAAGGTCTCTGGTTCTAGCCAGGTCCTGCCCTTATCTTTCGAGCGAACCAGTTTGTCCCCCGATGCAATGAGCACGTCACCGTTTGGGGCAATGCATGGGCTGGGAGAATTATTGCCGTCCACACCGACGTCGATGTTGTGGATAGGTATCTTTTGATCCGGAGCCCAATTCTTCAACGGTGTTTTCTTGCCGGTGATCTTGATGTCGCGGAAGAAATACATGCCGTAGCCGAGGAGTCCGACGGCACCACTTTTGTATTGTCCGTCTGTTTCCACACTGATCGCATGTCGCCCATCAACACATACGTCAATGGTAGGGCCCTTAACTTCGACGTGGACTTTGTACCAGCGTTCGGTCTCGGCTGGGACACCGGGCACCCAGGCCGCTTTAATAGCGCGTAAGTAGCCGTCACCTTCCACTTTCAACACATAAACCCAGAAGCACTTGCCTCTGAGCTGCTGACCACACCACGGGATATAGACCACGTAAAAATGATTGACGTCCTGGGCACGGATGATCAAACCGACGGCACCGCTACCGGTAGTACGGTAGGTGCCGTTGAATTCAAAGTCGGCCGTAAAGTCCGTGAACTCTTCAGCCGTGTAGAACGCCCGGCTGTGCAGGTTCCGGTCAATAGGCGGTTGGGTAACGCCTTCTTTGGACTCTTTTAGAAAAATCTTACAATACTCCGGATAGTCATCCGGAAGTTTTATGGGCCCTTCCATCCATTTCCCGCCTATATCGCCCTTGAAGAGCCACTGTTTGGTTTTGTTGTAGCAGTGCCACTTGCTGCCATCGCCGATCTTGAGTTCGGTTACTTCGCTCGATACGCCGGGGGGCGCCGTTGCAGCGACCACGAACGAACCAAGCAACAACACGAAAAGAACGCCCTTTACTCTCATGTTACAGTCTCCTAAAGGCAGGCCGCCTTTTGGTGGCCCGCAACCCAAACGTAGTACTACAAACAAAAACCACGCGCACAAATCGAGAGCACATTCCAAGTCAAGACTCTAATTCACGGCTCAAAAAGTCCCTCCTAAGCTGTTTTTTCTCTTGTCCTTTCTTCACCGAGAGATCGACTTGATTCCTTCCGGCGTAACCCGGAAGAGCTGAGCCAGCAACGGCCAAACTCGCTGGAAGTTCTGATACGTACACAACACAACGTCGGGCTCGACTTCGATCATACAGCCCTGTGCCCAGGCTGGATAGTCTATGATGGTGCCGTCGTCCCAGTTCAATCCATCATCGTAGCTGATGTTGACAGTGTATTGAGGGAATCGGTGGGCGCAGAGGATCGCACCGGATTTGAGCCGGAGGATCGACTGTGCGTACCCCGGGAAGGTGGTCCGTGATGCGGCGTCCCATGTTTTACCCGCGTCATACGACCAGCATTGCCACATTGTCGAGCTATAGATCGGGCGGACCAGGACAGTGACCGTGTTGCCGATGGCAACACCGGTCGGCTCGGTCAGATCGAGCGAGCCGGGGATCTTGCCTCGCGGGATCTGACCGGTAGGCTCGTCCCGATCCCACCAGGTAGGCTGATCCAAATCGACAGGTGCCGACCAACTCTTGCCGCCATCGGTGCTGCGAATGGCGTAAGCCTTGCAATGTGATACGCTCCAGGTGAAAGGGTTGTCGAATTTGGATCCTTCATCCTTTGTGCCGCCATACATAAAGCGAAGGTAGCCGTTCACAGGTCTTCCGTCAAATCCTGGCGCGGGACGACGCCAGCGTCCGATAATAACGGACATGATGGGACTTGGACGACACACGAAGCCGGAGTTGATCGCGATCATCTTGCGGTCGGAGAAACGCATTGCCGACCTGGAGGCGGAAAACGCGAAGCTTCGCAAGAACTCATCGACCTCGTCCAAGCCGCCTTCCGGCGACATCGTCAAGCCACCGAAGCCCAAGGGCAAGGGCAAGAAGAGACGGCGCAAGACCGGCGGTCACCAGTGATTTCGGAACACGTCCAAACAACTGCTTATGAACGCACATTATAATGGGGATCTCCCATTTTCTCGACTTTCGCACATTCAAGCCACCCTTGCCAGTGATTCTACAATGAACCTCCGGATTTTCGCGAGGTGTTTCGGCGATGTTGACCTGGCGGAAATGTACTTCCGCCAGAAACGAAGCCGTATCGCCTTTCAAGCGTCGTCGGTGGCCCTGCCGGCCCCGTTGCCGTTGGTCGAAGCCGCTCTCGACGTCAAGCGGCGGAAGGCCTCTTCGCAGGCTTGATAGTTTTCTTCCGACATCCCCATGCATCCGTATTCCTCGACGTAGCCGATGAACCCGCCAGCTTCGGTTGCCAGCAGTCGGTACATCCGCTGAGCTTCCGCGTGGATGTCCTCGGGCGTTCCGCTAATCGAGACAGTCTGATAGCTGACAGGCATCATGAAGCACTGCTTCCCGCGCAACCGGCATCCCACGTTCTCCAGATCGACCGTGTTAGGCTGAGCGATGTTCAACACGTCAGCGCCGATCTCGTGGAAATCCGGCATGATCGGGGCGAAATCACCGCAGCAGTGATACCACACGTGCAAACCCAGTTCGTGAGCAAAGGCGAACTGTCGCCGATAGCCAGGCTTAAACAACTTCCGCCACAGCGCCGGCGAGAGCATGAGTCCGCGTTGCGTGCCCCAGTCGTCTGCAAAATGGATACCGTGGAAGCCGTGTCGGGCCGCCATTTCGATCAGCCGGGACTCGAAGTCCGTGATCAAATCCATCACGGGCTGGAACCGATCGGGCGCGGCGACGAAGTCCAACATGGCGTTTTCGAAGCCACGCAACAGTGTGTAAACCGTAAACCCACTCAGGTCGAGGCTGGCCAGCCGGTAACGGTCCTCCGACTCGGCGACAAACGCAGGTACGGCCGCCATGCGTTCTTCTCCGCGGGGAGACGGTACGTTCACTTCCTCCGCAAGCGGCAATTCCGCCCACAAGGCCGTGCTGGGATGGCCCATGGTTCCATCATCGAGCGATTCCAGGCGGTAACCCCATTCATTGGTTGACCAATCCCGAACGTTGGCCAACGGATCGCCATCGCCGGGTTGCCCCAGTGAGAGGTGATAGAGCATCACGTCACCTTTGGTCTGGTCGCGATTCCAGAATACGATGGGCACCCTGCTAGGACCGCGAAACTCGATCGCGCGGTCGACCGTTTCTTTGCGAGAGTACATGCGAAGAATCTCCGACCAGTCGAGCTCCAGTCTCACTCAGCCATGTCAACCCAGACAGGACCAAGCCCAAGCGGTCTCGTTGTTCCATAGTCGGGCTTATCAGTAAACGTTATGGTATTAGCTCTGGATCAACGCTGGCAATACCAGTTTCTCGGCAGGAGTAATCAACCATCCAATATCCTGCAGCCTGTGCATCTGAAGCTTTTGTCCATCTGCTTGGCCGGGCCTCCCTATATACAAATTGTACATCACCATCGGGCGACGAAACGGTACGCACAAAACCGCTATTCGGCCAGCGGCCCACTGGCATCCATCTGTCGTTGCAGAAAAGCTGCAGCCCTCGCCGTTCCATCACCGGTCGTCCGTAATCAACTATCCCATACGATTTCACATCTGCCTGCAGCACCTTGCCGCGTGCCTCACGGGGCAGTCGGGCGATAATCTCTGCGTCCGTCACCGGCTTGAACCACTTCCGTTCAACCTCCCTGCCTCCAGAGAGGCGCACTTGTGGTTCATCCGGTGGAGGCGTACAAGGGGTGGCGGAAGAACGGACATGCTGGTCTCCTCTGAGGGTTGTAAAGGCTTTCAGATCAAGGAGATACGAGCA
>NZBA01000060.1 GCA_002686265.1 Planctomycetota bacterium
CCAGGTAAGGTTCTTCGCGTTGCTTCGAATTAAACCACATGCTCCACCGCTTGTGTGATCCCCCGTCAATTCCTTTGAGTTTTACCCTTGCGAGCGTACTCCCCAGGCGGGGTACTTAACACATTTGCTCCGGCAAGGAAGACCATAGGCATTCCCCTTGCCTAGTACCCATCGTTTACGGCTAGGACTACCGGGGTATCTAATCCCGTTCGCTCCCCTAGCTTTCGCACCTCAGCGTCAGTTACGGTCCAGTGAGCCGCTTTCGCCACCGGTGTTCCTCCTGATATCTACGCATTTCACCGCTCCACCAGGAGTTCCACTCACCCCAACCGTTCTCTAGCACGGCAGTTTCAGATGCACTTCCTCGGTTGAGCCGAGGGCTTTCACATCTGACTTGCCGCACAGCCTACGTGCGCTTTATGCCCAATAATTCCGAACAACGTTTGCACCCTCCGTATTACCGCGGCTGCTGGCACGGAGTTAGCCGGTGCTTCCTTTCACGTTGGTCAACCGTACAGTTATTCGCTGCACAGCATTCCTAGAATGTGACAGCAGTTTACAACCCTAGAGCCTTCATCCTGCACGCGGTGTCGCTCCGTCAGGCTTTCGCCCATTGCGGAAGATTCTCGACTGCAGCCTCCCGTAGGAGTCTGGGCAGTGTCTCAGTCCCAGTGTGGCCGATCGTCCTCTCAGACCGGCTACCCGTCATAGCCTTGGTGAGCCGTTACCTCACCAACAAGCTGATAGGCCGCAACCCCCTCCCTTCACATCCGCCGAAGCGGCCGTTTACCCTACGAAAGATGCCTTCCGCAGGGACCATCCGGTATTAGCTGCCGTTTCCAGCAGTTATCCCGGTCAAAGGGGTAGGTTGGTTACGTGTTACTCACCCTTGCGCCGCTTTACTCACCCGAAGGCTTTCACGCACGACTTGCATGCCTAATCCACACCGCTAACGTTCGTTCTGAGCCAGGATCAAACCCTTCATGAAGTGTTTGTCTTGGTTCTTGTGGAGTCTGTGAGAGCCCGACCTCCAGACCTCTCCGAAGGAGCGGCCTCGAGGCAGGAACTCTCCTGCTCGCACGGTTTCAAGGGTCACCCTCGTTTTCAAAGATCTGTGCGCGCAACGGTCCCGGGTCCAGAGGGCAAGCCCTCCTGGAGGGGCGCGAGGCGCGTGTTTCGGCCTGCATCGGGGTCGGGCGGCCTGGGAGGTCACCCGCGACGAGGGAGCGAGAGCATAGGGGATAACGGGGGGCCGTCAACCTCCCCTCGCCGAAAAGCCTCCGCAATCCCGTCTAGAGGTCTAAGCCATGAAGGTGGCGCGGGTTAGAAGAGACATGAATCGGCAGCCAGGACGACGAGTCAGCTGGCCAGAGCACGGGCCGGGATCGTTCGCGTCGGTCACGCCGAGCGGGCCTGCGTCGCGCCCTGCCTCGGCCGAGGCGGTTCCGAGCGGCCGGAGCCTCGACCGCCGGGTCAGGGTCTGACTTCGATGCTCGCACCGCGCGGGAGGATCTCGAACAGCTCGATCACGTCCTCGTTGCGAAGCCGGATACAGCCCTGGCTGGCCTCCTGACCGATGGACTCTGGCTCGGAGGTGCCGTGGAACCCGAGCCCGTCACTCCCCTCCCAGGCGATCCAGCGATCCCCGAGAGGGTTGTCGGGGTGGCCGTAGGGTACGAAGGGGCGCCCGATGGGCGTCCACGGCGGTTCCTCGAGTTTCTCCCCGACGGTGTAGGCTCCTGGAATCGTGCTCCCGTCCAGGCCGATCGCGACCTCCCAGGCGGCGACGACCTCCTCCCCCATCAAGTAGAAGGCCCAGCGCGCGCTGAGGTCCACGAGAGCGTGCGCACGGTCGGTAGGGATGCGCAGCACATCGAGAGGGTGCAGGAGCTCGCCGCTCTGGTTGCAGCGCTGGATCAACCCCGTGCAGAGCTTCATGCGCGGTCGCTCGGCGATGATCCGCTTGCGAATCGCCACCAGGCTGTCGCCGGGCTCGACGGTGAGCTCGAAGGAGGGCCAAGTCCCGCGCTTGTTCCAGCGATGGCCCGCCTGCGCCACCGAGAGGCTCTGCGTCCACCGCAGGAGGGTCTCGCGGTCCTCGGCCCACGGCGCATCGAGCTCCCCTAGGAGCAGACTCGAGAGGAGCCGGGCTGCGTCCGCATAACGCCGGGCCCGCAGGTGGTTGTCCGCCTCGCGCGCCAGCAGGGCCATGCGAGCCCCCAGAATCAGAGCGTTGGGGGCGACGCTCGACGCGGCACGGGGGCGAGAGCGCCCCGACTCGAGCACGCCGAAGACGAAATCGCGTTCCGCGTCGGTCACGTCCACCGCATCCTCGAGTCCGCGCGCGAAAGGAGCCGCCTTCTCGGGAGAGGTCCGCACGAGCTGCACGAGGACGTACAGCAGGCGCTTGCGGGTCTTCGAGAGTCCCTTGCCCGCCCCGCCGAGGTACTCCTCCATGCGCTCGGGAGCGTGCAGCAGGAGGCTCCCCTCCAACACGGGGTCCCCCAGATTCCAGTCGAGTGGCAAGGGGCCCTCGCCTCGTGCAGGCTCGCCCCCGACGACGGTGTGGGCGCCCTTCTCATTGCCGAGAGCGCGGTTCGCGCTGGAGATCGCCCGCTCGCCCTCTCCCCCAACGGCCGCCCCGGCCTCCCCGCCCCCGGCCTCCCGCAAGGCCGCCTCCATCTCGGTGACGGACATCATGCGCCCTCTCGCCACTCCCTGCGTGGAGGTCGCGCCGACTCCATCGCCCACCGCCACCTCGGAGTCCTGACCGTAGTTCGCCCAGGCCAGGTAGAGAACTGCTCCTCCGAGCAGGAAAAGGACCAGTCCGCGCATGCTGTTGTGCTCCGGTGCTCGCCTCAGGTTGCTCGTCCGTGCCGGCCACCGCAACAGCGACCACACGGGCGACCTTATCCCCATGACCGGGGCGAACCAAGGGCGAAAGGGGCGGAATCAGGCCCTCTGAGGCCAAACCCGGCACTCTCGGAGCGGCGCGGCAAGTTCACTCTCGCCTTCGCGCCCACGCCCTTCCGACACAGCCGCACGCCTCGCGGGAAAACCGGCGACGAGCACGCGCGAAGAAAAGGACCCCCGGCGACGCCGCTCCCACGGTACCCGGAACCTGTCGGTTCCAGGTGGGCCCGCCTCGCAGCGGATGCTGTCCGCGACGCAGGGTGTGGCCCTCTAGGCTTCTGTTCGGCTCCTGGGATTACTGCGGGTGGCCTGCGCCACCAGGGTTCCCCACCGAAGCTACCACCAGATCGCCCGCCTGCCAACCGCCGGCGCGGGGCTCTCGGCCCACATGATTCGCGAAGACGCGCGTCCGGCGCGGCGGCCCCCTCTCTGGCGGAATCCCGAGAGCTCGACACCGGGGGCGACACTGACAAGTCAACCGAGAAGACAGCGAGGTCCCTGGCAGCCGGTTGAGAATGGGCCGTAGCGAGACGAAGCCACCTTCGTCGCTCTGGAGGAGGGCGAACTCGAGCGGGCGCAGGCGGCGTGATAGGGCCGTCGAGCACGGAACGGCGAGCCCGACGCCGCGCAGGGGCGGAGAAGGCCAAGTCGGAGCAGGGCGCTTCTCAACGGGCTGCTAGAACACCGTCAGAGGGGAGAGCGAACCACGGGCGGCGCCCTTGGCCGCGCGCGGGCCGCTTCGATCCGGCGCGGGCTCAGGAGCGGGCTCAGGAGCGGGCTTCGAAGGCCACGAGGGAGGCGCGCAGGCGCTCCCCCTCTCCCAAAGTCCACTCGGACCAGGGCGCGCCGTCGAGGGGCTCCTCGGCGGTGCTCAGCTCCGCGGCCAGGGTCTCCGCGCCGATCAACTCGGCATGGGCGCCCAGGGCCCGCACGATACCCTCCCCCTCGCCCCACAGGCGCAGGTGGATGCGCTCCTCCACGGCCAGGCCACTCTCCCGACGCAGCCCGTTGACGCGGCTGATGGCCTCCCGCGCCAGCCCTTCGGCCACGAGCTCCTCGTCGAGGTCGAGGTCGAGATAGCAAACGAAGCGGCCGTCGGTCTCCACATCGAAGGGCGCGTGTAGCTCGACCGTCGGTCGCACGTCCCCCGGTCCCAGGGTCAACGTCTGGCCCTCGACCTCGATCTCCACCTCGCCACCGTCCCGCAGACACACGACCTGCTCGGCGGGCAGTGCCTCGATCACCGCGCCGGCGGCCTTCATCAAAGGCCCCAGGCGCTTGCCGAGGGCCCGAAAGTCGGGCTTCGCCCGAAGGGTGCAGAGCTCCCCGTCGTCCATGTCGAGGCTGCCCCAGCCCTTCACGTTCAACTCGTCGAAAACCTGCGTGGAAGCGAATCCGCCGCGCAGGAGCTCGAGAGCCTCTGGCTCGCAGCAGCGCACGTGGATCGCTCGCAATGGCTGGCGCGTACGGACCCCCGCACGCTCTCTCAGGGCGCGGCCCATCTCGACGATACGCACGACGAGCGCCATGCCGGCCTCGAGCTCGGGATCGATCTCGGTCTGGTCGACGCTCTCGATCAGCTCGCCATGGACCGACCCGTCCCTGCCCGTGAGAGAGGCCCACAGCTGCTCCGCGAGGAACGGTGCGATCGGTGCGGTGACCAGCACCGCCGCTCGCAGAGCCTCGTGAAGCGATGCGTAGGCCGCCAGCTTGTCGGGGCCGGTCTCCCCCTTCCAGAAGCGGCGCCGGTTGCGGCGGATGTACCAGTTCGAGAGCTCGTCCACCACGAAGACCTCGACCGCCCGGCAAGCGCCGGTCAGGTCGTAGGCGTCCATGCAGCCGATCGCCTGCGCGAGCAGCGACTGCGCGCGGGAGAGCAGCCAACGGTCGATCTCGCTGCGCTCCGCCACGGGAGGGATGCGCGGATCATCGGGGTCGAAGCCGTCGATGCGCGCGTACTCGGCGAAGAAGCGGTAGCTGTTGGCCAGCGTTCCGAAGAAGCGTCGCCGCACCTCCAGCACGCCCGCCAAGTCGAAGCGGCGCGGCAGCCAGGGCGCGCCGCTCGCGAGCATGGCCCACCGCACCGCGTCGGCGCCGTGCTCGGCGATCGCTTCCCAGGGATCGACGATGTTGCCCAAACGCTTGGACATCTTGACCCCGTCCTTGTCCAGGACGAGGCCGTTCACGATGCAGTTGCGGTAGACCACGCCGGGCGCGAGGTCCTCGTCGTCCTCGGCCAAGAAAGCCCCGATGGCGAGCAGCGAGTAGAACCAACCGCGCGTCTGATCGAGGCCCTCTGCGATCACCGAGGCGGGGAACTGCTCGCGGACGACCGAGCGACTCTCGCCGAAGGGCCAGTGGTACTGTGCATAGGGCATCGCCCCGGAGTCGAACCAGCAGTCGACGACGGCGTTCGTGCGGCGCATCGTCCCGCCGCAGGCCTCGCAGGAAAAGGTCACCTCGTCGATCAGCGGCTTGTGATTGTCGAAGCCCCGCGGCAGGCCGCCCGCGAGGCGCTCGAGGTCCTCGACACTTCCAACCGCGCACTCTAGGTCGCAGGCCTCGCATACCCAGAACGGCAGCGGCGTCCCCCAAAACCGGTCGCGCGAGATGTTCCAGTCGATGTTGTTCTCTAGCCAGTCGCCAAAGCGCCCCTCCCCCACCTGTGGCGGAACCCAGTTGCAGCGCCGGTTGTACTCGATCATGCGCTGCTTGTAGGCGGTCGTACGGATGTACCACGCGGGAGTCGGAAAGTAGTAGAGGGGCGTGTCGCAGCGCCAGCAGTGCGGGTAGCTGTGTGTCGCGCGCTCGCTCGCGAAGAGCAGGCCGCGGCGCTGGAGGTCGGCGAGCAAGGTCTCGTCGGCTTCCTTGAAGTGGGTGCCCTCCTCCACCGGCCCGACAGGGCGCACGAAACGCCCGTGGGGGCCGACGCCCAGGACGGTCGGGATGCCGTGGCGCGTTGCCAGGGTCCAGTCGTCCGCGCCGTAGGGAGCCTGGTGCACGATTCCCGTGCCGTCCTCGGCCGTCACGGTTTCCGCGAGCACGACCCGGTGGCGCGCGCCATGGTCGATCGATTCCGAGGGCGGCAGGAGGAATGGCTCGCCGAGCTCGAACAACGGCTCGTAGGCCACTCCCGCCAGGTCGCTGCCCTTGCGGCGCTCGAGCTCCTCGACTTCGTCTCCCAACACGGCCGCCACACGCTCGGCGACGATCCACACCACCTCGTGGCGGCCGTCCTCGCCCACGGGAACGCGCGCACGCACGTAGTCGGAATCGGGATGTACGGCCAGAGCGAAATTCGATGGCAGGGTCCAGGGCGTGGTCGTCCACGCCAACAGGCTCTCGGGTTCGTCCCCGACCGCCTCGGCGAGGCGGAAGCGCAGGATGACCGAGGGGTCCTCGACATCCTGGTACACGCCCGGCTGCCCGATCTCGTGGGATGAAAGGCCCGTGCCGCAGCGGCCGCAGTAGGGCACGACACGCTGGCCGCGGTAGACCAAGCCGGCGGCGTGGAAGCGCGCCAAGACGTACCAGACGCTCTCGACGTAGTCGGCGTCGTAGGTCACGTACGGATCGTCGTAGTCGAGCCAGTAGGCGATGCGCTCGGAGAGCTGCTCCCACTCCCGGCGATAGGTCCAGACCGACTCGCGACACTTCTGATTGAAGGGGCCGATACCGTAGGCCTCGATCTCGGGCCGCCCGTTGATGCCCAGCGCCTTCTCGACCTCCAGTTCGACCGGCAGACCGTGGGTGTCCCAGCCCGCCTTGCGCAGCACGCGCTTCCCGCGCATGGTCTGATAGCGACACACCGCGTCCTTGATCGTGCGGGCCATCACGTGGTGGATGCCCGGTCGCCCGTTCGCCGTCGGCGGCCCCTCCCAGAAGACGAAGACCTCGCCCTCCTCGCGCGCCGCTGCCACCGAGCGAAAGACACCCCGCTCACGCCAGCCTTCGAGCACCGCGCGCTCCGCCTTGTCAGGGGCCCGCGTCACGCTCTCGTCCAGGGGGGCGAAGCGCCCCGCGGTCCTCGGCCCGCTCATGAGGGTCCTTCTACCAAGTCTGGGCGGCGATGTCCGCCGCGATGCGGTCGGCGAGCTCCAGAGCTCGACGTCCGTCGGCACCACTGACCTCGACCTCGCACCCGTCGCGCACCGAGCGCAAGAAGGAGTCCAGCTCGGCCTGCAGCGGGCGTTGCTCACCTTCGAGCTCCAGCTCGGTGACGCGTAGCACCTCCTCGGTGACCCAATCGCTCTGCTGGGCCAGGCTGGCCGGATCCAGCTCCCGCAGGGCCTCCCGGCCGCGGTCGAACTCGGGCCCCTTGGTGACCATCAGGCCGTAGTTCTGCTGGAAGTCGAGGCTGACGTAGCCCTCCGAGGAGAACAGGCGCATGCGACGCATCGGAGTCAGGGAGGCGCGGCTGGCGGTGACGCTGGCTCGGGCACCGTTCTCGAAGACGAGCCGCACGCTGGCGAGATCCTCGCGCTCGGTCAGGATCGCTCCCCCGGCGGCGTCCATGCTCACGACCTCGGAGTCGCACAAGTAGAGCACCAAGTCGAGGTCGTGGATCATCAGGTCGTGAACGACGCCCACATCCAGGCTGCGGAAGCTGAAGGGCGCGAGGCGATGGCTCTCGATGAAGCGCGGCGCGAGCCCGAGCTCGCGCACGGCGCGCACGCCGGGTTGGAAGCGCTCGACGTGGCCCACGGCGAGCAGGCCCCCGCCCGTCTCCGCCGCCGCGAGGATGCGGTCGGCTTCTCCAAGGTCACTCGCCAGGGGTTTCTCCACCAGGCAGGCGATCCCGCGCTCGAGCAAACCGGCGGCCACGTCGGCGTGGGCCGCGGTAGAAACGACGACGCTGACGCCGTCGAGGTCGTCGGGGAGGTCGCCGGCGTCGGTGAGAGCCCGACAGCCGAGCTCGTCGGCCAGGGCCCCGGCCCGAGCGGCGTCGGAGTCGACGAGGGCGACGAGCTCAGCCTCGGGGTGCTCGTTCCAGATCTTCGCGTGAATCTTGCCCAGGTGTCCGACGCCGGCCACGGCCACCCGGAACGGACGCTGATCGGTTCCCGACATCAGGCCCACTCCGCCACGCGCTCGCGCCCGAGGCGCGAGAACTCCTCGCGCAGGCTCTCGCGATGACGCCCCTTGGAGCCGCGCTCGGTATTCTCGAGGGCCTCAACAAGCCGCAGTACGCGCTCCGGGGAGGAACCCTGAGCCCGCATGTCCTCGAACACGCGCTTCTTGGGCACTCCCGAGCGATACAGGCGTCGGAAGGCGCCGCGGACGGCCTCGATGTCCTCTTCTGAGATGCCGGCCCGCTGCAAGCCGACGATGTTCACTCCCCGCACGCGGCTGGGGTGCCCCTCGACGATCATGAACGGCGGAACGTCCTGGACGACACGCGACAGCCCGCCGACATAGGCGTACTCACCGATGGTGCAGAAGTGGTGCGCCGCCGCGGCGCCTGACAGATTCGCCCGCTCCCCCACCAGCACGTGCCCGGCCAACAGCACGCTGTTCGCCAGGATCACGCCGTCGCGCAGGTCGCAGTCGTGAGCGACATGGCAGCACGCCATGAGCAGGCAACTGTTGCCGATGCTCGTCCGCGCCCCGCCCTTGACGGTCCCGCGGTTGATCGTGACGAACTCGCGGATCATGTTGCCGTCGCCGATCTCGAGCATCGTCGGCTCGCCGCGGTAGGAGAAGTCCTGCGGCGCGGTCCCCAGGCTGGCCTGCCCGACGATCACGTTGTCCTCTCCGATGTGGGTCACGCCGTCGATCACGACCTGCGGGCCGACGCGCGTACGGTCGCCTATCCGCACTCGAGGGCCGACGATCGTGTGGGGGCCGATGGAGACGTCGGCGCCGAGCTCGGCGCCTTCGGCGATGACTGCGGTGCTGTGGACTTGGGTGGACATGGGCTGACGGTCAGGAATCGACCATGGTGAACATCAAGTTGGCCTCGCAGACTACCCGGCCGGCGACCGATCCGACGCCCCGGACCTGCGCAGCCTTGCCCTTCATCTTGAGGGTCTCGACCTCGAGGCGAAGCTGATCTCCGGGGACGACGGCGCCGCGCAGCTTCACCTTGTCGATTGCCCAGAGGACGGCCAGCTTGCCCGTGTTCTCGAGCTTGCGCAGCAGGAGGACGCCGGCGAGCTGGGCCATCGCTTCGAGCTGCAAGACCCCGGGCATGAGGGGTTGGTCGGGGAAGTGCCCCTGGAAGAAGGGCTCGTTGATCGACACGTTCTTGACCGCGACGGCGCGCTTGTAGCCATCGATGTCGAGGACGCGGTCGATCAACAGGAAGGGGTAGCGGTGCGGAAGCATGCGCAGGATCTCGCGCACGTCCATCCCCGCCTCGCGCCGGAGCGCCCCACCGGTCTCGTCGATCTGCATCCTCTCCAGGAGGTTCTTGACCAATTCGACGTTGGTGCGGTGGCCCGAGCGCATGGCGATCACGTGCGCGTGGAGGTCGGCGCCAAGCAGGTGCAGGTCACCGAGCAGGTCGAGGATCTTGTGGCGCACGGGTTCGTCCGGCAGACGCAGGTCGACCTCCTCCTCGCCGAGGACGACCGTGTTCTCCGCCGTAGCGCCCTTGCCGAACCCAGCCTCGCGCAGGGCGTCGACCTCGGAGGCAAGACAGAATGTGCGCGCCGGAGCGATCTCCTCCAGGAAGGCGCCGGGTGTCACCTCGAGCTGGAAAGAGCCGCCGCTCACGCCGGGCTCGTCGAAGGAGGCCACGTACTGGAGCGTCAGGCCGGGCTCTTCGGTCGGCAGAGCCACGAGGGTCGATTCGCCCTGGCGCACGTAGATCGGGCTCTGCAGTTGGAACACCCTTGCCTCGGGGCGCTGCTCGACGATGCCCGCCTGTTGGAACAGCTCGGCGAAGGGTCGCGCGCTGCCGTCGAGTCCGGGGAGCTCCGCACCGGAAAGCTCGACGATCAGGTTGTCGATCCCGAGTCCGCGGCAGGCCGAGAGAAAATGCTCGACCGTGTCCACGCTGGCGCTGCCGAGCTCGAGGCGCGTCCGGCGCTCCCGGTCCTGGTGGTAGGCGATGTGCGCCGGGACGGGCTCCGCATCGGGAAGGTCGGTGCGGACGAACTCGACGCCGTGATCGGGCTGCCCCGGGAGCACGCGCGCTTGGACCGTCTCGCCGCTGTGCAGGCCGATACCGGAGAACTCGACCGCAGAGCGCAGGGTCTGCTGCTGGCGCGTCACGCCTCTCCCTCCATGCTGGCGATGCGCGCCTCGAGGGCCTCCACGCGCTTGGAGAGCCTGGCCAGGCGCTGAGGAGCGGCCATGCCGCGCAGTGCCTTCGCCCGCGGCCGCGCGGGGTAGCCCAGGTACTCGGCTCCACCGGCGAGGTCGCCGAAGACGCCGGACTTCGCGCCCACGCGCGCCCCGTCGCCGATCTCGAGGTGGCCGCTGATCCCGACCTGGCCGGCCATGATCGCCCGGGCTCCCACGCGCACCGAGCCGGCCATGCCGGTCTGGGCGCAGAGCAGGGCGCCCGCACCGATGACACAGTTGTGTGCCACGTGAACGAGGTTGTCGAGCTTCGCGCCACGCCCGATGCGCGTCGCGCCGAAGCGCGCCCGGTCGATGGTCGCATTGGCACCGACCTCCACATCGTCCTCGATCACGACCGTCCCACACTGGGGGATCCGCTCCCAGCCGGTCTCGGTCGGCTCGAAGCCGAACCCCTCGGAGCCGATCACCGCCCCGGCGTGGAGGATGCAGCGCGCCCCGATCCGCACGCCGGGATAGACGACGACGCCCGCGTGCAGGATGCTGTCCTCACCGATGCGCGCGCCCCCGCCCACCGAGCAGGTCGGCCCGACGCAGACACCGGCGCCGAGCTCCGCGGTGGCGTGCACGACGGCGCTCGGATGCACCCCCGGCACGGCGGCGTGCTCCGGACCGGCGAACAGGCTCACGACCGCGCTGAAGGCGCTGTTGGGGTCCGCGCAGCGGAGCAGGGCCAAGTCCTCGCGCGGCGCATCGATCCCTGGCTTCACGATCACCGCCCCGGCGCGCGTCCGCTCGAGTTGGGAGCGATAGCGCTCGTCGGCCATGAAGCTGACCTCCTCGGGGCCGGCCTCCGCCAAGCTCGCCGGGCCCACGACACACCGGCGACCGTCTCCCACGAGGGTCGCTCCACAAAGCTCAGCGATCTCCGAGAGGGTGCGTTCTGCCATCGCCAGACCCCGTTCTTGCCATCTCCGAATCCACTGGGGTGGGCGGATCGGGCGCGTGGCCCGACCGGAGAATCGAGAAGTGTATCCGAAGCCCCCGCAGGTGTCACTCACACCCGTCCTGCAGAGGAGCTCCGGGCGGGTCGGCGACCTAGAGGAGGGCCGTAGCGAGACGAAGGCCTCTTCGTCGCTCTAGGGGAGGACGAAGTCGTAGGAGGCCGTATCTCAGCGGGCTCCGAGAGGAGCGCCCGGGGCGCGGGAAGCGCTCTAGAACCCGAAGGGATCGATGTGGAAGGAGAAGACCTGGCGTTCGTCACCGGGGCCGTCCTCGATCGGGAAGCCGAAATTGAACGCCAAGGGAAAGGGCCGGGCAAGACCGAAGCCGAAGCCCACCGAGGCGCGCAGCTCGTTCCAGTCGAGACTCCACGGAACCGGGTCGAGGACACCGGCGTCCACGAACAGCTTCAGGCGCAGCATCTCGACTTGGCGATAGGTCCCCGGCTGAACGACCGAGTACAGCGGGTAGCGCAGCTCCAGGCTGCCGCGCATCATCGTCGAGCCGCCGATCGGCGTCTCACCGACATTCGGGCCCACGCCGCGGTAGGAGAAGCCGCGCAGGCCGAGGGAGCCGATGCCGCCCATCTGCATGCGTTCGGTGTAGGGCACCGAGTCCGTGTCGCCGAAGGCCTCCGCGATGCCGGCGCCCAGGTTGAGCTCGAAGCTCGGACGCACGGCCGTTCCCTCGGATCCGACCTCCCAGTAGCGCTGGTAGGAGACGATGGACTTGAACATCTCGGTCTCCCCACCGAGCAGTTCGGGGGAGTAGATCTGGTTACGCCACGAGAAGCGATCACCGTGCTTGGGGTCCAGCAGGTTGTCGAGGTCGCGGTACTCCAGGTCGAGGTGCACGCCCTTGAAGGCGGTGTCTCCCTCCTGATCGGTGAGGGCGCCGGGAACGGGCTGCCCCTCCTCGACGTCGCTGACGCGCACGTCCTTGTCCTCGAACCCCAGCCACGCTCGCCAGTCCAGACCGAAGCGGTGCCCCAGACGGAGCTTGCGGAACACGCGCCCCTCGTCGTAGGAGCGGTAGGCCCGGTCGCGGTCGGTGAACTCGGCGCTCAGACTGGTCGGGTTGAAGTGTGAGCGGAACACATCCGGCTCGATGAAGAACAGGCGCGTGTAGTCGCGCACGAGCCCTGGCGAGAACTGCACATCGAGCCGCTGCCCGGCCCCGTGGAAGGCCTCCTTGCGATAGATGTCGCGGAACGCGCGCACGAACCCGCTCGGAGGGGCGGCGATGTCGAAGTTGCGCATGCTCAGGGTGATGATCCCGAACAACCCGGTGTTCGAGTCCACCCCACCGGCGATCTCAAAGTCGACCACGCGTCCCTCCTCGACGATGAACTCGAGATCGACCTCGTCGGGGGAACCCTCGACCGGGAGGAAGCGAAAGGTCGGGTCGGAGTGGTTGAGCCGATCCCGCGGGTCTGAGAAGAACCCGGTGCCGGTCAACTCCCGCAGGGAACGCGAGATCTTCTTCAGGTCCGCCTGCTCCCCCTCCAGCATCTGGACCTCGCTGCGCAAGATCCGATCCCGGGTGTGGGAGGCGCCTGAGAAGAGGACCTCTCGGATCCGCTTCCGGTTCCCCTGGACCAGGCGGTACGTCACTGCGACCGTGTGCTCGTCGGGGTCGAAGACCAGGCGCGGCGGCCGAAAATCCCAGTACTCGTTGCGGCCTAGAGAGGGATGCGCGATGTGCCCCCGGGCGCCGTAGTAGTCGCGCAGGGTCGCGTGGTCGCTCTCGATGCTCGTCTTCTCGTAGCGCGCGCCGGGAGCGATGCGGCAGAGTTCCAGCAGGACGTCCTCGTCGAAGGCGAGATCGACGGGGCGCTCGATCTCCTCCAGCCCAGGGCCGCGGGGGTTGGCCTCGAGCTCGACGGCTTCGATCGTCACCGACGAGATGCTGAAAGGCTCCCCCTCGTCCACGATCACGTGAATCATCACGCGGTCGCGGTCGGCGCTGAACTCGAGCCGATCGACTTCGACGACCGCGTCGAGGTAGCCCCGGTCCCGGTAGACCTCGCGCATGGCGATCACGTCCGCCTGCAGCACGCTCTCGACGAAGGGCTCGCCGTTCCAGCTGAACAGGCTCGGGCCGGCCAGCTCGACGCCGGCGAGCTTCTTCAACCCGCTGCGCCAGAGCCAGAAGCCGCGGTCGGGCATCGAGTGGTTCCCGTGCACGCGGATCCCGCGCACGTGGACCTGGGGACCTTCCTGGATGCGAAAGATCACGTCCGCGGGGGTCACGCTCCCGTCCGGTGCGACCGCCGGCTCCTGGGTCACGATCTTGACGTCGGCGAAGTAGTGCCCCTCCCCGCGGTACCCCTCGAGCAGCCGTGAGCGGGCGCGCGTGGCATCGTGCAGGTGCAGCTCCTGCCGCTCGGAGAGCTGGACCCAGCGCAGTAGATCCTCCGTCGAGACGGCCGCGTTGCCCACGAACCGCGGCTCGAGGTCGACCGGCATCTCGACCACCCGCAAGCGCAGGCGGAGACCGCCCTCGACGGGCAGGCGTTCGACGCTGGCGCGCACGTCGAAGGTGTCCCACAAGCGAGCGATGCCCTCGTCGATGCGATCCTCGTCGAGAGGCGCGCCGATCTCCTGGCCGAGGGCCGCCGTCAGGCGTTCCGCGGAGCTGCGCCGCCCGCCGAGGACCTCGATCGAAAGCACGATGTCATCGCGCGGTGCGGCTTCCGGGGCGGCCTGATCGTCGGGCGCGGCTTCCGGGTCGGGCTGATCGGCGGGCGCGGGGTCCTGGGCTGCCGACGGCAAGGCGAACGCCACGCCGAACAGCGCTGCGAGGGCCAGGGCGGCCTCCATCCCTATTCGACGCACGCCGAATCGCTTTGGATCTCGCTCGCTCATCGATTCAGGGAGCGATAGCCTCGGCCATCGACGGGCTGCGGTTCTCGAACCTCATCGTGCTGCCGAAGAACTGAAGCCGCGCCGAACCCGTTGGGCCGTTGCGCTGCTTGGCGCAGATCACCTCCGCCAGGCCGCGGTTCTCGTCGGTCTGGTTGTAGTACTCGGGTCGGTACAACAACAGCACGACATCCGCGTCCTGCTCGATCGAGCCCGACTCGCGCAGGTCGGAGAGCTGCGGGCGCTTGTCCTCCCGCGATTCCACGGCCCGCGAGAGCTGGGAGAGGGCGACGACGGGCACCTCGAGCTCGCGCGCGAGTTCCTTGAGCGAACGGGAGATCTGCGAGATCTCTATCTGCCTGCTCTCCGAGCGCGGGTGCGTCATCAGCTGCAGGTAGTCGACGACCACCATGTGCAGGCCGTGGCGCTGCTTGATCCGCCGCGCGCGGCTGCGCAGGGTCATGACGGTCATACCCGGAGTGTCGTCGAGGAAGATGCCCATCTCCCCCAGCTCCCCCGCCGCCTGTGCCAGCTCGGCGTAGTCGTCGGGGGGAATGCGGCCCGTCTTGAGGGCGTGGGCATCCACCCGCGCGCGCGTGCAGAGCATGCGCGTGGCGAGGGATTGCTGTCCCATCTCGAGGCTGAAGAACAGGATCACCGGCTTCACGTCCATCCACTCCGGCGGGTGGCTGGCGGCGTAATCGATGACGTTCAGCATCAGCGCCGTCTTCCCCATCGAGGGGCGCGCGGCGACGATGATCAGCTCGCCGGCGTTGAAGCCGCAAGTGAGCTCGTCGAGGTCGTAGTAGCCGCTCGGCAAGCCGGTCAGACTGCCACGGTGGGAGGCCGAGTCGATGCGCTTGAAGGCCTGCTCGACGGCCAGGGAGATCGAGTCGGGGTGGGAGCTGCTCTCTCCGCCCGAGATGCTGAAGATCGCGTGCTCGCTCTCGTCCACGAGGTTGGTGACCGCCGCACCGTCGGGGCGGGTGGCGAAGGCACGCTCGATGATGCCGGTCGCCTCGCCGATCAACCGCCGCAGGACGGCCATCTCGTAGACGAGATTCACGTGGTGCGCGAGGTGGGCCGAGGAAGTCACGCCGACCGAGAGCTCGATCAGGTAGGCGCGCCCTCCGATCTTCTCCAGCGCCTTGCGCGCCAGCAAGCGCTCGCCGACGCTGACGAAGTCGATCGGCTCTCCGCGGTCCGCCAATTCGAGCAGGGCGGCGTAGATCAGGCCGTGGCGCGGGTCGAAGAAGTGCTCCTCGGTCAAGCGCTCGGCGGCCTCGGCGACCCGGATCGAGTCGATCAGGAGCGACCCGAGGACCACGCGCTCGGCCTCCAGGGAGTGGGGCGGCGCCTTGCCCGCTCCGCGCCCGCCGGCGGAGCGTTCGCCCTGCTCTTCCCCGCCCCATTCCCCTACTTCGCGTTCCATTCTCCTCGTTCCCGTCTCGCCGCCCGGGGAGGATAGCGACTCGCCCGCCCACCACGAAGACTCCAACCCAAGCTCTGCGACCTTTTGGTCGCAGCCTCGCCGGCGCCTTTGGAAGCGGTACCCGTGGAGACTCTGTGGAAGAAGGGTGGAGTGCTGTGGAAGAAGGGCCTCAGGCCTCGGACGCTTCGTCCGAGGCGTCGCCCTCTTCGCCCTCTTCGTCGCTCGGCTCGGGCTCGGGCTCGGGCACGAGGCTGGTCTCGACGACCGGCTCTGTCATCCCATTCTCACCTTCGATGCGAAGGCCGATTTCGGCCGAAACCTCGGCGTGCAGGTGGACCTCCACCGCGTGCTCGCCGACGAGCTTGAGAGCCTTCGCCAGGCGCACGTGCTTCTCGTCGCAGGGATAGCCGGCTTCCCTCAGCAGCTCCGCCACGCGGGCGGCGTTCACCGAGCCATAGAGGTGCCCGCGGTCGTCGCACTTCTCGACGGTCTTCAAGCTCACCTTGGAGAGGGCCTCGGCGCGGGCGGTGAACTCCGCGATCTGCGCGGCTTCCTCGGCCAGCAGGCGCTCGGTGCGCCGCGCCAGCATCTGCTTGTTCTCGGCGGTGGCCGGGATCGCCAGACACCGGGGCAACAAGTAGTTGCGGGCGAAGCCGGGAGCCACCTTCACGACGTCTCCGCAGCGGCCGAGGTGCTCGACGCGGTCGCGGAGCAGGAGTTCGACGGTTCTCATGTTTCTGCTCGCGATCAGCCTACGAAGGGCATCAGGGCCATGTGGCGCGCGCGCTTGATGGCGCGCTTGAGGTCCCGCTGACACTTGGCGCTGTAGCCGGTGCGGCGGCGGGAGAGGATCTGTCCCTGGGGCGTCAGGTAGGTCTCGAGGTGCTCGAGATCCTTGTAATCGAGGGGCCGATCCGCGCATCCGCGCGAGCAGAGCTTGATCAGGGGGCGCCCTGTCTTGCGTTTCTTCTTCTTGAACTTGGGTGCCATCGGATCAGTCCTCCTGGGCGGCCACCGGCTCGCCCTCGGTCGTCTGGGTCTCGGCCGTCTGGGCCTCGGTCGTCTGGGTCTCGGCCGTCTGGGTCTCGGCCGTCTGGGCCTCGACGGCTTCGGTCGCGACCGTCTCGGTCGCGGCGGCTTCGGTCGCGCCCTCGCCCTTCGCGGATGCGGGCGCTTGCGCCTCGCCCTCCGCCGTCGCGGGGGGGCGCTCCTTCGCGGCCGAGCCCCTCGTCTCCTCCGGCTGGACCGCGACCTCCTCCTCGACGTAGTCGTCGCCGGGAGGCGCGGGCACGGTGAAGTCCGCCGCGCCCTCGGCCTCGGTCAACTCGAACTCGGTCTCGGGCACCTTGTCCACGGCCAACTGCAGGTAGCGCAGCACGTGCTCGTTGAGCTCGAGGTCACGCGTCATGAGCGGCAGTGCGTCCTTCTCGATCTCGAAGTACGACAGCAGGTAGGTCGCCCGCCGCTTGCCGGAGATCCGATAGGCCAACCGCCGCTCGTCCCAGCGCCGGGCAGTGATCACTTTCCCTCCGTGCTTCTCGACCGCCCCCGTGACGAGGGCCTTGGCCTTGGTCCAATCCTCGCGCACCACGTCGTTATCGACCAGGTACATTCCTTCGTAGAGATTCGTCAAACCTTCAGTCCTCTCGTGTTTTCGGGGGCCGTGCGCTCACGAGCCCGTTGTCCAGCGGCTATGAAACCGCGACATGCACCGTTCGATGTCCCCCTCCTCGAGCCACGCGAGCACGGCCTCGCTCGCCTCGGCGAAGGAGATCTCGTACTCGACGCGCTCGCGTTCGGGGATCCGATCCAGGACATGCCGCACCGCGTCGGTGGCCGGCCGGCCGATCCCGATCCGCAGGCGACGGAAACGGTCCGAACCGAGCCGTTCGATGATCGATCGCATGCCGTTGTGCCCTCCCGCCCCGCCGTGCTGGCGGAGCCGGAGCACCCCGAGCCCGAGGTCCATGTCGTCGGTGACGACCAGAATCGATTCGGGAGGCGTGCCCAGGAAACCCGCCAGGGCCGCCACGACCTCGCCGGAGCGGTTCATGAAGGTCTCGGGCTTCACGAGCAGCCCGTCGGGGTCCAAGCACTCGGCGAAGCGAAAGGCGGTCGGCCCTCCGTATCCCCTAAGCCCGGTCCCGGCGCGCTCGCCGGCATGCTGAAAGAACGTTCCCTCGTGCAGCGCGAGGCGGTCCAGCACGTGGAAACCCACGTTGTGCCGGGTCCACTCGTACTCCGGGCCTGGATTGCCCAGTCCAACCACGAGTCGCGTCACGAGGGGCGAATAGTCTAGGGCCCTTCCCCTCCAGTGCAAGCACGGGCTCGAAGGAGCCCGTGCCGGCAAGGGAGCCGCGGCGAACCGCAATGGCCGTCGGAGGCCCTCAGGAGCCCTCGGAGTCGCCGTCGTCCCCGGCGTCCTCCTCGGCCTTGGACTCACCGATGATCTCGGGCTCGGCCGCCTCGTCCTCTTCCTCGCCTTCACCCGGCTCGGCGATGTGCTTGGGAGCGACGACCACGGCCACCTCGGTCTCGCCGGGCACGGCCAGCTCGACCTCCTCGGGCAGGATCAAGTCGGCGGCCGACAGGTGCGCCCCCTCGTCCAGATCGTTCACATCCAGCTCCACGCTGTCGGGGATCATCGACGGGATCGACCGGATCGTGATCTGCTCGACGAGTTGGGTGGCGATACCCGAGCGCGGGTGCCCGGTGATCACCACGCGCACCGAGAACTCCGCCTTCACACCGCGCTTGACGCGCCGGAACTCGATGTGGTGCAGGCGGTCGCCCAGCGCGTCCCATTGCAACTCGCGGACCACGGCCGACGCGCTGTCGCCGCCGACCTCGATGTCGTAGAGGTGCGTGTGGTGTCGCCGGCTGGCGAGAAACAGCCGCTCGTCGACGCTGAAGTCGACGTGCGGGCTCTCGTCGTCGGCCTGTAGGGAGGCGGGGATCCGCCCGTCCGCACGCAGGCGGCGCGAGGCGCGGGTACCGAGCTGGGTCCGGGGATCACCCTGGAGGATTTCACTGCTGGACATGGCTTGCTGCCGGGAGAGTAGCTCCCGGTATGGGGGGTCAGAGGAGAACGAGTCGTCCGTCAGCCGCGCCTCTCGGCGAGCGGGGCAGGCGAGAGGTCACTCTCGAAGAGCGAACTGACGGACTTGGAGGTATGGATGTTGTAGATGGCGTTGGCGAGCAGACCGGCGACGGAAACGACCTCGAGGTTCTCGATCCGCTCCCCGCATTCGGGAATGGTGTCCGTAACCAGGATCCGGTCGATGCACGAGTCGTTGAGCCGTGCGACGGCCGGTCCACAGAAGACTGCGTGGGAGACGGCGATGACGACCGACAGGGCCCCCGTATCCTTGCAGATGCGCGCCGCCTCGGTGATCGAGCCGGCGGTGGAGATCATATCGTCAACGATGATGATGTTGCGACCCGCGACGTCGCCGATGATGTGCTCCACGGCGATCTCCGAGCCCGACAGGCGCCGCTTGTCGACGATCGCGAGGTCCGCCCCGAGGGGCTTCGCGTAGCCGCGGGCCATCTTGATGCCCCCGACGTCGGGGGAGACGATCAGCGGGTTGTCGATGTCGAGCTCGCGCAGGGCGCCGAGCAGCACCGGCTTGGCGTACAGGTGATCGACGGGGATGTCGAAGAAGCCCTGGATCTGGGCGGCGTGCATGTCAACCGTCAGCACTCTGTCCGCGCCGCCGTGCACGAGGGTGTTGGCGAGCACCTTGGCGCTGATCGGCACGCGCCCCTCGTCCTTGCGGTCCTTGCGCGCGTAGCCGTAGTAGGGCATCACCGCCGTGATCCGCCCGGCACTCGAGCGCCTGAGGGTGTCGAGCAACAACAGCAGCTCGATCCAGTTGTCGTTGACCGGCGGACAAGTCGGCTGGATGACGAAGCAATCGGCTCCGCGCAGGTCCTCGTTGACCTTGATGTCCACCTCGCCGTCGGGGAAGCGCCCGACGCTGGCGTCGGCGAGGGGCAGGCCGATCTCCCGCGCGACCTCTTGGCCGAGCTGAGGGTGGGCGTTGCCGGAGATGATGATGATCTTGTCGCTGAAGGCTGACAATGCTCGCTCCTTGGGTGTCAGTCGCTTTGCGAGGCGTCCTCGGATGATATGGACCGGGCGCCGTCCCCGCCGAGGGGGCGCGCGGGAACGCCCACCCAGACCTCGCCGGGACCGACCTGGGTACCGCGCGTGACGACGGCTCCCGCGCCCGTGGTGGCACCGGGGCCGATTGTATTCGGAGCGACGATGATCGTGCCACTCCCGATAAATGCGCCCTCGCCGACCTCCGTGCGGTGCTTCGCCCGCCCGTCGTAGTTGGCGAAGATCGTCCCGGCGCCGATGTTGGAACCGGCGCCGACTCGTGCATCGCCGAGGTAGGAGAGGTGCTTGGCCTTGGCTCCGCGCCCGACGAGCGATTGCTTGCACTCGGTGAAGTTGCCGACCTCGGCGCCGTCCTCGAGCACGGTTCCCACCCGCAGGTGGGTGAAGGGGCCGACCTCGCAGTTCGAACCGATGCGGACACCCCCGCGGATGACCGTGCAGGGCAGCACGCGGGTCCCAGGACCGATCTCGACGCCGTGGTCGATGTAGGTCGTCGCCGGGTCCTCGATCGCGACGCCATTGGCGAGGTGCTCCTCGAGGATGCGCACCTGCAGGGTCCAGCGCGCCTCGGCGAGTTGCGCCAGGGTGTTGATCCCGGCGCCCTCGTCGGGGTCGGCGACGGGGACGGCGAGCACCTCGCGGCCCTCGGCCACGAACATCGCCGCCACATCGGTCAGGTAGACCTCGCCCTGGGCGTTGGCGTCGCCGAGGCGCGGCAGGCAGGCGAGCAACTCGCGGCCGGGGAATGCATACACACCCGTGTTGACCTCGGCGAATGCGCGCTCCTCCTCGCTGCAGTCGGCCTCCTCGACGATGCGCTCGAAGGCACCGTCGGAGCCGCGCACGATGCGGCCGTAGCCGTGCGGGTCGTCCATCACCGAGGTCAGGATCGCCATCGCGTCCGCCCCGGCCGCCTCGCGCGCCGCGCCGAGTTCGCCGACGGTCTCGCCGGTGAGCAGCGGCATGTCACCGTAGAGGACCACGACATCGCCCGGATCCTCTCCCAACTCCCCGGCGCACACCTGCAGGGCGTGTCCGGTCCCGCGCTGGGGTTCCTGCACGACGAAGCGGAGCCGCTCGGCCTCGGGATGGTCGGCGAGGTGCTCGCGCACCGCGTCCGCGCCGTGGCCGACGACGACGATCACGCGCTCGGGATCGAGGGCGAGGGCCTGCTCGACGACCCAGCCGATCAGCGGCCGTCCACACAGTGCATGCATCACCTTGGGGCGCGCGCTCTTCATGCGCGTCCCCTGACCGGCTGCGAGGATGACGACTGTTCGTGCCGCGGACATGGCGGATCCGGCGCCCCAAAGGCGCGGAATGCGGCCCAGGGTTGTATGCCCCGGCCCCGTCCGCTGTCAACCGCGGGGCGCTCTCAGTCACCCGGCGCGGGCAACCACAACTCGGCCAGGATGAGCGCACCGAGGACGGCCATCGACCCCGCCCAGAGGGTCCCGCCGGTGGCGATCACCCCCACCAGCCAGGCGGTATCGCGAGCCAGGAACCAGCAACACAGGTCACAGAACAGGGCCGCGCCCGCGACCATCACCAACGCCGGGACGACGCGGCGCGCGAAGCGCGTCGCCAGGGCCAGCAGGGCGACCAAGCCCGTCAGGGCGCCCATCGTGAGCGCGTGGGTGTGGGCCGAGGCGACGAGCACCTTGCGGTCGGTCGGCGAGACCTCGCGCGAGAAGGCGACCTTCGCCACGTCGTCCCAGTAATCCAGGGGCAGGGTCTGGCCGATGCCGTCGCCGGCGCTGGCCTGGCGCGAGTGGCACGAGAGGCAGGCGGCGTCGAGCACCTCCGCCGGCGCCGCGTCCCCCAGGTCCAGGCTGTCGTAGTCCTCGCTGACGCGCTCGCCGCCGAGCCAGGCCATCAGTGTCTGGCGGTCGGCGTCGGCCAGGCCCTCGGGGTGCCCGCGCTCGAGCGCGACGACCAGCGGCGCGCTCACGTTCACACCGTGGTAGGCGCCGGTCAGGTCCTCCATCGACAGCCCGGGGATCTCGTCGCGGTTCTCGTGATGTCCGACCAGGTGCGCCGCGGCGGCAGCGAGGCCGATGCCCAGGGTCCCGACGACGAAGGTGAATCCCAGGCGCGCCGTGAAGGGCATGGAGCGCAGGCGAAAGGGAAAGGCGCTCATCGCTCAGCCGATCTCGAATAGAGCGGGGTCGATCGCCTGCTCCTCGCCGCTCGTCACCGCGCGTTGGGCCAGGAGGCCGACGACGGTCGCGCGCAGGCCCTCCGCGGCGCCGCAGGCCGGCTCGCCACCACCGGCGGCCGCCACCAGGTAATCCTCCAGGGCGTAGTGCAGGGGAGCGTGCGGCAGACCGACGCCTTCCTTGAGCTTGCCCTGGGAGGCGAGCTGAGTGGCGTCGGCGATCAGGGTGATGCCCTCGTCGTTGTGGAAGGTCTGGCGGTTGGCGTAGACCTCCCAGCCCTGGGTGGGCGCATCGGCTTCCTTGAACATCCAAGCGTGGGACCAAGCCAACTTGATCGCGGCCATCGACCCCGAGAGCAACTCGTAGCGCCCCTGGTAGGAGTTCCCCAGGCAGGCCTCCCAGAACAGGCTGGTGCCGTCGGCGAAGCCGAGCTCGCAGGTCACCGTGTCGGGCACCTCGCGCCCGTCGCGGTGCACGAAGACGCCGCCGCGGCCGCGCACGCTGACGGGGTACTCGCCCCGGTAGTAGTGGAAGACGTCGAACTGCTGGGTTCCGAGCTCGCCCGGAAGCCCCGGGGAGATGGCGGGATCCAGGCGCCAGTTGAGCGCCGCCTCGTCGGCCGGGTTCGAGGCCGGCGTGCGCCAGCTCTGCTTCTTGAAGTCCTGGGCGCGCATCGAAGCCAGGTCACGCACGCAGCCCGAGCGGTAGAAGCTGCGCGCGAGCTGATAGACGGGGTTCGAGCGCCCCTGGAGCCCCGTGGCGAAGACCCCTCCGGCGGCGCGCGCGGCGGCCGCGATGGCGCGGGCGTCCTCTGTCGTGTGGGCCAGGGGCGCCTCGCAGTAGACGTTCTTCCCCGCCTCCAGCGCATCGATCACGACCTCGCGGTGCAGGTGCGTGGGCGTGGCGACGATGACCGAGTCGACGGCGTCGCCGAGCTCCTCTAGCAGCTTGCGATGGTCCTCGTAGCCGCGCGCGCCCTGGGCCCGGCGCAGGCCCGAGCGCAGGCGGCCGGCGAGCACGTCGCAGACGGCCACGACGCGCGCTCCCTCGAGCTTCTGCAGCTCGCCGAGGATCGCGCGCCCCTGGCGGCCGGCGCCGACGAGCGCCACCGGCAGCGGCTCGTCGCGCCCGGCGAGGCCCCTTCGCGCGGCGAGGTCGGGTTGGAAGGCGAAGGCGGCCAGGGTGCCGCCCGCTTGGGAGAGGAACTGCCTGCGATCGGAGTCGGTCATGCGGTCTGGGCTCGGTGCTGGTGACGGGGGTCTCGGTGTTCGATGCGATTGGGCCCGCGCTCCGCTGTGGCGGCACGCTCCCAGCGCGGGACGCCGCCGACGCGCACCGCGCGCGCCCAGGCCAGGGGGGCTCGGTCGGGATCGCAAAACGGGAGGCGGGCGAGGCAGAGCGCCGTCGAGCGCGCGTCCGCGCGGCGGGCGTCGGTGTCGATGACCGCGGCGGCGATCCCCCCGGCGAGGGGCCGGCCAGTGTGGGGGTCGACGATGTGTCCACGGCCGGCGGTGCCATCGGTCGCCGGGACCGTACGGCCGTGGGAGGCCGAGACCGAGAGTGCGGCGTCGCGGAGGTGCGCCAGGGGCGCGTCGGGCTCGGGGCCGAGGGCCACGCTCCAGGCCTCGGCCGCCGGGGGAGCGCCCAGGGCCACGACCGTGCTCGTGCCGCCGTGCAAGAGGGCGCGCTCGATTCCGTGCTCACAGAGCACCTCGCGCGCCAGCTCGAGGGCGTGGCCCTTGCCGACGCCGCCGACGTCGAGGGAGAGGTCCTCGCGGGCGAAGCGCACCGCCGAGCGCTCGCGGTCGAGCAGCAGGGCGTCGCCGCCCACGGCGCCGCGGGCCGCGGCGAGGTCCGCGGTGGCCCGCTCGCGGAAACCGAGGGCCTCCATCACCGGGGCCACGGTCACGTCGAAGGCGCCCAGGGACTCGCGCCGCACGGCCTGCGCCGTCTCGAGCAGGGTGAAGGTGTCGGCGTCGACCTCCACCCAGCCCTTCCCCGCCCGGGCGTTGACGCGTGCGATGAGGCTCGCGGAGAGGAAGGGGCTGATGGTCCGCTCGCACTCCGCGATCGTCTCCAGGGCGAGCTCCCCCACCGCCCGCAGGCGGCCCTCGTCCTCCCCGTCGAGCACCAGCTCGAAGCGGGTCGCCATGGCCTTTGTCGCGAGGCGGCAGATCACGCTCTGGGAGGCTCGGAGGACCCGGCGCTACTCATGAAGACGTGCTCTCGACACAGCGACTCGATTTCTGGTGCTGCCGCTTGGGCTCTCGACGCCGGCGGCGAACCTCCCCGGCCCGATCAGATCTTGTAGGCGCTCATGGTCGCCGGATCGAAGCCGAAGGCGTGGCCCTCCCACATCGAGCGCGAGGCGAGATCCACGATCACCATGACCTTGGTGCCGAGGTCCACCGGGCTCCAGTTGGGCTCGCGGGTGCGGATGCACTTCAGCCAGTTCAGGCGCAGCTCGTCCTGGTCGGAGATGGACGGGCAGGAGATGCGCTGCTCGTCGATCTCGTCCACCCAGTGACGCTCGGGGCGCACGACGACGTCCTTGCTGCCGAGGTACATGGTCGCCTCGTGGCCGCGGATGATCGTCTCGAGGCCGATCTCGTTGCAGGTCGAACCGGCGACGATCATCGTGTGCCCGTCCTCGAACTCGATGGTCAGGTTGACCTGGTCGTGGTTCTCCATGACCTGGTCCACGTAGTGGCCGCCCGAGGCGGTGACGCGCGTCGGCCAGCCCTGGTCGACGGCCATCACCAGCGGGGTCATGACGTGCACCAGGAGATCACCGATGATCCCGGTCGAGTAGGTCTTGTAGCGGCGCCAGCGCGCGTAGACCTCGGGGTCCCACTCGGCGGCCGGGCGGTCTCCTAGCCAGCGCTCCCAGTCGAGGTTGACTCCCGGTTCCCAGCGCGGGTCGATGGCGTAGTAGAGCCACTCGCCGTCCTTGGAGTTTCGGCAGTAGCTGGTCTGGGAGAAGGTCGGCTTGCCGATCGCGCCTTGGGCGATCAGCTCCTTGGCCTTGCGGTACTTCTCCTGGGCGATGTACTGGGTCCCGACCTGCAGGATCGCCTGCGGGTTGGCCAGCGACACCTCGCGCAGGCGCAGGGCCTGGCCGAGGTCGAGGGTCATCGGCTTCTCGCAGTAGACGTCCTTGCCGGCGAGGATCGCGTCCTCGGCGATCTTGCCGTGCCAGTGCTCGGTGGTTGCCACCAGGACGCCGTGCAAATCGTCGCGGGCGACGAGGTCCTCGTAGCGGTCGTGGGTGTCGGCCGGACCGCCCTGGCGCTCGGTCAGGATCTGCTGGGCGCGCTCGTAGCGGGTGCTGCAGACGTCGGAGAGAGCGACGATCTCGACCTGCTCCTTGCCCTGGCCCGCCAGGTGGGTGATGCGGTCGATGTGGCCCGTGCCCATGCCGCCGGGGCCGACGACGCCGATGCGCAGGGGCTCTCCCTCGCCGACGGGCGTGCGCGCCTCGGCCTTGGGGATCGGCGGCTTCTCGGGGGTCGAGGCGCAGGCACCGAGCAGGGCACCCGCTCCGGCGACGGCGGCGGCCTTGCCCAGGAAGTCACGCCGGGAGGGGGTCGGGCCGCTGTCTTGGGGAAGCTCGGTCTCGGTCATCGGGGATCTCCGTCGGATGGGGTCTCGCAGGGGTCGGGCCGGGGACCGCAGATCCTAACGCCCACCGCCGGCGGCGAACAGTTCGCCCAGGATCCGCTCCGCGCGGTCGAGGTAGCGCTCGGGGAGGAACAGATGGTCGCGGTCGAAGCCGCAGACGCAGCCGAGGGGAATGCCGGCGGCGGCCAGGCGCGCGGTGAGGGTCGCCAGGAAGCCCACGACCTCCCAGCTCATGGGGACGTCGAATCGGATCCAGCGCAGGTCGCGCTCGACGCGTGCGTCGGGGCGGCGGGCCAGGAGGACGTCGAGCTCCTCGGCGCGTACGAGGAGCGTCGTACCCTCGGCCTCGACGACGAGCTGGCCCGGGCCGGCGGCGAGGTGCGCGAGATCCCCGGGGACGGGCGCTCCCGCGAAGCCGACCAGACAGAAGCGGCCGGGCTCGACCCGGAAGGTCATGCGGGCCAGGGCCCGTTCAAGGTCGGCGGCGGGGCGCATGGCCCATGATCCTACGCGAGGGCGCGCCCGCCGGCCCGTTCGGGCCGCACGAGGCGCTCGCCGCCTCCGGCACCACCGGAATCCGTTATCATGCAGCTCCCCGCGGAGCGCAGATCCGGCCTCGCGGGACGCCGACCGACCGCCCCCGACGATGAAGCTCACCTTCCTGCCCTCCGTGCTCCTGGCCGCCCTGGTCGGCGGAGCGGTGGGCGGGGTGGTCGCTCGCCTCACGGCCCTGCCGGTTCCCCCCGCTGCTCCGCTCGTCGTCGAGCCCATGCCCGGGAACCCGTCCCCCCCCGGGGCCCGGGCTCGCGCCGATGACGCCGTGCAGCGGGAGCTCGACGAGCTGCGCCTGGCCCTCGCGGGCGTCGAGCGCAAGCTCGAGGCCTTCGAGCGCGTTCCCGCCGCGGCCGTCCCCCAGACCGCGCCCGTCGGCTCCCAGGCCAGGCCTCCCGCCCTCGCCGAGCTCTCGGTAACCCAGCAACGGGAAGTCCACGCTCTGATCGAACAGGAGCGCTCGCGCCGCGCCGCCGAGGTCGCGCTCCTGCGCGAGCGCGAGCGCGTCGCGGGCATCGAGCAGCAAGCCAGGAAGCTCAGCGGCGAGCTGCGCCTCGGCCACGGGGACGAGGCCTTCCTGTCCGACCTGCTCCTCGAGCACAGCCGGCGCCGCTCGACGCTCAAGGAGGAGGTCTCCGACTGGACCGACTCCCGCCAGGTGGGCGCCCTGAAGCAGGCCCACACGGAGCTGACCGAGTGGCGCCGCGGCGAGCTCACGCGGCGCTTCGGCGCCACGCGGGGGCGACGCATCCACGCGATGCTGTGAGCAGCCTCGTGCGCCCTCGTCGCCCGTGAAGGTCAGCCGGTTCGAGAAAGCGGCCTGGCCCCCGCCCCCGTCGAACGGGACCGGCGGGTGGACCGTCAGGCCCGAGAGGATCGGGTTGGGCGGGATGCGCGGGGGCGGCTACGGGGTCCTGTCGCACACCGACTGCGAAGTGGCGCTATCACGACACTTGGTCCAAACGGCCCTAGTCGCTCCGCAGGGGACGAAACGCGGCACCATCTCGCTGCGGTACTCGAACGAGTCGTACTTCTTGTACCAAGGGGCGGCGCAAGTCAGCTCGAATCGGTAGTAACGCATGCACTGACCGAGCCCATAGAGCCCGCTCTCTGCTGTCCATTCCTCGGACTCGACGGTGGTGGATTCCTCCCCGTATTCGAAACCCGAGCCAGACATCAGAGGGCTTCCGCCCGAACCGGCTTGGAACTCGAAGGAGACCTTCCATCTCGCGGTTCTTCCCATCGCGAGCCTATACGTGCTGCCGCCGGACCTGCAGGTTCTGGGCCCACGCATGCGAATCACGTCGCACTGGATCTCTCCGGCGGAGGTGGGTGCCCCACAGTGGTTGGGAGTTGCCGCGGGCGGGCTGCACGACCAGCCGTCGGGCATCACAGGCTCGTCAGGTTCGCAATCCCCGACGAGGGGAGGCGGCGTGGCCGGCGGGGACGTACCCGCAGCGGCCGCGGCAGCATGGCCGTCCTCACCACGACCGACACGGTCGGTCATGACGAAGTCAGTCCTGTCGCGCACGTCCGCGAAGGGAGGGAAGGTCGGCGGATTGTCATCGAAGCGATAGGACTTCGAAGGACTCCCATCGTGGGACCTGGCGAACAGGGCCAGATGGCCTGCTCCCACTTCACCGGTGACCCGAACGTAGACCATGTCGTTTCGAACGACCATGGTCTCGACCACGACCGGCTCCACGCTGGGACCGTTGGGACTGCTCGTGAAGTTGTAGGCGTCCACCGCCACGCCGTCGTTGCCGTAGTTGAAGGCTCCCATGAGCCAGAGTCCCACGCCGAACCCACCCTGTCCGAGCTGCAAGTTCGGAACGACCATGACCGCGCCGCGCGCGTAGTCCTCCGGGGAATCGTAGCCGTGGTAGGTGAAGTACCTGCCCACGTCCTCGCTGTCGAGAATGGTGGCGACATGGGCGTTGAACGAGAGGCTGGAGCCTGCCGCCGTCGAGAACGTCCAGTAGTTCTCGTAGCCGTCCGGGGGGAAGATGCAGGTCGATTCATCCTCTCCCTGGATCTGAACGGGGACCGCCAGAGGAACCGTCCTCGAGATGACGGAGAGGTGAACGTCCTCGCCATTCTCGGCGAGGTGCGGGGGATAGACCTGTTCGAGCATCCCCAGGGCGATTCCCTCCGGTGTCGCCGTCTCCTGGATCGCCAGCTCGACGCCGCCGATGTCAGGGTCCATCTTCGTGAAGCAGGTGGTGTGCCCGTCCGCGTTGGTGGTGGCCACCGAAACCTCGGCTCCGTTGGTGACGCGCAGGGTAGCCCGGTCCACAGGAGCGAGCCGATCAGTCAAGACTTGAACCTGAACGCACTCGACAGGCCTCTGGCCGGAGCCCGGTGGATTCCTCCGGGCGACCGCGTGCGCCAGCATTCCGCAAACGACGGCAAGCGGAATGCTCACCGTGGCAGACACTCCCATGCGACTCCTCATGACTCTCCCCTTCTCTCCCAGAAGATCCTGTCCTTAGACGGTCCTGTCCCTAGTGACAGGTACTGTCCGACCTGGCGAGGGTTGCAGGAAACCGACCCTGTTCTTCATGCGGCGGCGCCGCATCCACGCGCCGCCCTGAGCCGCCTCGTGTGCCTACTCGATCGTGAAGGTCAGCAGGTTCGAGAAGGCGGCCTGGCCGCCGCCCTCGTCGAAGAGGACCTGGAGGTGGACCGTCAGGCCCGAGAGGATCGGATTGGGCGGGATCCGCAGGGGAAGCTCGGTGAGGCCGGTGCCCGCCGAGAGACCGGTTCGCAGGGTGCGCACGTTGCCCGTCAGGTAGAAGCGGCCATCCACGCCGGGAACGGGCATGCCCGTGCCGGCGGTCAGCGACCACTGGATGCGGTAGGAAACCCCGGGCGGACCGTCGAGGAACATGCGCTGGTCCTCGCCCAGGGCCGTCGCCCCCCACAGGCCGAAGGTCGGCAGGGTGCTGGTCGTCCACAGGCGCAGGTCGTCGAGCAGGCCCTCGGTCAGGTCGTTGTTGGGCTCGTCGGCGACGGTGAAGCGCAGGCGCATCTCGTCGGTGAGGGCCGTGTGGTCCTCCAGGGCAAAGGAGACCGTGCGCCACTGGTTGTCGTTCGCGGTGGACTCCACGGGCGCCCAGCTCGCGCCGCCGTCGGAGGAGACCTCGACGGCCAGCACGTCATCGAGGGCCGATCCTGGGAGGTTGGCGAACCAGCGCGCGTACTCCAGCTCGACGTGGCCGAAGGCGGCGGCGCGGAAGCGCGGCGAGGTGAGCGCCGTCGTCCCGTCCACGTCGTTGGTCCCCGCGCCCGCGCCCGCCGCCGCGCCGGTCCCCCAGCACAGCGATCCGCTGCCGGCGGGGTTGTCCACGCCCGGCTGCACGGTCTGGCCCAAGCTGGTGGTCTGCTGGGGATCCGCCCGCTCCCAGGAGTAGTGGCTCGCGTCCGAGACCGTCCAGCCGAAGTCGTCGCTCTCCATCGCGTCGTGGGCCAACAGCCGCGGCTGTCCGACGATGAGGGAGTAGGGCTCGACGGTGGTCTCGCCTTCCCATGTGAGCCCGACGTCGAGGCTGAAGGCCCCGGCCGGCGCGCCGGCGGCGACGGTCAGCCTCAGGGGCCCGACCTCCTCCTGGGCGCCGGGGGCGACGTAGAAGGGTGCGTCGGCGATGACGACGGCGATCTCGGGCGCACCGGAGGAAAGGTGCGCGGTCCCCGCCGCCAGGGCCAGGCCGCGGTTGGCGAGGGTCAGGATCAAATCCCAGGTCTCGCCGGCCTCGACGTGCTCGTCTCCGTCGCCGGCGACCTCCGCCTGGCTCACCCAGACGCTCTCGACCCAAGCGCCGGCGGCCAGGGCCGTCTGCAGGTAGCCCGGCCGAACGTCCTCGAACAGAGCCGAGATGCGTGCGGGCTGGGGCCAGAACCCGTCGGCGTCGCCGCCGATCTCGGGCGTGAAGGAGATCGCTCCGTGCTGCCCGTAGGTCCAGTCGATACTCACTCCGTTGGCGATGTAGAGCACTTGGGACGCAGGGCCGTGGACCCACCCGTTGACCGCGGTGGCCTGCTCGCCGAGTTCGCCGTAGAGCGCGATGTCGGGCGGATCGGGCGTGTCGTAGCCCCAGGGGTACAACCACAGATCCGAGAAGGTGTGGGCCGAGACCACCGTGGCGGGGATGCGCGCAAGGAACCCGGCACGCACGGCCTGGCACTCGGGCTCGGAGAAGGGCGCCGGCCCGCGGTAGGTCTCGCTGTCGGGGTTCCCGCTCGACCCGGGCGACCCCGGACCCCACTCGAAGGAGTAGTTGCGGTTGAGATCGACGCCGAAGCTGCCGCCGCCGTTGTCACGCCGGTTCTTGCGCCACATCCCGCCGCCGTTCGGGTTGGTCTGGCGGTTGTACTCGTAGCCGTCGGGGTTCACGCACGGGACGAGCACGAGGCTGCGCGTGTTCAGCACCCGTGTCGCGTTCCCCTCGACGCCGTAGCCCTCGCACAGCCAGCTCGTCAGTTGCAGGAGCGACTCGCCCGACATCGGCTCGCGCGCGTGGTGCAGGGCATCGAACCAGGCCACGGGCTCGGCGGGCTCGTCCACGCCGGGGTTGTCCGAGACGCGCATGGCCCAGATCTCGCGCCCTTGGTGGGACGTGCCGATCGACCAGCGTGGCGAGACGAGGCCGGCGAAGTCGGTCGCCAGGCGGTCCATCTCGGCTTCGATCTCCGCCAGGGTCCGAAAGCCCCCCATCGATCCGACCGCGCCCCCGGAGTAGTCCTCGGCGGCGCGCGACGAGTAGAACGCCGCGAGGTCCTCCACCCGAACCTCCAGCTCGAAGCCCAGGCTGCGCAGGTGGATCTGCTCGAGGTCGTCTGCGAAGACCCGCGCCGTGTCGGCGACGACCCCGTGGTCGTCCACGTCGCTCGCGAAACGGTGCAGGCGCGCCAGCTCGCGGCGGTCGGCGACGCGCACCTCGACCATGTCCAGGACGGGCGTTTGCGGCCAGCAGGCGAGAACGAGGGGCAGCAGGGCGGGTGACGGCATGGCGCTCAGCTCCGAGAACGGGGTGACGGACGACGACCCAGCGTACGGGACGATCACTCCGCACGGGAGGAGTCCAACACACCTCGTACGGATGGCGGGGGCTCGCTCCCCCGTGACCCTGCTCGTGGAGCATGCCGCCCTCACCCGGGGGCGCCCCGCCGGCCCGCGATTCGATCCGCGGCCCGCTGTACGCACGCCGGGCGAGCCGCGTCGGGGGTGGTCTCGACCCGGAACACCCCGGTCCCCGGTTCCCGCTGCGACGATGCGGCGACCGCGGGCCCTCGGAGTCGGCACGCCCGCGAGCCACGCCCCTCGCGCTCAGGCTCGTGCAGGGAGCGCCGGCGGCCGGCCGCGCAGCCACCTGATTCCCTCTTCGCCGCGAGGGAGGTGGCCTGATCCGCGGGGAGCTGGTACGGTTCGACCACTCGGCACGCCTACCGTCCCGATGACTCGCAAGGGAGGATACGGACCATGCTCGACAGGAAGGTCTCGCTCGCCTCGTCACTCGCCCTGATCGGACTGCTGGGTCTCGCCCCAGGGGCACCGCGCTCGATCGTCGAGGCCGTACCGCAGGCATCGGACACCTGCGGCGCCGACACCGCGGAGTCGGGCGACTGGGATGGAGATCCCCAGACTCCGGATACCTGGGGCCTGAACTGCTCCGGGTACTGCAGGAGCTCCCAGGACTGCAAGCAGCGGCAAGCGTGCGACGTGAACGGGGACTTCGCGTTCTGCGGCTGCGGGACGGCTGAGAAGTACTGGCCGAGCAGGTGTTGCACCCTCGTCTTGCGGCCGAATGCCGACGGAGACTGGGAGCTGGCGAAGTGGGGCGCGTGCCCTCCTTGCCCGACGGCGGGCACCTGCACGATCGTCGTGGATCCCAACGACCCCGGGAAGGTGCGGGCCAGTTGCATGCTCTAGCGCGCGCCGTGCGGGCGCTTGCTCTCGAGAATGGACGAGCGGCGGGCGGGACCTTCGCACACCCTCCTCGGCGCGGCCCGGCTCCCACGCCGGCCCCCTCCGTCGCGGGCAACCCGGGTGGAGGGTCCGCGCGTCGGGCGGTGCCCTCACACCGTGGAGTGTCATCGCACAGGGTGATCGAGCCCGGCCCCGCGCGACCGTGAAGCCCGCCATCCGCGCCGCCCTGGCATGCGCGGCTCTCCTCGCCGCGTTGCTCCTCCTGTTCCCCGAGGAGGTGCTCCTGGACGGGCGCGGTCCCCCGGCGGTGCCGGCGACGACGGACGCACACGATCGGAGGGACGACCCGGGTGCGCCTCGGCCTCTCGACTCCTCGGAGCACCCGCCCGCCCGCGTCGAGGCACGCTCCGCGGATGTTCCGAACTCGGGCCCGCCGGAGGAGGGGCTCCACACCCTCGTCCTGGTCTCGGACCCCGACGGCCGACCGGTCCCCGACGCGCGCGTGCTCGCGCGGCCGTCCGCCGGTACTCCCCTCGTCGAGGGTGCCACCGACCGGGCCGGGGAGGCCCGGATCGTGTGGCCCGCCCCCGGCCCGGAGGGCGAACCGGGTGGGGCCGGCGTCCGCGTGGAGAAGCCGGGGTTCCGAACGACCGCGGTCTCCTGGGCATCCCCACCGCCCGAAGAGTGCACCATCGTCCTGCGCCCGGGCGGCACGATCGAGGGCGTCGTCAGGCCCGAGGTCGGCGAACGCCTCCCCGAGGGTTGCTCCGTCGTGGCGTGGCCCCGCTCCTATGTGCCCGCGGCCGCGAAGCTCGTCGCCGCGCGGGCGACGGGCGAGTCCTTTCCGGTCCATGGTACCGGGGTCCGTCCGGACGGCAGCTTCACCTTGAATGGGATTGCCAGCGGGGTCGCCTACGCCATCACCGCGGCGGCCCCGACGCACCTCGCCGTGCCCAGGCGTGAAGCGCGCGCGGGAGAGCGGGTCACCTTGCAGTTGATGGGGGTCTTCGCCAAGGAAGTGCTCGTCCGTGAGCGCGGGGGAGGCCCGCTTCAGGGCTCGCCCCATCTGTACTCGCAGGGTCCCAGCTGGTCGATGGAGGACGAACGATGCGTGGACCTGTCGGGACGCCGGCCCGAGCTCGCCGGTCCCCTCCGATCCCCCTGGGCGCGGTATGGCGCTATCCGCGTTGCATTCGCACGTCGTTCCGGGGAAACCCGAAACTGACTGGGTCTTCACCAGGGGGGAAGTCGCAGAAGGACTCGGGGTCAGTGCTTTCCACATCGGCGCTGTCACCAAAGCAGTAAGGACAACGCGGACACATGGAGAGGTCGTAGGTTTGCCCCGTGCGGCGACACTTGATGACGGCGTCTCCTTGCTCGGCTTGGTCTTTCTCGGCACTCATCCTCGATCTCCTTGGTGTATCGCCCTTGCGGCTCCACTGGCCTCTCTGGGGGGCCGCGCTAGCTACGGCCGGGTATCAGACGATGCTCGGTTCGCTCTCTCTGACGTGGCGCACGCCCTCGGCGTAGGCCTTCTCGTTGATCTCGATGAGGTTGGGCTTGCGCCTCAACACAGAGCGCAGGACGGTGAGAATGGACTCGTCTGTCAGCAACTGGGTTGCCTCCTGCAACGCACCCAGCGCAACGATGTTCTTCACGACCTTGTTGCCGAGCTTCACCGCGACGTCGCCGCAGGGAACGCCGTACGCCTTGACCCCTACTGGGAAGTCGGGCGGAGCGGAGATGACCGACGTGTCGTAGATGACGATGCCGTTCTCCGCCACGCTGGACGCGAACTTCTCGAGGCTGGGAGCATTGAAGGCCAAGAGCACGTGCGGCGTCGGGGCTGCCGGCGAGAGCCCCTCGTCCTTCGCCACATGCACGTCTGCATAGGAGGTGCCTCCGCGGGACTCGGGACCGTAACTCGGGATGTCCGTGGAGTCGAAGCCCTCGTTGATGGCAGCCTGCGTCAGGAGGATGGCTGCCGTCTGCGCTCCGTCGCCGCCAGCGCCTGCGAACTTGATGGCGATGTCCACGGGGTCGAGATGGGAGGGAAACTCACTGCAGAACCTGGGCGGCTTCTCCTCCGTGGCGCCCAGCGCGGACACCATCGAATCTGCGTCGAACTTGGGAACGCGCGGTGCGATCCAGGGCTCGCGTTCCTCGTCCTTCACGACGCCCAAGGGAAACGCTTCCACGACGACGTTCTTGACGTGCTCCTCGGACTCTTCGGGGGTCATCTTCCAGTGCACTGGGCACTCAGAGATAATCTCCACCATGGAGAATCCGCGCCCTTCCATCTGTAGCCGGATCGCCTTCTTGATCGCCTTCTGAGTCTTCTTGCGGTTGCGTTGGTCGAAGAGCGCGGTGCGCTCCACGTACACCACACCTTCCAGGCCGGCGATCATCTCGGCCACCTTCATGGGCTGGCCCTGCATCGCGGTGCGCCCCTGGGGCGCTGTGGTCGAGGGCTGGCCCATGAGGGTAGTCGGGGCCATCTGCCCGCCCGTCATGCCGTAGATCGTGTTGTTGATGAAGATGACACTGATCGGCATGCCGAGCTGGGCGGCGTGGATGATCTCGGCGAGGCCGATGGAGGCCAAGTCGCCGTCGCCCTGATAGCTGATGACGATGGACTCGGGATGAGCCAGCTTGTGTCCCAGCGCCACCGCGGGCGCGCGCCCGTGCGCGGCCTGAGTGTTGGCGGTGTCGAAGTAGTAGAACAGGAAGACGGCGCAACCCACCGGGGACACCATGACGGTGCGGTCTTCGATACCCAGGTCGACGATTGCCTCACCGATGAACTTGTGGGCCAGACCATGACCGCACCCAGGACAATAGTGCGTGGACCCGCCCTTCAGGTCGACGCCGCCAGCGTGACGGTCGAAGTGCTCGAAGAGTGCGGTGTTGCTCATGCGTAGATTCCCATGATGCTGTGCATCTTGCGCACGATCTCGGCGTCATCGGGGAGGATTCCGCCCATATGCCGGAGATGGTCGAATCGAGTGCCTTCGATCTCGGCCTTGTTGAGCGCCAGGCGCAGCTCGTTCTCGAGCTGCCCGTCGCTGGCCTCGACCACCAGGATGTGGTTGATGTGCACGAGCAGCTTTGCGAGGGCGTCGATGGGGAAGGGCCAGATCGTCAAGGGTTGGAAGAGGCCAATCCTGTGGCCTTCGCGCCGCAGCGTCTCGACCGCCGCCTTGGCCATGCGGGCCGGTATGTTGCACGCCACGATGAGAGTCTCCGCGCCGTCCGTATGGAACTCCGAAGAGAGCTGCTCGTCCCGCTCCATCGCGCGGTACTTCCCGCTGATGTGCTCGTTGTGCTTCTCTAGCTCAACCCAATCCTGAAGGATGGAGGAGTTCAGGTTGTTCTTGTGTTCGGCATCGCCGCGCACGGCCCAGCCGGGAAGACCTGGCTGGATCATCTCCGCTGGCAGGGTCACCCGGCCGGTTATCTGGCCAAGGTAGCCGTCAGCCGCAACGATGACGGGGTTGCGGTACTTGAAGCTCAACTCAAAGGCGAGCATGGTCAAGTCGAGCATCTCCTGTGGGCTCGACGGCGCGAGAACGATGGCGTGGGTATTGCCGTGGCCCAGCCCGCGTGCGCATAGCTTGATGTCGCTCTGCTCAGGGCCGATGTAGCCCAAGCCAGGGCCGGGCCGCATGACGTTGATGAAGACTCCCGGCACCTCGGCACCAACCATGTAGGAGATGCCCTCCAGCATGAGGGTGAAGCCCGGCGAGGACGTGAAGGTCATCGTGGGCACGCCCGCCCCGCCGGCGCCGTACATGTGGTTCACCGTGGCTATTTCGGAGCAAGACTGCAGGAACACACCTTCCAGCTCGGGCAGCAAGCTGGCCAGAAGCTCCGCTCCCTCGGTGCTGGGAGTGATGGGATAGCCGAAGACGTGTCGGCATCCGGCCAGCAGTGCCCCCACGGCCGAAGCGTGGTTTCCCTTGAGGACCAAGGGCTCGAGGTCGGGGAGCGGGATACGGCGGGCCTGGATGCCTGCGGGCTTGGCTGGACGCACGCGGGCCGCCGGGTTCTCCAGATCATGGCCGCCTTCGGTGATCGCCCAAGGTTCCGGGCAGGCCGACATGCACAAGCCGCAGTGGTTGCACAGTTCGTAGTCGATCTCGTACGGGATCATCCCGGAACGCTGATTGACCTCGAGCCCGATGGCGATCGCCTGCTTGTGGCAGGAGGCGACGCAGCGTCCACAGGACTTGCAAAGCTGGCGATCCAGAGTGATGGCGGAGTACTTGACCATGCGTGGTCTTCTTCGCTTGACTGATGTGGTGTGCCCCAGAGCTGGTACTCGTACACTGAGATAATAGCAGGCTGAGCACGACTGGGCGGTATGACGGAATGCTGTGGACAGTGAGCTGAAGAGGCCTGCGACGCACCCTTGAGGTTGGAGATCAAGCCGACACCCAGGCCCCCAACACAGGGGAAGGTCACGCCACATGGAGAGGACTACGCCCTTCTACGGATTCACAGGGGCCGGAAGACAAGGGCTACAGCCGCCGAACGGCTTGAGAGCGGGCGGTAGCGTGCCGCCGTCAACCTCGATGTCCGTCCCGCCAGAGTCGCCCCGAAGCGACCTCGCCCGTATTCGCCCTCTGAGGCCGCGGGACAACAATCAGGGACTAGGAAAACTGCGAGCCCGCTGCCCGGCGGATTCAGTGCGCGGCGCGCGGATATGGAATCCTCGAGCCTGTTTCTCCTGTCGTCGCTTCCGTTGCTCCTGGTCACGGCCGCGGTTTCTCCCTGCCTGAAGTCACCCCGCGGGTCCGCACGACGGAGAGCCTTGGCCGCGATGGGTCTGTCCCTCGGAATGGCAGCGGCAGAGTCGACACCACCCACCCGCCTTCCAGGCACGGGAAAAGAGGACCGAGCGGCAAGGTCCCGGTCCTCTCTTGAAAGTGGTAGCGGGGGAACGCTGGGCTCGGGTGGAGAGGATCGCCCTGATCGCCTTACGCTTCTGAAGCGCTGCGCACATTGCCTTCATCGGTCACCGCAGCCCCTCCCGAACCGCGCCGCCCGAACAACGAGTAGAGGGCGGGCAGGACCATGAGTGTCAGGACGTTGTCGGCCAAGACTCCGCCGATGACGACCGTCGCGAGCGGACGCTGGACCTCGGAGCCGACACTCGTGTTCAAGGCCATCGGCGCAAAGCCGAGAGCGGCCACGAGAGCCGTCATGAGGATCGCTCGCAGACGCAAGAGTCTCGTCTCTTCCACCGCTCGCTCCAGCTCGAGACCTTCGTCATCGATCTTCCTGCGAATGGTCGACACCAGCACCAGCCCGTTCAGCATCGAGACACCGACCACAGCGACGAACCCGACGCCCGCGGAGATCGTGAACGGCATGTCTCGCACCCACAGGGCCAGGACTCCTCCGAAGGCTGCGAAGGGGGCTCCGGTCGCGATCATCAGAGCGTCCCGCACGGATCGCGTGCTCAAGTAGAGGAGGAAGAGAACGGCTCCGAGTGCAACGGGCACGATGATGGCCAGACGTCTCGAGGCCCGCTCGAGGTGCTCGAATTGGCCGCCGAAACGAACGAATGAGCCAGGCTCCAGGTCGACGTCCTCTGCGATTCGATCCCGCGCCGCGCTCACGAACCCGCCCAGGTCCCGGTCCGCGACGTTTGCCTGCACCACGACCCGACGCTTCTGCCACTCGCGGGTGATCGTCGACGGCCCCTGAACCTCGCGGATGCTGACGAGATGCGTGATCGGGATCCGCTCCCCGGAGCTCGTCGGCACCCTCAGCTTCCGAACGGCCATCGGATCCGAGCGATACGCCTCGTCCAAGCGCACGACGAGATCGAACCTCCTCTGCCCCTCGCGAATCTCCCCGACCTTGATCTCTCCGAGGGCCTTGACGAGATCGAGCACGTGCTGCACAGGGATCCCGTGTCGGGACAGCTCCTCGCGGTTCACCTCGATCTCCAGGACGGGCTGCCCCGTCACCTGCTCCGCCGAGACGCTGGTCGCCCCGGGGATCGACTCGAGCAGGCTCTGGATCTCCTGCGCCTTCTCCCGCAGCACCTCCAGGTCATCTCCGAAGATCTTCACACCCACGTCCGCGCGAATGCCAGCGGTCATCTCGTTCACACGCATCTCGATGGGCTGCGTGAAGATCGAGCGCATCCCCGGCATGTCACCGAGCGTCGACTCCATCTGGGCCGTCAGCTCGGCTTGCGTCTCGGCTCGGCTCCATCGGTCGCGGGGCGTCAACGTCACGAAGACGTCCGTGACCTCCAGGCCCATGGGGTCCGTGGCCACCTGGGCCGTCCCCGTTCGGCTCCACACGTCGCGGACCTCGTCCCGGAACTCCTCCATCAGGAGGCGTTCGATCTGGAGGCCGTAGCGCACGGACTCGTCGAGGGCTACACCGGAGAGGCGCACCGTGTTGATCCCGATCGCCTCCTCGTACAGGCGCGGAATAAAGGCCGTGCCGAGCTGCGAGGCGAGAAGAACGCCAAGGCCGACGACACCGAGACCGAGCGCTACGATGGCACGCGGGAATCGAAGCGCCGCGCGCACGGCAGGCCGGTAGATCCGCTGCACCATCCTGACGAGGGCGTTGTCCCTCTCATGCCCACGGATCTTCCGTAGGCCGAAGCTCGCGAGGACCGGAATCAGCGTCAGGGAGAAGACGAGGGATCCGGTGAGAGCGAAGATGACCGTGAAGGCCATCGGCCGGAAGAGACGCCCCTCGACCCCCTCGAGAAGCAGGATCGGAAGGTAGACGATCAGGATGATCAGCTCGCCGAACATGGTCGGCTTGCGGACCTCCAGGGTCGCGTCCCGGACGACTTCCAGTGTCGGACGCGTGCCGCCTTCCTTGCCGAGGCGGCGCACGCAGTTCTCGACGATGATGACGGAGCTGTCGACGACCAGGCCGAAGTCGATCGCTCCAAGGCTGAGCAGGCTCGCGGAGATGCCAAAGCGCAGCATCGCGTTGAAGGAGAACAGCATCGCGAACGGGATCGCCGCGGCCACGATGAGCCCCGCGCGAAGGTTGCCCAAGAAGACGAAGAGCACCGCGATCACGAGCAAGGCGCCCTCGAGCAGGTTCCTGCGTACCGTCGAGATGACCCGATCGACCAGCTCTGTCCGGTCGTAGAGCACCTCGACGTGAACCCTGTCGGGGAGCATCTCGCTCGCCTCTTCGAGCCGATTGCGCAGCCGGCGGGTCACCTCATGGCTGTTCTTGCCCATGAGCATGAAGCCGAGCCCGAGTACGATCTCGCCCGCACCGTTCGCGGTGACTGCGCCTCTCCGGATCTGGTGCCCCAGGCGGACGTCCCCGACGTCGCGGATGCGCACCGGAATCCCGGCGAACTCGGCAACCACGATTCCTCCGATCTCCTCGAGGCTGCGCGCGAGCCCGATCCCGTGGACCAGGTGAAGCTCGCCGGCAGCTGCGATGACTCCTCCGCCCACGTTCTCGTTGTTCGAGCGAAGCGCATCGACCACGTCGTCCAGCGTCAGCTCGTGCTCGAGCAGGCGTAGTGGATCGACGACGACGTGGTACTGACGTTTGTGCCCGCCCCAGGTGTTCACCTCCGCGACGCCCGGGACGGTCAGGAGCTGGGGTCTCAGGACCCAGTCATGAAGGGTCGTCAGCTCATCGAGGCTCGCCGTCTCGCTGGTGAGGGCATAGTGCAGGACTTCTCCGAGGCCGGTGGCCACCGGCCCCAGCCCGGGCGACGGGAGACCTTCGGGGATCTCGACCGACTGGAGCCGTTCGCCGATGAGCTGGCGAGCGAAGTAGGTGTCGACTCCGTCCTCGAAGACGGCCACGACCTGGGAGAGACCGAACTTCGAGATGGACCGCACCTCGATGAGACCTGGCAGGCCTCCGATAGCTTGCTCGACGGGGAAGGTGATCTGCTGCTCGACCTCAGTGGGGTTCAGGGAGGGAGCATTGGTGTTGATCTGAACTTGGACGGGCGTCGTGTCCGGGAAAGCATCGATCGGCAGCTGTGCGAGCGCCACCAAACCGCTCACGACAACCAGGGCCGAGAGGGCCAGGACGACGAGGCGGTTGCGGAGCGACCAGCCGACGATGGCATCGAACATGTTCTGCCGTCTCCCTACCGGTCCAGGTGATCGACCTCGCAGCACCCCGCACCGATGCTGCTCTTCTGCAGCTCGGTCTTCAGGATGAAGCTTCCCTGGGTCACGACCGTCTCGCCGCCTGTCAATCCCCGGAGGACCTCGTAGTGCTCGCCTGCGTCGTAGCCGAGCCGCAGCTTGTGGGGGACGTACTCCGTCGGGGAGCGCCGCACGAAGGCGACGTTGCAGCATCCCTCCCACTGGACCGCGGCCTTCGGGACGAACAGGGCCTGCTCATCGTCGCGCGTGATCACCCTCGCGGTACCGAAGCTCTGCGCCCGCAGGTGGCCCTCCGGATTGGCGAACTCCGAGCGGACCTTCACCGTGCGGGAGCGTGGATCGACGTGGCTGCTGATCCACGTGAGGCGCCCGCCAAGGGTCTCCCCCTCCCATCCCTCGACGGTGAGCATGACCGGTTGGCCGACCTCCACCAGTCGAATGTCCGCCTGGTCGATGTCCAGGATCACGCACATGCGGGACGTGTCCGCGACGGACACGATCGGAGCAGCCTGCGTTGCCAGCTCACCTATGACGGCGTCCAACTGGATCACGGTTCCCGCGAACGATGCGCGAACGGGCAAGAGCGAAGATGTGTCTTGCTCCTCCGTCACTTCGTCGATCTCCTCGGCGGAGAGGCCCAGGTTGAGCAGGCGCTGCTCCGCGATCGCGAGCGCGATCTCGTTCTTGGCGAGCTGGGTCTCGGCTTCCATCACATCCCGCTCCGTGGAGAGCGACTTCTTCAGGAGATCTCGCTCGCGTTCGCTGGTTCGCTTCCACAGCTCGACCTGAGCGTCCGCCTGGAGCAGGTCCGCCTTGGCCATCCCAAGCTCGGCGCAGTCCAGCACGACGAGCGTGTCTCCCGGATGGACCGCGGCCCCGAGGTCGTGACGGACCTCGACGATCGTTCCCGCGGCACGCGGTGCCAGGCGTGCATGGGATCTCGAGTCGTATTCCACGGTCGCCGGAACCTCGAGCGTCCGTCGCAGCTTCGCTCGGCGCACCTCTTCGGTGCGCAACCCCACGCGGCCCGCCACCGCGGCCTCGGCGAGCCGCACGATGCTCGCGTCGGTCGAACAGGTGAGGAACGGCGCTCGCTGGATTCGAGGGGTCTCTTCCGTGACCACGGCAAGCTCGGGTATCGGGTCTTCCTGTTCCGGCTCCGCACGGGAGGATTCGTACGCCTCGAGCTTCTCGAGCGCACCGGGGTTGCACGCTTCACACTGAGACTCCGGCAGGGAGTGCTCGTCACACCAGTCTCCCTCGTCGCGGAAGGCCTGCTCCAGGTCGTCCCGGCACCGGGTGCACACGGCCTCCGGAACACCGTGCCCCTTGCAGAACCCCATCGCCTCCATCACGCGCGGAGAGCAGAACGGGCAATCCTCCACGGAGTGCTTCGCGCAGGGGCCATCCGCATCCTGCGAGACGGGCTTACTCGCCCCCTCCTTCCACTTGTCGAGCACCCCCGGATTGCAGGCTTCGCACTGGGACTCAGGGAGTCCGTGCCCGCCGCACCAATCGTCGGCTGCACGAAAGGCCGCCTCGAGATCTCCCCGGCACTGGTTGCAGATGGCCTCCGGGACGCCGTGCCCGCGGCAGAAGCCCATGGTCTCGAGCAGGCCCGGATCGCAGAACGGGCACCGCGAGATGCCGTGGTCCTCGCAAGGTCCAGCGGTCGACGAGGAACTGGTCGGAGGATCGCTGGATGTGCGGTCGCATCCCGCGAAGCCCAAGACGACGCAGGTCATCACGACGGCGATGATCCGTCCTTGGAGTACTCTCATTGGATCTGCTCTCCTTCCGTACCCCCGAAGAGGATCTCCCGCGGGGTTCCCGTGGCTCGTTCGACGTCGGACAGGGCTGCGGCCGCCTGCTCCAGTCGTCGGACGTGGTTCTGTCGGGCATCGAGCAGCTGGCGCTGCGCCTCGATCACGGGCAAGATCGTCGTCTTGCCCAGCTGATAGCTGCTGCGCGCTTGCTCGAGCGTCTCCTCGGAGCGGCCCAGAACCTCGTCGCGGTAGATGGAGAGAACGTCGACTGCGACTCGCAGGCGAGCATCCGCCGAGCGCACATCTTGGACGGCCGCGATCGAGGTAGCGGCCAGGATCTTCTCTCGTCGATGAGAGTCCTCGACGGCCTTGGCGATCTGCGCTTGGTTCTGATGGAAGAGCGGCAACTCGAGGCGAGCCCCTGGCCCGACGCTCCATTCTCCATCCTTCTCGGCCACCACCCCGAGCTCGAATTCCCTCCACACGAGGTTGCGCTGACGCGCAACCTCCGCCTCGGCCCGCCCGAGGGCGGCTTCGGCGGCGCGGATGTCGAGCCGCTGATCGGTCGCAATCCGCTCGAGCTCGTCGACGGGAGGCAGGGCGGGAAGGGCCCGTTCCGTGAGCGGATGAAGGTCCAGGTTGAAGTCGGGTCGCAGTCCCAGGAGCGCCTTGAGCCGGCGTGCGGCCTCTCCGGAGGCCAGCTCCAAGTCGCGCTGCGCAATCGCCGTCGCAGCGTGCTCGAGCCGGGCGAGGTTCACGTCGATGGCCGTCGCCGCTGCCGCCTCGAGCCGGGCCTCTGCGAGGTCGACCAGGCTCGCAGCGGCCGAGCGGTTCTCCATTGCGATCTCGACCGAGCGCCGAGCGGAGACCGTCTCGACATAGGCCACGCGAATCTCAGCGGCGAGAAGGACGGCCTCATGGGCGAGCTGCAAGATGCGCTGCTCGAGGGCCTGTTCCGTGACCCGTTCTCGGGCGGGCACCTGCCAGATGTCCAGCAGGCTGCCGAACAGTCCCCCCTCGATCTCCGTGGCGCCGCCGGAGGTGGGGAGACGGAGAACCGCGTTGAGCGAGGGATTCGTCAGAAGACCAGCTTGCGTGCGATCCGCGCTCGCCATGCCCACGCTGTGGAAGGAGGCCTGGAGGACCGGGCTGTTCAACAGGCCGAGCTCCACGGCTTCGGTAAGCTCGAGTCCTCCTTCCAAGAGCTGCGTCACGCGCGCGTCGACTTGCTCGGACTCCGAGCCCGGGTGGAAGACGCTCGCGGCTCCGGTCGCTCGGCGGATCTCCTCCACCGCCCGGTCGTAGTCCGGGCCGGGATCGACGGACTGGCACCCCACAGCCAGGGCCAGCGCGCACGTGCCGGTGAGCGTCCTAGTTCGAGACTGCACCGTTGAGCTTCTCCAAGACGGAGTCCGCCAGATCGAGCCAGAAGGGGTCGGCGATCCGGTAGTAGGCGAGCTTGCCCTGAGTTCTGAACTCGACGGCTCCGAGCCGTCGAAGCTCCTTCAGCTGGGCCGACGTTCCGGACATCGAACCGCCGAGGACGCGAGCCAGGTCGCAAACGCACAGCTCATGCCCCGCGAGTGCCTTCAAGACCCGGAGACGCCCCGGATGCGCGAGGACCTTGACCGCCTCGGCGATGGCCTTCGACTCCTCGACCGAGGGCAGCGCGGCCCGGGCTGCAGCGGCCCGGGGGCCGTCGATGCAGTCCACCTCACAGATGCCTTCGCTGACGCGACGGTTTCCCATCAGGGGCATTCCTTCATTCCGTGAATCGACGACCTGAGACTAGACCTCGAGGACGGCCCGCACAAGTGCCTCCCACGGGAGCCTCGAATCCCCCTGAGGTCCCGCGCTCTCCGGCGAAACTGACGAGAGACCAGTCCTCTCTTGGAAGTGCCGCTCCAACCGCGTCAGCGGTTGGGCCAAGACAGAAGTGCCACCTACACGAGAAGGGCCGCGCCGGCACTCCCAGCAGCGCCACGGTTGGAGGCACATTGAGGAAGCGCCCTGCGCAGGGCATCCTCGGCGCATGCCTCGTGCCATCGTCACCGGCGCATTCAGCAACATCGGCTCGGCTGTGGCCGCGCAGTTTCTGCTGCGCGGCTTCGACCTGCACACGCTGACGAACCGCCGGACGCCGGACGGCGTGGACAGCATCACGTCGGCGCCGCTGCACTTCGATCCCGAGCATCTCGCGTGCGAGCTCGACGACGCCGACGTGATGGTCAGTACCTATTGGGTGCGGCTGCCTCATGGCGGCACGACGTTCGACACCGCGGTCCAGAACCTGGAGACGCTGATCGGCGTGGCCGCCCGGGCGGGCGTCAAGCGCTTCGTACACGTCAGCGTCAGCAACGCGTCACTCGACTCCAAGCTCGGCTACTACCACGGAAAAGCGCGTGTCGATGAGATGGTGCGGGCCAGCGGCATGTCGTATGCCATCGTCCGTCCCACGCTGGTCGTCGGGCCGTACGATGTGCTCACCGGCAACATCGTCTGGTTCCTGCGCCACTTCCCGATCTTCCCGGTCCCAGGCGGCGGTGCAGGGCGCATCTCCCCGATCACGCTGCGCGACACCGGGCGCGTCATCGTCGACGCGGCGCTGGCCTCGGACGATCTCGACATCGACGCGGCGGGCCCCGAGAGCTACACGTTCCGAGAGTACGTCGAGCTGCTGGCCCGCGCCTGCGGCGTCCGTCGCCTCATCTTCGGCGCCCCGGCATGGCTCGCCCTGGCCGGCATCCGACTGGTGGAGCTGTTCGTTCGCGACGTCATCCTCACAGAAGAAGAGCTGCTCGGCCTGCAGCAGGATCTACTGCTGACGCACAAGCCGCCGACGGGCACGGAGTCCGTGGAGACCTGGCTCATGGACAACGCCGGCTTGCTCGGCCGCTCCTACGTCAACGACATCCACCGTCATTTCGGCGCCGGTGCAACGACGCCGATTCGAAGCCCTACCGCTCACACAACTCCTCACAGTTGTGGGAACGGGCACCTGTGAGATTCCCCAGCACTTCGACCTCGGCTGCGGGTGGCATGACCCCCGAAAACGAGTCCAGGCCTTGTGAGAGTTCGACCGCCCGAAATCGGGCAGACTGGACCTCACCATGGCACGACGAAAACACACCCC
>NZBA01000061.1 GCA_002686265.1 Planctomycetota bacterium
CTAGAAGGTCTCCGCGATCCACTCGGCGATGGCGTCGCTGTCGTGGTCGCCGATGACGAGATCGGCGGCGGTGCGGGCCTCGTGCATGCCGCTGCCCATGCAGACCGCGAACCCGGAGGCCTCGAACATCTCCAGGTCGTTGGTGGCGTCCCCCACCGCCGCCACGCGCCCGGGGAGGATCCCGTAGCGCTCCTCGACGAACCGTAGCGCCTCCCCCTTGCCGCGACAGGGCGCGTGCATGTCGCAGACCTGCATCGCGCTCTCGCGGTGCTCGGCGACCAGCGAAAGGGGGAAGTGGGTGTAGGTCGCCGGGTGGGCGACGTGGGCCTCGACCTCCGCCGCCAGGACGCCGGAGTGGGCGTGGGAGGCCGAGAGCCAGGAGACGCGCAGGACGTACTCGACCGCCAGCTCCGCGCGATCGACCAGCTCGAGCCCTACGAGCCCGCGCAAGGCCCGGCTCTCCGCGTCGGTGCGGGGCTCGAGGGCAAGCTTGCGGTCGCGGGTCATCACCAAGGTCAACAGGTCGCGCTCCGCACTGAATGCCAAGGCGCGCCCCATGGCGGCGTTCGAGAGCACGCGCTCCTCGATCAGGCCGCGGTGCTTCGGGCAGTAGACCGCCGCGCCATTGAAGACCACCGTCGGCGCCGTCAAGCCCAGACCCTCGACGATCGGCAGGGCGGCCTTCGCCGAACGGCCGGTCACGATCATCACGAGCACGCCGCGCGCCTCGAGCTCGCACAGCGCGACGCGATTGCGCGGGCGCACCTCGCCCCGCCCGTCGAGCAGAGTTCCGTCGAGATCGAGCAGCAGGGCCTCGTAGGTGGAGCTCACGGCAACCGTAGGGCGACGTCTCCCGTTTCTCCGGCCACGACGCGCACCTGTAGAGTGACCAGCGGTCGCTCGGAGCCCTTGACGTGCACCTCGGCTCTCCACATCCCGGGCGCGAGCGATCGCCTGGTGCGCTTCTGCCCAGGGCGCTGACGCATGTTCAGGGGTTTGCCGCGAGCGGGAATGAGCTTGACCGCGTAGCGCGTCCGATCTCCTGCCACCCCGGCTACGAGCCTGACCCGCAGGCAGCCGGCCGCCTTCATCGTGAAGTCCTCGTGCGCGAGGGACTCGTCCCGCTGAAGAGGGGCCAGGCTGCGCCTCTGGGTGAGGACGAAGTCACCGCTTGCGGTCAATCGCAGGGCCTGGTCGGGGTTGACGCCCCGCAGTTCAAAGCGCCCGTCGAGGTCCGTGCGCGTCCCGTCCACGTTCACCATCTCGTAGTCGTAGTCCGTGCCCCCATCTTCCTCGGGGGTCAGGGTCATCTTGAAATCCGCCGCGGGCAAGCGCCCCTGATCGGATATCACCCCGACCCGCACGGCGAGGTTCGCAAGCGGCAAGCCGTCCTCACCGACGACGCGGCCCTCGATCGTGGCCAGGCCCAGCTCGATGCGCCGCTCGCTCCCCCGCGCGGTGAGCTCCACGTCGAACCGCAAGGGATGGTAGCGCTCGGGATGGCTGACGAGCAGCGCATAGCGCCCGGCCGGGAAGCCCTCGAAGAGGAAGCGCCCTTCGTGAGAGGAGAGCCGCACGGTCGGACTCTCGTTGAGCGAGCCCATCATCGCCAGGAAGAAGGCCTCGCCCTCTTCATCGATCCCCATGAGCTGGATCCGCGCGCCGGTGAGAGGCACGCCGCGCTCGAGCACGACGCCGCGCAGGCTACCGCGGCGCGGCAGGCGCAGGGTGACGCGCAGGTCGTCGCCGCTCCCGACCTCCACGCGGCGCTCGGCGTCGGAGTCGGGCTTCCAGTCGCCGGCGGCGGACAACCCGAAGGGATCGTCCCCCGAACTCGCCGCGTCCATCGCCGTGAAGGTGTGAGCCCCCGGCTCGAGCTCCTCGAAGACGACCTCGCCGTGCTCGTCGGAGGTGTGCTTGGGCGGCCCGAAGGTCCCGCTCAGGAAGCCCCGGTTCGGACTCGGCTCACCCGCGACGTGCTTCACCGGCATGCCCTTCACGCAGGCACCTTCGGGATCGACCAGCGCCACGACGACCCGCGCGGCCTTCATCAGGCGCAGCTCGAGGATGTTGGGAGTGCCGTTCTCCGAGGTCTCGAGCTGGGTGGCGGAGGCGCTCGTCTCGCCGGCAACCACCGCCGTGGCCCGCAGGGGCTCGCCCTCGAGGTAGCCGGCCGCCGAAGCGCCGACGAGGCAAACGCCCGTGAAGGGGGTGGTCACCCGCGCGACGCCGTTCTCGCCACTGCAGGCCCAGCGGTAGCTCGCACCGCCGAAGGGTGAGGGGTCGCGCTCGCGTTCCAACAGGGAGCGGAGAGTGCGCTCTTCGGTGGCGGGAACCACGACCACCCGCGCCCCGCTCACCACGGTCCCCAGCGCGCCGTCCACGACCCGGATGACCAACTCGGGCGCGAGCACGAGGGTCGCCTCACCCAAGTCGCGCTCTTCTCCGGGCCGCAGTAGCGTCTCCTCAGAGGTCCAATCAGCGAAGCCGGGGGCGTAGACCGACAGGGTGACGCGCCCGCCCGTCCCGGGCACCTGCAGGCGATCGAAGACGACCATTCCGTCGGGGTGCTCGTCAACGGGTTCGCCGCCGGCTCCCTCGAGCAGGCCGTCGCCCGACACGTCCGCGCCCCCCACCGCCCGCACGACGAAGCTCGTCAACGGCGCACCCTGAGCGCCGACAACCCGCAGGCGCAGGCTGCTCGCGGGTTCGTAGCGCAGCTCGACCGGACGCGGACCGGGCAGGGCGAGCGCGGGCTCGACACCGTCTAGAGACCTCCACTCCCCAGGCGCCTCCCCGTCAGCGGGACGGGAAGCGCTCAGAAGGTACTGCATGCCCGGTGCGAGGCCACCGATTCGAAAGGCCCCCTCCGGCCCGACCAAGGTGTGCCGCGGCCGGTAGCGCTCGGCGCCTTCGATGCGGTCGGCGTCAGCCATCGGTTGCTCGTCGGCACGCCGGGCCGTGATCCGCACGCCGCCCGCCCCGGCGGTGTCGAGTCCCACAAGGGAACCCGTGATGGCCAGCCCACCGTCGAGCCGGACGACCAGGCCCGTGCGCGTGGTCCCCGCCGGCGCCGTGCGCCCATGCTCCTCGGCGACGCGGTGCCCGGGCGAATCGAAGATCAAGTGCCAGCTCCCCGGCGCGAGGGTCTCGACCCGGAAGGCCCCGCCGGCGCCGCTCGTGGTCAGGGGAGCGCCGAAGCCGGGCAGTTCCAGGCGAGCGCTGCCCGCAGCCGGAGTGATCGCGCGCAAGACCTGCACGTCGGCCACACCCAGGCCCTTGGCATCGATGACCTTGCCGACTAGGCGCACGCCGCGCTCGATGGACAGGGTCCCCAGATCGAAGCGCTCGTGCTCGGGAACGCGCAGGTCGCCTCGCGAGAGGGGAGCGAAGCCCTCTGCGAGCACGGCGATCGACAGCATCCCCGGCTCGATGTCCTCGAGGAAGAAGCGGCCCTCCTCGTCCGTCACGCTCTCGCCCAGGATCGCCTGAGCCCAGTCGGCGTCGACCACTTCGAGGTCCGCCGGTAGGGAGAGCCAGAACTCGCTGCCGCGCAGAAGGACCCGGGCGCCCGCGACCGGAGATCCCCCGGGTGTGACGACTCGTCCGAACAGCAGGGAGTCGTACCCGGCCTCACCGCCGCCGTCCTCGGCGGCGGTGGACGGGCCCGCAAGGGCGTCGATGCCCCTGCGCGCCCGCGCCTCGGCGCCATCGGGGGCGCGCGCATCGCCCGCGTGCGCAGGGCGATCACCAGGCTCCAGCGCGCCGGCCACTCCTCCGGCAACGCCCGCTCCCCCGGCCGCCAGGACCGCCGGGGGCGGATCGCCCGCGAGCCCCGCCAGGAGCGTCCAGACCGCCAGCGGGAGGCCGAGGGCCAAACTGAGCAGGCCCAGGTTGCGCGCGCGAGTGGTCATCGTGGTCGGAGCATCGATTCTACACCAGCGATACGCCCCCCCTCCAGGCATCACGGCAGGCGCACCTCCACCTCGGCGACCTCGCCCTCGCGCACCTCGACGCGCCGGGGCTCGCTCTCGGGGGGCGCCTGCGCGCCCGGATTCCCGAAGCCGATCGAGCGCGCCGTCCCCTCCCAGGGACCCGGCCGCAAGCCGCCCAACACAGCCGAGCCGCCGGCCTGGATGAACTGAGAGACGTCGGCGACCTCGAGCTCCTCCTCGCCGGCGAAGGTGGCCTCGGTCATGCAGAACGACGCGGGCCTGCCGCCGGCATCGACGACCGACAGACGGATGCTCCCGGCGCCCGGCAGGACCAGGTCGACCCGCGAGCGAGTCTCGTCGGCGGCCAGGTTCAGCGGTTCGCTCCGCGCCGACTGCCGGCCCGCGATGCTCGCCTTCACCTCGAGCTCGAGGCCCGACGCCACGCCGCGCAGGCGATAGCGGCCCTGGGGATCGGTCGTGGCCGTGGCGTCGCCCTCGCCCGCGCCGATCGTCATCTGCCTGCCGCTGGAGCTCATGCTCAACACTCGCGTGCGGCCTCGAGCCTCGCCGCCCGACGGCGTGGACCGAATGACCTCCACGCGCGCTCCCGCCAGAGGGTTGCCCTCGCCGTCGCTGACCCGCCCCTCGATGACGGCCAGGTCAAGGTCCACATCGAAGCGGCCGGCGGCGGCGGCCACCTGCACCTCGAACTCCGAGACCATCGTGCGCGTGGGGTGGGAGACCAGCAGCAGGTAGTCGCCGACGGTGATCTCCTCCAGCTCGTAGCGACCCGCCGGGTCGGTCTTGGTGTGCGGCCCACCCCCACCCAGGAGCGCGAGAGCCTGTTGATGTGGGTCGGCATCGCCCTGTGCGGCGGGTGCCAGGGAGACGCGCGCGCCGGACAACGGACGGCCGTCCTCGGTCACGCGTCCGGCGAGGGTTCCACGGGGCTCGCTGACCAGGGTCAGCTCGAGGGTCGCCCCGTCGATGACGGTCACCTCCTCCCAGCCCTCCTCGTCATCGCCTCCGGCGGGCTCGCCGATCATGATCGTCGCGTTGCCCATGAAGCCTCCCACTCCCCCGCGCCCATCGGCGGCGAGGCGGAAGCGGTGCACGCCGACGGTCAGCTTGCGATAGACCACACGCCCGTCCTCGTCGCAAGTGCGCATCCCGTCCCCTCCCGTGCCAGGAGCAGCCCGAGCGGAGCTCGGCCCCCGGTGGCGAACCCGCGCGCCCTCCCGCGGCTGTCCGTCGGCCTCCACGACCAGAATCTCGACGCGCCCACCGCGCGAGAGGCGCAGAACGTGCTCGGCGCCGCCGGTCTGGGGCCCGACATCCTCGCCGGGGTGATCGGCGTAGGACTTGTGAGTGGCCTTCAGCAGACAGGGTCCATCGGAGACCGCGGCCAAGGCGACGCGTCCCCCATCGTCGGTCCGGCCACGCCGCGTCTCGCGCCCGTTGAAGAAGGCCCCGGCCCCTCCGAACAGCCCCTCTCCCCCCTCGGCCTGCCCGCCTGCGGTCAGGGTGACGCGCGCGCCACTCACCGCGCCCCCGGTCTCGGCGTCGACGACAAGCACGCGGATCAAGGGCGCGGGCACGAGGCGAATCGTCCCCAGCTCGATCTCCCAGCCCTCGGGGAGCGGGACGGTCTGCTCCCAGGGTAGATGGAGCTCGGATCGGACGCGCACGGTCACGCTGTCGATGCCGGACTGGAGCTCGAGGCCGGTGTGGCGAAAGGTCCCGCCGGGATGGTGGGAGAGACGCTTGCCGTCGGCATCACGCACGGCCTCCGGCCAGGGGGCTCCCACCTCGACGTCGAAGTCGGTGAGCGCGGTCTCCGAGCCAGCCTCGACGACTCTGAAGGCGAGGGCCAGGCCGTGTTCCAGCTCGAGCACGACTCCCGAATCGCCGCCGGCGGCGACGACCGTGTCCGAGCAGGCTCTTCCGAAGGGAGCGACGCTTTCCGACTCGAGGATCTTCAGCTCCACCTCGCGCTCAGCGTGCAGGCCGCGCATCAAGAAGCTGCCGTCGGGCTCGATCGAGGCCAGGTGACCGGCTTGGGGGGAGGCGCCGAGCCCGAACGCGATCCCGCCCGAACCGACCGCTCCCGCGTGAACGACGTAGGCCTCGTGCTCACCGGGCAGGATGCCCAGCACCCGGCCGCTGATCGCGGCGCCCGGCTCGAGGGTGACGACGATGCCCCCACGGACTTCGCCGGGCGCCTCGGTGACACCCTCGAAGCGCGCGCTGGGGTAGTCGGGATGGCGCACGTCGATCGCGTAGCGACCGGCGCCTAGCTCGTCGAGCTGAAACCCTCCCCCCGAATCGGTGGTCCCCACCAAGGTGCCCGTCGAACCCTGCATGATGATCACGACTCCCGCTCCCTCGGCCGAAGCCACGTGGAGCTCCGCGTCGGCCACACCGCGCCCGACGCTATCGAGCACGTGGCCCGAGAGGAACACGCTGGGCTCGAGCACGAGATCGCCGAGCTCGAAGGGCGGCGGGCGGGTGCCGCTGCGCTGGATCCGCAGGGGCGCGAAGCCCGCGGCGCGCACAGCGAGTTGGACCTGACCGCCCCTGCCCACGACGGATAGCTCGAAGCGTCCGTCGGGGCCGCTCTCGGTGCTGCTGCGCCGGAACCCCCAAGGGCTGTCATCCCCCAGGATGTCGATGGCGGCCACCAAGCCGGCGGGGGCGGCGAAGACGCGCGCACCTGACACCGGCTGGCCGAAGGAGCCCACGACGCGGCCGGTCAAGTCCGGACTCTCCCCCGCGCCCGCCTCCCCGTCGAGTTCCGTCGCCCCCCCGGCGGCGACAGGGGAACGCTCCCCGGCAACGGGTTCGCCCTCACCCGCGACAGGCTGCGTCGGCGCCTCGATCGAGAGCGACTCGCCGCTGGACGTTGCGGGATCCAGCGCAACGGGCGCGGCGGGGCCCACCGGCGACGCGCCCGGCGGGTCGAGGTTCACCAACCACGCCAGCCCCACGGCCAGGAGGCCGATGACGGCGAACAGGGCGACGACCTGGGGCAGGCGCATGGGCGAAGGGGATCGAGGATTCGCGGAGGGACGCACAGGCTCGGAGATGCGTACGGTTCCCATCATGGACCCGTGAGCCCGCGACGGGAAGGAATCCCGGCCTGGGAGCACCGACACGCGGCTCGGGCGCTTGTCCGTCCCCGGCCACCGTGGGAAGATGCAGCGTCCGGCGGGAATGGGGCGCGAGCCCGCCGCAGGGCGAGAGTGGGCTCACGACCACGGCTCACCTGCGTACGATGCCGCGAGCCTCCCCGCGCCCGAATGCCACCCAGGAGCATGAGCAAGATGACGCCGCCCACCCGCTCGATCGCCCTGGCGCTGATCGCCTGCGCCGCCCTCGCCTCCGCCGCCTCGGCCCAGGCCCCGAAGGCGGGCAAGTTCTTCGAGGACTCCGTCGACCTCGGGTTCAAGGTCAAGATGCCCGACAAGTGGGACTTCACGCCTCCCCGGCCCGGCGAGAAGAACCTGATCGGCAAGTACACACCGCCCTACACCAAGTACATCAACCTCTCCGGCACGGAGATCCTGTGGCTCGAGGCCTACCTGATCAAGTTCGACCGGCGCGGCGAAGAGGAGCAGTCGGCGCGCGAAGAAGCCCTCGGCACGGAGAGCTTGATGGAGTGGATCGAGAGCAGCACGCACTTCGGCGGCAGCGGCTACCGACCGACGCGGGAGAAGGAGACCAAGGTCTCGCGCGTGCCCGCCACCGAGTACCTGATCACCGGCACGGGGCAGGGCGGGACGGAGTTCCAGGTCTACGCCATGGTGTACCGCCTGCAGCCGGAGGTGGACGTGGCCGTCGTGTTCGACGGCCCCGGCGGCCGCACGAAGTGGCGCAAGTACGAGGGCAGCTTCAAGAGGATGGCCAAGTCGTTCAAGCCGATCGAGGTCGAGCAGCTCGACTACAGCGGCCCGCGCAGCGACGACAGCGCCTACCGCTCGCGCAAGCGCGCCCAACTCGAGAAGGAGGTCGCCCTCAGCCAGGGCGGGAAGAACCCCTGGGCCCTCTACGAGACGCCGAACTACTTCATCATCTCCAACGTCGACGACCGACAGTTCTTGCGCGAGCTCCAAGATCGCATCGAGGCCATCCGCGCGGTCTACGAGGAGATGTACCCCTGGGAGCAGGCGGACCGCCTGCGCCTCGAGCGACGGGAACGCGAGAAGGAGGAGAAGGCGGACGGGGAAGACGCCGAACCGGCGGAGGAGCGAGACGCCGAGGAAGAAGCCGGGGATGACGAACCCGAGGTCGGGCGCACGGCGGCGGCCGAGGCGACGCCGCGCGAGCGCTCACGCTGCAGCGTTGTGCGCGTGTGCGCCAAGCAGAGCGAGTACAGCGAGTACGGCGGACCCGGCGGCTCGGCCGGGTACTGGGCCTGGGTCCATGAGGAGCTCGTGCTCTATGACGACAAGGCCGGCGGTGGACGAGGCGACACCTGGGCCGTCCTCAACCACGAGGCCTTCCACCAGTACATCTTCTACCTCTACGGGAAGCTCTCTCCCCACAGCTGGTACAACGAGGGCCACGGCGACTTCTTCAGCGGCCACGAGTACAAGCACAAGCGCTTCGTCCTCAAGCCCTTCGACTGGCGCGTGCGCACCATCCAACAAGCGATCCGCGACGGCAAGCACGTCCCGCTGAAGGACCTCGTCCGCTTCACGCAGAGGGAGTACTACGGAAACAACAAGTACGGCGTCGGTGGCGGACAGAACTACGCCCAGGGCTGGTCGTTCGTCTACTTCCTGCGCACGGGCAAGAAGAGCTCGTCGAAGTGGAACAAGGCTTGGGACGACGTCCTCGACGTGTACTTCACGACCCTCGCCTCCACCGCCGACCTCGACCAGGCCGTCGAGAGAGCCTTCGCGGGCGTCGACTGGAACGAGCTCGAGGAAGCCTGGAAACAGCACACGCTCTAGACCACGAGCGTTGACGAGATGCCCATGACCACCCGAATCGCAGCGACCCTGGCCGCCACGGTCCTGACCCTCAGCTCCTCCCCGGCGCTCGCCGACCGGGTCATCACCGAGGACGGGCGCATGCTCACGCCCCAGAAGGCGCGCGCCGAGGGCGAGGGCTATCGCCTGATCTTCGAACACGGCGAGATCGTCCTGGCGAACTCTGATCGCATCAAGGCGGTCGAGATCGAAGGCGATATGTCCGACTACGAGCCCCAGAACGACAACGAACGCGAGAAGCTCGAGAAGGGCTACGTGCGCTACCAGGGCAAGTGGATGAGCAAGCCCGCCTACCAGGCGCAGCTCAACCGTGAATACGCGGAGGCCAAGAAACGCGCGGACCTGATCGCGGCGCACTCGGACTGGCACACCGGCTGGACCGAGGAGACCAAGCACTTCCTGGTCAAGTCCAACACCTCCCCGGAGATCCTCGAGTTCTACTGTGAGCTTCTCGAGGCCTACTACAAGCTGATGAACAAGCGCATCGGCATCAACCCGACGCCCACCTACCGGCGCAAGAAGATGACGGTCAACGTCTACCGCAGCCGGGAGGAATTCCACAAGCTCAACGCGGCGGGGGTCGGCGACAGCGTCCTCGGCTACTTCTGGTCCGCCGACGACACCCTGAACTTCTTCCACGAGTACTCCGAGCCCGCCCAGAGCGAGTGGGTGGCGCTGCACGAGTGCACGCACCTGCTGACGTTCCTGATCGACCAGCAGTACCAGCCGCAGATCTGGCTCAACGAGGCCGTGGCCGACTACTTCGGCTCGGCGGACGTCGAGCGCGACAAGCGCGGGCGCATCACGATCACTCCGGGCAAGCTGCAAACCGACCGCGTGCTGACCGTCCAGCAGGCGATCACCGACGGCAAGGACACCAAGCTCACCGAGCTGTTCTTCATCGACCGCAACAGCTTCAACGGCTTTCAGTACGCCCACGCCTGGTCGTTCGTCTACTTCCTGAACAACTTCTCGAAGGGCAAGTATGCCAAGGGCTTCTGGAAGTTCTTCAAGGACCTCTACACGCGCCAGAAGGGCATCGATTACGAGACCATCGCCGCGGCCGGCCAGACCGGCACCGGCTACCGCGCCGCGCCCGCCGACATCCGCGACTCGATGATGAAGCGCATCGGCGCAAAGGACATCGCGCTCCTCGAGACGCAGTGGAAGGAGTTCGTCGCGGCGATCCCTATCGACACGCCCGGCGCGCGGCTCAAGCGCGGCTTGCGGGCGGTGGGCCGCTTCGACATGGAGGCGATCGACGAGGCGATCGAGGACCTGACCGCCGCCATCGACGCGGGCGTCAGCGACCCGCGCGCCTGGGCCGCCCGCGGGCGCGCCCTGGCCCGCAAGGGCCGGGCCGACGACGGCTTGGCGGACCTGCGCGCGGCGGTCGAGCTAGACCCCCTCAACGCCTCCTTCCGCCACGAGCTGAGCCAGCTGATGACCGGCGAGCGCTTCACGAGCTCGAGCGGCGGCGGCATCCGCGTCGAGATCTCCGGCGGAAGCAAGGAGAAGCTGGACGACACGGCCGCCAAGGCGCAGGCTGGCCTGGCCATGGAGTTGGACCCCGATAACGACCAGATCCGCAAGTGGTACGCGAGGTTCGAGTGAGCGCCGGCGGCCGTCTGGAGCCCCATTCCCGGCGGCTCCGTACGCGCGCCGGAGCCATCCTCCCCACCGGCCTCCTCGCCGGGACCCTCGCCCTCTCGGCCGCCTGCGCGGGGACGCGCTCGATGGCCCACCCGACCGTCCTGATCGAGACGCGCGGGGGCTCGGAGCTGGGGGTCTCCACCGACTACGGCATCGTCTTCCTCGGCCGCACCGCCCCCGCCGGAGATGCGCGGATCACCGCCCTGTTCGGCGACGGCCCGAGCGTCGAGAGCACGCTCATCGAGCCCGTCGACGGCGGGCTCTTCACCGCCGAGGTCGAGATCCGCCTGCCGAGCGTACCGCTCTCCTACGTCGAGCCGCGCCCCGGTGACGAGCTGCTCCTGATGGGCTTCGACGCGCGCGGCCCGTGGCGGCGGAGCGTGCGCGTACGCTCCGACCCGCGCGTCCTGGGCATCCTGCTGGACATCCCCAAGCGCCTCGAGGGCGCCCCCGACCAGGTCGGCGCCGGGCTGTACGCCAGCGACGACGGCGATCTGTCGACCCTGCGCCTGGTCGGTCTGGTGACCGGCCGCCTGCAGCTGGAGTCGGAGGACGGACCCCGCGAGTACCTGACCGCCATGGGCCCCCAGCACCTCTGGCGGCTGGTCACCCATCGCCGCGACCTCGGCAAGCGCCGGCGCTGGATCTACCGCGAGGACATCCTCTAGGCCTACGGTGGGAACCCGATCCTGAGGGTGTCGGAGAAGTTGAAGCCGCTGCTCCCTCCGGAGGGGTCGCGGGAGGCGAGCTGGAAGACGCGCGTCACCCCCGGCGAGACCCGGCCCGGGCCAGGCGGCTTGCGACCGATGCGGACGGCGGCCGCGGCCCGCCGAGGGCTCCCGTGCCGGACTCGCGAGGCAGGGCGAGCCCCCGGCGCCACGCACGGACAGCGGGCCGACTAGCGTCTCCAGAAACCCGGCACGAAGAGGGCCACGACGGCGTAGAACTCCAGGCGGCCGAGGATCATGAAGAGCGTCAGCAGCCCCTTCACCGGGTCGGGGAAGGCTCCGAAGTTCATGGACGGTCCAACCTGTGCCAGCCCCGGGCCAATGTTGTTCAACGTCGCCAGGACGGCGGTGGCCGCCGTCTCCGTGCCCACTCCGAAGGCCGCCAGGAAAACCGTCCCGGCCACGAAGATCAGGATCCACAGGGCGAAGTAGCCGGTCACCGAGGCCACGACCCCCTCCTCCAGGGAATGCTCGTCGATACGCACGTCGTGGATCGCCCGCGGCCGGATGAAGCGCCGCACGCCCATCAAGGCCGCCTTGGCCACGATCACCAGACGGATCCCCTTCAGCCCGCCGCCGGTCGACCCGGCGCAGGCCCCCACCAGGGCCAGCATCATCAGCCAGACACGCGTGATCTGCGGCCAACGATCGAAATCCGCGGTCCCGTACCCGGTGCTGGTCTCCATGCAGATGACCTGGAACGAGCTGTGGCGCAGGGCCTGCCAAAAGCCGCGGTAGTCCGGCAAGTCGCTCTGCGGGTCTCCGCCGCCACCGCCCCAGGACCACAGGATGAAGGCGATCAGCAGGCTCGAGCCCAAGACCAGACCCACGTAGGTGCGCACCTCCGTGGAGCTCACCAGCCGCCGCCAGGCCGAACGCGGACCGGCGCGCAGGAGCAGGTCGTAGACGGCGAAGTTGATGCCCGCCGCGAACATGAAGACGCCGATGATCAGCTCGATCTTCCAGGAGCCGAACCAGGCGATGGACTGGGAGTGGTTCGAGAATCCGCCGGTCGCGATCGTCCCGAAGGTGTGCAGGGCCGAGTCGAACCAACTCATGCCCGCCAGATAGAGCAGGATGAACTCCAGGCCGCTCATCGCCAAGTAGATCCGCAAGAGGGCCAGGGCGCTGTCGCGCACGCGCTGCATGCCCGCCTCGCGGGCGATGCCCGGGATCTCGGAGCGGAAGAGGCTGCGTCCCCCCGTGGGGAAGAGCACGACGAAGACCATCACGATGCCGAAGCCACCCAGCCAGTGGGTGAACGAGCGCCAGAAGGCGATCGAGCGCGGCAGGCCGTCGATGCCCTCGGGAGAGAGGATGGTCGAGCCGGTCGTCGTGAAGCCGGAGACCGACTCGAACAGGGCGTCCACGGGCGAGGCCATGACGCCCGAAAGGAGGTAGGGCAGGGCGCCGACGATCCCGCCGACCAACCAGGCTAGACCGACCACGGCGAGACCCTCGCGCCGGTAGTAGTCGGGACGGCCGCCGCGCGTGGTGACCGAGCCGCGGAAGATCCAAGTCACGGCCAGGCCCAGGATCGTCGCGGCGCCCGCCGAGAGCAGGCAGGCGCGCAATGCCCCCGCCTCACCGTAGGTCTGGGCGACGCCCGCCGGCACGAGCAGGAAGACGGCCAGCAGCAAGGTGACCCGGCCCAACAGCCATGCGACGGCACGCAGGTTCATCCGCGCTCCGGGTCAGCCCTCGTCGGACCGCTTGAACACACCGCACACCCGCTGGACCTTATCCGGCAGGGCGATCACGATCACGTGGTCTCCCTCCTCGATGACGCTTTCGCCGTGAGGGATGGTGACCTCGTTGCCGCGCACGAGCGCACCGATCACCGCGCCGCCGGGAAGATCGAGATTCTTGACCTTGCGCCCGCCCTTCTTCCCGCCCAGGCGCGCCTCGAGCTCGAGCACCTCGGCCTTGCCGTCTCCGAGCACCGCGATGGCCGAGACCGACCCCGAGCGCACGAAGCGCAGGATGCGGTTCGCGCACAGGATGCGCGGGGAGATCGCCTTGTCGATCCCGAGCAGGTCGTAGATCTGGTTGTACGACGGCTTGTTGACCATCGTCATCGTGCGCTTGACGCCCAGGGAGCGGGCCAGCTGACAGGCGACGATATTGCGCTCGTCGTCACCGCTGGTGGCCACGAAGACGTCCGCCTCGCCGATACGCTCCTCGTGCAACAGATCGAGGTCGGTCGCGTCGCCCTCGAGCACCATCACGTCGCTGGCGCGGTCCGCCGCCAGAGCGCGCGCGCGGGCCGGATCGCGCTCGATGATGCGGATGGAGATCCCCGGCACTCCGGCCAGGCGCCGGCTGACCTCCCGGCCCAGGGCCCCGCCGCCCATGATCACCACGCCCCGGCGCCCTACGGTCGGCGCTCCCGCGCGCACCTCGAAGGCGTCCAGGGCGGAGCGGCGACCGATCACGTAGACCTGATCGCTCCCCTCGAGGAGCGCGGAGCCCTTGGGGATGAAGAACTCCTCCCCGCGCGACACGGCGCCGATGATCAGGCCCCCGGGTAGGTCGAGGTCGGCGATGGGCTTGCCGATGAAGGAGCTCTCGGCCGGCAGGCGCAGGCGCCGCACCTGCACGCGGCCGTCGGCGAAGCTCTCGACCTCGAGAGCGTGGCGCTCGCGCAGGGTGTTGACGATTTCCTCCGCCGCCAGGTCCTCGGTCGAGATGACGATGTCGAAGCCGAGGGCCTGTTTGTAGAAGTAGCGGTAGTCGGCCAGGAGCGCCGTGTCGTGCAGGCGCAGGATCACGCGCTTGGCGCCCAGGCGCTTGGCCACCATGCAGGTCATCATGTTGGCGAGGTCGCGGTCGGTGACCGCCACCACGAGGTCCGCCTTGGAGACGCCGGCATTGTTCAGCACGTCGGCCCGCGAGCCGTCCCCCACGACCGCCTGCACGTCCAGCGCCTCCATCAGGCGCCGGGCCTTGGCCGGGTCGGCGTCGATCACGCTGACCCGGTGCTCCTCCCGCGAGAGGATGCCCGCGAGGTGGTAGCCGACCTCTCCCGCTCCGATGACGGCGATATCCATGGCGTGCAGACGATAGGTCCCCGGAGCCGCGATGCAATTCCCGACCCGCGAAGGGGGTCGTCAGCGGGCCCGAGGGTCGGGACCGTACCCCTTTTCGGGGGGTGTTTTCCCCGCTCCGGCGCCTTCTTCGTGCCGCAAGTCTCGCGGAGCGCCCACGGGCGGATCCCAGAGCGGCCAAGGGCCGGATTCGGGGCGCCAGTCCTCGCTGGGGACGCGCCCACCGGGGCCGTGGACCAGGAAGTTGTAGGCGGGCTTGCCCAGCCTGCGCCAGGTGGCGGCGACCCACGAGCGGCGCAAGAGGGATCCGGGCTCCTCGGGGTGCGTCGCTCCCCCCGGCGCACGGCCGCCGCGCGTGTAGCGCTGGCGGTGCTTGCGGACATGGCGCACGTCGTCCCGCGCGCGACTGGCGAAGAGCCCACCGCGCCCGCGGTGCAGGCTGGCGAGTTGGAAGTCCACCAGGGCCGGGCGGCCGTCCTCGTCCACCAAGACGTTCTGCTCCTTGTGGAGATCGTTGTGGCAGACGCCGCGCCCGTGGAGCTCGACCACCAGGGCCTCGAGCAGGTCGAAGTAGTCCTCGGGAAGGCGCTCGGCACGCTGCAGGGGCGAGCCGGCGATCCAGGTGCGCAGCACCTGCTCGGAGGGCGCGACGACACGCCCGTCGGCCGCGTCCAGGGCGGCCGCGCCCTCCTCCTTCACCAGGCGCGGGACCCCCGCCATGCCCTCGATCGCCGCCAGGGCGCGGCGCTCACGGGCGATCAGGACGCGCGCCACGACCCGCGAGGCCGGGTGTCGCCGGGGACAGACGACCCGGCGCACGAGGCGCCGCTCCCCCGCGTGCAGCAGCTCGACGCTCCCGAAGCGGTCGCTCTTGAGCACCTGCTCGACTTGCCAGCCATCCATGGTGCGCCTATTCTCCGCGCGCAGGCGCTCCCGTCCATGCAGAGCATCGAACCCCTCCGAGAATCGACCGCTTCGGCCTCCGCCGACCACGACGGCATCAGAGTGCGAGGCCTCGAGCGGCGCTTCGGCCCCACCCAGGCCCTCGCGCCCATCGACCTCGACGTCGAACCGGGCGGCCTGACCGGCTTGCTCGGCCCCAACGGCAGCGGCAAGAGCACGCTCCTGCGCTGCCTCGTCGGCCTGGTGCGGCCCGACGGGGGCCGGGCCACCCTCGGCGGAGTCGAGCTCACCGGCGACGGCACGGCCGTGCGCCGGAGCTGCACCTACTCGCCGGGCGAGCTCGCCCTCTACGGCGAGCTGCACGGCGCCGAGCACCTCGATTGGCTGCTGCGCGACCGGGGACGGGAGGCACGCGAACGCGCTCGCGCGGTGGCCGCCGACCTCGAGCTTCCCCTCGCCGACCGCGTGCGCACCTACAGCCACGGCATGAAGCGCCAGCTGCTCTTCGCGGCGGCGATCGCGCCGCGCGTGAGCGTACGGATCCTCGACGAGATCACCGACGGCCTCGACCCGGCGCGCAGGGGCGCCGTCCTCGACCTCTTGCGCGAGGACGCCGCCGGCGGGACCGCGATCCTGCTCTCCTCCCACCACCTCGGCGAGGTCGACCGGATCTGCGACCGCCTCGTGTTCCTCGACGCCGGGCGCAAACTGGCTGAGCAAACCCGGGCCGAAGTGGCGGCCCGCGCCCGACGCGTGGTGCGCCTGCGCTTCGCCCCCGAGGAAGAGCCCCGCGCCCTCAGCGAGGCGCTCCTCGCGGCCGGGGCGAGCGAGGTCACGCGCGAGGGCGGCGAGCATCGCGCACGCCTGTCGACGACCGATCCGAGCGTGTTCCTCGCTGCGTTCCTCGCTGCGCCGGGCGCCCCACGGCCGGTAGCCCTCACCTACGGTGAGCTCTCCCTGGCCGAGCTCTACCACGAGCTCTACGGCGTCGAGGCCTGCTGATGGGACACACTCGGCGCGGCGCGCTCCTGCAGGCGGTGGGGTTCTTCATCGTCTTGGAGACCATGCTGGCCGCCGCCTGCCTGTTCTGGCCCAGCTTCCGCGACAACGTGGACTCCCTGCGGGCCATGGCACCGCTCGCCTCCCTGCGCGAGATGGTGGACCAACTCGCGCAAGGCGGCGTGGATGCCTACGTCTGTGGTCAGCACTTCTTCAAGGGCTGCAATACCCTCGGCATCGCGGCGGCCGTGCTGTTCGCCATGGGCTCGGTGGCGGGCGAGTACCAGCGCGGGACCTTCGAGCTCTGGCTCTCGCGGCCGGTCTCCCGCCGGCGGCTCCTCGCCGAGCGCTACGCAACCGGAGCCTTCGCCCTCGTGCTGCCGATCTTCGCCACCAGCGCCACGGTCCCCTGGCTCCTCGCGCGCGTGGACGAGACCATGGACCTCGGTGACCTGATGCTCTGCTCCGTGCACGAATCGCTGTTCCTGGTCGCGATCTACTCCACGACGTTCCTGCTCTCCTGCCTCTCGCGCCGACCGATGTGGATCGCCATGGCGATGCTCGGGTTCACGACCCTGGAGTTCTCCCTCTACCTGGTGAAGACGGTCACCCACACCTCGATCTTCCGCCTGACCGACATCGACGACTTCATGAACATCACTACCGGCGGCGGCCTGGACTGGGCCGTGTGCGGACCGCTGGCGGTCTTCAGCGCCGCGGCCGTCGCGACCTCGCAGGTCGTCTTCGCGCGGCGCGTCCCCTGAGCCGTCAGCCGAGAACGCGCGCGAAGAACGCCCGCAGGGCGAACAGGCGCGCCTCGGACTTCTGGTAGCGCACGGCGGCCGCGGCCAAGCGGCCGACCTCGGCGAAGGCCGCGCGCGCCTGTGCCTTCTGCCCGCCGCCGCGCAAGGCCACACCCCGCCGATAGGCGCTCTCCGCACTCGGTCCGTAATCGCGCTCGAAGCGCTCCAGCTCTGCGAAGGCCTCCTCGTGGCGGCCGCAGACCACGAGCGCCTCCGCCCGCCGCAGGCGCGGGGCGCCGTAGGCGTGCCCCGCGTCGAGCTCGATGGTCCTCGCGAAGGCCGCCGCCGCGTCCTCGACCTGTCCGGCGCCGAGCAGGGCACAACCGAGGCGGTAGGCCCACTCGGTCACCTCCGGCTCCCCCTCCGCCGCGGCCCGCAGGTGGGCGATGGCGGCGCGGTGACTTCCCTGGTTGACGAGCAGCGCCCCGAGCTTGCCCCGGTTGCGGGGCGTGTCGACTCCTCCCAACTCCCGCTGGGCGCGCTGGAAGCTCACGCGCCGACGAGTCATCGTCCCCAGGCGATCGGCCAGCAGTCCGACGAGGAAGGCCGCCAGGAAGAACCCCAGGAGCGGGATCTGGAAGAAGACGCCGACCACGGGCAGCTGACGCAGGGTCCCCATCACGAGGAAGACCACCAGGATGGTTCCGATGAGCCGCAGCATCCGTGGACCTCAGGCGGGAGCTCGCCCGCACACGCCTCTTGACTCGCTCGCCGCCTCGCATGCACGCAAGACCGCCGGCCCGAGGCGTTCGAAAGCCATCTCCCCTCCCATGGAAAGGTCCAGGATAGCGAACCGAGCCGCCGGAGGGAGCAGCCTTGGCGGCAGGCGAGGGGCACCGGAGCGGTTCGGGGGGCCGAGGGTGCCGGTTCGGCGTCGAAGGAGTGATGGCGGGGGGGCGAGGGAGTACAAAGACGCCATGTCGCCGCACTCCTTCACGCCTCCCCCCACCCTGGCGGTCCTGCTCGAGCTTCTGCGGGCCCTGGGAGCGGTCCTGCTCCTGCCCGGGCGCATCGGTGCCTACCTCCTGCGGCGCGGGGCCCTGCGGGCGGAGCTGGCGGCGGACCTGGAACGAGAGGTGACCCCCGAGACCGTGCCCGCCGGTGATTGGCCCACCGACCGGCCCCTGACCCTGTTCGTGGCCTGCGCCGAAGCCTCCGGTGAGATCCACGCCCTGAGCTTGGTCGAAGCCGTGCGCGCCCTCGCCGCCGCGGCAGGTGCACCGCCGCCGCGCTTGGTGGGCCTGGGCGGCCGAGAGCTGGAAGCCCTGGGCGTGGAACTCGTCGGCCGCCCGGTCGAGCACGCCGCCATGGGCCTCACGAGCGCCTTGAGCTCCCTGCCCTACTACCTCGGCCTCGCACGCGACGCGGCCGCCTGGTTTCGCACCCAACGACCCGACGCCTTCGTGCCCGTGGACTCGCCGGCCCTCTTCGTGCCCCTGGCGCGCATCGCCCGCCGCTACGGCGTGCCGACCGCCCATTTCGTCACCCCGCAGTACTGGGGCTGGGCGCCGTGGCGAGCGAAGGCCTACCGGCAGGCGGTCGAGCGCGCCCTCTCGATCCTGCCCTTCGAGCCGCCGTGGTTCGCGCGCCGCGGCATCTCGGTCACCCACGTCGGACACCCGCTGCTCGACGCCCTGCCGCCCCCCGCTGCCCACGACGAGGGCCAACGCAACCTCCTGGTGCTCCTGCCCGGCAGCCGGGAGGCGGTGATCCGGCGCAACCTGCCCTGGATGGCGGAGGTCGTCAGAGCGGCCCGCGCCCAGCTCGGCGGTCTGGAGGTCGCCGTCTGCCAGGAGAGCGGGGAGCGGACCGAGCTGCTGTGCGAGCTCCTCGCCGAGCACGGGCTCGACGACGGCTTCCGCCTGCAGACCGGCTCCCTGCACGAGACCCTCGCCCGCGCCCGCGCGGCGTTCTCGGTCTCGGGGACGGTGCTCCTCGACCTGCTCCACCAGCGCGTCCCGACGGTCGTCGTCTACCGCGTCTCGCGCCGCACGGCCTTTCTGGGACGCCGGCTGTTGACCGCGCCCTGGTTCTCCTCGGTCAACCTCCTGGCCCGCGCGGAGGTCTACCCCGAGTTCTGCTTCGCCGGGGACGGCCCGCGCGCCGAGGTGGGCGCGGCCCTAGTGCGCGCGGCGGTCGACGAGCAGTGGCGGCGAGACTGCCTGACCGGCCTGGAGGAGGCCGCCCGCCGCCTCGGCCCACCGGGGGCCGCCGAGCGGGCCGCCCAAGCGGTCCTGGCCATGGTCGGCAGGGACGCGCGGGCCCCCGCGGGGCGCGGGCGCGTGTCGGAGGCGAGCGCGTGAGCCCGGCGAGCCGGTTTCCCGAGATTCCCTTGAAGGGACCCGCGCCCGGGGCGAAGGGCCCCGACGCCATGGCGATCGAGGTGACGAGACTGATGCTGGCCGCGCGCGACGGCGACCACCGCGCCTTCGACGACCTGGTGGGCCGCCTGCGCGGGCGCGCCTTCTCGATCGCCCACTCCCTCGTCGGCTCGCGCGAGGACGCCCACGACATGACCCAGGAGACCTTCATGAAGGTCTTCCGGGCGCGCGAGACCTTCCGCGAGGGCGAGGCTTTCCTGCCCTGGTTCCACCGCATCCTGCGCAACACCTGCTACAGCTTCCTGCGCAAGCGCGGTCGCCTGCGGAAGGTCTCGCTCTCGAGCCGGTGGCGGGGGGCCGAGGACGAGGGCGACTACGATCTGGCCGACCCCGACGCCCCCGCGCCCTCGGCGCGAGCCGAGGCCGGCGAGCGCACGGCGGCCTTCCGCGAGGCGTTCGGGACGCTCTCGGCGCGCGACCGCGAGATCATCACCCTGCGCCACTTCGAGGAGCTCTCCTACCGCGCGATCGCCGAGTCCCTCGACATCCCCCAGGGCACGGTCATGTCGCGCCTGTTCCACGCCCGGCGCCGGCTGCGCGAGCGCCTGGGGGACGCCGTCGCAGAGGCACCGAACACGACCGCCGAAGAGAACCGATGAGCAGCACCGACGAACGAGCCCCCAGCGGCGACCACCCGCGGCGTGACGAGCTCTTGTGCATGGCCTACGTCGACGACGAGCTGGCCGCCGACGCCCGAGTGGAACTCGAGCGACGCATGGCCGGCGAACCCGCCCTCACGGCGCAGGTCAGCGCCTACCGCAAGCTCGAGGTGCTCGCGCGCCAAGTCGCCCCCGACGAACCCGCCGACCACGAATGGAAGCGCCTGGAGCGCGAGGGCACCCAGCGCGCCGGCCTCGGTGTGGGCTGGGCCCTGTTCGTCGGCGGCGCCTTGTTCTTCTACGGCTGGCTGGGACTCGAGCTGGCCACCGACGACGAGTTGGATCTGGTTCCCAAGCTCGCCATCGCCGCTCTCGTCGGCGGCTTCACCCTCCTGTTGGGCATGACCTTGCGCGCGCGCTTGAGGAACCTCCCCCACGACCCTTACACCGAAGTGAAACGATGATCATCGCCACGACCGAGGAACTGCCGGGCAAGCGAATCCAGGAGAGCTTCGGCCTCGTCAGAGGCAACGCCGTCCGCGCCCGCCACCTGGGCAAGGACATCGGGGCGGCGATCAAGGGCATCGTGGGCGGCGAGATCACCGAGTACACGAAGCTCATGGGCGAGGTGCGCGAGCAGGCGCTGGACCGCATGTGCAAGGAGGCGCGAGCCCGGGGCGCCAACGCTGTCGTCGCCCTGCGTTTCGCCAATACCGAGATCGCCGCCGGGGCCGCCGAGATCCTCGCCTACGGCACGGCCGTGCGCGTCGAGGAGGAGTAGGCCTGGCGAAAGACGACGATCAACGCCGGCGCCACCTCGAGGAAGGGCTTGCTGGCGTCCAAGCCCAAGGGCTCGACCGCGTGCAGCCACTCCTCGGTCATGCGCTCGCCTTGGTTCGTGCGCTCCTCGCGCTCGGCGGCGGCGCGCATCTCGCCCTCGAGCTTGGGGGCGGTGACGACGACGAAGCGTTAGGGTTGCTGGTGGGCGCCGGAGGGTGACAAACCGGAACCGCGGGCGGCGAGCGTGGTTTGAGCGCTCGCCGTGGCCGCACGGCCCGCGCGAGGCCCCTCCCCCCACCGCCGCCACCACCGAGGATCCCCGCCCATGCGCAACCTGCCGCTTCTCTTCCCGCTCACCCTCGGCACCCTCGCCTCACCCGCCGTCGCCCAGTTCGACCGCCCCTTCCCGCCTCCCGGGCCGACGGGACAGGGCCCTATCCACGTGGTCTTCGATTTCCACGTGGATCCCTGGGACAACGACCTGCCCCTCGCGGGGAAGTGGAGCACCTACCAGAGCTGGATCGACAACACGGAGTGGGTGCTCGACCTGACCGAGTCCTACGCCGTGCCCCTGGGCTTCAACGCTTCCGGTCCGTTCCTCGAGATGGTCAGCGCCGATGCGGCGGGCAGCGCCGGGCGCGGGGCGGCGCTCTTGCGGCGCATCTACGCCGGCGGCCGGCAGCTCGGCTCCCACTGCCACACCGAGCGCAAGGAGGGACCGTTCGACTGGCCGCCCTACGGCTTCGGCGCGGACCTCGCCCAGTCGCGCCGCACCTGGCAAGACGCCGTCGACGCCCTGCATGCCGCGATCCTGACCGCCTTCGCCCAAGCGCCTCCAGAGCCCCTGTCGGTGATCGCCGACCTCAAGGAGTACCACGTCCCCACCGACGACTATCAGGCCCACAAGCTCTTCAGGGAGTTCGACATGCGCGCGCGGGCCGGCAAGGGGCAGGGCGATTTCCTCAACTGGTACGGACACCCCGTCTGGTGGCCGCACCGACCGAGACCGGGCGACGCCCTCGTCGGCGATCCCTCAGCCTTCCCCACGGCCGTCGCCGGCAGCCGGGTGATCGGCCTGGCGCCCGACGAGAACATGGGCCAGGACATGACGATCCCCAACGCCAAGCGCTTGTTCCTGCAGCTCTACGTGAACTGGCGCTGGGCCGACCGTACCGGCCAGCCGGAGAAGATCTGGAACTGGGGCTTCGTCTGCAAGCCCGACCACAGCGACCCGGGCGACGCTAGCCGCCCGGCGCTGGAGGACTTCCTGGCCTGGCTCGACCTGCACTTCGCCCACGCCGTCGAGCCGAGCGGTTCGACGGTCCTGCGCTGGAGCACGCACCGCGACGTGGTCGAGGCCTTCGAAGCCTGGGAGCTGCGCCACCCCGGGGACGCGGCTTTCTCCCATCCGACCACGGGGGTCGACTGGAGCGTGTACCCCTTCCTGCGCCCGGTCGCCGAGGAGCTGGCGGCCTTCATCTGGACCGCAGACCTCGACCTGGGCGCCGGCGTGACGGCCTTCCACCTGACGCGCGCCGGCACGGACGCGGTCTTGTGCTGGCGGGCGGAGGGCGCCTCGGCGGTCGACGTCAGCGCCCTCCTCGGCTCCTCGATCCGCGCCGTGGAGCTCGAGACCGGCGCTCAGTCGGACCCCGACCCCGCCGCGGTCGGCCTCGGCGTGACGGCCCTGCTGCTGGTCGAGGACTGAGCCGCGGGCGGCCAGACGCGGATGAACCGCTCGCGCCGGGGCGCGTTTGGACTTTTGGGGGCCACGGGACGATCATGGTCCCTCCAGCGTCCAATACCCGCCTTCCGCCATGCACGCCCTCCTCGCCACCTGCGCCCTCCTCGCTCCCCAGGCTCACCCCGCGCTCGCGCTCGAGAGCACGCAGCCAGTCCAAGAGGCCGAGCTCGACCTCAAGGCCGACCTCGATCGCAGCGTGCGTTGGCTGCGCTCGAGGCAGGCCGCCGACGGCCGCTACGGAGCGGGCGTGAAAGACACCGCCTGGGCCCTGCACGCCTTCGCCGGCTGCCCGCGCGCCTACCGCCGCCACCACGGTCCCTTCGTCTCCGACGCCCTCGACTACCTCGCCGAGCAGCAGCGCGACGACGGCTCGATCGCCGATGAGGACACGCGCGACCTCGAGCGCCTAGAGCAGTCGGCCCTGTCGCACTTGGCCCTCTCGGGCTACCCCGACGAGCGCTCGGTCGCCGTCCTGGCGCGCCTGACGGCCTGGTTCGACACGACCCCCCCCGGCACGCTGCGCTCGACGCCCCTAGGGCGCGCCGAAGCGCACGAGCTCGCCTTGCGCTGGCTCGCCCGCCGCCGCGCCGACGGCTCCTGGGACGGGGAGCAGGGAGCGGTGATCGAAACCTCGCGGGCGGTGATCGAGCTCGCCCGCGCCTGGTCCGCCTTGAAACCCCCAGCCGTCGAACCAACCCCCGCGCGCCGCCTGCCGCCCTTCGACGAAGCCGAACGTTCGGCGGTGATCGAGTCCCTACGGCGCGGGGCCCTGTTCCTCGTGGCGAGCAGCGAAGGCGGTCTGTGGGGGCCGGAGGGCCAGGCCGAGGCCGGGATGTCCGCCATGGCCCTCAGCGCCCTCCAGGCCCTGCCCGCTCCGCGCCCGCCGGCCGTGCAGCAGACCATCGACGACGGCTTGGCGTGGCTGGCCTCGCTGCAGAAACCCGACGGCTCGATCCACGACGGCAAGCTGGCCAACTACATCACCTCGGCCTCGATCCTGGCCATGGCGCGCTCGGGCAAGGCGGAGCTCGCCGGCCACCTCGCGCGCGCGCGCGGGTTCCTCGTCGCCCTGCAAGCCGACGAGGGCGAGGGCTACAGCGAGGGCGACCTGTACTACGGCGGTATCGGCTACGGCAACGACGAGCGCCCCGACCTCTCGAACCTGCAGATGGCCCTCGAGGCCCTGTCGGCGGCGGGACTTGAGGAGGGCGACGAGACCTTCCGCAAGGCCCTGCGCTTCTTGGAGCGCACCCAGAACCGCTCGGAGTCCAACGACCTCTCGGTCCGCGAGGGCGACCGAGTCGTCGTTCGCAGCGGCGACGACGGCGGCGCGGCCTACTCGCCCGGCGAGTCCCCGGCCGGGCACGCGACCCTGCCGGACGGCACGCGCCACCCGCGCTCCTACGGATCGATGACCTACGCCCTCCTCAAGGGTTTCGTCTTCGCCGGCCTGAAGCAGGACGACCCGCGCATGCAGGCCGCCTGGAAGTGGATCCGCGAGCACTACACCCTGGACGTGAACCCCGGCTTCGAGCACGTCGACGACCCGCGCGCCGCCTATCAGGGCCTGTTCTACTACTTCCATACCATGGCCCGCGCCCTCGACCTGTTCGGCGAAGAGCACGTCGTAGACCCCGGCGGCGTCGCCCACCCCTGGCGCCGCCAGCTCTGCGGGCGGCTGCTCGCCATGCAGCGCCGCGACGACGGATCGTGGGTCAACGAGAACGCGCCGCGCTGGTGGGAGGGCAACACGGTCCTGGCGACGTCCTACGCGATGATCACCCTCTCCCACGCCATGCCGGCGCGGGAGGACGGGGAGCGTTGAGGCCGCGTTCGCTTCAGCGCACGCGGCCGGCGCGCTCCGGCGGCCACACGCGCAGGTCCACGCGGCCGCGCAGCAGCGCGCGCGGGACCTGACCGAACTCGCGGCTGTCCGCCGAGTGCGGACGGTTGTCGCCCAACACGAAGAAGTGACCCTCCTTCACGACGGCCCGCTCGTAGGTGTAGGTGTCGCCGCGTGAGACGTAAGGTTCGGTCAGCAGCCGGCCGTTGACCCACACGCGCCCGCCGGCCATCAGCACCTCGTCTCCGGGCAAACCGACGACACGCTTGATGTAGTCCAGGCTCGGATCGAGAGGGTAGCTCAGCACGACCACGTCGCCGCGGTCCACGCCGTCGAAGGCGAGACTGAAGCGATCGATCAGGATCCTGTCCCCGTCGAGAATGCCCGGGTTCATCGAGCTACCGCGCACGACCGAGAGGTTGAAGGCGACCAGGGCCATCAGGACCGCGAGCCCGCCCGAGCGCAGGGGCAGGCGCACCAGGCGCGACAGGATGCGATACAGCAGGCGCCAGGGACGGCGGCCCCCACCGGTCGCCGCGGCCTCCGAATCGGAGAGGGCGAAGGCGGCGAAGGGTCGCTCCGCCAGGGCAGCCGGATCCACGCCGGCGACGGCCTCGAGCACACCGATCTCGATCAGAGAGAGCTCGTGGCGCTCGCAGGGCGAGAAGCGCCCGCTGGACGAGAGGTGCTCGCACGGCCGCACGCCCATTGCGCTCACGACGCTCTGCGAATCGCCCGCGGGGGCGTGGTTGGGGGAGGTCCGCATGGCGCCCCTCCCTATCGGAAGGCGCTCCCCCCACTCTTGAGCGGCTCCCTCCCGCCGGCGGCTCCGCCGGCCGGACAGCGCCTCCCACCGGCGGGCGCGGACCCTCTACGGCCGTTCCCCGGGACCTACTCTTCCTCGACGCCCGGCAGTGGCACGCGGGCGACGGCGATCCCCTCGGGCGTGGTCCAGGTCGCCAGCAGCGCCTCCCCCACGACCACGGCGCGCAGGAAGCCGCTGCGCCGCTCGAGGGGCACCCGCGCCAGATCGACCGCCACAGGCAGAGCGGAGGCGTGAGGCGCGGGAACCTCGCGCAGACGCCAGACGCCCTCCTCTCCGACGCGCTCGAGCCAAGTTGCCCAGAGGCGCCCGGCGCCGTCGAAGACGAGGTCCACGCGGCCCTCGGGCTGGCCGTCGTCCACGTCCACGGGGGGCCCGAAAGCCCGCCCGCTCTCATCGAGGCGCGCCACGCGCACCCGTGGCCGCCCGCCGCTACCTAGGGTGAACCAGCACACCGCCGCGCCGTCGGCGCCGGCCGCGAGGGCAGGGCCGTTGACCGGACAACCGGCGATCACCCAGCCGTCGCGGTGCACGCTGCGCGGCGCGGACCAACTCCAGGCGCCATCGGGTACGGGCTCGCCGCGCACGAAGCCGATGTCGCGCTCCTCCCCCTCGCCGCGGTCGCGGTAGCACAGGAGCAAGGCGCCGTCGGCCAATCGCACGAGCGCCGTCTGGCAGCACTCGCAGACGCGGTCGTCGAGCAGGCGCTCGGCGCCCAGGTCGCCGTCGGCCTCGATCGTCGTGGTGTACAGGCGCATGGCACCCACGGCGCCGTGACCGCCGCCGTGGCCGCCGCCCATGGCGCGGCCGTCGAGCCAGCAGGCGGCGAAGCGCCCGCCGCCCAACGGCGCGAGGGAGACGAAGCCGTGCTCGCCCGCCACTTCGTCGCGGTGCAGCTTGCGCGGGGACGAGAAGGTCAGGCGGCCGGGAGCGACACGCGCGAAGACCGCGTCGTAGGTGAAGGTGCCCGCGGCGCTCATCGGCAGGAAGGTCGCGATCAGGGCGCCCTGGTCGCCCACGGCGAAGGTCGGGAAATCGGCCCAGTTCACGAACCAGGGCCCGCCCTCGGCGACCGTGCGCGCTGGCGAGAATCCCTCCGGCGCGAGGCTGGCCAGGCGCAGGCGGTGTCCGTCCTCCACCTCTTCGGTCCACGACAGCCAGGCGCACTCGCCCCGGGAGACGAGGTGGGGAGTCACGCTGCCGGGAGCCGCCGGCGTGGGGACGAGGACCGGGTCGCCGGCGACGAGGGCGGCGGCGAGGGCGAACAGGATCATGAGCCCCCCTCATCGGCCGCGCCCGACACCCGGCCGCTGGCGAAGGCGCGGTGAAGGGTCGAGTAGACGTCGCGGCGCTTGAGCATGCCGACAAGGCGGCCGTCCTCCACCACGGGCCAGGAGTGGACGTGCATCTCGTCGAGGCGCTGCAGGGCTTCCTGCAGGGAGAGGTCGGGAATGAGGGGCGCGGTCACGGGCTGCGCCAGGTCCTCGGCGATGACCAGGTCCCTCAGACTGGGATCGTAGAGGATGTCCTTGGTGTCGCTGAAGGAGATCACGCCTACCAAGGTGTCGGTTTCATCCACGACCGGCAAGAGGTCCGAGCCGACCTCGCCCAGGATTTTCAGGACCCGGTCGAAGGTCAGGTTGGCGCGCGCCGTGCCGGGCGCGCGGTGCATGGCGTGGCGCACCTCGAGCCCGCCGGCGGCGGCGATACGGCCCAGATCGACGACGCCCAGGTTCTGGCCCAGCTCGCCGGCCACCTCGCGCACGGCCCGCGCTCCGCCCGTGCCCCCGACCAGCACCAGGTTGGCCAGCTTGACCTCACCGGCCCGCACGGCAACCTCGCGCGTCAGAATCGGACCGAAGATCTCGAACAACACGACCGAGCCCAGGACGATCGTGCGCAGGCCGGCCGTCTGCTCGCCCAGCTCGACCTCCAAAGCCGCGACCAGTCCCAGGGCGACGCCCGCCTGACACAGGAGGCCGGCGCCCAGGGTCGGCGGCAGCTCTCCCTGCCAGCGTCCCAGACGCAGGCCGAGCTGGGTCCCGAACAGCTTGCCGCCCGCACGCGCCAGGACGAAGCACGCGCCGAGCACGCCCATGCTCGCCAGGACGCCCAGCTCCAGCTCGCTACCCGCGCCGAGGAAGAACAGCACATACAGCGGGTAGACGCCCGCGTCCACGGAGGTGCTCAGCTGCTCGGCATAGTGCGAGCCGTTGGAAAGGGCGATGCCGGCGGCCAGGCAGGCCAGCATGGCGGAGCTCGTCGAGCCGGGGTCGATAGCTCCGGCCAGGCCGAGGGCCGCCAGGACCAGCACGATGCCGCCGACGGAGCGCTCGCGGTCGAGCTTGAGGGTCTCGAGGCTGATCGCCATCCCCACGCCGAGCGCGGCGCCGCCGGCTAGGGCGAAGAGCGCCGTGCGTGTCGCCATCAGGGGCTGGCCCACGTCGTAGGCCACGACCAGCACGAGCGGGAAGGCCAGCAAGGTGACCAGGTTGTTGAGCCCCACGAGCTGGATCAACGCGTGCGAGGCGGGTCCCTCGGCCTCGACCTCGCGCAAGGTGAGCAGGGTGGCGCTCGGGGCACTCGAAGTCGCCAGCAGGGCCGCCACCATCGCCAGGGGCGCGTCGCCGGAGACCAGCAGCACGGCGACGAACACGGCCGCCGCGCAGGTGGCTACCTCGCAGATCGACAGCAACAGGATGCGCGGTCCGACGCGCCGCAGCTGGGCGAAGCGGAACTCGCTGCCGACCCGAAAGAGGATGAAGCCCAGGGCCAACTGCTTGGCCCAGCCCAGAACCTCGTGGCCGGCGGGGCCGATCAGGAGGAAGGAGCCTGGGGAGCCCGGAGGAATGAGCCGGCCGAGGAGGTGCGGGCCGAGCAGGATCCCCGTCAGCAGATAAGCGGTGACCCGCGGCAGGCCCCAACCTTGGGCGCGTCGCCCGCCGCGCAGGGCCAGGAAGAGGCCCAGGGCGATCGACGGCAGACTCTCCAGCAGAGCTCCCATGACGATGGGTTACGCCACGCCGTTCACGACCACCGTCCGGAAGCGGAACGCCTCCAGGGCGGCTCTCCCCCCGCGCCACAGCGCCGGCGCACGCTCGAAGGTGCCCCTCTCACGACCGGCAGCCTACAGGTGCCGGGCGCGGAGTACAGGCCCTCTCCTCAGCGCCGCTTCTTGTTTCCGCGCGCCTTGAGCTCGGTCACGCGCTTGCCCGAGCCCATGCCGACCTTGCGCACGCGCAAGCGTCCACGTGTAGGTCCGCCGGCCTTGATCTGGGATTTCGCCATGATTCCGGGGCCCGCGGGCCCGCTTTCCATCGACCCGGGAGGTCCTTCGCCGCCGTGGGCCGGGTGCCCTGTCGGCTGTGTGGTCCCGCTCTAGCGGGACCTCGGGCCGAACGTTCTAACCGGAAGCGGCCCCCACGGCAAGGGCACGGGGCGTGAGTTGGCCGCGAAGGGGCCTCATCCGCCGTCCCCGGGGGCGTGGGGAGGCGAGGCGCCGATGCGCACCACCAACTCGGCGCCCTCGATGTCCTCCGCGACGGCCTCGATCATCCCCGCCAGAAACCACTCGACCAGCATCCCCGCACGCACGGCGGGATCCGGCGGAGACTCCCCGGGGCCGTAGGACGGGACCCGCTCCGCGTCGGAGCCGGCCAGCTCTCCGCGACCGAGGGCGCGCGGTGCGGGCAGGCGCACCTCGACCCGCAGGCCAGCGCGCACGAGTTGCGCCGGGCTCGGCGTGTCCAGGTCCAGGCCCCAGATCTCGGGTTCCCCCGTCGCCGTCCGGCGCGTGTGGGTGACGAGCCAGGGGTGGGCGGTCGAGAAGCGCAGCTTCTGCAGGCGCGTCTGGATCATCGGCTCGCCGTAGGCCAGCCAGGCGTCGAGGCGCGCTCCGGGCTCCCCCGGCACGGCGGCCAGGGCACCGACCACGCGCTTCTGCTCGCGCGGGACGAACCAGTGGAACCAGGCCGCGGGCAGAAGGCCGCACGCCACCACCGCCGCCAGGAGCCACAGCCCTCGGGGTCGAGTCCCTACGCTCTGTCGGTCGCGCTTCACGGGGGTATTCTGTTGCCTCGGCGCCCGGCCCGCCAGGAGTCTCCCGGGGATCGACGCCGCCGGCCCGCCCGGAGCCGAACCCCTCCCCAGATCCCTGACGGCTCCTGTCCCGGGTAAGGGCTCGCAATCGCCCGCCCGCGGCCGTATCCCTGCGCAGAGACCGACGCGCCCATGAACCATCCGAGCGACCCCAGCCCGATCGAGAGCGCCGCCGAGCGCGCCTGGATCGCCGTCGGGATTCTGCTCGCCACGGGGCTGACTGGAGCCCGCCTGGGTGCTGTCGCCCTCGGCGCCCCAGGCGCGGACACGGCCCTCGCGCACTTCGCCGCGGGCGGGGAGATCTGGCCGATCTGGATCCACGCCACGGCCTTCGGTCTCGCGGCCAGCGCCCTGATCACCAGGGTGAATTCCGCGCCCCACCTGAAGCGAATCGCGGCCGGGCTGTTCGCCTCCGCCTTGCTGCTCTCGGTCCTCTCGGGCTGGCCGCTCGCCAGGCCCGCGCTGGTGTCGCAGCCCGGCACGACGCTCGACCTGGCGAACCTGTGGGTGCAGGCCGCCTTGGCCTGCTCGGCGGTCGCGGCGCTCGTCGGGGCGGGCGCCATGCTGCGCGGCTCCCCGCGCCTGGCTCGCGCCCTCGGCGGGCGTGCGGCGCTGCTCGCCTGCGGCGGAGTCCTCGCGGTCCTGCCGCCCGCCTGCGGCACGCGCTCCGCCCCCACCATGCCCGTGCGCGAGGTCGTGGCCGAGCTGCTCGGGGCGCCGGAGCGCTGGACCTGCGCGCCCGACCGCGCGCAGCCCGCCTGGAGCACCGGAATCCTGACGCCCCTGGTCGATGCCGCCCACGACACCGGTGACAGGCCCGCTTTGATCCTGCCGCCCGGCGGGGAGGTGCGCTTCTCGATCCTGCCCGAGGAGGGCGAGGTGATCCTGCGCGCCGCGGCGGGGTGCGACCGCTCGTTGCAGGGCCTGCTCCCGACGGACGGGACGCCCCTCGAGGTGCGCTTCGAAGTCGAGGTGGACGGTGCGAGCGTGTTCGACGAAGGGGTCCGCGTCGAGCGCCACGAGACCCTGCGCGCCCAGGGGCGCCTCGCTGCCTGCTCCTGGCGCCACGTCGGCGGTGAGGGGGGCCTCGCGCTCCGCGCGGGACAGACCGTTACCCTGCGCACCAGCTTGCCGGCGCCTTCTCTTTCCGCGGAAGACGCCACCGACCTGCGGGTCGGCTTCGGCGGCGTGTTCCTCGAGCGCTGGGAGCGCATGCCCCGCACACGCTCGTCGCGCGCGGCGCCCAACATCGTCCTGGTCGTCATGGACACCCTGCGCGCCGACCGCATGTCGTGCTACGGCTACGAGCGCGAGACGACGCCGCACCTCGATCGCCTCGCCGCGCGTGGGATGCGCTTCGAGAACGCCTTTGCGACCTCCAGCTGGACCTGGCCGTCGACCGCCTCGATCCTGACCGGGCTAATGCCCTTCGAACACGGCGTGGTCGCCAACGATTCGAGCACCCTGTTCCTCGGTTACGAGACCCTGGCCGAGGTGCTCCAGCGCCGCGGGTACACGACAGGCGCCATCTCCTGCAACCCGCTGATCGCTCCCGAGCGCTACTTCGACCAGGGGTTCGAGACCTTCGACAGCGCGAGCGAGATGCGTATGACCGACGAGGTGATCGACGAGGCCCTGGCCTGGATCGATCGCAACGCCCCCACGCGGTTCTTCCTCTACCTGCACCTGGTCGATCCGCACACGCCCCACCGTCCCCTGCCCGGGCAACTCGAGCGCATGGGAGCCGTGCTCCCGCGCAGGCTGGAGGAGGTCCCCGCCGACCAGGTCGGTCGCCTCATGGACTACTGGGCCGGCAAGCTCCTGCGCGCGGGCACGGACGCCACGGGCGAGTCCCTCGTTCCCGCCGACCACGAGGCGTTCTTCCGCGCCCAGTACGACGCCAGCGTCGCGACCGGCGACCACTACTGCGGTCTGGTGCTCGACGCCCTCGAACGCCACGGATTGACCGGCGAGACGATCGTCGCCTTCACCGCCGACCACGGCGAAGAGCTCCTCGACCACGGCCTGCTGGCCCACGGCCACAGCCTCCACCGCGAGCTGGTGCGCGTCCCCCTGCTGCTCGCGGGCCCGGGGATCGCCGCCGGCGTCGAGATCGGGCGCACGGTCTCCAACCGCCACCTCGCCCCCACGCTGGCGACCCTCGGTGGAGGGCGCCTAGGCGCGCGCGAGGACTCCCTGCTGGCGCAGAGCTCCTGGGACGAGACGGTGTTCTACGCGACGGAAAAAGGCGCCTGGACCGGACGCCGTGGGCTGCGCCTGCTCGGCCTGCGCCAAGAGGGCTACGTGCTGCACCGGGCCGTCGCCCGCGAGGACGGCGGCCCGGTCCTCCCCGAGCACCGACTCTACCGCGCCGAGGACGACCGCACCGAGCAGGTGGACTTGGCTCCCCTGCCCGCTCATGCCCCGCGCCTAGCGTCCATGATCGAGGCCCTCGAGGCGAACCTGCAGGGTCAGGTCGCCCGGCGCATCGGCGGCGCGCTCGGGGTCGGAGGCGCGGCGCTGGAGGCCCTGCGAGGCATCGGCTACGTGGGCGACGACGAGGACGACGACTCCGAGCGCCCACGATGAGCCTCATCACACCCATCCGGCGCGGAGCCCTCTCCCTCGCCCTCTGGACCGCCACCGGGCTGCTCCTCTCGCGCCTGGGACTGCTGACTCTGCTCGACCACCACCTGCGCGCGTTCCCACTCGACGTCACCCTCTGGCGCGCCACTCACGACGTCGAGGTCACCCTCGCCCACTGCCTCGTCGCGGCGACGGCGGCCACCGCCCTGGCCCTTGGCGGCGCTCGGTGCGCGGCCGGCTGGGGCGGGCTTGCGATCCGCGCCGCGTTCACGCTCCTGATGGGCGCCCTGTTCCTCTCCGCCCTCTCCGGTTGGCCAACCGACGACCCCTACCACGTCCCCGGCGTGAGCACGGCGCGGGGGCGCGGGGCTCTGATGGGGCTGGCGGCGATCGCGCTGACCGCGGCGGGGCTCTCGTGCTGGCTGGCCCGCGCGATGCTCCTCGATCTCCCGCCGGGCCGCATCCTGCGCCGTGGCGCCACCCTCACCGCCGGCGCCGTCGGGGCCCTCGTACTGCCGGGAACCCTGGGGGTGACCTTGGGCAGACTCAATCCCGAGCGCAACGTCCGCGAGCGCGTGCGGGAAGTGGCCTTCGAACCCGACAGCTGGAAAGGCGTGCGAGCCTCCCCGCGCGGTGAACCGCAGCTGGGCGTCCTGTGCCCTTCGCGCGACTACCGCGTGGACGGCGGCGATCTGCCGAGCCTGATCATGCCGCCGCCGTGCCGGCTCTCGTTTCGCATCAGCGAGGAGGATGGGGAGGTGTTCCTGCAAGCGGCCGCCGGGATCGACGAGAAGGTCGCCCAGGGCACGCCGCGCGGAGCGGAGCACAGGATCGGCTTCGAGGTGCGCGTCAACGACGAGCTCGTCTTCGACCACGAGGTCGTCGCTCGCCGCGGGCAGGAGCCCGCGGAGCGCGCTTGGGCCCGCGTTGGGGGCGCCGAAGGCCTGGCGCTGGTCCCAGGCGACGTCGTCGAGCTGCGCACGCTTTGGGACGAACCCGCCACCGGAGCCGGGCCCCCCGCCAAGGCGCCGCTCCAGGTCGGCTTCGGCCGACTCGTTCTCGAGCGGGCGCTCGTGAAGGACCGCGTGCCTTCCAGCCCCGAGGCGCCGAACATCGTCCTGATCGTGATGGACACCCTGCGCCAAGATCGCCTGCACTGCTACGGACACGAGCGCGAGACGAGCCCGAACCTGGACGCCCTCGCCCGGCGCGGCCTGCTGTTCGAGAACGCCTACGCCACGTCGAGCTGGACCTGGCCCTCGACGGCCTCGATCCTGACCGGCCTTCCGCCGGAGACCCACGGCGTCGTGGCGGACGGCGCCTGCCATCTGCGCAGCTCGCTCGACACCCTGCCGAGGGCGCTGGAACACCGCAGCTTCACGACCGGCGCGATCACCTGCAACCCGCTGATCGTCGCCAACAAGAACTTCGACCTGGGCTTTGGGAGCTTCGACGCCCAGATGACCTTCCGAAAGACGAAGTTGGTCATCGACTCGGCTCGGGAGTGGCTCGAGATGCACGCCGACGCGCGCTTCTTCCTGTACCTGCACCTGGTCGATCCCCACGCGCCCTACGAACCCTCTGCGCGAGCGCGCGCCGCAATCGAGAGTCCAGGCCGGCCCGCGGGCTTTCCGGAGCGGGGCATCAATGAGTACTCCACGCGGTTGCTCAAGGGCGAGGGCCACGACGCCGACGGGAACTCCATCGCCGAGGAGGTGATCCCGGCCGACCACGCGCGCTGGATGAGCGATGTCTACGACCAGGCGGTGTTCACTTCGGACCAGTACGTCGGGATGATCCTCGAGCACCTGAGAGTCCTTGGGCTTGACCAGAAGACGATCGTGGCCTTCACCAGCGATCACGGCGAGGAGCTGCTCGACCACGGTCTGTTGACTCACGGCATCTCGCTCTACGGCGAGCTCACGCGCGTGCCCCTGATCCTCGCCGGCCCGGGCGTTCCCGAGGGACGCACCGTCCAGCGACGGGTCTCCAATCGCCACCTGGCACCGACCCTGGCGCGCTTCGGTGGGACGCGCATCCTCGGCCTCGAGGACTGGGAAGACCTCACGCGCATCGACGAGAGCGACCCGCGACCGGTTTTCTTCTCGACCCACCAGGGGTTCTGGAACGGCAGACGGCGCCAGCCGATCTACGGGGTGATCGACGGTGAATGGGAGCTGCACTGGTGCCGCAGGGGCGGGCCCTGGGGCGGCGCGCCCGCGGCCGGCGGCGACCGGCGCCTGTTCCACATCGCCACCGATCCCGACCAGCGCACCGACGTCGCCGCCGAGCATCCCGAGCGTGTGGCGGAGCTGGATGCGCTCTTGCGCGAGCATCTGCGGCAGGCCGACCGGCGAAAGCCGCGCTACACCGTCGGCGGCGGTGGGCGCACGGAGCAGATGCTGCGCGACATCGGCTACGTCGACCGCGACGAGGAGGAGAAGGAGGAGCGCGACGCCGGCGGCGCGCCGTCGGCGGGAGACGGCGGGCGATGAGCCGCCGCATCTTCGTCGGCGACATTCAGGGCTGCCGCGAGGAGCTCGAGCGCCTGCTGGAGGCCGTCGACTTCGACCCGGCGGCGGACGAGCTGCACCCGGTAGGCGACCTGGTCAACCGCGGGCCCGACTCGCTCGGGACCTTGCGCCTGCTGCGCGAGCTCGATGCGGGGGGCGTGCTCGGCAACCACGACCTGCACCTGCTGCGCACGGCGTCAGGCCTGCGACAGGCGCGCCCCACCGACACCTTCGCCGACGTGCTGGCCGCCGATGAGCGCGAGGCGCTCCTCGCCTGGCTGGGGGGCCTGCCCTTCGTGCGCGCCTGGGACGACCTCCTGGCGGTGCACGCCGGCCTGCACCCGCTCTGGCGTGCACCGCAGCGTCTCCTCTCGGATCGCGATCCCCTCTCTCCAGATCCCGACGTCGACTTCGCCACGCGCGCACGCTACTGCGCCCCCGACGGCACACGGCCCGCGGGCGACTGGCCCGAGCCCACCGCTCCCTTCCGTCCCTGGTTCGCCTTCTGGCCGCCGCACGAGGGCGAGACGCGCACGGTCGCCTTCGGTCACTGGGCGCGCCTGGGTGGCGTCCACCGCCCGCTCCTGCGCGGCCTGGACACCGGCTGCGTCTGGGGTGGAAGCCTGACCGCTTGGATCGCCGAGGAAGACCGCCTGATCTCGGTGCGGGCGGCGCGAGCCTACGCCGAGTTCGCGGACTGATCCGAGCTCCACTCCCCCATCACGCGCCGCGAGAGGTCGGTGCGCAGGAGGTGCTCGGGGTCGTGCTCGCGCTTGAGGGCGGCGAACCCCTCCAAGGCCTCCGCCGGCAGGAAGCGCCGCACGTCTTCGGGACGCAGGAGCGAGTCCTTGGCGAAGTAGAAGCGCCCCTGGGCATCCAGCACGCGCGCGGTCATGCGCCGGGCGCAGGCCGACAAGGCCTCGCGACCCTGGGGAGTGACCTTGAAGTCCAGGGCCAGGCTCCAACCGTCGAGGGTGTGGGTCAGCGGGAAGGCATCGGGGCGGTGGCGCTTGAGCACGGCCAGGTAGGGGACGAAGCCCGCGTCCCGGCCGTCGGCGAACAGGCCGCCGAGGACTTCGTGGGCAGCCGCGTCGGGGACGAAGGCCTGGAACTGGATCAGGCCGCGTCGACCCCGCCGGCCGTAGGCCCACTTCCAGTTCGGGACGTAGTCGAGCAGGAAGCTGAAGGCGGCGTGGGTCCAGCGCTCGGGCTCTCCCAGCCCCTGAATACGCCCGGCGTGGTGCTTCAGGGCGTTCACCAGGCGCATCCCCGGATCGTGGTTGAACAGACGCAGGATGCGCCAGAGCTGCGACTTGGGGAAGCCGAGGATCGAATGGGGAAGCTCCTGGTGGGCGATGGAGAGCGTGCGCCGCGGCTCGGGGTCCTCGCCCTCCGCGAGGTGCCGCGCATCGTGCAACAGGCCGCGTCCGAGGTGATCTCCGGTCCCGAAGCCATCGAGCCACCCGACGAGGTAGTCGGCATCCGCGCGACGGGCCTCCATGATCTCCAGCGCCTCCCGCAGGTTGCGGACGGAGATCGCCGAGACGGACAGCTCACCCGAGAAGACGCGCTTGGTCCGGACCTTCACGCGGCTGATCACGCCGAGCATCCCAAAGCCGCCGATCGCAGCGTGGAAGAGCTCCGCGTTGCGTTCGCGATCACAGGTCCGCACCTCGCCCGAGGGTAGGACGAGGTCGAGCTCGAGGGTCTGGTCCCCGAAGCCGCCGACGCGGTAGTGGTTCTTGCCGTGGATGTTCATGGACGCGGCGCCGCCCATGGTCGGGAACATGGTTCCCGAGACGACCGCCGGCCACCGTCCGTCGGGGAGGATGTGCTTCCAGAGCTGTTCGATGGTGACCCCGGCCTCGAGCTCGGCCACGCCGGAGGTCGCATCCCAAGACAGCACGCCCCGCATGCGGCTGAGGTCCAGCACGTGCCCCTGGGAGTGAAGGCTCGCATCGCCGTAGCTGTTGCCCGTCCCGCGCGGGCCGAGGGAGACGCCCTCTCGGCGGGCGAGCTCGAAGGCGGCGACGACCTCCTCCACCGAACGCGGCGAGAGCACGCGGCCGAGGTGGCCCACACTCATCCCCCAGCCCTCGACGTAGCGGTAGCTCTTGAGGAGCGCGTCCGACGTGGTCGGGTCGGTGCTGGCCATGCAGGGGGTTGCTAGATGCGCAGCTTCGAGAAGAGCCACGAGGGAATGGAGCGGATGACCGCCATGACCCACCACCAGCGCATCGGGACGTAGCGCACGTTCACGCGCCGCCGAGCCGCGCGCAGGATGCGGCGCGCTGCGATCTCGGCGGAAATGACCCACGGCAGGTCCTCGGCTCCGCCGAGCATCGCCGTGTCGACGAAGCCGGGCTTGATCGTACAGACGTGGACGCCCGAATCAGCCAGACGATTGCGCAGGGACTCGAGGTAGGTATTCATCGCCGCCTTGGTGGCGCCGTAGACCGGCGCCTTGGTGCGGCCGCGGTCGCCGGCCACCGAGGAGATGCCGACCAAGGTGCCGCCACGCTGGGAGGCGAAGAGACGCGCAACCGGGTTCAGCCACGCGACGCAACCGGCGAGGTTCACCTCGATCATGGCCGTGTCCTTGTGCGTGTCGAACTCGTCCTCCCCGACGGGAGGCATGATCCCGGCGGCGAAGATGCACAGGTCGAGGCCGCCGAGCTCGCGCACGACGCGTTCGAAGAGCTCGTCCACGGCGTCGAGGTCCCTCACGTCGTGTACGTAGCCGGACACTCTGCCCGCGGCAGAGGGCTGCACCTCGCCGCACCGCTCTCCCTGCCCTTCCCTCTGCTCCGCCTCCAGCGTCGCGAGCTCCTCGGCACGCCGCGCCAGTGCCGCCACGCGGTATCCCTCCCCCGCCAACTGCCGCACCAGGGCGCGCCCGATACCGCTAGAGGCACCGATCACCAAGGCGCGACGCCCGGCGCCCGCCTCGGGCTGCGCGTCCTGTTCCGACCTGTCGGACATGGACGCATTATCGGCGGGCGCGGCCGGTTTCCAAGGCGCCGCAGGGCCGTGATCGTGACCTCGGTGCCTGCTAGGCTCGCCAGACATGGAACACACCCTAGCCGACGCCCACCGCTTGACTTCACGCCGGACCACAAGAAGGACCCGTGAGCGACTCGCCGCGCTCCTGGCCCTGGCCTGTGCTGCCCTGGGCGGCGCCTGCTCGGGCGGTGGGGAGCTCGACGCGGCGGCGGCCGACGCCGCCCGGGACCGGGCCGCGGCCCGCGCCGGGGACGGGGATTGGGAGCGGGCGCGCAGCGAGCTGGCGCCCCTCGTGGCGCGTGGGAATGCGCTGCACGAGGATCTCGTGCGGGCCGCCGCGGTCGAGTTCGCGGCCAGCCAGACCGAGGCGGCCACCGAGCTGCTCGAGCGGGCCGACACCGCCCGGAAGGGCTCGGCCGCGGTGCGCTTCCTGCGCGGGCAGATCGCCTACGAGGCCGGAGACGCACCGACTGCCCTCGAGCACTTCTCCGCGGCCCACGACACCGCGCCCGAGGATCTGCCCACGCGGTTGATGCTCGGCGCCGTCCTGAACGAGCTCGATCGCCTCGATGAGGCCCGCGGGCACTTCACGGCCATCGTGGACCTCGGCATCGAAAACGGCGGCCAGTGGTACGTCTCGGCCCTCTACCGCCAGATCCGCCTGCTGTTCGAGGTCGGGGAGGAAGCCGCGGCCCAGACCCTCAACGAGCGCTGGATGGCGCTCTCGGAACTCGGCGTCAAGGCCCCCGCCCAGACCGACCTGCGCCTCGGCTCCCTCGGACGCGTCGAAGCGCCCCCACCCGCGGGGAGCGTGACGGTCCCGGCCGGAGAGCTCGCCTTCGAGACACTCGAGCTCGACCTGCCCCTCTGCGCGACAGCCGTCGAGCTCGCCGCCTGGGACCTCGACGGGGACGGCCGGGCCGAGATCGTCGCCCGCCTGGAAGACGGAGTCGCCGTTGCCCGCCGCGAAGGAGAGCTCTGGACCGAACGGCGCGTGCTCAGCGCCGAGGGCGTGCGCTGGGTGCGCCCGGCCGACTTGGACAACGACGGTGACCTCGAGCTCGCCGTCCCGGCCGGCATCCTGACCCTCGACGGCGACGTGTGGCGCCTGGCGGCCTTCACGCCGGCGGGCGAGCGCGATGGGGAACATCTCCCCGCTCCCACCCTGCCGGCGCCCGCCCTCGACGCCACCTGGGTCGATTTCGATCACGAGGGCGATCTGGACCTGCTCCTGGTGGGCTCCTTCGGCGCACGCCTGTGGCGCAACGACGGCGCCTGGGTGGAGGGCGGAGCCCTGACCGACGCCAGCGCCGAGGCCCTGGCCCTGCCCGGCCCCGGCTCCTGGAGCTGGTGCGTGAGCGAGGACCTCGACGGGGACAACGACGTCGACCTCCTCATCGGAGGCGAGGAGGGCGTCTTCCTGGCTGACAACCAGCGCGGGGGGCGCTTCGCCGACCGCTCGCGCCGCCTGGGCGGCGCGAGTTCGCCGGCCGGGCGCCCCACCCTCGCCGACTTCGACGCCGACGGCCGCGTGGACCTGCTCGCCGCCTCGGACGAGCCGCGCCTGTGGCTCCAGACCCCCGGCGGCAGTCTCGAGGCCCGCCCCACCCCCTTGGCGGTGCCCGCCCGGCGCTCGGCCATCGACCTCGACCTCGACGGCTCCCTCGACCTCGTCTGGGACGGCGGCGCCCTGCTCGCCGCCGGCCTGCCGCAGGCGAGCGGGGTGACCTTCGACGGCCGGCCCGCCACGGCCCGCGCGGTGTGCTTCGCCGACCTCGACGACGATGGGCTCTGCGACGGCCTGCGAGCAGGTCCCGACGGCTTGCGGCTGTCCACCCAGCGCGCCAACGCCTCGCGCCGCCTGCGCATCGCCCTCGCGGGCAAGAAGGACAACCCCCGCGGCGTGGGGGCACTGATCGAGGTCCGCAGCGGACCGCTCTACCGGCGCATCTACCACCGCGGCGAGCCTCTGACCCTGGGCCTCGGCGCCCGCGAATCCCTCGATGTCCTGCGCGTGCACTGGCCCAACGGCGTGGTGCAGACCGACGTCGGGCGCTCCGTACCCGCGAGCCCCGACGATGGCGCGCCGCTCGTCCTCGAACAAGCCGAGGGCCTCGTCGGCTCCTGCCCGTTCCTCTACACCTTCAACGGCGAGACCTACGAGTTCATCAGCGACGTACTCGGGATCACGCCCCTCGGCCTGCCGATGGCGCCGGGGATCCTCGTTCCGCCCGACCACGACGAGTACGTGCTCGTGCACGGCGAGCAGCTGAGGCCCCACGAGGGAGAGCTACGCCTGCAGATCACCGAGGAGCTGCGCGAGGTGACCTACCTCGACCGCGTGCGGTTGGAGTGCGTCGACCACCCCGCGGGCAGCGAGATCTTCCCCGACGAGCGCTTCACCTTCCCGCCCTTTCCGAAGCCTCACACCCACGTCCTGCGCGATCCCCTGCCCCCCGCGCGCGCCGTGGGCAGCGACGGCCGCGACTGGACGGCCGCCCTCGCGCGCACGGACGACGTCCACGCGGTGGCCTTCGAGCGCCAGCCGCCCCAGTTCCAGGGGCTAGCGGAGCCCTGGTGGCTGGAGCTGTCCTTCGACCCCGAGCGCACCTCGCGCGCGAAGAAGCTGCGCTTGGTCCTTACCGGCTGGTTCTACTGGTCGAACGCCAGCGTGAACATGGCCGGCGCACGCCACCCCGGCGTGGACTTCGTGCCTCCCATCGTCCAAGTCCCCGACGGCGCGGGGGGCTGGAAGGACACCGGCGGACCGGTCGGCTTCCCGGCCGGCAAGACCAAGACCATGATCCTCGATGTGACCGACCTCGAGGGCTTCGCCGCCGACGGCCGCCTGCGCCTGTTCTGCACCCTGCAGCTCTTCTGGGACCGAATCGTGCTGGCGACTGATGGCGACGACGAGGCGCTGGTCACGACGAGCCTCGAACCCGCCTCCGCGAGACTCTGGGCCCGCGGGTTCAGCGCCCCAAAGCGCTCGCTCTCGCGCGAGGTCCCCGAGCGCTTCGACTGGGATCGACTGACCGAGCGCCCGCGCTGGAACCCCCACCCCGGCCTCTACACTCCCTACGGCGACTGCCTCGAGCTCGTCGGCGCCATCGACGACCGCTTCGTGGTCCTAGGCTCGGGGGACGCCCTCGCCCTCGCCTTCGACGCCGGCGAGCTGCCACCGGTGCCCGAAGGCTACGTGCGCGACTACCTCGTGTTCCTCGACGGCTGGGCCAAGGACCGCGATCCCAACTCAGTCGAGGCCGAGCGCGTCGAGCCGCTCCCCTTCCACGCCATGAGCGGCTACCCCTACGGCCCCGACGAGGCCTTCCCCGACGACGAAGCCCATCGCGCCTACCGCGCGCGCTGGCTGACGCGCCCCGCCCGGCGCCTGATCACCCCGGTCGGCGCCCTGCCCATGAACGGTCCCGCCGCTGTACGGCACTGAGCTCGCCGCCAGCGAGCTCGGACCAAAGAAGAGGCGGCGCCGCCCGCTGGGGCGACGCCGCCTGTATCAGTCAGGTCCTGCTGGGATCAGGGAGAGAAGGTCACGGTCGTGGCGTTGGTGGTGTTCGCACCGGTGCCACAGGCCGAGACGGCGTCCCGGTAGAAGACCTGGAAGTGGCGCTCGTCGCCGGGCACCATGCCCGCCTCGGAGCCCAGGCTGCCGACCCACGAGGCAGCGCCCGTGGCGTCCGCCAGCTTGATGTCATGGCGGATCAGCTCGACCCCGGTGCAGCGCAACCCGTCGATGAACGGGAAGCCCGCGCCGCCGTTGAGGGCGTCACGCGCCGAGAACAGCTGGACCGGCTGGCCGAGCATCAGGCCGCTGGCGTGCATCTCCAGGTCGTCGGCCAATACACCCGTGGAGCCGCCGGAGCCTAGCGTGCCGCCGGCACCGCCGGAGTTGGCGCAGCCCGCCGTGTTGTCGTCGTTGCTGCAGGGGCAGCCGAGACCACAGCAGAAGGCATCACCGGGACCGGAGTCCGAGAGCTCGCAGACGATCGGGCACGCTCCCTCATTGGCCCGCAGCAGGAACGCCGAGGGGACGATGAAGTTCATGGGGATCAGGCCCACGTCACCCGCGCCCAGGTTGTTGGGATCGAGGTTCCCGGTCGTGTCGCCGCCGATCCAGGCACCGTCCCAGGGGTTGTCCATGTCCAGCGGGCAGGGGAACTCGCCGGCCGGGTTCTCGATAGCCGCACCGATCCAGCCGTCACCGGCCGTGACCGCTCCACCGGCGATGGTGTAGCAGTTGAGGATGTCGGTGTTGGCGTTGGTGGTGACCGCCGAGACGGAAGCCAACAGGGCGAGACCCGTGCCGGGGTCGATGTCCCCGTCCGAGTCGGCCCAGACGTAGATGTCCGCGGCCCGGCCGTCGGAGGCCGTACCGGGGAAGGCCGCGCTACCGTACGCGGCGTGCACCGTGTCTACCACGTCGCAGTCGGTGTGGTGCAGCATCGCGATCGTACCGCCGGCGCTCAGGCCCAGAGCGTTCTCTGAGCCGCCGTCGTCCGCCGCTACGCAGGGAATCACGGGCGCATCTTCGACCGTGATGGTGAAGCTGCCCGAGCCGCCGGAGGCGCCGGGGAA
>NZBA01000062.1 GCA_002686265.1 Planctomycetota bacterium
CATAAACGGCGTGTACGAAGTGAAGGTCATGGTCAACGACGGCAACGGCGGCATGGACATGCAGACGATCTCTGTCACTGTGACCGATGCCAACGATGCACCGGTCCTGGATACTGGCTTGACCTTTACGCTGCCGACGATCACGGAAGACAACATTTCCAATCAGGGAATCTCCGTCGCGACTCTCCTGGATCCGATTCCCGCCAATCCTGAAAATGCCGTCACGGACGAGGATACCGGAGCCGTTGAAGGGATTGCGGTCAGCGCAAAGATCGGAAATGGCACTTGGCAGTATTCGATCGATGGCGGCACGAACTTCGTCGACGTGGGTACGGTCAACGGTACGGCTGCGCGATTGCTGCGAGCAACCGACTGGATTCGGTTTGTCCCGGATCAGGAACAAGGTGAAATTGCCACGATCACGTTCCGCGCTTGGGATCAGACCAGCGGCGTGCCGGGCGGTACAGGCAACTCGGACGTCAACGGCGGTGAGACAGCCTTCAGTGCGAACGAAGAGGTGGCCTCGATTACCGTCACGGGCGTAAACGATGCCCCCGTCTTGGACACGTCGGCCACGTTGGTACTGCCGACGATAACGGAAGACGACGTCGACAACAACGGTGCCGACATCACGACGATCTTGGCCAGTTTGGCTGGCAACCCGATCACGGATGTCGACGACCCAACGGGGCTCGTTGAAGGCATCGCGATCAGCGGTCTGACGGGGGCGGGGACATGGGAGTACTTGCTCGACGGCAACACGAATTATCTGCCAGTGGGAACGGTTTCCACCAACTCCGCACTGCTGCTGCGAGCGGTAGACCGAGTTCGCTATGTTCCCGACACGGACAATGGCGAAACCGCCACAATCCGATTCCGTGCTTGGGACCAGTCCGGCACGACAGCTGGCCAACAGGGCACGAAAGTGTCCGTCGTTGCCAACGGCGGTACTCAGCCGTACAGCACGGCCACCGCTACGGCAGCGATTACGGTGACCGACCTCAATGACGCCCCCGTTGCAAACGACGATAACTACACCACCAGCGAAGATGCCACACTGACCGTTTCCGGCCTCGGAGTCCGCCAGAACGATACCGACGTCGATATTCCGGCACAAACGTTGTCAGTGGTCGAGGCACAAACCACGCCGATCGTTGGTGCGACCTTGACCGTCGCCAGTGACCTGGGCGCTGTGGTTGTCGTCAACGCCAACGGGACGTTTACGTACGACCCAACCAGTTCGCCCCTCTTGCAACAACTTGGTGTTACTGACAGCACCATCGACAAATTCCGTTATAAGCTCCAGGACAATGGCGCGGGGAACCTCGAATCGAACGAAGCAACCGTTTCGATTACGGTGACGGGCGTGAATGACAACCCAACGGCCAACGACGTCCACACGACCGTCGGAGAAGTATCGGGCGATCCGGTTATGGAAGATGGTCCGGCGATTCAGGGGAAGTTCGACGCCACGGATATCGACATGAACGATACTGCTCAGTTGGTCTATGACCTCTTGTCCACCCAGCCCGCCGAAGGATCGGTCGCCGTCAGCGGCACGCCCGGCGACAATTCATTTACCTTCAATCCCGGCAATGATTTTCAGGATCTTGAGGAAGGGGAAACCCGCGACGTCACATTTAGCTATCGGGCCACCGATCCGAGCCTGAGCAATAGTAATGTCGCCATTGTCACCGTCACGGTAACTGGCGTGAACGACCGGCCGGAAGTTCAGGACATCGGCATCACGACGACCGAAGATGGACCGATCACCACCGATCTGTTTGACGGTAGCGACGCCGACGGAAATGCTCTGGAATTTGAATTGGGTGCGCCGGCCACGACCGTAGTTGGTGTGTGTGACGTGAACTTGACGAGCGTCAATCTTACCGACAACTTTACCAACAACATGAATGGGTCGTTTACGTTCGATCCACAAGACAATTTCCACGGTTTGGCGGTGGGCGAATCCTGCCAGGTCGCAATTGGCTACCATGCAGACGATCAGACAGGATTGGGAGATGCCCTCAGCAGTGACGCTACGATTACGGTCACGGTGACCGGCGTGAACGACATACCTGTCACTAATGACGATGTGAGTTTCACTACCGAGGACGCAGAACGGGTGGTTCCCGATACGGAAGGCGTGTTGGAAAACGACTCCGATCTTGACCTCAACGACACGCTGACGGTCGTTGGTTTCGACGTGCTCAGTGTTTTGGGTGCGGCCGTCGCCGTTAATCCAGGTGGTGGATACACGTATGATCCGCGTGGATCAGCGACGCTGCAGGCCTTGAAGACCACATCCCCGACGGAAGAGGACACGTTCCGCGTCACTGTCGAAGATTCCCAGGGTGTACGTGTTACCGAAACCGTGACGATTTCCGTTTCGGGTTTGAATGACGCGCCTGTCGCTCGTCCAGATTTCGGTGCGACAACCGAAGACCAATTGCTCGCTGTTGGTGCCAGAGGTGTCTTGACCAACGATAGCGATCCGGATGCTGGTGAAACAAACGGCCTGGTGGCTGAGCCTGCCACCCGCCTAAGTACCAAGGAAGCGTCGGTGGAAGTGTTCGCCGATGGTAGCTACAGCTACGATCCGCTGGACGCAACGCCTCTGCAGGCGTTACGCCAGGGCGAGCCGACGACGGACACTTTCCCGTACACGGTCATCGACGTCAACGGTGTGCGCACCGATGGTGTGGTGTCCATTACGGTGACCGGCGTCAACGATGCCCCGGTGGCCAATGATGACGATGCCAACGCTAACAACACCCCACGAGACGAAGACCATGCGTTCACGATCAATGCACTGGACAATGATACGGATGCCGACTTGGGCGACACGGACACGCTGTCGTTGATCCGTTTCGATTCTCGGAGCGACAAGGGGGCGGCGATCAGCGTCAACGCCGGCGGTGAGTTCGTTTACGATCCTCGAGATTCGGTGACCTTGCAAGCGCTGGCCGCTAACTTGACCACGCCCGACACTTTCACCTATGAAATCACTGACGGGCTTGGCGTCAGGGCAACGGCGACCGTATCCGTGACGGTGTCGGGTGTGAATGACAAGCCCGTCGCGTTCGGAGACGGCTATACGACGACTGAAGATCACCAACTTTCTGTGCCGGCACTCGGTGTGTTGGCGAATGACCGCGATGACGAAGGTGACATCCTGACCGTATTCAGCGTCAACGGTGTGCATTCCGACGTTGGATCGAACATTCAACTGCCTTCGGGGGCGCGGTTGACACTCAACACAAATGGTGGGTTTGACTATGATCCCACCACGTCGCCGACGCTGAATGCCCTACCCGCTGATGCCACCGTTGCCGATTCCTTCGTCTATGAAGCCTTCGACGGATTCGATCGGTCCAGTCCTGTCACCGTGGTGATCACGGTTTCAGGAGTAAACGACGCGCCCGTCGCGCGAGACGTTTCATTCTCGACGAATGAAGACACCGTTCTGGCTGTTGCCGCCGCCGGTTTGTTGGCGAACGACAACGATGTCGATGGCGACGCAATCTTCGCTAACGCGTTTGGTAGTGTCAGCGCACGTGGTGCCGCGATCGTGGTCAATCGAGATGGGAGTTTTCAATATGATCCCAGAGGAGTTGCGGGATTGCAGGCTCTCTCGTCGATTCAAAACGCGAGCGATACCTTTACCTACACGATCAGTGATATGAAGGGAGGTGTTGCGACGGCCACCGCCACCATCACCGTCCAGGGCGAAAATGACGCACCCATCGCGACGGACGATTCCTATCGCACCGACGAAGACTCGAAGCTGATTGTCTCCGGCCAAGGTGTGATCGAGAATGATATTGACGTGGATGATGGTGACACCATTACGGTCGTTACGTTTGATGTGACGTCCGCCTTGGGAGCTCCGGTCACCGTCAACACGGATGGCACCTTCACGTACGATCCAACGAACATCGCCTCCGTTCAGGCGTTGCCGTTTGGCCAGTCGTTGGAAGATACATTTACCTATCGAGTGTCTGATACGAAGTCGCAGTCCAACCAGGCCGTTGTCACGATCACCGTGGATGGTCGTAACGACGCGCCGATCGCTCGCAACGACACGTATTCCGTCGCAGAAGATGGGCGTCTGGTTGTTTCCTCCACTGACGGCGTGCTTAACAACCCCGATACGGGCGACTCCGATCCTGAAGGCAGCCCGCTGACAGCCGAACGGATTACCTCGCCTGTAAACGGACAGGTCTCACTCAGCGCCGCGGGCGGCTTTACCTATACGCCTAACCCCGATTTCAGCGGTGTGGATAGCTTCACCTATCGGGCCAAAGACGGATCGATCAGTTCGGACCTCGCTACGGTGACGATCGTTGTCACACCGGTAAACGACGATCCCGTGGCGACCTCGGATAACTACATGGTTGATCAGGAGAGTTCGCTGACGGTCTCCGCAGAGGACGGCGTGCTGGCAAACGATCTCGATGTGGACGGAGAACAACTGACCGCCGAGCATGTCGCAGGCACCGGACCGAACAATGGCTCGTTGCAGTTAGCCGGCGACGGATCATTCACTTATACACCAGATCCTGGCTTCTTCGGTGACGACACCTTCCAATACGACGCGGTCGACGGCAGTGGTGTCCGTGCGCGGGCTACCGTCACGATCGCCGTGGAGAATATCCACAACTGGCAGAATCCGTTCAACCGGTTCGACGTCAACGCGGATGGAACCGTTTCGCCGCAGGACGTGCTGATCGTCATCAACTACCTCAACGACGTCGGTCCGGGACCCGTTCCAGAAGGTGCCGTTGGGCCGCCCTTCCGCGATGTCAACGGCGATGACCTGGTGACCGCCAATGACGTTCTGGTCTTGATCAACTATTTCAACTCGCTAGGCCAAAATGGCGAAGGCGAGTTCAGTCAAAGTCCGTTCGATGCGGAAGGCGAAGCACCGATTCTCTTCCTGCCGGGCATGGCAGCCGGTGGAATGACGAATCTGCCCCACCAAACAGGCTCCGGTGCGGTTTCCCATGATCACGCACCAGCCGTGGATGCCCTGTTCGGCCATGAGGCGACACCGCTGGCATTTGCCGCAAAACGAGCCACCGAGTTCTCGATTCAATCCGTTGATAGACAGCTGGAGTCGGTGCTGGACGACTTGGCCACTGATGACTTGGCCACCGATGATTTGGCTGCCGACGTTGGCAAGGCTTGGGAGGAGGATCTGCTCGGACACGACAACCTGTGAGATTGCGACAAAGCCAGTTAAACCACCCCCTCTTTCGAGCGAGTCATTCGGGTCGTGCTGTCTGGCGCGATCTGGGGAGGTTTCGGCGTCCGAATCGCTGGAAGTGTGGGATGACTGCGTAAATGAGGTGGTTGCCTCTCAGATTTCTTGCAAAGGATTCGCGCCCAATTATAATCGATAGAATGCGTAGAAACTGAAAGATATAACTGAACTTACGGCGAATCAGCGGCCTGTTTTGCCCGTCCAAAGACGGGTGTAGGACCAGGTCTGCTGCTCATGAGTAGCTGGCATGCGCTTTTCCAACGGCGCTCCAGCCCACCCAGATAGAGGGTATTTTATATGGCCATGCGACGAGAGTCACTCTGGCGACGATTTAGGCGCCGTCTTCGCCTCAAACGGCAGACTCGCAAGATGCGCGTTGAGCCGCTTGAAGCAAGGGTTCTCCTGGCGTTCGATACTCCGACGGTAAATTTCCCCGGTCAAGCAACGACGGTCTTGCTGGCGCCGCCGGATACGGTGGGCGATGTTGGTCCGAATCATTACATCCAGATGGTGAACGCCCCTGGCGGATCGACATTTGAGATTTACGACAAGCAGGGCAATGTCCTGCAGGCGTCTCAAAACACCGACACACTTGCCGTGGCGGGCAGCAACTGTGCGAACGGGGCGGGTGATCCAATTGTGTTGTATGACCATTTGGCAGATCGTTGGCTGGTCAGCGAGTTTACGCCACCGGGTGGTAGCAACTCGATGTGTGTCTACATTTCACAGACACCGGATCCCACGGCTGGCAGTTGGTTTGCCTACGAGATTTCGGCGCCAAACTTTCCTGACTATTTGAAGTTTGCAGTCTGGGAGGATGCCTACTTCATCGGCACGAACGAGAGCGACAACCCGGTCTATGCGCTTGATCGGCAACGTATGGTTAATGGGCCGAGCGGCACGATAGCAGCGATTCGGCAGTCAACGCCTGATCGTGCCGGTTGGCAGCGCAACCACATCATGCCGGCCGACCTGGATGGTCCAGCGGCACCCGCCGGATCACCAGGGTTGTTCATCCGCCAGCTAGACGACGAGATCACGAACCCGAGTGGCGCCGATCCGGCTCAAGACTTCGTCGAAGTTTGGGAGTTCGCGCCGGACTTTGTCACGCCCGCCAACTCGACCTATACCTTGGCTGCGACCGTTGGAATTGCGGACTTCGACTACAATCTGTGCAATTTCAGTCGTTCTTGCCTCGACCAGCCGGGTGTCCCCAACAGTCTTGACGCCCTGCCTCACTACATTAATTATCGTGCGCAATATCGCAATTTCGGCACGCACGAGACTCTGGTTGGTAGTTTCACGGAAGACGTTGATACGGATCATGCGGGGATCCACTGGTTTGAATTACGGAAGGCACCGGGGGGGGCGTGGTCACTCTTTCAGGATGGAACCCACGCCCCGGATACGGAAGATCGCTGGATGGCCAGCGCGGCCATGAATGTCGACGGCGACATTGCATTGGGATACTCGATCACCAGCTCAACGACTTTCCCCAGCATACGTTACACGGGTAGACGAGCGTCCGATCCGTTGGGGACGATGCCCCAGGGCGAGCACACGATCATCGACGGCAGCGGTGTGCAGACTTTCTCGTCCCGCTGGGGCGACTACAGCGCGATGAGTGTCGATCCGGTTAACGATCGATCGTTCTGGTATACACAGGAGTACATTCCCAGTGGTGGCCGATGGGCGACGCAGATTGCTTCGTTTGAGTTTCCGGCTCTCGGAGCTAGCGGGGTGGCCCTACAGGGGCCTCAGCTGATCAGCGCGAACCCAAATGACGGTGACATTTTCGATTTCGAGACCGTCACTGACCCCGGTTTTGACAACATTCTGGGAGTCGCACCGCGCGAGCTTACACTGCGGTTCAACGGCGGTGCAAACCTGGACGAGAGCACGTTTGATGGCATTCGATTCACGCGAGCTGGAATGGACGACGCGTTTGGCGATACCAACGACGTCGTGATGACACCTGGTTTTTTGGGTTTTCTCGATCCATCGAATCCAACCATCGTCGTCGCTCGCTTCGCCCAGACGTTACCGGATGATACCTATCGAATTGAGATTTTCGGAATTGACGATCAGGTTCTTGGCATCACTGGTTTGCGCAGTCTGAACGGCGCTTTGTTTGAGCCACGAGACACATCGACAGATAGTGACACGATTGATTTTGACTTGCAACTGGGAGCTCAAATCACGGCCGTAGTGCCACAGCCGGTGAGTCGCGTCAGCGAGGTCGACTTGCTAGGAGGCCCGACAGGCGGGACGTTTACCTTGACGTTTGACGGCGCAACTACCACGCCTCTGCAATTCAACGCCACACCCCAGGATGTCGAGGACGCCTTGCAGGCATTGTCCACCGTGGGTGGCGCCGACGGTCAAAACGTTGTCGTGACTGAAGACCCTGGTGGTCCTTGGAAAGTGGCGTTTCAAGGCCACTTCGCCGGCGCACAAGCAACGTTGACCGGAGACGGTTCTCTGCTAACCGGTGGTTCGAGTCCGTCGTTAGACATCCGTCGCGGTCAATTATCCCAGGCCCGCGACCAGATCATCGTCTATTTCAACGACGACGAGTTGAAGATGTCTTCGGCAACGGCCCCAAAGTTCTACCGCTTGATCTTCACTAACGACACGGCTCGCAATACGGGTGGTACGGATCCCAGCCAGGAAGACGACCAGAACGTTCACAATCCAATACATGTGGACTACGATCCTGTCGCCAACAAGGCCGTGCTTACGTTTGACGACGCGATACCCGAGTTGTCCGAGCCGGGCACTTATCGGCTCCGCATCGGCACGGCCGAGTTGTCACCTGCTCCACCGCTACAAGTGGCGGTGACCGTCGATCCGGGCTCGAGTTTTGTCACGGCCAACAACATTGTGGGCGACCTGGCCGCCAACACCAGCCAGATCATTGCATCGCGCATCGAGACGCAGCCCTTACCGTTGGATTTCCCCGGCGACGCCGACGAACCGGGACATCGCGACCTGAATTACCCGTTCGATACGCACACGACGCAGACGGCGGATCGCTTCGACGGCATCACGGAGGTGTTCTACAACTTCCGCGACGACTATGGCTCGGACCCCTTGGGTACCGGATTGCAGAATGCGATTACAGAAGCTCAAAAGCAACGGTCCCGGGAAATCTTCGAGCTGTACAGCCGCTACATCGGCATCCGTTTCACGGAGACCGACACGCAGGGCATCACCGTGGCGACGGGCGATCCTCGCGCCATCAATCCTAACGACACGCTGGGCGTCAACGGCTCAGACGTTATCTCGTCCGGCGACTTCCGACACGGCTTGGTAATTCTCAACGCCGCGCAGACCTGGTCCGATGCGTTTGGCGAACAGAGCAATGACCCCGGGACGCTCTCGTGGTTTCAAACCGCCATGTCCGGCATCGGCCTGGTGCTGGGCTTTGGATTCACGAACAACCTGGCGGCGCTAACGATCCAAGGCGACCTGGAGGACAGCAGACCCATCACGGCGCCAGGACTGTTGGTGCCGAACGTGACTCAACCTGAACCGGTTTTCCCGGGCGATGCGGATATCGTCGACGGTCAGTACTTGTACCGGCCCGACGGTCGCGACATCGACGTCTACGAGTTTGCTATCCCGCAAGGCGAAAATGGTCTCTTCACCGTAGAGACGTTCGCCGAGCGGCTGGCCAACACCAGCCAGCTGGACACCGTATTGCGTCTTTACCAGGAGGTTCAGGACTCTTCCGGAAACCCGATTCCCGACCTGCACACCGGGCTGCCGCAGCGCGAGCTGATCGCCCAGAACGACGACTACTACAGCGAAGATTCGTTCATCAAGCTGAACTTGGGCGGCGGCAGGTACTTTGTCGGCGTCAGTGCCAGCGGCAACGATCAGTATGACCCTCGCACCGAAGACACCGGTATCGGCGGGACCAGCGAAGGCCAGTACGAACTGCGGTTCGATTTCCGTCCCGCTGCGGACGAGAGCATCGTCGACACCTCGGGAACGGCTCTCGACGGCGACGCAGATGGCATCGCCGGCGGCGTCTACAACTTCTGGTTCCGCACCCAGTCGCTGGATCGTGTCCTGCAGATTACCGGCAATGGTCAGACGTTTCAGCACGGACAGACGCTTACGATCGTCAACAATCAGAATGTTGCCACGGTATTCGAGTTTACCACCACTGGGCTGGCCGGATCAGGGCGTGTGCCCGTGACGTTCGCGCTGAGTGGGACACAAGGCGACATTGCCGACGCTCTGGCGACTGCGATTACCAACGCGGGGATCGGCGTCACGGCGACGGACGACGACTCGGATCCCAACCGCGTGATCGTCACATTGGTTGGCGAGCGGAACGTCACGCTCGGCGTGGATGTGGTGGGCATCGATATTGAAGGCAAAACCATCTTTATCGACAAGACGGCACCGGCGACCACGGCCATTGGGACGCTCGACAGCCCCTTCACAAATATCGCCAACAGCACCAAGGTCAACGCCTTTGGCAACACGCATCCGGACGACATCGTGCGGATCTTCGGCAACGGCGGAATTGATGGTGAAGTGACAACGATCAACGACGCGTTTGCGTATGAGTTTGGCTTTGGTGGGCCGCTCAACTCGGTCCGCGAGGACGGGGCGACGATGAGCGTGCCTCAGGGCGTAACCGTGATGATCGACGCCGGGGCCATTTTCAAATTGCGTCAAGCGCGGATCGGAGTCGGCAGTTCGACGGCCTCGGTCGATCGCAGCGCGGGCGCGCTGCAGGTGCTCGGTACGCCGGAGCAGAGTGTGTTGTTTACGTCGTACAACGATGAAACAGTCGGTGTCGACACCAGCACGGTTCCCACCACGCCGCAGCCGGGCGACTGGGGTGGCATCGTGTTCCGCGAGGACGTCGATCGCAGCCTGGGCCGCTTCAGCTACGACCGTCAGGGCATCTTCCTGAACTACGTGAACCACGCGGATATGCAGTACGGTGGCGGCAACGTGGTCATCGACGGCATCCTGCAGATCGCCAATCCAATTCACGTCACGGAATCGCGTCCCACACTCACTTTCAACACGATCACGCTGAGTGCCGACGCAGCAATCTCGGCCGATCCAAACAGTTTCGAGGAAACCAATTTCCACGCCCCGGCAACGCAGCTGTTCGGCTCGTTTACGTCGGACTACGATCGAGTTGGCCCGGAGATTCACGGCAACGTGCTGGGGAACAATTCGAACAACGCCCTGTTTGTACGGATCGGCACGCCGGCCGGTAGTCTGCTCAAGGAACTGACTGTGCCGGGGCGGTTTGACGATACCGACATTGTCCACGTTGTGGCGGAAAACCTGGTGGTGGCCGGTACTCCCGGCGGCGCGAATCTCGAAGAGACTGCGCCCGCGGTGAATCTGATCGTGTTCGATCTGTTTGGCGGCGGCACGCTGCCAACGGGCAAGTACAACTACAAGCTGACCTATGTCGATGCCAGCAACAACGAGACATTGCCTTCGGTGGCGACGGCGTCGGTGATGGTTGGCGGTGGCCCCGAGGAAGGACGGGTCCGATTGCGGAATCTACCCACCGCGCCCAGCGGCTTTGTGGCCCGTCGCTTGTACCGCAGCGACTCGGACAGTAACGGAATTTACCAACTCGTAGCACAACTCGACGGCACGCTGACTTCGTTTATCGACGACGGGTCGTTGGATGGCGGTCTGTTGAAGGTACCGGCCGTGGCCGGTCTGGTCGCCACGCCGCTGTTCGGCGGGACGCTGCCGTCGGGCGGCTATCGGTACCAGTTCAGCTTCGTAGACGCGCTGGGACACGAGGGTGTGCGATCCGACGCTTCTCCGCTGGCCACCTTGACTGGCCTGGGCGGACTGAGATCTCTCCAACTCGGCAGTTTGCCCGTTCTGGCGGGCCACACGCGGCGTCTCTACCGCAGCGGCTCGGACGGTCAGGGTCCCTTCCAATTCGTGGCCGACCTCGACGAATCATCCCTTTTGTTCACCGACGCGGGGACCCCAGTCACGCTGACTCCAAATTCTTCGCAGTTGGCGTTGTTCCCGCTGAGCATGATTAACGAACCAAATGGAGCGTTGGGCATCGGCTCGTACAACTATCGCATTTCTTTCGTGAACGCTCTGGGCGAAGAGAGTCTGCCGTCGCCCGTTTCGTCGACGGCAATCCTAACGAGCCAGGCGGGTCGCTCGATTCAAATGAGCGGGATCCCGGTGGAACCGGGCTTCAATCGGCGGATCTATCGTAGCGAGCCGAGCGGCGCTGAGCCGTACACGCTGGTGACGGAGCTGGCCGAAAACCAGACGTTCTTCCTGGACATCGGCCAACTGGACTTCTTTGGCAACGAGCCCGGGCGACTGCGGCGGGCGCGCTACGACGCCCGGCTGGCGATCGATCCGGGAACGATTGTCAAGTTGGAAGGCGCACACATTCAAGCGGACATTGGGGCTCAGTTCATTGCCGAGGGCAGGGAAGGCCAGGAGATTATCTTCACGTCGCGACTGGACGACCGCTTCGGCGGCAGCGGTAGCTTCGATACCAACAACGACGACGCCGACGGCGACGCCGAAGACCAGCCCTCGCCCGGCGACTGGGGCGGAGTATTTCTCGGCCATATCAGCCGTGGCAGCATCGATCATGCGTTGATCACCTATGCCGGCGGCATCAACCGCGTCGAGGGTGATTTCGCGAGCTTCAATGCCATCGAGATTCACCAGTCCGAAACTCGCGTCACCAACAGCGTGATCGAAAATAACGCCTCGGGAGTTGGCGGTTCGGCTCCCGCCTTCCGTTTTGGCAGAGGCTTCAACGCGCCAGGTGCGATCTTTGTCCGCGGCGCTCAACCGGTGATCGTCGACAATATAATCCGCAATCACACCGATACGATCGGCTCGACGCAAATCGCCGCCATCAACACCAGCGTCAACACGTTAACCCATCGAATGTTACGTGATTATGGTCGCACGACCGGTGAGATCGACCTGATCGAACAGTATCGCAACAACCAGGGACCGTTGATTCGTGGCAACCTGCTCGACAACAACGAGGTCAACGGCATGACCATGCGTGGTGGCCTGACGACCACGGAAAGTGTGTGGGACGACACGGACATTGCCCACGTCGTGTTTGACGAGATCATCGTGACCGATTTCAACACCTTCGGCGGACTGCGGCTGGAAAGCAGCCCGACTGAGAGCCTGGTGGTGAAGCTATCGGGATCTTCAGCTGGCCTGACGGCGACGGGGCGTCCGCTGGACATCGACGATCGGATTGGCGGCGCGATCCAGATCATCGGACAACCCGGTTTTGCCGTCATCATGACCTCGCTGGCCGACGACTCGGTCGGCGCGGGATTTACGCCCAACGGCTTGCCGCAAACCAACACAGACAATCGAGGTGGTCGGCCGAGTCCTGGCAACTGGCGGAGCATCAAATTCGATCAGTTCAGCGGCGGTCGCAACGTCGATGTCGTGATCGAGCAGGAAGCCTCCGACGTCACTTCGCCGGGGACCAACGCTACGCCCGACCAGGGCCAGTTTCTCGGCAACCTGGCTCCGCACGAAAAGTCCGGTGACGAAAACCTCCGCCTGGGCTTCGACGTACACGGTTTCTTGAACACGGCTGCCGACGTCGACGTCTACAGTTTTCTCGCCGAGGGGGTGAGCGAGGTCTGGGTCGACGTCGATCGCTCCAACTCGTCGCTGGACTCCGTGGTCGAGTTGATCAATTCCAACGGCACGATGATCGCCCGCTCTGATAATTCGTACGACGAGGGACTTGCCGCTGGGCCGCAAGTCTTCGACGGCCAGACGTTCGCCGCGGAATTGGACAAGTCGCCGTTCATCTCCAAAGACCGCTGGTCGACCAATCCGCTCGACGCCGGCATGAGGATCGTGCTTCCGGGTGCGGCAGGCACACCGTCAATTTATCATCTGCGGGTGCGCAGCAGCAGCGACGGCGGAACGCTCGACACCAACTTGCTGGGCGGCTTGACCGACGGCGGTTATCAACTGCAAGTTCGGCTCGGCGAACTGGATGAGATTCCCGGTTCGACAATCCGCTACGCCGATATCCGCTTTGCCACCAACGGCGTCGAAGTGTTCGGCGCTCCCGGGCATTCGCAGTTGCTGGGCGAGGTCGTCGAGGAGACGACCGATCTCGTCGGCCTGGGAACGAACGAGACGTTTGGCACGGCGGATCGGATCGGCAACATCGTCAACGCCGACCTAGGCACGACTTCCGTTTCGGGTACCATCGATCCGGCGCCGTTCCCGACACGCGTGCAAAATTACGGAAGAACGCTTGTCGGTGGCCGCCGGCTAACCGGACAAACGGCTCACGACATCGACTGGTACGAGTTCGATGCGATCTACGATTCGGTCGAGCATCCCTACGGCAACTTCGTTAGTACGACGTTCGACATCGACTACGCCGACGGTATCGGCCGCGGCGATACGTCGCTGTGGGTCTTTGAAGAGCGACTGATGGGGGGCGGTTCGATCGAGCGTCACCTGATTCTGGCAGGTCGTGACTCGAGCGTCACCGAAGACCAGTCCGGACCATTAGAAGGCGCCGACCTGGACGACCTAGGACGCTCGACATTTGGCAACCAGGACCCTTTTATCGGGCCCGTCTATCTGCCAGAGAATGTAAACACGCTGAACGACGATCCCAGCATTCTCGACACGTCGGACGCGAACATTCGCTATTTTGCCGTCGTCACGTCGGACAGCAAGGTGCCGGCCGTGTTGGACCAGTTTTATGACGAGAACCCAACCGACCTGAATGTGCGGCTCGAGCCGATTGCTGGGGTCCAGCGAATTGCCGAGGACCGCGTGGATCTCACCAATCGGGATTTCTCCAACGGCACCGATCTGTTACCGGTGTTGTTCGACGACACCAGCGCCACACCTTTCAACCTGGCGGATGTAAAGTTGTTCGTCAGCCAGGATATCGGCCTGCTCTTTCAGACGAATAACACGATCCGCCAGGTGAACCCGTTCACGGGCGTAGTCGAGACAACGCCCGGCTCGGGGACGTTGCCGGTGGGCGACGTCTACATGCGTCAGGACGGTCGTTTATTTGGGTTTTCCGTTGCCAACGTAATGGGCCGCGACCAGGACGGCGACACGGATGACTACATACACATCGACACGGCCACGGGCTCACAGGCCGGCAGCACCGGCACGACCGAAATTCAGACTTACATCGCGGACGCGGGGGGTAACCCAGTTCGGGGCACGGGCGCGGGCGGTGCCGGGTTCATCATCAACGCAATATCCGATGGTGTGTTCGTTGGTTCGCGCGGCGATGCCCTCTTCAATCCGGGCGGTCCGGAGTTTCTGGAAAATGCCCTCTTCCGATTCGACATCGACAACGGTCAGATCATTCCGACCAACAACAACCGGTCGGGCGGTGCACTCCTGTTAGACATCGGTACACAGAAGATCCCGGTCGGCGAGGTTCTTACGTACACTAAGGTAACGCCGCAGTTTGTGGGCCCTGGTGACACGTTTACGTTGACAGTTGACGGGCGAAGTGTCAGCTACACAGCGGATCCGAATTCAGTTTTGTTATTCGGTCAGGACGCCGAGGTCGTTTCGGGTCTCGCAGCCGCCTGGAACCAGGCCGCCCAGACGATCCCCGAGTTCGCTGCCTTCGAAGTGATCGAACACCTCGGTTTCAGTGCCGTGGACACGTCGCGCTTAGAGATTCGACTGACTGACCCCGCGGGGGCATTCCTGGATATCACCGGTTCAACGGTGGACGGCGACGGTGGCGGCTTGCTGGGATTCCAAGAGGATATCCTTATCGACGGCTTTGGACCCGGCGGAAACATCACCGGAATTGACACGGTGAACGGTCAATTGTACGGCATTTCCGAATTCGGTGGACTGTATGAGGTAGAACAATTTGGCGGTGGTGGCTTTGGGTTTAGCGCGAACATTGCGACCTACGTTCGCGAGTCAGCCGCCGATTTGCTCGACCCCTCCAATGGGCTCGACATCGTCAGCGGCGGTGGTTTCTTCGGCGGCAGCGGGATCGCCGGTCTGGCCACGGGTCCGCCGAATGCCGAGGGTGGGCGCTACAGCAGCCTGTTGTTCGGCATTACCGAGGGTGGCTTCAGTTCCAGTGGCAGGGCCAAGCTGTTTGCCATCGATACGTTAGGCCAGATGCAGCCGATCTTCGAGAACGGTGCCAAGACGATCGCGATCGCCTCACCCTCACATGGTGGCTCCATCCAGACAGGCCAGGTCAACGGGTTGGCGTTCAGTACGCTTGATGAAAACCTCTGGGACACGACCGGCCGCCTCGGCACCACGGCGGGTCACGGGGTCCCTGGTTCGTTCAGTGGTCAACCGAACATCACGACGCCGGGCAGCACCAGCTTTGCCTTTAACAACAAGCAAAGCGGCGCTGGCAACAAATCCAGCAACGGCATCGGCGGCGACGGTTACGATGCCCTGTTGTACGACTATAACTTCCCGGGTGGCGCGCACGGCACGCTGGAGAGCAACGCTTTCAGTCTGGAAGGCTACACGGCCGCTGACCAACCGGTGCTGTACTTCAATTACCACCTGCAGACCGAAGAAGCGGAACACAATCCATTCCCCTACCCCGCTGTTCCGATGCGCGACTCGCTGCGTGTGTATGTCGTCAACGAGGATGGCGAGAACACGTTAGTCGCCACCAATAACCTGGCCTTCGACCTGCTCTTTATCGACGAATTCGATATCAACCAGGATCACGAGCGATTCGCTACGGGTTTGGGATCCGAACCGCTCGGCCTCACCCAAACACTGGAATGCGAGTTCCCGTCGACGCAGGGCGAGCCATGTGTTCAGCGGTTGTTTGATGCTCCGGGCGGCAGCACCCAGTGGCGGCAGGCGCGGGTTCCTCTGGGCCGCTTCGCGGGACAGAAGAATCTCAAGTTACGGTACGAATTCAGTTCGGCTGGTGCCATTGACCTGGGCAACATCGAAACGGTCGGTGAAGAACTGCGCGCCATTCCCGGCGCCGAGCTGCGCGATCAGCAAATCGTCGCGGTTCAGAACGGTGACACCTTCGTGACCAGCAACCTGGAGTTCGATTCCGGCTTCACGCTGGCGAGTCCCAACGGTGCGGGCATCGACGACACTGAAACTTTCACACTAACGGATGAAAACCAGACGGTCACCTTCGAATTCGACGACGACGGGTTCCTCAAGCAGGCCATTGTCGTGCCCGATGCCACCAAGTTCTCCGATGGCGATACGTTCGGCGTAAAGGATGGTGTGACCGAGTTTACTTACGAATTCGACAGCGGGTTCGTGGCACAGCTTCCCGAACAACTGACGATCGAGATTCCTGCGGGCGCCATTGGCGACGGCCAGTTCTTTGTCATCGACGACGGAACGACAACGGTGCAATTCGAGTTTGACAACGACCTGTTTGTCACACCGGGTCGAGTTCCCATTACCATCAGCTCCTCACAGGATACGCTGGCGCTGCGGACAGTTTCGGCCCTGGAGAGCGCCGGGCTGGGGCTCAGTCCCAGCTATCTCGGTGACGGCGTCGTACACCTTGGCGCCGAGCAGAATCACACCGTCGACGTGAGCAATTCACTGCTGGCCCTGGCCGGGCAGGCTGCCGGCATCGTGGACGGCGATTCGCTGATGATCACCAATCCGGACAGTTCGACAACGGTCCGGTTCGAGTTCGACGACAACGGCGCGATCGACGCGAGTTCGCAGAAGACGATCAACATCGCCGACAACCATACGCTGCGGGTCACGTCGGCGGGCGCCGGCTTCGGCGGTATTGGTGATGGCGACACGTTTGTCATCGACGACGGGACCAACCCCCCAACGACCTTCGAGTTTCTCTCCAGCGGCGGGATTGCCGGTGATGAGGCCGTCGACATCGTCAGGGATTTGCTGCTGCATTTGCCGTTCGCCGGATCCGGCCCCGGCGGCGTCAGCGACCCGGAGACGTTCATTATCGACGACGGCACGACGATGCACGCCTTCGAGTTCGACATCGATGACGTCGTGACCGCGGGGGCGATCCCGATTCTGGTTCGAGACCACTTTGTCATCGACCTGCCCTTCGCGGGCGGAGGCCCCGGCGGGGTCGCCGACGCCGAGACGTTTACCGTCGATGACGGCACCGGTCTGCTGACTTTCGAATTCGATGCCGGTGGTGGTGTCACGGCGTCGAATATTCCGATTCCGCTGAACACGTTTGATCTCCGCCGCGACGTGGCCGATTCGATGGTCACGGTTCTGGCCGGGTCGGGCTTGGACATCAATCCGGCACGAATTGGCAACGAGGTACACCTGTATTATCCAAAGCCCGCCGTGGTACTCGACACGTCCGGCTCGTCACTGACGAACTCGACATTGCCACTGACGCAGGTGGAGGTTACGGATGTAACGCGGCAAGTCGTCGCGACTGCGTCTGTCGGCGTCAACCCGGTAGCTTCGCCGATCGCTTTGGGTGGCACGCTTGCCGAGCCGAATGACCAGGAATCCGATGCGGTAAACAGCAGCATTTCTCGTGGTACGTTCCGAGCCTCGGGCTCGATCGGCGACAATCCCGATCCCAGCGTGGCATCGGATGTGGACTTCATCTCAGTAAGTGCTTCTGCCGGTAGCGTGTTGATTGTTGATATCGACGCCGCTTCCCAGGGTTCAACACTGGATTCGGTAGTCACGCTGGTCGACAGCACGGGCACCGTAATTGCGACCAGCGATGATGACGCCGCCCCGGGTGAGGTGAGCACGAAAGATTCGTATTTGGCGGAAAAGATCACAACTAGCGGGACTTTCTTTGTCGGGATCGCGGGTGCTGGCGGGACTTCCACCGGCTCCTACGATCTGGAAATGCAAGTCGTGGCAAACGGCGATTTAGCACTGTCGGATCCGACGGTGTTGCACATGTTGGACATTTCGGGTGCGACCAGCGTGTCGAGCGGCACCGTGCAGCGGACTCAGGACGAGGTGTCGGTTGCCATCGTCGAGGCGATCCAAAACGCCGGGCTAGCGTTTTCGCCGTCCTACCTTGGCCAGGGCCAGGTCGTGTTGGGCGGCACGGTTCCGGGGCAGTCCGTCGATACGACGGGGACCGCAGGGCTGGACCTTAGCGTGCAGCCGAAATTGTCGGACGAGATTGCCACGATCATGGCAGCTGTGATCGACGTAGCCGGGCTGGACTTGACTCCCTCACCCACAAACCTCGGCAAGGTCGCGGTACACGTCGGCGGTTTGAATCACACGCTGGATGTCATCGGCACGCCGACTATGACCGTTAGCGGTCAACCGAACATCACGACGCCGAGCGCGACTCGGATTCCGTTCGTTCCCAATGATAGGGCGGCCGAGATGGCGATGCGGGTCGAGCAGGCCATTAACGCCACGACATCGGGTGGCGCGACCATCACCAACGGCAATGTCGTGCAGCTGCTGAACCCAATGTCCCAATTTGCCCCACAGACGTCGCCATTGGATCCGGAAGGCGTCGTGCAGGTGCGGTTCAACCAGAATTCATCCTCCGCCGAAGTCGGCAGCAACATCAGCGGCGCCGTCGCCAGCGCGGGCATCGAAACCGCCTCGTCCACGCCTGCCATTGCGGAACCAAACGACAACACATCGGAAGCTCTGGACACGAGCATCAACGGCACCGGCGCCTTCCGCTCGGCAGGGGTCATGGGAGATTCTCCCTTCGTTTTCGGTTTCGGCTTCGATGTGGATTATCTCTCCGTTCAACTCAACACCGGCGATACGATTGCGGTTGACGTGGATGCGGATGAGAACGGCTCGACTTTGAACTCGCTGGTCTTCCTGCAGGATCCGACGTTCAACTTCCCCGCGGTCTCGTTCGACGATCCCGCCCCGGGCGAACCGACGACGTTGGATCCCTACTTCGAGTTCACGGCGACTCAGCCGGGCACTTATTTCGTCGGTATCCAGGGCGAGTTTACCGGAAACGCGTACTCCAGTGGGCCTTACCAGATCGAAATCCGAGTCAACGGCAGCACCGATTTTGTGACAGCTGGCACCAGCAGCCGTCGCGTGAATATTCCCAAGGTGCTTGCGGCCACGGCGCCGCAGCTGCCCCCATTCTTCATCGAAGGATCGCCCGGCGTGGCAATCGGAAACATTCCAATCAAGGTGAACGAGGCGCTAGACGATGGGGCGGTGGCGACAGCCGTGGCAGCCAGCATATCGCGGGCGCTGGCCGACCGCGCCACCGAGTTGCTCGTCTCCAACGGCTCGCAGATCTCCGATGGAGACAGCTTCACGGTCAGCGACGGTACCACTACCGAGACGTTCGAGTTCGATCTCGGGTTTAGTGTGCAAGTGCTGGAAACCCTCACGCTAGAGATTCCATATCCCAGCGGCTTCTTTGGTGGTGTTCCCACCCCGGCGGTGAACGACAGTGACAGCTTCACGATCAGCGACGGCACGACGACCACGACGTTCGAGTATGACAGCGACGTGCCGCCGGTGTTTTCCTCGGGCACAACACCGATTCCCTTCACCTCCACCGACTCGCATAACGCCATTGTCAAGAACACGATCGTAGTCATTGATGGCGCCGGTCTGGGACTCAGCCCGAGCAACATCGGTCAGGGCAAGATTCTGCTCGGCAGTCAAGCCAACCACACGTTGACAATCCCGTTCTCTTCATCGCTGTTGAAACATGGACAGGCGGCGAGGATCTTGGAGGCCGAGGGTTTCGTAATTCGTAACGGCTTCAACAGTGAAGTATTCGAATTTGATGACAACGGGTCAACAGCTCCCGGAACGATTCCGATCAGTTTGACTGACATAACCATCGAGATCCCCGTCGACGGCGGTGACAACTCGATGGGGATGGGAATCGCCGATGGCGAGATCTTCACGGTCAACGACGGCCTCGGCGGGGGCACACAGAGCTACGAGTTCGACAACAACAACATCACCGTCGACGCCGATATGAACGGGGTTCCGGACAACACAATCGTCCTTCTGTCGGATCCGCTGACGGGCACGCCATTCACGCAGGACGAAATGGGCGACATCATCGCCGCGGCGATTGGCACGGCATTCTCACTGCTGCCGGCCACAAATACGGGCTTGGGCTCGGTTCGTCTCAACGGTGTGAATCCAATCGTCGACGTGTCCGCAGCTACCAGCCTACACACCGGAGCGGTTCTGGCCACGCACTTTCAGATTGCGGCTCGCATGGGGCCGGCGATCGCCAGCAGCGGGCTGGGCCTCAATCCCACGGATCTGGGCAACGGCTTGATCCATCTGGGTGGAAACAACCACGAGCTGGATACCTCCGGCGCCCCGCAATTGGTTGTGCCTCCGGGCCAGGCGGGTGTTGCCGACCCGCTCTTCAATCGGATTCCGATCGTTCCCTGGAGTTTCAACACCGCCACGCAGATCGCCCAGAGTATCGAAGCGGTGATCGACGGATTGCCATTTGGAGTGGACGCCAGACGGTCGGGACACCGCGTGGCACTGGCCGGACCGATTGTCACCGTCAACACCGGTCTGGCGCCGGGACTGCAAACTCAGGATCCGACGGATGCCGTCAAGACCAACAAGGAAGTGATCAGGGTCGTCGGCGGCAGGGTGGTTGGCCAGGCGCTTGGCGCGCTCGGCGCGACAGAGCTTGGATTCGAGGATACGCTGGCGGGCGACGAATACGGCGCTTTCTTTGCCTCCGGCCCGCCACCGGGATCACCACAGCCCGCCCAGGGCGGCTGGCCGGGTTCGTTGCGTGACCTGGACAACATGCACGAGGGTGCCTACATCGACGACATCATCGTCGGCTTTGCCAGTCGCGGCGAGGAGATCTTTGCGGCCCCCGACAACACGACCATCGTGGACAACTTTGAATTGCTCGACGCCGAACTGCCGTTTGTGCACAACGAGACGCTCGTCGGCGAGTACCAGCTTGATATCCGCCGCGGCGAGGAATTTGGATTCTGGTCCAGTAGTACCTTCGTCGATACAGAAGGCTTGACTCGCCTGCGGACCGTCGACGCCAACGACCGGGCCGTGCAACAGATGTCGCTGGTGGCCAGTTCCGGCGAGTTGATCGCCGACACAGACTTGTTCAGCGTGACCGACGGTGTGCACATTCGGACGTTCGAATTTGAGGACCTGTCGCTGCCGGCCAACGATCCGGATGTCGGCGTCACGCCAGGCCATGTGGCGGTGCTGTTCCAGCCCAGCGACAGCGCCGCGCGGATCGCCGAGCGGGTGCGCGACGCGATCAACGCCGAACACAATGCGGGCGGATTTGATGTAACGGCCGCTCTCTACGACGGGACCGCGCTAGGCGTGGCCGGGACGGGTGAGTTGGTGAACTTGATCGGCAATGCCCGCTTTATTGGCTCGAGCAACGTGAACGGTCAGATCAACGGCGGCAGCACGCTGCTCAGCGACGAGGTGTTCCGCTTCGAAAACGCCTCGACCGATGACAACATCGAGTCGATCACGATCACGCTCCCCTTCGGCTGGGCCTTCGCCACGCAGTTGCGAAGCGGAACCGACGGTACGAACGTGAGCTCGAAGTCGAACCAGGTTGGTGTGACGTTCTCGAAACGCGATGTCAACGAGTTCACGATCGACTTCTCGCGGTTTGCTCCCGGGCAGAAATTCATGTTCGGAACCACGATCTCTAGTCCCCTGACCTTCGACGGGATCGCGCACGGTCGCGAGTTGGCAGGCACCGCCGTCGAGATCGCCTTCGCCAGCGGACGGGTAGTGAGCGAGCAGTTTACTAACATTCCCTATAACGGGACTGTGGCCACCGTGTTGGGCGACGACCGTATCGCCGCCATCGGCTTTGACACCTTCGGCGATCGCAACGTCCAGCGCGATCAGGGCCAGATCGTGATTGACTCGAGCGTCATCACCGACTCGCAGCAATTCGGTGTACGGGCCGACGCGGGACAACGCACGCGGCCCGATCTGGTGACTCTGCTGGCCGACAACCCGCACGCCGGTCCACCGATCAACCAGAACGCGATCAACACCGACCGTCTGGCTCCCGGACCCATCATCTCGAACAACGTAATCGTGAGAGGTGGCCAGGGCGGCATCCTCTTCAGCGGTGAAACCAACGCCACTGAGCCCGGTGCCGTGCCGTTTGGCCGGATTGTGAACAATACGATCTACGGTGGCGGGATTTCCGGCGACATCGGGATTCAGGTTAGTGATTCGTCCAGCCCGACTTTGCTGAACAACGTTATCTCCGATTTCCAGACCGGGATCGACGTCGACAACAGCTCGGCGACAACCGTCATCGGTGCCACGCTGTTTCAGAGCAACAGCAACAACGGCGTGATTGCCGGCGTGGTGTTTGGTCCTACCACGGGTCCGGGATCATTCCCCATCCCATTGGATCCGAACGAACCACTCTTCGTGGACGGCAATGCCGGCAACTTCTATCCGGAAGCGGGATCGCTGGTCATCGACAGCTCGTTGGATTCGTTGCAGGATCGCGACGACTATGCCAACCGCATCCGCGCCCCGCTGGGCATCGCGCCTTCCCCGATTCTGGCGCCCGACCGGGACGTGTTTGGGCAATTACGTTCGGACGACCCGAACGTATCGACGCCGTCCGGCCAAGGTACCAACGTATTCAAAGACCGCGGGGCCCTGGATCGAGCCGACACCACCGGCCTCATCGCCACACTGATCACGCCCCGCGACAACGATGCGGACGGCAACGATGTCGATCCGAACGAATCGTTTGTTGCGCTGGCCACCGGCGTGCTGTCAAATTTTGAGATCCTGTTGGTCGATACCGACGGCACCGGACCCGATCCCAACACGATCACTAGCCAGTCGTTTTTACTCACGGAAAACGGCCGCACGCTGGTCGAAGGCATCGATTACGTGTTCGGGTTCAACGCCACCAGCAATTCGATTCGATTCACTCCGTTTTCCGGAATCTGGCGTCCTGCCAGTGCCTATGAGATTGCCCTGAATAATCGCGACGGAATCGTGATCGACGTCCCTGATGTCGTGGACGTCAACGATGGCTTGCAGTTCACCATTGAAGGTACCGCGGGTGCCGTTGCCACATTTGAATTCGAAAGCGGCTATAGCATTCAGGTTCCCGAAACGTTCAGCCTCCAAATTCCAGAAAAGGCTGCGGGACTCGGCGGCATTGAAGATGGCGAATCATTCACAGTCGGCGACGGAACGCAGTTTCAGGTTTTTGAATTCGATCTCAACGGCAACTCCAGCCCACTAAATACGGCCATTGCATTGAATGCGACTGATACGCTCGATCAGATTGCCGGCAAGATTGTCCTCGCACTCATCGCAGCTGATCTCGGTTTGTCGCCGCGTGACCTCGGTGGCGGTGTCGTGGAGCTCGGCAGCCTGACGAACCACAATCTCGACACAACCGCTAGCAGTCTAACGCAGTCAGGACAAGCGACGGGCATCGTGGATGGCGAATTCTTCACGGTGGAGGATGGCGATCAGCAAGTCAATGGTTTGTCACGGCTGGTGACATTCGAGTTCGATGATGACGGAAGTGTGAGCTCTGGCAGTGTCACGATCGACTTGCAGATTCCGACCAACGACCAAACACCGCATCACATTCTGATCGCGGAGCGGCTCGAAGCTGCCATTCTGGCGGAAGCGATTGGACTGCCCGCAACCGATCATTTGGGAGACGGTTTGGTGCACTTGGCAGGGACGCCGGCTCAACTGGCTGATGTCACCGCTAGCAGTCTGGCTTTGTCCGGGCTGCCGGGAGTCGCCAGTTCGCTGACGATGCAGGTTCCGCTCGAAGGCACAGGCGTCGGTGGTATTCTGGATGGCGAAGTTATCACGATCAGCGACGGCACGAACACAGTTTCGTTCGAGATTGATCTCGATGGCAATACGGCCGCCGGCAACACGCCGATCTCCTTGGGGGCGGATTCCACGCAAGACGAAGTCACCAATGCACTTGTCAATGTCATCTCCAATGATGCGACATTGAATTTGACGCCCACCAACGAAGGCACTGGTGTCCTTCGATTGAATGAGACGATCTTGCATTCGGTGGATGTCTCGATGACACGCATAACGTTGGCTGGTGTAGCCGGGGGAGCCATTCCTATCCTCTTCCTGCCTTCGTCAACAGCGTTCACACAGACTCAGCTGCAGGGTGCCATCATCAACGCGATCAATCGATCTGGCCTGACGAGCGTAGTCGCGACTCCACGTGGCACGGAAACGATTTTCGTGGACTCCGCAGTCGATGTGCAGAATATCTCGAATTTCCTATTGGCGGCGATTGCCGATGTCGCGGGCAACCCCTTGCAGCCCAACCGCCCACCTAACGACAGTCGTTTCACGATTCAAACGCCAGGTGTCGTGTGGGATTACGGCGACGCACCCGATAGCGACCTTGCACCACAATATCCAACCCTGTTGGCCAACAACGGAGCTCGCCATGTCATCCTTGATGAACTAAATGGACTCTATCTTGGCAGTGCGAAGGATGTGCTGGCCATTGACCCAGAACCAGACGGTCAACCAAATGCGAACGCCAACGGCGACGACCTCAATGGAGATGCGGACGAAGGTGGAGTGGCCATCGATGGAATCTTCACACCGACTTTTGAGACGCCCCTGACGATTACATCGTCGGGCGTTGGGTTCGTCGATGGTTGGGTTGACCATAACCAAGACGGCGACTGGGATGATCCGGGCGAACGAATCCTGGACAGCGTTGCCGTCATTGCCGGGATGAACACGTTGGTTGCCAACGCGACTCCTTCCGGCGCATTGCTCGGCGAGACCTTCGCACGATTCCGACTTAGTCGCGTTGGTCCGACGTTCCCCACCGGACTGGTTGTGGACGGCGAAGTCGAAGACTACGCGGTTCGTGTCATCTCGAATGTGCCGCCCACTGTCGTCGGTACTGGTATTCCTGATGTGCCTACGGCGATTGAAGACAATGCAATCCTGCCGTTTGACATTTCGAACTACTTTGACGACTTGGATCTTCCTCCCAACAGCAACAACGATTCCCTCACCTTCAGTGTCGCTGGCAATGACAACGTGACTCTGGTGAGTCCGACGATTGGTGCTGGCAGCAGTATTCTGACCTTGACGTTGTTGCAGGATCAAAACGGCACGGCGGCGATCACGATCCGAGCGACGGATCACGGAAGCCGATTTGTCGAAGATACGTTTTTGCTCACTGTTGCGGCCGTCAACGACGAGCCTAAGATTGTGGCGGCACCAAGCTCTGCCAATGTGGCTGAAGACACCCCCGAATCGATTTCTGGTATCTCGGTGGCGGATGTCGACGCGGTCGAAGGTACTGGCGACATTCAAGTCACCTTGCAAGCCAACAGTAGTGGCCAGCTAACTGTTCGCACGGACGTTGCGACTGGTCTCATCGTGACGGGGAATGATTCCTCACAAGTTGTGCTCACGGGCACTCCCGCTGAAATCAATGCGACGTTTGGCGCCTCGGCCGGCTTGGTCTATCTGGGAGCTCTCGACTTCTCTGGAACGGAATCGATCGTTATCAAAGTCGACGATCTAGGCAATACACCTGGCCCTGCTAAGCAAGCAATTCCGCATACGATCACCGTCACCGTGGCCGCCGAAAACGACGCACCGACGATCAATATCCCAACAGGCCTTATTACGACGCCGGAAGATGTGGACAAATCCATCACGGGCTTGCAGATTGTAGACCCGGATGTCGGTACGGGCGACATGCAAGTCGCCCTGAATGTGAACAACGGCACGCTATCGCTGGCTAACGGTTTGGCGGGCCTGACGCATTCGGGTAACGGAACCGGAGCAATTTCGATTCAAGGCAAATTGAACGATATCAACTTGGCACTCCAGGACATGGTGTACTCGGGTGATGACGATTTCAACGGCACTTCGACAATCAGTATCAATGTCAGCGATCTAGGCAATACACCTGGTCCCGAGCCCATGACGGCTACGGCTGAGCTGCCGATCACCGTGTCAGCGGTCAATGACAAACCTGAGTTCCTCATCGACCCGGCAGCCAACGTGCTACAGGAAATCATCGAAGACGCTGGGCTTCAACACATTAGTGAATTCGTTTTGCAAGATACGATTTCAGCCGGGCCAGCTGACGAGATCGGGCAGACACTTGGGTTTGAACTGAGTTTTGAAAGCCTTACGGGCACCCTTGCCTTTACCACTAGAGAAATCAGCGTTGAGACTGGAGACCTGACCTACCAAACCGATGTCGACACGAACGGATTTGTCGTGATTAGAGTGGTCCTGGTCGATAATCTCGTTGGCGGAGAACGGCAACAGGGCTCCGCAGAATCTGATCCTCAATTCTTTACGATCGATGTTGAGGCGATTAACGACGCGCCATCCTTCGACCCTGGGCCAAATCAGACGATCAATGAAGACGCGGGAGATATTGTGGTCTCAGCATGGGCGGAGAATATTGTGACAGGGCCGATTACCGCGAGAGACGAGTTGACCCAAGTGTTGGACTTCCCGCTTCTCGAGGTGGTGAATGGGTTGTCCATAGGCGAATTGGCATTCGACCAGTGGCCCACCATCGATTCCGCGACAGGTGACCTAACCTATCGGACGGCGCCCGATACAAACGGACAGAGAGTGTTCAACGTGCGACTCTTGGATGACGGGCTCGACGGAATTCCGCCCAACAACCCTTTGAACGTTAACGCGTCGCAGACCCATCGACTCACGATCACCGTCATTGGAATCAACGATCCGCCTGAATTCACGATTGCTGGTACCAGCCAGACCATCGACGAAGATTCAGATGAAGTCACGGTGGACAATTTCATTACCGGCATTGTGCGGGGTCCAAGTTCGGCCGTGGACGAAGAAGGCCAGGTCGTTCAATTTGACATCTCGTTCGTCACGACTGGGAGCCTCGTCTTCGAGACGTTGCCGAAGATCGTGATTGATGAGACAGACGGTACCGGCGATCTGGTTTTCAAACCGCTGCCAAATACGAATGGACAATCGGTGGTCACGCTGACACTCAATGACAGTGGCAGTAATGTTCCTCCCAACGTCAACAGTTCCGCACCTCAGACCTTTACCATCACCGTTAACGCAATCAATGATGCTCCGACGTTCACCGTAGGCCCCGACGTTATGGTAGATGAGGATTCGGGGCTACAAACCCTCACTGGTTGGGTATCAGACGCAAGTGCCGGCCCCAATGAGGCACAGACATTAACCTTTGACTTGAGAGTCAATGGTGTACCCACCGACAATCTGAGCTTTGCGACTCCTCCACGGGTGAACCAAAATGGTGATCTTTCGTTTGAGCCAACCGTCAATACCAATGGTACCGCAACTGTCGTCATTTCACTGAGTGATGATGGTAGTGGATCGCCACCCAACGAGAATACCTCCACCGAACAGACGTTTTCCATCAGCGTCACTGCGACCAACGATCCACCCGTGGTCATCAATCCAATCAGCGACGTGACCGTTGACGAAGATGCAGCCAACACAGAGATCGAGGTGTTTCCGTCCGTCTTCCAGGACGTTGACATCAACCTGTTTGAAAACGATCAACTCACGCTGACCGCGACCAGTAGCGATCCGTCGTTGGTGCAAGTCAACCTGCCGGCGTCGCCAATTATCGATGTAAGTACCAACACCTTGATGTTGTCGCTGGATTATCAGCCGGATCGCAATGGCCAGGCTGTCGTGCAAGTGACCGCGACGGACGGTGACAACGAATCGGCGACCAGTGTCTTCACCGTGACGGTCAACGCTGTTAACGATGCACCGACGGTGGGCGGCGTGACTGCGATCTCCGTGCCGGAAGACACCATCAGTTCGTTGGACGGTGTGGTCATCGGGGACATCGACGCGGCTGAATCGGCTGGCAAGATCGAGGCCACGTTCAGGGTCAGTCAAGGTATTCTCTCGCTTCGCAGCAACGTGGCAGGCGGCGTCATGAGCAGCGAGATCACGGTCAACGATGGTGCGACAGTCGTTGTTAAAGCAACTCCAGTAGCGATCGCCGCCACGTTGGCCACCAGCAATGGTCTGACCTATTTGGGCAACACGGACTACAACGGCAGCGATAACTTGGTGATCACCGTTGCAGACGAAGGTGCCAGCGGCAGCGGTGGAGCGTTGGTGACTACCACGACGATTGGCTTGACCGTTACTGCGGTTAATGACTCGCCGATCGCCACGAACGATTCGCGGACGACGGCCGAAGACACCGTGTTGTCTTTCAGCGCTGCGAGTCTGCGAGTCAACGACGTCCCTGCCCCCTCCACCGCGACGGACGAAGCTTCGCAGATGCTTGTCGTGAGCATTCCGGCCAATCACACCAGTGCCAACGGCGGAATAGTGACATTGAGCAATGGAACGATCGATTACACCCCACCGCTCGACTTTAATACTCCGTTCAACGGTGTTGATACCTTCACTTATACGGTGACCGACGATGGCCAGCCGGCCCAAAGCACCACTGGCCTGGTCACCGTTACAGTGACATCCGTCAACGACGCTCCCATTACGTTGGGCGATGGACAATCCACACCAGAAGATGTGCCCTTGGTCTTTGACGCATCGGTGTTGGCCACCAACGATCTACCCGGCCCGACTGATGAACTTGGCCAGTTTTTGACGGTGACCGCCGTCGAGCCGACCACGGCCAATGGTGGCATCGTCAGTCTGATTTCCGGGTCGATTCGGTACATTCCGTCGGCCGATTTTGTCGGACAGGATGAAGTTGTGTACACGGTTCGCGATAACGGGTTCAGTGGTCCAGACTCGGACCCACGTGAGTCGAAAGGAACACTGACGGTTGTTGTTACCGAAGTGAACGACGCACCAATCGCCAACGACGACCAATTACAGGTGGCCGAGGATGGGATTCTCACCATCAGCCCCAACGACTTGCTGGCCAACGACGAGCCGGGACCGGCAAACGAAAACAATCAGACATTGACGCTGTTGGGGACTGCAGGTGAGTCAGCAAATGGCGGAACGGCCAGCCTCAACGGAGGCGTAATCACCTATTTGCCGCCAGCCGATTTCAACGGCCTCGATACCTTTACCTACGAGATTGGTGACAACGGTTCGACGAATGGGTCCACCGTTACAAAGATGGATGTCGGAACCGTCACGATTACCGTCCACGAGGTAAACGATGCACCGATCGCCGTCCCGGACAATGTCAATGCCACGGAAGATACGACGTTGCAATTCAATGGCACCGCCTTGACGATCAATGACCAACGCGGTCCGAGCAACGAGAGTTCGCAAGGCCTGACGATTGATAGCGTCGGTGCCACGAGCGCTCAGGGAGGGTTCGTGAGCCTAAACTCGCAAGTGATTACCTACATTCCGCCCACGGATTTCACTGGCACAGACACGTTTACCTATCGCGCTATTGACGATGGTACAACCAATGGTGTTCCCGATTACAGGACGGCCTCGACAGTCGTGACCGTCACGATTGCTGAAGTGAACGATCCACCGATGCCGACCGACGACGACAATCAAACCGCACTGGAAGATACCGAAACGATCATTGATGTACCGACAATTGTGGCCAATGACAGTCGCGGTGCAGCCAACGAAGCGAATCAGACGCTGACCGTTACGGAGGTTACCGCGTTGAATCCGAGCGGTTCCACGGTCACCCTGTTGGGTAACTTGATTGCATTCCAGGCACCGGCTGACTTCAACGGAGTAGCGACATTTGTCTATACCGTCGAAGACAATGGAACGACCAATGGCGCGCTTGACCCGAAACAAGGGGCAGGAGTGGTTTCGGTGACCGTTACGCCTGTGAACGACCCACCGATTGCCATTGATGATTCTCGACTGGTGAATGAAGACGAGGTATTGACGATTGTCGCCGACGATCCAACGACCGGGCTCATCGCCAATGACTTTGGCGGTCCCTTGGATGAACAAAACGAACTGCTGACCGTGGTTGGCGTCACGCCTGATAGCAATGCGGGTGGAGCTGTCACACTTGTAAACGGCATCGTTACGTATACACCCCCTGCCAATTTCAACGGTACCGATCAGTTTACATATGATGTTGAGGACGCCGCTGGAGAACGGGCAACTGGAGCCGTTAATCTTACGGTCAACGCTGTTAATGACGCGCCAGTCGCAGTGCCCGATGCCTATGCAACATACGAAGACGAGAAGTTGACGATTGCAGGCAAAGGCGTCTTGGATAATGATTTTGATATCGACATACCGGCGAACACGCTGACAGTGATTCAGGCTCAGTCGTTGAGCAAGCTGGGGGCCGCGTTGATCGTTAACAGCGACGGCACCGTTGAGTACGATCCGACAGACGCTCCAATGTTGCAGGCATTGCAGCCAGGTCAGTCGGCGCGTGACGAGTTCGTCTATTCCATCAGTGATGGTACTGGAGCCGGCAATTCGGTCTCCAATGATGCAACCGTCACGATTACCGTTGGTGGGCGGAACGATGCTCCCGTTGGTCAAGACGACGGCCCGTATTCGATCTTGGAAGATCAGACACTGGAGGTCGATGTTGTGACGGGAGTGCTGACCAATGACTCCGATCCGGAAAATGACACTCTCTCTGCACTGATCGTATCTCAGCCAGGAAATGGTGCGGTTACCCTGCAAGCGAACGGTTCGTTTGCCTATACGCCACGAACGAACTTCAACGGACTGGACACGTTCCAATATCGCGCATCCGACGGGATACTGTCGTCGAACATAGTTACCGTCTCGATCGATGTCCTGAGCGATCCCGAAAATCCTATCGCCGTCGGAGAAAGTTATACAACCGATAGCAACACGACTCTGACCGTCTCCGCACAGGATGGTGTCCTGGCCAACGACACGGATGACGAAGGACCACTCAGTGCCCGTGTGGTCAATGGACCCAGTAACGGGACCTTGAACCTGAATTCGGATGGGTCGTTTGTGTACACACCCACCGTTGGATTTGTCGGAGGTGATAGCTTCACGTACGAAGCGGTCGATGGCGAAAACCTGGTCTCCAACACGGCCATCGTGACCATCCAAGTTAATTCGACGGCGCTCTGGCAAAACCCGCGAAACAACAAGGACGTTAACAACGATGGAATCGTCTCACCACAGGACGCTTTGATTGTTATCAACCGCCTCAATAGCGGACCCGATGGCAGTATCTTGGATCCGGAAACGACGCCTCCGCCTCCACCGTATTATGATGTCAACGGCGACGGCATCGTCTCTCCTGCCGATGTGTTGATTATCATCAATTGCATCAATTCGGAAGGAAGCGGAGGCGAGGGTGAAGGCGCTTTCGGTGGCCCGGTTCATCAGGGTGAAGGCGAAGCGAGTCTGGTCAACGTTGACGCGTTCGGTTTCCTGCCGCTGCACAGTGACGATCACCTTGGAAGCCAAATGGACGTCGGTCCACGACGGGATGCAACTGCGGCCGGCGAGGAAGACTACTTTGGCCGCCTCGGTCTCAGTAACGCTCGACCCTCTATTCCGGCGACGCGACTTGCCTCGTCGCAATCGAACGACACTACGGCGACATCGCGAGTCGACGAGATTCTGGATGAATTCGCCGATGACGTCGCCGGAGTATTTGGTGACGATTCGTTCCTGGACGGCTTGCTCTAATCGCAACGCGAAGTTCTGAGCTTCGAGCCCGTTGGCCTCAAAGCAAGTCGTTGACGCCTGGCTGGCATCGCCTTTCTTGTCATCGCAGCGGCCAACTTCGAGGTTGGCGCCGATCCGGGAGTTGTTCGGATTCAGACGCCTTGTCCATGGTAGGCCTAGCGAGACTGTGCCTCGGACCGATGCGAGCTATCGCTCGGTTGCGGCGACCCGCTCCCCGACCAACCTGCAGTCGGTGTCTGATACTTGTGGCCGCGTTTCCAATGCAAATCATCGAGGCCAATCGATTCGATCCCATCGAGGTTGCGGTGCGATAATCCCCATGAAACCATCTGTTTTGCGGAGTGGCATACGTGGTCCCAGCTCACCTCAAAGAACGTTGCCACTTCCTTCTGTTTCACTACAAACGGCTTGTAGTCCATCACGCGGTTGAAGATAGTCTCTAGTTGCATCCTGTGGGCCCCGCTTTCAGTTTGATCAGTTCGCAAACTCATCTAACTCGGAACCGCCACGGGACGCGCGGTCCTACCTTGAATAATCGACCACGGCCCGTGGCTTTGGCTTGACCCGCAAAGCGGGGCGCTTGCATG
>NZBA01000063.1 GCA_002686265.1 Planctomycetota bacterium
GGGGCTCGAGCTGGAGGTCGAGGGTCACCGGCGAGGGCAGGGGGAGCACGGGCGCGAGCAGGGACAGGAGGGCGAAGACGCCCAGGAAGACCAGGCTCGTCCAGGCGGCCCGGTTGCGCCGCAGGCGCCGCAGGGCGTCCTGCCACAGGCTCTCCCCGCGCGCGGCGGCGGCCTCGGTGAGCAGCTGCTCGAGGTCCGCTCCGCCCAAATCCCAGCTCGCCCGCGCCACGGCCTAGCTCTCCTCGAGGTCGATCCGGGGATCGAGCAGGGTGTAGGCGAAGTCCACCGCCGTGTTCAGCGTGTAGACCAAGACCGTGTACAGGATCGTCACCCCCATCGCGAGGGTGTAGTCGCGGTTGAGGGCGCTGTTGACGAAGTGCGAGCCCGTGCCGGGGATGGCGAAGATGCGCTCGATCACCAGGCTCCCGGTCAGGATGCCCGCGGTGGCCGGGCCGAGGTAGCTGACGACCGGCAGCACGCCGCCCTTGATGGCGTGGCGCAACAGAACCGTCGCCGGCGGCAGGCCCTTGGCGTGCGCCGTGCGGATGTAGTCCTGGGAGAGCACCTCCAGCATCCCCGTGCGCGTCAGGCGCGCGATGTAGGCGGCGAAGGGGCCGCCGAGGGCGAAGCCGGGAAGCACGAGGTGGCGCCAGGTCCCGTAGCCGGCTACAGGGAACAGCGGCACCACGAACACGAACAGGATCACGAGGAAGCCGGCGATCGTGAAGTTGGGGACCGCGATGCCGGCCGTTGCCACCAGGCGCAGGCCGACGTCGACGCGCGTCCCGCGCCACAGCGCCGAGGCGACGCCGACGCTGAGCCCGAGGATCAGGGCCCACAGGAGGGCGATCACCCCCAGGGAGACGGAGATCGGCAGGGACTGACCGATGATGTCGTTGACCGTGAAGTCGCGGTACTTGAAGGACGGGCCGAAGTCGCCGGCCAGGACGCCCCCGAAGGCGCGCGTCCCGTCGCCGCCGAGGAACTCGGGCCCCTGCTCGTCGAGGTTGAAGGGCCCGATGTAGTGCAGGTACTGCTTGAACGGATGCCAGTCGAGGTGATAGCGGGCCTTGATGTTGCGCTCGATCGACTCGTGCAGGGCGCGGTCGTTGTCGAAGGGGCCGCCGCGCACGGCGCGCATCAAGAAGAACGAGACCGTGACGACCACCCAGAGGGTGATCGCGAACCACAGCAGGCGCCGCAGGAGAAAGCGCGTCACTCGCCGCGCCCCCGTCTGGCGGCGGGGGAGTACAGCCCGTCGCCGGGCCCGTCCGCGGGGACCTCGCGCCACTCGGCCGGCTGGGCCGCGCGCTTGGTGGCCAGCTCCGCGTCATTCATCCAGTACCAGTGCTTGGGGAAGTGCTCGTCGACGACGTTCCCGTGGAAGCCCCCCAGGCGCGGGTTGACGAGGTTGCGCGTGACGTAGAAGTAGATTGGCAGGATCGGCAGCTCGTCCATCAGGATCGCCTCCGCCTCGGCGAAGAGCTCCATGCGCCGCACCGGATCCGGCTCGACGGCCGCGGCCGCGATCAACTCGTCGTAGCGCAGGTCTCCCCAACCCGTGCGGTTGTTCTCCCCGCCGGTGACGAACATGTCGAGGAAGGTGTTCGGGTCGGCGTAGTCGCCGATCCAGGCCGAGCGTGAGACGTCGAAGGTGCGCGTCTTCTGAGTGTCGAGGTAGACCTTCCACTCCTGATTCAGAAGCTTGACGTTCAGTCCCAGGCGCTTCTTCCAGCCGTCGGCGATCACCTCCGCCACGTCCTTGTGGGTCTCGTCGGTGTTGTAGTGGATCTCGATCGTCGGCAGCTCGGCCCCGTCCGGCCCGAAGCCGGCCTCGGCGAGGAGCTCGCGCGCGCGCTCGACGTCGCGCGCGAAGCCCGCCTCGGCGACCTCGGCTCCCGTCGCGAAGCCGCGCGCCGCCTCGGAGGCCATCTCGACCTTGCCGTACCCGGGCAGGCCCGGGGGCACGAAGGCCCAGGCGGGTTCCTCGCCGGCCTTGGTGATGCTGGTCGTGATCGCGCGCCGGTCGATCGTCAGGGACAGGGCCTTGCGCACGCGCGGGTCATCGAAGGGCGGGTGGCCGACGTTGACGCGGTAGAAGTAGGAGCCGAGGTAGGGCGCGGGGTTGAAGTCCTCGCGCGGCAACAGGCGCGGGATGATGCTGGTGATCGGGCGGTCGATCCAGTCCACCTCGCCGGTCAGGTAGAGGTTGATGCTCGTCCCCAGGTGATCGATGGCCAGGGCGTCGATGGTCCCGAGGGCGACGTTCTCCGCGTCCCAGTAGTCGGGATTCCTGACCAGGCGGATGCGGTCGTTCACACGCCGGAACTCCACCGTGTAGGGTCCGTTGGTGACGATGTTCTCAGGGCGCATCCAGCGCAGCTCCCAGGTCCCCGGCCAGCGCTCGCGGGCCTCGGTGAGGTTGCGCCTGTTGACCGGGAAGAGCGGGTAGAACGCGACCAGCTGCAGGAAGTAGGGCGTGGGCGAGCCGAGGCGCACCTCGAGGGTCTGGGCGTCGAGGGCTCGGATGCCGACGCGCTCGGGGAAGGCGTGCTCGGCGCGGAAGGCGGCTCCGGCCATCAGATCGCCCCGGGCGAGCGCGTCGGCGAGGGCGCCGGGCGTGGCCTCCAGTTCGAGGAGCCAGCTCTCTCCGTAGGCGTCGCGGGCGAGGGCGGCGGCGGTGGCGGGCATGTCGGCGTTGACCGCGACCACGCGGCCGGCAACGGACAGGCGCAGTTCGGTGTCTCCGAGCCTCGCGACGACGGCGCCGGCGGCGTGTGCGTCGCCCGTGCTCACGGTCGGGGCGACGGGCGCCTCGCCGTCGGCGGCGGCGAGTAGGTAGCCCGAGCAGCCGACGCGCAGGCGTCCGTCGTCACGCTCCTCGACCCACAGGTTCTGCTTCCAGTCGGGCTGGTAGGTGAACTCGTCGATGAGGTGCGTGTACTCGCGTGCGCCAGCGACGTACCACAGCTGGTAGGCGTACTCCGCTGCCGTGAGGGGGTTGAGGACGCGTTCCCAGCTGAAGACGAAGTCGTGGGCCGTGAGCGGATCGCCGTTGCTCCAGTGCGCGTTCTCGCGGATGTGGAAGGTGTAGACGGTCCGATCCTCGCTCACACTCCAGCGCTCCGCCGCGCCGGGCAGGGGCTCGAGGGTGGAGGGGTGCTTCACGCACAGGCCCTCGAACAGGGCGCGGATGATGCGTCCCTCGGGCACGCCACTGACGGTCGCGGGGTCGAGGGTCGTGACCTCCGTGCCGTTGTTGAAGATGAAGTCGGCGCGCTCCAGGCGGGCCCCGCCGGCCATCGAAACGGCGGCCGCCAGCAGACCCCCGAGCAACGCCAGGGTGGCCAGCCGCGGCATCCCGTGCGAGGCGACCGAAGGCATCATGGGCGCACGCTACCGAGACTGTCGGATCATCGCAAGTCCGTTCAACGTAATGGCTTGCGTACTTGACTGTCGCGCCTCCTGTCGCTAGCCTGCTGCGCCCTCGTCGGTTGGATTGCGCATCGACGGCGAGGGATCCCGCGGGTTTTCCTCGCCCGCTCTCACCACACCTTCACCGGCGCCGGCCGCGTCGATTCCCCCGGTCCTCTTGAGCATGCACCGTAAGGCAGCCCGTCCCCGTCCGCTTCCCATCCTGATCGTCTCCCTGATCGCCCTGGGGGCTTGTGGCGGGGGCGGCGAGGAGGCTGCCGCGGGCGCGCCGGCACAGCCGAGCGCGGGACGCGCCGAGGCGGAGGCGGAGACCGCGCCCGGGGTAGAAGCGAGCGTGCCGGCCGCGAGTGAGCCCGTGACGAGTAGTGCCGACGAAATCGAGACGGCCGGACCGGGAGCGGCACCTCTCGACGTGTTCCACCCCGAGCGCGACACGCCCGCGAGGGCGCTCTTCGGCGGGCGGGGGATCGTGCACCTCGCGAGCCTCCCCGAGAGCATCTGCTACCCCGTCGAGAACTCGGCCGTCACGCGCCGGATGCTCTACGAGGTGCACGAGACGCTTCTGCAGCAGGACTGGGAATGGCACGACTACCGGCCGAGCATGGCCCGGGAGCTGGTGAACGAGGACCTGGTCGTGATCCGTGACGGGGCTCGCGAGCGCTACGCCGACGCTGCCGGGAGCATCGAGGTCAACGTCAAGCGCCAGGGCGAGCTCGCCGAGGGACAGGCGCCCCAGAAGCTCGTGCGAGCCTTCTACGGCGCCGTCGAGGACGCGGGAGAGCACTGGCGCGTGTCACCGGCTTCCCACGGTAGCGATCTCGCCGAGAGTATCACTCTGCCGAAGGCCGACGTGGCCAGGATCGAACGCGGAGCGGTGTTCACCTTCAGCCTGCGTGACGATGTCCTGTGGCATCCGTCGTTGGTCTTCGCCCAGGAGCACCCCGAGGCCGCGGCGCGGCTCGCCGGGCACAAGGTGGACGCGGCGGACGTCGCGTTCTCCTGGAGCATCTACTCCAACCCCAACGTCGACTGCGACGAGAAGCGGTTCCAGTTCGAGAAGATCACCCGCGGAGACGTCGTCGACGACCTGACGGTGCGCTTCTTCTACGAGGAGCAGTACGCCTTTGGCCTGCACACCCTCGGGCTCTCCTTGACGGTCCTGCCCCGGCACGTCTACGACCTCTCGGACCCTGACAATCCCGACCACTCCGAGAGCTTCACCGCCGAGGAGCAGGGCAAGCACATCAACGAGAACCCGCACAACCAGCTCTGGGTGGGGACCGGTCCCTACCGCGTGACGATTTGGACCCAGCAGTACGTGCAGGCCGAGCGCTTCACCGGTGTCGACGGGAAGTGCGCCTACTACGACCGGGAGAACGCCGGGTTCGTCGACACGATCCGCTGGCGCTACATCGACGACGACGAGACGGCGATGAACGCCCTCTTGAACGGGGAGCTCGACTTCTTCGAGCGCATCAAGTCGGCCGACTACTTCGGCGAGCGCACCGGTGGCGAGGACTTCACGAACGAGTACTACAAGGGCTACAAGTACCTCGGGATCTACGGCTACACGGGTTGGAACATGCTCAAGCCCGAGCTGAAGGACCTGAGCGTGCGCAAGGCGATCGCCATGGCGATGGACTACGAGGAGTACCGCATCGCCAACTACAAGGGGTTGGCGCGGCGCGTCACCGGGCCCTTCCCCTTCGATTCGGCCGCCTACGACCACTCGGTAGAGCCCTTCCCCTACGATCCCGACGCCGCCATCGACCTGCTGGAAGAGGCCGAGTGGTACGACCGCGACGGAGACGGGATCCGCGACAAGGACGGCGTGGCGTTGGAGATCGACTTCCTGATGCCTTCGGGCAACGACGCCTCGAAGAACTTCGGGCTCAAGCTGCAGGAGGCGCTCGGCGAGATCGAGATCAAGCTGAACCTGGTGCAGATGGAATGGGCGACCTTCCTGGAGAAGCTGAAGTCGCGCCAGTTCGACGCCTGCAACCTGGCCTGGGTGCCCGAGCTCGAGAGCGACCCCGAGCAGCTGTGGCACTCCAAGTGGGGGAAGCCGGACGTGCGCGGCTCGAACAACTCCGGGGTGATGGACCCGGTGCTCGACGAGCTGATCGCCCGGGGACAGCGCGAGCTGGACTTCGACGCGCGCCAGAAGATCTGGAACGAGATGCACCGCTACCTCTACCACGAGGTACAGCCGTACCTGTTCATGTTCAACGTGCCCCAGAAGTTCGCCCTCAACCAGCGCTTCCGCGGGTTCCAAGCCGTGGCCATCGATCCGGGCTACAGCATCCGGCGCTGGCACTTGTGGCGCGAGGGCGCGGAGGGGTCGCGGGCGACCCTCGACGTCTAGCCCCGAGCGTCCATGCACATGCGCGCTGTAGGCCACGCGGCAGGATTCGATCCGAGGCGTTCGGAGCACTTTTTGATGGAGGACTCGGGCTGCTCGACTGACCTTTCGAGCGAGGCCGGCCGCGCCCCGACTCCACGTTGCTGAACTTCATCCTTCGCCGGCTGCTCTTGATGATTCCCACCACTCTGGGGGTCGCGGCCGTCGTGTTCGCCATCTACCACCTCGCGCCGGGAGACCCGGCGACGGTGATGATGGGCATGGGCTCGGGCGGCCAGATGGGGACGAGTTCGGACTCCGAGTCCAAGATCGAGGCCTTCCGCATCAAGCACGGTCTGGACCGCCATCCGGTGATCCAGTTCCTCGACTACGTCGGGCCGGTGAACCTCTCGCGCGACGGACACCCGTTCTTCTCCTCGCCCTACGGCGAGCGCAAGATCGAGGAGGTCGTGCTCGCCTCGGGCGAGATCGTCCGGGAGGGGCGGCCGCTGGCCATCGACCCTCTGGGGGAGACCGGGGAAGAGGAGCGGGCGCGGATCGACGAGGCGAGCGAGCGCCTCCTGGACGATGGCCTGGGCGAGGAGGCCTGGGCCGCCGCGCGCGTCGAGCTGGCGGCCTGCGAGACCGAGCGGGTCCTGCCGGCTCTGTTCTCGGCCCTGTTTCTGCTGCGCTTGGAGACGGACACGCGCACTCCGACCGTGGAGCGTGTGTCGGCCACCCTGGCCGAGCTGACCGGCGCGGACATCGAGGTCCATCCCGAGCGTGCCGTCCAGTTGGGCAGCGGGGCCACGATCCGCGAGTGGTTCCGCTGGTACTACGAGGAGGGTGGCGGTGACCGCGTCGCCAACGGCGGCCAGCGCCCCTGGGGGGGGCTGCTGTGCCTCGATCTGGGGAACGAGATGCAGGCCAAGACCTCGGTCGCCAAGGAGCTCGGCCGGCGCCTGGCGGTGACGGTTCCGCTGTCGCTGATCTCCGTCCTCCTGAGCTACCTGATCGCCCTGCCGATGGGGATCTTCTCCGTCCGCCGCCAGGGGTCGCGGTCCGACGGTGCCCTGACCGTCACGCTCTTCGTGCTCTACTCGATCCCGACCTTCTGGGCGGGGCTGATGCTGATCCTGGTCTTCGGCAAGACCGGCCTCGACTGGCTGCCGGTCCTCGGGCTGCACGACAAGGACGCCGAATCCCTCTCCCGCGGCGCATGGCTGTGGGACCTCGCCAAGCACACCATCCTGCCGGTGCTGACCCTGACCTACGGCAGCCTGGCCTACCTCTCGCGCCAGATGCGCGCGGGCATGCTGGAGGTCATCCGCCAGGACTACATCCGCACGGCGCGCGCCAAGGGACTCTCCGAGCGCGTCGTCGTCTACAAGCACGCCTTGCGCAACTCGATGATCCCGGTCCTGACGCTGTTGGCCTCAATCCTGCCGATCCTGATCGGCGGCTCGATCATCGTCGAGAAGGTCTTCGACATCCCCGGCATGGGCAAGTACGCCTTCGAGGGGCTGCTCCGCCGCGACTTCTACATCGTGATGGCGACGACGATCTTCGTCGGGATCATGACCCAGGTCGGGATCCTGCTCTCCGACATCACCTACTCCCTCGTCGACCCCCGCATCCGGCATGACTGATCCGACCGAGCCGCGAGAGGTCGCGAGTGCCGTTGGCTCGGAGGAGCTGGAGGCGACGATCTACTCCAAGGACTACTGGGACCTGGTCTTGGAGCAGCTCGGCAAGCGCCCGCTGTTCAAGCTCGGCATGGCGGTCCTGGCCCTGCTCTACGCCTCGGCCATCTACGCGCCCTTTCTGGCCAACGACCGCCCGCTGGTGATCGAGGCCGTGGACCTCAAGGGCTACCGCGGGGCGATCAGCTCCTTGTCCGCCGTGACGACGGGCATGGCGGGGCTGATGAAGATGGGCGACGAGGAGTACACCGAGCGCCTGCGGGTGGCGGGGACCCTGGGCCGCGAGGGCGTCCCCGCCGACCGTGCGGCCGCCTTGGTGCTGGAGGAGCGGGCCGGAGAACAGCGCCTGGAGGTGATCCGGCGCGCCCTGCCCGGTGGCGAGCGTGAGCGGCTGGCGGCCTACGAGGATTCGGTGGAGGCTGCCCTCTCAGCCTTCCGCCGCGGAGAGGAGACCGCGGCCGTCGAGGCGGCCACCCAGGCCAAGACGCTCGCCCGCGCCCTGCGCCGGGAGCTGGTGGCGTGGGACCCCCGCAGCCCCGAGAAGGACGGCGTGCGCCTCGTCGGCCACCGGCGCTGGCCCCTGCTGGAGGCCCTCTCCGCCAAGGAGGTGTTCTTCATGGTGTTGTGGCTCTTCGTACTCGCTTGGCCGGTGTGGAATCCGCTGCTCAACCGCCGCGTCCTGGGCGGTGAGCGCGAGCGCATCCGTCGCTGGCGGCGGCGCAAGGTCCTCGGCGTGGGCGGTGCTTCGGTGGCCTGCGCCCTGCTCTGGACGGCGACGCCCTTCTACGGCGAGGCGGGCTCCTTCGACACGGCCCCGTTCAAGGGCGCCCTGGCGGCGGGGGACATGTGGCTCGTCCCGGCGGGCGAGACGATCGGCGAGGAGATGGCGGACACTCTCGTCTGGCCTCCGGTGGCCTACGGGACCGCGGAGACCCACTCCGACGCCGAGACCAACTTCCGTCCGCCGACCTGGTCACGCCATGCGCGCATCGACGCGGAGGGACGCTATGAGAGCGGCCCGCGCAAGCGGGCGGCGGACAGTGTGGACCCCACGGGCTACGAGGTCCCCGCCGTCCCGGTGGAGGTCCGCCCCGGCGAGCCATCCGTCAACCACTCCCTGCGGCGCATCGCCGGCACGGACGAGCTCGGCCGGGACTTCTTCACGCGCATCCTCTGGGGCGGGCGCGTGAGCCTGATGGTCGGCATCCTCTCCGCGGTCCTCTTGACCCTCCTCGGCGTCGTGGTCGGCTCGATCGCGGGCTACTTCGGAGGCTGGGTGGACATCGCGATCATGCGCCTGATCGAGATCATCCAGTCCCTGCCGGCGTTCTTCCTGATCCTGATGGCGATGGCGTTCACCGACCCCAAGGTCGTCCCACCGATCGTGGCCATCGTGGTCGTCATCGCCCTGATCCGCTGGACCGGTACCGCGCGATTGGTGCGCGGCGAGTTCCTGCGCCTGCGCGAGCAGGAGTTCGTGCTCGCCTCCCAGGCCCTCGGCTTCTCCGACGCGCGCACGATCTTCCGCCACGTTCTGCCCAACGCGCTCAGCCCCGTGCTCGTGTCGGCGGCCTTCGCGGTGGCCGCGGGGATCCTGACCGAGTCGGCGATCTCGTTCCTGGGCTTCGGGACGCGGCCGCCGGACGCCTCCTGGGGCGCGCTCGTGAACGAGAGCAAGAACCCCGAGTTCTGGTGGATCCAGGTCTTCCCGGGGGTCCTGATCTTCATCACGGTCACCTGTTACAACCTCGTGGGCGAGGCGATCCGCGACGCCCTCGACCCGAAGATGAAGCTATGAGTGGGCCCGCGATTCCCGCCGACGGCGCGCAGAGGCCTCTGTTGGAGCTGCGCAACCTGCGCACCTGGTTCCACGTCGAGGAGGGCGTGGCGCGGGCGGTGGACGGCGTCAGCTACACCCTCTACGAGGGCGAGACCCTCGGTGTGGTCGGGGAGTCGGGGTGCGGCAAGAGCGTCACCGCCCTGTCGGTGATGCGCCTGGTGCCGATGCCGCCCGGGCGCCACGAGGGCGGGCAGATCCTCTTCCAGGGCGAGGACCTGTGCGAGAAGAGCGACGAGGAGATCCGCGACCTGCGCGGCAACGAGATCGCCATGATCTTCCAGGAGCCCATGACGGCCCTCAACCCCGTCTACACCGTGGGCAACCAGATCATGGAGACCGTGATGCTCCATCAGGGGCTGGATGCCCCGGCGGCTCGCGAGCACGCGATCGAGATGCTCGACCGGGTCGGCATTCCCGACCCCGCCGCGCGCGTCGACGAGTACCCCCACCAGCTGTCGGGCGGAATGCGCCAGCGGGTGATGATCGCCATCGCCATGGCTTGCGACCCGGCGCTGTTGATCGCCGACGAGCCGACCACCGCCCTCGACGTCACCATCCAGGCGCAGATCCTCGACCTGATCAGCGAGCTGCAGGAATCGGCTCAGATGAGCGTCCTGCTGATTACCCACGACTTGGGCGTCGTGGCCCAGACCGCGCACCACGTGGCCGTGATGTACGCCGGGAAGGTCGTCGAGTACGCCACGGTCGGGGACCTCTTCGCGGCGCCCAAGCACCCCTACGCGATCGGGCTCTTCCGCTCCCTGCCCGACCTCGCCCCTCCCGGACGGCGCCTGGCGACGATCCCGGGCATGGTCCCCAGCGCGACCCACTTTCCCAGCGGCTGCCGCTTCCGCACGCGCTGCGCGATCGCGACCGAGCGCTGCGCCCGGGAGGAGCCCGCCCTCGTACCTCTCGCGGCGGGTTCGTCCCACACCGTCGCCTGCCACCACCTCGAGGAGGCCGAGAAGCTGTGAGCGGCGAAGATCCCCTGATCGAGGTCCAGGGCCTCGAGAAGCACTTCCCCATTCGGCGCGGCGTGTTCTCGCGCCACGTGGGCGACGTCAAGGCCGTCGACGGCGTGGACTTCACGGTCGGCCGGTGCGAGACCCTCTCCCTGGTGGGGGAGTCGGGCTGCGGCAAGACGACCGTCGGGCGTACGATGTTGCGCCTGTTGCCGGCGACCGCGGGGCGGGTGCTCTACCGCGCCGAGCCCGGCTCGCAGGCCGTGGATCTCCTCGAGCTGGACGGGAAGGCCATGCGCGAGCGGCGCCGGGACCTGCAGATCATCTTCCAGGATCCCTACGGCAGCTTGAACCCGCGCATCACCGTGGGCAACGCCATCGGCGAGGCCCTGGAGGTGCACGGGATCGCGACCGGGACCGAGCTCGAGCAGCGTGTGGAGCAGCTCCTCGAGCACGTCGGCCTGCGTCCGGACGTGGGAAACCGCTACCCGCACGAGTTCTCCGGTGGCCAGCGCCAGCGGATCGGGATCGCCCGCGCCCTGGCCCTGCGTCCGCGCCTGATCGTCTGCGACGAGGCGGTCAGTGCCCTCGATGTCTCGATCCAGGCCCAGGTGATCAACCTGCTGAAAGACCTGCAGGACGAGTTGGGGCTCTCCTACATCTTCATCGCCCACGACCTGTCGGTCGTGAAGTACATCTCCGACCGCATCGCGGTGATGTACCTCGGCCGCATCGTGGAGCAGGGCACGGCGCAGCAGATCTTCGAAGCTCCCGCCCACCCCTACACCCAGGCTCTCCTGTCCGCCGTCCCGGCGCCCGACCCTACCCGAAGGGGGGAGCGCGTACCTCTGAGGGGGGATGTCCCCTCGCCCATCGATCCGCCGGCGGGCTGCCACTTCAGGACGCGCTGTCCCCTGGCCGAAGCGCGCTGTGCGGAGGTCTACCCCGGCTCCAGCGAGCTGGCGGCGGGCCACACGGCCTCCTGCCACCTGTTGGAGTCCTGAGTCGCTTCGGCTAGACCGCGACCTCGTAGCGATCGCGCAGCAGGGTACGCAGGGCCTCGAAGTCGGCCACCTCGTGATCGGGCTCGATGCCCGTCTCCCGCAGGGTCTTGCGAGCGGCGCGGGAGGCCCACACGGAAACCATGCCCAGGCTCTGCGGCGGCGCGATGTCGTGCTCGGGGCTGTCACCCACGTACATGGCCTCGGGACCGGCGAGGGCCATCTCCTCCAGCGCGACGGAGTAGAGCTTCGGATTGGGCTTGGAGATACCGATCTCGTCGGAGATGAAGATCGCGTCCGGCTCGAAGAATGGCACCAACCCCAGGCGTACGAGCTTCTCCGCTTGCTTGACGCTCCAGCCGTGGGTGATGACGCCCAGCCTCACGCCTGCGTCACAGAGATCCGCGAGCAGGGGGGGCACGTCCTCGAAAGGCGCGATCTCGCGCATCTTCGTGTCGTGGTAGGCGGCGACTCCCGCGGCGACGATCAGCGCCGTGCGCCGGCGCGTGAGCCCCTTCAGACGCAGGCGGCGCACGAGCTTGTCGTAGTGGTGTTCGTAGTTGGAGGTGAATTCGGCGATCACCTCCTCCAGCTCCGCGATCACCCGCTCCTCGGGCAGCTCGAGGCCCGCATCGATCATCGCCCGCACTGCGTTGCACCGTGCCCGGCGGGCGAACTCCGTGGTCGGAAAGAGGGTGTCGTCGATGTCGAAGAGGACGGCTTTCAGCGGGGTCATCTCGGACCTCCGGCGGGAGTGTACGCTCTGGAGTCGGGCGTGTCGCCCGAGAGGGGAGCAGCGAGCTTCACGCGTGGCGGGAGAAGCACGCCAGCAGTCGCTGGGCGTTGTCCTCGAGGTCGAACTCCGCCTCTACCCGTCGCCGTCCGGCCCGTCCGAGGGCCTCGATGCGCTCGGGGTTCCCTAGGAGGTCGGCCAGCACGGCCTCGAGGGCCCGACCGTCGCCGGGCGGGATCGTGCGCCCGCTGACTCCGTCCTCGACCAGCTCGCGGATGGCCTCTAGGTCCCCGGTGACCACGCAGCGCCCGTGGGCCATGGCCTCCATCAGGACGACCGGGATGCCGTCGCGGTCTCCTTCGGGCGTGACGCGGCAGGGCAGCACGAACAGATCCGCGTGCTCCATCAGCTCGAGGGCGGCTGCGTTGGGAGTTTCCCCGAGGAACTCCACCGTCACGGTGGGGGGCAGGCCGGCGCACAGAGAGCGTAGTCTCGCTTCCTCCGGGCCCGCCCCGGCCAGGCTCAGGTGCAGGGAGGCCCCGGTGCGCTCCGCGATCGGTCCCAGGGCCTCGATCAACAGGTCGAAGCCCTTCTTCTCCATCAGGCGTCCGACGGCGAGGAGCACGAACCTCTCGCCGAGCGGAGGCGGTTCTGCATGGATGCTGGCCGTGTCCACTCCGCAGCGCACGACGGGCAGGTCCTCGTCCGAACGCGCGACGAGGCGTTGGTAGAAGGCGCGGTGCCAGTGGGAGATGCAGCTCACGAAGAGTGCGCGGCGGAGCTTCTGAGGCAGCAGGGCGCGCTGGGGGAACAGGTCGTTGGCGTGCCCGGTGAAGCTGAAGCCGATCCCGAGCCAGCGAGCGCTGTACATGGCGATCGAGGTCGGCACGTGGGCCATGTGGGCGTGGATGTGGGTGATTCCCCGTGAGCGTAGGCGATGGCCGAGGGCGAGGGCGTGCAGGGCCTGAACGAGCACCTTGGGGCGCCGCGCGAGAGTCAGGTCACTCGCGTAGAGCGCGTCGGCGAGGGCCCGGGCCAAGGTGCTCGTCGAGCGCAGAGGCCGGCTCAGGAGCGCTCCCGCCAGGTGCGCGACGAAGTTCGCACGGCCGGCGCTGTAGATCTCCAGGGCCTCCTCGGCCATGCGCTCGAGGCTTGCATCGCCCAAGCCTCGCTGCGGAGCGTGGACCGAGGCGGTCAAGATCTCCAGTCCCAGCTCGCGCAGGGCGAGGATCTCCCTGTAGACGAAGGTCTCGGAGCGGGCCGGGAGGACGCTGGCGAGGTAGAGGATGCGCGGCATGGGGAGCGCGCGAGCGCGAATCGTGAAAGAAGGAGGCCGGCGGGGGCCGGCCTCCTTCTGGAGTGCTGGCGGTCGGGTTCGAAGACCGTAGGGGTCCGGACCTGACCGGTGGCTTAGTAGCGGGTCTCGATCTTCTTGACTTCGTCGCGCACGTCGGTGATCTGGGCGCGGATCAAGATCATGAGCGAGTTGTTCTCGTCGTCGTAGCCCTCACGCTTGAAGAGGAAACCCACCAGCGGGATGCGCGCCAGCCACGGGACCTCGGCGCGCCGCTCGACGTTGCGGATGTTGGAGAGTCCTCCGAGCAGGATCGAGCCTCCGTCGGGGATGGTGGCTGTCGTGAAGACGCTCTGGACCTGCAACTCGGGGAGCTGAAACTCGACCGGCGAGGTGTTGCCGCCGAGGGTGGAGGAGAAGTCGCGCAGGGCGACGACCTTGGCCACCGTGGGCTGCACCTCGAGGGTGAGGTACTTGCGGCTTTGGTGGATCGTGGGCCGCACGTCGAGGACGACACCCTCGGTAAGGACGTTGACCTGCGGATCGGCGACGGCCTGGAACTGTGCCACCTCGACGTCGAAGTCCTGGATGTAGGCCCGCTGGTTGATGACGGTGACGTAGGCGCGCTGGGTGTCGTGGACCGAAAGCACTTGGTCGTTGATCAACTCGAACTGCGAGCTCTTCTCGACAGCCCGGAGGATCGCCGATAGCTCGAGGTCATTGAGCAGGGTGTACTGGAAGGACAGTCCGCCGATCGTGCTGACCGCATCCCCGAGGGTGTCGGCGAAGAAGTTCTCTGTGCGGGAGCGGAAGTCACCGTCCTCACCGTCATCGTAGTAGAAGCCCGAGGAAGGCGCGCCGGCGGCGTTCTGGCCCGAGGCTCCGGTACCACTGTTGTCGAGGCCGAGGGACGCCATGTCCTCGAGACCGTTGGTGATGTCGGAGATCGGGTTCTGGTCGAGGCCACGGAAATCGACGCCGACCTCCTGGATCCAGTTGTCTCCGACGGTCAGGAACTTGGACTCGATCGTGACCATCGACGAGCTGAAGCGGCGTAGATCCTCGAGGAACTGGCGTACCTCTTTCTGCACCTCTGCGGTGTGGACGATGATGATATGTCCCTCGTAGCTCTCGATGCTCGCTCCGTCGTCCCAGGTGCCGACGCCCACGTTTTCCTGGATCATCGTGGCCAAATCGTCGATGTTGATCATCTCCGGGCGTTCGCCGATCCCGCCGAAGGGGCCGCCGCCGTCCTCGTCCTCCATTTCGTCGAGTAGACGAATGCGGTCGATGCGCGGGCCCATGAAGTCGGTCAGGCCGAAGACCAGGTCGCGCACGTCGTGGTGCCTAACGACCGGCTTGCCGAGGGCCTTCTCGGTGGTGGTGAGCAGGACGGCGTCATGTCGGATCACCCAGGTGACCTCTTCGCCGGCCATGTCGGCGAGCAGGTTGAGGATCTGCTCGGCGGTGACCTCGTTCTCGAAGGAGAACTCGAAGACGATGCCGTTGTCGATGACGGAGTTCTCGGCGGCCGGGTCCACGACCAGGGGCAGGCCTGTCTGTAGGCGAACATTGTCCACCACGGCCCGCAGGCTCTCCTCTTCCTCGACCGGGCGCAGGCGCAGGGTCGTTTGGCGCAGGCGGCGGCGCAGGGTGCGTTCGCCCTTGTCGACCAGTTGGTCGGGATCGATGCCCTGGCGCGAGCCGCGAAGTTCGCTGATCTCGGCCCAACGGTCGGGATCGGGCAGGGTGATGACGTCGTCCCACGGGATGCGGGCGGCGTCCATGCGCTCGCGCCAGACGGCGTATTGCTCGCGCTTGCGCTCCACGTACTCCGCGCGTACTTGCTTGCGGCCGGCCTTGAAGGCGGAGGTGCGGATGTCCTGAGCTTGATCGTTGCGCGGGTCCTTGCGGAGGGCCTCATCGGCGAAGTACATCGCGTCGTCGTATTCCTCCTGCTCGAAGGCCTCCATCGCCTGCTCGAGCATGTTGCTCAAGACAGCCTGGTCGCGAGTCTGCTCGCGTTCCTCCTGGGCCCGCAGCTGTTCGTACGCGGCGCGCTGCTGTGCGACGAGGGTGGCCTCCTCCGATGCCGTGCGGTCGCTCTTGGCGCGCTCGAGCAGGGCGGCGGCCTCGGAGTCCAGGGTGCCCCAGTTGATCGAATAGGGGGCCCAGCGGATGTGGTTGAGGGCGATCGTGAACTGGGCGATGGCGGCGTCGTAGTCGCCGCGCGCCAGCTCGGACTTGCCCTTGCGGATCGAGTCCTCGGCCTCGATCACCAGCTGCTGCACGCGCAGTTGGTAGATGCGGTTCATCTCTCCGGAGACCGAGGATATCTCTCCCCCGAAGTCGTCGCCGATCAGGGCGCTGACTTCAGCCAGGATGTCCTTGAGCGCGAGGTTGTCGGGGTCGTGCTCGAGGGCGGCGAGCAATTCGCGGCGGGCGTCCTCGAGCCGGAGGCTCTCGCGCAGAGCCTGTGCGTTGGCGACGTGCTGTTCGACGAGGAAGGCACGACGCTGCTCCTTGAGGGCCAGCACCTCGGCGTCCTGCCTCAGCCGGTCTCCGCCGTCGTTTCCGTCATCGTCCTGGAGCGCGCTCTCCGAGCCTGGCCCGGGCTCAGGGGCGGAGGCCACGGTCGGTGCGGGTGCGGCCGATTCCGTCTCCCAGGTGGCTGCCTGAGGCGCGCTGCACGACGCAGCGATTCCGTAGGCGCCGGCGACGAGGGCGGCGAAGGGGAGGGACCAGGCAAAGGGCTGGTTGGTTCCGGAGTTCCTCATTCCAGGGATCTCTCAGGCTGCGGTACTGGGGATGGGCTTTCTGCGTTCCGGCGTTTTCTATCCGCGCGGGAGTTGCGGGCAACGCGAAAGCTGGGGGTCGTTCGGGGGCGTACTCAAGCGGGGCGCGCCGCGCGGGCGGGCCTCGGTCAGGGCAGGGGATGCGATCTTCGGGCGGGACCCCCAGGAGGGGACGGCGGAGCCGCTTCAGGGGGGCGGATCAGGGGGGCCGGTCAGGGGGGCGGATCAGCAGGAGACGGCGCGCGTATCTCGCTTTGTGAGGGGCGCAAGATACCAGGGCGGGCCTTGGACGGTCAAAGCATGGCTGGAAAAAGCAACCTCCAGGAAGGTAACGACTTACGAGCGGATCGAACTCTCGGTGCGGGGCCCTTGCGAACCCTCTCCGGCTTGCCGGGGGGCGACCTTCGGGAGGGTGGTGAACGGGGGGGCGGGAACGGGGGGCGGGAACGGGGGGACGGGAACGGGGGGCGGCAATGCGGGGGGCGGAAACGGGCGGGGAAGTGCGGGCGGGCGGTGGCCCGAGCGCGTAGGTCCGGGTGGATCCGTTCTACTCGTAGGAGCCCACGAAGGTGCACTCCTCGAATCCGATGTCCATCACGATGTCGAGCACCTCGATCACGTCCTCGTACACCGTGCCCTTGCGGGCGTCGATGGTGGCGGGGCGGGTCAGGTCAGCCTTGTGGAGTTGGTTCAGGCGTGTCGACAGCTCATCGATGCGGGTCGTCTTGCGCGGGCCGATTGCGTACTCGAGCAGACGGTCGTTCCCGAAGGAGTACCGCGTCCCCGCCTTGCCGCTCCAGGGGCCGAGGGCCTGGCCGCGGGGGTGCCACTTCGTGCCTTCCTTGAGCACCTTGATCGTGATCTCGACCTTCTCGATCGGTTCTGCATCCGACTGGTTCACCCCGACGTCCTTGGGGAGGTAAGCGGCCAGCTTGCCTTCCAGCGTCTTGAACCTGAGGGTACACATGAAGAAGATCAGCAGCAGGAAGGTGACGTCGATCATCGGCGTCATCGGGAGGTTGCAGTTCTCCTCCGAAAACCCCTGTATTGCGGACGATCTCTTCTTCTTGGCCATCGTGTTCGCGTCTTTCGCTTCTCTTGTCTCTCGCCGCTCGCTTTCGCTGGTGCTCGGGCGAGCCCATCGTGCTTGCCCGCCTAGCGCCGTGCTGTAGCGCCGTGCTGGCCTAGCGCCTCCGCACGGTCAAGCTCGGCTCCCCAGGTTCACTGCACCTTGCGCTTCGTAGGATCGTTCGGGTCGGCCTCGGCTGCCGCGAATTGCACCTTCCAGATCTGGATGCCCTTGTAGCCGCAGTGCTCCATGAGCTTCTGGACCTCCTTGAAGACCGTGTATTGGTCCGCACGAATCAGAAGGGGCTCGTCGGGGATCTCCGTCCCGGGCTCCTTCTTCATGCGGTCGGCCACGTCCGACAACCACTCCTTGATCTGCTTGTAGTCGTCGGGGTTCTCGGGGTCGTAGTACTGCCGGCGCTTCACGTACATGCCCCCGTCGATCGTGATGTTGACGATGGGGCGGAACTCGTCTTGCTTCGGCTTGTCCGGGATGGCGTTGACCGCCACCGGCAGCTGCAGATCCTCCAGGTCCTGCTGAGTCATGTCCGTGATGACCATGAAGAAGATGATGAGGAGGAACACGACGTCGATCATCGGCGTCATGTCCATCTCCATGTCCGTCTCCGGGTCGTGTTGGGCGAGGTTCATGGGGTGAAGCTCGGGGCTGCTCTGGGTTCGGGCCGGCGGGCGCCTAGGCCTGCTCGGGGCGGAAGCGCTCGAAGAGGGCCTCGACGATCGCGCCCACCTCGATGATGGACTTGACCAACCTGTTGCGCAGGAAGGCGAAGAAAGCCGAGGTGGGAATGGCGACGCAGAGACCGAACATGGTCGTGAGCAGCGCCTCGGAGATGCCCTGGGCGAGGTCGGCGGGGTTGGCCTGGCCGCCCGAGGAGGCGATCGTGTTGAAGGCCTTGATCATGCCGCCCACGGTGCCCAGCAGGCCCATCATGGGCGCGACGTTGGAGATCAGCGCCAGCCAGCCGATCTTCTGGTGGAGGCGGATCGACTCCTCGTCGCCCATCTCGGCGATGGCCTGCTCGATGACCTCGAAGGAGTGCCCGATCTTCGCGACACCGGCGCCGCAAACGCGCGTGAAGAACGAGGCCTCATTCTCGCACAGTTCCATCGCCTCCTGGTACTGCCCCTCGTCGAACAGCGCCTGCACCTCGTCGATCAGCTCGGGCGGGGCGAGCTTGTCACGCTTGAGAGAGACCACGTTCTCGAAGATCACGGCCAGCGCGACGACCGACAGCAGAACGATGAGGATGCCGATGACGCCCGCCTTCTTGAACACGTCGAAGGCGGACTCGCTAGGGGCTTCCTGGGCGAACAGGGGGGCCATGGTGAGCGAAGCGACGGCGACGACGGGCAGGGCCTTGGCTGCCAGACGGCAGGTCGTGTGGGCCAAGTAGTTGGAAGCCTGACGAAAGTGCATGCCAGCGAACTCCTTTGGAGTCGAGTCTGAGTGGATGGGGATCCTTGGGTAGCCTGGATCGTCTCCGCGCCGGGGGCGGAGACGATCCCGACCGATGGTTCGGGTCGACGAGGTCGGCCGGTCACCGGGGTGAGGCGCACCGCCTCGGGGCGGCACACGGTCGATGCTTGAAAAGAGAGCGGGGAGCGCCTTGGCGCGCCCCGTGAGCTGGAGTCGTGAGCTAGAAGTCAGCGGCCAGGGTCTCGCGCGCCACGCGAGCCCAGGGGGTGTCGGAGTAGTGCTCTACAACGTACGTCAGGCGCCGTTTCGCCTGGGAGGTCGAATCTGTCGTGCTCAGGTTCCGGTAGCAAGCTGCGAGGCGCACGAGAGCCCGCGCGACGCGGTCGCGGTCGGTGTGGTCGAGGGCCGCCACGCCGGCCAGGGCGACGCGGGCCTTCGAGTAATCGCGCTGGGCGAGGTGGGCTTCGCCGATGCCGAGCTGGGTGCCGAAGCGCAGGCTGGGATCGCCGGCATCGCCGGATGGCGCGCTTCCAAGGGGCACTCGGGCGTTGAAGAAGGGCAGGGCCTGGTTGGGCTGCCCGGAGGCGATCAGCACGAAACCCTCCCCGAGCTGAGCGCCGGCCGCGAGCCGAACCAGTTGTGCGTGGGTCTCGGTACCCTCGCTCGCTTCGGCCAGCAAGGCGCGCACGGCGTTCCCGAGGGCGCCGTACAGCTCGCGGGCCACGAGGGTCTCGCCCGTGTCGGTCGCGGCGCGTGCGGCGGCCAGGCCGGCGCGCATGCACATGAGGCGTGGGTAGCCGGGGGTCGGTGCATCGCCCGAACCGCGTTCGAAGAGCGCGCGGTAGCGTTCGGCTGCTCCGGCCTGGTCCCCGGCCAGAAGGCTGGCGCGTGCCTGGGACATGAGGACGGGCGGCAAATCGCGCCCGTCTCCGAAGTCCGAGCGGAACCGATCGTACTCGGCTTGGGCCAGAGGCAGGTGGGCCGGGGCGCCGTGCCCCAGCCGGAGCTGGGCGTCTCCGGCCAGGCGGCGCGCCGAGGCCTTTACGACCTCGCGCCCGTCATTGTCGGCGGCGAAGGCGAACTTGTCGGCGGCGTTCTGGAAGTCGCCGCGTTCGAAGTACTTGAGGCCCTCGCGGTAGTGGCTCGAGGCCTCGCCCCAGACGATGCGCTCGACCTGGTCCGCGTCGTAAGTGCGTTCCTTGCCGCCGCGGTCGACGCGCACCTCGGTCAGGCTGTTCGCGAGGACCTTCCCGGTCACGGTTTGCAGCTCGCCGCGCGAGTTGCGCACCGAGACGGCGTCCAGCCGACCTTGGGCGAGAGCGCCGGGCGAGGCGACGGTCAAACAGGCGGCGAGCCCCAAGAGCAGGGTGGCGCGGCGCGGGGCGCCGCTTCTGGGCCGACCCGTTAGGGCGGTGGCGGAGGGTCCGGACATGGCGAAGCGGGCGGCCATTCTAGCGATAGGGGCCGAGGCATCAACCACAAGCTCGGGCCTGGGGCGCGGATCGCCCGCGAGCCGGGGGGGCTCCCCGACGGCGCTCGCGGGGATTCTCTGCCGGGACGCGCTCATTGCACCTTCGACCAGAGCCAGAACATGCGGCTGCGCAGGGCGTCGCCGCCGTAGCGGGCGAGCAACTCAGGGTCGGCGTCCTCGCAGGTGGCGTCCACTCCCGGGACCCCGTTCCCGCCCTGGAACTGAGAGCCGAGCTCCTGCACGAGGGGCTGGAGCTGGCCCTTCGCGCTGGCGCGCTTGCGGCTGTCCTGCGGCCCGCCCGCGGCGGTGGCCCAAGTCAGGTAGGTGTAGGCCATCTGGAACTTGTAGCCGTACCACTCGCAGGCCCACTTCTCGACACCGCCGCTGCGCGAGATCGCGTTCACCGTGTCGATCGCCTTCTGAAACTCCTCGGGCGTCGTGCCGGCGCCCGGTACTTCGATGATCGCGTTGCCCGCGCCCTCGACCCAGCCGCTGATGGCGCGGGCGTGGTCGAGCAGCGTGCGCTTGGCCGGGAGGTTGGCCTTGTCGGAGACGAGAGCGTCGAGGATCTCGAGCCCCTCGTCCACGCGCTTGAGCTCGAGCAGCGCGTGGGCCAGGTCGGGGTGGACGTACTTGGCCATGTCGGTCGCGTGGTCGGCTACTGTCCCGAAGCGTGAACGGATGCGGCCGAGGAGCTCGGCGGCAGCATCCCAGTCACCCAGCTCCATCCAGTGCTTCGACTCGGCGCGCAGGTTGCCGAAGTTGGGGGTCGTGGCGACCTTGTTGCCGAGCTGGAGCAAGCGTGCCATCTCGCCCAGGAGGTCCGTCGCCCGCCCGCCGTCGCCGGACTCGGCCGCCTTCCCGCGTCGTGAGTCAAGCGCCCGGTAGAACTGCAGCGCGGCCAGCCCGGTGCGTTTGCTGTCGAGGTACTCCTCGACCATCTGCTCGTAGATCGAGCGCGCGGCGGGGATGTCGTCCAGGTGCAGGTGGGCGTTCATGACCATCTGCATGGTCCAAGGCGTGTAGCTCGATTGGTCTGGGTAACGCGTGTAGTACTCCCCGACGAGGTCGACCACCGACTGCCAGAGGGCCGGATCCCCGAGCCCGGCCACGGAGTCGGCGTCCGCCGCGGCCTGTGCGTCGAGCGAGGCCATGTAGCCTCGGTAGAACCCGGCCGTCGTCATCGCGTCGGTGCGCTTGGCGAGCTTGATCTGGCTACTGCCGGGGTCGTTGATCGGGTCCGCGACGAAGCGCTCGACGTAGTCGGTCAGCAGGCGCTTCGCCTCGTCCGCGTTGCCGCTGCGGAAGTGACAGACGGCGGTCCAGACCAGGGCCTTCTCGTAGCTGTTCCCAGACGGGCTGACCTGCCCGAACTTCTCGATCGCCGCCGGCCAGTCCTTCTTGCGGCGCGCCTTGTCGCCCTGGGTGTAGAGGATGTCGTCCTTGCTGGCCTCGACGAATTGCGCCGCGAGGTTCTCGGACTGCTCGTACAGATCCTTGATCAGCTGATCGCCGGGGCAGGTCCGCAGCACCGTTTCCATGGCCTTGTAGAAGCCTTGGGCGTTGGGGCTGTCGTACTCGGGGTCTCCGACCCAGGCCGTGCAGCCCTCGCGGAAGGCGAGGGCTGCCTCGAGCTGCATGTCGAGCCGCTGGTAGGTGCGTCCCAGGCGCCAGAAGGTCTTCGGTCCGAACTCCGTGCGCGCGGCGGCGTCCTTGCCCTCGAGGGAGCGCAGGACGCGCCGGAACCCCGCCAGGGCCGGCACGTCGTTGCGCTCGTTGTAGTCGCCCTCGGCGGCTTCGTAGAGCACGTCGGTCGCGACTTCGGCCCCCGAGCGTGCGATCACCTCCGCGATCACCTTCTGGGCCCGCACCTGCAGCACGTTCCCACGGTTTTCGCTGTTGACTTGCTGGGCGATGCGCAGGGCCACGTCGGCGGCCGGAAAGCGCTTGCGCCGGCTCGAGACGGCCTTCTCGGCTTCCTCCTCGCTGGCAAACCAGCGTGTGTCGCCCGAACCCAGGGTGCCGCCGACCCAACCTCCTGAGTCGAGTAGCGTTCTGGCCGCCGAGAGCAGCGAGGGGTAGCCCAGCTGCTTCGAGAAGGAGAAGCCCTCGCGCTTCTGCGTGTTGTAGAGGTGCAGGGCGTAGCGGCAGGCGCCGGCCGTGTCGCCCATGGCGGTCATGGCGTCGCACAGCCCCTCGGTGGAGAGCTCGACGAACAGCCAGCGCTTCTCCTTGTCGCCGGGGCCGAGCTCGAACTCGTCGATCATCTTCTTCCACTCGGCCTCGTCCGACTTATCGGTCTTGGGGTCGTAGCCCGTCGGGATTGCCTGCTCGACGACCGCCTGGAAGAAGTCGCGCGCCGCCATCCAGTCTTCCTGGGCCGCGTAGACCTGGCCGATCAGGTCGTAGGCGCGCAGGGCCGGCGGCGTGCCCTCGCCGACGGTGAAGACGAGCTCCTCGAGGGTCTGGTTCGCCTGCTCGAAGTTGAACGTCCCGTCTTCCTGGGTGCGACCGATGTCCAGCAGCATGCGTCCGCGGTTCAGCATCAGCTCGTAGAGCTTGCGTTTGTGCTCCTCGCTGCGGTCGTCGCTGGGGATCGCCTTGAGCTCGCTGATCAGCTCTCCGGTCTTGACGACGGCACCGGTCAGGACGGCGATGCGCTTCTCGCGCAGGGTGGCGACGACATCGCCGACGGCGTCCTCCATGGAGATCTCCAGGGAGCGCGCGAAGGTCGAGGAGAGGCGCACGAATCCCGCCTGGGCGTCGGGAACGGCGCTGGACGTCGGGTTTTCCGAGACGAATCCCGCGAAGGCGTCGAGGGCCTGCTGAAAGAGCTCATTGCGCCGCACGCGATCGCGCTCGTTGAGGGCGCCGACTTCGAAGATCTCGCAGCGGGTGACTCCGAGGCGCTCCTGCTGGCTGGAGGAGACCCCCTCGCGCTGGATGCCCTCGATGACCTCGGTCGCCAATTCCACGAAACCCCAGTCCTTGGCCAGGCCCTTGGCGAAGGCGATGTCGTCTTGGATCTGGGCGTCGCTCTTCTGGCCGAGGACCGGAGCGGTGAGGACGAGCGTCCCGAGGAGTACGCGGGAGGGGCGGGGGCGGCGACGGTTCATGGCTCGCTCTTCATTGATTCTGGCTAGGGCAGCGATTCTGGCTAGGGCAGCGATTCTGGCTTGGGAAGCGGCTCGGCTACGTCAGCAGCGCCCGGGATCCCGCGAGCAGCGGCGTGCGCGCGCCACCGCCGGCAGCTTGCGGCGGCCAGAGATGATCGCATCGGGCCGGAGACGAATGGCATCGGAAGGGGGGAGAGGAACGAGGAACATGGGCCGAGGACCCCAGCGGCGTCGTCCGTAGGAACCGTCGCCGCTGCGTGATCTCCTCTACCCACACCGCGGCCCGTGGCAACCGAGCCGTGGCCGGCCGGTCACGGAGCGTCGGTCGGAGGTCTACATCCCCAGTTGCGCGGGGGTCGGTTCTTCCTCGACGGGGATGACGATGTTGGCGTTGAGCAGGATCAGGAGCTTGCGGTTGGCCGAGTAGGTGCCCTTGCGCTCGAAGAAGGCCGAGAGCACGGGGATCTTGTTGAGAAGCGGTACTCCCGAGCGCTGGTCCTTCTTGTCGGAGGTCTTCAGGCCGCCGAGCAGGACCGTCGAGCCGTCGGGCATGGGGATCGAGGTGCGGACGCGCTGGATCTTGACCTCGGGCAGTTGGATCGTGACCGAGTTCTGCGAACCCAGGGTCGTGACCGCCTCGGCGATCGGCCGCTTGAGCGTGGCGATCGTCGGGCGCAGCTCGAGGGTGATGAAGCGCCGGTCCGCGGAGACCACCGGGCGCACGTCGAGGATCACTCCGTCCTGCACTACGTCGATGATCGGATCGGCGATGGAGGCCGCCTGGGCGATCTCGACGTCGAAGTCCTTCACGTAGACGACCTGGTTCAGCACGGACAGGTTCGCACGGCCGGTGTTCGAGACCAGGATGCGCGGCTGGGAGACGAGCTCCACGCGCTCGGACTTGCTGACCGCTCGCAGGATCAGCTCCATCTGGGTCTCGCCGAGGTAGGCCCACTGGAAGCTGAGCCCGCCCGAAGCCTGCAGGACGTCCTCGTCACCCAGCGCCATGTCGTAGAGCGACTCGACCCGCGCGCGCAGATCGCCGTCCTGGCCCTCGTCGTGGAACGCGCCGAGGTCGGTGCCTTGGCCGATCTCGGTGCCGAGCTCGCCCTGGGTGGTGGTGTCGCCGAAGTCGTTGAGAAACTCGTTGGTCCCCAGGCCGGGCTGGCCGAGGCCGCGGAAGTCGAAGCCGATGTCCTCGAGGAAGTTGTCCTCGACGGTCAAGAAGCGCGCATTGATGTCGACCATGATCCCGGTCGCCTCGCGCAGGTCCTCGAGCAGTTGCCCGATCAGCTCGTGCACCTCGGGCGTCTGGTTCACGACCATCACGCCCATCTCGTTGATCTGGAGGCTGTTCGCCGGGTCGTCGTTCCACGAGTCGACCTCGATGTTGTTGCGGATCAGCTCATCGAGCAGGTCGGCCGTGACGACGTTCGACTCGCGTTCCTCGAGGTCCTCCTCCTCGAGGAAGATGCCGCCGGAGGGCTGCACGTTGATCTCGCGCCCGGGGAAGTCGGGGATCGGGTGGATCAGGTCGTTCACGCCGTAGAACTTGAGCACCTGCCCGCCGACCATCTCCTCGGAGGTGACGAACTTCACCACGCCGTCCTCGACCTTCCAGCGCAGGCTCTCGGAGGTCTCGGCGATGATGTCGAGGATCTTGCGCACGCTGTAGTCGGGCAGCTGCAGGCGGATCGTCGTCTCCTCCTCGTCGAGGTTCTCGCGGACCATCGTGCTGATCAGGAAGTTGACGCCCGTCAAACTCTGCAGGAAGGCTGCCACGTCCTCGAGGGCGGCGCCCTCGTCATCGGGGCCGCCGAAGTTCGGCGCGAGGCGAGTCTGGTCGAGGCGCTCAAGCACCATGGCCTTCTCGTCCTCCCCTTGTCCGCCGCGGGAGCTGAACTCCAGGGGCTTGCGCTCCTGCACGTCGCGCCAGCGGCGCAGATCGTCGAAGAGGACGGCCTCGTTCTGAATGACGTTGAGGGTGTCGATGTCCTCGAAGGTCCGCAGCCACTGCTCGCGGTAGTCCCGCCGGTTGCGGCGCTCGGCGGCCATGTGGCGGGACTCGCGGGCGATGTCGCGCAGGGTCGTGGCGGCCTCGTTCTCCCCGTCGTGGACGAGGATCTGCTCGCAGAGGGCCTCGGCGCGCGCGTAGCGGGTCGCCATGAAGGCGGCGTTGGCCTCTCCGTAGAGGGTCACGAGCATGTTCTCGCGGTGTTCGCGTTCGCGGCGCTCGGCCTCTCGCCGGGCGCGCAGAGCCAGGTTGGTGGCCTGCTCCTCGGCGGCGGCCTCGACCTCCTCGGAGAGCTCGATGGCGCGCTCGAGTTTGCCCGTGACTAGGCGCTCGTCGATCGAGTTGCTGGCGATCAGCGGGTGGTAGCGCAGGATCAGCTGCGCCTCGCGGTAGCGGGCGATGGCGGCCTCGTGGTCGCCTTCTCCCATGGCCGCGTCGCCCAGGGTGTCCGCGCGCTCGGCGGCGATGCGGGCTTGGGCGCGGCGCACCAACTCGCGGTCGACCTCATCGGTGAGGACGTCGGCGGCCACGGCGTTGCGGTCGCCGAGCAGGGCCTCGACCTTCTGGAAGCGCTCGCGCGCCTCGGCGTTGGTCGGATCGACGGAGATGGCGTAGGCGTACTCGCGCAGGGCGCCTTCGAGGTCGGCCTGCTCGAGCAGCATGTTCCCCTGCTCGATGGAGCGCCCGCTCAGGACGGCGCGCTGCTGGAGCTTGATTTGGTAGGCCGCGGAGTCATCGGCCAGCTCCTGGTCCTGGACGCCGGTGGCGACCGCGGTGGTCTCGACGCGCGGTGGGGTGGCGGTGGGCGCGTGCTCGCTCGCGGGCGCCGTCACCGAATCGGGTCCGGGCTCGATCCCTGCCGCCAGCTCGGGTTCAGTGGCCAGCTCGGGTTCAGTGGCCAGCTCGGGTTCAGTGGACTGACAGGCGAGGGAGGACAAGCAAGCGGAGAGGGCCGTCGCGATGAGCGGCAGGTGCGGGGTGCGCGTGCGCATGGGTACTCGAGCCTTGCTGGGGCGGGTGAGGATTCGGAGGCCGGCCGGGCGGTCGGGCCCCTGGCCTCAGGAATGGGGATCGGGGGGGGAGGGGACGAAGCTGGGCTTTGGAAACCGGAGGGAACGGAGGCGACCGTAGCGCGGCCGGTGCGCGTTTCCCCGGGAACGACCGGCGCTCGCGCCGCACCCGACCCGCGCGGGGTCCAGTGGAAGTCGTCACCGTGGGTCGGGGCACCCGGAATCTGAGAGCCGGGGAGGATAGCGGGAGGGGTGCGGAGGGTCAACAAGCCCCGAGATGCCGGGGACTTGCGCCGCGTGGCCCCGCGTCGGGCCCGGACGGGTTCCCTACCCGGCTCCCCGGGCGCGGTTACCGCGCCCGGGGAGCCGGGCTCAGGGCTCCTCCTCGCCGCGCTCCAGCTCGGCCATGGCGCGTTGGATGTCCTGCCAGCACTCTCGCTTTCTACTCGGGCTGCGCAGCAGGTAGGCGGGGTGGAAGGTCGGTACCACGCGCCGGCCGCCGAGTTCGTGGACACGGCCCCGCATGGCCCCCATGGAGGCGTCGCTGGTCAGCAGGTGCCCCGAGGCGTGGCGGCCGAGGGGGATCAGGACCTCGGGAGCCACGAGCTCGATCTGGCGCTCGAGCCACGGGGTGCAGAGCTCCTTCTCCCACCGGCTGGGGTCGCGATTCGACGGTGGCCGGCACTTCAGGACGTTGGCGATCGCCACCGCGGAGCGCTCCAGGCCCATTCCCTTGGTGATGATGTCGGTCAACAGCTGGCCTGCGCGCCCCACGAAGGGCACTCCCAGGCGGTCCTCGTCGGCTCCGGGGGCTTCGCCCACGAACATCACCCGCGCCCGCGCCGGTCCGTCCATGAAAACCGTCTGCGTGCGCGTTTCGCACAGGCCGCACGCCTGGCAGGCGGCCACCTCCGCCCGCAGGGCGTCGAGATCTGGACAGGCAGTTGCCCGCGTTCTGATCGTTTCTAGGGCCGTTTGTTGCGATCTAGAGCCATCTTGAGCCGTTTCTTGCCCGTTCTTGTCCAAATCCCCCCCTCTCCCCGTCTCGGAGTCGCCTGCGCCTTCGTTCGTGGGGGTCCGGGGCGCTCCGGAGGGGGGCGAGGAGGCTGTCGCAGCCGTCGGGGTGCTCGCGGCCGTCGGAGCGATCGGTGCCGCCGGAGCGATCGGTGCCGCGCCGCGGCGGCGCAGGCCGCGTCGATCTCGGCGGCGAAGGTGGGCCGCGAGGGCGGCCGCCAGGGTGGCGACCTCGGGCGCGGGCCGGCTGGGGCTCTCGTCCTGCGAGCTCACGCCGCTCCTCCCAGGCTCCCGTCGGCGCGACCGATCAGTTCGATTCCCGCGTCCCGCTCGTGTGCCTCGAGGCGTACGGCGACCAGGCCGGCGGGGGTGGCGGGGAAGTCCCGCCGGTCGAGGCGCACGCGCTGGTAGCGGCCACTCAGGCCGCCCTCACCCTCGACCACGACCAGATCGGTGGCCCCTCCGAGGTCGCGGCGCCAGGTCTGCGCGACCTCCGCGGCGACCTCGCCCAGGCGGGAGCGGCGCTCGCGGACCTCCTCGGGGGGGACCGCCGGGCCCATCTCCCAGGCGGCCGTTCGCGGACGCGGAGAGAAGGGGAAGACGTGAACGCGCGAGAAGCCGATCTGGCGCACGGCTTGCAGGGTGCGGGCGAATTGGCGCTCGCCTTCGCCGGGGAAGCCCACCAGGACGTCGGCGGTGAAGGCCGGGCGGTCCAGGGCGGCGCGGATGCGCTCGCAGGCGGCGTGGTACTCGTCCATGCGATACCAGCGGTTCATGGCGGCCAGGATCTCGTCGTCGCCCGACTGCAGGGGCATGTGCAGGTGCGGCGCGATGCGTTCGGGGCGCCTGGCCATGAGCTCGACCAGGCGCGGCGATATCTCGGTGGCCTCGATCGAGGAGAGGCGCAGGCGGAAGGGGAGGGGCGCGCCCCGCTCGTCGCGCGGCTCGACCGCTGCCAGGACCGCCAGGAGATCGGCGGGTTCCCCGCCCCACTCGCGGCCCCAGTGGCCGATATGGATGCCGCACAGGACGATCTCGACGTGGCCGGCCTCGACCAGGCGGAGCACCTCCGCGGCCAGCTCGTCCGCCGGACGGGAGCGGTTCGCGCCGCGCACGCGCGGGATGATGCAGAAGGCGCAGGAACGGTCGCAGCCGTCCTGGATCTTGAGGAAGGCGCGCGTGTGTCCGGCGAAAGCGGTGATCCCGGCCGGGATCCCCAGCTCCTCGGGGTCGACGTCGCAGCCTAGCTGGCGCAGGAAGTTGAGCGGCCGGCGGGCGTCGCCGTTGCCCAGGACCCACTCGACGCCGGGCAGCTCACGCAGGACCTCGGGCTCGCTCTCGGCCAGACAGCCGGTGACGCAGACTTTCGTGTCGGGGTGCTCGCGCACGACCCGCCGGATCAGCTTGCGCGCCTTGCGTCCGGCGTCGGTGGTCACGGTACAGGTGTTGACCACAACCAGGTCCGCCTCGCGCTCCTCCTCGCGCCAGCCGCGCCGGCCGAGGGCCTCGCGCAGGACCTGCGTGTCGTACTGGTTGGCCTTGCAGCCGAAGGTGACGAATCGGACGCTCCCCACGCTCATGATTGTACGCGCCGCAACCTCCGGTGCGAGGGCGTGTAGAATGCCGCGCCCGATGCAGACGCCAATGACATCGACCGCGCCGTTTCTCGCCGCCCTGGTCGGCGCCGCGTTGCTCGGCGTGGCGTGCGGTGGTGGTGGGGACGCCGACGGGCGGGATGGGCCGCCGACGGTGCGGACCGGCGCCGCCGCGGCGCCGGTCGCGAGCACCCGGCGCTCGGACGACCCGCGGGCCGTCGAGTTGCGCGAGTTGCTGGAGTTCGGCCACCTCGCCCGCGCGCGCGCCCTGCTGGCCGTTGGGCTCGAGGGCCTGGGGCTCGAGGGGGAGCTCCTGCGCGCTCGGGCGGCGGCCCTGGCGGGGGACGCGACGACCCTCGCCCGTCGGATCGAGGCGGCGCGCGCTCTGAACGCGGACGACCCGCGGGTCTACGCCACCGCCGCCGAGTTGCACGCCGCCGCCGGGCGTTTCGAGACCGCGGGCTCGGAGCTCGAGCGCGGCCGGCGCGCCTGCGGACCGACCGCCGAGCTGTTGCGGGCGCAGGGCGTGGTGCTCCTGTGCCAGGACGGGGGTGCCGCCGCCGGCCTGCGCCTGCTCGAGCAGGCCTTGGCTGTCGATCCGACTCTGCCTTTCACCGCCCGTGCCCGCAGCCAGGCGCATCTGCTCCTGGGGCGTGAGGCGTTCGCTACCCAGGCTCCTTCCGTGGCCCTCGATCACGCCCTGCGGGCCGTGCTCTTCGATCCAGAGGAGATCGATGCCCGGCGCTTCCTGGCGGACGTGCGTGGGGCGCGGGGTGAGCTGGAGGAGGCCCTGGCGATCCTGGAGGAGCTCGTCGCCGAGGGCCGGCCTCTGGAGGGGGAGCTGGCCATGCTCTGCCGCCGGGCCGCCCTGGCGTCGATCGTGCGCGGCGCGCGCGAGCCCGGGGCCCGCGAGCGCGGCTTGGACCTGTTCGTCCGCGCCCGCGACCTGGGACTGTCGGCGGCGGAGCTGGGCAGCGGCGCGGCGATTCTGGCCGGGGCGGCCGCCGTCGCCGAGGAGGAGGGCCTCGAGGCCTACGAGGGCGGAGATCGGGTGCTGGCCGCCGAGCGCTTCGAGCGTGCCCTGCGCCTGGACCCCGAACGGCTGGCGGCTCGCAACCACCTGGCGGTGGTCCTGTTTCGCGCCGAGGACTTCGCGGGCGCCGCCCGGCACTGGGCGACGGTCCTCGAACAGGCGCGCTCGGCCGGCGTCGAGCTGCCCGAGCCCGTCCACCTCAACCTGGCCCGCGCCCTCTCGCGCGCGGGCGACGCCGCCGGGGCGCGGGAGGTCCTCACGGCCGCCCTCGAGCGCGCTCCCGAGGGGCCCTGGGCCGAGGACAGCCGGCGCGCCCTGCGCGCCATCGATCCCTGACGTCCAAGGCCCTCCGCGGGCGCCCGCGAGTCGGGGAGGGATGCCCGCGCGGGGGCTGAGAGGCCGCGCCCGGCGCGAACTGTCCGCGAGGGGTAGGATGGGGTCCCGTCGCCGGCCCGTGGTCCGTCACCGCTGAACGCTCATTCCTCGGATCTACACATGCGTCAGATCACCTCCGCTCCGCTCGCCGTCGCCTATCTCCTCGCGGCGGTCCTCGCCCTCGCACCCCGCTCCCTCGCCCTCCAGGCGCCCTCGTCCGGCGCCCTGCCCTTCGCGGCGCGCCACGCGGCTTCCTGGCCTGGCGCGCCGGGGACGCCGCCCCGAGCCTTTGCGCTGCCCGCCGCCACCTATCCGGCGTCGTCACCCTTGCAGACCGCCGCAGTGCCCGCCGGTGACCTGCTGTTCGTCGCCGCGTCGATCGGCGGCCCCGAGGACCCGGCCTGGCTGTTCGACATCGAGCGCGATCGCAAGCTCTGGAGCGACGCGCAAGCCGAGACCAACAACGTGACCGGGGGCGCCTTCGCAGACGGCGGAACGGAGCTGTTCCTCGCGGGTGGCGACACGAACGGCGGCACCGTGACCCGCGCCGACCTGACGGGATTCCACCCCTCCTGGAGCGTCGTCTACGATCCCCTGGGCAGCGGGCCGTTCGACGTGCACGTCGATGAGGCTCGACGCCTGCTCTACGTCCTCGCCCACCCGCTTCCCGGCCCCGAGAGCGCACTGCTCGCCATCGACATCGATCCCGATCACCCGACCTACCTGCAGGTCGTGGCGACCACGCACAACCTGACCGTGAACCCGATCGTCGAGCGCTTCGCCCTGTCCGCCAGCGGGAATCGCGCGGCGGTCCTCTCGGCCCTCATGCGCCAGCTGCACGTGGTCGACACCGATCCCGCCAGCCCAACCTACATGCGGGTCCTGTTCCAGGGACCCGTCCCGGTCAGCGGCCCCTTTCCGGTCGTGACCAGCGCGGTGGTGACCTCGGACGATGGGCAGGTCATCGTCTCCATCCAGCGCGGCGGCGGCATGCCCTCCAGCCTGGGGCGCTTCGACCTCTCTTCGTCGAGCTGGATCGACCACAACCCCGCCCTGCCCGGCATCCAGAACATCGGGCCCGACAGTGCGCCGGCGGCGGACCTGGGCGCCGCCGTCTTCGACGTCGACATCGCCGGCGACGACACTTTCGCCGTGGCCTGCGGCTGGGGCGGAGCGGGCTGGGCCGGGCGCCTCGACCTCGACCCCGCCGTGCCGAGCCTCTGGATGTGGACGGCCTATGCGCCCGGGGTCGGGCTGACCGACGCCTGGGCGTTGGACCTGGCGAGCGACGACCAGCTCCTCGCCATCGAGACCGAGCGGCGCGTGCTCCTGCTGCACCCCGGCACCGGTGCCGTCGTGCACTCCTTCCCATTGGCCCTGGCCACGAACATCTACCTCGTGCGCCAAGGCTAGCCACCCGTTGACCGGGCCCGGCGGGCACCGTACCCTGCCTCGCCCATTTCACCCCGGAGAGGCCCACGGCCTGTGCTTTGCCCCATCCGGGGAGAACGGGATTGACAACGCGATCCCCGCTTGGCTCCCTGGGTGCCCACCTGATGGGACCGCGCAAGAAAAACATGTTGGAGGCCCTCGCGGCCTCCGAGGCGGAGAGCCCCCAGAGCCCCCAGAGCCCCCTACGGCCTAGGCCGTCGGGCGCTTCGCGGGCGAGCTGGCCTTCCCCGCCGGCGGGACTCGACCGCTCGACCCAACTCGTGCTCGGTTGCGTGGTGGCGGCTCTCGTTCTGGGTGCCGCGTACTGGTTGGGCCGTCAGAATGCGACGGTCGAGGCCGGTCCCGGTCCGGGCGACGGCGCGCGCGACTCCGTGCAGGAGCGAGCCCAGAGCGGGACGCCCTCTACCAGTACACGGAGCCCGTCGGCCGACGCGCTCTCCCGTCCGTCGGACGAAGGCGACCCGGCCCCCGCGACCGCTTCGAACCCGGACTCCGAACAGAACCCCGGTGACCCTCTGGGCGAGAACCGAGACGCATCGGCCGCGGGTGACCTGACCGCCGACGACCTCCGGTTCTTCGAAAAGTCCAACCGTTTCACGGTGCGTGCTATCTACTACGGGAACACCCCGCGCGGATGGATGCGCGCCCTCGCCACCTACCGCTACTTGCGTGACCTCGGGCTCCCGGCCGTCGCTCCGATCGATCAGGGCAACGAACTGGTCCTGTGCGTCGGCGCGGAAGCCACGCGCGAAGGCCGGTTGTCCGGATTCAGGAGCCGCCTGCGGGCCTTGCCCGGGCCGCCTCCCTCGAGCGAGACAGGCGCCTTCGCGGGCGCTTACTTCATCAACATCGACGACCTGGTGGACCGCTAGCCCTCGCGGGCGGCGTGCCACCCGGCCGGCGAATCCCCTGACCCCAATCCTCTCATGTCCATTCATCCCAGCCTGCGCGGCGCCGACTCCCTGATCGGCGAGCGGAGCGTGCTGACGCGCGTCGAGCGCCTGCAGAAGCTGCAATCCTCCGGCAAGTTCGACGCCGATTCCGACTCGGTCTACGGGCTGCCCAAGGTGCGCACCAAGTTCAAGGTGGCCAAGAAGAAGGCAGCCGCGGACGACGCGGAGGCCGAAGCTCCCGCGGACGGCGAGGCGGAGACGCCCGCCGAGTAGCGGTCACCCGCCACAGTCATCCGTAGAAGGTCTCCGTGGAGGCCATCCGGCGTAGGCGTCCCACCGGTGCCGCCTCGGCCGGGCTGGGCGCAACATCATGTCCGAGGCCTCCGTCCTCGAGGTTTTCTCTTCCATCCAGGGCGAAGGTGCCTTCGTCGGCCAGCCCCAGGTGTTCGTGCGCCTGGCCGGCTGTCCCCTGCGCTGCGCGTGGTGCGACACACCCCACTCGTGGATCGTCGATGGGAAGCGCCAGGCGCGCATCGTGGCCCTGGCGGGCCAGCGCACGGAGCCCGCCCGCGCCGACGCCGAGCGCGTGGCCACCTGGGTCGAGGAGGCGGACCCCTCCGGCGCGCGCCCGGTGAGCGTCACCGGCGGCGAGCCCCTGCTGTACCCGGCCTTCTTGGTTCGGCTCGCCGCGGCCCTCGCACCGCGCCGGGTGCACCTCGAGACCGCCGGTGCCCACCCGCACGCCCTCGCTCGGCTGGTCGGGCTCGTGGGACACGTGAGCCTCGACCTCAAGCTCCCCTCCGACCTCGCGCCGCCGGTGGCGGTCGCCGGCGAAGGGGAGAGCGCCCCCGCCGACGAGCGGGAGTGGAGCGTGGCGCGTCGGGCGGCCCTCGCGTTGGTGGCGGAGACCGACGCTTGCGTCAAGCTCCCAGTCGCCGCCGGGCGTGCCCCGGCGGACTTCGAGCCGCTGCTCGCCGACGTCGCCGCCCTGGCCCCGCGCCTGCCGGTCTTCTGGCAGCCGATCACGCCCGTGCGGGGCGCAGCGGCGCCGGACGGGGCGCTCCTGCTCGCCCTCGTCGCACGCGCCGAGGCGCACGGTCTCGCCGCGCGCGTCGTTCCCCAGGTCCACCGCCTGCTCGGCGTCGAGTAGAGCGCCGGTCAGAGAGCACATCGGGTAGAGTCGCCCGCCCATGTCCGCCCCCTCCAAAGCTCCCCTGCCGCGAGTCGCGATCGTCGGCCGGCCCAACGTTGGCAAGTCGACCCTGCTCAACCGCATGTGCGGCAGCATGGTGTCGATCGTCGAGCCGACGGCGGGCGTGACCCGCGACCGCATCGCCGTCCCCGCGCGCCTGTTCAGCGGGACCGAGCAGAACTGGATCGAGGTGATCGACACCGGCGGCGTGGGCATCGTCGATCGCGACGACCTCGGCCCGCACGTCAGCGAGCAGATCGAGAGCGCGCTGGCGGCAGCCGAGCTGGTCCTGTTCATGGTGGATGTGCGCGACGGGCTGACGCCCCTCGACCGCGAGGCCGCGGGCCTGTTGCGCGCGGTCGACCTGCCCATCCTGCTGGTGGCCAACAAGGCCGAGACCGAGTTGCTCCGCCTGGCGGCGGACGAGTTCCGCGCCCTCGGCGTCGGCGAGGGTCCCTTTGTCGTCAGTGCCCAGAACGGGGAGGGGCTCGAGCCGCTTTACCGGCGTATCGTCGAGCTCCTGCCCGCCTCGGCCTTCGCCGGCTCGCCGATGGTCGAGCCGGCCATGAAGTTGGCCGTGGTGGGGCGGCGCAACGCGGGCAAGTCGACCCTCATCAACCGGCTCGCCCGCGAGGAGCGCGTGATCGTCTCGGAGGTGCCGGGGACGACCCGCGATGCCGTGGACGTGATCTTCGAGCGCGACGGGAAGCACTTCGTCGCGATCGACACGGCGGGCGTGCGCAAGCGGAGCAGCGTGCAGGACGCGGTCGAGTTCTACAGCGACGCGCGTAGCCACAAGAGCATCCGGCGCGCCGACGTGGTCGTGTTGCTGTTCGACGTCACCGAGCGCTTTTCCTCGATCGAGAAGCGTCTCTCGCGCTATGTCGTCGACCGCTACAAGCCGGTGGTGCTTGCGGCCAACAAGTGGGATCTCGCCCAGGGTTTCGAGCCCGAGCAGTTCCGCGAGTACATCAGCGACCAGCTTCCCGGGATCGCCTACGCACCGATCGGCTTCCTGTCGGCGAAGACGGGCCAGGGGGTGGAGCGCGTGCTTTCGGTGGCCGAGGAGCTCTTCGAGCAGGCGCGCAAGCGCGTCGGGACCGGCGAGCTCAACCGCGTCCTGGAGGGTGCGCTCGAGGCCCGCTCGCCCAGCTCCAGCGGCTACCGGGCGCGCATCCGCTACGCTACCCAGGCGGAGGTCACGCCGCCGACCTTCGTGCTCTTCGTCAACGACCGCAAGCTGTTCGGCAAGGACTACCTGCGCTACCTCTCCAATCGCCTGCGGGAGGAACTGGACTTTGGCGAGATCCCGATCCGCCTCGTGCTGCGCAGTTCCTCCGACGCCCCGACCGACGCCCCGTTCACCTGAATCGCGCCGCCATGAAGCGACTCTTCGTCTTGTTCTCGTTGTTCGCCTGCGCCTGCCGTTCGGGGCCTCCTCCCCAGTGGGTCGAGGGCGAGGTCCCCGGGCCGAGCGATCGCGTCTTGGCGGAAGTGACGCGCCTGGCGATGGAGGCTCAGGGATTCCATGTCGTCGTGCGCGGCTTCGATCCCCTCGAGCGCGTGGCGAGCTCGGTCTGGGAGCCGGACCTGCACCCCTTCAGCGGCGAGGGCTTCCGCGAGCGTGCGAAGGTGCGGTATGAGCCCGTCGCGCCGGGGCGGATCCTGCTCGGTGTGCGCGTGGAGCGGCAGATCAACAAGAACATCGCGCGGCCCCTCGAACTGGACCACGCGGACTGGGCGGAGGGGGCGGACAACCCCGTCCGCGCCCGGGCGATCCTGCAGTACATCCGCTCGACCCTCGAGGGCACCCTGACCTTCAGCGACGACTCCGCCTCCGAGCCCGTGCCTTGAGCGAGGTCGTCCCTCCCCTGATCGAGCCGGCGTCACTGGCGCGCGGAGTCCTGTGCGTCGCGGCCGGCGGGGCCGATGCCGTCCTGGCCTGCGGCGGCGCCCTGGCCCTCGCAGCGCGCCAGGGCGCACATCCGACCGTGCTCGTGTTGGCCGGACCGAAGGACTACTCGGCGACCGTGGAGGCGGCGGTCGCGGCGGCCTTCGAGCGCCTGGGGGTGGGGGACGTGCGCGTTGACGCCTCGAGCGAGCCTGCGGCGGCGGTGGAGCGCGCCCTTGCCGAGCGCGACCCCTCCTGGGTTCTCGCCCCCCTCTCCGTTGCCGCCGATCCGGCCCGCCGGCGAGCGGCGCACGCGGTCGAATCCGCCCTGGCCGGCGAAACCGAGCGGCGTCTGATGCTCTACGGCGGGCGTGTCGCCGCCGGTCGGCCGGCTCTCCTCGATGTGGGGAGCGTGCGCCGCGCGAAGCGCGCGGCCCTGGCGACCCTCGGCGGCGGCTCACCGACGCTCCTTGCGCGCTCGGCGGCCCGGGATCGCGCGCGCGCCCTCACCCGCCGCGGGCTGGCGCGGGCCGAGGCTTTCGCCCTCCTCGACGCTCCCGCCCTGGCCCAGTTCGGGCGTGAGCTCGCCGGCGCCGCCTGGGTCAGGCACGGCGCGGACGAGCTTCCCGCCGCGACCGCCGTGCTCTCCTCGTTCAACAAGTGCGCCGAGGTGCGTGAGAACCTGTGCGCTCTCTTCGCCCAGGATCTGCCCTTTGCGCGGGTCGTTGTCGTCGACAACGCGAGCGAGGACGGGACGTGCGAGATGGTGCGCGCGGAGTTCCCCGAGGTGCAGCTGATCGAGATGCCGCACTCGCGCTTCGGGGCTTGCGAGACCTTCAACATCGGCTTCGCCGCCAGCCGCACGCCGCTGACGGCCATCCTCGACGACGACATCTTGATGCCACCGGATTGGCTGGCCAAGGCCACGCGGCGGCTCGTGGCCGAACCGGAGACGACGGCTCTGCTCTCCAGCAAGGTCGTCGAGCCGGGGATGCCCGCCAGCCACCGCGACGCCCCGGCGGTAAACGAGGAGCGGTACATGTCCACCTTCCGCGGCTGCGCCTCCCTGGCTTGGACCGAGGCCCTGCGGGAGGCGGAATTCTACGACGAGCGGCTGTTCATCTACGGCAACGAGCGAGACCTGACCTGCCGCCTGTTGAACCTCGGCTACCGCGTCCTGCAGTTCCCCGGAGTCGAGGTCTTCCACCGCACTCCATTCGGCCTCAAGCCGGGTGCCCGGAGTCTCTACTACCACGCGCGCAACGCCTGGCTCTCGATGCTGAAGTACGCTCCGGCGGCGGACTTGCTGCGCATGCCCTACTTGGTGCTCTCGCGTGTCGTCCTGCGTGCCGGGCGCACCGAGGCGAGCGGAGAGGTCAGCGACGCGGTGGGGACCATCGGCACCGCCGCCGCCCTGCGCGAGACCCCCGGTGCCTGGTGGATCGTCTGCAAGGCGGCGCTCTCGGTTCTGGCAAACGTTCCCTACTGTCTGCGGCGGCGGCGGCCCGTTCGCGCGGACGACTTCGAGCTGCCCTTGCGCTGATCATGAACGACGACGACACGGGAATCGGTCCGGTCACCGTCGTCGTGTGCAACTACGAGGGCCGCGAGCACCTCGGTCCGTGTCTGGACGCCGTGGGCGCCCTGCGCGGCGAGGTGGCCGAGGTGCTGCTGGTCGACAACGCCTCGACCGACGGCAGTGTCGAGTTCGTGCGCGAGGTCTACCCGCACGTGCGCGTCCTGGCGCGTTCGAGCAACGACGGACCGGCGGCGGCGCGCAACGAGGGTCTTCTGGAGGCGAGCACGCGCTGGGTGCTGGCGCTCGACAACGACGCGCTGGTCGCGCCCGATTCGTTGCAGAAGCTCGCGTCGGCGGCCGCGACCGACCCCGATGCGGTTTTGGTGCAACCGCGCAGTGTCTTCGACCACGATCCCGAGCGCGTGCACTACGACGGCGGCGCCTTTCACTACGCCGGGCTGATCGCCCTGCGCAACTTCTACCGACCCCGAGCCGAGGCGTGCGGCGAGGGCGTGGTCGAGGTTGACTGCGCGGTCTCCGTGGCCCTGCTCTGCGACCGGGAGCGCCTCGTGGAGCTGGGAGGCTGGGACGCGGCCTACTTCATCCTCTTCGAGGACCTCGACCTCTCGTGGCGCGCGCGCGTACGCGGCTGGAAGATCCTCAGCGTCGAGGATGCCTTGGTGCGCCACCGTCACGGGACCGCCGGCGTGAGCTTCCGCGACGGGCCGCGCTACCCCGAGCGACGGGCGTTCTACCACGCGCGCAACCGCTGGCGGTTCTTGGCCAAGAGCTTCAGCGCCCGGACCCTCTTCTTCGCCGCACCGGGCCTCGCCTTGTACGAGGCAGCCGGGCTGTGCTTCGCCCTGGTCGAGGGCAACGGCGGCGCTTGGCTGCGGGGCAAGCGGGCGTTCTTGCGACAGGCTCGGGAAGCCCGCGGCGCGCGGGACTCCTTGGCCGTGGACCGTCGCCTAGGGGACGGGGCGCTGCTCGTCGGCGGGCCCTTGACCCTCACTCCCGCCGTGGCCGCCGGCGGCGCGCGCCGGGCGGCGGCGGTCCTGCTCGAAGGTGCCCTGCGCCTGTGGTGGGTCGTTGCGCGCGTGCTGATCAGCGGGCGGCCCAGGGCGTGAGCCTCGCCGCGCTTCTTGCAGATCCCTGACGGTGGGAGGAGGCAAGCCCGCGGGCGAAGCGTATCTTCTCGCGTTCCTTGCGCCACCCGACCGTGAGTGCTCCGATGATGCCGACCCGATTCGCTCTCGCGCTGTGCTGTGCCCTGCTTCCCGGCGCCTGTGGCGGTGACGCCGAGGCCGGCGCGGCCATCCTGCGCTTCAGCGCCATTCCCGACCAGAACTCGACCGAGCTCGAGGAGAAGTACGGGCGCCTCGCTCGGCATCTGGCCGAGACCTTGGCGGTCGAGGTGCGCTACGTGCCCTCGAGTGACTACGCGGCCTCGGTCGCGGCCTTCGCGAACGGCGACGTCCAGCTGGCCTGGTTCGGCGGACTGACCGGAGTTCGGGCGCGGGCGGCCGTCGAGGGCGCGCGCGCCATCGCCCAGGGGGCCGTGGACCCGCGGTTTCGTTCGTACTTCATCGCCAACGCAGCGGCCGGCGTTTCGGCCTCGGAGTCCTTCCCGGCGGAGCTTGCCGGCAAGACCTTCACCTTCGGCTCCGAGTCCTCGACCTCCGGCCGCTTGATGCCCGAGTACTGGATCCGCCGACACACCGGCTTGGCGCCGCGGGACTTCTTCGCCGGTGAGGAGATGAGCTTCTCGGGGGACCACGCCAAGACGGCGCTCCTGGTTCAGGACGGGACCTTCGAGGCCGGCGTCCTGAACTACAAGGTCTACGAGGCGATGGTCGCCGGCGGACGCATCGATCCGGCGCGCTGCCAGATCGTCTGGGAAACACCGCCCTACCCCGACTACAACTGGACCGCGCACCCCGACCTCGAGCGGACCTTCGGCGCGGGTTTCATCGAGCGTGTGCGGGCGGCCTTGGTGGGGATCAACGATCCGGCGCTGCTGGCGGCGCTGCAGCGCGAGGAGGGGCTGATCGGGGCCTCGAACGAGGAGTTCGCCCCCCTCGCGGCGCTGGCCCGCGAGCTCGACCTTCTGCGTTGAGTGCTCCGCCGCCTACCATGCGGGCGATGAAGGGTCCTCCCACGGGGTTTCGGCTGTGCGGCGTGACCGTCGAGTACGGCGCGAGCGCCGCCCTGCGCGACTTCGATCTGGCGATCGAACCGGGAGAGGTCGTGGCCTTCGTCGGTCCGAGCGGGGCCGGGAAGTCGACCGCCCTCGGCCTGTGCAACGGGACCCTGTGCCCCTCGCGCGGCACGGTGCTGCTCGACGGCGAGGACCTCTGCGGCCTGGCCGCGGCGCGGCTGCGCGCCCTGCGCTCGCGTATCGGCCTGATCCCACAGGAGCTGGGTCTCGTGGGCAACCTGCGCGTCTCGCAGAACGTGCTCTCTGGCCGCCTCGGGCGGGGCGGCTTGCTCGCCGCCCTCCGCCCCCTGTTCCACGCGCGTCGCTCGGAGCTCGCCGAGGTGCTCGCCATTCTCGATCGGCTCGGGATCGGCGAGAAGCTCTTTCACCGCGTGGACTCCCTCTCCGGCGGCGAGCGCCAGCGCGTCGCCATCGCGCGCGCCCTCTACCAGGAGCCTGGCGTCCTGCTGGCGGACGAGCCGCTCTCGGCCCTCGACCCGGCGCGCTCCAGGGAGACCCTCGGTCTGCTGCTCGATGTGGCGCGCGAGGAGCGTTTGACCCTGATCCTGAGCCTGCACGACATCGAGCTGGCGCGCGAGTTGGTCGGGCGCCTGGTCGGTCTGCGGCGCGGGCGCGTGGTCTTCGATCGTCCCCGGGAGGAGGTCAGTGACGAGGATCTCGCGCGGCTCTACCAACTCGGAGGAACCGGGCGTGCCGGCTGAGGCCCTCGGCGCGCGTCCTTCCTCGGTGAGCCGGCGCGGTCGCCTGCTGACGGGTCTGCTGCTCGCCGCCGGCTTGGCTTGGGCCTCCCTGGGCCTCGCCCCGGGCGACGCCCTGCCGGGCGAGACGGGCCGCGGCATTCTGAGACTGTTCTGCGAGGGGGCGCTCTCGCCGGCGCTGACCTACGAGGACGGGAGCGCACCGGCAGATGCGCCGCTCCTCCTCGTGCGCGTCGGGGGCGCCCTCTGGAAGACCCTGATCTTCGCCGCGGCGGGCATGAGCCTCGCACTCGTGATCGGCCTCCTGTTCGGCTTCTTGGGCGCGCGCTCGTGGTGGACCGACGACGAGCGCGAGTGCGAGGTGCGAGCCCGAGCCCGTGCGCCCGTGCGACGGGTGATGACCCTCGTCCACGTAAGCGTGCGTGTCTTGATCGCCCTCATGCGGTCGGTGCACGAGCTGCTGTGGGCGGTGCTGCTGCTCGCCGCCCTCGGGCTCACCAGCTTCAGCGCCGTCATCGCGATCGCGATCCCCTACGGCGGGACTCTGGCCAAGGTCTTCTCGGAGATGCTCGACGAGTGCCCACGCGACTCGGTCCGCAGCCTGCGCGCCATCGGTGCGGGCGGCGTGGGCGTCTTCGCCTGGGGCCTGTTGCCACGCGCCGCCGGGGACATGAGCGCCTACGCTTTCTACCGCTTCGAGTGTGCCGTGCGCTCCTCGGCAATCCTCGGGTTCTTCGGTTATCCGACGATCGGTTACTACCTTCGGCTCTCAGCGGAGAACGTTCACTACCGCGAGGTGTGGACGTATCTCTACGCGCTCCTGGCCTTGGTGGGGCTGCTGGAGTTGTGGAGCTCGAAGCTGCGCCGGCGCGTGGTGATGCGATGACGGACCGCTTGCAGTCCCTCTACCGTTCCCGCCCGCGCAGTCGCCTCGTGCGCGGGAGCGTGGCCGTCGGCGGGTTGTTCACTGTCTGGGTCTGGACGTCGGGCGCCGTGGAGGTCGGGGATTTCATGACCGGGCGGCGGCGGGAGAACCTGCTGCGCTTCGTGACCGAGGAGAGCGTCCCCTTCCCCCTGCGCCAGGAGGGCTTCGACCTCGCCCGCGCCTGGAGCTGGGCGCGCGGCGTGCTCTGGGACCACGGTCTCGAGGCCGCGGGCGCAACCCTCGCGATCGCGACCCTGGCGATTGTTCTGGCCGGGATCCTCTCCTGGTGGCTCGCTCCCTTGGCCGCGGCAAACGTCGCCACCGCGCGCCCCTTCGAGCTCGTCGTCGGCGGTGAGCGCCTCGTCTGGCGCGCCCTGCGCGTCGTCGTGCGCGCCGGGATGATCGTGATGCGCTCGATCCCCGAGTACGTGCTGGCGTTCTTGTTGCTGGCCGTCCTCGGGCCGAACCACGCCTGGCCGGCGGTGGGAGCCCTCGCCCTGCACAACGGTGCGATCCTCGGCCGCCTGGGGGCGGAGACGATCGAGAACCTCGAACCCGGTCCCCTGCGCACCCTGCGCGGGGTGGGCGCCTCTCGCCGCGCGGTCCTGGCCGGCGGCGTCTTCCCGCTCGCCTTGGGGAACTACCTGCTCTACTTCTTCTACCGCTTCGAGACCTGCGTGCGCGAGGCGACGGTCCTCGGGATGCTGGGGGTCGTGTCCCTGGGTTTCTACATCCAGGAGGCGCGGGCGAAGCTGTACTACGACGAGATGCTGCTGTTGATCGGCCTCGGCGCGCTGATCGTGCTCGCCGCGGATTTCCTCTCTTCGCGTGCGCGGCGTTACCTGCGCTCGGGCGTTTGAGTCCTCACCGGGCGAGACGGGGGCGGTCGAAACCCTGGCAACCGGGTGGCGCGCTCGGTGTGATGGAGCGCTCGGCAAGTTCGAGCGCGCCATGAGGATTCTTCTCGTCAGCCACCGCTACCCGCCGCGGCACACCGCGGGGACGGAGGTCTACACGGCCGACTTGGCCGCGGGCCTGGCCGAGCGAGGTCACGAGGTCACGGTGTTCGCGACCGAGAAGGACATCGCGCGCGAGCATCTCAGCCTCGGCGAGCGCGAGCACGCCGGTGTGCGCGTGGTCGAACTCGTCAACAACCTGCACTACGACACATTCGAGGAGACCTGGAGGTACCCGGCGGCGGAGGAGGCCTTCGCGGGCGCACTCGAGCGCCTGCGGCCCGAGCTGGTTCACTTCCAGCACCTGATGTACCTGTCCGCCGGTTGCCTGGAGCGGGCGGCGCGGGCGGGCGCGGCGATTGCCTATACCCTGCACGACTTCTGGTTCACCTGCCCGCGCTTCGGGCAGCGCGTGCACCTCGACGGGAGCCTGTGCGAGGAGGTGGACCTCGACCGCTGTGTCGGCTGCACCCTCGGATCCCCCTTCGCTCAGTCCGCTCTCGAGCGCCGCGTGGCGGGTTGGGTCGCGGCCGTGCGCGGTGCGACGGGGATGGACCTCGGCCCGGCTGTGCGGCGGCTCGGCGGGAAGCTGCGCGGGGCGGCGGACGGTGGTGTGGGGGAGGGCGGGACGGAGGTCGGCGGCGGACACGACGACGAGACCCTCGCCGCTCGGCGTGCCTTGCTCGCTGAGCGTCGCGAGACCTTGCTCTCCGCCGGCATCCGTTGGGTCGATCGTTTCCTCTCTCCCAGCCGCTTCCTGCGCGAGCGCCTCATCGAGTGGGGCCTGCCCGCCGAGCGCACCCTGCACCTCGCCACCGGGGCGGACCTCGACTTGTTCGGGAGCGGGTCGCGCACCCCGCGTGGACCTCGCTTGCGGGTGGCCTTCATCGGCACCTTGATCCCGCTCAAGGGGCCTCACCTGCTCCTGGAGGCATGGGGCCTGCTCGGGGCGGACTGTCGCGCGCGCGCGGAGCTGGAGCTGTGTGGCTCCGATCGTCACGAGCCCGAGTACCAGGCGCGGCTGGCCGCGTCCGCCGCGCGCGTCGGGGCGCATATGCGCGGCCCCCTGGAGCGTCGCGACGTGGCCGAGCGCCTGCGCTCGACCGACCTCCTGGTCGTGCCGAGCCTGTGGTTCGAGAACTCGCCGCTGGTGATCCTGGAGGCCTTCGCCGCGGGCACGCCGCTCTTGGTCTCCGACCGGGGCGGGATGACGGAGCTGGTCGAACCGGGGAGCGGCGGCGAGCACTTCCGCATGGGAGATGCGCGTGATCTGGCGGCGAAGCTCGAGCACTTCATCACCTCTCCCCAGTCCCTCGCAGCGCTCGGGCAGCGGCCGCCGCGGCTGCCGTCGCGGGCGGATCACATCGATGAGCTCGTCGGGCTCTACGAGCAGCTGCTCACCGAGCGCGGGCGGGGAGGTGAGCGATGAGGCCGCGGTGTAGCGCCTCGCCGGCGTGGGCGCTGGCGCTCGCCTGCGCCCTGGGATCGGCCTGCGCCGCGCCCTCTCCCGACGGGGGCCGTCTCGTCGCCGTGAGCGAGCTGCCCGAGCTCCAGCGCTCGGCGTGGGAGGCGTGGGTCGCGGGCGGCGCGGGCTGGGAGGAGCGGCGCGTCGACGCCCTGCACGATCCGCGCCTGGCGCGCTTCCTGGGCGACAACCTGTTTCGCTTGATGGTGAGCGCCTACACAAACGGCGCCATGGCGCGGCGAGGCGAGCTTCCGGGGCCCTTCGAGCGCGCGCGGCGCGACCTGGTGGAGATGGGACCGGCCGTGGCTCCCTTTCTGGTCGAGATGGTCGAGGTGGCCGACAGCGTGGTCTCGTTTCTGGCCGGGGACGTGCTCGTGCGCATGGACGATCCCGACGTGGCCCTGGCGGTGGCCGGGCGTCTGGGTGTCGGGGAACGCGAGAGCCGCCGGCGTGCGGCGGACCTGCTGGGACGCCTACCCCACGCGCGCTCGCGGGAGGCGCAAGTCCGCGAGCCCTTGGAGCACGCCCTGGCCGGCGATCCGGAGTGGTCCGTGCGGGCCGAGTGCGCCCGGGCCCTGGGCGCCCGCGGCGCCCGGGCGCGCGACCGCGAGGGCGCTCGGCGCGCCTTGGAAGCGGCTCTGTTCGATTCCGACCCGGCGGTGGGGGAGGCCGCCTGCGTGGGCCTGGTGGACATCGGTGACCCGCGCGCCGTTCCGGCCTTGATCGACCAGCTCGAGGCCCTCGCGCGCGGTGCGGGGGGGCTCGCTCCTCTGCGCGCGACCCAGGCGGCCCTGACGGCCCTGACCGGGGCCGCCGTGCCCCTCGACCCGCGCAGTTGGCGGGTGTGGTGGTCGGTGAACGGCGCGGAGCTTCTCGGGCGCGTTCGCTCGGGAGCTTGAGCGCGCGTCTGACAGGGTGGGTGCGGACTGAGTTTGTCCGCACCGGGCGTGAACGCGGCTCGCCGCTGGCGTAGGCTCGGCGCGGGCGCTCGGTGCCCCGACACCCCATGGACTCCTGGCGATTTCGCAAGAAGCAAGGCGTTTGCACGGCCTGCGAGCGCTCCTTCGAAGAGGGAGAACGACACACCTCGCTGCTCGCCGTGGCGCAGGAGACCCTCTCGCGCAGCGATCTCTGCGATCCCTGCTGGGAAGCGCGCTCTCCGAGCGACGACGACCTCTTCTGGTGGGGCTCGCGCTTCGCTAGCGGCCGCGAACGCACCCTGAGGCTCGACCTCGCCTCCCTCGAGCGAGTGTTCGTCGAGCTCGAAGGGCGCGGGGGAGAGCGGCTGGCCGAGCTGCGCTATCTCGTCTGCCTGCTGCTGATGCGCAAGCGCAAGCTCAAGCTGCTCCGGGTCCGGCGCGGGAAGGACGGGGAGTTCCTCATCGTGCGCCGGCCGCGGCGCAAGGAGGAACTGCAGGTCGCGGTCCACGACTTCAGGCCCGAGCAGCTCGAGGAGCTCAGCGCGCGCCTGCGAGCCGTCCTCGACGGGGCGGGGGAATCCGTCGGCGAGCCGGGCGCCGAACCCGAAGGTGACCCCGGGGCCAACCCCGAGGGCGAGCCGGCCGGCGAGAGCGCCTCCGGCGAGGACGTCCGGGACCCGGCGCCCGCCCGGAAAAAAGAGGCCTGACCCGATTGCGGGACAGCTCGGGCTCGCACCCCCACATCTAGGGGGGATGGCTAGCTGCGCACTGATTCCCCCCTAGATGTCGTAGGTCGCTCCTCGGCCGAATCGGCCCTCTCGCGCCCTGTACGCCAGTTTGTCCCGGCTCCCTGTTGTCGTGGCGGCCGGTGGAGTCAAAGATAACCTTTGTGGACCTTAGTGGGGGAAAGTGGCGCTGGCGTCTCGCCAGTGCTGAACCAGCGTCTCGGCGCTCGCTGGAGGGGTGATGTTCTACGACTCCTCGCGCCACACCGTCGATGCGAAGAACCGTGTCTTCGTCCCCAAGCGCTTTCAGCAGGCCCTCGGGCGGGACGAGGAGGGGCACGTGATCGCCTTTCTGACCCTGGGGTTCGAGGGTTGCCTGTTCCTCTTCTCGGAGGCGGGCTTCGCCGAGGTGCGCGCGCGACTGGACAGCTTCGCCTTCTCCGGACGTGAGATGCGCAACAAGCAGCGCATGTTCTTCTCCAAGGCCAAGCGCCTGCAGCTCGACGCCTCGGGGAGGCTGCTCTTGCCGGAGAAGCTCAAGGCGCGGATCGGCATCGAGGGCGAGGTCGTGATGGTCGGCGTGGACGACCGCGCCGAGATCTGGCCCGTCGAGGCCTGGGAGGCGCTCGAGGCGGAACACGACGCCGACTACGACGAGCTCGATTCCGTCTTGTGCCGAGATCCGCTCGGCGATCGAGATTCATAGCAGAGACACACCAACGACAACGAAGGGGGGGCAAGAATGCAGGGCGCGGAGAGGGCGGCCGGATGCGCGGGGGGTGATCTCGATCGAGATCGCCGCGAAGCACGCGACAAGGAGGTCCATGTGCCCGTGCTCCCCGAGGAGGTCGTGGCGGCTCTCGCCGGCGAGCTGCCCGACGAACACGACGGCTGGTTCGTCGACGGTACCTGCGGCGCGGGAGGACACACACGCTCACTCTTGGAGGCCGCCCCGGGCGTGCGCGTGCTGGCCCTCGACCAGGATCCCGATGCGCTCGACCTCGCGCGGACGAATCTCGCCGTGTTCGGCGACCGAGTGCGCCTGCGCCGGGCGCGGCTCTCCCAGCTCGCGCGCACGATCCGCAAGGAGCGCATCGGCCGCCCCCTGGGCGTGCTCTTCGACCTCGGCGTTTGCTCCCTACATCTCGACCGCCCCGAGCGCGGCTTCTCGTTCCTGGCGGACGGCCCGCTCGACATGCGCATGGACCCCGACCGCCCGCGCACGGCGGCGGACATCGTCAACACCTGGGACGAGAGCGATCTGGCCGATCTGTTCTACTTCGAGGGCGGGGAGTCGGGGGCGCGGCGCATCGCGCGGGCCATCGTCGAGGCGCGCCGGCGCACGCCTTTTCAGCGAACCGGCGGGCTGGCGGAGATCGTCTCGCGGGCGACCGGGCGCGCCGGTGGCCGTACCCACCCCGCGACGCGTACCTTCCAGGCTCTGCGCAGGGCGGTCAACGAGGAGGGCGACGAGCTCCTGGGCGGCCTGGCGGCCGCCGACCACTGGCTTGCCGACGGAGGGCGTCTGGCGGTGATCTCGTTCCACTCCGGAGAGGACCGGGCGGTCAAGCACTTCCTGCAGCGTGGCGGGCGAGAGGAGCGTTGGGACATCCTGACTCGCAAGCCCCTGACGGCATCGCGTACCGAGGTGCGCGGTAACCGGCGCGCCCGCTCCGCCCTCTTGCGCGCCGCCGAACGCCTGCGCGGACGGCCGCACCAGAGCAAGGGAGGTGGGGAGTCGTGACGCGCGCCGTGCTCTCCCTGTTCTTGTGCGCCGCGCTCCTGGTCCTGGGGCTCGCGGCCGCCGGCATCCAGTCGCGGAACCACCAGCAGGCCGAGGAGCTCGACGGGTTGAAGCGGCGCTGTGACCTGGTAGGAGCCGGCAACGAGTCCCTGGAGGCCGCGATCCTCGCACGCGAGTTCGATCTCGAGCTCGAGAACATCGCGCGCGACGACGGAGGGCCCAGCCGTTGAGGTACGGATCCTTCGAGTCCGCCTCTGGCTTGCGTCCGGCCACGGCCTTCGTCCTCATGGCCGCGTTCCTGGGATTGGTGGTCGTCAAGAGCAGCTCGCTCGCCCTCGACCCGACCCACGCCCAGCCGGACCACGGTGCGCATCACAGCATGCCGGCGCCCGACTTCGACATCGCCGACCGGACCGGTCGTACGTTGGCGCGCTCGGTGCAGCGCATCGAGCTACGCATGTCGCCGCGGGCGATGTGGCAGGCCCACACGCCCGCTGCGATGGCGGGCAAGATCGCGGCCACTCTCGGCGAGGAAGTGGGCGCGCAGGAGCTCCTCTCACAGATGCTCCCCGACGCCGTCGGCGGCTGGATCTCCGTCGTCGACCCGGCCTTCGACCTCGACCGCGAGCAGGCCTTACGCGTCCTCGCGTGGATGGAGGAGCTCGGCTTGGAAGAGGGCATGCGCCTCGTCCCGCGGCCAGACACCGTCCCGCGCCGCGAGGACCTGCGCTGGCGTATCGAGTGGCGACCGTCCCTCGTGATGTCGCAGGTGATGCGTGAAGCACACAGCGTCGGAGGGCGCATTCCGGGGCCGCGGCGGTGGTCCCAGAAGCTCGCGGACGGCCTGGCGCGTAGCCTGCGCGGCGCGGCGGAGCCAAAGCGCCAGGTGGGCGATGTGTGGGCCGCCCACGAACGACAGCGTGCGGGGGTTTGGCGCGCCCTGATGCCCTGCGCTGATCGCGTGGTCGTCGAGGCCATCCCGCCGCAGCGCGTGGGGGCGCTGTCGGCGCTGCTCGACGACGAGCACGTGGCCGAGCACCAGATGAGCCTGGGGTTTCACCACGAGCGCGTCTACCCGGTGCGCCAGGCGGACGCGAACGCGCCCCGGCGGCCATTCAGGGTCGTCGGTTCCTGGCGCTACATCGACCGCGAGACGGCTGCCCGGCGTGCTCTCAGCGCCTGCTGCGGTGAAGACGACGGTTGCCTCTCCACAGAGCACCTCGCGCGCCACCGCCGGGCGACGCGCGAGCTGCTCGACCGCAAGCACCCGCTCTCCGGACTGGAAGGCCTGTGCGCGGGCGTCCTTGCCACGCCGGACTGGAGCTTCGTCGCGGGCCGCTCGGCGACCTACGACTTCGAGCGTCACTGGCCGGTGCACAGCCGCCCGCGGCGCTACTACCGCGAGGAGCGAGGTGAGGGCGAGACGCCGAGGGTCGTGACCACCCTCGACGCCGCCCTGCAGGGGACCCTGCGCGGCTTGCTGGCCGACATCGTCGATGAGCACCGCCCGGCCCTCGCGATGGGTATCGCCGTTGACGTGGCGAGCGGCGACGTGCTGGCGCTCGACGCCGCGAGTCCCTACACGATCAGCGAGTTCCTTCCGACCTGGCACGCTTTCACGCCCGGCTCGACTTTCAAGGCGATCGTGATGGCGACCGCCCTCGACCGCGGTCTGGTCGATCCCGGCGAGCAGCTCGACACACACGACGGGCACTACCGCATCCCCGGCAGCACGCGCGTCATCCACGAGGCGGAGGGGCCGCCGGGAGGTCTGCAGGCGGCTCGCGACGGCTTGGCGTACTCGATCAACGCGCTCTTGGTGCAGATCGGACTGCGCATCGAGGACACCTTCTTCCACGACACCCTGAACCGACTCGGCTACGGACGGACTCAGGGCTTGGGCGTGGGAACCGAGAGCGTCGGCCACGTTCCGGCCTTGCCCTGGTCGCGGGCCTACACCCACGCCTCGATCGCCTTCGGCCACGAGCTATCCGTGACCCTCTGCCAACACGCGGCGGGCCTGCTGACCGTCGTGCGCGGCGGGACGTACCTGCCCCTGCGCCTGGTCTCGAGCGTCGAGCGTGGGAGAGAGAGCTACCTCCTCGATGCGCCGCGTCCGCGCCGCGTCCTCTCGGAGGCCGCTTGCGCCGAGGTGCGCGACATGTTGGCGTGCGCCGCCGCCTACGGGACGGGGCGCCACATCAGCGCCCGCGAGGAGGACCTGGGAACTCCGCTCGAGCTGGGCGTCAAGACCGGCACGGCCCAGAAGGTGCCCGGCGAGGTCTGCCTGCACCTCGAGCTCGAGCGCAACGAGCACAACGCGAGCCTGGCGCGCGAGGATCCCGAGTGGATCCCGTTCAGTGCCATCTCGGGGCGTCCGTCGGCCCACGGTGGCCGGCCGTGCTACACCTCGTCGATCGCCATGGTCGGCTCCGTTCCCGGCGAGGAGGGCGAGGTCTTCGTCCTGGTGGTCGTCGAGGAGCCGCGCGGGCGGGAGAAATACGGCTCGCGTGTGGCGGGGCCGGCGGCCGTCAAGTTGCTCAAGGAGGCCCTCGGGCTCACGCGGACGGGACAGCCTGTGGGCCTGGCGCAGGCCGGAGACGTCCTCGACCCCTACTACGGCGAGGTCAACGTTCAAGACCGTCCCTGGGCCGAGGAAGCGGGGGAGGGAGAGCGGTGATGCTGGCCGAGTTGGTCGGGATCTTCGGGGGCGAGTGCGAGCTCGGCGCGGGCGGAGGCCCGTGGGTGGGCGGGATCCAGCTGGACAGCCGGCGGATCGAGCGCGGAGACCTGTTCGCGGCTCTCGCCGGCTTGCGGGAGGATGGCGCACGCCACGTTCCCGACGCCCTCGCGCGGGGGGCGAGCGCCGTGCTCGCGCCCCGCCTGTTCGACGTCGCGGCTCCACTCTGGGTCCATCCCGCCGCGCGCGCACTCGTGGGATCGGTGGCCGCGCGCCTGCGCGGTGAACCGGCGCGCGGGATGTTCGTCGTCGGCGTGACCGGTACCAACGGCAAGACCACAGTCGCGCACCTCACAGGGGAATTGCTCGCCCACGCCGGCCGGCGCCCGGCCGTCTTGGGGACGACCGGCCACAGCCTCTGGGGCGGAGAGCGCGTCGAGAGCTCCCACACGACTCCCGACGCACCGCTCCTCTGGGAGTTGATCGAGCGCCATCGTGCGCGGGACGGCGACGCCCTCGTGCTGGAGGTCAGCTCCCACGCCCTGGAACAGGAGCGCACGGCGGGCTTGCCCCTGTCGGTCGCGGTATTCACCAATCTCTCGCGCGACCACCTCGACTACCACGGGGACATGGAACGCTACGCGTGCGCGAAGGCACGCCTGTTCGAAGGCCTGCGCGAGGGCGGAACGGCGGTGATCCACGCCGGCGATCCACGCGCGGAGGAGATGAGCACCGCGGCCCGCGAGGCGGGTGCGCGAGTGGTGACCTATGGCGTCCTCGATGGGACGCCCGAGAACAGCGCCGGGGTAGTGGACCTCCGCGCGGATCTGGATCGTGTCGACATGGAGGGGTCTGACCTGACCCTGAATGGGATGGGGATCTCCGGGGTCGCAGTACGACTGCCCCTCCTTGGCCGGCACAACGTCCAGAACGCGCTCGCGTCCGCCGCCTCGGCGCTCCTTTCAGGTGCGAGTCCATCCACGGTAGTGGAGGGGCTCGCCGGACTCAGTGCACCACCGGGCAGGATGGAGTGCGTTCCCACCGGGGAACGCGGCATTCAGCTGTTCGTGGACTATGCGCACACCGAGGCGGCCCTCGGGTCCGCGCTCGGCGTCCTGCGGGACGCCATGGCAGGGCGCGCGGCTCCCGAGGCAGCGGGCGAGGGCCGCCTCATTCTCCTCTTCGGTTGCGGTGGCGAGCGCGACCGGGGCAAGCGCGCGCCCATGGGGCGCGCGGCCTGCGCCGGCGCGGACGTGGTGATTCTGACCAGCGACAACCCGCGTGGCGAGAACCCGCGGGCCATCGCCGACGAAGTGCGCGCGGGCATGGACCCCGCGCGCGCGCGCGTGCACGTGGAACTCGACCGGCGGCGCGCGATCCGCCTGGCCCTGGAGGAAGCCCGGCCCGCCGACGTCGTGTTGCTCGCGGGCAAGGGGCACGAGACCGTGCAGCTGTGCGGGACGGAGCGCCTCCCCTTCGACGACCGTCGCGTGGCCCTGGAGGAGCTGGGGTGATCGAGATGAAGATAGCCCAGATCATCGACTCGACCGGCGCGCAGCTGTTGCGGGGCGGGCGCGAGGCGCGGGCGCGGGGCGTCAGCACGGACACGCGATGCCTCGGGGGGGGCGAGTTCTTCTTCGCCCTCTCTGGCCCGAACTTCGACGGCAACGCCTTCGCCCACGAGGCAGCGCGGCGGGGCGCGGTAGGCCTGATGCTACGCGGGACGGCCTCGGACGTGGACGAGCTGGTCCGGCAGATCCCCGAGGACGTGGCCGTGCTCGTCCACGAGCAGCCGCGGCGCGCTCTCTCCGACTTGGCTGCTTGGCACCGCGAACGGCTGGCGATCCCCGTCATCGGCGTGACCGGTTCCTGCGGGAAGACGACCACCAAGAACATCCTGATCGAGTTGCTGACCTTGCAGCGGCGCGTGGTCGGATCGCCGAGCTCGTTCAACAACGACATCGGCGTTCCCCACACCCTCTTCCTAGCTGACCGGCGCACCGAGGCACTGGTAGTGGAGATGGGAACCAATCACCCCGGCGAGATCGCTGCGTTGTGCCGCACGGCGCGCCCGACCGCCGGGATCATCACGAATGTGGGAGCCAGTCACCTCGAAGGCTTGCGCTGCGTGGAGGGCGTGGCCGACGAGAAGGGTGAGTTGGCAAGGAGCCTGCCGAACGATGGGTTCTGCGTGCTCAATGCCGACTGCCGATGGACGCCGAAGTTGCGTTCCATGACGACCGCGCGGGTCATCAGTTTCAGCGTGGACGGGGAAGGGGATCTCGACGCCAGCGACGTCTGGTTCCATTCGGGCGGAACCACCATGGTCGTCGAAGGCCGTGAGATCACCTTCCCCTTGCTCGGGCTCCACAACGTGCAGAACCTGCTCGCGGCCCTGGCGGCTTGCCGTGGCCTCGGGCTCGCTCTCGACGACGTGCTGCCTGCCGTGTCGCGGCTCACCGGTGGCCGCCGACGCATGGAGCGCTTCGACGTGGGGGAGATGACCCTCTTCGACGACACCTACAACGCGAATCCGGAGTCGGCGCGCGCCAGCGTGCGCGTCCTGGCTGGGTTGCACGGCTACCGGCGGCGGGTCCTGGTGCTGGGCGACATGCTCGAGCTCGGAGAGCTCTCGGCGGAGCTGCACCACGAGCTCGGGATGGAGGCTGCCCGCGGCGGGGTCGACTTCCTGGTGTGCGTGGGCGAGTTCACGCGAGCCACGGCCGCGGGCGCCCTCGAAGGCGGCCTGCCCGAGGAGCAGATCCTCCACTACCCGACCGTGGGAGCGGCTCTGGACGAGGTCCCCGGTGTGCTCGGCGCGGGCGACGTGGTCCTGATCAAGGGCAGCCGCAGGGTCGGTCTCGAGCGCCTCGTCGAGCGGCTGTTAGCCGGGCGGGCGAAGGCGGGAGGCGGCGCGTGATCCCCGGCATCTTCGACGAGATTCTCGGGGTGCAGCTCTTCGGCTACATCTCCTTCCGAGTCGCGATGGCGGGCCTGACTGCTTTCCTGCTCGGGCTCTGGTGGGGGCGTCCGACCATCGCCTGGCTGCGCTCTCACCGCGTCATCGAGGACCTCTCGGTCAGCGACCTCGTGCCCATCGAGGCAGCCCGCGGAGAGCCGTCCAAGCACGACACGCCGACCATGGGCGGGAGCTTCCTGATCGCCTCGCTGCTGTGCTCGACCGTCCTGTGGTGCCGCCTGGACAACGTCCACGTCGTCCTGGGCATCCTGCTGACCGCGGGGCTGGCCGCGGTCGGTTTCATGGACGACTTCAAGAAGCTCACGATCCAGGGCTGCCAGGGCCTCTCGACGCGCTCGAAGATGGTCGGGATGACGCTCGTCACCCTGGGGGTCGTGGGCGCTTTCGTCACCTACGCCGTGATCACGGGCCGCACCGGCCTCCTGGACCTGCACCTTCCGCTGCTCAAGGACATCGTGGTGCCCCTGGGCGCGATGGGCTTGACCGGCATCGCGTGCTTCTTGGCGTTCGAGTGGCTGATCGTCGTCGGCACCGCCAACGCAGCGAACGTCACCGACGGGCTCGACGGGCTCGCGGCCGGTTGCATGATCATCTCCGGTCTGACCTTGTCGATCTTCTGCTACGTCGCCGGGCGCTGGGACTGGACCGAGTACCTGCTGCTGCCGCACGTGCCCTCGGCCTCGGAGATGGCGGTCTTGGGTGGCTCCCTGTGCGGCGCTTGCCTCGGTTTCCTGTGGTTCAACTGCTTCCCGGCGCGGGTCTTCATGGGTGACTCGGGTTCCCTGCCGATCGGCGGGCTCCTGGCCTGGATGGCGCTCGTCGCCAAGCAGGAGCTCGTCCTTCCGCTGATCGCGGCGGTCTTCTTCGCTGATCTTGCCAGCAGCGCCCTGCAGTTTGCTTGGTACCGGCACACCGGCGGCCGCCGCCTGTTCACTTGCGCCCCCGTCCACCACGGCCTCGAGCGCTACGGCGGTGTCTTCAGGGCCGGACCCGCGCCCTGGCACGAGGTGACCGTTACCGTTCGTGCCTGGATCGTGGCTTCGGTTTGCGCCATGGCCGGCCTAGCCCTCTTGAAGGTGCGTTGATGGCACGCTTCAGACGCAGGAGCGGTGTCCCGCATCTCGTCGGTCCCGCCGAGCACCAGACGACGATCTTCGATCGCCTCGAGGTCATCCAGCGGCTGGTCGAGGTCCACGACCCCGTGCGCCCGGCGGTCAAGCTCCTGTGCGTGGTGCTGGCGATGATGGGCCTGGGCCTCCTGCTGCAGGCCAGCCACGCGGCGACCATCCTGGCGCCAGACGCCTTCGTCGCGGAGGTCGTGGAGCAGTCACTCTTCCGCATCCTCGGCCTGACCGCCCTGTTGGTCGCCTTCCGCCTCGGCCCCGAGCGCGTGCGGCCGATGCTGCCGGCCCTGGTGATCGCAGCCGGCGTGATGCTCTTGTTGGTCTGGATGCCTTGGATCGGCAAGCCGGAGAACGGCTCCCACCGGTGGATTCGCGTGCCGATCCTGGGGCTCTCCTTCCAACCCTCGGAGTTCGCGCGCATCGTGATGGTGATCTGGGTCGCCGATCGCTGCACGCGCCTCGGTGACCGTCTGCACGACTTGCGTCGCGGCTTGCTGCCCATCTTGGCCGTCTGCTACGTGTTCTTCGGTCTGATCGCCTTGGAGACGGATCTGGGAGGCGCCCTGCTCTTCCTGATTTGCTTCACCTGCACCCTCTGGGTCGGCGGCGCGCGCTCGGGGCAGCTGGCCTTTCTAGTGATCTCCGGGTGCACTCTGGTGGTTGTCTTCACCGTCATCAACTACGGCTACATCCGGAATCGCATCGCGGTCTTCCTCGGCCACGAGCAGAACGCTCAGGTCAGCCAGTCCGTCGAGGCTCTCGGAAGCGGGGGAGTGTTCGGAGTTGGGCTCGGCCGCGGTCTCTACCGAAACCACGGGGTTCCCTATCAGGATTCCGACTACGTCTTCGCCCTTGTCGGCGAGGAGCTCGGGTTGTTCGGCATGCTCCTCTGCTTGGGGCTGAGCCTCGCCCTGGTGTGGTTCGCGATGCGCTTCGTGCTCTCGCTTCCCGACCGTTTCTCCGCCCTCGCAGCCTTCGGCCTGCTGCTCTCCGTCGGCATGCAGACGATCATCCACATGGGCGTTGTGACAGGCCTCGCACCACCCAAGGGCATGAACCTGCCCTTCGTCTCGGACGGAGGGACCTCGCTGTTGATCTCCACCCTGGCCGTCGGGCTTGCCCTCGGCGCGGCGCGCACCGGGCCGGGATCGTCGTCCATTCCACCACTTCCTCGCGCCTGATCCACTGGAGCCCGTCATGCAGAGAATCGAACGCTACGGCGTTGTCGCCATGGTCTTTCTGGTCGTCACCATCGCCGCGATCACCTTCTGGGAGGGCGGCGAATCCGCCTTGGCCGAAGAGCCGCGCGCCGTCGCGAAGGCGCGCGTCATCCCAGCGGCGCCCGTTCGCAAGGCGGTTGCCAGCAACCTCGAGCGCCCGCGTCGGGCTCGGGCCCAGGCGCCCCTGGCGGGGGTCGAGCGTCCCGCGGCGCGCAACGACGCGCCTGATGAGCTGAAGCGCATTCCCGTCGCCGGCGGTCGTGGGCAGGCGCGCGTCGAGCCCCTGGGGGCCGGATCGGCTGCGGGCGCACGCTCCCTGCGCAAGCGTAATCAGCGCCCGGGGGCGACGCGCTCGGTAGCCCTCGCCACGAAGCCCACCGGCAAGCCCACCGGCAAGCCCACCGGCAAGCCGGTCGGCGCACCGCGCGTGAGCGCTCCCGCGCCGGTCGCCGAGGGAGCCGCGTACGTCGTTCAGGCCGGGGATACCCTGAGCGAGATCGCCCAGGCCGCTCTCGGTAGTGCGCGCCGCTGGCCCGAGATCGTCGAGTTGAATGCGGGAGTGACCCCCGACAGCCTGCGCGTCGGCATTCGCCTGCGTCTGCCCGTTGGGCGCACGCCCCAACCGACGATCGCTTCCGTCTCGCAGCCGGCGCCCGCGGCCCGCACGCGGGTCGAGCCTCTGCTCGGCGTCCCCGCTTCCGATCGCACGCACGTCGTCGCGCCGGGCGAGGTGCTGTCGGTGATCGCCCAGCGCGAGCTCGGCAGCGCCCGCCGCTGGCGCGAGATCGTGGACCTCAACCCGGGGCTCAACCCCGATCGACTGGCGGTTGGAACGGTCCTGGCCCTGCCCGTGGGCGCGGCGGCGTCAGGGAACACCGCGTTCGTCGCCAGCGCTTCGGTCGCGCGCACCACTCCCGGCTCCGCGCGCGTGCGGTGAGCACCTCCGCCCTCGCGCGCCTGGTCGTCGGCAGCCTCGTGTTGGTGGCCGTCTACTTGCCCCCGATCGTCGAGTTCGCGACCCAGGGCCCCGGGCCCTCTTCGATGCCCGCGGCTGCAAATCCGGTCGCGGGCGCGGTCGCGCCACCCGTCGCGGTTCCTCTCCCGCCGCTTCCCGCTCCCGTCGAGGAGCCGGGGCGCCCGGGGTTCTGAAGAAGGTGGTCCGTGGCCGCTCCCAGCCTCCGAGTAGCCATGGCCGGCGGCGGCACGGGTGGGCACATCGTCCCCGGGCTGCACGTGCTGGAGCGCGCGGGTTCCGATGCGGCGTGGATCGAGGACTTGGTGTGGTTCACGAGCGGGCGCCCGGTGGAGGAGCGTGTTCTCGGCGCACGGAAGCTGCCCGGCGAGCGGATCGTGCTGCGCCTCGAACCACGCGGCGGCGGAGCGCCCTCGCCGCCCGCGCTGGCCTTGCGCGCACCCGCGGCCTGCTTGCGCGCACGCCGCGCCCTCGTGCGGCACCGCAGTCAGGTGCTCTTGGGGCTGGGCGGCTTCACGACCTTCCCGGCGGTCCTGGCCGCCCGCAGCCTGGGCTTGCCGGTCGTGCTCTTGGAGATCAACGCCACCTGCGGGCGCGCCACGCGCTGGCTCGCGCCCCTGGCCGTGCGAGTGCTCCACGCCTGGCGCTCGAGCCTGCCGGAGGGGGCCGGGCAGGGCGGGCGCGGTCGCTGGATCGGTCCGCCCCTGGCCCCGGCCTTCCTGGAGCCGGGCGAACCCCGCGAGCGAGCCCTCGAGGCCCTCGGCTTCGACCCGGACCGTCCCTTGCTGTGCGTCCTGGGCGGAAGTCAGGGCGCGGCGGCCCTCAATCGCTTCGTGTGCGAGCACGGCCCGGCGCTCTTGGCGGGAGGTCTTCAGGTCTTGCACCAAACGGGTCCCGGACGGCGCGCCGAGGGGCTCGAGGAGCGTCCGGCGTACCGCGCGGTGGAGTACGTCGACCGGATGGAGTGCGTCTTGCGGGCCGGCACCCTGGCCCTGTGTCGCGGCGGTGCGTCGACCCTGGCGGAGATCGCCGCCATCGGCCTGCCCGCGATCGTCGTGCCCTATGGAGGGCACGCCGACGGGCACCAGGGGCTCAACGCGCGCGAGCTGGGAGCGGGAGCGCGCATCTGCGAGGAGTCCGCCCTGGGCGCGGACCTGGCGAACGAGCTGATCCGTCTCGGTGGGAGCGAGGCCGCGAGCGAGCGCGAGGCGATGAGCCGCGCGGCACGAGCCGCCCTTCCTCCGGACTCGGCGGGGAGCGTGCTCGAGGAGTTGTGTCGGGCGTGTGCGGCGAGCTGACCCGAATGGGGGCGCGCCGGCGAGTGCGGGATGCGCACAACTGTGCGCCCTCACGCTTGAAGCGGCCCGCGCGTTGGGGAAGTCTGGGGGCACGAAGCCGCCGGGCGGCGAGCGAGAAACGAGACGGGGAGACGACATGAACGAAGCGATGAGAGGCGGACACCTCGCGGCCATCCCGCGGCGCGTGCACCTGGTGGGCATCGGCGGTGCCGGTTGCTCGGGAGCGGCGCGTCTGTTGCGCCGGCGCGGGCACGCGGTCAGCGGCTACGACCGCGACGGTTCGAGCTTCAGCGCCGGCCTGGGGGAGCTGGGGATCGACGTCCACATCGGCGAGGAAGGCCGTACGCCCCTGCCGGCGGAGGTCGAGCTCGTCGTGCGCTCGGCGGCCGTCCCTCTCGAGGACGAGCACTGTGCTCAGGCCCTCGCCCGTGGTGTGAGCGTGCTGAAGTACGGTGAGCTCCTCGGGCAGTTGTGCCCGGCCGACCGCACCCTCGCCGTGGCGGGGACCCACGGCAAGACGACGACCTCCTGGTTGCTCTACCACGCCCTGTGCGGCGTCGCGGATGCCGTGGGCCGCGGAGCCCCGCGGCCGGGCGCCCTGGTCGGCGGCACCGACCGTGGCCTGGGCGCGAACGCCCACTCCCCCGACGACGGCGGCTGGTTCGCGGTCGAGGCCTGCGAGTACGACCGCACTTTCCTGGGCCTGCGGCCCGCGGGCGCGCTCGTGACCAACATCGAGGCCGACCACCTCGACTACTACCGCAGCCTCGAGAACATCGAGAAGGCCTTTGCGCGCTTCGGTGACAAGGTTGCTCCCGAGGGCCTCTTGGTGCTGGGCAGCGAGGTGCCCGAGAGCATCGACGCGGCCGTGCGATGTGCCGTGTGGCGCATCGGGCGCGAGCTGAAGATCGACCTGATGGGGGAGGAGCGCGGCTACTTCCGGTTCCGTCTCTGCGGTCCCGGTTGGGCGACGCCCGTGGTCAGCCTGGGCGTGCCCGGGGCCTTCAACGTTGAGAACGCGGCCTGCGCCCTGGCCCTGGCCGTCGGGCACGCGGCGCGCGTCTGGCATCTCGAGGGGGAGCTCGCCGCCGCCGCCGCCGCCACCTCGCTCGAGCGCTTCATCGGCACCGAGCGCCGCTTCGAGGGCTGGGGTATCGCCGACGGCGTGGAGGTCGTGCACGACTACGCGCACCACCCGACCGAGGTGCGCGTGACAATCGAGACGGCGCGCCGGGCCTTCTCGACTCGGCCGGTGCACGTGCTGTTCCAGCCCCATCAGTACAGCCGCACGGCGCGCTTCCTGGGCGAATTCGTCGAGAGCCTGCGGGGAGCGGATCGCGTCGTCGTGGCCGACATCTACGGCGCCCGCGCTCACATCGACGAGGCGGCGTACGGCCCCGCCGGCGACCTCGTGGCGGAGCTCTCCGGCCGCCTGCGGCGCGCGGGTGTCGCGAGCGTGAGTGGCGGCGACCTGACGAGCAGCGTCGAGGAGACCCTCCGGCACCTGCCATCCGCGAGCGTGCTGCTCGTGCTCGGCGCCGGCGACGTGGATCAAACCCGTGAACGCATCATCGATCAGCTGGCCTTGCGCAGCCCTGCGGCAGGCCGAGCTCTCCCCTAGGACCACCATGCGCGTCGGCGGGCGGGCCGAGTGGCTGCTCGAACCCGCGACGCCGGAGGAGCTGTGCCAGGCCGTGGCGGCGGTGCGCGAGCACGGCCTGCGCCTGCGCGTCTTGGGCGGCGGCGCCAATCTGCTCATCTGCGACGGCCTGCTCGAGGGCTGCGTGATCGCCACGTCGCGCCTGCGGCGCGTGTTCCGTCCGGCTGGGGGCGACGGCGGCGACCCGCACGAGCTCGCCGAGGCCTCCGGCCGCGTCGCTCCCGCGCCCCTTGAGGAGGACCCGCGCCTGGTGGCCTGGTGCGGCGCCACCCTCCAAGGACTCGTGCGCCGGGCGCAGGAGCTGGGCTTGAGCGGGCTCGAGATGCTCGCCGGAGTGCCGGGCCACCTCGGTGGCGGCGTGGCGATGAACGCCGGCGGCCGCCTGGGCTGGATGTGGGATGTCGTCGAGCGCGTGCGCGTTCTCGGCGGCGACGGCGCCGTGGTGGATCTCGCGCGCGAGGAGTGCGCGCCCGCCTACCGCGACGGGAATCTGGGCGGGCGGATCGTCGTGTCCGCGGTCCTGCGCCTGGAGGTCGACCATCCCTCCCTCGTGCGCGAGCGCACACGCGAGGTCCTGCTGGCGAAGAACGCCGTGCAGCCGGTGGTGGAGGCCTCCTCGGGCTGCATCTTCAAGAACCCCGATCCCGAGATCTCCGAGGGTCGCACGGCGGGCCAGCTCGTGGACGCCTGCGGCCTCAAGGGCCTCTCGCGCGGCGCGGCCCTGGTCAGCCCCCTGCACGGTAACTTCATCGTCAACCGCGGCGGGGCGAGCGCCGAAGACGTCTTCGGCCTGATCGCCGACGTGCGTGAGCGCGTGGCCGAGGCCACGGGGATCGAGCTCGGCACGGAGGTCCAGCGCTGGCGGAACGGGGATTAGCCGGGGACGCACCGGCGCCGGCGAGGTAGGCTGTCCGCCACGCTTTCGACCGGGAGGAGCGTGCACCGCGCGGTTCCAGGTCGGGGCGGCGCGGAGAGGTTCCCGGGGGAGAAGTTCCATGTCCGCAGAGCCGTCCGCTTCGACCGAGGCGGAACCGTACCCGCTCTCGACCCTCCGCCACTCCGTGGCGCACCTGATGGCCTCGGCGGTCGGCGAGCTCTTCCCTGGGGTCAAGTACGGCTTCGGCCCGTCGATTGAACACGGGTTCTACTACGACTTCGAGCTCCCCGAGCCGCTGACCGACGGGGCCCTGCGGCGCATCGAGAAGCGCATGCGCAAGCTCGCCAGGCGTGCCCCCGAGCTGGTCTCGAGCGAGGTGGACCGGGACGCTGCGCGCGAGCGCTTGGTGGGTCAGGATTTCAAGCTGGAGGCCCTCGACCTGATTCCCGAAGGCGAGCGGATCACCTTCTACGGTCACGGCGAGTGGGAGGATCTCTGCGAGGGACCGCACATCGATCGACTCGACCGCGCCTTTGCTTTCAAGCTACAGAGCATCGCCGGCGCCTACTGGCGCGGCGACGAGAAGAACCCGATGTTGCAGCGCGTCTACGGCACGGCATTCTGGAGCGAGGAGGAGCTGACCGAGCACCTCGCCTGGCTGGAGGAAGTGCGCCTGCGCGACCACCGGCGGCTGGGCGTGGAGATGGACCTGTTCAGCACGCACGCCGAGGCCGGCAGCGGCTTCGTCTTCTGGCACCCGGCCCTGGGCGCCGTGCGCCGCGCCGTCGAGGACTTCTGGTGGGACCTCCACACACGCGCCGGCTACGAGGCCCTCTACACACCGCACGTTTCGCGCGAGGACCTCTTCGCGGTCTCGGGTCACCTCGAGAACTACGGGGAGATGATGTATGCGCCGATGGAGATCGACGAGCACCCCTACCGGGTCAAGCCGATGAACTGTCCGGGGCACATCCTCGTCTATCAGAGCCGCGGGCGTTCGTACCGCGAGTTCCCCCTGCGTTGGGCCGAGCTGGGCACGGTCTACCGCTACGAGCGGTCGGGGACCCTACACGGGATGCTGCGCGTGCGCGGCTTCACCCAGGACGACAGCCACATTTTCTGCACGCCCGACCAGCTGACCGACGAGCTCGCGGGAGTCCTGCGGCTCGTGCGCGAAATCCTGAGCGGGTTCGGCTTCCAGTTCACCGCTTACCTGGCGACTCGACCGGCGGAGAAGACCATCGGCAGCGACGAGATCTGGGAGCGGGCCAGCAGCGCGCTGCTGGCCGCCGCGGAGCAGGCCGACATGCCGCTGGAGATCGACGAGGGCGGCGGGACCTTCTACGGGCCCAAGATCGACTTCAAGATGCGCGACGCCCTCGGGCGCGAGTGGCAGACCTCCACCGTGCAGTGCGACTTCAACCTGCCCGAGCGTTTCGACCTGACCTACACCGACAGCGACGGCGAGCGCAAGCGCCCGATCATGGTGCACCGGGCGATCCTGGGCTCCTTCGAGCGCTTCATGGGCGTCTTGATCGAGCACTTCGGCGGGCGCTTCCCTGTGTGGTGCGCACCGACTCAGGTGGCGCTGATCCCGATCCGGGAGGAGCACGCCGACTGCTGCCGCGCTCTGGGCGAGCGCCTGCGCTCGGAGCTGTTCCGCGTAGACGCCATGCTCTCGGCGGGCCACATGAACAAGAAGATCAAGGACGCTCAGCAGCGCCAGGTCCCGTTCATGCTGATCGTGGGGGATCGGGAGGTCGAGGAGGGCACGGTCACCGTGCGCCGCCGCGGGACGCGCGAGCAGGAGACCCTGGCGGTCGAGGACTTCCTCGCCCTCGTGCGCGAGCTTCGCGCCTCCCGCTCCCTGGCGCTCGCAACTTGATCCGCCCGACCCCACCGACGGCCCTCGATGAACAGCGCGTCCACCGTCCGCATCGCCAACTGCAGCGGCTTCTACGGAGATCGCCCCACGGCGGCGCGGGAGATGGTCGAGGGCGGCGACATCGACTACCTGACCGGTGACTACCTGGCCGAGCTGACGATGCTCATCCTGGCCGCCGACCGCGCGAAGGACCCGGGCGCCGGGTTCGCACGCACCTTCCTGGCGCAGATGGAGGAGCTCTTGGTGACCTGCCTCGAGCGCGGCGTGCGCGTCGTGGTCAACGCCGGCGGGTTGAACCCCGCGGGGCTGGCGAGCCGCCTCGCAGACCTCGCCGCGCGCCTCGGGCTGGCACCCGAGATCGCTTACATCGACGGTGACGAGGTGACCGAGCGCCTCGGTGAGCTGCAGGCGGGGGGCCACGAGCTGCGCTCGATGAAGACGGGCGAGCCCCTCGCGAGCCTGGAGTGCCCGATCCTGTGCGCCAACGCCTACCTGGGCGCGCGCCCCATCGTCGAAGCCCTCGACCGCGCCGCCGACATCGTGGTCGCGCCGCGCGTGACCGACACGGCCCTGGTCGTCGGCCCGGCCGCGCACCACTTCTCGTGGGCGGCCGACGACTGGGACCGGCTCGCCTCCGCCGTCGTCGCCGGGCACATCATCGAGTGCGGCACCCAGTGCACGGGCGGCAACTACGCCTTCTTCGAAGAGGTCGCGGACCGGCGCGAACCGGGCTTCCCCTTCGTTGACATCGAGTCGTCCGGCGAGTTCACCGTCGGCAAGCACGAGGAGACCGGCGGGCTGGTCTCGATCGGCACGGTCACCGCCCAGCTGCTCTACGAAATCGGCGGCGTGGACTACCTCACGCCGGACGTGGTGGCGCGCTTCGACACGGTGCGGTTGGAGCAGGCGGGCCCAGACCGCGTGCGCGTCAGCGGCGTGCGCGGCTCGCCCGCGCCGGAGACGGTCAAGGTCGGCATCGCCTACGCCGACGGCTATCGCTGGGCGGGGGAGCTGGGCTTGGCGGGTGCCGATTTCGAAGCCAAGGCGCGCATCGCCGAGGATGTCTTCTGGCGGGGCTGTGGTGGCCGGGAACGCTTCGAGCACACGCGCTCGGAGATCGTCACGCTCCCGGAAGCGGATCCGGCGAGCGGGCCGCGGGCGGTGGGCGCTCTGCGCCTGGCGGTCAAGGACTCCGACCCCTCGCGCGTCGGCCGCCCGCAGTTCGACGCCCTGGTGCACATGGCCCTGGCGAGTGTCCCGGGGATCGTGCTCAGCCCCGACACTCCGCGCCGCGCCACGCCCTGCGGCGGGTTCTGGGGGGCGCTGCTACCCGCCGAGGAGCTGCGTGTGGGCGTACACGTCGCCGGCGAGACAGTCGAACTCGCAGTGCAGGGAGCCGTGACCGACGGGACGGTCTCGAGCGCGCGCCCGGTAGAGGCACCGGGGGGGACCGCGCGTGTGAGCGGCCCGACCCGCACCGTCCCTCTCGGGCGCGTGCTCGGCGCGCGCTCGGGAGACAAGGGCGGCGACGCCAGCCTCGGGTTCTGGGCCACCAGCCCCGCCGCCTACGCCTGGGCGGTGGGATTCCTGACTCCAAGACGCCTTCGGGAGCTGATCGGCGAGGCATCCGACCTCGAGCTGGAGCGTTTCCTCCTGCCCCATCTCCTCGCGATCAGCTTCTTCCTGCCCGGTCTCCTGGCCGAGGGCGCCGGTGCGTCACTGCTCTTCGACTCCCAGGCCAAGGGTCTGGCCGAGTACGCGCGCGCGCGCCTGGTGGAGGTGCCGTCGGCGCTCCTGGAGGAGCAGGGCGCGGACGCCGGCTGAGCCCCGCGCGCGGGAGCGATCAGGTCTCGTCCGACTCCCGCGCCCATGGCGCCGGGCGCTTGGCGAGGAAGGCGGCCACGCCGGCGCGGAACTCCTCCTGGGCTAGGTTCCAGGCCAGACGTTTCGGGGAGCGCTCGAGGTGCTCGTCGAGGAAGGCGAACTGGGTGCGGCGCAGAGCCACGATCCCCTCGGCGACCACACCCGGCGGCAGAGCGGAGAGGTTCTCCAGGGCGCGCGCACAGGCGGCGTCGAGCTCCGCCGGCGCAGTGACGGTCTGCACCAGGCCGAGGGTCTTGGCGCGGGGGGCATCGAGCACCTCGCGCGCGAGCACCAGCGCGCCGAGCGCCTTGGGCGGGATCTGAGCGGCGAGCACGGGCAGGATCATCCAGGGAAACAAGCCGACGTTCAGCTCGGGTGTCGCGAGGCGCGCGCCGTCGGCGGCGATCACCTGATCGCACAACAGGGCGATGCCCAATCCTCCGCCCATGGCATGGCCGTTCAGGCGCGCCAGGAGCGGTTTGGGGAAGCGCAGCATGGAGCGCAACAGCTCGGCGTAGCCGCTCAGAGCCTCCCCGCCGGCGGCGATCTCGGCCAGATCGCCGCCGGCGCAGAAAGCGCGCTCTCCGGCGCCGGTGATGCACACCGCGCGTACCTCCGCCCGGTCGGCGCACTCGGCGAGGGCCGCGATCAAGGCGCCGACCAGGGCACCGTCGAGGGCGTTACCGCGCTCGGGCCGGTCGAGGGGCAACCAGGCGGCGTCGCCGCGCTGTTCGATGCGGACCGGCGGCCTGGGCGCTCCTGCCTCGTCGCTCACATCCGCATCCAGCCGTAGCCGGTCTCCTCGAGGGGGGCGGAGCTGGTGGCTTCGAGGGCGAGGCTCAGCACCGCACGCGTGTCGATCGGGTCGATGATCCCGTCGTCCCACAGGCGTGCGGTGGCGTACAGGGCGCTGCTCTCGGCGTCGTAGGCGGCAGTGATCTCGGCCTGGATGCGCTCGCGCACCGCGTCGTCGAGGGTGCCGCCCATGCGGCGCGCCTTGTCGTCGGCCACCGTCGCCAGGACGCTCGCCGCCGCTTGACCGCCCATGACCGAGATGCGGCTGCCGGGCCAGGTGAACAGGAAGCGCCCGCCGAAGGCGCGCCCGCACATGGCGTAGTTCCCCGCGCCGAAGGAGCCGCCGGTGATGACCGTCAGCTTCGGGACGCGCGCGTTGGCCACCGCGTTCACCATCTTCGCGCCGTTCTTGGCGATGCCGCCCTGTTCGACCTCCTTGCCGACCATGAAGCCGCTGACGTTGTGGAAGAACACCAAGGGGATCTCGCGCGCGTCGCAGAGTTGGATGAACTGCGTCGCCTTGAGCGCGGACTCGGAGAACAGCACGCCATCGTTGGCCAGGACGCCCACGCGCCAACCGTCGATGCGCGCGAACCCGCACACCAGGGTGCGGCCGTAGCGCGGCTTGAACTCCGACAGCTCGCTGCCGTCGAGGACGCGTGCGAGGAGCTCGCGCACCTCGAAGGGTCGGCGCAGGTCCAGGGGGACGATGCCGTAGAGCTCGGAGGGATCGTGGAGCGGAGCGGCGGGCTTGGTGCGGTCGGCACCGGCCCGCAGGGGCGTGGGCGGCAGGTTGGCGGTCAGCTCGCGCGCCAAGCTCAGGGCCGCGGGCTCGTCGTCGGCCAGGTAGTCGGCGACGCCCGAGGTGGCGGTGTGCATCGCCGCACCGCCGAGCTCCTCCACGCCGACTTCCTGGCCGGTGGCTGCCTTCACCAGGGGCGGGCCGGCGAGGAAGATCGCTCCGGTCCCCTTGACCATGATCACCTGGTCGCTCATCGCCGGCAGGTAGGCGCCGCCGGCCGTGCAGTGGCCGCAGACGACCGCGATCTGCGGGATGCCCATGCGCGCCATGCGCGCTTGGTTGTAGAAGGCCCGCCCGCCGTGCTCGCGATCGGCGAAGAGCTCCGACTGCAGGGGCAGGAAGGCGCCGCCGGAGTCCACCAGGGCGATCACCGGCAGGCGATTCTCCATGGCGACCTCCTGGGCGCGCAGCCACTTCTTGACGCCCAGCGGGTAGAGCGTGCCGCCCTTGACCGAGGGGTCGTTGGCCACCACGACCGCACGTCGCCCCGCGACGCGGCCGATGCCGGTCACCATCCCCGCCTGGGGAGCGTCGCCGCCGTAGAGACCGTGGGCCGCGAGGGGGCTGAGCTCGAGGAAGGGCGCCTTGGGATCGAGCAGCAAGGCGAGACGGCGCCGCACGGACAGCTTGCCGAGGCCGGCGAGGTGGGCCAGCGTGCGTTCGGAACGCTCCGTGCGCGCGGCTTGCTCGCGCCCGCGGTGCTCGGCCACGAGGGCCGCCATCTCCTCGCGGCGACTCTGGAAGGCCGGGGTGGAGGTGTCGGTCTTGGAGTGCAGGATCGTCATGGTCACTTCCCGAGCAGTTCGCGGCCGATGATCAACCTCCGCATCTCAGAGGTGCCCGCGCCCAGGGTGGCCAGGCGCATGTCGCGGTAGATGCGGCTCACTTCGTACTCGTCCGTGAAGCCGTAGCCGCCGTGGATCTGCACAGCTTCGTGGGCGACTTCGTTGCCGGCCTCGCCGGCGAAGAGCAGGGCGGCCGCCGAGAGCTTGTGGATCTCGGTTCCCTTTCCACCCCGCGCCAGACGGTCGAGCCCGGTCGCCGCGTGGTGCGCCAAGAGCCGCGCGGCCTCGATCTTCGTGTACATGTCGGCAAGCTTGGCCTGGATCAGCTGGAACTCCCCGATCGGTCGCCCGAACTGCTCGCGCTCGCGCACGTAGCTCAGGCACAGGTCCAGGCAGCGCCGGGCGCCGCCGATCGGTAGAGAGGCCATCACGACGCGCTCGACGTCCAGGCCGCCCATCATGATCTCGATCCCGCGGTCTTGTTCGCCGAGCAGGTCTCCGGCCGGGACGCGGCAATCGTTGAAGAACACCTGTCCAGTCGGCGAGGCCTTGCAACCCATCTTGTCGATGGGACCCGAGACGCTGAGCCCTGGGAGGTCGCGTTCGAGTACGAACGCGCTGATGCCCTTGGACCCGCGCTCGGGAGCGGTCTTGGCGTAGGTCAGGAAGACGTCCGCATTCGGCGCGTTGGTGATCAGCGTCTTCGAGCCGTTGAGCACGAACTCGTCACCCTCGCGCCGGGCGTTGGTGAGGATCCCGACGGCGTCGGACCCGGCCTCGGGTTCGGTCAGGGCCAAGGCGCCGATCTTCTCGCCCGTGAGGAGCTGCGGGAGGAAGCGCGCGCGCTGCTCGGGGTTGGCGTTGCGATGGAGATTGTGGGCGCAGAGGTTGGCGTGGGCGGCCGTGGAGAGGGCGACCGACGTCGAGCCGTAGGCCAGTTCCTCCCAGGCGACGAGCACGGCGAGCATGTCGCCGCCGCTGCCGCCGTCGGCCTCGGGGATGCCCAGGCCGAACAGGCCCACCGCGCCCATTTCGCGCCACAGCTCGATGGGGATCTGACCGCCGCGCTCCAACTCGTTGGCGACGGGGGCGATCTCGCCCTCGACGAAGGCCCGCACGCTGGCCTGCAGGGCGGCGAGTTCGGCGGATTGATCTTGGCTCATGTTGGGTTCCGCACGACCGGCGTCAGGGTACACGAAGGCGTCGGCGCTCGGGCTCGGTGGGGCTGGGGAATCGGCGCGACGTGGAGTGCTCTCACTCGCTCTCGAACCAAGCCGCCGGCATTTCGAGCTCGTCCATCAGGACGCGCATCCGCGCACGCGAGGCCGCGAGCACCTCGGCCTGGGCGGGGTCCGGCGAGAGGTCCGTGCGCTCGCCCGGGTCCGCCTCGAGATCGAACAGGCGCTCCTCGAGGCCAGCATCGCTCAGCCGCACGTACTTGTAGCGCCCGCCGCCGAGGGCCAGCTCGCGCGGGGTCCCGTCGGGCAGGAACCAGGGCGCCAGGTACAGGAAGTCAGCTCGGCCGGACGTCGAGCCGTCGAGGGTGGCGAGCAGGCTCCGGCCTTGCACGCCCGCGCCGACGGCCAGGCCGGCCAGCTCGAGGAAGGTCGGGGCCAGGTCGACGTTGAGCGTCACCGAGTCGACCACGCTTCCCGCGGCGATGCGTGCGGGGTAGCGCACGCACAGCGGCACGCGGATCGAGGGTTCGTAGGCGAAGCCCTTCTGGATCAGGCCGTGCTCGCCGAGCAGGTAGCCGTTGTCACTGGTGAACGCCATACAGGTCTCATCGGCGACGCCTCGCCGCTCGAGCGCCGCGAACAGGCCTCCCACGGCTTCGTCCACCGAGAGCACGAGCTCCCAGTAGCGCCGCAGGGTGATCTGGTACAGCTCCGGGTGTGGATGGGCACCCCGGTTGCGCCGGTTCAGGCGCGCGACCCGGTAGCTCGCCGGGAGCGAATCGGGATCCTCGTCGAAGCTCTCGGGCAGGGCCATGTCCATGCCGTCGAGGCGTCCGCGGTGGCGCGCCGGCGGGAGGTGCGGCGAGTGGCAGTTCTTCAGGGAGAGCACGAGCAGGAAGGGGCGGTCCTCCCGCTCGCGTTCGATGAAGCGCCGCGCGTAGCCGGTGAGGACGTCAGTGACGAATCCGCGCGAGGTTCGCTGCGCGCCGTCGACGTTGAGCGGCTGGTCGAAGTACTCGCCTTGGCCCTCGAAGCTGACCCAGTGATCGAAGCCGCGGCGCGGCGCGGCTTGCGGGTTGGGCAGGGGCCACTTGCCAATGAAGGCCGTCTCGTAACCCGCCTCGCCCAGGAGATCGGCGACCGTGCGGTGGGAGTCGAGGAAATCCCGCTCCGGGCGGTTGTCGGTCACCCCTGTCTTGTGCGCGTACTTGCCGGTCAACACGCTCGTCCGACCGGGACAGCACAGGGACGTCGTCACGTACGAGTTCGTGAACAGAACTCCCTCGCGAGCGATGCGATCGATGTTCGGCGTCTCGATGTAGGGGTTGCCCGTGGCCGACAGGCCGTCGGCGCGCAAGTCGTCCACGTAGACCAGCACGATGTTGGGGCGCTCGTCGCGCGGCACGGTCGGCGCCGCGAAGACCGGCGGACACAGGGTCATCGCCAGGCAAAGCGCGTGCGGGGAGAAGGCAGAGAGGATCATCGTGGGAAGTGTGGACGGATTCCGTGAAGGGGTTCGGGGCTGCGCGCGCGGTTCTTATACCCTCCTGGGAAGATGAGTTCCTCCGTGGCCTGCACCCTGCTGCTCGGCTCCCTCCCGATCCTCGCGTCGAGCGCGTTACCGCATGGCGGAGACGGGCGCCCCATCGCAGCCGTGCCCTTCGACGTCCGCGCCCCGGGCGCCTACTTCCTGACGGGCGACATCGCCCCCTGCGGCGCGCCCTACGGGATCCGCGTCCTGGCCGACGACGTCATCATCGACCTGGGCGGTTTCGTGCTCGAAGGCGGCCCGGCGAGCGGTCCTGGGATCTTCGCCGAGGGCGAGCGCCGCGACATCGTCGTGCGCAACGGGCGTGTCGCGCACTGGGGAGGCGACGGCATCGCCCTGTCGGCGGTCGAGGACGTGGAGCTGCGCGAGGTGTCCCTGTACGACAACGGCGGCCACGGCGCACATCTAGGAGACCGGTCCCGGATCACCGCCTGCACGAGCGACCTCAACCACGGGGGGCGCGGCATCCTCACCGGAGCGGGGGCGACCATCGCCGGCTGCACCGCCCGCGGCAACGAGTACGGCGGCATCTTCACCGGAGCGGGATCCACCCTGCTGGAGTGCCGCGCCGAGGAGAACCTCTACGGCAGCGGGCTCGAAGCCGGGCCCGAGGCGGTGCTGCGCGGCTGCGAGGTCGAGGGTAACCGCGAGAGTGGCATTCGCGTCGGCGCCGGTTCCTTGGTCACCGGCTGCAGCGCCCGTGCGAACCTGAGCGTCGGTATCGAGGTGGGCGGCGAGACGATCGTGCGCGCGTGTCGCGTGAGCGAGACCGTCGACGGCAACGGCATCTCGATCGGGCCCGGGGGCTGGGTCGAGGACTGCGAGGTGCGCGACAACCGCCGCCGCGGGCTCGACCTCTTCGCCGACGCCATCGCCAGGGGGTGCACCGTGAGCGGGAACGGCCAGGCCGGCGTGCGCGCTCGGCGCGGTTGCCGCCTGATCAAGAACACATCTGAGTCCAACCGCGGCGCCGGGATCGAGCTCATCGGCCCGGGAGTCACGGTGGACGGCAACGTCCTCGGCTCCAACGCGGCCGATGACCTCGTTGCTCCCGGCAGCGGGCACTTCGTCGTGCGCAACACCCTCGACGAGGAGCGGGCGGTCGTGGGACAGGGCAGCTTCGTCGCCCCGTTCCGCGCGCGCGAGGATCCCGAGCGCGGCCCGTGGGACAACCTCAGACCTTGAGCGGCTGCGCGTCGGTGGTGCGCAGCCAAGCGACGGTGCGCTCGACCGCCTCGGTCATGCCGACCCGCTCGCGGTAGCCGAGGTCGCGCTCGAGGGGCGCCATGTCGTAGGAGTGGGAGGTGGAGAGCTGGGCGGCGACGAAGCGCGTCAGCGGCGGCTCTCCCGGCCGGCGCAGGCCGCGCCAGGTCCACTCCAGGGCGGCGCCCGCGGCGCGCGCCGCTGAGGCCGGCACGCGGCGGCGGGGGAGCGGGAGGTCGAGTCGCCCGCAAAGCTCGGTGATCCAGTCCCACAGGCGCACCGGTTCGCGCTGGCCGACGAAGTAGGCGCGTCCGGCGTGGGCCGCGCCCGGCCGCAGGCGCTCGAGGGCGTCGGCGTGGGCCACCGCGGCGTTCTCGACGAAGGTCAGCGAGACCTCGTTTCGCCCGTTGCCGACGATCGCGAGGCGGCCGCGGCGGGCGCGCTCGACCAGGCGCGGCAACAGGTGCGGGTCGCCGGGTCCGAACACCAAGTGCGGGCGCAGGACGCAGACGGAAAGCTCCCCGTGTCTACCCGCCTCGAGCACCCTGCGCTCGGCGGCGGCCTTGGAGGCGGGGTAGTGGGCCGAGAAGCGCCGCGCGAGGGGCAGGTCATTGGTCGCCCGCAGGTGGTCCTGCCCGTCGAAGCAGACGCTGGGCGAGCTGGTGTGCACCAGGCGGCCGACGCCCCGCGCCGCGCAGGCGGCGAGCAGATTCCGAGTGCCCTCGACGTTCGCCCGCCAAAAGTCCGAGCGCGGTCCCCAGACGCCGGCCCGGGCCGCGCAGTGGACCACCGCGTCCTGGCCGCGCAGAGCCGCGTGCAGGGCTGGGGTGTCGGCGAGGTCGGCGCGCACGCACGCCACGCCCTTGCGCTCCAGCTCTGGGTAGGCGCCGCGCGAGAGGGAGGTCAGCTCGTGGCCGCGGGCGGCGAGCTCGTCGATGACGGCCCCGCCCACGAAGCCGCCGCCGCCGGTGACCAGGACTCTCATGCGAGGCGCTCCTCCGCCCAGCGCTTGAGCGCCTCGCGGTCGATCTTGGCGTTGTGGCGCACGTCGACCGGGAAGCCGGTGTGGAACAGGACCTCGCTGGCGACCGCGCTCGCGGCGCGCGTCCCGGCGAGGGCCAGGAGCTCGGTGCGCAAGGCGGAGCGCGCCGCGTCGCCGCGCACGGCGCGCGGGTCGGCCGGCTCGACCACGAACACGGCTCGCTCATCACCGTGCGCGCCGACCCCCACCAGGGCGGAGCGGCCGACGGCAACGTGGCCGTTCAGCACGACCTCGCCGGGCACCGGCAGCACGAGCCCCGCGCGGGTTTCGATGCGGTGGGCCTTGCGCCCCAAGAACCACAAGCGCCCGTCGGCCGTGCGCCGGCCGACGTCGCCCATGCGGTGCCAGAAGCGTTTGCCGTCGCGGATCTTGGCCGCGGCGGTGGCGGCGGGATCGAAGGCGTATTCGCGCGTGACGACCGGACCGCTGACGCACATCTCCCCCGGCTCGCCGTCGGGGACCTCGCGCAGGTCGCCCCATTCGGCGATAGGCTCGTCGCAGAGCGGGATCAGGCGCACGTCGATGCCCGCGGCCGGCCTGCCGACGCAGGTGCCCAGGCCGTGCGCGAGGCCGAACTCGGCGCTCTCGAGGATCTCGTGCCCGCTGATCGTGGAGACCGGCAGGGACTCGGTGGCCCCGTAGGGTGTGTGGACGTCGGCGCCGGCGGGCAGGATGCGGTGGAAGGCCGCGATCAGCTCGGGTGGGATGGGGGCGCCGGCCACGAGCACGCGCCGCAGGCCGTCGAGGACGATCCCGCGCTCGGCGCACCAGGGGACGACCCGCCGCCAGATGGCCGGCGAGCCGAAGCTGCTCGTGGCACCGGTTGCCTCGATGGCGGCCACGATGCGCTCCGGATCACAGCGGGCGGGGTGCGAGGGGTCCAGCTCGCAGAAGGCGCAGGTCATGCCCAGGGCCGGGCTGAACAGGGCGAAGAGCGGGAAGCAGGCGGCGTCGACTTCTCCGGGCTCGAACCCGTAGCAGGAGCGCAAGGCGCGCACCTGAGCCTGGAACATCCCGTGGGTGTACGCGACGCCCTTGGGCGGGCCGGTGCTGCCGGAGGTGAACAGGATCGCCGCGGGAGCGTCGGCCTCGAGACCGGCGAGCAGCGGCGAGCGGTCGCCGTCGGACGCCAGGCGGGCGAGCGTCGGGCCACCCCCGGGCGTGGGGACGCCGGCGGTGAAGACCAGCTCGACGGTACGGAAGGCGCGCGGGTACAGGCGCCGCAAGAGGTGAGCCGCCGGGACGCCGATCAGCGCCCTTGGTGCCATGCGCTCTACGCAGCGCGCGACGTTGGCGCGCCCCATGCCGGGGTCGATCAGGACCGGGACGGCTCCGAGCTTGAAGAGGGCGAAGGCGCAGGCGACCAGGTCGGGCCCCGGGCGCACGAAGACGCACACCCTCTGCCCGCGCTCGAGGCCGCGTCGGGCGAGACCGCCGGCGAGGGCGTTCGAGCGCTCGTCGAGCTCGGCGAAGGTGATGGCGCTGACGCGTGCTGCGCGCGCTCGCCCGCGGGTGCGCTCGCGCGTGCGCCCGCGCGTGCGCACCGTGCGCACGGCGTCCGCGTCGGGGCGGGCGGCCGCGGCCTCCACGAGGGTCCCGGCGATGTTGGCGTTTCGCACCGGAGGCGCGAGCGTCCCTGCGGCGCCGCTCAGCTCGCCGTGGGAGAATCGAGGAATGCGCTCAACCACGGGAGGACCTGTTCGTGTGCGTCTTCGAGGAGGAGGTGCCCGGCGTCAGCGACGGCGTGCACCTCGGCGTCGGGCAGGCGCTCTTCCCAGGCGCGGCGGAAGGCGGGGGTGAAGCACCAGTCGCGCTCACCCCACACGATCTGAGCGGGCCGGTCGCGCAGGACGGGTAGGGCCTCGTCGATGGCCGCCAGGGTGGCAAAAGAAGGATGGCGCGGTGTCATCGGGATGTCGGCCACGAACTTCCAGACCGCGATGCGGTGCTCCCAGCTGTCGTAGGGTGCCAGGTAGCCGTGGCGGACCGCGGGGGTCATGCGCTCGCGCCGTTCGATGGCCATGCGGCAGGCCGCGCGGCTGAAGGCCCCCAGGCCGCGGATCAACGCCTGGCCCACCAGAGGCGTGCGGCACAGGTCGATGCGCAGGGGGATGCGATCGAAGGGAAAGGCGGCGCTGTTTTGGATCGAGAGGCGCGCGATGCGGTCGCTCTGGCGCACGGCGGCGCCCAGGCCGATCGCCCCGCCCCAGTCGTGGACCAGGAGCGTGACGCGCTGGAGGTCGAGCTCGACCAGGAGCCGCTCGAGGTGCTGTACGTGGCCTTCGAGCCGGTAGGCCCAGTCGGCGGGCTTGTCGGAGCGCCCGCAGCCGAGGTGGTCGAGGGCGATCACCCGATGGCGCCCGCTGAGGGCCGCGATCACGCGCCGGAAGTAGAACGCCCAGGTCGGGTTGCCGTGGACGCAGACCAGCGGAGCGGCCTCACGCGGTCCCTCGTCCACGTAGTGCAGCCGCCCCGCCGGCGTCTCGAGCCAGCGCGGCTGGAAGGGGAACTCGGCTGCGACCTCCGCCGGCAGGGGCGCGGCCGCGCCCGCGGGGCGCTCGCCGCCGAGCGCACGGTGGGGGCGGCCCTGCGGGGGAGCGAGGGTCATCGCTCCTCGTCGCCGGGTGAGGCCGCGCGCCCCACGAGAGCGCGGTCGAAGTAGTTGACGCCCATCCCCGCGTCCACCACGACGCCGCCGGCGTTGATGCCGCTCGAGCGCGGGCTGAGCAGGAAGCAGGCGGTGTCGGCCACCTCGCCAGTCTGGAGGCCGCGCTTGCGCAAGGTCGCCTGCTCGCCGAACAGGTAGCTGTCGACGTAGCCGGGAATGCCGGCCGAGGCGGAGGTCTTGAGCAGGCCGGCCTTGACGGCGTTGAAGCGCACCTCGCCGAAGCGGCTGAAGCTCTTGGCGAGGAACACGACCGTGGAGTCGAGGGCCGCCTTGACCGGCGCCATGTAGCCGTAGTTCTCCGCCGCCATGTGGGTGTCCGAGATCGAGATCGTGACGACCGAAGCCCGTGGAGTGAACAGCTCCCGCAAGGCGTTGGAGAGGGCGATCAGCGAGTAGCACGAGATGTCGACCGCCTGCAGGAAGGCGGCCCGGGGCGTCTCGTGGAAGCTCTCCCAGGAACCCTCGTAGTCGGCGAAGGCGATCGAGTGCAGGAGACCGTCGAGGCGCGGGTGGCGCAGGGCGAGCTCCTCGCGCAGGGCCTCGATCTGCTCGGGGAACTCGACGTCGCAGACCAGGACTTCGCGGCCCGGCAGCAGGCGCTCGCACTGCTCCCGGCGTTCGGGGCTGCGCACGACGTAGACGACGTCGGCGCCGGCCTCCTCGAGGCGCGCGCCCACGTGGAAGGCGACGCTCTTCTTGTTGGCGACGCCGAGCACGAGGAGCTTGCGTCCATTCAGGCCGAGCCAGTCCATTCAGGTCTCCTCCCGCGCGAGGAGGACGGTGAACTCCAGCCGCGCGACGTTCTCGCCGGCGGCGGAGAGCAGGCGCGCGCGCACGAGGCGCGCCTCGCCGACGCGCTCGAGGAGCTGCGCCTCGGCCCGTACCGTCTCGCCGGGGCGTACCATGCGCCGGAAGCGCGCGTTCTGGATGCGCGTCAGCACCGGCACCGAGCCCGCGGGTCGCGCGTCGGCCTCCGCGGCGCTCACCAGGACCGCGGCGCTCTGCACGGCGAACTCGGTCAGCAGGACGCCTGGCGTGATCGGGTTCGCGGGGTAGTGACCCTCGAAGAACGCTGCGTCCTCGGGGACGCGCCACTCGGTGACGATCGCCTCGTCGTCCAGCTCGAGGACGCGCTCGACGAACAGGAACGGCGGGCGGTGGGGGATGAGGGCCTCGATCTCCTTCCGCTCGAGCACCTGGGTTCTAGAGGCCACCGTTCACCTCCAGGACCGCGCCGTTGATGTAGCTCGCCTCGCGCGCGGCGACGCAGCGCACCGCGAAGGCGACCTCCTCGGGGGTGCCGAAGCGGCGGGCGGGGACGAGTTTGCGGTACTCGGCAAGCTGTGCCTCGCTGAGGTCCTCGAGCAGCTCGGTCTGCACGAACCCGGGGGAGACGCAGTTGGCCGTGATGCCGCGCTTGGCGACCTCCTTGGCCAGGGAGCGCATCAGGCCGACCTGGCCGGCCTTGGAGGCGCCGTAGTTCGCCTGGCCCTCGAACCCCAGTCGGCCGGAGGGGGAGGTGATGAACACGATGCGCCCGTAGCGCTGCGGCAGCATGTGGCGCACGGCGAATTTGCTCATGGCGTAGCCGCCGGTGAGGTTGGTCTCGATCACCCGCGACCAGTCCTCGGGCGCCATCAGCGCCAGGAGCGCGTCGCGGCGGATGCCCGAGTTGTTGACGAGCACGGCGACCCCATCGGGAACCGCGCTCTCGAGGTCGTTCCAGAAGCCCTCGACGGCGTCGTGATCGGCGACGTCGAAGCGCGCGAGGCGCAGGCGCCCGGGCCACTCGGCGCAGCGGTCGGCGAGGGCGTTCGCCGCCGCCTCGTCCGAGCGGTAGGTGGCGTAGACCGTCGCGCCCGCCTCGAGGAACCCCAGGGTGACCGCCCGGCCGAGGCCGCGCGTGCCGCCGGTGACGACGACCGTTTGGTCCTGGAAGCTCACGCCATGGCCTCCGCCGGCTCGCGCAGCAGGGCGTCGATTTTGTTGGACGCGATGGCGCCGTAGTTCGCGGCGCCGAGCCAGCCGGACATGATGATGCCGACGCTCCCGGCGTGGAACAGGCCCTCGATCTCCTCGCCGAGCCCCATGCTGTAGGCGAGTCCCTCGAACTTCGTCCCGAACGACGCTCCGGTGGGGTGCTGGGTGTAGAAACCGAAGGTGCGCGGCGTGGCGGCCTCGGCGTGGTCGATCTTCGCACCGACGCCGGGGACGAAGCGTTCGAGGTGCTCGATCGTCTCGGCGACCATGCGCTCCTTCTCGGCGGCGTAGAGCGCAGGCGGGAGGTCCGCCCAGTCGGCGTGGTGGGCGTTGGTCGAGCTGACGATGGTGTAGCGGTCCGAGCCGGGGCGCGTCTTGGGGTAGTAGAACGAGAAGGTCCGGCTCTCGCCGTGAAGGTCGCACAGGGCGGCGGAGTCGAAGCTCTCGCGGGAGGAAGTAAACAGGAGGTCGGTCACGAAGGGGATCGACTCGCCGCGCCGCAATCCGAGGTAGACCTGGCAGCTCGAGTTGCTGAGCCGGACGGCTTCGACGCCAGAGCGGAAGGCCTCGCTGAAGTGCTCGGGGCCCACGAGGTGCTCGACGGTGGCCTTGATGCTCGCGTTGGAGAGCACCGCCCTTGCCTCGATCGTGCGTCCGGCGGCTTCGACGCCGCGCACGCGCCCGCCCTCCACGAGGATGCGCTCGACCTCGACGCTGTGGAACAGGTCCACGCCGTTGCGGGCCAGCTCGGCCTTCATCTCGCGGATCAGGCGGTCGGTGCCGCCCGAGAAGGTGAACACGCCCTTGCTCATGAAGTTCGAGAACACGATCCCGTAGGAGATGGCCGGGTCGGCGAGGCTGGAGCCGTTGGCGTAGGAGATCGGCTCCATCAAGAGCCGGTGGACGTCGTTGCGCCCCGGGAAGAAGTGCTCGAAGAGCTCCCCGACAGTCTCCCCCGAGTCGTCGTAGAAGTTCATCGCGCGCAGGTGCTCGAAGAACTCGTCCCCCCGCGCGCGATCCAGGCCGAAGGTCTCGACGAGGTGGCGGGTGAAGTCCTCGCGCGTGAAGTCGGTCTCGAAGGAGAACTGAGGGTTGTCGAAGCGGATGCTCTCCAACTGGACGATCGAGTCGGCGATGGTGCGGTTCCAGTACTTGCGGCAGGTCTTCTTCATCCCGACCGGGAACCCGTGCAGGGAGACGTCGAAGACGTGCCCGCCGCGGCGCTTGAACCAGGTCGCGAGGCCGCCGAGGTTGTAGTGCTGCTCGAGCAGGGCGACGGAGAAGCCGGCGCGACCGAGGATGTTCGCGGCGGTCAAGCCCGCCAATCCGCTGCCGACGACTACGAGGTCGTGGCGCTCGCGGGCTCCGGCCAGGACGTCTGCTCGCGGCGGCCCCTTGCCGTGGGTGCTGCCGTGACGCGCGCTCTTCTCGGATCTCATGGTCAGGCGGGGGTCAGGGCGTGGCGGTTGGCGATGGTGATCCCGCTCAAGAGCGCGCCGACGATTCCGAGCAGGCCCTGATCGGTGCCGATCAGGCGCAGGCCCCCGAAGGGCGTGCGCCCGTCGAGGCGCTTGCGCGGGCTCCCGTAGACCGCGCCGCCCTCGCGGCCGGTGAAGCGCCGCACGGTGGTGGGTGTGAACGTGTCGCGGAAGACCTCGTGCGGGCGCGGGTCGATGGTGAAGGCGCCCGCCACGTCGAGGGCCCGCTCGGTGCACGCGTGCTTGGCGGCGGCGTAGGCCTGGGGATCGAGGGCGGCCCAGCGATCGAAGTTCGCCAGGGTCGTCAGGCGCAGCAGGCCCTCGCCCGTCTCGTCCTCGCCGACGTAGTTGTCCGGGCTGCAGACGACACCGCTGGTGGGGTCGATCAGCTCCTCGGGGCGACGCCAGGTGAAGCGCTCTTCGGCGTTGAAGAAGGTCACCGCGGCTTCGTGGCCGAGGGCGGCGGGCTTGCGGTCGAGGACGTGGAGGGACTCGGTGAAGGCCAACCGGCCGCGGTCGCCGTCGTCGACGTGGTCGGCCACCGCCCGCGGCCCGCACAGGGCCATGGTCTCGGGGTGGCCGGCCGAGGAGAGCACCAATCTGGCCGGCAGCGTCGAGCCGTCGTCCAGGATGACGCCGCGGACCAGAGCGTCCTCGAGGATCAAGCGCTCGACTCCGCATGAGAGGCGCAGCTCCCCACCCTCGGCACGGAAGCGCTCCTTCAGCAGGTCGAGCAGGGGCCTGATGCCGCCCGCCGGCCGCGCGAAGCCCTCGAGGAACAGGCTCTGGAAGAGGATGTTGAACTGGTACCAGTCGACGTCGTCCTCGCGCGCGCTCCCGTAGAAGCAGATCGGGAGCATCAGCATGTCGACCAGGAGCGGGTCGTCGAGGTACTCGGCGAGGATCGAGCGCGCTCCCTCGAAGGCACGTGGCGAGGCGGCGTCGGAGGAGAGCGACAGATCGCCCGCCAGGCGCGCGAAGCCGTCGCGCTGGTCGGGAAAGCGCTCGGCGACTTCCTCCTGGAGAAGGCCGAAGTCGTTGCTGAACCGCAGGCAGGTCCCTGGGAAGAGGATGCGCGACTCGCGCTGCGCCCTGAGCGCGAGGTCGGCGTGCCGTACGCGCAGGGCCTTGAGGACGCGCGTGAGGGGCGCGCCCGGCGTGCCCGGGGGGACGAAGTTGGTCAGGGCGTGCAGGCCGACGTCGAATCGCCGGCCGCCGCGCTTGTAGAAGGAGTTGAGGCCGCCCCAGAGCGCGTGGCGCTCGAGGATCACGACCCGCTGGCCGAACATGGCCAGGCGGATGCCGGCGGCCAAGCCGCTCATCCCCGCGCCGATGATGACGGCGTCGTGCGGTCTTGCGGCGCTCATGGCGGCCGGCGATAGGAGCGGGCGTCGCGGCTCAGACCGCGACCCAGAGCTCCTTGTCCTCGAGCTTGGGCAGCAGGTACTCGGCGCACGAGGCGAGGCTGGCGAGGCGCGGGTACTCGTCCTCGGGGATCTGGACGCCGTAGCGCTTGCGCAGCTCCATGACGATGTCGAGGAAGTCCATCGAGTCGAGGTCGAGCTGGTCCCGAAGGGCCACCTGGGGATCGACTCCGCCGAGCTCCTCGTCGGGGTTGATCGAGTGGATGATGTCCTTGATGGTCGTGATGATGTCGTCGGGAGTCATGGCTCGCGGTCCGTTTTCAGCGGGTTTCAGATGCGGCGGAGGACGACAGCTGAGTTGATGCCCAGCATGCCGAACGAGAGGTTCAGGATCGTGTCGACGCGTTCGGCCGTGCGCGGCCGATCGAGCACCAGACCGCGCATCTCGCACTCGGGGTCGAGGCGCTCGACGTTCAGGGTCGGGTGGACCACACGGTCGGTGAAGGACGGCAAGTTGCCCGCCAGCTCAAGGGCGCCGGCGGCGCCCATGGCGTGGCCGATGTAGCTCTTGGTGTTGTTGACGTGCACGCCGGGCGCGTCGCTGAAGACCTCGCGCATGGCGCGGCACTCCTGGATGTCGCCTTGCTCGGTCGCCGTGGCGTGGGTGCTGACCAGGTCCACGTCGGCCGGCGACATGCCGGCGCTCTCCAAGGCGGCGCGCATGCACTCGTTCTGGCGCTCGGCGAGCGGCAGGACGAAGTCCGAGGCGTCGGAGTTGACGTGGTGACCGACCACCTCGGCCAGGATCGGCGCTCCCCGGGCGCGGGCGTCCTCGAGGCGCTCGAGGGCGTACAGGCAGCCGCCCTCGGCGACGACGATCCCGTTGCGGTCGAGGTCGAAGGGGCGTGAGGCCCGGGCGGGGTCGGCGTGGCTGGCCAGGGCTCCCTGGGCGCGGAAGCTGGCGAAGATGCCGAAGGTGTGGATGCTCTCGGAGACGCCCCCGCCGAGGGCGAGGTCGATTTCGCCGAGTTGCAGCATCTGCACGCCTTGGATCAGGCCCAGGTTGCCCGCGGCGCAGGCGCCGCCGAGGCAGTAGGCGGGGCCGGTCAGGCCCAGGTTCAGGGACACCTCCCCGGCCGGGCTGTTGGCGACCGTGCGCGGGTTGTGGTGGTGCGACCAGAAGGAGAGGTCGAAGTCGTGCTGGGCGACGGAGTGGATCTCGTTCTCGGTCTCCACGTTGCCGTGCTCGGTCGTGCCGACGTAGACACCGACTCGGTTCGGGACGAGCCAGTCGGACTCCAGGCCGGCGCGGGCCAGAGCCTCGCTAGCGCAGTAGACGGCGATGGAGCCCGCGCGCGTGCCTCGCCGCACATCGCGGCGCTTCTGGTGGCGCAGGGCATCGAAGTGGCAGACTCCGGCGAGGGTCCGACCGACGTGGCGCACCTCGAACTCCTCGACGCCGGAGACCCCAGCGAGGAGGTTCGTGCGGAAGGTCTCGAGATCGTCGCCGTTCGGGCTCGTCAGGCCGACCCCGGTGATGACGACCCGCGGCAGGTCAGCCCTGCGCATCGGCCTCCTCTTCCTCGCCGCCGGCGAGGATGGCGGTCTGCTCGCGGCTGCGTGCGAGAGCGCGGGCGGGAACGGCCATGCCCACCTTGACCGCCGCTCCGAGGGCACGCGAGAGCAGGCTGGAGCTGTCGCCGAGGGCGCGCTCCACGGAGGTGAACACCAGCTGCATGATCGCCTCGGCGATTTCGCACGAGGAGAGGATCGAGCGCAGGGTCAGCACGCGCGGGTCACGGTCGCCGTAGCGCTCGCGGACGTAGGCCAGGGTCTGCTCGGTGGACTGGCGCAGCTTGCCCATCACCACCTGCTCGCGGCGGCGGAAGACCGTCGCCACGATCGAGAGGGTGTTGCCCACGGGCGCGTGCAGGTTGCAGCGTCGCGCGGGATCGAAGTGCGAGTGGATCGCGCCCCACTCCGACAGCTCGTTCAGACAGGTGCTCGTCGAGCCCTGGGAGATGCCGAGGGTCGCGGCGACCTGCTTGTTGGAGAGCGGCTCCTCGGCGATGACCAGGAGCCCCCAGACGCTGCCGTGCATGCGCTTGAAGCCGAAGGTCTTGAAGAAGAGCTCGAAGGTCGGGAGCTGGGCGACCAGCGGGGCGTCGAGCTCGACCGCGTCGTCGGAGGCGTCGGAGCGTTCGTGGGTGGTCATGGCGGGGGGGAGGGGACGCGGAGGCGCGGACACGGGACGGGGGGACTGTGGGAACGGGGACCGGGCGAGGGCGGCGGTGGAAGGGGAGCGGATCACTCTCCACGCGGATCGCTCCGAGGGCGGGGATTCTCCGCCCCGGGCCGGTGGGTGGCACCTCCAAAGTTCAGATTTTTCTGAAATCCGAGAGGCGGCGACCTACGGCCCGTCCAGGGCCAGCATGCAGCACTGCAGGCCGCTCCCGATCCCGAGCAGGGCCACGCGCTCGGTGGTGCTGAGCCGGCCTTCCTCGAGCGCGAGGGAGTAGGTGATCGGCAGGGAAGCCGAGCCCACGTTCCCGAGGCGTTCGACGGTCGGGAAGTCACGCGCGGGGTCGAGGGCGAGGGTCTCGAGCAGCAGCCTCCGATGGGCGACGCCGACCTGGTGCGTGACGATGCCCTCGATCTCCTCCCGCTTCCAGCCCGTCTCGGCCAAGAAGGTCGCGAAGGTCCGCTCGGCAAGGGCGTTGCCCGCGTGCAGCATGGCCTCGGAGTCCGTTTCCATCAGGGGGCCGGCGCGGCCCGCCTCCCGGTCTCCCTGGCAGAGCTCGACGTGTTCGGTCGCCGCGCGGGCCACGGCGGCGGTCAGGCGCGGCTTCGAAGCGGCGAGCGAGCGGTGGGCGAGGACCATGGCCGCCGCCCCCGAGCCGATGGTCAGGGAGGCCGTCGCGCGCTTGAGGTCCGCGCGCCCCGCGCCGGGGTCGCGGGCGAGTCGGCGAACGGTCTCCTCGACCAGCGGGCGCCCGTCCTCTCCCGTCACCACCAGCGCCGAGTCGATGCGGCGAGCCTCGATCATGTTCGCGGCGACGACCATGGCGTTGGCAAAGCCGAGGCAGGCGTTGGAGAGGTCGAAGGCCGTGCACTCCTCGGAGAGCTCGAGAGCGCGATGGACGAGGGAGGCGGTGGCCGGCTCGAGGAAGTCGCGGCACACCGATGCGTGGATCACACAGCCGATCCTCCCGCGCTCCACTGTGCTGCGCTCGAGAGCCGTCGCACCGGCGCGCGCCGCGACCGCGCTCGGCCGCGTCCCGCGCGGCCAGAAGCGTCGCTCGCGGATGCCACTCATCAGCTCGAGGCGCCCGACCGAGAGGTGCAAGCGTTCGTAGAGCGGCGCGAGAGCGCGCTCGAGCTCATCGGAGGTCAGGACCTCCTCGGGGAGCGCGTGGGCGACCGAGTCGATGTGGACCTGTTCGAAGCGCATGGCGGGCCGGGGAGCATAGGCCCTGCGTTCGCGCTGGCAAGCGAAGCGCCCTCCTAGGGTCCGCCGCGCCGGTTTGGTTGACGGATCCCGACCCTCTGCTGCACCCTCTCCACCCGTGAGCGCAGCCGAAACCCCCATTCTGCACATCGATATGGACGCCTTCTACGCGTCGGTCGAGGTGCGCGACAACCCCTCCCTGGCCGGCCTCCCGGTCTGCGTCGGGGGCCCGGCCAGCGGCCGCGGCGTGGTGTCGGCGGCCAGCTACGAGGCGCGGCGCTTCGGCATTCACTCGGCCATGCCCACGGCCGTCGCCCGGCGTGCGTGTCCGGACATGATCCTCTTGCCGCCGGACTTCGAGAAGTACACGCGCGTCTCCTCGCAGGTGATGGACATCTTCCGGCGCTACACGCCCCTGGTGGAGCCGCTCTCTCTCGACGAGGCGTTCCTCGACACGACGGGCTGCGAGCGCCTGTTCGGAGACTCGATCGAGATCGGACGCGCCATCAAGCAGGACATCCTGCGCGAGACAGGCCTGGTGGCGTCGGTCGGCGTGGCCGGTTCGAAGTTCATCGCCAAGCTCGCCTCCGACCTGGACAAGCCCGACGGCTTCCGAGTCATCCGCCCCGACGACGTGCGCGAGGTGCTCGACCCCCTGCCGATCTCGCGCATCTTCGGGATCGGAGAGCGCACGGCGAAGCGCTTGGAGGCTCAGGGCATCGAGACCATCTCCGATCTCGCATCCCGCCCTCGCGCGGAGGTCGTCGCCGGTTTCGGCGCGAGTGGCGGTTGGGTTCACGACCTTGCCCACGGCATCGATTCGCGGCGGGTGACGCCTCGTCGCCAGGAGAAGTCGCACGGCATGGAGCGCACCTTCTCCGAGGACATCACCGACCGTGACGAGCTGCGCTCATTCCTGTTGCAGTTCTGCGAGGAGGTCGCCTTCGGCCTGCGCGACCGTGGCCTGCGCGGGCGCACGGTGACCCTCAAGGCGCGCTCGCCGGACTTCAAGACCGTCACGCGCACCCGCACCATCGAGACTCCGACCGGGATCGGCGCGCGCATCTACTCCGTGGCGCGCGAGCTGCTCGAGCAGGTTCCCGCCGGGCCCCTGCGCCTGATCGGCGTCTCGGTCTCCAGTCTCGAGGACGTTCGCGCTCCCTTGCAGCGCGGGCTCTTCGGCGCTGGCGCGAGTGATCCGGGGCGCACGCGCTCGGATTGGCTGGCGACGCGCGAGAAGCTCGAGCGCATCACTCCCAGCCTCGACAAGCTGCGGCGCCGCTTCGGCCGCGGGACGATCCAGCCCGCCCGGTTGCTCGGCCGGGGTGCTAGCGATCGTCCGTCAGATAGCTCATGAACGACATCCCGATGTCCGCGAACTGGTGCGGGCGCGGGACCTCGATGGCGTCCTTGATGCACACCTGCTCGCAGAGCTTGCAGGAAGTGCAGTTCTTCGGGATCACTTCGGCCACGGTGGAGGTCTGCGGGTGGTGGAGGGCGCCGTCGTCGACCAGCGGGCGCATCACCAGGGCGTCGAAGGGGCAGACGTGGGTGCAGAATTCGCAGCCGGTGCAGAGCTCCTCGTGGACGAGGGCCTTGGGGACCTTCTTGGGCTTGATCTTGCCGACCAGGACCTCGCGGCTGTCATCGATGGCGTCAAAGGGGCAGTAGACACCGCAGACCGAGCAGTTGATGCACAGCTCGGGGTCGATCTGATAGCGCTCCTCGCCGCCGGTGATGGCGTTGGTCGGGCAGACGCGCTCGCAGATCGAGCAAGCGGTGCAGGCGTCGGTGATGAAGTGAGATTCCCAGCTCCATTCCTCCATCGTCCGCTCGTCGCGGAACAGGACGATTTCCACCAGGCCGTGGGCGTCGCTGCGTTGCTTGAAGCCGACCAGGCCGCGCTCGATGTCCATCGTCGTGGTGAACTGCCCCGGGAAGGAACTCGACGTGTGGGTCAGGGCGCGCATCTTGGGGTCGGTGACCCAGGCGGTGATCAGCAGCGAGCCAGCGACGGTGTAGACGTGCGAACCGTAGGCGGGCATCCCCTCGGGCAGGCCGTAGCGGAAGCGATCGCGCACGGCGGGAACGCGCGTCGGTAGCTGCAGGCGCACGCGAACGTGGTCGGCGAACTCCTCGACGGAGAGGTCGCGGCCATAGCGGCGGTCGCGCTCGCGGGTGTCCTCCTCGACGCCGCGCCAGCGGGCCCACTCGATCTCCCAGCCGTCGACCTCGTCGAGCTGTGCGAGGTCCTCGGCCGGCGGCAGCTCGCCGGAGTAGCCGATGGCACTCGTCGGGCAGGTGTCGACGACCGTGCGGGCGCTGTAGAGCGTCGAGTCGTGGTCCTCGATCTCGTGCGCCTTCTCGTCGTCCCCCATGACGAAGACCTCGGGGAACTCCTGGCAGCAAGCGTCGCAGGCGATGCAGAGCTCGGGGTCTACCCGGAAGGTCTCCCGGGTGGAGAGGGTCTGCTCGCTGGTCGGTTCGGCCATGGTCGTGGGAGGCGCGGCGGTCGGACGGGAGGCGGGGAGATGGGGGAGGGCCTTCGGAGGTGCTCCGACGGGCCATTGTGCCGCAAGGACGGGTTGGGGCAAGGCCTTGACGGAGGCGGAAGGGTGCACCGGGGGGCTCTCGGGTGGGGCCGCTGCCCGTGCCGCGCACCGCCGGCCCCCGGTCTTTGGCGTCTCTCTCGGGCATGGGGCGGGTCGATTTGGTACATGCAGGCCCACCGTCGGCTCGCGCGCGCTCCGGGCGCGTGGCCGGCCGAGTCGAGATCTGCCGCACCATGGACCTCTCTCCCGCGTTTCCCTCCCGCGCCCCGCGCGCGGCCGCTCTCGCCCTCGCCTTGTGCGCGGCGTGCAGCGACGGCGGCGGCGACGGCTTCATCGACGGTCTTGTGGCCGAAGGAGCGGATCCGACAGGCGTCTATGACGCCGGCTACACGATCCTGACCTCGACCGGCTGCGGCCTCGAGCCCGACGACACGGGCGCCATCCTGGTCGTGGTCACGCCGGCGGCCGACGGCGCCTATCGGGTCCACATCCGCCTCGACGGCGCGACGGACATCGGACCCTACGTGGGCACGGTCTCGGCCGTCTCGCTCGGGGAGGTCCAGCTGAGCGTGACGGGTGTCGGCGCGCTCAATGAGGGGACGCCCAACGAGATCCTCTACGACCTTGGGGGCACGACCCTGATCGCGGGTGGCGGTCCGCTCTCGGGCACCCTGGCGGAAGTCGTCAGCGGCGCGGCGAACTGCACGGTCACGCGCGCGATCTCCGGTTCGAGCGGGAGTGGCTCGAGCGACCTCTCGGGCACCTGGGCCTTCGAGCTCGCGACGAGCGAGGCCGACAGTGGCTGCGCGGACGCCACTTCGGAGGCGCCCGAGGAGCTGACGGGCATCTTCACCGGCCTGGGCGGGGACAGCTACCTCCTGAGCCTCGACGACGAGGCGGGCGACGTCGACGGGCTGGACGTGGTCGCCAACGGGGACGAGCTCCTCGTCAGCGGCAGCTACGACGAACAGGACGGCGCCCTGGAGTGGACCATCACCGTCGCCTCATCGGCGGTCACGATCTTCGACGACTTCGTCACCGGCAGCCTGACCGTGAACCTGAGCGGTGGGATCGAGTGCGAGCGCGTGCTCGGGATCTTCGCCATGCGAACCTCCACGAGCGTCCTCGTGGGCGACGGGTTCTTCGAGGGCGCGTGGCTCTCGGCGGGCGGCTCGCGGCGGCAGCAGGTGCTCCTGCGCCTGGAGGCCCTCCCGCTCGGCGCGCAGGGGGCCTTTACCGCAGCCGGAGTCGGCGGAGACGGTCCCTTCCTGCTCGCGGGACGACTGCGCACCCCCTGGGAGGTCGTCGGCCGGTTGACCCTCTGCCGTGACGGCGGCGAGGGAGTCGCCGGCGGACCCGTCCACCTGTGGCGCACCGAACGCTGATGACGGGCATGCAGGTCGTCGACTCCAAGCGCAACCCGTTCATCGCCCGTACCCTTGCGGCCGTCGTCCTGGCCGCTGCCTCGTCGGGCTGCGTCGAGATGCCGATCCGAAACTACACCGTACACCTCGGCCAGCGCGCTCTGGACGCGGACGGCTGGGAGCCGGTTTCCGACCAGCTGACCCTCGGCGTCGAGACCGACACCTATCGACCCGCGGACGGCTGGGGGATGGAGATGGGGGCGCTCTACTCGCGCGACGAGGGCACTCGTGCGATCGACGGCCTGAGCTCGGTGGAAGCCAAGGGGGCGACCTGGGAGCTCTACCTGGGCGCCCGCAAGACGCTGAAAACGAGCGTTGGGAAGGCGCACCCCTACCTCGGCGGCGGCCTGACCTGGATCTGGTCGGACTTCGAGGCATCCTCGGGCGACCAGACCCTCTCGGGCAGCGACGACTCGCCGGCCCTCTACCTACACTGCGGCGTGATCTGGCGCGTCGGCGCCTCCCTGAACGTCGGGCTCGACCTGCGCGTGGTGACGGGAGCGTCGGCGGACATGTTCGGCATCGACGGCGATGCGGACTATGCCCAGGTGGCCCTCGGCGTCGGCTTCCAGTTCTGAACGCCTCAGTGCGCCTCGAGCCAGTTCGCGCCCCAGCCGAAGTCGACCGAGAGGGGCACGCGCAGGTCGGCGGCGCCTTCCATGCACTCGCGTACGAGTTCGACGGTCGGCTCGAGCTCCGAGCGCGGGACCTCCAGGAGCAGCTCGTCGTGGACCTGCAGCAGCATTCGTCCGGCGAGAGTCGAGTCGGCCAGGCGCGTCTCGAGATCGATCATGGCGCGCTTGATGATGTCGGCCGCCGAACCCTGGACGGGCGTGTTGATGGCCGCGTTCTCCGCGAATGAGCGGGCGCGCGGGCTGGAGGAGGTGAGCTCGGGAATCCGGCGCCGGCGCCCCATGAGCGTCTCGACCCAGCCGGTCTCGCGCGCGGCCGCGAGCAGGGAGTCGATCCACTCGCGCACGGTGGGGAAGGAGGCGAAGTAGCGCTCGATGAACTCACGCGCTTCGACCACCGTGAGCCCTGTCTCGCGCGCCAGGCGGGCGGGTCCCATGCCGTAGAGCAGGCCGAAATTGATGGCCTTGGCGCGGCCGCGCAGCTCGCGGTCGACCTCTTCGGGCTCGACGCCGAAGACCATCGCGGCGGTCGAGGCGTGGATGTCGCGGCCATGTTCGAAGGCCTCCACCATGGCCGGGTCGCCGCTCAAGTGGGCCATGATGCGCAGCTCGACCTGGCTGTAGTCCGCCGCGAGCAGCACCCACTCACCGTGCTCGTCGGCCTCGCGCGGTACGAAGGCCTCGCGCAATCGGCGCCCGCGCTCGGTGCGCACGGGGATGTTCTGCAGGTTTGGGTCGCTGGAGGCCAGGCGGCCGGTGGCGGCGGCGACTTGGCTGAAGGAGCAATGGATGCGCCCGGTTCGCTCGTTGACGAAGTTCGGCAGGCTGTCGACGTAGGTGCTCTTGAGTTTGGCCAGTTCGCGGTAGGCGAGCAGGTGGCGGACGATTTCGACTCCGCCGTAGCTCTCCGAGAGGGTCCGGTGATCGGTGCTCCAGCCGGTCTTCGTGCGCTTGGGGCGTTTGACCCCGGCCGCATCCTGGATGCGCAGCTTCTCGAACAAGATCGAGCCGAGGGCCTTGGTGCTATTGACGTTGAACTCTTCACCCGCGAGGCGCCGGAGGGCCCCGACGGCCTTCTCGAGATCCGCCGACAGGTCGACGGCGAGCTCCTCCAAGAGGCCCGTGTCGAGCCGGATTCCACGTTCCTCCATGGCGGTCAGTACGCCGGTCAGGGGCATCTCCAGCTCCCAGAACAGCTTCTCCGCCTCGTTCTCGACCAGCTCGGGCTCGAGGGCATCTCGCAGGCGGAAGGTCACATCGGCATCCTCGCAGGCGTATTCGGCGACAGTTTCGACCTCCACCTCGGCCATCGTCACCTGCTTCTTGCCGGTCCCGATGATCTGCTTGGTCGGGATCTTGCGCAGGTCGAAGAAACACAGGGCCAGGTCGTCGAGGTTGTGGCGGCGGGTGCCTCCCGCGGCGCAGTAGCTGGCGATCATCGTGTCGAAGTCGGCCGGCGGGACGCGTAGACCGTTGGCCGTGAACACGAGGGCGTCGTACTTGTAGTTCTGCCCGATGCGCTCCAGGGCGGGGTCGCACAGGAGGGGCGCGAGGCGCTCGAGCAGGGCGTCGCGGCCTCCGGCGAGCACCTGCGGCTCGAGATTGAAGGGCACGTAGAAGGCGCGCCCGCCCCCGGCGCTGAAGGAGACGCCGACCAGCTCGGCCTCGAGGGGGAACAGGCTCGTGGTCTCGCTGTCCACGGAGAAGCGTCCGGCCGCGGTGAGCTCGGCGATCATGGTTTCGAGCGCCGCTTCGTCGCGCACGGTCAGGTAGTCGCGGGGGAGCTCGGGGCTCGGACCTCGGGAGAGGCGCTGGGCGAGGCTCTGGAAATCGAGGGCACCGAAGAGCTCTCCCAGGGCCTCGGTGTCGGGCTCGGGATCGCGCACCGCGTCGAGGCCCGGATCGAGGGGCACGTCGCGCCGGATCGTGACCAGATCGAGGGACATCTCGAGTTGCTCTCGGTCGCGCTCGATGTGTTCGCGCGCCTTGCCCTTGACCTCCTCGAGTCCCGCGAGGACGCCGGCCACCGAACCGAAGCGGTCGATCAGCTTGATGGCGCCCTTCTCGCCGATCCCCTTGACGCCGGGGACGTTGTCGGAGGCGTCGCCCATGAGCGCCAGCACGTCGATCACGTGCTCGGGGGTGCAGCCGAACTTCTCGCGCACCGCGTCACGATCCTCGATCAGAAGGTCGATCCCGGGCTTGAAGACGTTGTAGATCCGGACCCGGTCGCTGACGAGCTGCATGAAATCCTTGTCGCCCGAGACCAGCAGCACCTCCCAGCCTTGGGCGTCGGCCTGCGTGGCGAGGGTGCCGATCACGTCGTCGGCCTCGTAGCCGGGGACCTCGAAGATCGGGATTCCGTGGGCGCGGACGATGGCGCGAATGTCGTCGAGTTGATCGACGAGCTCCTCGGGCATGCGCTGGCGGGTGGCCTTGTAGTCGGTGAACTGCTCGTGGCGGAAGGTCCTCCCCGGCGGGTCGAAGGCCACGGCGATGCGCTCGGGGCGCTCTTCCTCGAGCAGCCGCCGCAGGGTCATAGTGAAACCGTAGGAGGCGCCCGTCGGCCGCCCCTCTCGGGTCGTGAGCCCGGAACGGGCCATGGCGAAGTGGGCGCGGTAGGCGAGGGCGGTGCCGTCGAGCAGGAACAGGCGCATGGAGGTGGTGGCGTGTGGAGTGTCGATCCAGAGGCCCATCTTCGGCGCTGGAGCCGCCGGGATCCACCGGTCGGGCCGGTCGCGCGCTCGATCGGCGGCGGTTTCCGCTGCCACAACCTCCCACGGCGGGTAGTGTGGAGTGTGGGAGGCTGGGCCCCCGCCGTGGGGAAGCGGCTGGAGCAAGCATGTACACCCTCCTCGCAACGTCCCTCTTGGCCGCCTGCCCCCCCCCGGCCATGGGCGCATCGGGCGAGTTGTCCGAGGGGTTGGTGAGCGCGTTGGCGTCCGCGCGCGGGGAGCTCGTGCGGGTGAGCGTCGTGCTCGCCGACCAGCTTCCCCCCCAGGAACTGATCGCGGCCGGCACCCTGAGCGAGCGCCGCTTGCGCCGGGCCGAGGTGATCGGCTTGCTCGGCACCCACGCCAGCGCCTCCCAGGCGGACTTGCTGGCGGAGCTGGGAACCCTGCGCGCCGCCGGACACGCGCGGCGCATCGTGCCCCTGTGGGTCGCGAACGTGGTGAGCGTCGACCTGGATCGGACGGCGGCGCTGGCCGTCGCCGCGCGCCCCGACGTGGCCAGGCTTCACTACTCCCGGCCGCGCGGGAGTGAGGTCCTGTCCTCGGCGTCGGCAGCGACCCCCGTCCTCGCGCCCGCCGCCGTGGGCGGCGGTTTGCAGTGCGGCGTCGACCTGATCGGGGCGGACGATGTCTGGTCGCAGCACGGCATCGACGGGAGGGGCGTGGTCGTGGGCGTGATCGACACCGGCCTGTGCCTCACCCATCCCGACATCGCCGGACAGGTCTGGCGAAACCCGTTGGAGATCCCCGGCAACGGGATCGACGACGATGCCAACGGCTACATCGACGACCGGAACGGCTGGAACTTCGAGAGCCAGAGCAACGATGTGACCGACCACCACGGCCATGGCTCCCACGTGGCCGGCACCTTGGCCGGGGACGGCACCGGGGGAGCGCGCTGCGGCGTGGCGCCCGGGTGCGAGGTGATGGTGCTGAAGTTCTTCAACGATCTCGCGGGGGAGGCATCGGTCTGGGAGGCGATGCAGTACGGCCTCGACAACGGCGCCGATGTTCTCTCGGCCAGCTTGGGCTGGCACCACTCCTGGGGGCCGGACCGGGCGATGTGGCGCACGATCTGCGACAACGTCACCGCCGCGGGGATGGTGGTCGTCTTCGCGGCCCACAACTTCGGCTGCAACAACCCTCCCGACGACGTGACGACGCCCGGCGACGTGCCCACGGTGATCGCCGTCGGCGCCACCGACTGCAACGACGTGAAAGCCGGATTCAGCAGCTGTGGACCGTCGACCTGGCAAGGCGTGCCCCCCTACAACGACTTCCCCTATCCGCCCGGCTTGCTGCGGCCGAGCATCAGTGCTCCGGGCGACCAGGTCCTCTCGCACCAGGGTTGCGGCGGCTACGTCACGATGAGCGGCACGTCGATGGCGACGCCGCACGTGGCGGGAGCCCTGGCCTTGATGCTGGAGGCGGACCCGACCCTCGACCAGTACTCGGCGGCGGGGATTCTGGAGGCGACGGCGGTCGATTTGGGACCGCCGGGGCATGACAACGAGACCGGCGCCGGCCGCCTGGACGCTCTCGCGGCGGTGACGGCCGCCCTGGCCAACGGGAACTTCTGCGCGGCGAAGCAGAACTCCTGTGGGAGCCAGCCATCGATCAGTGCCGGCGGGCAGTCGAGTGCCTCGGCGACCTCCGGGTTCTGGATCGTCGGCTCGGAGGCCCACGCGAGCGAGGTCGGCATCCTGGCCTACACCCACGCCGGGGCGGCGTTCCCGCCCCTGCCCTTCTTCGGCGGCGAGCTGTGCCTGCGCTTTCCCCTGCGCCGCGGCCCGATCGTGTCCAGTGGCGGTACCCCCGGGCAATGCGACGGCTCGCTCGACCTGGACATGAACGCCTTCGCCTCGGGCAACGCCGGCGGCGCCCCCGCGCCCTTCCTGCTCGCGCCGGGGACGACGGTCCACTGCCAGTGGTGGGCCCGAGACAGCGGCGACCCGCTCGGCGTCTACCTCACCGACCGGCTCGAGTTCATCGTCGGTCCCTGAGTGCCCGGGCCCCGAGAGGGTCTTCCAGGCTTGTAGTGGGCGTGTGTTGCCGTTTCCCGGCCCTTCCCGGGCGACTTCTGTACACTGAGCCAGTACCGCCGCCCGCGTGGCAGCCCCGGATTCGACTGGGCTAGCCGGCCCCGCGGCTTCGCTGAGAACGGCAGGATTCCATTAGCGTGCTCACCGCGCTTGAGAGGAAGAACGCCATGAACTGCAATACAACCTCACGTTCGCATCTCCGAGGAGCGCGGGATCTCGCACTCCGGTGCCTTCCCGCCACGGTCGCTTGCGCCTTGCTCGCGCAGGTCGGGCTGGGCCAAACCGGCTTCGGACCGCAAGAGGTGATCTCCTTCGACGCTGACGGCTCCTGGGCCGTCTTCTCGGCGGACCTCGACGGGGACGGGGACCTCGACGTCCTCTCGGCCTCTCGCGACGACGACAAGATCGCGTGGTACGAGAACGTCGGCGCGGGGAGCGGGGTCGGTGGAGGCTCCTTCGGTCCGCAGCGCATCATCACCTCTTCGGCGGACGACGCGTGGGACGTGTGCGCGGCGGACCTAGACGGGGATGGGGATGCCGACGTGCTCTCGGCGTCCTACAACGACAATCTGATCGCCTGGTACGAGACGACGGGACCGGGACCTTCGGTCTCCCGCGGGTGATTTCCAATACCGCCATCGGTGCGACGAGCGTTCACACCAGCGACCTCGACAGGGACGGAGACTACGACGTCCTGTTCACCACCCTCACCAACAACCGCGTGAGCTGGGCGGCGAATCTCGGCAACGGGCTCTTCGGAGCGCCGACGGTGATCACGCAGCTGGTTGACTGGCCCCAGAACGTCACCACGGCGGACCTCGACCTCGACGGAGACGCTGACGTCCTGACCGCTTCGCACGGGGACGACAAGATCGCCTGGTACGAGAACACGGAGAATGGCTCTGGAATCGTCGGGTTCGGTCCCCAGCGCGTCATTTCCACGGACGCCGACGGGGCCAAGCACGTGTCCACGGCGGACCTGGACGGCGATGGAGACTTGGACGTGCTGGCGGCTTCGGACCTCGACGACAAGATCGCGTGGTATGAGAACCAGGGCGGCGGGAACTTCGGCTTGGAGGAGCTGATCAGCCTCACCGAGGACGGGGCGCGCTGTGTCGAGGGCGAGGACCTCGACAGGGATGGCGACATCGACCTCCTCGCGGCCGCCTTTCACGCGGGCACGGTCACTTGGTACGAGAACCTGGGCGGCTCCTTCTCTGCGCACCTCATCTCCAGCGATGCACTGAGAGCCAACGATGTGTTCGCAGCGGACCTCGACGGAGACGGTTTCGCCGACGTTCTCTCGGCCTCGCGGCTGGACAACAAGGTCGCCTGGTACCCGAACACCGGCGGCTGTGTCCCGCCCACGCATTTCTGCCAGACGAGTCCGAATACGGTGGGGCCGGGGGCGCTGATCGGAAACATCGGCTCCACCAGCCATTCCGCCAATGACTTCGTGCTCACCGGGAGCTTCGCACCGGCAAACCAGACGGGGATCTTCTACTACGGCAGCGTCTCGATCTCCGAGCCCTTCGGCGAGGGGATCCGGTGCATCGGTGGCACGACCTTCCGCCTGATCCCGGTGTCCATTCTCCCCAGCGGCCGCGCGTCCTTCGCCCTCGACCTGAACCAGCCTCCGGCCAACTCGCCGCCGGGCGAAATCACCCCTGGCTCCACTTGGCTGTTCCAGTTCTGGTATCGCGATCCCACCGGAGGTCCGGCGGGGTTCAACTTCACTGGAGGGCTCGAGGTCCGGTTCTGCCCCTGATCGGATTCCACGTAGCGCACCCCGCTCTTCCACGCTCTTCCACGGCTCGTCGCCGTGGGAGAGCGGGCCCGACCGCTCGCGGACCATCCAGCGCCGGCATCGGGTGAGGATGACCGCTGGTCTCGGCGGCGGCGGACGACAGAATGGGGGGCATGACCTCGGCCGACGCTCGCGACTCCTCGCCTCCCTCTCCGGTTCGCGTCTTGGCGGGCGGCGTGCTGATGGGGCTCGCGAATCTGGTGCCCGGTGTGAGCGGCGGGACGATGATCCTGGCGGTGGGGCTCTACGATCGCTTCATCGCCGCCGTGGCCCAGGTCACCAGCCTACGCCTGAGACGTGACTCCCTGGTCTTCCTGGCCTTGATAGGCGTCGGCTCCGTGGTGGCGATCGTCTCCTGCTCGGGTGTGGCCGTGGACCTGGTGAGCGAGCGGCGCTGGGCGGCCTACAGCCTGTTCATCGGCATGACCTTGGGCGGGACGCCCGAGCTCGCGCGCGAGTGCCGGCCCGTGGGCCCGTCGGTCTTGATCGCCTTCGCCGGCGGCTTGGGGCTGATGGCGGGTCTGGCCTGGGGCGTGGGCGACGCGGGCCTGGCGGTCTCGACGCCCCTGTTGATCGGCGTCGGCGCGTTGGCGGCCTCGAGCATGATTCTGCCGGGAATCAGCGGTTCTTACATTCTGTTGATCTTCGGCGTCTACGAGGTCGTGATCGGCTCGCTCAGTGCCCGGAGCTTGCTCGAAGACACGGCGGAGTCCCTGCGCGTCGTCGCACCCGTGGTGCTCGGCTCCGGGGTGGGGATCGCGCTCCTGAGCAACCTCCTGCGGCGACTCCTGACCCGCAGCCCGCGACCTTCGCACGCCGTCCTGCTCGGTTTGCTCGTCGGCTCCGTGCTGGGCCTGTGGCCCTTCCAGGAGCCCCTACACGCCGACCTCGCCCACGGGGGGAGGCGCGAAGTCGTGGAGCGCGTGCTGGCGGGAGCCACGGCGGGGGAGCTTGCTGAAGAGGGGGTCGCTGGCGTCTCGGAGCAAGTGGCGCAGGAGTGGCGGCAGGACTACGGGACCCTGAGTGTCTCCGAGCGCAAGCGCGCCGCGGCGCGCCTGCTGCGCTTCGCTCCCGGTGCGGGGCAGATCCTCGGGGCATTGGCTCTGGTCGTCGCGGGCGCGGCCGTGACCCGCGCCCTCGCGGCGCGCTGACGGGGGCCCCCAGTGCGGGGGGCGCGTCGTGGCACCGCTCGCGGCGGGATCAGGGACGGATGGCGCACGAATCCGCAACCCGTTGCTGGGGGGCGTATAGTGATGTCTGACCCTGCGGGAGATGCGAGCGCCTGCCCATCGCCGCCTCGGTATGCCCGGACGGCCTCCGTCGGGGTCAGTTCCTCTCAGATGACCGACCGCCCATGAGCCACACTCCCTCGGACCGAAGCGCGAAGCGACCTCGCGCTCTCACCGTGTGCTGCACGGCCGTCCTGATCTGGACGGGCATCGCGCTCCCTTCGGCGCCGGCCGTGGGCGCCGGCACTCAGCTGACGGCCGTCCACACCACCCGCGTCGCGGATCCCAAGCTGGACGGCGGAGGCGTCGAGGTCTCGTTCCTGCTCTCGCCGACCGGAATCAACGAGCGCGTCATCGTCGAGGCCTTGAATCCCCACGGAGTCGTCGTCTGCACCGTGGCCGATGCGCAGATGACGGGTTCGGCCGATCCGATCGAGCTCTTCTGGGACGGCCTGAGCGACCAAGGACGCTACCTCGACACCGGCGACTACCAGCTGCGCGTGCGCCTCGCCTCGGGGGCCGCCGCCGACCTCCTCGCGCCCGTTTCCCTCGTGCGCCTGGGCGTGTGCGAGATCGAGGCCCAGGCGAGCGGGACCGCCGACTACCACCTACCCGAGAACGAGTTCCAGCTGGTCTACTTCAAGAAGGGCGGCGTGCTCTACAAGTACTACGCAACGCCTGCTATCCACGAGTACGTCTCCCTGGCCCAGGCGGGGGAGGTCTCCGACCTGGACCTGGACAACGGTGAGCCGCGCCCGGCGGTCGCGGTCCACACGGCGACCGACGAGCCGGTGCTGTCGGGCTCCGCCTACGAGACACGCTCCTACAACTACCCTCTGTGCTACGCCGTCGGCGCGCGCCCGCGCTTCGAGTTCACCTTCGGCGCTACGAGCACCAGTGCGGGAGGCGTGCAGCAAAGTGCCGGCTACCCCGTCGGGGGCGTCGAGCTGAGGTTGACCGTCGGGGGCGGGGGAGGAGCGTGGACGGCGCAGTCCGACGCCGTCACGCCCGGAGGAGTGGCCGTGTTGGTGGGACCGAAGCTGCCCGCTTCCCTCGCGCGGCGCGAGTGGGAACTAGAGCAGGCCTACGAGTACAGCAGCGACGGCGGGGCGAGCTGGAGCGCGGTCCCCGGCTCTCACACGAGCGTGCACCGCTTCTACACGACCCTCGCCACGCCGCGCTTCACGCAGAACGACAGCGGCCAGCAATACGCGGGCCCCTGGGTCGAGGTGATCGACTACGTCACCGGCTGGTCGGAAGCCCTCGGGATCGGCGCACGCGATGCCGCGGGCGTCGTCGAGGCGGGCATCCGAGGCTTCTTCGGCCAGCAGGGGGCCGTTCCGACCTCCCTCGAGGGCGTCATCTACGACGCCTATCCCCAGGGAGGAGACGGCGGCGCCAACCACTACTTCATCAACAACCAGCACCGAATCGACCTCTCGGCGCTCTTCGCATCCCACGCCAACGGGGTCTTCGTGAACTGCTCGGACTGCGCCGGGAGCACCTCGACCATGCTGGCGATGATGGGGATCGAGAATGTGCAGCTCGTGCATCTCGGCTTCATGCAGCTGCGGGCTATTTGGGGCATCGGCACCTCGGGCTACACGACCAACCTGTGGGGGAATGGCCACTCGTTCAGCTACCACAAGATCATCACGCGCGACGGCGGCGTACACGTCTCCGACGCTTGCATGTGGGTGGACGAGGACGGCAACCCCAACAGCACGCCGGGCGTGCCCGGCTTCAACAACGACCGCGAGTGGGACGGCCAGCCCGCGGGCTACAACTACTTGTCTTCCTACAACAACACCGGCAAGTCCTTGCAGGACCTGCCCAAGATCCGTTGAAAGGACGTGGGCGATGAGCGCGACGTATCCCCTGATCTTGTTCGTCTGCTCTGTCTCGCTGCTCGCCGGTCGTGCGGCGGCCGGGCCCGCGCAAGGGGTCGTCGGAGCGAAGGACCCGCGGCTGGCGGAGGTGCGCGCCCTCTATGGGCGTGACCGCTGGCCGAGTGGTTCGCGGCGCGCGGGATTTGACCTCGGCGCGGCCGTTCTCGAAGGCTACGCTGGCGCTCGGCCCGCGGGTCTCGAGGGCCTGGTCACGCGACGCTTCCAGGGCACGCGAAAGGGAGATCGGGGTTTCGTCGTGGAGCTGCGCGTCGGCGACACCGTCGCCGAAGCCCAGGAGCAACTTCTTTCCTGGTTGGCGTCGGCCAGCACCCCCGAGCGCGTGCCCCGCGCCCGCGAACTGGGCGTCGGGGTGGGCGAGCTCGGTTTTGTCGGCCGCTCCCGCTACGGGGACGATCACCCCGAGTGGATCGCCTTCGTGCGCGGCAACGTCGCCTTGCGCATCGTCGCGCGCGACTTGCGTTCGGCGGGCCGGCCGCGTCTGGGCGCCGTGGCCCGTGCCCTGGACCTTGGAGTTGCCGCCGGGCGGCTCTTGGAGCCCGACGAGGTCGTCGAGCACCCTCTGATCACCCGCCTGGCATGTGCGCGCGGGCGAGCCGTGGCGGGGGAGCGCCTGCGGATAGAAGTCGCCGCCGAGGATCCTCTGGGGGGGATCGTGCGCTTCTTCTGGCACCTCTCGGGCCCGGCGACGGGCTACATGGAGCGCGACGAGCAGGGCGCCTGGTGGCTCCACACCACCGGCCCCGGCGAGTTGAAGCTGACCGCCGTGGCCGTGGGCTCCGGCGGGACCTTCACCCGCCGGTCCCTGGCGCTGGTGCTGGAAGACGACTGAGCGCCTCCCACGCAGGCCTCCCACGCAGGTAGGGCCGGCGCCTAGATCCCGGCCCCCGAGTCCTAGATCCCGGTCCCCGAGTCGATGAGCCCTGTCATCTTGTTCCGCAGGTAGCGGAATGCACTCAGGTCGGTGGCGTTTGGGGTGCCCCCCTTGAGGAGGTTCACTTGTTCCCAGGGGTCGAGCACCAAGTTGTAGAGGGCGTACTTCTTGGTGGGAACCTCGAACCAGATCAGCTTGTAGCGCTCGTTGCGGATCGTGCGCGCGGCGAACTCGTACGGTCCCGGGCCGTTGGGGTGGAAGATCTCCGAGTAGACCGTCTGGCGCTGGGGCAAGGCGTTCGTTGCCTCGAGGTAGGGGTAGGCGCTGACCGAGTCGAGCTCCACGCCCGGAAGGCTGGCCTCGGCGTCGATTCCGGCCATGTCGGCGATGGTTGCGAAGAGGTCGACGAGGGAGACAAGGTGGCTCACCTCGCGTCCGGGAACGGCCACCGACGGCCCCGAGATGATCAGCGGCACGTTGACGCCACCCTCGTAGCAGGTCAGCTTGGCGTGGTCAGGGTCGAATGGCGCGACTGTGCTCTCACTGGGCGTGCCGTTGTCGCCGGCGAACACGATGTTCGTGCGCTCCAAGGTGTCGCTATCGATGCTGGCCAGCAGGCGCCCGATCTCGGTGTCCATGGCCTCGATGTCGGCGCAGAAGTAGGGCCGCGGGTCGATGCGCGGACCGGGGTCGGGCAGCTCGACCGTGAAGAGCTCGTCGGGCGGAGTGTGCAGGGGCGTGTGGGGCGCGTTGAAGGCTACGTAGCAGATCCAGGGTTCCGGGGCGGTCTCGAGCCACTGTCGGGCTGCCTCGACGGTGCCGACGGTCGCGTAGTGGGTGATGACGGAGAAGTTCCCGTTCACCCAGGCCGGCCAGAAGTAGTAGTCGTACGGCTCCTTGAAGTTGCCTAGGGTGCCGTTGAAGTGATCGTAGCCGGCGATGTTGGGCGAGAGGCCGCCGCCGACACTGCCGTTGCCGAGGTGCCACTTGCCGATGGCGGCGTGGCTGTAGCCGAGGTCGTCGTGGAGGTCGAACAACTCGGGCAGGATCACCTCCGAGGTGGGCAGGGCGTAGCTCGTGGGCGCGAGGCCGAGGGCCATGCCGATCCCGGTTCGGAAGCCGTGTCGTCCGGTCTGGATCGCGGCCCGCGTCGGGGAGCAGACCGGGTTCGCCCACGTGTTGCGGAAGAGCACGCCGCCCGCGGCCAGGGCGTCGATGTTGGGCGTGGGCGCCAGGTCCTGCCCTTCGGCGTAGGCTCCGATGTTGTCCACACCCACATCGTCGGCCAGCAGGATCAGGATGTTCTCCTGCGCCGTGGCGGTTCCGGCGATGGCGATGAGGGCGGCGATCTGGATGTTGGTCTTCATGGCTGGGGGTTCCTCCGCGGGTGGCAGATCCGAGCCGGCTCTCGCCTCCGGCGCGGGAATGGGGAATCCGAATCAGTATCTGCGCGTGAAGTGTGCCACGGAATGCCCGTGCTCGCCACGGAACGGACAGTTTCACGCGGTTTCCCCCTACCCAGGCGCCAGGGAGCGGGTGCGGCGGGCCGTCGCGACCCCCTCAGTCTCGTTGGGGCCTCAGGCTCGGGGCCGGTGCGGTCAGCGGTGGCGCGAAGCCCTCATCCGGCCTCGCTCGAGGCCCCGATCCGCGGGATTGGGCGAGGGCGGAGCCCGAGTACCACTCATGTCCCCCCCCCGGGGCGCTCGGATGCGCTCGACCGTCGCGGTCGGGCTACCTGGGAGCCGTGCGACACGCTCTCGCACGTCCGGGGGGCGCGAGTAGGATGCTCCCTCCATGAGCATCGCTCTCCTGCTGGGCGGGGCCGCCATCTCTCTGTCCGCGGCGTCGGCACCGGGGCACGAAGTCACTGGCGATGTGCCGGCGCGTCCCAACCTGCTGCTGTTCGTCTCCGACGACCAGCGCGCCGACCACCTCGGGTGCGCCGGCCACCCGTTCCTGCGAACACCGACCATCGACCGCCTCGCGAGCGAGGGCGTGCGCTTCGAGAACGCCTTCGTGACCACCGCGATCTGTGCCGCCAGTCGCGCCAGCCTGTTGACGGCGACCCGCGAGGGGACTCACGGGTTCACCTTCGGCACGCCCGCGCTCTCCCTCGCCCGCGTGCGCGAAGCCTACCCGCGCCTCCTGCGCGAAGTGGGCTACGAGACGGGGTTCGTCGGCAAGTGGGGGATGCGCCTGGAGCAGGGAGCGCGCGCGCTCCTTCTTGATCACTTCCATGCACTCTCGCGCACTCCCTACTTCAAGTTGCAGGCTGACGGCGGCGAGCGGCACTTGACGGACCTGACAGCCGAGGGGGCGATCGCCTTCCTCGACGGCTTCGACGGCGCGGCGCCGTTCTGCCTGACCGTGAGCTTCCATGCTCCGCACGCCGAGGATTCCGACCCGCGGCAGTACTTCTGGCCGCGCGCCCAGGATGGGCTGTACGAGGAGTGCGCCATCCCGCCGGCGCCGCTCTCGCATCCCTCGGACTTCGAGTCTCTGCCGCGCTTCCTGCGCGAGTCCATGGGCCGTGAGCGTTGGGGCTGGCGCTTCGACACGACCGCCAAGCGCGAGGCGATGGTGCGCGGGTACTGCCGCATGATCACCGGCGTCGACGCCGCCGTCGCGCGCGTGCTCGCCGCCCTCGCCCGGCGCGGGTTGGACGAGAACGCGGTGGTGGTTTTCACCAGCGACAACGGCGCCTTCCTCGGCGAGCGCGGCTTGGCGGGCAAGTGGCTGATCTACGAGGAGTCGATCCGCGTACCCCTGGTTCTCTTCGACCCGCGAGAGGACCGTCCCCTACGCGTGGCGGTCGAGGATGCGACCGTCTTGAACCTCGATATCGCCCCGACGCTCCTGGACCTGGCCGGAATCGAGGTTCCGGCCTCCTACCAGGGGCGGAGCTTGTTGCCGCTGCTCGCCGGCAGCGCGAAGTCATGGCGCACGGACTTCCTCTACGAGCACCGCTTCGAGCATCCCGACATCCCTGCCAGCGAGGGCGTGCGCGATGGGCGTTGGACCTATGCTCGCTATCCGGGGCAGCGCCCGCCGGCCGAACAGCTCTTCGACCGTGCGCGGGATCCACTCCAGGCGCGCAACCTGGCGGCGGACCCCGCGCACGCCGATGTCCTCGGGCGCCTGCGGAGGCGCTGTGAGCGCCTGCTGGCCGGCCCCTGAGCTCGACCGGGCCGGCGCGGTCGGGCCCGCGCCACAGGGCGGTCCGCGGCGAGCCGTGGTCGCCTTGAGCGCGTGCCGGGGCGCAGTGCCTCAGGCGCGTGGATCCATGCCCAGGAATCCGATGACTCGCTGTCTGTTGCCGACCCTTGCCGCACGGTCCCTCACCTGCGCGGCGGCGCAGGCTCAGGCCCTGCAACACTCCTTCATCGGCCAGGGCGTCCAGGATCACTTCGGCTACGCCGTGGCGGGCGGGGGAGACCACGACCTCGACGGCCACGACGGCCTGATCGTGAGCGCGGTCTTCTACTTGACGCAGGAGGGCTACGTGCGCGTCCTCTCGGGACGCACCGGCGAGGTGCTCTACGCGATCGAGAGCGAACACCGGACGGCGGGCTTCGGCTCCGACGTCAGCGGGCTGGGAGACGTCAACTCAGATGGCGTCGAGGACCTCCTCATCGGCGCCTGCTGGGACAGCGTCGACGTGCACTACGCGGGAGCCGTGCACGTCTACTCGGGGCGCAGCGGCCAGCCGCTCTAGGTCCTCTCGGGAACCGACGCCTTCGACCTGTTCGGCAAGTCCGTCGACTCCGCGGGTGACGTCGATGCCGACGGAACGCCGGACTTCATCGTCGGCGGTCCCGGTTCGGACCGCGACGGGGAGAGCTGTGGCTCGGCCTGGGTTTGCTCGGGTGTGGACGGAGCATTCCTGATGGAGTTCGTGGGCGACAGTCCCGGGGACCGCCTCGGCTTCTCCGTCGCCGGAGTCGGTGATCTCGACTTCGACGGCCACGATGATCTTCTGGGCGGCGGCTTCTCCCGCGGCGGCAGCCGCGAGGGCCACGCGCGCGTGTTCTCCGGAGCGGGCGGAAGCACTGTCCGGACCCACGGCGGCGCCTAGCAGTCGGCCACGGGCAGTTCGGTTGCCAGGCTCGGTGACGTGGACGGCGACGGCGCGGGTGACTACGCCGTGGGGGCCTACCTCGAGCGCGACCCCGCTGACTCTTCGCTGATCCGGGGCTCGGTGACGGTCTACTCGGGGCAGAGCGGCGCTGAGCTCTACAAGCTCTGGGGCGAGGTCGACAGCACCCTCGGCTGGTCCTGCGACGGCGCGGGAGACGTGGATGGAGACGGGGTCGGTGATTGGATCGTCGGGGCACCCTCGGTCGATACTTCCGCCGGAGCGCAGCGCTACGCGGCGGTTCACTCGGGACTCGACGGCAGCCTCCTGTTTCGGATCGACGGAGAGGACGTGCAGTTCGCCTTCTCCCTCCGCGGAGCGGGGGACGTGAACGGAGACGGACTCGCGGATCTCATCGTGGGCAACCTCAAGGAGAACAGCGCAGCCGAGAATGCCGGTGCCGCCCACGTCTTCCTCGGCGGCTCTCCCGCTCCCCAGCGGTACTGCAGCGCAGGGCCGAGCTCCGTCGGCGCGGGTGCGCTGATCGACTTCCGCGGTGGCCCTCGCTCTCGATCAACCAGTTCAGCCTGCTCGTGACGGGAGCCGTTCCCGGCCAGGCCGGGCTGATTCTCCATGGTGGGCCCTCTTCCGCGGTGCCCTTCGGCGACGGCGTGCGTTGCAATGGTCCTCCCGCCTGGCGCCTGCCCGCCGTCGTCGTCGACGGCGACGGCGCGGCTGAGTCGGCCCTGGACTGTTCGGTTCCGCCGGCGGGCTTCGGGCCCGGCCAGCTCCTGCCCGGCGTTCCGTGCGGGATTCAGTTCTGGTACCGCGATCCGGCGGCGGCGGGTGCCGGGTTCAACCTCTCGGACGCCCTTCTCTTCACACCCTGTCCCTGAAGATCCGGCTCTGCCAGAGCCGCCGGTGCCCCCGGCGCCGTGCGCTTACACCCCTGGGTCCGTTCCGCAGCGGAAGTCGGCCAGGATCAGCTCGAGGTTCGTCTGCCCGCGGAACGTGTTCCAGCCCGGCGTGTAGACGGCGTGGACGGGCGTGCCCATGGCGAGTTCGTCGATGCGCCCGCCCATGCCGAAGGCGAGGGCCTTGAGGACGGCCTCGCCCCGGCGCAGCTCCATCATCAGGTGGGTGCGGTCCGCGCCGAGTAGGCGCGGGGGCCGGGCCAGGCGCGTGTCGCGCGAGAGGAGCACCGGTTTGCCGTTGCGTTCGCCGAAGGGCTGGAGTCGCCCGATCTCGTCCATCAAGCGCGGCGTCATCTCGCCCAGGGGGAGCTCGCCGTCGATCCAGAGCGGGGGCCGCTCGAGCTGGCACAGGCCGAGCTCTCCTGCGCGCGCGCAGAGCGCGTCCCGCAGGCTGTCCACGCTCGCGCCTGCGATGTCCATGCCCGCCGCCTGGGCGTGGCCGCCGTAGCGCGGCATGTGCTCGCTGCCCGAGTGCATCAGCGCGAGCAGGTCGACTCCCGGCACGGAGCGGCCGCTGCCCCGTCCCGCGTCGCCGTCGAGGCCGATCACCAGGCTGGGGCGGTGGAAACGGTCCACGAGGCGCGAGGCCACGATCCCGACCACGCCCTGGTGCCAGTCTTGGCCGGCGACGACCATCACTGGGTAGCGCGTCGGATCCGCGAAGCGCTCGGCCTCGTCCATCGCCTGGAGGGTCACTTCGCGTTCGATCCGCTTGCGCTCGCGGTTGAGGTCGTCGAGCTTCCCGGCCAGAGCCCTCGCTCCGGCGGCGTCGCGGGAGATCAAGAGCTCCAGGGCCGTGCGGGCGCTGCCCAAGCGGCCGGCGGCGTTGATGCGCGGGCCGATCTGGAAGCCGACGTCCTCGGCGGTCAGTCGCCGCCGGTCGAGGCCGCAGACCTCCAGCAGGGCGGTCAGGCCCGCGTGCTCGGCGTTGCCCAGCGAGCGCAGGCCGAAGTGTCCCAGGATGCGGTTCTCGTCCACTAGCGGGACCACATCGCAGACCGTGGCGATGGCAACGTAGGCCATGGCCTCCACCAGGAACTCGTGCAGGTCGACTCGGACGCGGCCGCCGTCGGAGAACTCCTCGCACAATCCCCAGGCCAGCTTGAAGGCCACGGCCGCGCCGCACAGCTCACGGAAGGGGTACTCGGAGTCGGGGAGCTTGGGGTTGATGATGGCGACGGCCGGCGGGAGCGCGCCCAGGGGCGGCTCGTGGTGGTCGGTCACGATCGTCTCGACCCCTGCCGCGGCGAGGGCGGTGATCGTCTCCAGCGAGGAGGTGCCGTTGTCCACGCTGACGATCACCTTGGCGCCGACGTCGCGTGCGCGTTCGATCGAGTGGGTGCCGAAGGCGTAGCCGTCGGTGAAGCGGTTGGGGATGTGCCAGGCGACCTTGGCGCCCAGGAGTCCGAGCACTCGCACCAGGAGCGCCGTGCCGGTGACACCGTCGACGTCGTAGTCGCCGTGGACGAGGATGACCTCGCCCTCGCGCACGGCGCGCGCGAGTCGTTCGCAGGCCGCGTTCATGCCCGGCAGGAGGCGCGGGGCGTGGAGGCGCATCAGGCTGGGCTCGAGGTGGTCGGCGACGGCCTCGGGATCGCTCATTCCGCGCAGCACGAGCAGTCTGGCGACGATCTGGGGCAGGCTGTGCGCGCGGGCGAGGGTCTCGACCGCGCCCTGCTCCGCCTCGCGCAGCTTCCAGGTCGGGCGGGCGGAGACGAGGGTCATGGGCTCAGCATAGCGCGGAACGCCCGCGAAACCTCCGGCGGCGGGGCGAACCGGGCGATCGGTGCGGCCCTCGCTCTCGGGGAGGTAGTTCGATGCGCGCGCTTGCCCGGGATCAGCGGGCCGGGGAGACTGGTCGCCATGGCGGCCGCCGAAGAGCGACGCGGGGAGGCGTTCCGGCTCCTGCCCGGCGTGGACGAAGCCTCACGGCTCGACTCGATCGCGCCCTTGGTCGAGGGGGCCGAGGCCGAGCGCGAGCTCGTGCTGGGTTTGGTGCGTGGCATCCTCGAGGAGTGGCGTGCGGAGATCGTTGCCGGGCAGTTGGACGCAGAGACCCTCGCCGGGCGCCTGGAAGGGGGGGAGCTGGCTCGCGGGGTGGCCTCGCGCCTGGCCCGCGAGCGGGGCGGCGGTTTGTGGAGGGTCGTGAACGCCACGGGCGTGGTCCTCCACACCGGCCTCGGCCGTGCACCCGTCCACCCCGAGGTCGCCTCGGCCATGGCGCGCGCCGCCGTGGGCTACTGCGTGCTCGAGGTCGACCGGTTCAGCGGCGCGCGCAACGAGCGCGACGCGCACCTCGGTACCCTGCTCGAGCGCCTGACCGGCGCCGAGGCGGGGATCGCGGTCAACAACAACGCCGGGGCGGTGCTGCTCTGCCTGCAGACCTTCGCCGCGGGCCGGGCCGCGGTCGTCTCGCGCGGCGAGTTGGTGGAGATCGGTGGCTCGTTCCGCGTGCCCGAGATCATGGCGCGCGCCGGTGTCAGCCTGCGCGAGGTGGGCACCACCAACCGCACGCGCGCGGCGGACTACGAGCGCGCGGCGGGGGATGGTGCCGGCTTGTTGATGAAGGTCCACACCAGCAACTACCGCGTCGTGGGCTTCACCGGGGAGGTCGATCCCGCGGAGTTGGCGGAGATCGGCCGGAGCAGCGGGACGACGACCGCCTTCGACCTGGGCTCGGGCCTCCTGGAGGCCGCCGGTTCGGCGCCGCTCGACATGCTGGGGGCCGAGCCCCTCGTGCGTGATGCGGTCGCGAGCGGGATCGACGTCGTGACCTTCTCGGGCGACAAGCTGCTCGGTGGTCCCCAGGCCGGCCTGCTCGTCGGCCGTCGTGCCGTGATCGACGCCCTGCGCCGGAATCCAATCTACCGCGCCTTGCGCTGCGACAAGGTGACCTTGGCGGGGCTCGAGGCGACCCTCGAGCTGTACCTCGCCGGGCGCGCCGACGAGTTGCCCGCGCGCCGTCTGTTGCGCGCGAGCGCGGCGGAGCTCGAGCCCGTCGCTGCTCGCGTTGCGCGGTTCGTGGCGGCCCTCGAGGGGTTTGAGGCCGAGGTTGTCCCGGGGCGCTCCCAGCCCGGCAGCGGCAGCGCTCCCGGTGTCTTCCTCGATACTCCGGTCGTGTGCGTGCGGCACACCGAGCGCTCTCCCGACGAGCTCGCCGCTGCCTTGCGTGCCGGCGACCCGCCGGTCTTCGCGCGTATCCACGACGAGCGCCTGCACCTCGATCCGCGGGCGCTGCTGGAGGGAGACGAGGAGCGCCTCGCGACGGCCTTCGAGCTTCTGGCCTCCGGCTGAGCCGCGGGAGTGGCCGAGGCGCGCTCGGAGGCGTGTGCGACCGCCGCCCGGCGCCCGTCGCCGGTGCGCGGGGCGAGCCGGGTGCGTACGGTCCTGCTCCCCTGGGAGAGGGCGCTGCGCGCCTCGCGCGTGATCCCGTCCGATCGGCGTCCGTCGCGGGTGCTCTCAGGCCTCGATGCGGTTCGCGAGCGCGTCCACGAGAGCGGGCGTACCGAGCACCACGTTCTCCGTTCCGTTCTTGCGCGACGGCCAGGTCCGGTGGCGTCCGCCGGCCTCTTCGACCAGGACCTGGGAGGCGCGCAGGTCCCAGGGATGGAGTGCGGCGTCGAGCACGACGTCCACCGCGCCGCGCAGGGCCAGGGCGTGGCCGAAACAGTCGCTGTAGCCGCGCAGCAGGTCGATCTCGGCGAGCAGTTCCGCGTGGATCGCTCCCAGGCCTCCCTCGCGCATGCGGTCGGGGTCCTGCACGGCGAGTAGGGCGCCGGTGAGGGTCTGGCGCCCCGACACTCGCACCGGCCGTCCGTCGCACCAGGCCCCCAGTCCGCGGGCGGCGCCGTAGGTCTCGCCTAGGGCCGGCAGGTGCAAGACGCCCACGAGCGGCAGGTCACCCCCGTCGCCTTGGGTCACCAAGGCGATGAGTGTGCCGAAGTGCGGAATACCGCGCACGAAGGAGAGCGTCCCGTCGAGGGGATCGACGACCCAGCGGTACTCGGCGCCGGTCTCTTGCAGTCCGCCCTCCTCGCCCAGGATCTCCACCTCGCCGAGCAATTTCGAGGCTTGCAGGACCTCCCGCGCCGTCGCTTCCGCCTCGGTGTCGGCGCGGGTCACCAGGGTTCCATCGGCCTTCTCCTCGGCCGCCACCGACGGGTCGCGGAACCAGGCGAGCGCGCGTTCTCCCGCGGCCCTTGCCGCCGCCGTCGCCAGTTCCAGGGCTGCCTCGAGGGTCTCGCGCTGCATGGGTTCGACGGTAGCAAACATCGGCGTGGACCACCCGGGGGCGCGCGTCGGTCCGTGAGCCGCGTCGCGAGGGCGACTTCCCTCTCGGTGACGTCGGCTGCCCCCGGCTTCCGCGGTAGAACCGTAGGGTGGCGGTGGGGTAGTGCGGCGCGGCGGCCGAGTGGCGGCGCGCCGGCGCGGGAGTTGGCGAACGTGGAAACGGGTGAGCACGCCAGCGCGGGAGCACGCCAGGACGGCAGGACGGCAACGCGGGAGCGCCGCAAGGCGCCGGCACGGCAAGGCGGGAGCGCGGTCGTGCGCCGGCGCGGTGCCGAGCTAGCCCGGAGGCGGCGGGCGGGCCTACTCCTTGGACAGGCGAAACCCGGTGCCCTGGCGAAGGAAGTCCGTCGCGTCGTCGAGAACACTCCCTCGGAAGTGGGCCTGAAGCAAGGACATGAGCTCTTCGTCGGGGATCCGGTAGTTGGTCTTGCGCTCCCAGCCGCCGTTGCCCAGGTCGACGCGGCTGTGCTCGTCGCGGAACAGGCGCAGCTGCTCGACGAAGGCGCTCAGGTTGGGGCGGTGGTGGCGGGCCAGGAAGCGCACGAGACCGTACGCGAGCTTGGCCGGTCCCTCTTCGAAGCGACCGCGATCCCAACCGGCGATTTCCTCGAGGCGCAGGGGCCCCCGCTCGCCCTTCCTCAGGCGCTCGCCCAGGTCCGCCTCCCAGCCGACGTGCTCGGTGGCCGAGACGAACTCGCTGCGGTAGGGGAAGCAGTAGAGCCCGCCGGTGAGTTCCATCTCCACGTGCCAGGCGAGCCCTTGGACCAACCAGAAGGGCAGCTGGGCGAAGCGGCGCACCAGAAGCATCTCCGCCACGCGGTGGACGACTTCGTTTTCGGGATCCCACTCATTCTGGCCGCTGGCCTGCTCGATGTAGGCGCCGATCAGGGGCTTCTCCAGGACGAAGCCGGTGAAGCGTCCGGCGCTTTCGACCCAGTGGCGCAGGTAGGGTTCCAACTCCCCCAGCCTGGCGAGTACAGCGGCGTAGTCCGCTTCCGTGCTGACCGCGAACATCACGCAGGTCTCGGTCTCCAGGGGCCAGGTGCCCGCGCCCCAGGTGTAGGAGTAGCTGTACTCGCCGGAGGCCGAGTCGGTCACTCCCGAGTCTTCGGGTGCGCCGTCCGCCCCGCCCGCGGCCACTCCCCGTCCATCGCCCACCGGAGGGTCCGCGTCCCGCTTGGGCAGGGGCACGAGTTCGTCGAAGAGGACGGAAGTCCTGCCGATCAGCTCGAGCTGGCGTTCCCATTCCCCGCTCGACGGCGACCGGATCAGGAGCACCCGAGCGTTGGCGGAGAGGTGCATGCGGTAGTCGTGCTCGACGACCCAATCGGCCCAGGTCTCGGCCGCCGCGGCCGGTCCGGGGCCGACCTCGCTCGGCAGGCGATCGAGGGTGTAGGTGCTACCTTTCCATTCCACGCAGGGATCCTGGAGCGTGGGGCGGAGGGGCGTCGAGTGGCCGGATCCCTCCCATGAGAGCAGAGCGAGTGCGAGGCAGAGCATGGCGTGCGTGGGTCGGGGTTGCGGTGCGGTCGCCGGGAAGCGAGCCGCGTGGAAAGCGGAGGTGGTTTGCTCGTGGCGGGCCCTGCGGGGCCCGCCCTCACGGGATCCTAGACGGTTGCCGGGTGGTGGTCACCGGCGGGTGCGCCTTCACGTTCGTTCGGGTCCCTCCCGCGAGCCGCCGAGGTGCTGGGCGGACGGTTCGGGGACGGGAGCGCTCATTCGACGGCTTGCCCGCCGATCACCAGACCGTCTAGGCCTCCCGGTGGGGCCCAGTCGCGCACGGCCGAGACGGCCTGCCAGCGCACCGCATCGTCGAGGCCCTCGTCCGTCGCCATGGAGAGCAGCAGGTCCACGGCGTCGGCCCGTGCCCCCCCGACGTTCCCGCGCACCAGGTTCTCCGCCGCGAAGACCGTCACGTTCGGCGGGATGCTCACGCTCGGGTCGTCGCTCCGCGCGTAGGCGTCGCGGAGTAGCTCGACGACCGCCGGACCGCGGTCGGGTGTGAGGGTCGCGGTCAGGAGTGCCTGGCCCCGCACTGACGGATCGGGATCCCGCAGGGCGATGTCCAAGAGCCTCTGCTCACTGGCACCGGTCATCCCGGCCACGAGCATCTGGCGCGCCGTAGTGTCCTGGCTCCCGCTGTTCAGAAGGTGCTCGTACTCCCCTTCGAGAGCCTCCCAGCCTCCGGGCCGGCTACCGAGGATGAGAGCCTCGGCGTGCTCGGCTCCCTGCGCCAGTTGGCCGAAGACCTCCGCCGCCCGGTCCACGGGAGCCGCCGTCACCAGCGCTCCGAGCACCGCCTTGCGCAACTCGTCCGACTCTGCGTCCGCGTACAGTTGCTCCGCCAGAGCCAGGAAGCGTCCCTCATCGTCCTCCAGCAGGGCCGCCAGGGCGACCCGAACGGCGACGGGATCGGCGCCCTCGTTGGCCAGCAGGGCGTAGAACTGCGTGCGGTCCTCATCCTCGGCGAGGCCGTCGGCGAGGTGGGAGAAGAGCCTGCTGAACTCGTCGGACAGGTCGGGGTAGCCCGCGCGCAGGTCGATGATGTCGCGCAGGTAGGTCAGGTCGAGGACCGGCCTGCCCGCGACGGCGACAGCCGAGAGCTGACCGATCAGCTGCTCGCGGAGAGCGGGAGAGAGTCTCGGGAGGGACTCCAGGAGGGTCGTCACCAGGCGGCGGCCTCCTTCCGCGTCCTCGGCGCCGGGCTGGTGCGCGTACTGGAGGGCCGCCGACAGCAGCATCATGGCTCCACGCGTGGCCGCGGGGTCCTCGTCCAACACGCCACTCTCGAGGAGGGCGATCACCTCGTAGACCCGGTTCGGGTCGGCGAGCAGGGCCTCCAGCTGCTCCGCGAGGAGATCCGGGTTCCCCGTTCCCAGCGAGGCGGGCAGGTCGCGCAGGAGGGAGGTCCAATCGGATCCGGCCTGGCCGGACGCGGGAGCACCCTGTTCACCGGCGAGCGAGACGCGCTCGGCGACGGAGCTTGGGCGCGCGGACGGGTCGAGGCCGCCGTGGGGACGGAGGTCCGAAGCCGTCGACGCCGCAGGGACCATCATCGCGGCGGAGGGCGTGCCTCGCATCCGCCTTATCACCAGTACGCCCGATACACAGAGGACGGCAGTGATGCCCCCCCAGATCAACAGGTTCTTCAAGGTGTTCTCCCCTCTTCTCTCCCGGGTCCGAAGCTCAGTTCGTGGAGCATAGCGTGTGCGCCCTGCCCGGAGACAGGGCGCCTTCCCGCTCAATGGCACGACTCGGTCTTGAAAGTCTCGATCGTCCCGATGTTGCCACCATCGCTGCAGTCACAGCTCGGGATTGCCAGGCCGACCCCGAGAACCGAGGCGTTTGCGCATTCGCATTGCTCGTAGGTCACCGGCAGCAGGCCCGCCGGGACGCACCGCATCCCTTCGGCGGGGGCTCCGTGACACTCACCGTGGGCGGGGTATGTCAGTTTCTTGTCCGGACACTCCGGACCCAGGATGCTGATCTCGTAGCCGAAGATGATGACGCCCATGCCGCAGGTCTGCATCCCGATGGTCACCACCTCGGCTTTCACGTTGCAGGCCCGCGTGTCGGGGCACGGCGGCGCCTGAGCCCGGGTGAGCATGGGCATCGCCGAGAGCGCCGCGACGCCCAGGAGCGCTCGGGACAATCCGATCGCCCGTCGTTCCGTCAACCTCGTCCTTCGTCGCTCCGACTTCATCCTGTCCTCTTCTGCTCGTGCCTTCGATCTCATCGCCGTTTCCTCTCTACCCTTGTCCCCAGTGGTTCTCGCACGGCCCGCTGGGAAGGTCCCGCGCCGGCCTGGGCCGCCTTCGGACGCCCTCGTCTCCATGGACCGCACCGACCGCCCGCCGGTGGCACTCGCAGACCGTGGTCTTGGAGAAAAGCGGGCCGCCGTCTCCGCCGGCCGCGGGTACACTCCGCCGATGGAGCCGACCGAGACGAGAGCGAAGCGCCTCACCGACTACGCCGACTGCGCCGGGTGAGCGGCCAAGATGCCCCAAGGGCAACTCGCCCAGGTGCTGGGCGGGGTGATCGACCAGACCGACGAGCGCCTGCTCGTGGGCCCGGGCTCCGTCGATGACGCGGGAATCGTGGCCCTCGACACCGTCGTCGAGGGCGGCACAGGCCTGGCCCTGGTCCAGACCGTCGATTACTTCCCACCGGTGGTCGACGACCCGTACTTCTACGGGGCGATCGCCGCGGCCAACGCCCTCTCCGATGTCTACGCCATGGGCGGCCGGCCTCTGTCGGCCCTCAACCTGGCGGGCTTCCCGAGCGAGTTCCCCGACGAGTGGCTGGCTGAGATCTTCCGCGGCGGCTTCGACAAGATGCGCGAGGCGGGGGCGGTCGTCGCCGGCGGGCACACGGTGCGCTCCAAGGAGGCCCAGTTCGGCTTCGCCGTGACTGGCGTCGTCGAACGCGAGGCTTGCATCACCAACGCCGGTGCCCGCGAAGGAGATCGGCTGTATCTGACCAAGCCGATCGGCATGGGGACGATGACGACCGCCGCCAAGGCCGGGCGTGTCGAGCCGGAGCAGCTCGAGCCCGCCTCGCGCTTGATGGCGACCCTCAACGCCGACGCCGCCGAGGCCATGTGCGCCGCGGGGGCGAGCGCCTGCACGGACGTGACCGGCTTCGGTCTCGCCGGCCACGCTCACAACGTCGCTGCCGCCAGCGGCGTCACCCTGCGCATCGACCTGCGGTCCGTCCCGATCTTTCCGGGGGCCTTCGATCTCGCGCGCGCCGGTAGCCTCTCGGGTGGCTCGAAGCGCGGGCGCGCCTCGCTCGGGGAGGGCGTTGGCATCGACCTCGGCCTCGACGAGTCTCTCGTCGGCCTGGCCTTCGACGCCGAGACCTCCGGCGGGTTGTTGATCGCCATCGCTCCCGAGCGTGCCGCGGCCCTCGAGGGAGAGCTCGCCCGGCGCTCGGTACAGGCGCACTCCGTCGGGGGGTGCACAGGCCCCTCGGAGCGGCGCGTCGAGCTCGTCTAGGGCGCTGGTGGAAGCGACTCGCCCGCGCGCCTCTCGCCGTGAACCGCCCGCACTGCGCGGGGCGGGTGCCTGCCGGCGGGATCCCGCGTGGCCGCCGGAGATGGGAAGCCGCACCGTATCTGGGCCGTCGTGAGCGAGAGCAACGACCCCCCCGACCCGCGCGCGGAGGCGGCCGCCCCGCCCGCGGAGGAGCCTGCCGCAACCGGTCCGCCCTGGATTCTCGGCTTCCGCGGTCTGCCCCTCGAGGCTCCCGAGAACACCCTGGCTGGGTTGCACCGGGCGGTCGAGGCCGGCGCAGACGGCGTGCACTACGAGCTGCGGGCCTGCGACACGGGCGAACCCCTGTTGATGGCCGACGCGACCCTCGAGCGCACGACGGACGGGGCCGGGCTGTTGGGGGACGCGACCCTACCCCAGCTGTTCGCCCTCGATGCGGGAGGCTGGTTCGAGAAGACCTTCGTCGGCGAGCCCATCCCGCTCTTCGACGAAGTGCTCGAGCTCGCCGCCGGCGCGAGCAGTGACGCTCCCCTGCACTGCATCCAGCTCGCCGAGCCCGGCCTGGCGGGGATGGTTGCGCGGCGCCTGGTGGAGTCGGGGCCCGCCCGCTTCGCCCGCGTCGCCTCTTCTCGGCGCGAGGATTGTCTGGAGCTGCGCGACGCCGGCGTCGAGAGCTTGTTCCTCGCTCCCTGGCTCGACCGCGACGCCCTTTGTTTCGTGCGCGACGAGTGCCTGGCCGGCTTGGTGACCCCCGCCGGCGGCTGGAGTGGCGCCCTCGCCCGCGAGTCGTGGCCTTGCGAGCGCTGGGAGTTGGGGGTCGAGGAGCCCGACGACCTCCTGCGCGCCTGCCGCGCGCCCCTGGCCGGCGTGATCAGCGCCGAGCCGCGCCGCGCCCGTGCCGTGCGCGCCTTGGTGGCCCTCACGCCGGCCGACGAGGGGCCGTTCCCGGTGAGCGCTCCCGAGCTCGCCATCCAGCCCGGCTTCGAGGCCGAGTGCGGTGGCGAGTGGCGCGGTCGCTGGACCTGCGCCGCGCGCCTGCGCAATCCTTTCCCGCACGCCGTGGAGGTTCGCTGCCAGGTCTTCGTGCGCCGCGGGGCGTTCGAGGTCGGCTGTCTGCCGGCCGAGGTACGCCTGGGGCGAGGCGAGGAGCGTGAGCTGCCGTTCGATTTGGCCGGCGGCTCCTGGAGCCCGGGCGGCGACCCACTCCTGGCCGCGTTGTTCCGTTGGGGTCCCGGCCCCGGACGGCGGGCGGGCAAACTGCTGCTCGATGCGCCCCTGGTTCGTCGTCGCAGTGTCGTCGCGGATCCGATCACACGCCGTGTCCCGATGCTGCGCGAGAGCCCGGTTCAGAGCGCCGCTTCGATGACCGTGCGGCGCAGGGGTCGAGAGCTGGCCGTGGCGGTCGAGAACGCCGGCGGCCTCCTCGATGCCGAGAGCGTCGTGTTCCTCGACGGGGTCGTGCGTCGGGGCGGCGCGGGGCTGCGCCTGCGCCTGCCCGTCGACTTCGACCGGCGGCGCGGGGGCGTGCCGTTCACCTGTGGCTTCGTCGGCCGCGTTGGGGGGTCCTCTCCGCCGCGGCGTGAGCTGCGCCGCTGGGCCGGCGGCCTCCCGGTGGTTCCCGGTTCGGGAGCCCCGGGCTCGTTGCTGCCTCTCGAGGGAGCCTGAGGAGGAGGGGGGGCGCCGCCCGGCGGAGCTCGAGGACCAGGCCCGTGCTCCGTCTCGCCGCGCCGCGGTCGGACCGGGCGTTGCACCGGTCTGCGCGCTGGGCGCCGCGCTGGATTCGGCGGGGGCGGAGCGCGTGGAGCGCGTCACCTCTCGGGGCGCGTGGCTGGGCCGCCCCGGCGTCGCCCTGGACTCTCGCGCTCGTTACACTGCCACCTCAAGGTGGGAGTGGATCCGTGCTGGTGTGCGGCCCGGTCTTCAAAGCCGGTTGGGTCTCGTGAACAGCGGGACCGGTGGGTTCGATTCCCATGCACTCCCGCCACCTCCGCGCCCCTCGCCTGGGGCGCGTGATCCGGGCGGTGTAGACTGGCGCGGCGATGGAGGAGGTCGAGATGGAACGGGATTTTGGGGAAACCGCGCCGACTGGCCGCGGTCCCCGGCACTGGGGGAGCCTGAGCGCCGAGCGACGCGAGGCCCCCGGTCCGCCCCGCCCCAAGCCCAGCGGGCAGCTCTCACTCGAGTCCCCAGGGCCCCTCCCCGCGCCTCGCCGCCACCGGAGCCCGCGCTCCCCCCGCCCCCCCGTCAGGACCCTCGCCGTCCTGGTTGCCTTGGCCGCCGCCACGGCCGCCGATCCCGTCTCCCCCCAGACCGAACCGCCGCGAGTCACCCACGTCGCGGTCGACCGCGAGCTCGACATCGCCACCTTGGCTCTCGTGCAGCGTGGCCTGCGCGAGGCGCGGGCCGAGGACAGCCGGGCGCTGGTGGTCGAGATCGACACTCCCGGCGGCTCGATGGAATTGATGAGTCAGTTCGCCGGGCTGCTCGGTGCCCAAGGCTCCGCCGAGCTGGTGACCGTGGCCTGGGTCAACGGACAGGCGACCTCCGCCGGTTCCCTGGTGGCCCTGGCCTGCGAGCGCGTCTTCGTCACGCCGACCGGCACCATGGGCTCCGCCATGCCGGTGACCGTCGGCCCGGGTGGGCTCGCCGCCGTGCCCGAGCAGGGTGGCCTGCGGGAGAAGGTGACCTCCCTCGCACGGGCGGAGTTCCGGGCCGTGGCCGCTGGGCGCGGACGCTCGCCGCGGTTGGCGGAGGCCATGGTCGACCCCGAGCTGGAGGTGCGCCTCGTGCGCCGCGGCGGCGAGGCGCTGTTCATGAACGGCCGAGAGTGGGACGATGCCTTCGAACGCGGGGACGCGATCGAGCTCGTACGCACGGTCTGCGGACGCGGACGACTCCTGAACGTGACCGGCCCCGAGGCCGTCGAGTTGGGCCTGGCCGACGGCACGGCCGCCTCCCTGCCCGAGCTCCTCTCGCGCCTGGGTGTCGCCGGGGCCTCGGTCACCACCCTGGAACGCTCAGCCTCCGAGGAGATCCTGGCGCTGCTGGAGAAGACCACGCCCCTGTTGATCGCGATCGGCCTGATGCTGGGCTACGCCGAGCTCAAGGCCCCAGGCTTCGCCCTGCCCGGCATTCTGGCCCTGGCGTGCTTCGCACTGGTCCTCGTCGGCAAGTACCTGACCGGACTCGCGGACGTGCCCCACGTCGTGCTCGTGACCGTCGGCTTCGCCCTGATCGCCCTGGAGCTCTTCGTTCTGCCGGGCACGATCTGGATTGGCCTGGCCGGGACTGCCTGCGTCTTGGGTGGACTGGTCCTGTGCGAGCTGGGTCCCGGCGCGAGTCTCGGCAGCCCCCTGAGCCGCGACCTCGCTCTCGCCGCCGCCCGACGCATGGCCCTGGCGGGGGGCGCGGGCGCGGCGGGCATCCTGGTCCTCTCGCGCTTCCTACCTCAGACGCCGCTCTTGAAGCGCCTCGTCATCACGCCGCGGGAGACCGCCGCGGCAGACTTGGCCCCCGCGGCCTTGCCGGGCAGCCTCGGGCGCGCCCTGACGGTGCTGCACCCGGTCGGGAAGGTCGTCCTGGATTCCGACATCGCCCACCCGCGCGAGGCGCGCGCCGAGGGGGAGCAAATCGCCGGCGGGGCACGGGTGCGCGTCGTGGCGGCGGACGATGTGGGCGGCCGCCTGCTGGTGGAGCCCGCCCCCGCCGAACCCGCCGAGTCCGCGGAAGTGGAAGAAGCCCCGTGACCTGGGCGTTCCTCCTCTTGGGCCTGGGCCTGGTGCTGATCGTGGCCGAGCTGCTGATCCCTAGCTTCGGCCTGCTCGGGCTGGGAGCGAGCCTGGCGATCATCGCCGGCGGCGTCCTCGCCTGGCGCGAGGATGCGCTGACGGTCTACATGATCACGAGCGGGGTCTGCGTGCCCACGGCCGTGATGGCGGGCTTCAAGCTCCTGCCGCGCAGCCCCTTGGCGAAGTCCCTCATGGCCCAGGGATTCTCCACCACCGACAACCGCGCCGTGGATCCACGCGACGCGAGCCTGATGGGGGCCGAGGGCGAGGTGCTCGCAACCCTGCGCCCCTCCGGCGTGGCGCGCCTCGACGACCGACGAGTCGACGTGGTCAGCCGCGGAGAGATGATCGAGATCGGCGCGCGCGTGCGCGTCATCGAGTTGCTCGGAAACCGCGTGGTCGTGGCGGAAGCCGAAGACGCGACCGCCAGAAGGAGATAGAGATGGAACTGCTCGAAAACGTCGGCCTCGTCCTGGCGGGGCTGCTGCTCCTGGTCTTCCTGTTCGCGTTCCTGAGCTACGGGAAGCTCTACCTGCGCTCGGTGCTGACCAAGGCCGGCGTCGGGATCTTCGACATGATCGCGATGCAACTGCGCAAGGTCTCTCCGGGCACGATGGTCGACGCTGCCGTGATGCTCGTGCAGGCGCGATTGGACGGCATCGACACGCGCGATCTCGAAGCCCACTTCCTCGCCGGCGGCCACGTGATGCGGGTCGTGCAGGCGTTGATCTCCGCCGACCGGGCGGGGCTGAACCTCGACTTCCGCACGGCGGCCAGCATCGACCTGGCGGGACGTGACGTCCTGGAGGCGGTCAAGGCCAGCGTGACGCCCAAGGTCATCGACTGCCCCAACCCCGAGTCCGGTAAGACGACCATCGCCGCGGTGGCCAAGGACGGCATTCAGGTCCTGGCCAAGGCGCGCGTGACCGTGCGCACGAACATCGCGCGCCTGGTGGGCGGGGCCGGGGAGGAGACGATCATCGCACGAGTAGGCGAGGGCATCGTCAGCACGATCGGCTCGAAAGACACCCACGCCCTGGTGCTCGAGAATCCCGACGACATCTCCAAGGTCGTGCTCTCGCGCGGGCTGGATGCCGGGACGGCCTTCGAGATCGTCTCGATCGACATCGCGGACGTCGACATCGGCATCAACATCGGCGCGCGCCTGCAGGCGGACCAGGCGGAGGCGGACAAGCGCGTGGCCCAGGCCCTGGCGGAGAAGCGGCGTGCGATGGCCGTGGCGGCCGAGCAGGAGTTCAAGGCGTCGGTGCAGGAGAACCGGGCCAAGGTCGTCCTGGCCGAGGCCGAGGTGCCCCTGGCCATGGCGGAGGCCCTGCGCGGCGGCAACCTGGGTGTCATGGACCTCTACCGCCTGCGCAACATCGAATCCGACACGGACATGCGCCGCAGCATCGCCGGGGGCGATGGAGATGGGCCTTCGGGGAGCGACGACGGCGGGGTGGAGGGGTGAGCGAGGCCCCGTTGGCGGGGGTCGCGCTCGCGATCTCCTCCGACCTGCTCGAGACGGCGCTGGTGGCGCTCTTTCTGTTGGTGGCGGCCGCCCAGGCCATCCTGCGGCGCGTGGGCGGCGATGAGCCGCGGCCTCGGCGGCGCGCGGCACCCCCCTCGCGGACCGAGCGCCTGCCCGGGCACGGGGGCGGGGGGCGGGAGGTCGAGGGCGCGGGCGACTGGCGCGCTCTACTCGAGGGCCGCTCCCCGGCGGCACCCGAGCCCCGGCCCGAAGGCCGCGCGTCTCCCGCTCCCGGCGCCCCGCCGAGCCCGCCGGCCCCGCCGGAACCGCCCCACGCCGACCGAGCGACCCCTTTGCGCGAGTTCACCACGAGCGCCCTACCCAAGAGGACAGCGTCCCTCCAGGGCGACCTACCGCGGCCGCGGGAGGCCATGGTGGGTGCACCGGCGCCCGAGGTCGGGGGGGGGGGCGGGACGTCTGGCAATCTCGCTTCGGACTTCGGCTCCGACCGTCCCTCGTGGCACATGCTCGGTGCCGGCGATCTGGCTCACGTTCCCTCCGAGGACGCTCCTGGAATCGAGCCTTCCCTAGCGGCCTCTCTCGCTCGGCACGAGGGCCACGCGGAGGGGGCGCGTCCGCGGCGCGACGCCCGGGTGAGGGCCCTGCGCTCGCGGGACGCCTGGCGGAAGGCCGTCGTGGCCGCCGAGGTCCTTGGCCCGCCCGTTTCCCTGCGCTCCCCAGAGAACGCGCCGGGAGCCCTGCAGCGGTGAGTCGCCACCTGTGGCTCGTGAAGTCCGAGCCGTCGGTGTTCGCCTGGGACGACCTGTGGGCGTCCGTCGATCGGAGGACCTGCTGGGACGGGGTGCGCAACGACCAGGCGCGCAACTTCATGCGCGACGAGATGAAGGTCGGAGACGGAGTCCTGTTCGCCCACTCGCGTACCGACCCTCCCGCGGTGGTCGGCGTGGCCACGGTTTGCCGCGAGGCGTACCCCGGCCCGACCCAATTCGATCCCTCCGATGCGCACTTCGACCCGCGCAGCGAGCGTGAGGCCCCACGCTGGATGATGGTGGACATCGAGGCCGCGCGAGCCTTCACGCGGGCGGTTCCCCTGGCCCAAATCCGCGCCAACCGCAAGTTGGCGAAGATGGCGCTGGTACAGCGCGGCCAGCGCCTCTCCGTTCAGCCCGTCACTCCCCGGACAGTGGCGCGAGGTACTGCGGATGGGCGGCCTGGAGGAGTCTGGGACCCCGCCGCGGCTCAGGCGCCGGGCCAGAGGAAAGTGAAGACGCCCGCGGTAGCCGCGCCGTAGACCACGCCGTCGACGACGAAGCGGGCCGTCGTGGACCAGGAGAGTCCCTTCCAGATGGACTCGTGCACCGAGGAAAACGCGTAGCTACCGACGGCTGCGACCAGAGTGAACGAGAACACGGCCGAGGCCGAGGCCGCGGGCTCGCGCCACCCCCACCAGCGGCCACCCGTCAGGCCGGGCGAGGCGACCCTCGAGACCCCGAGCGGGGGCCGTGGAGGCGGTTTTTCGATGCCTGATCGCGATCCGGGAATCTAGCGGTGTTCGTCCCTGTGATGAGCCATAAGTAACTGTAAAAAAGTCAGTTAGGAGTTCCTTGGCGCGTCGTTGCGCAGTGCCGCCCACGTGGGGCAGGGCCTTTTTCCGGCCTCTGGGGCCGGTTGCGGGGTTGATCGGCGTGCTCGAATGTGGTCCTACAGAACGCCTACAGGGGGTCGGGACGGCTTTCCTGCGCCTCGCGGCGTCCCTCCGACCCCATCGACCCACGATCCACCATCCCCGAGAAGAGGGAATCATGAGCGATAACTTCGAGCGCCTGAAGTCGGTTGTCGAGGACACCACGGACGATGTCGCAAAGGCCGAGTCCGGCAACAAGGCCGCCACCTCGAGGGTCCGCAAGCAGATGCAGGCGGTCAAGGCCATCGCCCAGGACATCCGCAAGGAGATGCTGGAGCTGCGCGACAGCGGCGGCGCCGGCGGCGGAGCCTGAGCACCCTGACCGGTACTCCCGCGGTCCGTGCCCTATCCCGCCTACCGGGCCCGCGGTTGGGCCGTGCGGCCGCCTCGGGAGCGAGGTGGCCGGCTGGCGGGAGTGATCGCCGGAAGCGCCCGGACCTTCTCCGGGTCGTGCCCGGACGGACCTGAGTCGACACTCTGAATCGACACGGCCCGGCTGAATCGACACGGCCCGGAGGCCGTCCCCCGGCGGGACGGCCTCCGGGCTTCTCCCGCGAGCCGCCGGCGGCCCTTCACTCAGTAGCGGAACGGCCAGGCCGCGAAGGTGCGCTTCACGCGCAACCACAGGCCCAGGAGCCCGAGGGGCTCGACCACCAGCAGCACGCAGACGCCGACCGCGAACAACAAGGTCGAGCGCTGGTGGGAGGAGAGGTCCGCGACGAAGGGGATCCAGCCGCCCACGGTCTCCATTAGCGGCGCGAGACACACGAACAACAGCGCGCCGGCCACGGCGCCGAAGATCGTCCCCACGCCACCGAGCACGATCATCGCGATGTACTGGACCGACAGGTTCAGATCGAACGGAGGCTCGATCGTGATGTACTGCTGCTGGTAGGCGAACATCGAACCCGCCACCCCGGTCAGGAAGGACGAGACTCCGAAGGCCAGTACCTTGCTGCGGGCCGGGTGCACGCCGAGCACCGATGCGGCCAGGTCCTGATCGCGGACGGCCATCATTGCCCGCCCGCTGTTGGAGTGTGCGAGGTTCTTGCCCAGCCAGGCCGCTCCCGCCGCGAGGAGGAGAAACAGGTAGTAGAGCTTCCGATCGAAGCCGAGGGTGACAGGGCCGAGCCGCCAGGGCGTGCTGAAGCGAAGCGCCTCGCCCGCCGCGTCCGACCCACCCGCGTACATGCGCACCGCCATGCCCGAGACGCCGTGGGTGAGCTCGGGCAAAGAGTGCAGGAGGTGGCTCGTCAGGAACAGGATGCCGAGGGTTACGATCGCCAGGTAGAGCCCGCGCAGACGCAGGGCGAAGGGCCCGACCGCCAAGCCGACCGCCGCGGCCACCGCTCCGGCGCAGGGCATCGCCAGCCAGAAAGGCAGCTCGAGGCGCTCGCCGAGGACGGCCGTCGTGTAGGCACCCAGGGCCAGGAAGGCGGCATGGCCCAAGCTGATCTGGCCGGCGAAGCCCGTCAGGATCATCAGGCCGACCGCGCCCACGACGGCGATCAGCGCCAGGTTGGCGGTCGTCAGCCAGCGGTCACTGGCGACGAAGGGCAGAGCGAGAGCCACCAGGACCCACAGGGCGAGGCCGGCTTGCGCCCAGCGGTCCTCGAACAGGCGCAGGTCCTGCTCGTAGCGCGTGACCAGCGGGCGGGTCGGCATCAGACGCGCTCCACTTCCCGCGTACCGAACAGCCCGTGTGGTTTCACGATCAGGAACAGGATCATCACCACGTAGGGGAAGACGGCGTGGAAGTTCCTCCCGAACTCGCCTAGGTAGGGGTTCACATAGCCCTGGCAGAGAACTTCGAGCACACCGAGCAGGACCCCGGCCAGCACCGTGCCCCAGGCCGAGTCGAGGCCGCCGACGATCACCGCCGGGAAGGCGCGCAGGGCCACGAAGCCCAGGTTCGTGTCCACATTGCGCGGGAACATGCCCAGGAAGATCCCCGCCAGGGCGGCGAAGAGGCCGGCCAGAAACCAGGTCGCGGCGAAGACGCGGCCGACGGGGATGCCGAGCGCGAGGGCCGTCTCCTGGTCCGACGCAGTGGCGCGCATCGCTACGCCGAGCTTCGTGCGCCGGACCAGCAGGAAGAAGGCGGCCAGGGCGGCGGCGCCCGCGCCGAGGGCGGCCACGGAGTTCATCAGCAAGCTCGCTCCGGCGACGTCGACGGTGGTGAGCGGATCCCAGGGCGTCGGCATTCCGCGTGTCTGCGGGCCCCAGGCGATGAAGATCACCGAGCGCAGGACGGAGCCGACGAAGATTGTCACGATGATCGTCACGAAGACCGGGCGGCCGATCATGGGGCGGAGCACGAGGCGCTCCACAGCCGCCGCGAGGAGCCCGGTTGCGACCAGGGCCGCGGCCAGGGCGACGCCCCAGGGCAAGCCCGCGCCGCACAGGCTGATCATCGCGAAGGCACCGAAAGCCAGGAGCTCGCCGTGGGCGAAGTTGAAGACCGCGCTGGCGCGGTAGATGACCACGAACCCCAAGGCGATCAGGGCGTAGATCGTGCCGAGGGAGAGCCCGGAGACGGTGAGTTGCAGCCAGGTGCTCACGAGCGCGCTTCCTTCCGGTACATGGACTCGATCAGCGGGTCGTAGAGGCGCGCAACCTCGCGGCGGCGCACTTTCTGGGTCGCCGTCAGCTCGCCGTCGTCCTGGTGCAGCTCCTTCACGAGGAGTCGGAAAGCGCGCACCTGCTCGACGCGCGCCAAGCCCTCGTTGGCCAGCCGGAGCTCGCCTTCGATCAGTGCGCGCACCTCCTCCTTGGAAGAGAGGTCCTCGAACGAGGTGTAGGGCAGCTTGCGCCGCGCGGCCCAGTCGCCCACGGCGTCGGGCTCTATCTGGATCAGGGCCGCGACGAAGGGGCGCGCGTCTCCGATGGCCACGGCTTCCTTCACGAACGGGCTGCCCTTCATGGCGTTCTCGATCTTCTCGGGGCTGAGGTTCTTGCCGCCGGCGGTGATCAGGATCTCCTTCTTGCGACCGATGATCGAGAGGTAGCCGTCCGCGTCGATCGCACCCAAGTCGCCCGTGTGCAGCCAGCCCTCCGCATCGACAGCCTCGGCGCTCGCGGCCTCGTCGTGCAGGTAGCCGGGGAACACGAGGGGTCCGCGCATGAGCACCTCGCCGTCGTCCTCCAGGCGGACGTCGAGGCAGCCGAAGGGCGGACCGACCGTTCCCAGGCGCACGGCTTCGGGCGGGTTCACGTGGCTGGCGCCCCCGCACTCGGTCATGCCGTAGGCCTCCGCGATGCGGATGCCCAGGCCGTGGAACCACAACAGGAGCTCCTTCGAGATCGGTGCGGCGCCGGTGATCGGCAGGTGACAGCGGCGCATCCCGAGGCGCTCCTGCAGGGCGCGGAAGACCAGCAGGTCGCCGAGACGCCACAGTGCTCCGTCGAGGGGGCGCGGGCACCGTGCCAGGCGGCGCTCGGCGATGGCGCGGCCGGTGGTGCTGGCCCAGTCGAAGAGGCGGCGCTGCGGCCACGAGGCGTCGCGCATCTTGAGCGTGACCATGGCGTGCATCTTCTCCCAGATGCGCGGGACGCCGAGGAAGAGCGTCGGCGACACCTCGCGCAGGTCGCTCTGTACGGTTTCGATGCTCTCGCCGAAGTGCACCGTCGCGCCGACGGTCAGGGGGATGAAGAAGGTGAAGATCTTCTCGGCGACGTGGCACAGGGGCAGGTAGGAGAGCACCGTGTCGTCCGCGGACAGGCCCAAGGTCGGCGTCAGTGCCCGAGCGGCGGCCAGCACGGCGGCCGGCGCGAGCAGCGCCCCCTTGGGGTCTCCTGTCGTGCCCGAGGTGTACACGACCATGCTCGGCTCGTCGGGGTCGAGGGCCGCGAGGCGCACGGCGAACCAAGCCTCGTCGTCGGTGCCCGCTTCCAGGAAGCGCTCCCAGTCCATCAAGCGCGGGTCGTCGTAGTCGCTCGTGCCGCGCGGATCGAACACGACGACGCGGCGCACCGAGGGCGTGTCGGCGGCGACCTCGATCACCTTGTCGACCTGCTCCTGGTCTTCGCAGAAAACGAGCGTCGAGCCGCTGTGGCGCAGGACGTAGGCCACGTCGTCGGGCGGATTGGTCTGGTAGATCCCGACCGCCCGCGCACCGACGCTCTGGGCGCCGAGGTCGGCGAAGAGCCACTCGGTGCGGTTGTCACTCAGGATCGCCACGTGGTCGCCGGGGCGCACGCCGAGGGCCCAGAGGCTCGCCGCGGCCGCGCGCACGCGCTCCAGGTACTCGCGCCAGGGGAACTCCCTCCAGATCCCGAGGGTCTTCTCGCGTAGGCCGACGCCTTCGGGCCGTTCGCGGGCCAGCAGGGTCAGGCGCCCGGGCAGGGTCGAGTCCAGCGGGTCGGCCGTCGCCGCGGGCTGGGGCCGCACGGGTTCAGTCATCGCGATCTCCCATGCCGGTGTAGGCCTCGACGACCGCCGGATCGTCTGCCACCTCCACCGGCGTCCCCTCGGCGATCAGCAGGCCGAAGTCCAAGACCGCCACGCGCTCGGCCAGGTCCATCACGAAGCCGAGGTCGTGCTCGATCAGGAGCATCGAGATGCCCAGCTCCTCCTTGACGTCCAGGAGGTAGCGCGCCATGTCCTCGGTTTCCTCCTGGTTCAGCCCCGCGGTCGGCTCGTCGAGAAGTAGGAGTCGCGGCTCCATGCACACAGCGCGCCCGAGCTCGACGCGCTTCTGCACACCGTAGGGCAGGATGCCCGCGGGGGTCTTGCGATAGCGCTCGAGGTGCAGGAAGTCGATCACCTGTTCGACCCGCTCGCGGTGGCGGACCTCGGCGCGGCGCGCGGCGCGCGTCCAGAGTAGGTCCTGCCACCAGCGCGACTCGAAGAGGTGATGGCGGCCGAGGAGCATGTTCTCGAGCACGGTCAGCTGCTCGAAGAGGACGATGTTCTGGAACATGCGCGCGATGCCGAGCCCGGCCGAGCGGTGGGGAGGGAGGCGCGTCAGGTCTCGGCCGTCGAGGTGCAGGGTGCCGCTCTGGGGGCGGTAGAGCCCCGAGATGCAGTTGAAGAGCGACGTCTTACCGGCGCCGTTGGGCCCGATGACCGCCTGCAGGCTGCCCCTCGCGACGGTGAGGTCGACGCCGCGCAGGGCCCGGACCCCGGCGAAGGAGAGCTCGACGCCGCGAAGCTCCAGCTCCGCGCCCTTCACGACAGCCACCGCCTGCGGCGCCGGTAGTGCTTGATCCGACGGTAGTCGGTCTGCCCGTCTCCGCCGAGGCCGAGGTAGAACTCGCGTACGTCCTCGTCGTCGGCGAGCTCCTCGGCCGTTCCCTCGTGCACGACGCGGCCGTTCTCGAGGATGCTCGCGCGGGAGGCGACGCTCAGAGCCATGGCGGCGTTCTGCTCCACGAGCAGGATGCTCAGGCCGTCGTCCGCCAGGGAGCGGATGAGGTCCGCGACCTCACCGACGATGCGCGGCGCCAGGCCCAGGGAGGGCTCGTCGAGCAGCAACAGCCGTGGGCGCGACATCAGCGCGCGCGCGATGGCCAGCATCTGCTGCTCGCCGCCGCTCAGGTAGCCCGCCTGCTGTCGGCGGCGGTCGGCCAGGATTCCGAAGCGCTCGTAAGCGCGCTCGAGGCCTTCGGCAGCCTCCCTGCGCGACACCGCCCAGGCGCCCGCCAGGAGGTTCTCCTCGACCGAGAGCTCCACGAGCACCCGGCGCCCCTCCATGACCTGGGCCAGGCCGCCTCCCACGATCGAGTCGGCCTTCTGCTCGGCCACCTCCCGACCGTCGAAACGCACGTGCCCCTTGGTGATGCGTCCGTCGTGGATGTCGAGCAGGCCCGTGATCGCCCGCAGGGTCGTCGTCTTGCCGGCGCCGTTGGGGCCGAGCAGTGCCACCGTTTCTCCGCGCGGCACGTGCAGGGTCACGCCCTTGAGGACCAGCACCACCTGGTGGTAGACGACCTCGAGGTTGGAGACTTTCAGCATCGGCGGCGTGCGTCGGCGCGTGATCAGTCGCCGGTGCCGCCGCGCTCGGCGAAGGGAGCGACGACCGTCCAGCTCCCGGCCGTGAAGTCGGGGCGCAGGATGCGCGTCAGGGTCCCGGCGACGTAGGGCGATGCCGCGTAGCTGATCGGTTGCAGCATTCCGCCCCCGGTGAAGTCGGTGATCTCGTGCAGGGCGGCCAAGAAACCCTCGCGGCTCACGTCACCCGCTTCGAGTCCGCGGCGGAAGGCCTCGATCCCCGTCAACCCCTGGAGATAGGACATCATCACGTAGAAGTCCGGCTCGCCCTGGTCCTTTCCGTGAGCCTCCCAGGCCGCCATGAACTTGTTCATGCCTGGCACCGGTTCGTTCCAGTAGGGCAGGCCCGTGACCCAGTAGAAGCTCTCGAAGACCGACGACGGGATCACGTCGGGCTTGAAGAAGGCGTCGATCCAAGAGGGCGTGCTTCCGATCCAGATCGGCGCGTACTCGAGTTGGGCCGCCGTGCCGAGGATCGGCCCGGTGGCGCTGGGGATGGTCGTCAGGAGCACGTGCGTCGCGCCGGCGTCCTTGAGGGCCGTGATGACCGCGGTCATGTCCTTCTGCCCGGGCGCGACCGTCTGCTCGCTCGTGATCGTCACGCCGTGCAGCGCGGCTTGGTTCAGCCAGCCTGCTTGGCCGTCCTTACCGTAGTCGTCTTGCTGGTAGACGATGCCCGCCTTGACAGCTTCCGCGCCGCCGGCCTGCTCCACCGCCCAGTCCATGGCGCGCGCCGCCTCCAGGCGGTAGCTCGGACCGATCGGCGGGGTCGAGGCGTTCTTCGCCATCTCCGAGGAGAGGCTGGCGGGGAAGGCGACCATGGTGTCCGCGGCGAGCATGTCGAGCAGCGGCAGGGTGTTGGGCGTGCCAAAGCTGGTGGCGAGGTAGAGGACCTCGCCGCGGATCTCGCGGTAGGCCTGGACCGAGCTCTGGGGGTTGTAGGCGTGGTCGCGCTCGACGAGCTCGACGGTCCAGCCCTCGGGCAACAGGCCGCTCCCTCCGGCGTTGATCTGCGCCGCGAGCACGCGCTTGCCGAGGGCGTAGGGCACGCCGATCGCGGCCCCGGGGCCGCTCACGTCGTTCAGGCAGCCGAGCTGGAGTACCCGCTCACCGGCGTCGACACCGGGCCCGCTGCGCAGCCCTCCCGCGGCGGGCGCGCCGGCGTTCGGCTCACCCCCCGAGCAGGCGGCGAGGTGGGCGAGGACGATCGAGATGATGGTGCGGCCGGTCGGTCTTCGGGACATGCTTCCTCCTCGTGCGCATGATAGGGGACCCCGCGCACGAACGTGAGGGGGGAGCGGCGTCGGCGGGATGCGCGGCGCGTGGGCGGTGACGCGGGCGCAGAGAATGACCGCCCCTGCGGCGTGGCCTCGCGCCTCCACCGGTGTAGATTGCACGCCCTCCCGGGGGGACCTCCAGCGATGACCCGAACCGTCCAGTCCGACGAAGCCAGCGTCGAGCGCGTGCTCGACGCCTTCGCGCGCACGACCGACGAGATCGTGACCCTCGACGAGCTGCGCGGGGTCCTGCGCTCGGGGCGCCAGATCCGGATCAAGTACGGCGTGGACGTCACCGCGCCGATGATGCACATCGGTCACGCGGTCAACCTGTGGATGATGCGCGAGCTGCAGGAGATCGGCCACAAGGTCGTCTTCCTGATCGGTGACTTCACGACGCGCATCGGTGACCCGACGGGCCGCGACAAGCTCCGGCCGGTGATCACGGAGGAGGAGATCGCCCGCAACGCCGAGGCCTTCATCGAGCAGGTGGGGAAGGTGCTCCTGACCGACGAGGACGTGGTGGAAGTCCGCCGCAACTCGGAGTGGTTCGGTGACCTGCCGACGAGCAAGTTCCTGTCCCTGATGGAGATGGTGACCCACGAGCGCCTGCTCTCGCGGGACATGTTCCGAAAGCGGATCGAGGAGGGCGCCGGGCTCTACATGCACGAGCTGACCTACCCGATCATCCAGGGCTACGACTCGGTGGAGCTCGAGTCGGACTTGACCATCGTCGGCTCCGACCAGCTCTTCAACGAGATGATGGGTCGCTTCTACCAGGAGCGCTTCAGCCAGAAGCCGCAGGTGATCATCACCACCAAGGTCACGCCGGGCATCGACGGCAAGCAGAAGCAGAGTAAGAGCCTGGGGAACTACATCGGCCTCGACCACGACGCGCGCGAGAAGTTCGGCCGCGTGATGAGCATCCCCGACAACCTGACCGCCGCGTACCTCTCGGTCTACACGGGTCTTGCCGACGAGCGGGTGGACGAGCTCGTGGCGCTCTCGGCTACGGACCCGATGGAGGCCAAGAAGATCCTCGGCCAGGCGATCGTCGAGCGCTACCACGGCGAGGAGGCCGCCGCCGCCGAGCGGCGCTGGTTCGAGGAGGTCTTCTCCCGCAGGCGCGAGCCCGACGACATCGAGGAGCGCTGCTTCAGCGAGGCGCCGGCCACGGCCTTCGACCTCGCCCGGGCCTGCTTGGGCACGAAGGAATTCAGCAACAGCGACATCCGGCGCCTGTTCCAGCAGGGGGCGGTGAAGCTCGACGGCGAGAAGATCCCCGAACTGACCGAACCGGTGGAGCTCTCCGCCGAGTGCCGCACCCTGCGCCTGGGCAAGCGTACCTGGTTCAAGGTTCGTCTGACGGACTCACCCTGAGGCCGCGCTCCCCGCCGGCGCGATAGCACGGGGAGCGTGCACCGGGCCCCGTGGATCCTACCGCTGGCGGCGGCGCCGTCGGCCCTCGCCCAGCACGAGCTCCTCGAGCTGACGGCCTCGGATGGAGCCGCGGGAGATGTGTTGGATACGGCCGCGATCCATGACTAGCGCGTGCTCATCGGCGCCGATCAGGACGATGACCACGGCGGCGGCTGCGGTTCGGCGTATGTACTCGACGCCCTGGCGGGCGAACGGCTGCCCGTGATCGGGGCCGAGCGCCTCGGGCTTCAATCTGACGAACGGTCTAGAGGTCCTCTTGGGGACCTAGCAGCCCGTTGAACAACGCCCCATTCCGACTTCGCCCACCTTGAAGCGACGAAGGTGTCTTCGTTTCGCCACGGATCGCCTCCAACGTGCCGCCGGCAGTCCGGGGGCTCCCTCACGAGCTTTCACGCGGGGAAACGCGGGCGAGAGTGACCCTCTGGCGGATCCTCACGAGCGTCATCCAGTCGTGATGATCGGCTGGGCGTTCTCCTGGCTGCAGAGGACGACCAACAGATTCGAGACCATCGTTGCTCTGCGATCCCCGTCGAGCTCGACCACGCCGCGCTCGGCGAGGTCGTCGAGAGCGTGCTGGACCATCGAGACCGCACCCTCGACGATTTTCGTGCGCGCGGCGATGATCGCCTCGGCTTGCTGGCGCTGGAGCATGGCTTGGGCGATTTCGGGGGCGTAGGCAAGGTGCGAGATGCGCGCCTCGAGGACTTCGATCCCGGCTCTTGCGAGCTGCTCGGCGAGCATCGCCTCCAGCTCACCGGCGACCTGCGCGGAGTCGCCGCGCAAGCTGACGACCTCCTCGTCGCTCCCCTCGTCGTAGGGATGGACTGAGGCGATGGCGCGCACGGAGGTCTCCGCCTGGATGTCCACGTAGCTGGCGTAATCCTCGACGTCGAACAGGGCCTGGGCGGTGTCGCGCACCTGCCACACGACGACCGCGCCGATCTCGATCGGATTGCCGCGTGCGTCGTTCACCTTGATCGTCTCGCTGGCGATGTTGTGCGCCTTGAGCGAGAGCTTGTGCTTGAGCGTAAAGGGGTTGGTCCAGAAGAAACCCTGCCGGCGGACGGTGCCCTTGTAGGTCCCGAAGAGGACCATCACTCGCGCCATGTTCGGGCCGACGATGAAGAAGCCAGGCAAGCACAGGGAGAACAGCGGCACCAAGACGAGTCCGAAGGGGCGGATGAGGGCCACCCCCGTCGCCACGGTCGCGAGCCCTCCCAAGAGCACGGGCCAGGCCGAGATGGGGCGGAAAGGGCGTTCCGAGGAGGCTTGCGCTTGGTTCATCGGTGCATCGAGGTGGAGGTCGAGATCGAGGTCGGGGTGGCGACGTGGCGGCGCGGGCCCCGGGGCGTTCTCCGGTCCTACGCAGGGGCAGCCGGGCGATTCAACCGATCCGTGGAGAGGGTCTGCCCGCGCCCTCGCGGCCGCCGCATCAGGGTTCGAGGGCCAGGGAATGGTAGGTCCCCGCCGCCACGGCGACGAACCAGGTCCCCCCAGGCGTGTCCGTGACCACACCGGAGCCGTCCGCTCCCCAAGAGACGAGCGCGCCGCCACCGGTGACGGCGAGGGAGTGGTGCTCGCCCGCGGCCAGGGCCGTGAAACCGGTCTCGGTGGGGGTCTGGGTCACCTCGCCGTCGAGGTCGCGCCCCCAAGAGGTGATCGTGCCGTCGGCGCTCAGGGCGAGGGAGTGGTAGCCGCCGGCCGCCAGGGCGACGAAGCCCGCGCCCGTGGGCACGTCGCTCACCTGACCGAACTGGTCCGCGCCCCAGGCGATGACGGAGCCATCGGCCTCCAGGGCAAGGGAGTGGGCGCCGCCGCCGCTCAGGGCGACGAAGCCCGCCCCGACCGGCGCCGAGGACACCTGGCCGTCGGCGTCGTCGCCCCAGACGGCGAGCGTGCCGTCGGCGTGCAGGGCGAGGGAGTGTGCCTCCCCCGCGGCGATGGCGGTGAAGCCGTCGCCCGTGGGCGTGAGCGAGATCAGACCTTGGAGGTCGCGTCCCCAGGAGACGAGTGAGCCGTCTTCGTGCAAGGCAAGGGAATGCTCGCGCCCGGCGGCGAGGGCCGTGTACCCCGCTCCCGCCGGCGTCTCGGAGACCTGGCCGAAGCCGTCGAGGCCCCAGGCGACGACTGAACCGTCCGAGCGCAGGGCCAGGGAGTGGGCGCCGCCCCCGGCGATCTGCATGAAGTGCGCCTCATCGGGGGTCAGGGAGACTTGTCCGTCGAGGTCCAGTCCCCAGGACCGCGCGAAGAACTCCACATCCGACGGCACCCAAACCGTCTCCGCTTTCTGGTCGGTGAGCCCGTCGGTGTCGCGTACCTCCAAGCGGATCTCCACCGAGCCTCCCTCCTCGTAGGTGTGGCCTGAAGTCTGGATGGTCGACCAGACGGTGTCCCACGCGCCGTCGTCCTCGAAGTCCCAGCGCACCTCGAGGAGATCGGAAGGGTCCTCGGCGTCCGAGGAGGGCCGGGCGTCGAGGAACACCTCCAGGGGTGCGGGTGTGCTCCAGGCGAACTGGGCCGAGGGCGGACTGGGCAGATCACCGCCCCCTCCGCCGCCGCTTCCTCCCGTACCGCCGCCTCCGCCGCCGCCTCCCCCCGTGTCTCCGCCGCCGCAACCGACCGCAAGCCAAGCGAAGAGGAGCGATGCTCCCGTCGGTCCGCACCGCCGGTGAGCGTTTCGGGGCGGGGCGGAGCGCAAGGGGTTGTTCATCTCTCAGACGGGTACGGGATCGGGTTCGAGCGGCGACTCTAACCTGCACTCCGTGCCGCGATCTACAATCCCGGCCGCATGGCCCCCCGACCGCCCCGTTCCCTGATCATCGTCTCCCGCGACTACGGGGAACTCGGCCTCGCCTGCTCCCTGCTGCACGGGCAGCGCCTCGCGCGCGAGGCGACTCTGCTCCTGCCCGGATCGCTGTACTTCGAGAACGAGCGGAACTTGCCCGTGAACGCTTATCCCTACTCGAAGGCGCGTGACATTCGCGAGGTGGTGGCCGCGACGCGGCCCGAGCTGGTTTTCCTCCTCTCGGGGTACCTGCTCTCGAACGACGGACTGCTCTCCCCCGGCGCCGTGGAGGAGCTCGTCGAGCACCTCGAGGAGAGCGGCGCGACCCTGCTCACCAGTGATCCTTTTCTGGGCATGGCCGCGAATCTCGACCTCGGCCAAGTCGACATGGAGATGCTCGTCGCCCGCTACCCGCGCTGGTACCGACCGCTCCTGCGGCTCTTGCTGCGCATTCGCTCGCGCGGGGGAGTGGAGCTGTGCGCCGTCCCCGCCCTGCGCCGTCTGATCCACCTCTACCCGACCGCTGTCCCCCGGGCCGAGGGCTTGCCCGAGGCGCGGCGTTTGAGCGTCTTCAACCCAATCCCGGTCCTCCCGGCGGGAAACCGCGGAGATGAGAGGCTCGCCGGGGAGGGAGAGGCGCACGGAGGGGAGGCGACGCCCCCGCGCTGGCTCTTCCTCCTCTCCAGCGCGGACCTCCACGGGCAGTCGGTTCAGACGGGGCTCCTCGACTTCCTCGACCTCCTCGTGGCCCGCCTCGCCGACGCCGTCGAGCTCGGCCGACGCCCGAGCGTGATCGGCTCCCAGCGCCTGGCAGAGCTCCTGGCGGGGCGGGTTCCGGACGAGGTCGAGTTGGTCTCGACCTGCTCCTTCGCCGATTTCACCCAGCGCCTGCTGGAGGCCGAGTTCGCCTTCTACTGGAACGCCTTCTCCCACTCTGTTCTCTTGCGCGTGGCGAACGGGCTGCCCGTGTTCCTGTTCGATCGTGGCCACCTCGCCCAGACGGTCGCGCCTTTTCAGGCCGCGGCGCTCGCCTGCCACTTCGCGGGCATCGGGTTGCCAGAGCTGGACCAGCGCGAACCGTTGGATGCCGACGATCTAGCGCAACGCGCTTCGGCGGCCGCCGGCGACCTGCGCGCCATTCTCGCCCACTGGCTCGCCTCGCCGACGCCCGACGAGCTGGGCGCCCTGCTGCAAGCAGAACGGGCGGAGGCCTGAGGCCCCCGCCCGTGTCCGCTTGCCGAGTGCGCTCCAGGCGCCCGCCCGCCGCGGGCGCTTCCGCTAGAAGATCCTGCCCGCCGCGGGCGCTTCCGCTAGAAGGTGTAGCCGAACATGTCGTCGACGACGACGTCCCACCCGGTCTCGGTGCCGCCGAGAATCAGCATCCCGGAGAACTCAACCCCGGTGGTGCCGACGTACTTCACCTCCCAGTCGCCTGCGAGAGTGTCGAACATCTTGAACCCGGTCAGGCCCGCATCACTGAAGCCGATCAGCGCGACCTCTTCGCTGTCGTAGCCACCCGAGAAGTAGCCGCCCAAGATCTGGGAGGGAGGGCCGAAGACGACGTTGGGAGGAACGGGGACCGAAATCCCGTTGGGGTAGTTGGCGGCGCTGTTGAAGGCGAGGAAGTTGCTCCCCGAGCGCGGCGCCACGCCCGCGTCGTAGTTCTCGCTCAGCACCGCGCCGCCGTTGCCGCCATTGAAGTCCCAGCCGTCCCAACCCGTGTTGAGGAAGACCAGGCTCCCGCGCGCTCCCAGGAGGGGGTAGGTGTTCGAGAAGGAGCTCGGTTCGGCCTCCTCCTCGAAATCCGTGCCGGAGGTGACGGCGCCGCCGCCCGAGGAGGGCAGGGGCGTACCGGCGAACGGCAGACCGGCGTCGGTCTTGGCTTGCGTCGCTCTGTTGACGAGCTCCTGTAGACGCGCGATGCCCTGGTCGGAGGTCCAGTAGCGGACCAGTTCATCCAGCTCATCGCTGCTAGCGGTCTTGCCCGGGACTCTCGCCGCCTGGGGGAGTCCAGGGCGGGGAGGAGCGGTGGACGGGGCAGTCGGTGCCTTGGGGGTCGGGGTGCGCTGGGAGGTGACGTCGTCGCGGTCGGAGCCGAGGCTCGAGGCCGAGAAGGCCAGGACGCATCCCGCGGCCGCGGCCGCGATCCACTGAGGGGGCGCTGTGTGCATGGTGGGTTTCCGCTGATGTGGTGTTGACACCGGGCGTCTGCGCCGGGACCAGACAGGGCGCGTGCGCCGCCCGCGGCGGACGGCGCATCGGCGCCCGTTCCGGGGGGCGTATCCTCCTCGAGCTTGAAAGGATACCAGGAATCGGCCCGCGCGATGTCATCGAGTACGATAGACCTCCATGGGACAGATGGAGGAAACGCCTGCCGAGGGGGGCGGTGGGGGGACGATGAGCCCGTCCGGGGGCGGCGGAACCCTCTCCCCGGCCCGTGTCGTCGGTCTCTTGGCCCTGGCCGCCCTGGCAGCGGCGGGCTGTTTCCTCCGTCAGGGGCGTGAGACGCGACACCGGTTGGAGGCTCTCGCGCAGGAGTTGGAGCTCCAAAATGCCGCCCTAGCCCTCGAGTACGGCCGTATCCTCGCAGCGGGCGAGGAGCTGACCCAGTCCGCCACCGCCGCCTGGGAGCGGTTGGGAGCCCTGGAGCGCACGACCTCGCAGGAGCGCGCCGACGCTGGTCGCGCGCGGGGCGGGGCGGAGGAGATCCTCGCGTTGCGCCGAGCGGCTCTCGGCGCCGAGCACCCCCTCAGCTTGGACGCCGTCGCCCGCCTCGGCAGGCTGGAGCTCGCCGCGGGCCGGGCGGACGATGCCCAGGCCCACTTCAGCGAGGCGCTCGAGGGCTGTCGGGCGGCTCTGGGGGTTGAGCACCCGGTGACCATCGACACCCTGCGCGGGCTGGGACGGGCGCTGGTCGCTGGGGGGGAGGCGGCGGCGGCCGTAGCTCCTCTGCGAGAGGCCAGCGCAGGCTTGCTGCACCTCTACGGTGTGGAACACCCCGACATGCTGGTCGTCACCGGAGACTTGGCGGAGGCCCTGGCCCTCGGCGGGGAGCGGGAGGAGGCCGAGGCCCTCCTGCGAGAGGGAGCGGCGGCGCGCCGCACGAGCCTGGGAGATCGGCACCTCGTCACCCTGAGCGCTGTGCAGCGCTTGGGCTTGCTGCTCGCCGGCCGCGGCGAGCACGCCGAAGCCGTCGAGCTCCTGCGCGAGGTTCTCGAGGGGCGGCGAGCGGCCCTGGGACCCGACCATCCCCTGACCCTACGCTCGATCTCGAAGCTCGGCGGTGTGCTCTGGGCGGGTGGTGACATGGCTGCCGCCGAACCGCTCCTGCGCGAGGCGCTCGAGGGCCGCCTTTCACGCTGGGGAGGCGCCCATCCGCTGACCCTCAAGGCCTTGTCGAACCTGAGCTCTCTCCTGGTGAAGAGCGACCGCTTCTTCGACGCCGAGGTGCTGCTGCGCGAGGAGTTGGATGCGCGCCGCCGGGTGCAGGGCCCCAGCGACCCGGCCGCCCTGCGCGCGGCCGAGAAGCTCGGCGTCGTCCTGATCGGATTGGGTCGCCTAGGAGAGGCGCTAGACCTGCACCGCGACGTGCTCGAGCGGCGGCGCCTCACCCTGGGAGACCAACACCCGAGCACCTTGGCGGCGCTCCGCAAGCTGGGCGCCGTGCTCGTGAACATGGGGCGGCTGGTCGAGGCCGAGCCCCACTGGCGCGAGGTGCTCGAGACCGAGCGCAGTCGGATGGGGGCCGATCATCCCGACACCTTGGCGGCCGCCTCCGACCTCGGGGGCCTGCTCATGCGTCAGGGGCGCCTGGAGACCGCGGAGCCTTTTCTGCGCGAGACCCTCGCCGGGCGCCGGCGCGTCCTCGGTGCGGAGCACTCCGACACCCTGGGCGCCGTGCGCAATCTCGGCGCCCTGCTGGCGGCCCGCGGTTTGACCGAGGAGGCCGAGGAGCTCCTGAACGAGGCCCTGGCCGGCTTCCGCAAGCTCCTGGGCGACGAGCATCCCTACACGCTCGAGACCCGCGAGGCCGTGGAGCGCCTAGCCCGCGGGCTGCCCGTCGGTGGCTGAGCGCACCGGCCGCCGACGGAAATGCCCGCGGTGCTTCTCGCACCTCTGGGGCGGCCCGGGGATGATCCGTCCGTGAAGATCGTCCTCTTCGTCGGCATCGGCGGCTTCGTCGGAGCCGTACTGCGCTACGCCGTGTGCGCCTGGCTCCCCGCGGAGCGCCTGGGATTCGGCACCCTGAGCGTCAACCTCCTCGGCTGCCTGGCGATCGGCGCCGTTGCCGGCTGGGTCGAGACGCGCGGGGACCTCGATCCCCAGACCCGCGCCCTGTTCATCAGTGGCGTCCTGGGCTCCTTCACCACCTTTTCCGCTCTCGGCATCGAGATCGTGCTCCTCGCCCGCGACGGCCGCTCCCTCGCGGCCTGCGCCGTGGTGGCGGCGCACCTGCTCGGGGGGCTGGGCGCCGTCGTCCTCGGCCGCCTGCTGTTAGTGCGTTGAGCGCCCCGGCTCCGCCCGTGTGATCAGTCCCGCGCGGCGGCCCAGGCGAGGCCGCGCTCGATCACGGCCTCGAGGCCGGCGGTCTTCTCGGGATGTGGGCTGAACAGCAGCACGCGCCCGGCGCCGTAGAGTGAGCGCACGGCGGCGGGCTTGCCCACCATCATCGCCGGGTCGGCGCCGTTCTCGCCGATGCCGGTCGTGAAGCGTGCCAGCACCTCGGGCATCGAGCGCTGCGGCCCACCTTCGGGCTCTCCGCCGGCGGCGGGCACCATCAGCGGGCCCTGGGCGAAGTGGATGTCGTGCTCCTCGCCCGCCTCCGCAGCCAGGAGCTCCTCGCCGGCCCGGCAGACTTCCACGCGCACGGTTCCGTTCCCGCGCCGCCAGTGCTCGCGGTCGTGGCTGTCGAGGGCGATCAGGTGCAGGCCCCAGGTGTAGTTGTCCAGGGCTAGGTAGGCGCCCGCGCAGACGCCCACGTACCCGCCGCCGGAGGAGACGAAGGCGCGCACGCGTTCGCGGCCCCGTGCTCCGAGGGCGCGCGCCTGGCCGCTGCCGCTGCCGCCCGGGAACAGCAGGGTGTCGAAGGAGCCGAGGGCGCCGTTGCCGATGTCCGCCGGGCCCACGCGTTCCACGCGCCAACTCGGCAAGAGGCCCTCGAAGAGCGCCGGCCCTCCTCCCGTCCCGCCGCCGTCGAACAGGGCCAGGGTCGGCGTGCTCGCCGTCGGGTCGACGAGGCGTCCGGCGGAGTCGTCGGCCATTCCCAGCTCCTCCAGCAGAGCGGCTGCCAGGCACCGGTGCTGGCGGCAGCGGGTCGAGAGCGGTTGGGAGGTGTGGGTCGTCTCGAACAGGTGAGCCTCGATGTCACGGAGTTGCGCGACCGCGCCGACGAGGCTTCCCGCGACCGTCGGGCCGAGGGCCACGAAGCGCCGTTGGGGCTCGTCGATGTCGGCGTTGACCGCCGCCAACAGCCGCGCCCGCCGGGGGTGGTCGGCGGCGCGCTGGGTGATGACGCTCGAGCCGACGCTCTTCGAGCCCGCGGCGCGGAACCCGTAGCCCTCGTGCAGGTCCACCAGCACGTCCGGCTCCCAGCGCAGGACGAATTCCCAGATGCGCGCGGCCTGGTCGCTGTGGTGTTCGCGGGCGGTGGGGGGGAAGTGGCGATTGAGGTCGCCCGCCTCGTCCTTCAGGCCGGGGATGCGGCGCCGCCGGGCGGCCAGGGCGGGCTCGTTGCAGCGTGGCAGGACCACCAGGCGCCCACGAGTCACGGTCCAGGTCGCGATCTGGCCCGCGGCGCGCGCCCCGGCGGGCTCGTCGCCGTGCATGCCGCCGGTGATGACGACCGTCGGGCCGGGAGCGTCGGCGCTGTAGGCGCTCCAGTCCGTCTCGAACGGCGTGTCGGGGGCCAGGATGCCGACGGTGCGCTCGTCGGCCGCGACGGTGGCGGCCAGCAGGGTCGCGGCTGCGACGCATCGCAGGGCGCGGGCGCGGATGGGGAACACTCCCATCTACCCCGAGCGCGGCTTCGCGTTCCAGATGCGCGTCGAGAGCAGGAGCCCGAGGATGGCCGCGGGCAGCACCACCAGCAGCCAGATGCGCCAGTTCACCGGGTCGGTCTGAGCCTCGCCGGTGGGCAGGATCTTCCCCAGCAGGATCGACTGAGCGCCGAAGCCGAGGTAGACCATGCCGTCGATGATGCCGACCGCCACTCCGGCGTTCTTGCGGCCGCCGAAGTCCATGCTGGCGGTCCCCGAGAGCATGCCGTGCACCCCGATCACGCTCAGGATCGAGAACATCAGCACGAACCCGGCGAAGGGGCTCGTGATCACCATCGCCGTGCCGCCGATCGCGACGGTCGCCAGGCCGTAGAGCAGTACGGCCGAGGGCCCGCGGCGCGATTGGAAGACCCGGTCGGAGAGGGTCCCGGCGAAGACGCCGCCGAGGATTCCGGAGATGCACAGGAAGGCGCCCCAGTGGTGGCTGAGGAAGGTCTGCCCGGTCTCGTGGGCGAACACGAAGCCCCACTTCATGATCCCGCCGCGCACGAAGCCGCTGCAGGTCTCGATCAGGACGATGGTCAGGATGACGGGATTGGAGAGCATGCGCCCGGCGATCCGGAGCACCGAGAGGCGCTCGCCGGAGGCCTCGATGGTCGCGTCGCCCGGATCGAAGTCGGCGTGTCCCGCGTCGCTCGGGCGGTCGAAAACGACGAAGTAATCGAGCACGGCGAAGCCCAAGAGGATCATCGTCGGGATGAAGAAGACCCACTTCGTTTCGAGGTTCTCGACGATCGGCGTCCCCCAGTCGTAGGCGAAGTACAGGCCGAGGGAGATCAGGATGCCGAAGATGCCGCCGAAGGTGCCGCGCTCACGGACGTGGAACCAGTGGGCGTTGACCTTGACGATCGAGACGGCGCCGAAGCTCTGGAAGTACATGTTCAAGGCGTAGAGCGCGCCGAAGGGCTTGACTAGGCTGCCCTCCCAGCCCGAGTGCAGCACGAACCCCATCCCGAGGTTGGCCGCCGCCGCGCCGAGGGCGGCGGCGAGGATCGTCTTGCGCCCGCCGAAGCGATCGGTCAGCGGCCCGTTGATCAAGAAAGCGAGGGCGTAGGTCGTCGTCCCGATCACCGTGATGGTGCCGAGCTCGTCCTTGGTCATGATCCCGGTGACCTTGGCGACGTTGATGTTGTAGCGCCCCATGTAGAGGAACGCGTAGGTCAGGCCCAGGGGGAGCCAGTTCAGGATCCGGCGCGCACGAAATGCGTTCGAGTGGCCGAGCTCCGTGCGCGGCAGGCGGCGCAGCACGAAGGTGATGGCGACCAGCACCAACAGGATCGAGAGGACCTCCTGGGCCAGGGGCGAGAGCGATTCGATGAAATCCAAGCGGAGAGCCTCCGGGCGTGCGCGGGTGGGGCGAGGGCGGCATGATCGGTCTCCCGCCGGGTGGGCGCAAGGACGCATCGCGCACCTGCTCCCGTCCTCCGTCCGGCCGACCACCACAGACCCTCGATGATCAGAACCCTCACCACGCTCGCCCTCGCGGCCCCCCTCGCTTCTTCACCCGCCGCTGCGCCCGCCGAGCGTCCGCCGAACGTGCTCTTGATCCTCTCCGACGACCAGGGCGCCGGGGATGTCGGGGCCTGGGGTTCCGTGGACGTCGTCACGCCCAATCTGGATCGTCTGGCGGCCGAGGGGGTACGTCTGACTCAGTGTTACGCCGGTGCGCCGGTCTGCTCGCCCTCGCGGGCGTCCCTGCTCACCGGGCGCGTGCCGCAGCGTTGCGGCGTGCCCGGCAACGTCGCGCGCGGCGCGGTGGGACTGCCGGCGGCGGAGACTACCTTGGCGGAGCTCCTCGCCGGCGCGGGGTATGCCACGGGCCTGGTGGGCAAGTGGCACCTCGGCCACGGCGGCGGTCGCGGGCCCCTGGACCAGGGTTTCGACGCCTTCTTCGGGCACAAGGGCGGCTGCGTCGACAACTACAGCCACTTCTTCTACTGGAGCGGCCCGAACGTACACGACCTGTGGCGCGGCGAGCGCGAGGTCTGGGAGGAGGGCGTGCACTTCGGCGATCTCGTCGTGCGCGAGGCGCGCCGCTTTCTCGCCGAGCACCGCGAGCGGCCCTTCTTCCTCTACGTGCCCTTCAACTCACCTCACTACCCGCTCCAGGGCAAGCGGACTTGGCGCGAGCGCTACGCCGAGCTTCCCTCGCCGCGTCGGCACTACGCTGCTTCGCTCTCGACCCTCGACGGGCAGGTGGGGGAGATCCTCGCCGCCCTCGACGACTTGGACCTCCGCCGCAACACCCTGGTCCTGTTTCTCTCCGACCACGGCCATTCCACCGAGGTGCGTGCTCTCGGCGGTGGCGGGAGCGCGGGACCCTATCGTGGCTCCAAGTTCAGCCTGCTCGAAGGGGGCATTCGCGTGCCGGCGATCGCGCGCCTGCCGGGCGTGATTCCGGCGGGGGAGGCGCGCGATCAGCTCTGTGCCGCGGTGGACCTGTTCCCCACGGTCGCCGAGCTCTGCGGGGTGGCGTACCGCGCCGGGAGCCTCGACGGCCGGAGCCTGGCCGCCGTCCTGCGCTCCGCCGAAGCTCCCGCTCCGCAGGATGAGCTCCACTGGCAGCTCGGTGATCAGTGGGCCGTGCGTTCCGGCGACTGGAAGCTGGTCGTCAATGGCCGCGATACCGACGGTTCACGCCTGCAGGGTTCCTGGAGTACTCTCCTCTGCGATCTCGCCGCGGACGTCGGCGAGAGCGCCAACTTGGCCGCGGTACACCCAACGAAAGTGGAACTCCTGACGGAGCTCCATTTTCGTTGGCGCGAGGGTCTAGCAGGCCGGTGAAAAGCCCTGCGAAAAGTCAGGCCGCCTCCGCTGCCAAACCCCTACCGTCAGATCCCTACGGCCCGATCCCTACTGCCCGATCCCTACTGCCCGATCCCTACTGCTCGATCCCTACTGCTCAGGCCGATCCCTACTGCTCAGGGGCCCTTCGGCTTGCGGCCGCGGGGCAGATTCGCCTTGGGCGCCTTGAAACCCTGAGAGGTGAGGAAGGCGGCCAGGCCCTTGCGGCTCTCGGCGAGGGCGTGACGCAGGAGCGTCTCGCCTTGTTCCGCCGCTACGTCGAGGGCGCGGTCGATGTTGCGCAGGGACGCGATCGCGGCCTTGAAGGCCGGGGAACGCTTCATCTCGCGCGTCTTCGCCCGGTTTCTGACATCGGAGATCTTCGCCTGCAAGTCCGCGATGAGGTCCTCGTCCGAGCGGCGCGTTTGTCTCCTTGCCGGGGCGGTTTTCTGCTTCACCTTCTTGGGCGCTCTCTTCTTTGCTTTCTTCTTGGTCTTCGCCATTACGCTTCCCATTTCGTCTTTCTCTCGTCTTGGAGAGTCGTGTCTCTCATTGCCTATTCTCGGGATCCACGCGATCTAGATCCATGAAAGGCGAGCGTGGGCGGAAGCTAACTCAATCAAGCCCACCGTGCAAGTATGATGGGTTTGCGACTCGGGGGTTTTCTCCTTCGCCGGGGCCCCGTTTCTTCTTCTCCTGGCCGGGCCGTTTTCGCCTTTCCGGGCCCACCGGCAAGGCGTGGAGCGGTCAGGCATGATTCCTTCTCCCGCAGAGCTTCGAGCCCTCGCCCGCCGCGACCCACGCCTGGGTCGCGCCATGGGGAGTGTCTCCCCGTTTCCAGGTTTCCCCGCGGGAGGCGGCGGGCGGGGGCGGACCCACTTCGAGGAGCTGGCGCGGGCGATCGTCCACCAGCAGCTCGCCGGCGCCGCCGCGCGGACGATCTGGGGCCGTGTGCGCGCCCTGGGCGACGGAGCGAGGTCCTTGGGGCCGGAGGCGATCGTCCGCCTCTCCGACGAACGCCTGCGGGGCGCGGGCCTTTCGCGCGGGAAGCTGGCCGCCCTGCGGGACCTGTCCGAGCGCGCCTGCGATGGCCGCCTGCGCCTGCGCTCCCTCGGCCGCCTCGCGGACGGGGAGGTGGTCGCGCGCCTCGTGGAGGTCCACGGGATCGGGGTCTGGACGGCCCAGATGTTCCTGCTCTTTCGCCTCGGTCGTCTGGATGTGACGGCTCCAGGCGACCTTGGCTTGCGGGAGGGACTGCGTCGGCTCGACGGCCTTGCCGAGCGCCCGACCCCGGCCGAGTTCGAGCGACGGGCGGAGGTCTGGCGACCCCTGAGGAGCGTGGCCAGCTGGGCTTTGTGGCGGCTCGCGGACGAGAGCTGAGCATCTGGGGAAATCCCTGGAACCCTGCTCCGCGATCCTCATCATGCCCTGGCTGACAGCGACCCACGAGTTGGGGACCCACGAGCTGGGGGCGACGCCGCCGCGCGGCGTCTGAGACGAACCCTTCGAACCTGATCCGGATCATGCCGGCGTAGGAAAGCCATGCACGAGAACGACGCGACCCAGACTCCGGGCGGACCCGCCCCTTCACCGCTCTCTCTGGCCGAGAGCTTCCCTTCCTCGCAGAGGATCTACCGCGAGGTCGTCCACGGCGAGTGCACCCTGCGCGTGCCCGAGCGACGGATCCACCTGACAGACGGGACCGCCCTCGACGTCTACGACTCCTCGGGGCCGGAGCCCGAGGACGGCGCGCCCGCCGGCGTACCCCCGCAGCCGCGGCGCGAGTGGATCGAGCGCCGGAGCCCGGGAGAGGGCGGCAACGTGACCCAGATGCACTACGCGCGGCGCGGCGTGGTGACCGAGGAGATGGCCTTCGTGGCTACGCGCGAGGGTTGCTCGGGGGAGTTCGTGCGTGAGGAGGTGGCCGCCGGCCGGGCGGTGCTCCCCGCCAACCGCCGTCACCCCGAGACCGAGCCGATGATCATCGGCCGCAACTTCCTGGTGAAGATCAACGCCAACATCGGCAACAGCGCCGTGCGCTCGTCGATCGACGAGGAGGTCGACAAGGTGCGCTGGGCGACGCGCTGGGGGGCGGACACGGTGATGGACCTCTCGACCGGCAATGACATCCACGCCACGCGCGAGGCCGTGTTGCGCCACTGTTCCGTGCCGGTGGGGACGGTGCCGATGTACCAAGCGCTCGAGAAGGTGAACGGGGTGATCGAGGAGCTCGACATCGAGACCTTCCTCGAGACTCTGCGCGAGCAGGCCGAGCAGGGGGTCGACTACTTCACGATCCACGCCGGAGTGCTCCTGCGCCACGTCCCACTCACCAGCCACCGCCTGACGGGAATCGTCTCCCGCGGCGGATCGATCATGGCCAAGTGGTGTCTCGCGCACCACCGGGAGAACTTCCTTTACACGCACTTCGAGCGCATCTGCGAGCTGATGAAGGAGTACGACGTGGCCTTCAGCCTCGGCGACGGCCTGCGTCCCGGCTGCATCGCCGACGCCAACGATGAGGCGCAGTTCGCGGAGCTGGAGACCCTCGGGGAGTTGACGCGCATCGCCTGGAAGCACGATGTGCAGGTGATGATCGAAGGCCCGGGGCATGTGCCGATGGACCGCATCAAGGAGAACGTCGACAAGGAGGTCGAGTGTTGCGGCGGTGCGCCGTTCTACCCCCTCGGCCCGCTCACGACCGACATCGCCCCCGGCTACGACCACATCACCTCGGCCATCGGCGCGGCCATGATCGGTTGGTACGGGACGTCGATGCTGTGCTACGTGACCCCCAAGGAGCACCTGGGTCTGCCGGACGCCCAGGACGTCAAGCAGGGCGTGATCGCCTACAAGATCGCGGCCCACGCGGCGAACATCGCGCGCGGCAACACCAAGGCTCGCGAGCGGGACGACGCCCTCTCCAAGGCGCGCTTCGAGTTCCGCTGGGAGGACCAGTTCCACCTCTCGCTCGATCCCCCCACGGCCCGCGCCTATCACGACCAGACGCTACCCGCGCCGGCCGCCAAGCAGGCCCAATTCTGCTCGATGTGCGGCCCGCACTTCTGCTCGATGAAGATCACCGAGGACGTGCGGCGCTTCGCCCGCGAGCAGGGTCTGGAAGACGGGCAGGCCCTCGCGATCGGCATGCAGGCCAAGTCCGAGGAGTTCCGCGCCGGCGGGAAGGCTCTCTACGGGAGTGACCGGGAGGAGGAGCAGGCGGCGGCCCTCGCCGCCGCGGAGTCTGAGGAACTCGGCACGGGGTGAGGCCAGCCCGGCAGGCGCCCAGGCCTGCCTGAGCGGCCGGCAGTGCGTACACTCCAGCACCGAGGACCATGCCGCAGTCCGCTCCCAGCCAGCCGTCCGCCCAGGGCGATCCCCATCGAGGGCTCCTGTACCGCGCGTGGGCCGGATTCGTCAGCTTCGTATTCCTGGCGTTGACGCGGCTGTTCTACCGGGTGCGCGTCGAGGGCGCCGAGCACCTCCCGGCCGAGGGCGGCGTCCTGCTCGTCTGCAACCACCTCTCCTACATCGACCCGCTGTTCGTCGGCGTCGCCAGCTCGCGCCGGCCACGCTTCATGATGTTCCGGGATTTCCTTCGCTTCCCGGTCATCGGTGGCTTCGCGCGCCTGATGGGGACGATCCCGATTTCGTCGGAAGACACGACCGCCCAGAAGCGGGCCGCGATCGTCGCGGTCTCGCGCCTGCTCTCCCAGGGTGCAGTGGTGTGCATCTTCGCCGAGGGCGCGATCACCCGTACCGGCAACGTGATGGGCTTCGCCCGCGGCTGCGAGCGCATCGCCCGCAGGGCGCGCGTGCCCCTCGTCCCGATGGCGCTCGACGGCTTGTGGGGCAGCGTCTTCAGCTTCCAGGGCGGCCGTGCCCTGCGCAGGCTGCCGAGCCCGTGGCGGCGGCGTGTGCGCGTCCGGCTCGGGGCCCCGCTCCCGAGCGACACGCCCGCCTGGGAGGTGCGCCAGCACGTCCAGACCCTCCTCGGCGATGCGCGCGCCTCCCAGTGGAGCGGCTGTGCGAACCTCCCGGAGCTGTTCCTGCGTTCCGCGGCTCGCCACGCACGCCGGCTGGCGATCGTCGACACGATGGGCGCGCGCCTTTCCTACCGACAGGTCCTGCAGAAGGCCCTGGCCCTGCACCGCGTGATCGAGCGTCGCTTCGCTGGGGTCGAGCGCATCGGCCTCTACCTGCCGCCGGGGGCGGCCGGGGCCGTGGCCAATCTGGCGGTCTCCCTCACCGGCCGGGTGACGGTCAACCTCAACTACAGTCTCGGGCCGGCCGCCCTCGCCGATTCGATCGAGACCGCCGGCCTCGAGGTCGTGCTCACCTCGCCGCGCTTCCTCGAGGCCCTCGGCAGCGGCTCGCCCGCGACCGAGGAGGCGACCGTCGATCTGGAGTCGGTGGCCGAGTTGGTGCGCCCGCTCGACAAGCTGTACGCCTTGGTCGGCTCCTTCCTGCCGGGTGCCCTGCTCGCGCGCCTGGTGCTGCCAGTCGAAGACGCCTCGCAGCCGGCGACGATCCTGTTCTCGAGCGGCAGTACCGGCGCGCCCAAGGGGGTCGTGTTGAGCCACCGCAACCTGCTCGCCAACCTGCACGCGTTTTCGGACACGGTCGAGCTCGGGCCGTCCGACCGCGTCTTGGGCGTGCTGCCCTTCTTCCACGTCTTCGGCTACAACGTCACGCTCTGGGCACCGCTCTGTCGCGGCGCGCGCGTTTGCTACCACGCACGGCCGACCGATGGCGCGGTCGTGGCGCGCCTGTGCGCCGAGGAGCGGCTCACGATCCTGCTCGCCACTCCGACCTTCTACCAGCTGTGGATGCGCCGGTTCGAGCGCGAATCGATCGCGAGCGTGAGGATGGCCATCGCCGGCGCCGAGAGGCTCCCGCCGGCCCTCTCCGATGCCTGGCGCGAGGCCCTCGGCGGGCGCCTGTTCGAGGGCTACGGCTGCACGGAGCTCTCGCCCGTCGTGGCGGTCAACCACCCCGACCGCGGCGAGGAGGGCCACCGCCAGAGTGGCAGCTCGCCGGGCAGCGTGGGGCGCCCGATCCCTGGAGTGAGCGTGCGCATCGTCGATCCCGACTCGGGGGCGAGCTTGCCTCCCGGCCGCGACGGCTCGATCGAGGTCCACGGCCCGAGTGTGATGGGGGGCTACCTCAACCGCCCGGACTTGAGCGCGGAGGTCCTGAGCGAGGGCTGGTACGACACGGGCGACGTCGGCCGACTCGATCGTGAGGGTTTCCTGACCCTTACCGACCGGCGATCGCGCTTCAGCAAGATCGGCGGCGAGATGGTGCCCCACGGACAGGTGGAGAGCGTCCTCGACGAGCTGACGCGGGCCTTGCACGCCGAGGGTGGGGGCGCCCCCCAGGACGCGCCCGGGCTGTGCGTGACCGCCGTCGCCGATGCACGCCGCGGAGAGCGCCTGGTCGTGCTTCACACGCCCTTGGGCTTCGAACGCGAACGGCTCGTCGCTGGCCTCTCGGCGAGCGAGGTGCCGCTCCTCTTTCAGCCTCGGCCCGACAGCTACTTCGAGGTCGAGAGCCTCCCCGCCCTCGGCAGCGGCAAGACGGACCTGGCCGGAGTGCGGGCGGCGGCCGAGGGCCTCACGGGCTGAGGGCCGCGGCGGAGCCTCGGGCGGGAGCGACCGCCCGCGCGAGGGCGGGGTCGTGCTCGCGCCCGAGGAGCAGGTCGGCCGCCAGGCGTCCCACGCCCACGGCACTCGAGATTCCGTGGCCCCCCAGGGCGGCGACCCACTCCAGGCCCGCGACGTCGGGATCCGCTCCGATCAGGAATTCCTCGTCGGCGGCGAAGGTGCGCAGGCCGGCCCAAAAGTGGGCGGCGCCGGCGTCGGCGGCGGGGGCCAACAGGTGCGCCGTCTTCTCCGCGATGCGCTCGCGAACGCTCTCGTCGGCCTCCCATTTGTCGGGATCGACCGCGCTCTGATCGCAGGCGCACAGGAGCCAACCGCCGCTCTCGGGCCGGGCGTAGAAGCCGTCGGCGTCGGACCACAGCACGGGACCGGCGGGGTCGACGTTCCTATCGGGGCCGGTCACCAGGAGGTGGCGGCGCGTGGGGCGCAGGAGGACTCTCGAGCCCGCCGCCCGGGCGAGGGCGCCGGCCCAGGCCCCGGCGGCCAGGACGACGCGCGCGGCCCTCAGACGCTCCCCGTCCTCGAGGACCACGCCGTCCACCCGACCGTCGCCGACCTCGAGCGCGGTTACGCGCGCGCCGGTCCGCAGGCGCACCCCCGCGCGCCGCGCGCCGCGCACGAGACCGTCGAGCAGGGCCGCGACGTCGATGCGGCCCTCCTCGCGCAGGAGGACCCCCCCTTGGGCGCGGCCGGTGAAAGCCGGCAGGAGCGCGCGCAGGTCGGCCTCGTCGAGGTGCTCGACGGCTCCGGCCGGGCGCGCGGCGAGCCAGCGCTCCAGGGAGGAGGGCGTGGGATCGGCGGGCACGAGGACCGTGCCGCAGGGAGCCAGCAGCGGGACGGGGGCGAAGTCCTCGGGCGGGGAGGCGAGGAAGCGCGCACTTTGCTGCGCCAGGCTCGTCGCGGCCTCGGACGGGCACCAGACACGCAGGATGGCCGCATTGAGAGCCGTGGAGTGGGCTCCGAGCTGCTCCTCGGCCTCGAGCAGCACGACATCGCTCTCGCCGCTCTCGGCCAGGGCCCAGGCCGTGGCGGCACCGGCGATCCCACCGCCCACGATCGCGAAGCGCGTGCGCTGCATGGGGCCGAGTGTCATCGTCGGGACGGACGGGGGAAGGAGCCGCGCGCGCCCTCTCTCAGGTGCTGCCCCGGCGCAGGTCCAGCACGCGCGCCAGGGCGGTCAGCACCAGGGCGTTGTCGATGCGTCCCTCCCGCACCCAGTGCCGGATCTCCTCGGGGGAGCGCGTCAGGACCTCGATGTCCTCCCCGGGGTCGAGGTCCTGCTCGTGGGTCAGGACGGCCTCCTCCGCCAGCCACTGGTGGCAGAGGTTGTCGAGGAAGGCCGGATTGGGATCGACGTGCCCGAGGTAGGTCCAGCGCTCGGAACTGTAGCCGGTCTCCTCGCGCAGTTCCCGGCGCGCCGCGTCCCCGTGGTCCTCCCCCGGGTCCACCACGCCGCTGGGGATTTCGGTCGTGACCGACGCGGACCCGAACCGGTATTGCCGCACGAGCACGAGATCGCCCTCGGTGGTCTCCGCCAGCACGTTGACCCAGTCGGGCGCCTCGAGCACGAGGCGCTCGAACGGTTCCTGCGAGCGCGGGTGGATCAGGGTGTCCCAGCGCGGGCGGAAGAGGACCAGGGAGTCTCCGTGCCGGCTGGCGCGGTTCTCCCAGGGGCGGGGCCCGGGAGCATCGGGCGGGGGGGGATCCATCGCCGGGATTGTAGGCGAGCCCGACCGTGACGGGGCGTTGGGGTCTGTGAGAGGCCGAGGCCTCGGGGTGCGAGCCGGAGGAGCCTCGGAAGCGTGCAAACCCCGTGGCTACAGCATTTCCGGAGATTCTCCACCACTTTTCTGCCCTTCCCCTACCCTAGGAACTCGTGCCACGGTCGGATTCGACTCCTGCGGGCGTGTGGGCCCGCCAGCCGACTGTGGACAGAGAGACCATCCCCACGGGACCATTCGATTCCCCGGTGCCATCTCCGGCCCCACCCCTACTTCAGAGAGAGACACAGATGCGAACCTCCTTCCTCGCCATCGCGGCCCTTGCCGGCGCCGCCTTCATGCCTGCCAGCGCGCAGATCGGCTCCGCTCCGGGGGCCGGCGGTGTTCGGGCCCAGAAACCTCAGAGTGCGCAAGCCCTCGCCCACAAGCAGGCCGCCCAGAGCAGTGGGCTGTTCCAGTCGGCGGCGGCTGCTTCGACCTCGGGCGGCTGGCTCGGGACTGGTGGCGACGACTGCGCCGCTCCGACCGCCGTCTCCGGCCAGGGGGACTTCCCCTTCGACAACGGCGCGGCCACCACGGGCGGCGAGGGGCAGAGCAACAGTCTCTGCTTCGCCTTCGGCACCTCGGGCGTCAACAACGACGTGTGGTTCGACTGGACGCCGGACTGTGACGGGGACGCCGTCGTGACCATGTGCGGCGGCACCGGCGTCGACACCAAGATCGCCGGCTAC
>NZBA01000064.1 GCA_002686265.1 Planctomycetota bacterium
CGTATGATAAACTGGCGCTCACCGCATTCTCACGCGGAAAACCCTTACAACGGAGGTTTTGTCATGAGCGCCACTCACGTGAGGTATACGACCTCACTATGTAAACACCTTACCAAATGGCTCAAGCGGCGGTCAAGGAAACTGTCCGATGACTGGCTGGATGCCGCGTTGGTTCTGCTGTCACTTTCTCTCGAACCGGCGCGGGCGATCCTGGACTCGCTTTATGCACCCACCCCAAGAGGCAGACCGCCCTATGACCCGATAACCATGCTGCGGGCGTTGCTGCTAATGATCCTACTCAAGATTGAGAGTATCCCCCAGTGGGCAAAACAGCTCAAGCAGAGACCCCGACTGGCTCGTATTGCGGGTTTTTCTCCCAAGGAAACCCCAGCAGCGGGGACCTTCTACCTATTTATCGATCGCCTCGAAGATGGACCCTACCAGCCGCCATGTCCGCATCGGATGAAACTATCCCGTCTGAGGAAAGGTCTTCATTCACGCAATCTCCTGTCGGAGAAGCATCAACGTCAACAGGACGCCTTAACGGATGCCACGGCCAACGACTCGGTGACGCGCCGACTGGCATCCGAGCTGTTGCAAAATGCCGACAAACCCCGACCAAACGACCTCCAAAAGCGGCTGGAGGATATGCTGTTCTCTTGCGCGATTCTGCCGTCGGCCGACCGTGGACTGCTCGGAGATCTGTCCCAACTGACCATTGCCGGCGATGGGTCGGCTCTGCTATCTGGGGCCAACCCCAACGGCAAACCGACCTGCGACTGCCGCGCCCAGGGGATTTTTCGGTGTGACCACCCGCGACTTTACACCGATAACACCGCTAATTGGGGGTATGACTCCTATCGCGATTGTTATTACTTCGGACACACCTTCTATCAGCATGTGGTCTCAACCGAGGGACATGATCTGCCGCTACACATCACGGTGGGGCCCGCGTCGGAAACCGACATGACCCTCTCGCTGAAAAGTATTTCTCGCCTCCGGAAAGCCATCTCAGACCATCGACCTGAGATGAAGATCGCCTCCGGCGTTTATGATGCCGGACATGACGCATTGGGGATTTACCAGTATCTCATCGACGCCGAGATAACCCCCGTCATTGCACTCAATCCGAGAGGCGCTGTCTCTCCCGCCCCGACCGGTACCGCCGAACAGGTCGATGAGCAAGGCATTCCGATCTGTCCGGCGGGGGTAAAGATGAGACGCCATGCCCACACGAAAAAGAGGCATCGGACGACCTATAATTGTCCGGTCAAACGACCCACGCGCCGAGACGGCAAGCAGGTTTGGACCACTCACATCGACGAATGTCCGCACGGTGTCCTCTGTCAGGCGGAAACGAAAATGGGGCCGGTCGTTTACGTCAAGACCGATGAGGATCCCCGACTCTATCCGCCTATACCAAGAAGTTCCGAGAGCTTCAAGCAACTGATGAACTTGCGAACCGGCTGTGAACGGAGTAACTCTCAGAAGAAGGAGACCTACCAATTGGGACGCCGCGTCTGCCGAAACGCATCGCACTTCCTCGTTCGGCTTTATCTGGTCTCGATGGTCGAACATGCCAAAGCGTGGCTCGCTCAAGAGAAAAAGCAGGGCAACGATGACCCGTTAACGCTTGTCGCCCATCTGAAGCAGAAGGCAGTCAACCCGTCGGCTGTTTCTCGCCAAGCCGCATAAACACCGCCACCGGCGCGATGGACGTTTCCTCGCCAGTGAGACCTGCTGGCGACGATAGGGGACGTCTGCCCATTTTCAGCCCCTGCCGCGCCGACGGCTCAACCTCCCCGCCCTTTTCCTTCACAGATCGCACCGCCGGTCACTGAAAACCCCGCATTTCAACACCGGCCATCCCGCCGTCTGCATCACAACCGCTGTCAGCTTTTTTAACTGATTGGCCTCCGGAGACGCTGGACCAGATCCTCGCTGTTGTCCCAGTTCAGAACGGCCAATGGACGAAGGCCCAAGCATTGATGCTCCTGGCGATATGCAACCTATACTTCAGGAGGCGAGTTAATGGGGACTGCGGATCAGGGGGCGCATGGTGTGCCTCCTGTCCGCCCCCCGCATCATCTGTTTTGAATCCGAATGAATCGGAGGAAGGAGAGAAAGATGAGATGTGGTATGTTTGATGATTATGCGCCCGAGGGAGATCCGCTTTCGGAGGACGCCCGATGGGTGCCGATTTCGGTGTATACCCGACAGGACGCTATCGACGATGGCGTCCTTGTCCCATACCAATTCACCTGCAAAGGTCGGCGGTACGATGTCTGTTTTACCCGCGCATTGCATGAGCAATACGCCGATGCGCCACAGTTAAGGGAAATCATCGCCAAAACCGGGATTCGGCTGTTAGGTCAGCCCGATCCCCAAGACGACGGGTATCGGAAGCTGCGGGTGATTGAAGCGAAGAAGGTCTGGGTCATAGAGGACGGGGAAGGGATTACGTATTTTCGACCCGAGGATTACTGACGCCACAAGAAGGAGGTGGTAGATATGGATGCCCAAGCGTTTCGAGACGGGCTCGGCAAGCTCTTTTGGCAGATGGACTTCGATGCGTTCTGTCGTGAAATCTTGGCCGTTGAGCCACGTCAGAGGGATGTGTGGCAGGAGGAAACGTGGGAAGCGTGGAAGAATTTGGCCAACGCGATTGGACGCTTCGACAATGATAACCTGCAACGCATCCTTGACAAGGCCATCTCATGACACGCGATCCATCAGCTACCGGGGCAGGCATACTACACACCTGCCCCACTCCTTTGGAGGTTATCATGACAGAGCAACTGTTTCTCCTTCCGCCGGATATCACGGTACTGCGCCCGGTCGAAGTCGAAGGGAGTCATGGCCGACATGGTATGTGGCAGCCACGCGATTGGAGGTGCGCCTGTGGAAAGACGTTACAGCATAACGGGGTCATCCCCCACTTGCGGCGCTTTCACTTCTACACGGCATCAGAGGCCCGATTCGTCTTTCTGCAAGCCAAACTGGGGAGATCGCAGCACTTACCCACGCTTGTGAATCTGTTGGGAGGCCAATGAGACGGCTTTCTGTATCGTTTTTTTCGAAATTGTGCTATAATCTCTTAGCAACTCCGACGAGAGAATGGACTATATTCACGGGAGAAATAATAATGATACGAATAGCGGGAGCAACATTCAGTTTCGGCGATCTGACACTGGAAGAATCAGTGGAGGTGGTGCGGGAGATTGGCTTCACTCTTGTGGATGTGGGAGCTGGATGGAACAATTACCATCAGATCCTGCCCCAGGAGGCTGTAGAAGATCCCGAGGGACAGGCAAAGCGGCTGCGTCGCGTTATGGAGGAACACGGTCTGGAGATCTCCGAGTTGTTTATCATGCACTTCGGAAAGCCGATCAATCACCCTGATCCGGAAGTGCGTCAATGGACTCGCGGCATGTTTGAGGGGATGGCGACCTTTGCGCAGAAGGCAGGCTTTGAAAGCGTCATGATGATCCCCGGGCATGTGCACGACGACCTCGGTCAAACACCGCAGCAGGCATTCGATACCTCCGTCAAGGAGCTGCGTACGATGGCGGCAATGGCGGGGGAAAAGGATCTGCAGTGTAACATCGAGCCGTGCGTCGGATCTATCGCCGAGCAGCCAGCGGACGCCATCAAGCTCGTGGAAGCCGTGCCGGGGCTCGGACTTACGCTGGATTACGCCCACCAGGTACAACTGGGACTCAGCCATGACGAGATTGAGGTGCTGCACCCCTATGCGCGGCACTTCCACGCCAAGCAATCGGCGCCGGGTGCATTTCAGGCTCGCCCGGACGAAGGTACCATTGACTTCGGTCGTATCATCCGCAAGCTCAAAGCCGACAACTATAACGGCGTCGTTTGCGTCGAGTTTGTTACAAATCCAGATCTTCTGGACGCTGGCTGGGACTTCAAGTGCGAGACGGCACGGCTGAAGCAGATTCTCGATGAAGCACTTGCCGCTGGATAGATGGGAAATCTCAGTCAGAAATGGCGCTTCAGTTGCATCTGGATATAAGTGTCTTTCCGCAACCCGTGCAACGGGTCGGTTTCCTTTGTGCCCGGAACACCGCGGATTTCGCCCTCAAGCGTCCAACTGTCTTTGAGACGTCGGCTGGCTTCGACGCCGAGACTGCTGGCGCCGGTTTCCCGATCGATAATGCCTCCCGCCAACAGGGTTGTACTTTGAACGTCGTTGAACTACCCCGCACACCGACGAAGATGTCGTCAAAAAACGGTGTCGGTGCATCATTCCCGCGCTCATCGAAGAGATATTCCGCGACAACGCCGAGGAATTATTTTGGGGTCACGAACAAGTTACCAGGATCTGGCTGACATACCCGACTGACAGGGATGGTCGATGTGATTCCCAACGACGCGATGGCTTTCGGTGGGGATAGCGCCCAAAGAGATGACGATATGACCGTCGTGGTTGTGAAGGTACAATGAACCAAGGGAGCCAGACTGCTCACGAACGACGAGACGCACTATCGACGGAAGATGAACATAGCTATGGGGCATTACGACAACGGGAGGGGGACGATGAGACATCAGGCCATCAGAATTGAACTGAGATTCACAACACGGTTATTCGCCAGTTTCATCCTCAGCGTCGCACAGGTTGACACCTGGGAGAGAAAAGCCGACATGCCGACCGCGAGAGCCATTCTCGGCACCACCGCGGTGAATGGGAAGATTTATGCCATTGGGGGGGTCGCTCATGGAAGCGTTGTTTCGACTGTCGAAGCATACGACCCCGCGACGGACACCTGGACACGGAAATCCGATATGCCGACGGCAAGGGATGGCCTCTCCACGATTGCCACAGGTGGAAAAATCTACGCCATCGGGGGGTTCATCGAATCATTGCTAACGACGCTTTCAACGGTAGAAGTGTATGACCCAACAACCGATAGCTGGGAGACAAAAGCGGATATGCCGACCAGAAGATTCGATCCCGCCACAGCGATGGTTAATGGCGAAATCTACGTCATTGGGGGAGGGGAGGGACCGGATTACACCACAGAGGGCAATCCATGGAAGGATCTTTCCACGGTCGAAGTTTACGACCCGCGCACCGATACGTGGGAAAGAAGAACGGATATGCCAACCCCGAGGACTCTCGCCAACAATGCACCGGTTGTCAACGGCAAGATTTATGTCATTGGCGGGTGGCGGCAGGGAGCGCGAGCTGTTAGCGAATCTGGGATTGCCACTGTCGAAGTGTATGATCCGGCGACCGATACTTGGGAGCAGGGAACGGATATGCCAACGCCACGGGGGGCTTTCGGGATTAGCAAGGTGGCGGGGAAAATCTACGTGATTGGCGGTTCGCCAAGGCGGGGGGCTAACTTACAGACGGTCGAGATGTATGACCCCACAACTGACGTCTGGGAACCCAAAGCGGATATGCCAACAGCTAGGCTGTGGCTATCTACTAGCGCCGTCAATGGGATAATCTATGCCATTGGCGGGTCTCGACTCACTTCGTCCGTTGAAGCTTACGATACTACCGGCGTGGGCATCCGGGTGACGATCATTTCCCCGCAAGAAGGCAGTGTCGCTGGCGGTGAACCCATCGCCATGTCCGGCACCGGATTCCCCCCGGATGTGATTGTCACCATTGGGGGCAAACCATTGACTGACCTGCAAGTCATCAACAGCACCGTGATTTCGGGAATCACCCCCCCGGGAACACCGGGCGAGTATAATATCTTGATCGACTCGCCCAGCATCGACTTCACTGTTTTTGCCGGGAAGTTCCTCTATCCTACCCCTTTCCCACCCACCATCACCGCAATCACGCCGAACCGGGGGCCACTGACGGGAGGACAAATCGCTACCATCGCGGGCAAAGGCTTTATCCCCGGCGTCTCCGTGGTCATTGGGGACGTTGAGGCGGACGTAACAGCAATGACGCCAACGCATATCACCTTCACCACACCACAGCACACCGAAGGGGCAAAGTTCGTCGTGGTCAGGAATGTGGATAGGAAGGTCGGCTTCCTTGATGGCGGCTACACTTACGTCGATGTTGAGTTCCCACCCGAAGATCTCAACCTCGATGGCGTCGTGAACCTGTTTGACCTGGTACTGGTGGCATCACAGTTCGGACAAACAGGCGGCACCCTCAGTGGTGATGTCAATGGTGATGGGACGGTCAATCTGTTTGACCTGGTTCGCGTTGCATCGCACTTCGGGGAAGAAGCTGTTGGTGCTGCGCCCCCGGCTATCGATTGGGCAGTCAATCAGGCCGTGTTCCAACGCGCCCGTCATGCGTTGGCTGAGCTGGAAACGATGACAGAGAGATCACCCGGTGTAGAGATGGCTATCGACTTTCTCCGTGCATGGCTGGCGAAACCACTCGTCACAGAAACGAAGCTGTTGCCCAACTATCCGAATCCATTCAATCCTGAGACGTGGATACCCTACCAGTTGGCTACCGATGCAGAGGTGCAGGTGCGGATCTATGACATCAAAGGTGCATTGGTGCGTCAGTTGGGGATAGGACATCAAAAGGCGGGATATTATGTGAATCGAGACCGGGCAGCCTATTGGGACGGGTGCACCGATA
>NZBA01000065.1 GCA_002686265.1 Planctomycetota bacterium
CCCCGTCGCCTTCCCCCGTCGCCTTCCCCCGTCGCCTTCCCCCCGTACCTTCCCCCCTTGCCCAGGCGCGGGGAATCGAAGCCCATGGAACAACAAACCCTCCCCCAGCGCCTGCAGAAATCCGTCTGTGGCTCGTTCCACAAGACCGCCCTCCTGCAGAAGCGCGTGCGCGAGTTGATCCGCGGTGCCTCGCCCCTGATCGAGACACGCGAAGAGAACCCGATCAGGATCGCTTTCCTCGAGATGGAGCGCGGCTTGATCGAGCTGATCCCCGACGAGGAAACCCCGACCGCCTCCCTGTGAGGGCGTCCGAGCGGCTCGCCGGGCGCGGCGGGGCGCTCGAGTGGCTGCGCATTCCCAGCGCGCTCTACGACAGCCTGACCCGCGCCCGCAACGCCGCTTACGATCGGGGCTGGAAGCGCGTCGGACGACTCGACGTGCCGGTCGTGAGCGTCGGCAACCTGACCGTCGGCGGCACTGGCAAGACCCCGGCGGTGATCTGGCTCGCGCGCGAGCTCCTGCGCCGCGGGCGCACGCCGGGGATCCTCTCGCGCGGCTTCCGCCGCGGCACCGAACAGCTCAACGACGAGGGTCGCCTGATCGCGCGCGAGGTTCCCGACGCCCTGCAGGAGCAGGACCCCGATCGCCTGCGGGGCGGCAGGGAGCTCGTCGAGCGCGGCGCGCAGGTTGTGATCCTCGACGACGGGTTCCAACACCGGCGCCTCGCGCGCGACCTCGATCTCGTGCTCGTGGACGCCACGCGCCCCTTCGGTCTTCCGCTCGGGGGCGAGCGCGAGCCGCCGCGCCTGTGTTTGCCCCGCGGTCTGCTGCGCGAGCGCCCCGCCGGTCTGCGGCGGGCCAACGCCGCGATCGTGACCCGCGCCGATCAGGTGAGCGTGGCCACCCTCGAGCGTTTGACCGACGACCTGCACGCGATCGCCCCAGCCGTGCCTCTCGCGCGCGCCGCCCACCGCCCGGTGCGCCTGCGCGGCATCGGGGGCGAGCGCCCCCTCGACTGGCTCCGGGGCCGGCCCGTGCGCCTGGTCTGCGGGCTCGCGAACCCCGAGGCCTTCGCCGGCACCGTGCGCTCCCTCGGCGCCGTGATCGTCGCCCTGCACGCCTTCGGCGATCACCATCCCTTCGCACCCTCCGACCTCACGGACCTCGCGCGCGAGGGCGAGACCCTGTTGGTAACCGCCAAGGACGCCGTGAAGTTGACCTCTGCGTCCGTCCCCTTCCTCGTCCTCGACATCGAGTTCACGCTGCTCGAGGGCGCCGCCCTTCTCGATGCCTTGCTCGACGCCCTGCCGCCCGGGCGCGCCGCCCTGCACGCGGGCCTGCCCGGCTGAGCCGGGCCTTGATTCGATGACCGCCGCTCCCGCCAGCGAACCGCGCGCTCTCGGCAAGCGCAATACGCCCGCGGCTTGGGTGGAGTACGCGCTCGCGCGCGCCGTCCTCGCCGTCGCCGGCCGCCTGCCCGACCCTGTGCGCGATCTACTGGTCGAGGGGTTCGCGAGGATCGGGCAGCGCCTCGACGGCGAGCGCTCGCGCATCGCACGGGAGTTCCAAGAGCAGGCCCTCGGTCCCGCGCCGAGTGCCGAGGTCGAGCGAACGCGCGTGCTGCAAGCCTGGCGCCACTTCTTCCGCCTCAGCTTGAACAGCGCCGCCTTCGAGCGGCGCGTCGGCGTCGACACCGCCGCCGAGCACTTCGCCGTCACCTCCTGCGACGGCCTGGAAGCCGCCCTCGCCGGCGGGCGCGGCGGGATCCTGATCACGCCCCACGTCGGTGACTGGGAGGCCGCCTGCGCCGCCTACCCGGCGGCCGGCTTGCGGCCCTTCCACGCCATCTCGCGCCCGCCCCGAAACCGCCCGCTCTCGGCCCACATGCTCGCCTTGCGCGAGCGGCGCGGCGTGGGCATCGTCCCGCGCCGGTCGGGGATCGCACGCGTGGCGACCCTGCTGTCGGAGGGCGCGTGGGTGGGGATGATGCTCGATCAGCGCGCCGCCGGGCGCTCGGTCGAAGCACCCTTCTTCGGGCGACCCGCGGCCTGCGAACGCACCCCCGCCGTGCTCGCCCGGCGCCTAGGCGTGCCCCTGTTGTTCTCGGCCTGCTACCAGACCGAGCGGCCTTTCCGATACGACTTGGTCTTCAGCCGCCTCGTTGCTCCCGAGGAGCTCGCCGGCCTCTCGACCGAGGGAATCTGCGCCCTGGTCAACACCGAGATGGAGGCTCTGATCCTGGCGCGGCCGGAGCAGTACCTGTGGCTGCACGACCGCTACAAGGGCGTCCCCGCCGCCGCGCCGGAGGAAGCGTAGGCCCGTTCCCGCTCTCGAGGCGGGATTCGAGGGCCGGGACTTTCCAAAGGCGCCCCCAAAGGCGATCCTCCGCCGGTTCCGCCCCACCCCGTGGCCCCGATGAGCGCCCTCGACCCCAAGCTGGACCCCTTTCCGCGCATGGCGGAAGTCACGACCTACCCCCTCGCCGAGCGGGAGAGCCTGGTCGGCATCGAGGACTTCTGTGCCGTCCCCGAACCCGTCGCGGACTTCGCGCGCTTCTTCGACTCCTTGCCGGACATCTACGCCGGGCGCTGGCTGAAGGAGCTCGTCGATCGCATCGTCGCCGCGCGCCTCGCCGACCGCCCCGTGGCCGTGGCCCTAGGCGCCCACGTGCTGAAGGTGGGGCTCGCTCCGCTGCTGATCGACCTGATGCGCCGTGGAGTGATCGACCACGTGGCCACCAACGGTGCCGGAGCGATCCACGACTTCGAGATCGCCACCTGCGGGCGGACCTCCGAGGACGTGGCCGAGCAGCTGCCGCGCGGCGAGTTCGGTTTCGCCGAGGAAACGGGCGCGGCACTGGCACGGGCGGCCGAAATCGGCTGCCGGCCCGAGGAGGGCGAGGAGGCGGGATTCGGCCGCGGCCTCGGTCGTCTGCTCGCGGCGAGCGAAGCGCCCCACCGCGACCTGTCGGTCTGCGCCGAGGCGATCCGCCTGGGGATCGGCGTCACCGTGCACGCCTGCATCGGCTCCGACATCGTCCACATGCACCCCGAGGCGGACGGCGCGCGGATCGGCGAGGCGTCGATGATCGACTTCCGCCACCTCTGCCGCTTCGTCTGTGACCTCGACGGGGGAGTCTGGATCAACGTCGGCTGTGCCGTCGTCCTCCCCGAGGCCTTTCTGAAGGCGGTCAGCGTGGCGCTCAACCTCGGCACCGACCTCTCGCACATGACGACCGCCAACCTCGACATGCTGCGGCAGTACCGAGCGGAGACGAACGTCGTCCAGCGTCCTCCCGGCCGCGGCCTCTCGATCCTCGGCCAGCACGAGATCCTGCTGCCGCTCTTGCGAATGGCGATCTTGGCCAAGCTGGAGGCCGCGGGTTGGAGAGGATCCGCGCCGTGAACGAGGGCCGCAAGCTCGAGGAGGCCCTGCGCGGCTTGAGGCGCCCGCGGATCGTGATCGTGGGTGATTTGATGCTCGACCGCTACGTGAGCGGCGACGTTACGCGTATCTCGCCCGAGGCTCCGATCCCGGTCGTCGCGGCGCGCACCTCCGAGTCCCTTCTCGGCGGCGCGGGCAACGTGGCCGCCAACCTGCGCAACATGGAGGCGGTCGTGGACCTCGTCGGCGTCATCGGTGACGACGAGGCGGGCGTCGAGTTGCGGGGGAAGCTCGACCGGATCGACGTCGACTCCTCGGGCCTCGTCGTGGATGACTCGCGCATGACGATCCGCAAGACGCGCCTGGTGAGCGGCGTCCAGCAGATGATGCGCGTCGACTGGGAGGACACGCGCGCGGTCTCGGCGGCGGCCCTGGCTCAGATCAAGGTGCAGGTCGCCGAGCGTCTGCCCGAGGCGGACGCGGTGGTCCTCTCCGACTACGGCAAGGGCGTGCTGACACCGCAGATCATCACTCAGATCATCGGGACCGTGCGCGGCGCGCGGGGCCGCGAGATCCCGATCCTGGTCGACCCCAAGGGCGCCGACTTCACGCGCTACGCCGGCGCGACGTTGATCACGCCCAATCGCGCGGAGGCGCAGGAGGCCGTCGGACGACCACTCCCCGATCGTGCCGCCGCCGCCCTGGCCGCGGCCGAGTTGATCGATCTCGCCGATCTGGACCTGGCGATCATCACTCTGGGCGCCGACGGCATCCTGTGGCGCACGACCGACGGCAAGGGCGGGCACGTCCCGGCCCAGGCGCGGGCGGTGTTCGACGTGACGGGCGCGGGCGACACGGTCGTCGCTCACCTCGCGCTCTACTTGGCGGCGGGCCTCGACGTCTCCCTCGCCGTGCGCCTCGCCAACCACGCGGCGGGGATCGTCGTCGCACGCTTGGGGACCAACGCCGTCACCCGCGCGGAGCTGCGCATGCGCCTGCGGGAAACCGCGGGCGGAGGCGGCAAGGAGGTGACCGGCGCCGAGCTGGACGACCTGCTGGCGGTCTGGCGCGAGCAGGGCAAGCGCATCGTGTTCACCAACGGCTGCTTCGATCTGCTGCACGTCGGGCACGTGGAGTACCTGCGCGCCGCGCGCGACGAGGGGGACGTGCTCCTGGTCGGGGTCAACGGCGACGAGAGCGTGCGGCGCCTGAAGGGGCCCGAGCGGCCGATCAACGCTGTCGGGGATCGCATGGCGATCCTGGCGGCGCTCGAGATGGTGGACGCGGTGACACTGTTTGAGGAGGACACGCCCGCGAACCTCATCGAGCAGGTGAACCCCGATGTGCTCGTCAAGGGCCGGGACTGGGCGGACAAGGGCGTCGTCGGGCGCGAGTGGGTCGAGAAGCACGGCGGGCGCGTCGTCCTCGCCGACCTCGTTGGCGGGCGCTCGACCTCACAGATGCTTCGCCGCGCCCGCGGCGAGGCGGGCGAGAAGGAGCGCGACGGCTGATGCGCGTCTTGTTCGTCTACCCCAACCTGTACACGCAGATGGGGTTCAACCACGGATTGGCCTCGCTCTCGGCCGTGCTCAAGCGCGCCGGGCACGAGACGCGCCTGGTGAACCTGAACGAGAACCTCCCGCCGGTCCCTGATCGGGAGCAGATCTGGAGTCTCGTGCGCGAGTGGGGGCCGGGTCTGATCGGCTTCTCGTGCCTGACCCAGCAGTACGACGCCGCCCTCGATCTGGCGCGCTGGCTGCGCTCACGGGCCGCCGCCGGGGGCGCCGCGCTGCCGCCGCTGGTCGTCGGCGGTGTACACCCGACGATGGTCCCCGAGCGCGTGATGGCCTGCGGCGAGTGGGACCACGTGGGCGTGGGCGAGTGCGAGACCTCGCTCCTGGAGTTGATCGAGCGCGTAGCGGACGGACGGATGCCCGCGGACGTGCCCAACTTCCTCTCTTGGCGCGCAGGCGTGCGACCGGAGAATGCGGAGGGCGAGGTGAGCGCCGAGGCCTGGGTGCGCAACCCCGTGGGAGAGTTCCCCGACCTCACGACCTTGCCCGAGCCGGACTACGGCCTGTTCGACATCCAGCGCATCACCGACGACAAGCGCGGCTGGTTCGGGTTGATGTCCAGCCGCGGCTGTCCGTATCTGTGCACGTACTGCTTGAACCACAGGATCCTCGAGCGCTACCGCGAGGACCTCGGGCGCTCGACCAGCGACACTGGCTTCCTGCGCTACCGACCCGCCGAACTGATGGTGGCCGAGATCCGAGGCGTGCTCGAGCGCGTGGAGGGGATCGAGACCTTCATCTTCGACGACGACCTGTTCACCCAGGACGTCGAGCACGCGATCGCCGTCTGCGACGCCTACGAACGCGCCGGAATCGGCATTCCCTTCGTGGTCAACTCGCACGTCAAGCGCCTTGATCCGCGGGTCGCCGCCGCCCTCGGGCGCGCAGGCTGCAAGATCCTCAAGTTGGGCATCGAGGCCGGCTCGGAGCGTGTGCGCAAGGAGGTCCTGCGGCGCTTCATGACCCACGCCGACATCACCGAGACCGTCGCGAGCGCGGAGGAGCACGGCTTGCACAGTTCCGCCTTCGTGATGGTCGGCCTGCCCTCGGAGACGCGTGCGGAGCGCTGGGAGACCGTCGACGTGCTGGCGGAGGCTCGTCCGGGACGCTTTCGGACCTCGTACTTCTTCCCGTTCCCCGGCACCCTCGGCCACGACCTCGCGGTCTCCGGCGGCCACCTGCGCCCCGAGGACGTGACCTCCCTGAGGACGTTCTTCGACGGCAGCAGCCTCGACTTCGGGGCCGAGGAGAATCTGCTCATCGCCAAGCTCGGCAAGCTCATGCCGTGGTTCGTCAACTCGCGCCTCGACCGTTTTCACGGGGCGCCCGCCGCGGGACGCTACCGGCCGTGGGTCGAGCGCGTGCTGGCCATGGACGCGCACGAGTGGGCGGCGTTTACCCCCCGCATGAGTGCCGTGGACGAGGGATTGAGTGAAGCCTGTCGCGTGGCGGGTGAACTGCACTACTCGATCCGCTACAACGCCTTCATGGGAGTCCGCTCCGACTGGATCGAGACCGAGGAGACAGGTTTCGAGTGGACCACGGCCGCAGCAACGCCGGCGCAGCCCGTGGCGGTGGAGGTGTCGGGATGACGGTTCCCACCGACCTGCCGGACTTTCAGGGCCTGCGCGTGGCCGTGGTGGGGGATCCCATCGCTGACCTCTACCTCCACGCGCACCCCCGCCGTCTGTCGCGGGAAGCGCCCGTGATGGTGCTGCGCCACCTCTCCGAGCGCATCGGCGCCGGCGGCGCGGCGAACGTCGCCCGCAACCTGCGCGCCCTCGGACCGAGCGTGAGTCTCTTCGGCGCCGTCGGCCGTGATACGAACGGGCGGGAGCTGGCCCGCATCCTGGGGGCCGATGAGGTCGATATCTCCTGCCTCTCGCACATCGCTGACTGGACGACGCCCACCAAGACGCGCGTTCTCGCCGCCCTCTCCCGCCGCTTCCCACAGCAGGTCCTGCGCATCGACCGGGAGCCTTCGCGGCCGGTTCCCGCATCCTCGCGTGCGGAACTCGCCGGCCAACTGCGCGAGCGCGCCGGTGAATTCGACGCCGTCGTGATCTCCGACTACGAATACGGCGCGGTCGCCTCGGAGGTGGGCGCCGTTGCGAGCGAGCTGGCGGCGACCGGCAAGCTGGTCGTACTCGACCCGCGCCGCGATCTCGAGCTCTTCTCCGGCATCACCGCCCTGACTCCCAACGTCGAGGAGTTGGCGCGCTTCGTCGGTGTCGAGGCAGCACGCCTCGACGACGCAGGGGCCTTGCGGGCGGCGGCCGTCCGGCTCCTGGCGGACGGAGCGTGCCGCTGGTTGCTGGTCACGCGCGGCAACCTCGGCATGGCGCTCTTCGGCGAGGGCTTGCCCGCCGAAGGCGTGGCCGTTGAGGCCTCGGGCTCGGGCGAGGTGACCGATGTCTCCGGCGCCGGAGACACGGCCGCCGCCGCCTTCACCCTGTCCCTTGCGGGCGGCTTCGGAGCTCCGGAGGCGATGGTCGTGGCCAACGCCGCGTCCGGAGTGGTCGTGATGGAGAACGGAACGGCGGTCTGCCCCTGGCCCGACCTCAAGGCGGCGCTCTCCACCACGCCGGCGCCGGTGCGCCTGGGCCGCCCGAGCTACACGTGAGCGGCGCGGTGGCCGAGCGCGAGGCCCTGGCTTGCGAGCTGCGCGACCTGCGGCGCGCGGGGAAGCGGATCGTCCTCGCCAACGGTTGCTTCGACCTGCTGCACGTCGGCCACTTGCGCTACCTGTGCGACGCGCGCTCCCGCGGCGACTTCCTGGTGGTGGCGGTCAACACCGACGAGAGCGTGCGGTGCCTCAAGGGTGGAGGCCGGCCGGCGACGCCCCTGGGGGAGCGCGTCGAACTCCTGCTCGGCCTGACCTGCGTCGACCGTGTCGTCGCCTTCGACGAGTCCGACCTCGAGGCCACCCTGCGCGTCCTGCACCCCGACGTCCACGCGAAGGGCACCGACTACACCGTGGAGACCGTTCCGGAGCTCGCCGTGGACCGTGAGCTGGGAATCGAGGTCGCCATCTGCGGCGATCCCAAGGGCCACGCTTCGAGCGCCCTGTTCGCGCGCCTGACCGAAGGACGAGAGGACGGGCGATGAGCGTCGGTTCGGGCCTGCGCTTGAGCCTGATCGGCGTCGTAGTTGCGGCCTGGAGCGTCGTTTGCGGCATCGGCGGAGGGCTCTTCGCTGTCCCGGTGCTGCACTACGTCTACCGCATGCCGATGCGCCGAGCGGTCGCCACCTCCCTGGGGTTGGTCGCGGCCTCGACCCTGACGGCCACGATCTCGGAGGCCTTTCACGCCGAGAGCCTCCTGAACTGGCCTGTCGTAGCGGCCTTGGTCGCCGGCAGCCTGGCGGGAGCGCAGGTCGGCTTCCGCGCCGCGCAGCGTGTCTCGGTGCGGGGCTTGAAGGCGCTGTTTGCGATCCTCGTCCTGCTCGTCGCCCTGCGCCTGTTCGGGGGGAGCGCGGGTGAGCTGGGAGGGACGCCCGGCGCGACCCTGAGCCCCTGGGATTTCGCGCTCGTGGTTTGCATCGGGTTCGGATCGGGCTTCGTCTCGCCCCTCTTGGGGATCGGCGGCGGCCTCGTCGCCGTCCCTTCGCTCTACTTCGGCCTGCCCGCCCTCGGCTACCTCGGCGTGCGAGCCTGCTCGATCGCGATGGCGGTCGTGAACTCCACGCGCTCGGCCTGGCTATACGCCGCCGCAGGCCGCATCGAGGTCGAGAGCGCGATTTGGTTCGGCCTCGGGGGCGCGTCGGGAGCCGTGGCCGGCGTGCAACTCGTCCACCTGCCCGAGGTCGCGCCCGTGGCCCGCTCGATGATGGCCCTGACCCTCTTGGTGCTCTCTCTGCGCTTCGCCTGGGACGTGCTGTCGGGGAGCAGGGGCTCGAAAGAGGACTGATCCGCGGTTGGGTTCAGGCGTAGAGCCCGCGGAGGGTGTCCGCCTGCGCGACGCGCTGCACGGCTACGATGCTTGCGGCTTTGCGCAGGCGAACGTCGTGCTTGCGCTGAATCTTGAGGACGGCGCGCCATGCCTCGGTCATGAAGCGCCGCAGGCGCTTGTCGACCACGGCTCCGATCCAGTACCAGCCCATGCGGTTTTGGACCCACTCGAGGTAGCTCATGACCACGCCGCCGCCGTTGGCGAGGATGTCGGGAACGACGGGGATCCCACGCTCTTCGAGGATGCGGTCGGCGCGCGCCGAAACCGGACCGTGGGCGCCCTCGATGACCAGTTTGGCCTGCACGCCACCGGCGTTGCGCGAGTGGATCGCATTGGCCGTCGCACAAGGGATGAGAACGTGGCAAGGGCGCTGCAGGAGCTCGTCGTTAGTGATGCGCTCGAAGTCGCCAGGGCAGTCTCCGAGGCTGCCGTTGGCTGCGCGCCAGGCGAGGACCTCGGGAATGTCCAGGCCTCCGGGAGCGAAGAACGCACCGTGGACGTCTGAGATGCCGCACACCCGGTGGCCGTCGGCGTGCAGCAAGCGGGCGAGGTTGCCGCCTACGCAGCCCGCGCCCTGGAGCACGAATCGCAGGCCGCCGACCGGCAGGTCAAAGCGCTGGGTCGCCAGGCGAATCATCACGCGCAGGCCCTGGGCCACCGCGGCCTCGTGGCCGACAGAGCCGCCGAGCCCCATGGGCTTCCCAGTCACGGCCGCGTTCACGGTCACCCGCGCGTGGTTGCTGACTGTGTCCATGATCCAGGCCATCACCCGTTCGTCCGTCCCCACGTCGGGGGTGAAGACGTCGCGCTCGGCGCCCACGTCGGCCAGCAGGTTGGCCGTGTAGCGGCGGACGGCGCGCTCGACCTCCCCGGGGCTGTGGTCCCGCGGGTCGAGGCGGATGCCGCCCGAGGAGCCGCCGAAGGGCACGTTGAGCACGGCGCACTTCCACGTCATCCAGCCGGCGATCGCGCGCAGCTCGTCGATCTTGAGGTCGCGCTGCAGGCGCAAGGGCCCGAGGAAGGGGCCGAGTCCCGCGTTGTGCTGGATGCGATAGCCGTCGAATACCGTCAGGCTGCCATCATCGAGCTGGGCCGGCACGGCGACGGCCACCTCGCGGTCGGGCTTGCGCAAGATCGCGTATTCGGCGTCGTCGATGCCGAGTTCGGTGGCAGCCTCGTCGAAGCTGCTCATCATCGTCGCGAAGGGCGTCTCGTCGTCCAGCAGCGGTGTGCTGGGGAGCAGCTCATCGAGATCTGAGCCGAGGAGTTCCGGGTCGGTCATCGCGACGCGTTCTAGGCGAAGAGACCGCGCATGCGGTAGACGTTCACCACGCGCTCGATGGCGAGCGTGTAGGCGGCGACGCGCATCGACACGCCGTGGCTTTCGGCCACGCCGTCCACGTCGCTGAAGGCCTTGACCATGATCTGCTCGAGGCGCGAGTTGACGACGTCCTCGGTCCAGAAGTAGCCCCAGCGGTCCTGGACCCACTCGAAGTAGCTGACCGTGACGCCGCCCGCGTTGGCGAGGATGTCGGGCACGACGACCACGCCGCGGTCGACGAGGATGTCCTGGGCGGCGGCGGTGCAGGGCCCGTTGGCTCCCTCGATGATCAGGGAGGCCTTGATCCGATCCGCGTTCTCGGAGGTGATCTGGTTCTCGGTGGCGGCCGGGACGAGGACGTCGCACTCGAGCTCGAGCTGCTCGCCGTTGGGCATGTGGTCGCCCTCGCCGAAACCCTCGAGGGTCTTGTTGGCGCGCAGGTGATCGAGGGCGGCGGGCACGTCGAGGCCCTGATCGTTGTGGAGTGTCCCGTACATGTCCGAGAGGCTGACGATCTTGTAGCCCTCGCGGTGGAGCAGCAGCGCGCCGATCCCGCCCACATTGCCCGAGCCCTGCACGACGACCGTCGTGGCCTCGGGGCGCCGGCCGAGCTTCTTCATCGCTTCGCGGCAGACGAGCATCACGCCGCGGCCGGTGGCCTCGTGGCGCCCGCGGCTGCCGCCCAGCGAGATCGGCTTGCCGGTGACGACCGCGGTCGTCGTGCGACGGACGTGCATGGAGTAGGTGTCCATGATCCACGCCATCGTCTGCTCGTTGGTGTTCATGTCCGGCGCTGGCACGTCGCGGTCCGGTCCGAGGATGTCGATGATCGCGGCCGTGTAGCGGCGCGTGATGCGCTCGAGCTCTCCGATGGAGAGCTCGCGCGGATCGCAGATCACGCCGCCCTTGCCCCCGCCGAAGGGGATGTCGACGATCGAGCACTTCCACGTCATCCAAGCCGCCAGGGCTCGCACCTCATCGATGTTCACGTCCGGGGCGAAGCGGATGCCGCCCTTGCACGGACCGCGCAGGAAGTTGTGCTGGACGCGGTACCCGGTGAAGACCCGGATCGTTCCGTCGTCCATGCGCACGGGCAGCGCGACGGTCAGCTCGCGCTCGGGAGTGCGCAGTAGCGAGCGCAGTCCCTCGTCGAGGTCGAGTACGTCCGCGGCTCGGTTGAACAGCTTCTCCATCGAGGAGAAGGGATTGAACTCGTCGGTCTGTGCCTCGCTGGCGACGACAGGTCCGTTCGGCATCGTGGGTGCGAGAAGAGTGAGGGGTGGGGTGGTGGGGGCTCGGGAGTCGGCGGCCTGGGAACCTGTGGGTCCGCCCGGAGGGTGTGCCCTTGGATTCGTCGAGAAGCCACCACCTGTATTCGAGTTTCCATTCCACCGAGGTGGAACCCCCTATTCGACACTTTTTCTCGCCGAGGCTCTGGCGTGGCGGGCAGAATCCGCTCCCGGTGGACGAGCGATGAGCGGTGGAGGGGGATTCGAGGAGCTTTGTGGGCTGGAACCGCGCCGGCCCCTGCGGCGCGGCCCGGACCGGGTGACCTTCCTATGGCGCCCCCGTGGCGGCGAGGTGGTGGTCGTCAAACGCAGCCGGGGGCGCGGCGGGCGGAGGGAGTACGAGAATCTACGCCGGCTGGGCGCCGCCGGGCTGGCGGTCCCCCAGGCCCGGGCGGCCTACTCGGGCTCGGGCCGCTCCCTGGTCGTGATGGAGCGCGTGCCCCATGCGGAAACTCTGGCCGAGGGCCTCGCGCGGGCCGACGCCGGCGAGCAAAGCCGGCTGATGGGCGAGTTGCTGGACCTGGTGGTCGCCCTGCACGATCTCGGCTGGAGCCACCGTGACCTGTATCTCGAGCATTTCCTGCTGCGCGAGGGCGACGGGCGTCTGGTGCTGATCGACCTGGGCCGGGCGCGGCGGCGCTGGCGGCGGCGCTGGTTCGAGAAGGACCTCGCGGCCCTGTTCCACTCCGTGCCCGAGTGCGTCCCCCAGACCCTGTGCCTACGCTTCCTGGCCGCCTATCTCGACGCGCGTGGTGTGCGCGGCCGGCGTCGTCGGCGGCGCTGGCTGGCGGCAGTCGTCACCCGCCAGCGCCGCATGGCCGCTCGCCAGCCGCGCGGAGGCCAGAGCTTCGATGACGGCGCCGTGGAGGAAGGGCCGTGACCGCCGGCGGCCATCTCGTCGTGCGCGGTCCCGACGAGCCCGGCGCCCTGGCTCTGGCCACCGCGGTCGTTGACGCGGCCCTGGAGAGCGAGCGTTGGACGGCCGTCACCGTCCTGGTGGACGAGGCCGGCTCGCGCCTGCTCGCCGGCCAGCCCTGGGCGGCGCGCGTGCGTGCGTTTGCCGCGGGCGACGAGGCTCGCGCCTGGCTGGCCCTCGGGGCCGACGCGGCGCTGCTGCTGACTGAATCTCCCGGCTCCGCCTGGGCTGCCCTGCGCGCCCGGGTTCCCCTGCGCGCGGGCGTCGGCGGGGGCTTTCGCGGGATGTCCCTGACCCACGCCGTGTCGCCGCCGTCCTGCGCAGGGCGGTGCTGGTCCCCCCCGCTCGCCCACTTGCAACGCGATCTCGCCGGGCTGCTCGACGTGCAGGTCGGCGACCGTGCACCGTGCCTGCGGGCTAGCGCCGAGGGAGCGCGCCGCGCCGCCCGACACTTGGCGTTGGCGGGAGCGGCTCCCACGACCGCCTATGTCGCGAGCTGGACGGGAACGACGTCCGGCGGTGGCTCGGCGCACTCCGTCGCCCCGTTCCTCGAGCACCTGGGAGTGGAACTCGCCTTGGCGGCGGTCGTGGCCGAGGGAGCGAGCGCGGGCGATGTGGCGAGTCCGAGCGTGAGCGTGACCTCGGTCGCTGGCGCGAAGCCGAACCCGATCACGAGCTCGACGGCGGATGCGAACCCGAATCCGAAGATGAGTGCGAGTGCGCCCTCTCCCGCCCGGGAGCACGCGAGCACCGCCCGGCGTGCGGCCGACACCGGCGGCACCGTCGCTCCCCGCGACACGGCGGTCGTTCGCCTGCCGGTCGGCGGCGACCTCGAGCTAGCCGTGGGCTTGCTGGCGGGCGCTCGTCTGTTGGTAGCCCAGAGCGAGACCGCGCGCTGGATCGCGGCAGCCCTCGGTGTTCCCTGTCTGCGCCTGAGCGCATCCGACGCTCCGCCCTCGCCGGCCGGCTTCCTCGAGCGCTTGCGAGTCGTGCACCGCGACGCCGCCGCGCACCGCTCCGCGCTCGGGTTCGCCCCCGCTCCGTCGGCCGCGCTCTTCGCCTCTGGCGCCGACGCGGCGCACGAGCTTCTTGCGGAAGAAGGCCCCGCCCCGTGACGCACCTCGCTCCGGGAGACCGCGTGTTCGTGCGCGCCCCTTCGTGGCTGGGTGACTTCGTGATGGCCGAGCCGTTGCTGCGCGCCCTGCACGAGCGCGTGGGGGAGGGGCTCGCGATCGCCGGGCACGTTCGCTTTCTCGATCTCCTGCACGGCCCCCTGGAGGCGGTCAGCCGCCTGGAGCGCGCCGATGTCGGCGAGCTCCGCGCGGGCGACTTCGACCTCGCCCTCCTCCTCGACGGCTCTTGGCGCAGCGCTTGGATCGTCCGGCGCGCGGGCATCGGTGAGCGCGTCGGGCTCGCGCGCGGCGGGCGCGCGGCCCTGCTGACTTGCGCCCTGCGGCCGGCCCGCGAGCGGGGCGCCGCCGCCGTCGGCCGCGGCCGGACCTCTCGCCCGCCGCGTTGGCTGCCGCGCCCCTTCGACGGCGTCTGCGCCGAGCTGGGGAGTCTGGTCGGCGTCGAGGTGCGCGGGAGGCCGCGCCTTACTCCCACGCCGTCAACCCTAGACGCGGCCCGCGAGCGTCTGGCCGCCCTCGGATTGGTGCCCGGCGAGCCCTACTTGCTGCTCAACGCCGCTGCTCGCGCCGGTTCGGCCAAGGGCCTGCCGCCGAGCTTCTGGGAGGGGCTGCTTCCACGGCTCAAGGGCTTGCCTCGCGCCCTGGTCCTGGGTGCTCCCGGCGAGAGCGGGCCTGCGCGCCACCTGGCGGCGAAGGCGGGGGCGCTCGCCCTCGTCGATCCGCCGCCGGATCTGGGGGAGTTGGCGGCCTTGTGCGCCGGCGCTGTGTGCGTCGTGACCGCCGACGGCGGCGCCCTGCACGTGGCGCGCGCGGTCGGCGCCGCGGCCGTGGTCCTGTTTGGGCCGACCGATCCGCGCCACCTCGCCCTCGCGCCCGAGCGCACCCGCGCCCAGCGCCTGGAGCTGGCCTGCTCGCCCTGTCATCTGGAACGCTGCCCCCTCGACCCTCCGGCGCGCCACGCTTGCATGAGCGCACACGACCCCGCGCGCGCGGCGGCCGGCGTGCGCGAGCTGATCGGGACCTCAGCGACGCGCGCGGTGGCTTCGAGCTCGCCGAGGGCCTAACTTCTGGGGCCATGAGCGCCGTTGCCGAGCAGTTTCCCGCGGACGTCCCCGACCTTCCCGAGCTCGCCTCCCTCGCCCGCGAGGGGGACGTGGCCTGGATCACGATCGAGCGCCCCGAGGTCATGAACTGCCTCTCCTTCGCGACGCTCTTGCGCCTGCGGACCCTGCTCGCCGAGCTGCGCGAGGACCTTGCCTTGCGCTGTTTGCTGATCACCGGCGCGGGCGAGAAGGCCTTCTGCGCCGGCGCGGACCTCAAGGAGCGGCGCACGATGCCCCCCGAGCGCGTGCCGCACTTCGTGCGCAACATCCGCGCCTTGATGGACGATGTCGAGGCCATGCCTCAGCCGACCGTGGCGGTCGTCGGCGGCTTCGCCTTCGGAGGGGGCACCGAGCTGATGCTCGCCTGCGACCTGCGCCTGGCCGCCGCCCACGCGCTCTTCGGCCTGACCGAGACTTCACTGGCGATCATCCCCGGTGCGGGCGGGACCCAGCGGCTGCCGCGCTTGATCGGCAAGGCGCGCGCGAAGGAGCTGATCCTGACCGCGCGTCGCATCGACGCCGACGAGGCCGAGCGGATCGGCCTCGTCGGCGGCATCGCCGCGCCCGGGGAGCTGCGGTCCGCGGCCGACGCGCTGGCCGCTTCGATCGCCGCCAACGGACCGGTCGCCGTGCGCGCCGCCAAGCGGGCCGTCGATGAGGGCTGCGAACTGCCCCTGAGGGAGGGCCTCGAGGTAGAGGCGCGCTGCTACGAGCAGACCTTGCCGACCCGCGACCGCATCGAGGCCTTGGAGGCCTTCGCCGAGAGGCGCCCGCCGCGTTTCGAGGGGCGCTGAGCCGCCGCCGTCAATCCTCGCGTTCGCGCCTGCGCTCGCGCCTGCGCTCGCGCCTGAGCGAGGATTCCTCGCCGTACCACTCCTCGGTCTCGCGGGCGATGCGCTCGGCCTCCGCCGCGGAGGTGAGGGGGCCGCGGCCGATCCCGGGACAGATTTCGCTCACCGGGCCCTCCCAGCGGGCGCGCTCGAGGTTCTCCTCCCAGAAGGGCCAACTGGCGCACTGGCGTGGGCGTACGGCGTAGATCGAACAGCCGCCCTCGGCGGCCAGAAACGGGCAGTCGGGCTTGGTCCCGCGCAGGACGATCCACCCCTCTTCGATGTCGCAATGCTCGGTGAGGAAGCGCGCCCGCGAGAGGCCGAGGTGGGAGGCGATGGCCTCGACGTCGCCTTCAGCCAAGTAGATGTAGGCGTGATCGCCGTGGGTCCGGCAGCAGTTGCCGCAGCGGGTGCAGGAGAATCGTAAACCGTTGTCGTACCAAGGTTTGGGAGTCATCTGAGGCGCTGTACACTCAGGCCGGGAATGGGAAGTGTGCGGTTACCGCACACGGGGGCGCGGTTAGTCTGGAAGGAGTGTGCGAAACTGCACGATTGGTACGTGCGCAGCCCGTGCTCCCGACAGCCATGGCCGAACCTCCCTGCTGGAAACTCGTCATCCTCGAAGAGGGTAACCGATCCGAGTTGGAGCTGGAGGAGGGGGTCACGAGTGTCGGGCGGGCGATCGACAACCGCATTCGCCTCAGCGACACTCTCGCCTCGCGCCACCACTGCCGCCTCGAATGGGACGAGGAGGGGACGTGGGTCGTGGATCTGGGCTCCTCGAACGGGACGATGGTCAACGGTCGGCGCGTGACGCGCAGCCCGCTCGGCCTCGGCGACAAGATCGGCGTCGGCAAGGTCGTCCTGGAGATCGCCGAATCCGGTGCGGAGCGCCCCCCCGCGCGGCCGGACGAGACGCAGGCGATCGGCGTCCGCGCCGGGGAGTTGGAGGCGGAGGAGAGCGCGCCAGGCTACCGCACGCTGACCGACGTGGCCGACGACGGGCGCGACAACCTGCGCGTGTACGCGCGCATTACGCGCCAGCTCTCCCGCCAGACCGATCTCGTTCCCCTGCTGCGCCAAATCGTGGACTCGGCCGTGGCGATCGCCGGTGGGGAGCGCGGCTTCCTGCTGATGGGCGACGGCTCCGCGGGAGAGGAGCCGAGGGTGGAGGCCATGCGCGTGCGCGTGGCGCGGAACTTCGACCGCACGGACATCGCCGTGCCGCACTCGCGCCTGTCGATGGGCATCGCGCGTCGGGTGCTGGAGCAGGGCGAGGCGGTCTTGACCGTCGACGCCTCGGCGGACGCGCGCTTCGACGGGATGGCGAGCGTCGAGGATCTGCGCCTGCGGTCGGTGATCTGTCTGCCGATTCATGCCGCGGGAGAGACGATCGGGGTGCTCTACGTGGACAACCGGTTGCAGGAGTGCGCCTTCGCCAGCGAGGACAGCGAGTTGGTGGAGCTCTTCGCGGCCCAGGCGGCGATTGCGATCCTCAACGCGCGGCGTGTAGGCGAGCTGCGCGAGCAGAACGAGGGCCTGGAGCGTTCACGCCGCCAGATCGAGGCCCTCAACGACCAGCTCGGACGCAAAGTGCGCGACCGTGACTCGGAGCTCGCCGTCGTGCGGGCGGAGCTGGGCCGCGAGCGTGGCCGGTATGACTACACCTCGTTGGTCGGCGCGAGCGACGGCATGCGGGAGGTCTTTCAGCAGCTCGATCGCATCATCGAGACCGAGCTGCCGGTCCTGATCCAAGGCGAGAGCGGGACCGGCAAGGAGCTGATCGCGCGCGCTATCCACCACAACGGCCCGCGCGCCGAACGCGCCTTCGTGTGCGAGAACTGCGCTGCCCTCCCGGAGACGCTCCTGGAGTCGGAGTTGTTCGGCCACGCCCGCGGTGCGTTCACCGGCGCGCACCGGGCGAAGAAGGGGCTCTTCGAACAGGCGGACGGCGGGACCTTGTTCCTCGACGAGATCGGGGACATGAGCGTCGCCATGCAGAAGAAGCTGCTGCGCGCCCTGCAGGAGGGCGAGTTCCGCCCCCTCGGCTCGGATCGCGTGGTGAAGACCGACGTGCGCTTGCTAGCGGCCAGCCACCAGGATCTCGAGCAGCTCGTGGCTGAGGGCGAGTTCCGCGAGGACCTCTACTACCGCGTCAACGTCCTGACCGTCGCCCTGCCGCCGTTGCGCGAGCGCCGCGACGACATCCCGCTGCTCGCCGAGCACCTGCTCGCGCGCGCGGCGCGCGAGGCAGGTCGGCCCGCGCCCAGCCTGCCGCAGGACGTCATGGCCGTCCTCGTGGCCCACGATTGGCCCGGGAACGTGCGCGAGCTGGAGAACGAGATGCGGCGCGTGATCGTCCTGGCTCGGGGCGATGTGACGGTGGACCTACTGTCCAAGCCCTTGCACACGGCGCGCGTCGATCAATTGCCGATCGAGGTTCAAGTCCTCTACGACCATCCGAGCGATCTCAACGCCGCCGTGGCCGACCTCGAGAAGCGTGCGATCGAGGCCGCGATGTCGCGCGCGGGGGGCAACAAGAGCTGTGCAGGGACCGCCCTGGGGATCAGCCGCTTCAGCCTGCAGCGCAAGGTCGAGAAGTACGGGATCGGGATGGAGGACCTCGAGCAGGACCCCCCGCCCTCCGGCGGCGGCGACCTCGCGGCCGAGGCGTAGCCCTGCCGATCCGATCTGCCAGAATGGAGCGGGGCGCCGCCCCGGACCGAAGACATGCACTCCACGAGATCTCTCCTCCCGCGCCGGCTGGCGACCGTCGCCTTCTCCGTGCTCGTGGTCTGCTCTGCGGTGGCGGATGTCCTGACCCTGCGCGACGGCCGCAAGCTCGAGGGCCGCATCACCCACGAGAGCGCCAGCCTGGTTCGCATCCGAACATCCCTGGCTGAGTTGGAGTTCCCGCGCTCACAGGTTGCGAGCATCGAGCGCACCAAGCCCAAGGGCGAGGAGTTTCGCGAGCGCTGGGACGCCGCGCGCGGCGCCGAGGAGTTCTACGAGCTGGGGAAGTGGTGCGAAGGGCGGCGCATGCGCAAGGAGACCCGCAAGTGCATGCGGAAGACCATCGAGCTCGATCCGCGCCACGCCGCGGCCCAGCGCTGGCTCGGCAGGGTCGAGCACGAGGGCGAGTGGATGACGCCCGAGGAGCGCGAGCGGCGCATCGCCGCCGAGCGCGACGCACGGATGCGCGCGCGCGGCTTGGTCCGCTTCGAGGATCGTTGGGTCACTCCGCAGGAGAAGCTGCACCTCGACCGCGGCGAGGTCTTGGTCGACGGGCTTTGGCTGTCCCTTGCCGAGGCGCAGCGCGCGCGCGGCCTCGAGGAGTTCGGGGGGGAGTGGTTGCCGCGCGCCGAGGCTGTGGCGCGCGCCGGAGCGGAGCGCGTGGCCGCGGCGGCGGGGATCCCGTTCGTCTCGCTCGTCGAAGAGCAGGTGCTGTTGGCCGGGCCCGTGCCGCGGCCCATGCTCGAGCACACAGCTCGCGGCCTGGTGTTGGGCCGCGCCTGGTTCGATGGGGCCCTCGACGCCGAGCCGGGCCTGGGGATTCTCGGCGGGCGCTTGGCGGAGTTCTACCTGTTCACCGATTCCAGCGAGCCCTTCGTGGCCAGCGTGGGGCACTTCGCCGGCCTGACCGATCGGCTGCCCGAGGGGTGGGCCGCCTCCGCCGTGCGCGTGCACGGCTTCTGGCTGCCGCACCCCTTCCCGATGTCCTCCGCCCGGCGCTGGCACCGCGACGAGGGCAGTCTGATCGGGCACTGCTACCACCACTGGGGACACCTGCTGCTCAACCGCCTGGCCTACGACGGCAGGCTCCTGCCGCCCTGGTACGACGAGGGTTTCGCCTCGTTGATGGAGTTCCGCATCCACGGGCGCAATGCGGTCTTCTGTCGCTCCTCGTTGCTCGTGAGCAGCGGGACGGCGGCGGAGTCGAGCACCGCGTTCCACTTCGATCCCAAGGAGATCCGGGAGGGCCGTTGGCGCGAGATTGTGCGCGAGGCGCTCGAGCAGGGCCACGCCCTCGGCTTCGACCGCATCGCGGCCAAGCAGTTCAGCCAGCTGAGCCTGGTCGACGTGGCGGTCGCGATGGCGATCATCGAGTGGCTCGAGAGCCTCGGTCCGGAGGCCTTCGCCGCCTTCCACGCCGCCCTCCATGCCAGGGCGCCCGACGCCCCCAGGCGGGTGATCGAGCGCGCCTCCGAGCGCCACGCCCGTTACGACGCGGCGTTCGAGGCGGCGGCGGGGGAGGGGTTCGACCACCGGCGCGCCGACCGCGAGTGGAGGAGCTGGTTGGGCACCCACTAGCACCGTGAACGAGCCCAGCCGCGACGAGCCCCGCCACGATCCGCCGCCGGAGATCCCTGGCTATCGCATCGAGGGCGTCCTGGGGCGGGGAGCGAGTGGCGTCGTTTACCGCGCCGTGCAGGCTTCGGTCGGCCGTGCGGTCGCGCTCAAGATCATGCACCCTCAGACGGTGAGGAGCCGATTAGCCGTGCGCCGCCTGCAGCGCGAGGCGCGCACGGCGGCACTGCTCTCGCACCCCAACATCGTTTCGGCCATCGACATGGGCCGCACCCAGAACACCTGGTGGTTCGCGATGGAGCTGGTGGAGGGGCAATCCCTCGCCGAGCGCCTCGCGCGCGCGGGGCGCATGGGCGAGCGCGAGGCCCTGCGCGTGTTCATCCCGCTCTGCGACGCCCTGCAGCATGCCAGCGAGCAGGGCGTCGTGCACCGCGACGTCAAGCCGGCCAACATCCTCCTGACTCCCGAGGGCAAGCCGCGCCTGGTGGACTTGGGGTTGGCGCGCGTGGACGACGATCCGCTCCTGACTCGCACGGGCGCGACCCTCGGCACGCCGCACTACATCAGCCCTGAGCAGGCTCGGGATCCGTCCTCGGCGGACGTGCAGAGCGACCTTTGGTCGATCGGGGCGACCTTCTTTCACGCCGTCTGCGGCCGCCCGCCCTTCACCGGTGAGAGCGCGGCGGAGTTGCTCTCCGATGTGCTCTACGCACCGGTTCCCGACGCGCGGGACTTGCGCCCCGAGCTCTCGCGCGGCCTGGCGCTGGTGCTGCGCAAGTGCCTCTCGCGCGACCGCCAGCGGCGCTACTTCACGCCCGCCGAGTTGGTCGCGGACCTCGAGCGCGTGCGCGAACGCAGGCCGCCCGACATCCGATCGGCGAGCCTCGAGCCAGGAGTACAGGTGCGCTCCCGCCGGCGTGCCTGGGGGCTGGCGGGCGGGTCGGTGGCGGTCCTGATCGCCGTGGCGCTCCTCGCCTGGCGCCCCTGGGCGCCGGAGAGCGACGCGCCCCCGAGCGGGTCGGGTGGAGACGAGCACGCTGCGCACGTCGCCCGCGTGGAGGCCGAGCTGGGGTCCGCCGACGCCGTCCTCGCACGCGTGTGGAGCGGTGTCGAGGCCGTCCGCGCCGCCGCGCGGGCGCCCGAGGAACGCGCGGCGGCCGAGCGCCTGGAGCGCGCCCTCTACCGCGAGTTGGCCGTCGCCCTCTACGGCGTTCAGCGCACTCTCGACGAGCTCGTCTCCCAGCGCCTGGCGGAGGGGGACTTCGCGGGCGCCGAGTCCCTACTCGACGAGGGGGCGAGCCGGCTGCTCTCCGAGCGGACGGGGTTCGTGCTCGTCGAGCTGCCCGAGGAACGTCACCGGCGCGGATTGGAGCTGACCGTCGCGCGCTTGCACATGGAGCTTGCGAGCGGGCGCGAGGCGCGGCGCGAGGCCCTGGTCGCCGCGCTCGGCGAGCACGCGCGTGGTCCCCTGCGCGCCGGGGTGGAGCAACACCTCGCCGCCGGTGACTGGGCGGCGGCCTGGGAGGCGCTGGCGCGGGAACCGCTCGAGCTCTGCGCCGAGGCGCGGCTGGCGGCGCCAAAGGAGGTGGACGCCATCTTGATCGAGGCTCTCGTGCCGATTCGGACCGAGCTGGCGCAGCTCGCCGATCGCCTGCGTGACGAGTGGGTGCGCCTGGACCGCGAACTGCGGGAGCTCGTGGAACGTCTGGCCGAGGACGCGCGCGCCGAGTTGGACGCGGGCGAGAGCTCCGGCGTCGTGGCGACCTTCGAACAGGCCTTCGAGCGCGAACGTCGGGTGCGCGGCTTGCACTGGTCCGGCCCCGCCGAGCGCGGCGAGCGTTTCACGCGCGCGGCGGAGGCGGCCTTCGAGCATCGACGCGCGAGCCTCGTCGCCCACGAGCGCGAGCTCGTCCTGCGCGCGGCGGTCGCTCGCCTGGCGGCCCTCGAGGAGCGTAGCGACGCCGCCCTGGCGGTGCGCCGCTACACCGAGGCCGCCGAGCTCTGGTCCGCACAGGTGGACGACGAAGCCCTGGCTGTGCTCGGCCGGGCGATCCAGCTGCGGCGGGCCGAGGCCTTGGCCCTGGAGGCGTTCCTTGCCTGCGCCACCGAAGGCGTGCGGCGGGGCGCGGGCGGGGAGCGGGAGGTCGTGCACCAGCGCATCCGGCGTTCGGGGACATTGCGTTGCGGCGCCGATCCCTTGCGGTCGGGGTTCAAGCTGGACGGCCCCAACGGCGGCTCCGTGGAGTACCTCTTGGTGGGGGAGAAGGTCGGAGGCGAGCTCCTCGACGCAGGGGCCCTCGAGTCCTTCGTCGATGGGCGCGCCTGCGGCCTCGAGGAAGCCCGCGTGGAGTTGCAGCGCGCTCTCTTTCGCTACCGGGAGGGCGATCTCGACGGGGCGCGGGCGTTGCTGAACTCGGGCGCCCTGCCCGAGGAGGATCCCCTGTTCGCTCACCTTGCGGGGCTGCTCTCGGGAGCGCGCGAAGAGCACGAGGAGCGCCTGGTCGAGCGCGCCCTGGCCGCGAGTGTCGTAGCGCGCCGCGAGCTCGGCGCGATCCACACCGATCCCGCGCGCCTGCAGCGCGTGGAGGCGCTCCTGCGCGAGGAGGGAGACGTGCTCTCCGCCGCTCAGAAGGCCGACCTGCACGCTCTGGTCGCGACCCTGCGCGCCGACTCGCAATCGCCCACCCTCGCTACCTTTCGCGAGCACTTCAGGCCGCTCGAGGCGCGCCTCGTCGGCCTCGACCGCGTCTGGATGCGCTTTCGCTTCGACCGGGAGGAGGCGGGAGCCTGGGAGTCCGGGGACTGGCACTTCGACACTCAGGGGTGGACGCAGACGCGCCTGGCCTCGGACCTCGCGGATCTCGTCGAGATTCCCTGCCCGCGCCTGTTGCTGGTAGCCCTGTTGGAGGTCGATCGCCATCCCCTGGAGGTGACTGTCACCTTCGACCAGCCGCCGGACCGGCCGCCTGATCTGCTGGCGATCTCGATCCTCGGCTTCCACGTGGCCTTCTCGCAGCGTGGCCCGCGCGAGCCCTCGTGCTTGGTGGACACCGGCGAGCTGGCTGCGGTCCTCGAGCGTGTGCGCTCGGGCGCCGGCGTTCCCTTCGCCGGGTTCGCCGCCGGAAGGCGCCACACCGTGACCCTGCGCGTGACCCGTGAAGGGGGCCGAGTGCGGGTCGAGGCCGACGGCGTCGAGCTGCCCGGCGGTCTGCGCAACGTGCCGGGAGAGGCGCGCGGCAAGAGCCTCTCGCTCCGCGCGCTGGAGCCGGTGAGGCTGATCGAGGTGACCGTCGAGGGTGGCCGCTGATCTCACGGACGGCTCGCCTCTCACGCCCTCCACCGGCGGCGGTGCCACCGCGATCCTGCCCCTTTGCCCTGCGGCTCGACCTTCAACCTGCGCAACGCCTACGAGCTCAGGTCGTGAAGCGCGCGACGACGGCGCGGGCGCGCTCGAGTTCCGCGGGGGCGAGCAGGTCGGCGACGCAGTCCAGTGCCGCGGAGACCTCCGCCGCCGCCGCGCCGCAGCGCAGGGCGCCGCGGGCGTGGGAGGCGAGCTGGCGGCCCTGGCCGAGGGCCGCCAGGGCGCAGACCGCCAGGAGCTCGCGCCGGTCGGCGGAGAGGCCGGGGCGCGAGAGGACGCGCCCGTAGGCGTGCTCGCCGACCCACGCGGCGAAGAGCGGGTCCGCCGCGGCCAAGAGGGCGCGCACCTCGTCGGCGTCGTCACCGTAGATGCGGTCGAAGAGCGAGCGGCCGCGGGCCGCGAGCCCGGCTTCGGCCTCCTTCTCGCCGGGCTCGGGCGGACCGAGGCCTCCGAGGGCGTCGAGCTCCTGGTAGGCCTGGACCAGGCGCGGGAAGCCGGCGAAGACGTGGGTCTGCAGGACGGCTTCGCGCCAGGCGCGGTCGGGCTCCGTCGGTCCGGCGGCGGCGCGCAGGCGGCGTAGCTCGTTCCAGTGACCGAGGACGATGGCCGTCGAGAGTCGCAGCAGGGTGCGGTCGCGCCCGGAGAGCGTCATGGGAGGAAGCGGCCGATGGCCTCGCCCATGCGGACGGGGTGACCTTCGTCCAGCTCGTCGAGAGGCTCGGCCAGTCGGGGCGGGGTGACGATGACGACGGTCGAGCCCATCTCGAAGCGCGCCAGTTCCTGGCCTCGCTCGACCTCGCGCGGGCGTTCGAGGGTTCCGTCGTGGTCGGCGGGCACGCCGACGACCCGGATGCGGCCCACGTTCAGGGCACCGACGAGCACCATTAGCAGGGGTCCGCGGGGGGTCTCCAGGCGTAGGACGACGCGCTCGTTGACCGCCAGGACGGCGCGCCGGGCCAGGACCTTGGGGGCCACGGAGAAACGACAGCCGCCGACGCGCCGCACTTCGGTCAGGCGCCCGCCCTCTGGGCTGTGGATGCGGTGGTAGTCGCGCGGCGAGAGGTACAGCGTCCAAACCTGGGCGCCCTCCAGATCGAGCTCGCCCGCGACGCCGGCCAAGAGCTCTCGCAGGGAGTAGGTGCGTCCCTTGGCCTGTAGGACGGTGCCATCCCGCGCGAGGCAGAGCGCCTGCACGCGGCCGTCGACCGGCGAGGGCAGAAGCTCGGGATCAGCGCACACCGGCCTTGTTCCCGCGCGCAGGCGCCGCACGAAGAAGGCTCCCAGGCTTGCGTGGGCGTGCAGGGGCGGCAAGGCCTCCGTGAGGTCCGCGCCCGTCAGGCGTGCGTACATCCGGTAGGTCGGCCCGCGCAGGGGGCGGGGGATGCGGCGATCGGCGATCCAGCCAACGAGGTGCGAGAGGGCGTTGCGCAGGGGCGTCGTCACGGGCGCAGGCTAACCGGGATCCGCACGCTGTCGCACACCCTTCATCACTTCCCCGGCAGCGAGGTAGCGCGCGGCGCGCTCCTCTCCCGGCGCGGCCGGCGCGGGCCGCGCCGGCCGCGGGTGGGCGAAGCGGCCTGGCTCGCTGGCCCGTCGCCTACGCGCCGGGGCGTCCACCGCCTCCCCCCGAAGTCCCCGTTCAGGCGCGGACCTTCCACCGCGGGTCGCGGGGAGGGGGGAACCGCCGTCGGGCGGCGGCTAGACTGCGGGGTGCTCCGAGTCCAGCCACGAATAGGGGAGAAGCCCGATGCCGACAGAGCCCGACTACAAGACCACCACGCGCCTCGTTCACGGCCCGAGTCACTCGGCCAAATGGGACTTCGCCCACCACGTGACGCCTCCGTTGTCGTCGTCGACGACCTACCGCCTCGACGACGCTCGGCGGGCGGCGCGCGGGTTCTCCGAGTTCGGGCGGGCCGTCAGCGACGAGGGTGACGCGCCGGTCTACATCTACGACCGCCTCGACGAACCGACGCGATCGATCCTGGAGGGAGAGCTGGCGGCGATCGAGGGCGGCGAGTGCTGCGTCAGCTTCGCCTCCGGCATGGGCGCCATCTCGGGGATCCTCGGCTCCCTGCTCGTGCCGGGAGACGGCGTGATCGCCCACCTGGTCGTCTACGGCTGCACCCACTCCCTCTTCTCGAACTGGTACCCGCGCATGGGCATCGGCGTGCGGCGCGTGGACATGAACGACCTCGCGGCGGTGCGCGCCGCGGTGGACGAGCGAACGCGCGTGCTCTACTTCGAATCTCCGACCAATCCGACCCTGGAGCTGGTGGACATCGCCGCCTTGCGCGAGCTGGTGGACGAGCTCAACCCGACGCGCTCCGCCGAGGAGCGCATCCGGATCGTGATCGACAACACCTTCGCCACACCCTTCTGCCAGCGCCCCCTGGAGCACGGCGCGGACATCGTCGTGCACAGCTTGACCAAGAACCTCGGCGGTTTCGGGACCGAGCTGGGCGGGGCGGTGATCTGCCCCGAGGAGCTGCTCGGCTCGCTGCTGCTCTACCGCAAGGACTTCGGCGCAATCCTGAACTCCAAGTCGGCCTGGGCGATCATGGTCTACGGCCTCCCGACCCTGCCCCTGAGGCTGAAGCGCCAGCAGTACACGGCCTTGAAAGTGGCGCGCTGGCTCGAGGGGAGCGAGCGGGTCCGGCGCGTGACCTATCCGGGCCTCGAGAGCTTCCCGCAGGCGGCGCTCGCCCGGCATCAGATGCGCGACTTCGACGGTGACTTCGCTCCGGGGAACATGATCGCCTTCGAGCTCGTCGGGGAGCGCGGGGACACCGAGCGTTTCATCGACGCGTTGGCGCATCACGCCTACTCGATCACTCTGGCTGTCAGCCTCGGCCACACCAAGACCCTGATCGAGCTCCCCGGCCCGATGACCCACTCCTCCTACGGTGAGCAGACCGAGAGACCGCACACCGTGCGCCTGTCCATCGGCCTCGAGAGTCCCGGCGACATCATCGGCGACCTGCAGGCCGCCCTGGAGTAGCGGAGTACTCTGTCGCACACCTCTCATCGCCGCACCGTCGGCGAAGTGCCGCATGAGCGGTTTCGGCCTCCCCGGCGCGGCGGGCGAGCCGGCTCCTAGCCGCCCAGGCGTTCCAGGCGCGCCTGGGCCGGGTGGGCGGGGTGGAGCTCGACGGCGCGTCGGAAGTGGCGGACCGCCTCGTCGGTGCGGCCGAGCTCCTCGAGGATCGCACCCAGATTCCCGTGGGCGTCGGCCCGAGCCGGGTCGAGCTCGACCGCCCGGGCATAGCGCGCCAGGGCGCCGGGCAGGTCGCCCAGCTCGTAGAGCACCGTCCCCCAGTTCATCTCCAGGTCGGCCCCGACGGCGCCGCGCGCCGCCGCGCGCTCGTAGGCGCCCGCGGCCTCCCGGGGCCGGCCCACGCGGGCGAGGGCGTTGGCGTGCAACAGGCAGAGCTCGCTCTCGTGCGGATCTAGATCGATCGCGCGCGCGTAGGCGACCGCCGCCAGCTCGTGCCGTCCGAGCGACTCCTGCACCCGACCGGCGAGGGCGTGGCCCTCGGGCGAGGTCGGATCGAGGCGCAGGGAGTCCTCCAAGGCGCGCAAGGCGGGCTCGCCGCGCCCCGTCTCCGCCAGGGCCCGCGCGTACAGGCGCAGGAGGCCGGGATCGTCCGGCGCTGCGTCGCGGGCCAGGGCCAAGAGCGGCGCGGCCTCGGCGAAGCGACCGCTCTCGACCAGGGCACGGCCCCGTAGGCGCAGGTGGAGCGAGCTCTCGCCCAGTTCCTGCACTTCCCGGCGCCAAGCATCCGCCAAGGGCAGGCTGTCGGCGACGAGCGAAGCCGCCGATGCGCCGTTAGCCTCGACCCCCTCACCCAGGCGACGGCGCGCGACGGCGATGGCGAGCCGGGTCGCCCCGTCGTCGGGCGCGAGCGCCGCGCAGGCGTTCAGGGCGTCGAGAGCTTCACGCTCCAGGCCGCGGGCCAGGAGGGCCTGACCCAGACCGCGCCAGGCGAGGGCGAAGCCGCGGTCCAGCTCGAGGGCGCGCTCGTAGGCGGCGCAGGCCGCGGCCAGCTCGCCGGTGTTGGCCAGGACGCGACCCAAACGCAGGTGCGCCGCCGCGTGAGCGGGGCGCTTCGCGAGCGCCTCGCGGTAGAGGGCGGCCACCGCCGCGGGCTCGGCGCCGACCAGCTCGCGGACATGGGCCAGGTGGTAGGGCCAGCGGGGATCGGCGGGGTCGAGGGTGCGCGCGCGGGCGTAGCACACCTCCGCGGCGGTGTTGAGCTCGTGGGCGTCGCAGACCATGCCGAGGTGGCCCCAGGCCTCCGCCGAGTCCCCGGCCGCCGCGAGGGCAGCACGCGCGCGCTCGACCGCGGCGCGCACGCGCGGCTCGGCCCGGGCCAGGTCGGGGGCGGGAACGGCCGGGCCGTCGGCGGTCCCGCCGCCGCAGGCCAACGCGAAGGCGCAAGCGAGCGCCGCGACCACGGTTCGGGCGGTGCTCAACGGCTCACCCCCGAGCCGCGCGTCAGCACGACCTCCCGATCGGTCGGACCTCCGGGAAACACCTCGCGCTCACCGCCGGGCCAGGTGACTTCGAACGCGGCCACCGCGGTCTGTTCCCCGAGACCGAAGTGCACCGCCGCTTCGGAGCTGGAGAGGTAACTCCCCGCGCGCGTCAGGGTGCGCTCGGGGCGCGACCCCTCGCCCAACACCACCGTCACCCGTGCGCCGATCGCGTCGCGTTTCAGGGTCGCGTCACGGCAGCGCACCGACAGCCAGCTCCCAGCGCGCGGGGCCTCGTTGTAGAACACCCCCGGCCCTCCCCGCAGGTTGGCGAGCACCAGGTCGACGTCCCCGTCCCGGTCGAGGTCCCCACGGGCGAGGCCGCGGGAGATCTCCGCCGGCGAGGTGAAGGCGGCCGCGTGGCCCGGATCGGGGGAGAAGCGACCCGCGCCGTCGTTCACAAAGCACAGATTCGCCTCGGCGAAGCCGTCCCAGGGCTCGGCGGGCGTGGCGCCCGCCGGAGGCTCAGCCCAGTTCACCCGCCCGTTGGCGACGAACAGGTCCAGGTCCCCGTCGAGCTCGACGTCGAGGGCGCAGACGCCGAAGCCGGTGAAGGGCATGCTCGCCGCGCCGAGCCGGCTCGGGCCGCTCGCGTCGCCGAAGCCGCGCCCGGCGGCCAGGCGCCGGTAGAGCGTGTTGGTCTCCGCGCGCAGGTGCGTGATGAACAGGTCGCTGCGCCCATCGCCGTCGAAGTCCTCCGCCGCGATCCCCATCCCCGCCTCGGGACGGCCGTTGAGGTTGAGGGCCAGGCCGAGCTCGTGCGCCACGTCGCGGAATCTCCCGCCGCCCTCGTTCCGCCAGCACTGGTTCGGGTAGGCGTCGTTGGCGACGTAAACGTCGGGCCGGCCGTCGCGGTCGAGGTCCTCCCACACGACGCCCAGGCCCGCGCAGGGGGCGCCGGCGATGCCGGCCTCCGCGGAGACGTCGCGGAAACCCGCACCGCCCTCGTTGCGCAGCAGGACGTCGGCGAGGGGCGGGAACTCCTTGGGCCCGCAGTAGTCCCGCCGCCCCGACCAGCCGCGGCACTCGCGTTCGGCGTCGAAGTCGACGTAGCGGGTCACGAACAGGTCGAGGAAGCCGTCGCCGTCGTAGTCGCCGAAGGCCGCCGAGCAGGACCAGCCGGGGACGTCGATGCCGAAGGCCTCGGAGACCTCCTCGAAGGTGCCGTCGCCCCGGTTGCGGAAGAGCTGATCGGGGCCGTGGCGCGTGATGTAGACGTCGGGGTCGCCGTCGTTGTCCAGGTCTCCGACCGCGATCCCCATGGCCGTGCCGTCGTCCGCGCGGCCCAGGCCCGCCGTTTTCGAGGCGTCGGTGAACGAGCCGCCGCTCCCCAAGAATAGCGCGTGGTCTCCCCGGGGACGGACGAGCACGACGTCGAGGAAGTCGTCCCCGTCCGCGTCCAGCAGCGCCACGCCGCCGCCCATGATCTCGGGCAACAGCCAGCGGCCGGCCTGGCGAGCGTCGGACTCGAAGGCGAGCCCCGCGGCGCCTTCGCCCGCGCGCCACCAGGCGGCCCGCCCTACCACAGCGCCCGTGGCCCCGGGCTGGGAGTCGTCCCCGCAGGAAGCGAGGGCGGCGAGGGCGGCGAGGAGCGTCGGGGGACCGCACCGGAGGAGGACTGGTGATCGCTCGCGCATCGTCGCTCATCCTAGCCCGCCCGCGGGCCGCGGACGAGGCGCGTCGGAACAGGCCCGCGGAGTGGATTGACGAGGCCCGCCGGCATGGGATCTACTCCACCGACCCGACCCTCTGCCGCCAGCACCATGCAACGAACCTCCGCCGCCGCCTGCGCCTTGCTCTCCCTCTTCCCGGCGCAGGACCTCGCTCCCTCGCTGGGCTACGCCAACCGGCTCGACGTCTTCGGAGTCCGGATCGAAGGGACGCAGGAAGTGGACGATGACTGGTTGTACCTGACGGCGCTCGTCTTCGAGCGCATGACGCGCGCCAGCGAGCCGTACGATCTGCGCGCCCGCCTGAGCGCCAATGGCTTCCGCATCCTGCTCGCGGGTGAGGACGAGCCCCTAGGCGACCTGCCCGAGTACGCGGATCACGACATTCCCGAGGATGTGGGCGGGCTCGGAGGGAACCCGGGCGAGCCGACCGTCGCCGTGCGGGTCGGCCATCCCCACACCCTGATCCACGAGCTGGCCCATGGGATCTACCACACGGTCATCCAGTTCGCCGAGCTCGACGGCTCCAGCGATCCAGAGGTCGTCGAGGCTCCTCCCGCGGCGGGGTCGTTCACCGCCCGCCTGCGCGAGGCCTACGACACCGCGCTCGCCGCGGGAACCTGGGCCGGCGTGTACCTCGATGCGCACGCCGACGAGTACTGGGCCGAGGGTGTCGCCCTGTGGTTCCGCTGCCCCGAGCGCAACTTCGCGAGCGAGCTCCGCGCCGAGCTCCTCCCGGGGCAGTCCGAGCTGCTCGAACGGGACCCGCGCGCGTTTCTCGTCGCCCGCGACCCGGCCCTGGCCGCCCTGGCCGACGAGGTCTTCACCGCCGAGGACTGGTGGCCGGCGACGATGGGCGTACACGGGCGCGACCGACTCGAGTTCCCTTCCCAGGAGGAACACGGTCCGGGGGACGGGGAGGAGCGCCCGCCCGATCGGTCGCCCGCGGGCCTCTCGCCTCCCGCTCCGACGAGCTTCGACCTCGCGCCCCTGCCTTCGGAGGGGCGGCTCGCGGCCTTCGCCGGGCGCTTCGCGCGCACCATCGAGGTGTTCGGTGTCACCGTCGTCGCGACCGCCGACGTGGGGGAGGGCAAGGTGGCCCACGCGGCGCGCATCCTCGCTGAGTGGATGGACAACGACGAGGACGGCGTGGTCGACGACCCGCGCGTGGCGGCCCGGCTGATCGAGGGCGGCGCGTTCCTGGTGATGTTCGCCTCCGAGCGCGACGCACGCCGCGCCATGCGCGGTCTGGAACGGGCGGCGGAACGCGCGGGCTTGCGCATCGGTCAGGACCTCTACGGCGACGAGACTCTGCCCGACGGCCCGCCCCACCGCCGAGGCGCGGGGCGCTTCGACGCCACCCTCGAGGAGGTCTGGCACCTGGTCAGCAACGGCTGGTGCGCCGCCTACCCGGGGGCCTTCGCCTACGAACCCGGCTCGCGCCTGACCGACGCCATGGACGTCGCTCGCGGCGGGCGCTTCCGCACGATCCCGCGCGAGACGCCCGAGGGCGCCTGGTACCACTACGACGACGAGACCTGCGGCTACGAGTGCATGGCCGCGGAGTACTTCTACTGGACGCTGACTTCCTGGCTCGGCGGGCAGGACTACCCCGGTCGGGCCGAGGAGATCGCGGGCGAGTGGGAGTGTCCCACCCCCGAGCTCCTCGAGCGGCGCGACGCGGCCGTCCACCGCTTGCTCACCGACCCGGCCTTCGCCCTCCCGCGCGTCCTGCCGGACGGCGTCTATCGCGGCATGGGAGCGCGCTGATCGCTCTGGCCAGACGCCGCGTCCCGGGCGACGGTCGGCTTCGGGAGCCGGGGGCACTCGACGGTGCACCGGGGCGCGGTCCGTGCGCTCGGGGAAGTGGGGGAGTCAGTCAGCTTCCTCCGGGACGAGGGCGAGCCTCCGATGCGAGGATCTGAACGAGGGGGTCGGAGGCGAACCCACGTGCTACCCCGTGTCCGGCACAAGCTCGAGGAGCGAGTACGTCCAGGCTCTACGACCCGCCTGCGGCGGCCCCGGCAGGGTCGGCACGGTGGACGTCGCCGGCGGATCGGCTGCGTGTCACCTGCCCGGCCTGGGCGGCGGGAGGGGTTCTGAGGGCCGGAATCCCGGTAGGGTCGGAGTGCATGGAGGGACAGCGCGGCGGGCACGGGGAGAACGGCGGCGATCTTCGAGTCCTCGCCGTCGTCCTGGTCTGCTTCGCCGCCTGTCCCGCGTTCGGGGTCCAACAGGGGGACGCACCACAGGCGCGCGCGCGCACGCCCGAGGAGGAGCTGGCCGGGTTCCATCTCGCCGAGGGATTCACGGCCGAGCTCGTGGCCTCGGAGGCGGTGATGCCCAAGGTCGTCGACGTGGCCTTCGACGACCACGGCCGCATGTGGGCCGTGACGGCGAGCGAGTACCCGCTCGACGGCAACGAGACCCCCGGGGCGGCCGCCGTCTACGAACGTGGAGGACGGGACCAGGTCCTCGTCTTCGACCGCCCGTGGGCCGATGGTCCTCAGGTACCGCGCGTCTTCGCCGAGGATCTCGTGATCCCCATGGCGGTCCTGCCGGAGGGAGACAGCGTGCTCGTCGGCCACGGCCCGGACATCCTGCGCCTGACCGACGACGACGCAGACGGGCGAGCCGACCGACGCGAACTCGTCCTCACCGGGTTCGGCATCCAGGACTCGCACCTGTTGCCGCACCGCTTCGTGCGCGGAACCGGCGGCTGGGTCTACGTCGCCCAGGGCGCGTTCAACTCCTCGCGGGTCCGGACGCGCTCGGGGGAGGTAGTGCCCTTCGACCAGTGCAAGGTCGGCCGCTTCCGGCGCGACGGCAGCCGCTTCGAAGTGGTCGGTACCGGCCTGAACAACATCTGGGGATTCGTCGTCGATCGCCTGGGGGACATGTGGATCCAGGAAGCCAACGACCTCGGCTACCCGCTCGTGCCCTTCGAGCACGGCGCGAGCTACCCCGGCATCGGCGACCACCGCGCCCGGCCGCACTCGCCCTGGCGCCCGACCACGGCCGAGTTCCGCATGGGGGGGACCGGCCTCTCGGGGCTCGCGCTCTCGCAGGATCGCGACGGCTTCCCGCCCCCCTGGGACGAGACCTTCTTCGTCGCCAACCCCATCCTCTCCGCCGTGCAGTCCGTGCGCGTGACGCGCGCCTCAGCCGACCCCGCCGACCTGCTCCTGGAGCGCGTCGCCGACCTGCTCACGAGCGACGACCGCAACTTCCGCCCGGTCGCCATCCACTTCGGACCCGACGGGTGCCTCTACGTCGTCGATTGGTACAACCCGATCATCTCCCACAACGAGGTGCCGCGCGATCATCCCCAGCGTGACAAGCTCCGCACGCGCATCTGGCGGGTCCGGCACGAGAGCCAGGAGCGGCGCGTGCCGCCGGACGTGGCTGCCGCGGCGGACGGGGAGCTCGTCGAGGGGTTGCGTTCGCCCTCGACCTGGGCCGCGCGGGCGGCCTGGCACCAGATCGCAGACCGGGATGCCGTCGAGCTGGCGGGCGACCTCACGCGCCTCGCGGGGGACGCGACCGAGCGCACCGACGCGCGCGTGCTTGCCCTGTGGGCTCTCGAAGACCTTGCCCGCCTGGATGCGGACCTGCTCGAGGACCTGGCACGCTCGCCCGAGGCCGCCCTGCGCCGCGAGGCCGCGCGCCTAGTCGCACCGCTCATCGACCAGCTCGGAGGGGGCTCCTCCGACGCGGCGCGCCGGCTGACCTGGATCCCCGGCGAAGTCGACCTGCGCGTACGCCTGGCCGCGATCGAGGCCCTGGCGAGCCTGCCCGCGCTGGGGACCGAGGCCGCGACCCTGCTCCTGGCCACCGAACGCGACCCCGCCGCTCCCCGGCCCGGTCCGGCGCGCGAGGCGGACGTCGCCTTCGAGCGCAGCCGCCTGCGCGTGGCCCTCGAGGGCGACTCGGCGGCGTTGGTGGAGTTGCTCGAGACCGACGGCGCGCTCAGCGGGCGGCGCCGCGCCCTGGCGCTCCTCTGCCTGGAGGGCCCCGCCGGCGCGCGCTTCGTCGCGGGCGACCTGCTCCGCACCCGGCGCGCGCCGAGCGCGGAGGAGTTCGCCCTGCTGGCTCCCCACGGCGGCGAGCCCTCCGTGCTGGCCGCCATGGGGGCCTGGCTCTCCGATCCGGCCGAGCGCGCCACGGCTCTCGCGGTCGTCTTGGAGGCCGCCGAGAGGCGCGACCTCTCCTACCTCGCGCCCCTCGTCACCGTCGCCTTGCGCCCCCTGCGCGGGGAAGCACCCGGCGCCGCGAGCGACGACCTGCTCCTGCGTGGCACGCGCCTGTTGCGCCTGGCTGCTCTGGAGGAGGAGGTGCTCGCCGTCCTCGACGGACCGCGCGCCGACGTGCTGGCTTGCCTGGAGGCCCTCGCAGCCCTCGGCGCCACCGACGCGGGCCTGTACTTCGACCTCGCCCTCGCCAGCGTCCCCGGCAGCGCCGTGCGCCGCCGGGCCGCCGCGGCCCTGGCCGAGCTCCCCGGCGACGGCGCTTTCGCCCTGACCCTCGAGCTCTGGGGCGTGTTGGAGCGCGCCACGCGGCGGGCGGTCGTGGCGGCCCTCGTCACCCACGCCGACGGAGCGCGGCGCTTGGTACGGGCGGTGGCGGAGGGCGAGCTCGGGGATTCGGTCCTCGACGGGGCGGTCCTCGCTCGCCTCTCGGCCCAGCTCGGCGACGATCCCGTGCTGACCGCGGTCGCCGCGGGCCTCGCCGAGGCGCGCACGCCGGTCCTCTTGCTCGACGGAGGCGGTGCCGACTTCGCCGACACCGACCTCGTGGTGGCCGGTCCGTTCACCGTCGAGGCCTGGGGGCGCCTCGCGGAGCCTCTGACCAACGCTGACGGGATCCTGTGCGGGACCGGGGACTTCGATCTGAACTTCCACGACGCCCGCCCGCGCCTGTGGTGCGGGCCCGGCTTCGGGGATGTGATCATCGCCGAGCGTCAAGTGCGACCGGGGATGTGGACCCACGTCGCTCTCTCGCGCGACGCCGCGGGCGAGCTGCGGCTCTACCTCGACGGCGAGCTCGACCGGACCGCTCTCGCCGCGACGCCCGAGCGTTTCGAGGGCCTCGATGTTGGTCGCACGACCCCGGGAGCGGGCACCGAGGGCGCCCTGGCGGAGTTCCGCCTGTGGGACCGCGCGCGCACGCCTGCCGAGATCGGCGCGAGCTTCCGCCTGCGCCTGGGGTCGGAGGACGACCCCGACGAGGTCCCCCGCCTGATCCTGCCTCCCGCGGACGTGTCCCTCTCGGGGAGCGCCCGCGTCGAGGGCGCGGCGGAGCCCCCGCCGGCGGTGACGCGCGAGGCGGCGCGGGCCGAGGCGCGGCGCTTCGCCCGCTTCCGAGCCCTGGCGGCGGCGAATGGCGACGCCGACCGCGGCGAGGCCGTCTTCGCCCGCGCGTGCGGCGTCTGCCACACCGTCGGCGGGGTGGGCAGGGAGATCGGGCCGGTGCTCGACGGCGTCGCCGCAAAGGGACGCGAGGGGCTCTTGCGCGCGATCCTCACCCCCAACGCCGGCGTAGGAGGCGGTTATCGCACCCTCGTGGTGGGGACCACCGACGGGCTCCTCCTGACGGGTTTCCTGGCGGCCGAGGGACCTGACGCGATCCTCTTGCGCCGCCCCGACCTTGCGGATCTGCGCCTCCCGCGCGCGCGCATCGAGAGTCTGCGCTTCGACTCCCTCTCGTTGATGCCCGAGGGCCTGCTCGGCGAGCTCGAGCCCAGGGAAGTGTCGGACCTGTTCCGCTACCTCGACACCCTGCGCTAGCTCGCGTCCCTAGCCAGGCTTCGAGCTAGTGAGCGCGCGTGCTACTCCGGCAGGAGCAGGGCGCAGCCGGCCGGGATCACGCCGCCGTCCACGTGCCCCGTGCGCGGCTCGGCGCCGCTCACGATGACGTGCGTGTGGTGTAGGGAGTCGTGGCGCGTGAAGATGGCCTTGTGCTCGGTGGACCAGAAACCCACGAGCTGCGCGTTGAGGAGCCCCTCGGCCTGAAACCGGATGCCCGCCGCGCTGTGCGCCTCGCAGGAAGCTTCGATCCCCGGCGCCGTGGGGCCGTCCACCACGTGCCAATCCAGCTCCTTGAACAAGCCGACGATGCGAAAGGGAGTCGGGCCGTCGTGGCCAATCTTCTCGGCCAGGTACTCACCCAGCTCGGCGATGGGGACGGCGCGATCGATGGTCTGCACCTGCCAGCGAGGCACTACGGCCCAGACGAGAAGGCAGGCGCCGTCGTCCAGGTCGCGACCCTTGGTGTTGGACACCTCGCGCGTACCTTCGGTGCGCGCGACGTACGCCGTTCCGTCGGCCACGGTGATCTCCCCCAAGAGACCCGCGCGCGCGCCGAGGGCGAAGGCGTTCTCGGCCGGCAGCAGAGTGTCGAGGGTGACGAGGGCATCGATCTCGCCCCGCTTGTGCATCCCCGGCAGGCTGCCCCAGACCTGGACTTCCAGCGGCGAGGAGGGCGCTTGGGCCGGAGAGTTGCCTGCGCAGGCGGCGGCCAGCAAGACGGGGAGGACTCTAAGGGGGCTTGTCATGGGATTACTCATCGGGACTGTGTGGGTCGGTCGTCGGGGCGTCTTCGCCCTCGCTCGCGTCCTCTGGGGAGATCTCCCGGTCGCGTGCCCGCGCGGAGTTGATCAGCTCGTCGAGCTCGGCGGCGCGAGCGATGGACTCGTCGTAGACGAAGCGCAGGCGTGGGATTGTGCGCGTTTCCAGGACTCGGCCTAGTTGGCGCTGAACGAAGCCGGCGGCGCTGGTGAGCATGCCGTCCACCCGGTTGCGGTCGGCCTGGGAGCCGAGGGTGGACCAGAACACCCGCGCGTGGGAGAGGTCCTTGGAGAGCTCAACGCGCGTGACGGTGACGAACGACGAGCGCGGGTCCTTGAGCTCGAACTGGATGCAGTAGGCGACGCGGCTCTTGATGCGGGCTTCGAGCCGCGCGATCGTGCGGGGATTGGCCATCGGGCCCGGTGGGAGCGTCAGCCGGCGCTGGTCGAGGAGAGCGTGCGCTTGATCTCGATCTCCTTGAAGGCCTCGATCACGTCACCCTCGCGGATGTCGTTGTAGCCCTTCAGCAAGAGACCGCACTCGAAGCCCTCGCGGACCTCGCGGGCGTCGTCCTTCTCGCGCCGAATCGACGCCAGGCGGCCCGTGTGGACCACCCTGCCGTCGCGCAACAAGCGCACGCGATGGTCGCGCGCGAGCGTGCCGTCGAGCACGAAGGAGCCCGCGATGTTGCCGAACTTCGAGGAGCGGAAGACGCGCCGGATCTCGGCGTGGCCCGTGATCTCCTCCCGCACCTCGGGAGCGAGGCTGCCCTCCATCAGGTCCCGGACATGGTCGAGGACGTCGTAGAGGACGCTGAAGTTCTTGATCTCGATGTTCTCGCGGTCGGCCGTCTTGCGCGCCTCGGCGTTGACGCCGACGCGGAAGGCGACCACCAGGGCGTTGGAGGTCGATGCCAGCAGGATGTCGTTCTCGTTGATCGCGCCGACGCCGACCTGCAGCACGCGCGCCTCGACTTCCTCGTGGGCCAGGTCGCTCACTGCCTGTCGCAGGACCTCCGCCGAACCCTGGACATCCGCACGGATGATCAGGTTGACGAGCTCCAGCTTGGTGCCCGAGGTCACTTGCTGCAGCAGGTCCTCGGAGTCGGAGCGGCGGTGCTCGGCCACGGTAGCGGCGCGGCTCTTGCGCGAGCGCTCCTCGGCGACCTCCTTGGCCTCCTCGAGCTTCTCGACCACGTGGAACGGCTCGCCGATCCCCGGCAGAGCAGAGAGGCCGGAGCACTCGACCGGAGTCGAGGGGCCCGCCTGCTCGAGTAGGGCGCCGCGGTCGTCGTGCATCGAGCGCACCTTACCGTAGCCTTGGCCGGCCAGGATCACGTCCCCGCGCGAGAGGGTCCCGTCTTGCACCAACAGGTGCGCGACGATGCCCCTGCCCTGCTGGACCTCCGCCTCGAGCACGACCCCGATGGCCGGGCTCTCGGGGTGGCACTGCAGCTCGAGGATCTCGGACTCGAGCACGACGCGCTCGAGCAGCTCTTGGATGCCCTGGCCGGTGATCCCGCTGACCTCGATCACGCCCGTCTCGCCGCCGTAGGCCTCCGCGTGCAGCTCGAGTCCGGAGAGCTGTTGCAGGACGCGCTGGGGGTTGGCCTCGGCGCGATCGACCTTCGTCATGGCGACGACGATCGGAGTGGAGGCCGCGCGCGCGTGGGCGACCGCTTCTTCGGTTTGCGGCTGGACGCCGGCGTCGGCGGCGACCACCAAGACGACCACGTCGACCGCCCGCGCTCCCCGCGCCCGCATGCCCGTGAAGGCCGCGTGACCGGGAGTATCGATGATCGTCAGGTGGTGCCCGGCGTCGGTCGCGACCTGGTAGGCGCCGATGTGCTGGGTGATGCCGCCGTCTTCGCCGTCGGCTACTTGCGATTCGCGGATGGCGTCGATCAGGGTGGTCTTGCCGTGGTCCACGTGCCCCAGGAAGGCCAGGGTCGGGTTGCGCTCGGCGAGGTGCTCCTCGTCGACTTCCGAGCGCTTCTTCTTGAGCCCCTCGATCAGGGCCTCCTCGGCCTCGACCTCGTGAATGATGTTGAGCTCGACCTCGAGCTCGCCGGCGAGCAGCACGGCCGTATCCTCCTCGATGACCTCGTTCTGGCTCTTGATCGCGCCGAATCCGAGCTGCCGGAAGGCGATTTGCATCAGCTGGTTCGACTTGACGGCGAGGGCTTCGGCCAGCTTCTTGAGCGTGATGGGCGTTTCGATCTTGACCGTGCCTCCGCTGAAGGGGGAACCCCCCGGTCCGTCGCGCCGCGTTCTGGGGCGGCGATCGGCCGCACCCGGTCCGGGACGTCCGCGCCGCAAGTAGCGGCCGGCCTCGCGCTCGCGCAGCTGGGCCGCGGAGAGGCTGTCCCGGGAGCCGCGGTCACCGCGCATCAGCGCTCGCCGCGGGTCGTGCCTCAGGGTCGGCTGCACGTCGGGCATGTGGTCATCGGAGGAGCTGAGGCGGCGCGAAACGCTGCGTCGCGGCTGGGTGGTCTTGACCTTCGAGAGATCGATGAAGCCGACGACCTTGCCTTGGGGACCCGCGGGTTCCTTGGGTCTCGCGGCTTCGGGGGGCGAAGCTTCGGGGGCCGAGGCTCTGACTTTGGCGGTCTCGACCGGCGGTTCGTCGGGGGCTTTGCTCGGAGCTTCGTCCGCTACAGCGGCGGCCAGGTCCTCCGTCGCATCGGCGGTCTTGGGCGCCGTGACGTCCTCGCTTGGGACCGCGGCTTCGACGACCTCGTTCCCCCCGGGTCCGGGGGTCTCCTCGGCCTGGGGGTCGGTGTCCACCTCGGCGGTTTCGGTCGCGGGTTCGACGGCGATCTCCTCGACCGTCCCCTCGCTTGCGGGCGGGGGGGGGGCCGTCGGCGCGGCGTCCTCGGCGGCGGTCGCCTCAGGCTCGGGCGCGGGCATTTCCGCGGCGATCGGTTCCTCGGGGGTCTCCAGGGGCGGGGCCTTGCGCTTCTTCTTCTTGCGCAGGATCAGGCCGCCGCCGAGGGACTCCACCGTCTCGCCATCGTCGGAGGTGACGGGGACGATCCCGTGGGCTTCGAGGACACCCTGGATCTGCAGCAACTCGACATCGTCGATCGCCGTCATGTGGCTCTTGATCTGGCTGAATCCTCGGTCCCGCAACTTGGCGGCGAGGTCCTTGCCGGTCAGCCCGTATTGCTTGGCGAGCTCGTGTATGCGCTTCTTGACCACGGTGGTGGATGAATCGGTCGAGGGTTCTGAGGGAGGGCGGTCAGGGGACCGCCCGGATCTGGGTCAGGGTTCGACGGGAGCCTCAGGGGAGCTCACCGGCTCATCCGAGTTCGCCACCGCGGACGGGGCTTGTTCCTGCTCGCTTGCGGCGGGAGTCCCTTCCAGGACCTCCTGCGGCGGAATCTCCACGGGGGCCTGGGCTTGAGTCGCGACGGCATCGCCCGCGACGGCATCGCCCGCGGGGGCTGACTCGGCCGGGGCCTCGGCGGAGGCTTCGCCGTCGAGCTCGGTCTCGACCGGCGGGGCTTCCGTGTCCTGGGGGGTATCTACGGCCTCGAACTCGGCCCGCGTCTGCAGGTCGATGTCCCAGCCGCAGAGCTTGCTCGCAAGGCGCACGTTCTGCCCCTTCTTGCCGATCGCGAGGGACTGCTGGTCCTCGTCGACGATCACGATCGCGCGGTGGTGATCGATCTCGGGGAAGATGTTGTCGAGGTGGATCACCGCCGGCTTGAGGCCGTTCATGATCAGGGTCTCGAGGGAGTCGCTCCAGCGGATGATGTCGATCCTCTCCCCCCGAAGCTCGTCGATGACGGCCTTGATGCGCGAGCCGCGCACGCCCACGCAGGCTCCGATGCAATCGATCTTGGGATCCTGGGAGATGACGGCCATCTTGGTGCGGTAGCCGGGTTCGCGCACCACGCGGCGGATGTCGATGATCCCGTCGGCGATTTCGGGCACCTCGAGGTCGAACAGGCGCCGTACGAGGTCGGGGTGCGTGCGGCTGATGAGCAAGCGCACGCGTGAGCCCTCCTTGCGCACCTCGACCAGCAAGGCGCGGATGCGGTCGCCGGGGGTGTAGGTCTCGCCTCGCACGCGGTCATCCTTGCCGAGCTGAGCCTCTACGCGGCCGAGGTTGACGATCACGTAGTCGCCCTCGAAGCGCTGCACGACGCCGTTCACCAGTTGGCCTACGCGCGCCTCGTACTCCTCATAGAGCACGTCGCGCTCTTCCTCGCGCACGCGCTGCAGGAAGCCCTGCTTCACGGCTTGGGCCACGATGCGTCCGAGCACGGCCAGATCGAATTCGTACTCCTCCTCCTCGTCCTCCATCTTGACCTCGCCCGTCTCGCGGTCGATGGTCACGAGCAGGTCCTCGCCCGCGCCCAGGCGACGGCGGATGCCCGCGGCAAGGGCATCCTCCAGGCCGAGGAAGATCCTCTCCTTGGGGATGTCCTTCTCGCGGTGGATGACGTCGATCATCCGCAGCAGGTCTTCCTTGTTCATCCTTGGCGTTTCTGGCTGAGCGGGCGGACTGGCTGTTCGTAGGCAGGTTCGGGACGGGCGCGCACGGCACCCGCGCACCCGCGGGGCCGGCCGAAACCGCTTCCCCGAGGCCACCCTGGCTCCTCTCGCACCCTGAACTGCTCGCGTACTCTGAACTGCTCGCGTACTCTGAACTGGCTCTGACTGGCTCTGACTGGTCGTCGATGCCTTTGACCGGGCACGACACAAGCGCACCCCGGAACCAGACGATCCGGGACACCCTCGCCCTGCGCAGTCTCGGCGGACCGAACAGTTTGGTATATCGACAGGGGTGAGTCAACGGGGCGCAGGGGGGACGGCGAGGCCGCGGCGTCCCCCCGTGCGGCTCCCGTACGGCCCCCCGAACAGGTCTTGAATCCCTCTCCCGAAAGCCGATCGTCCCCCTATCTCGCCGGAACGAGTGCGGCAGCGCGCGCTTTCGAGGGCGAGCTGGGGCGCCTGGCATCTTCCGACGTGACCGTCCTCCTCGAGGGCGAGAGCGGAGTCGGCAAGGGCGCCGCGGCCCGCCGTCTGCACGCCAGGGGGGCGCGGGCGGGAGCTCCTGTGGTGGAGGTCGGCCTGGGCGCTTTGGCGCCGACTCTGCTCGAGGCCGAGCTCTTCGGTCACGAGGAGGGCGCCTTCACCGGCGCCGCCCGGGCGCGGCCGGGACGCTTCCGCGCTGCAGCGGGGGGCACGATCGTCCTCGACGGGGTCGAGACCCTACCCGAGGACCTGCAGGTCAAGCTCCTGCGCGTCCTGCAGGAGCGCGTCGTCGAGCCCCTCGGCGCCGAGGCGCCGGTGAGCGTGGACGCGCGCGTGGTGGCCACCAGCGGCCGCGATCTGCGCGTGGAGGTCGCCGCCGGCCGCTTCCGCGAGGACCTTTATTACCGCCTGGCCGTCGCGGTCCTGCGCGTTCCTCCCCTGCGCGCGCGCCGCGAGGACCTGCCCGCCCTGGCGGCGTGGCTGGTCGATCGCGTCGCGGCCCGCCTGCGCGTCGCCCCGCGGCCCTTCTCGCCCGCCGCCCTCGATTGCTTGGCGGCCCACTCCTGGCCCGGCAACGTGCGCGAGCTCGAGAACGCGGTCGAGCGCATCCTGGCCCTCGCTCCCGCGGGTGAACCCGCGGGCGAGCCCGCGCCCGTGGGCGCCGAGGAGCTGACCTTCCTCACCGAACCCATCCCCGGCGAGGCGCGGCGCCTGGCGCGCGCGGCCCTCGGCCTGGGCTTGGGCCTGGACGATCTGACGGGGACCCTGATCGAAGAGGCTCTGGCCGAAAACCGCGGCAACGCCAGCGCCGCCGCGCGCCAGTTGGGCTTGACGCGCCGTGCGTTCGACTACCGCCGCCGGCGCGGAGCCGGGGGCGAGTCTTGATCGCCGTCGCTTGTCTCGCCTTGCTGCTCTGCCCCGCATCGGGCCCGAGCGGCGAGGACCTCGCCGCGGACTTGGCCTCCCACGACGCGGGCCGGGCGCGGGCCGCCGCCGCGGCCTTGATCGAGCTTGGGAGCGCGGGCCACGACCGCGTCTGGAGCGGGTTCGCCGCGGCCGGTTTGCGCGAGCGCCGCGCCCGCGCGCAGTGGGTCCTCGAGCGTTCCGAGGCCGCCTCACTCGCCGCCGCCTGCGAACACCTCGACGACGACGATCGCGAGGTGCGCGTTCTGCTCGTGCGATTCCTCGGCCGCGTCGTCACCGACTCCGCCGGGGCCGAACGACGCGCGCGGGTCCTCGCGGAGCGTGGCGTGCTCGAAGTCTCGGCGCGGGTGCGCGCGGAGCTGCTGACCGCCGCCGGCGCCCTCGGTGGAGCCCACGCCGTGGCTGCGCTCGAGGCGTTGATCGACGCCTGGCCGGCCCCCGAGCGCGCGCGCGCCGCGGCCGAGCTGGCGCGGCTGGGCGCCGGGCGCGAGGCGGTCGCCGAGCGCGTGCGCGCGGCCTTCTCCGCGCCGCGTTCCCCAGAGCGCACTCCCGCCGACGTGCTGGCGGTCCTGCTCGAGGCCTACGCCCGCGGGTTGGCGGAGCGCCCCGACCCAGGAGTGTTGGCAGCCGAGCGCGCGCCGCTGATCCTGGCCTTTGCTCACCCCGCGCCCGAGGTGCGCGCCGCCGCGGAGGCGGCCCTCGGAGTGCTCGTCGCGCGCTTGCGCGAGCTCGACCACATCGGGCGCGCCGAGCGCCTGCTCGGTGAGCTGGCAGCCGAGGGGCTCGACGCGCGCGAGGCCCACTACCGGCGCGCGGCCCACTCCCTGCAGCACGGGCTCGACGGCGGGGCGACCCTCGCGGCGGCACGTGATCTGGGGCGCATCCGCTTGGGCGAACCGATCCTCGCCGCGCGCCGCTGGCGCTGGCTCGCAGCCTACCTGGAGGGGATCGCGCACCTGGCCGCGGACCGCGGACCGGCCGCCGAGGAGGCCTTCGCCCGCGGTGCCGAGCTGCTCGACGGCCTGCTGGCCGAGCGCTCCGACTTGGCGGGGGAGGCGGGTGTGGGCGCGCAGCACGAGCTCCTGCACGAGCGCGCCCTGCTCGAGGCGGTGCGCGCCCTGGCCGGCCTGGCGCGCGGGCGCACGGTGACGGACCCGCGCCTGTTGGAGCACGCCCGCGAGGCCCACCGCCTGGCCCTCGAGGCCCAGGTGCTGGCCGCTTCCTCGGGCGAGGCCGAGATGCGCTCGCTCGATGTCCTCTTCGAGGGACCCCTGAGCCCCTACCGGCTGCTCTTCGCCCGCGCGCCCCACGACGCTTGGCCGGCGGCGCGCTGCCTCACCGTGCAGGCCGGATTCGGGCGCCTGCTTGCCGCGGTTGCGCCCTTCGAGCTCCCCGGCTTCGAGCCTCCCGCCAACTTGGCGGCGGAGATCTCCGACCCGCTCGTCGACCCGCGGCGGGCCAAGCTCATGGCCGCCTTGCGCCCAGCGCGCCTGGGGAAGACCCTGGGCGAGCTGAGGCGCGTGCAATTCGAGCTCGAGGCGGCCCTGGGGACGGGCGCGGGCGCATCGACCGACCTGCTCGAGCGCGAGGCGCGCCTCGTACGCGCCGTGCAAGCTCAGCGCCGCACGGTCCTCGTGCCCTTGGAGCAGGCGAGCGCAGAGCTGCGCACTCCGTCCCGGTTCGCCCTGCGCCTGGCGGGCGATCTGAGCGAGGAGGGTCGCACCCAGGAGAGCCGGGCCCTGTGCGAGCGGATCCTGGCGGACCTCGAGGGCGACGGACTCGACCAGCGTTACGCCTGGGGTATCGAGCTGGCGGCCCAGGCGCGTATCACCCGGGGCAGCGCCTGGAGCGCGGACGACGAGGGCGTGCGCGCCGAGGAAGAGCTCCTACACGCCGTCGCCAACCTCGAGGGGCTCGAGCGCCTGTCGATCGAGCAGGGTGCCCCGCGCGCGGCGGCGTCCGTGCGCGCCGCGCGCACGGACGCCCTCGTCTCCCTGGCGGTGAACGCCAACGTCAAGCTGGTCGATCCGGAGCGTGCCCTGGGCTACTTCGAGCGTGCCTACGCCCTGCGCTCGGACGATTTCATGGACGTGCTCCTGGCGTGCTACCGAGCGCGCTCGGGTCTCGCTGACGAGGCCCGCGCGGTCTTGGCCGAGGTGCCCCATGCGCCGCGCCTGTTCTACAACCTCGCCTGCACCTACGCCTTGCTGGGAGAGACCGAGCGCGCTCTGGAGTACCTGGAGCGGGAGCTCGAGGAGAACCAGTCCAGCCGAGGGGCGCGGGCGCGGCAGAGGGCTTGGGCGCGCACCGATCCCGACCTCGTGTCCATACGCGAGGATCCGCGCTTCAAGCGCCTCGTCGGCGCCCGCGACTCGGCGGCGGATCGCTGAGGCGCGGCGGACGCGCAGTTGTTACCCTGCGCCGCTCGCCGCCCGCGATGCGGCGCACCGCCATGGGCAAGGTCATCACGACTGGAAAGGGACGCCGCTGGATCCTCGGCGGGCACCCCTGGATCTACCGCGACGACATCGCCGGCGGCGAGGGTGAGCCCGGCGAGCTCTTGTGTGTGGAGGATCCCAACCAGAACACGCTGGGCTGGGGGCTCTTCTCGTCGAGCTCGCGCATCGCCGTGCGCATGGTCACCCGCTCCGCCGCCCAGCCCGATCGGGCGTTCTGGGCCGAGCGGATCGGCCGCGCCGTGCGCACGCGCGAGCGGCAGGGTCTGCTGGAGCCCGCGGACGCCTGCCGCTTGATCAACGGCGATGCCGACGGCTTGCCGGGTTGGGTCGTGGACCGCTATGGCGCCACCGCGGTCATCCAGAGCACGGTGCAGGGCTCCGATCGCATGCGCGACTTCCTGGTCGAGTTGCTCGTCGAGGCGCTGCCCTTTCCGCTCGACGCCATCGTCGAGCGCTCCGACAGTGCGGTCCGCAAGCACGAGAACCTCGTCGAGCGCGTGCAGGTGCTGCACGGCTCGGTCGACGGGCCGGTGCGGGTAACCGAGGGCGATCTGTGCTACGAGGTCGATGTCCTCGCCGGACACAAGACCGGCGCGTATCTCGACCAGCGCACGAACCGGTCCAAGGCCGCCGCACGCGCTCGGGGGCGGCGCGTCCTCGACGCGTTCTCCTACGACGGTCTGTTCGGCATCCGCGCCGCCCTGGCCGGTGCCGAGACGGTAGTGTGCGTCGATCAATCCGAGGCCGCGGGCGAGCGCCTCTTGCGCAACGCGGAGCTGAACGGTGTCGGCGAGCGCATCGTGTTCGAGCGCGCCAATTGCATGGCGGACCTGCGGGCGCGCAAGGATTCCGGGGAGCGCTTCGGCCTGGTCGTCGTCGACCCGCCCGCCTTCGCGCGCACCAAGCGCGAAGTCGAGGGCGCCGAGCGCGGCTACGTCGAGCTGAACCTGCGTGCCATGGGCCTGGTGGACGAGGGCGGGAGCCTGGTCAGTGCCTCGTGCTCCTACAACGTCCGCGACGACCTCTTCCTGCGCCTGTTGGCGCGCGCCGCGCGCGATGCCCAACGGCGCGTCTGGCTCGAGGGGCTCTGCGGAGCCGCTGTCGATCACTGCGTGCTGCTCGGGCTGCCGGAGAGCGCCTACCTCAAGTGCGCGTTCCTGCGCGTGGAGTAGCCGCCCACGCGCTGAGTGTGCGAGGATAGCGGAGCGCAATGAAGATCGAGGTCAACGGCGTCGAGCGGGATGTACCGGAGGGCCTGCGTGTCTCGGAGCTGCTCGACACCCTGGAGCTCTCCCCCGAGCAGGCCGCCGTCGAGCTCAACCGCGTGCTCGTGCCGCGCGCCGAGCGTGGGCGGACGCTGCTCGCCGAGGGCGACCGAGTGGAGATCGTGACCCTGGTCGGAGGCGGGTAGCCGCCTCCGCTCGAACGAAGGAGAAGGATGGACACCGAGAACGAAGATCCCCTGGCGGACGAGCCCCTGATGCTGGGGGACGTGACCCTGCACTCGCGGCTGTTGGTCGGGACGGGGAAGTACGCGAGCTTCGAGGAGACGGCGCGCGCCCTGGAGCTCTCGGGCACCGACTGCGTCACCGTAGCCGTGCGGCGCGTCAACCTCGACGCGGCGAAGGGCCCCTCGCTGCTCGATCACATCGACCGCTCGCGGACTCACGTGCTGCCGAACACGGCGGGGGGCTTCGATGTCTCGAGCGCCGTCCGTACGGCGGAGTTGGCGCGCGACCTGCTCGACACGCCGCTGGTCAAGCTCGAGGTGCTCGGGGACGACCGCACGCTGCTGCCGGACCCGGTCGGCACCCTGGAGGCGGCGCGCGAGCTCGTCGCCCAGGAGTTCAGCGTGCTCGTCTACTGCTCCGACGATCCGCGCATGTGCGTGCACCTGGCGGAGCTGGGCGTGACCAGCGTGATGCCCGCGGGCTCGCCGATCGGATCCGGTCAGGGGATTCTGAACTCCAACAACCTGCGCATCGTCCGCGAGCTCGTGGACGTGCCGGTGATCGTGGACGCCGGCGTGGGGACGGCCTCCGACGTGACCCTGGCGATGGAGCTGGGCGTGGACGGCGTGCTCTTGAATTCCGGCATCGCCCTGGCGCGCGAGCCCTTGCGCATGGCGGCGGCCATGAAGCAGGCCTGCCTCGCCGGACGCCACGCCTATCTCGCAGGGCGCATCCCGCGCCGTCTGCACGCCAGCGCCTCTTCGTCGGGCGAGGGGATCATCGACGGCGCGCGGGCCGCCGCCGGAGTGTGAGCCCGGCGGGGGCCGAGGGGTTGGCGACTTCGGGGGCGGGCGCGCTCCTCGGCGGCGTGGTGGCCTTGGTCTCCCTCCCGCTGGCGCTGCGCGTCGCGGTCCGCGGCGGTGGCGGTGGCGGTGGAGAGGAACGCGTCGTCTGGGGCTTCGCGCACTTGGGTCTGGCCGCCCTGGCGGGCGTGGCGTTCGCGGGGGCCGTGGCCGCTCTCTCGCCGGTGGAGGCGGCGAGCGAGCTGACCGTCCTCTTGTTGCGCGGAATGGCCGTGTCTCTCGGCACGGCGGCGGCGATCGGGGTGATCGCCGTGCGCGTGGACCCCGGCGGCCTGTCGAGCCTGGGCCTGCGCTCCTCGCGCAGCCTGCGCGCGGCGCTCCTTGCGCTGGTCGTCTGGGCCCTGGCGCTGCCCGGATTGTGGGGATTGGGGATCGCGTGGCCTTGGCTCCTCGAGCGCCTCGGCGTCGCCGTCGAGCCGCCGTTCTTGTTGGAGCGGATCGCCGCGGCGCGCGGCGCCCCGCTGGCTCTCGCCGTGCTGTTGGCCGTGGTCGTGATCCCCCTGCTCGAGGAGGTCTGCTTCCGCGGCTTCGTGCAGCCGGTGTTGGTGCGGCGCTTGGGCGGGGGCGGCGGAGTGTTGCTGACCTCGGTGCTCTTCGCCGCGCTCCACGGCGCGACGGCCTTCGGCCCCGTCCTCGGCCTGAGCGCGGTCTTGGGAGCGGTGATGCTCCGCTCGCGGCTCATTGCCGCGCCCTTCGCCGTGCACGCGGCCAACAACGCTCTGGCGATCCTCATCGCCCTGGCGTACACCGGGCGGCACCCCGCCTGACTCCGGGCCGCCCTGGCCGGGGGTGCTCGCGTGGTGGTCTCCTCCCCGCGGCCGCGCGCCGCGCAGCCGCCGAGGCCGTGTCACTCGGGCGGCGCGGGAGTGGGTGGACGGGAGCTGTCGCCTCGTCGGCCGTGAACAGGCAGATCCGAGCGGCCGGCGGCCCACTCCACGTAGCGCGGCAGGAAATCCTCGATGCCCTCGGACCATTCGGCGTGGCCGCTGCTGGCCAGGACGCGTCCAAGACCGAAGTGGCCGGCGACGATCGCTGGCGTGTCCACCATCACCCGGGGGTCGGCGTCGCCCACGCCCAGGCCCGTGCGGTACCAGGCCAGGGGCGTGTAGTCGGGGATCTCGTCCTCTCCGCCGGGGCCCAGGATAGGACCGTTTCCGTAGTGGTAGGACAAGCGCCCGTCCTTGCGGCCGAGCAAGGCGCGGCCCGCTTCGGAGAGCTCGATTTCGACCTTGCCGATGCCCCGCGCCCAGTGGTCGTGGTCCAGGATGGTGGCGTCCAGGATGCCGATGCCCCAGGCGTAGGGCGGCGGCGCCGCGAGGTAGGCGCCGGCGCACAGCCCGACGAAGCCGCCTCCCTCGAGCACGAAGCGCCGTACCGCTTCGCGTCCCGCGGAGCCCAGGGCGGCGAATTGCTCCGAGGCCATGCCGCCGGGGAAGATCGCGACGTCGAACCCGGCGAGGGCCCCGCGGGCGATCTCTCCGGGCCCGAGGGGCAGCACCCCTAGCGCCTCGAGCGTCTCCAAGTCGCGGGCGAAGGGCATCGGCGCACCGGCGCCGTCGCCGTCATACACCGCGACATGCACGTCGGCCGGTCCCCCTTCCCGACCGCGGCGCAAGGACCGCGGCGTGAAGACGTCCGTGGAGCTGCCCGCGGCGACCATCCCCAGTCGATGCAGCAAACCGTGGGTCAAGGCGCGCAAGTGCCGGATGCGCTCGGCCGGCCGCCAGTACTTCGGGCGCGTTTCGTCGTCGGCCGCCACTCGCCAGACCCGGCTGATGAACCACAGCCTCCCCGGCACCTCGGTGGCGTCGCCGGCATCGCTTGGGGGCGCCGGCCGTGGCCGCGCGCGGAGGCGATCCGCGGTTACGAGGACGCCGTCGTTCACTCGTTCCGCCAGGCTTCGGGCGTGCTCGAGCGCCTCGGCGCCGGGCCAGGAGTACACCGTCGGCGGGCCGCCGCCCTCCTCCGCCTTGCGGCCGTCCTCCTCGAGGGTCACGATCCAGTGCGCTCCGAGCTGGGAGGCCCGGCGCTCGCGGGCCTCCGCCGGGCCGCCGACCAGCACCACGAGGAGGCCCGCCTCGACCTCCAGCCCGGCGACCTCCGCCGCCGCCCGAGGCGCGAGCCCCGCCCCCTCTCCGGCGTCGGCCTGCACCATCACTACCGGGCCCGGCGCGGGTCCTTGGATGCGGAACTCCAGCGGCTCTGCCTCGCCCGCCGCCGGCTGCGCGGCGTGCGCCGGCTCCTGGGAGGTCGGGCGCGCGAAGGGGATCTCGGCCGCGGTCGGCGGAGAGCAGTCGGGCGCGGCCCCCCGAGCGCCCGCGGGGAGCGAGGTCGTTCCGGCCGCGATCGCCAGCGGGAGCGCGAGCAGCGGGGCGCGGGGGCAGTCCGCGGGGAGCGGCTCGCGGCCGAGCGCTCGCGGCCGCTCCCACGGGCCGTGTGGGCGTGGAAACCACCGCCCCATCCTACACCCTCGATGAGGGGGCCCGGCCACGCGGCGGCGCGGGGGCGGCGGCGACGACGACGACGCCGTATCATCTCGCCGATGACCCTCTTCCCCAACAGCGGCCTGATGCGTCCCGTCGGCGGTGGGGCCTTCGTGGCCGCCGGTGCCGTGCTGTGCGGCGACGTCACCCTCGGCGAGCAGGTAGGCGTCTGGTTCGGGTGCGTCTTGCGCGGGGACGACGCGCCGCTCGTCGTCGGGCCGCGCACGAACATCCAGGACCTCTCGATGATGCACGCCGACCCGGGAGTGCCCAACGTGCTCGGCGCGGACGTCACCGTCGGCCACGGCTGCGTCCTGCACGGCGCGGCGGTCGGCGACCGCTGCTTGATCGGAATGGGGGCGGTGCTGCTCGCCGGTTCGGTGGTCGGCGAGGAGTCGATCATCGGCGCCGGAGCGGTCGTGCGCGAGCGGTTCGAGGTCCCGCCGCGCTCCCTGGTGCTCGGCATTCCCGGGCGCGTCGTGCGCGCGGTGACCGATGAGGAGGTCGAGGAGAACCTGCGCTCGGCAGCGGACTACGTGGAGAAGGTCCGGCAGTACCTGTCGGGAGCGGAGGAGTGAGCACGACGCCGGCAGGGTCGCGAGAGGCGTTGTACGCGCGGCTGGCGGAGCTGGAGAGCGTCGCCGTCGCCTTCTCGGGCGGAGTGGACTCGAGCGTGCTGCTGCACGCGGCCGGCAGGGTCCTCGGGGAGCGGGCCGCGGGCGTCGTGGCGGACTCGCCCTCCCTGCCGCGGCGCGAGCTGGAAGAGGCGCGGGAGTTGGCGCGGGCGATCGGCGCGCGCCTGGCGGTCGTGCGGCCCAACGAGCTCGGCGACGGACGCTACCGAGCCAACGGCCCCGACCGCTGCTACCACTGCAAGTCGGCCCTCTTCCGCGTCGCCCTGCCCTGGGCGCGGGCCAACGGCTTCGCGGCCTTGGCGGTGGGGGAGATCACCGACGACCTCCTCGACGACCGGCCCGGCTCGCGGGCCGCGGCCGAGCACGGCGTCGTCGCCCCCTTGCGCGAGGCGGGCTTCTCCAAGGCCGACGTGCGGCGCTACGCACGCGAGGCCGGCCTGGCGGTGGCGGACAAGCCGGCGTCAGCCTGCTTGGCGTCCCGCCTGCCCACCGGCACTCCGGTGACCGCCGCCCGCCTTGCCCGCGTCGAGCGGGCGGAGGAGCGCCTGCGCGAGCTCGGCCTGCGAGCCCTGCGCGTGCGCGACCACGGCAGCCGTGCGCGGGTCGAGGTGGGCACCGAGGAGCTGGAGCAGGCGGGCTCGCAGCGTGTGTCGATCGGCCGCGCCCTGGCGCGGACAGGCTTCGAGACCTTCGAGCTGACCGCCTACGTCCCGCCCGCCGAGCGCGCGCGCGAGCGCGCCCGCGAACGCCTGTGAGATGGCGCAGGCAGCGCCCAACGGACGGCCGCGAGGAGAGCGGGGCGAGGGGCGATGAGCGCCTCGCAGCGGGAGCCGTTCTTCGTCACCTGCCCGACGGGCCTCGAGCCCCTGCTCGAGGCCGAGATGCGCGAGCTGCGGCTTGTGCGCACCGTGCGCGGCGTGCGCGGCGTGGCCTTCGAGGGATCGATCCACGACGCTTGGCGCGCGAACCTCCACCTGCGCACGGCCGTGCGCGTGCTGTGGCGCGTCGCGCGCTTCGCGGCACCGGATCCAGACGCCCTCTACGCCGGCGTCGCTGCGCTCGACTGGGCGCGCTTCCTCTCGCCCGAGAGGACCTTCCGGGTGATCGTCCGCTCCCGCGACTCGGCCCTCGACCACACCCTCTTCGTGGCCCAGCGCACGAAGGACGCCGTGGTCGACACCCTGCGCGAGCCAGACGGCCGGCGGCCGTCGGTGGACCTCGACGACCCGGACTTGCGCATCCACGTCCATCTCTACCGCGACCGTTGCACCCTCTCGATCGACACCTCCGGCGCCTCCCTGCATCGGCGCGGATGGCGACGAACCCAAGGCCCCGCGCCTCTCTCGGAGGTTCTGGCGGCGGCGGTGCTCTCCTTCTCGGGGTGGAATCGGCGCGCGCCCCTGCTCGACCCGTTCTGCGGCTCGGGGACGCTCTTGTGTGAGGCGGCCGCCCTGGCCGCCGGCCGGGCGCCGGGGCTCTCGCGGGAGCGCTTCGCCTTCGAGGCCCTGCCCAACTTCGACGCGGCGGCTTGGTCGGGATTGCGGAGCGAGGCGCAAGGAGCGGAGGCACCGCCGCGCAAGCTCGTCCTGCGCGGGAGCGATGCGTCGCCGGCGGCTATCGAGGGGGCGGGGGCGAACCTGGAGGCGGCGGGCTTGAGCGGGCGCGTCGAGCTCGAGGTCGCCGACGCGGGCGACTTCGCTCCGCGCCGCGGCTGGAACGCGTGGGTCGTGACCAACCCGCCCTACGGCGAGCGCCTGGGGGACGAGCGCGCCCTCGCGCCGGTCTACCGCGCCTTCGGCGCCGCCCTGCGCGACCGCTGCGCCGGCTACCGACTGGCCCTGCTCTCGGGCAATCCGCGGCTCGCGTCCGAGCTCGAGCTCCCTCCCGCTGAGCGCGTCGCCCTGCGCAACGGCGCCATCGACTGCGAGCTCCTGCTCGCCGATCTCTGAGGGCGCCCGGCGGTCCGCCCAGCCGGCTCAGCCGGCGCGTCGGATCGGCGCGTCGGCGTGGGTCCCGTCCCCGCTCTCCCGCTCGCGCCGGCGCTCCTCCCGCTCACGGCGGCGTTCCTCGCGCCGGCGGGCCTTCGCGCGGCGCTCGTTGCGCGCCTCTGCGGTGGCGGCCATCAGGCGCTCGAGGATTCCCGGGAGCTCCCAGCGCAGGTCCGCGCCGTCCACCTCGGGACGGGCTGCGACGAGGGTGTCGAGGAACAGGATCGAGATCGCGACGCTGCCCTCGACCGTGGGGTGCAGGAGGTCTTCTTGGAGCAGATCCTCCAGGGAGGCCGGCGCCCAGCGGTTGCCGCGCAGCTCGATGTCCTTGCCCTCGCGCACGAGCTCGGTGTAGGCCGCGAGGGGCGCGACGGTGACGTTGGGCCGCCCGGCGGCCCACTCGTACAGTCGAGCGTTGAACGACGCCAGCATGGGAGCGGGCGGGAGGTGCCCGCGCTCCAACAGCGGACCGCCGAAGGGCCCTCTGCCGGCGAGGGCGTGGGTCACGTCGGGCAGGTCGCCCAGGAGGAGCGGGCAGTCCAAGCGCTCCAGCTCCCGCAGGCCGCGCTCGAACAGCCTCGGGCGGGAGGCGTCGGGGAGTGCGCCGAAGGCGTACCAGAACAGGAAGTCCACGCCGACCACGAGGGTGGGGCGCTCGTCGTGGGCGGCGGTGACCAAACGCTCCCCGTAGGAGGCCGGGTTCTGGAAGAAGGCCGCCGTGCCGAGGTCGCGCACGCCCGCGCCTTCGGGCAGGATGCAGGCCAGCACGGCGCCCAGGCGCACCTGCGCCTCGAGCTCCGACGAGAGGCCGAACCCGGCCGAAGCGCTGGCGCCGATCACCGTCACGCGCTCGAACGGATTGCCGGCAACGGGGCCGGCAGCGGGTTCCTGCGGGGTGAGGGAAGCGGCACAGAGCAGGAACGCTGCGAGGTGAGTCATGACACGAGGATAGCAGGCGCCCGCGGGAGCCTCACTCTTCTCTCAGCGGCCCGCGCAGGATGCGCTCGACGACTCCGCCTGGAGAGAGCACCAGGGTGGTCGGGATCGGTAGCCGCTCGAGGTCGATCACGCTCTCCAGGCCCGCGAGGCCGCGCCGCTCGTCCCCGCGCGCGCCGATGAAGAAGCAGGGGAAGCGCGCCCCGCGCGCCTCGAAGAGCGCGAAGGCGCGCCCGGAGTCCGCTGGGGCGTCGGTCGAGATGGCGATCACGCGCGCCTCGCCGCTCTCGTGCAGAGCCTGCAGGGCGGGCAGCTCGGCCACGCAGGGCGCGCAGTAGCTGGCCCAGAAATTCAGGTAGAGGGGGACGTCACCGGCGGCCTCGGCCACATCGAGCGCCTCGACGCCGCCCTCGGCGCTCAAGAGCGCCAGGGGCGGCACGCGGTCGCCGAGCCCGAGCTTCAGGCCGCGCGGCAAGGGCTCGGGCAGGACCCGCTCGCGGGCGGCGATCGGCCGCGGGGAGCCCTCGCCCTCGATCAGCACCCAGCGCGAGCCGGCGGCCACCAAGCCGAAGGCCTCGACCGCTCCACCGGGCCAGCGTACCTCGACCTCCGCGGCGGGGGCGGCGCCGAGGCCGAAGACGAGCTCGGGGACCTGGCACGAGGCGAAGCCCGCGCCGCGCGAGAGGACCTGGGCCACCGGGCCGTGGGGACCGTGGACAATGACGGTCGCGCCGATCGCCTCGTGCTGGGAGCTCGTCGCTTTCAAGCGAAGCTTCACGAACGAACCGTAGCGTTCACCGATCTCGTTGCGGTAGAGGGCGTGGCGCTCGCGCTGGATGTTGTGGACGAACAGGTCGACGTCCCCGTCGTCGTCGGCGTCGAAGGCGATCACCGCCCGCCCGTCGTTGGGGGAGTCGCAGGCCGACAGGTCCGAGAGGTCCGCGAAGGTGCCGTCCCCGCGATTGAAGAACAGCTTGTCGCGCTCGTTGCCGCTGAACGAACGGCCGTCCTGGAACATCTGCAGGTTGTGGCGGTCGAGGTAGGCGGCGTTGCCGACCTTCTCAGTCGCGAACACCGCGCTCTTCGACTTGGCCGAGGACGCCACCACGTGGCGCCAGTAGGTGCTTCACGTGTCGTGCGGCAGGTCGCCGGTCACGAAGCCGTTGGTGTTGAAGACGTCGAGGCGCCCGTCGAGGTCGAAATCGCACAGGGAGACCGACCAGGCCCAGCTCGCGTTTACCCCGCCGGCGGAGGACGGCAGGGCGCTGAACGCCCCGTCGGCTTCGGCCTCGAAGATCGTGTTGCCCGCGGCCAGCTTGCGCAGCAGGGTGAGGGTGTCGGGGTCGATCTCGTCGCCCAGGCGGCCGAGGATGCGGTTGCCGGCCGTGGAGGACATGTTCGCCACGTAGAGGTCGAGGCGACCGTCGGCGTCCAAGTCGCCCCAGCTCGTGCCCATGCCGTTGCCCACGTCGGTGACCCCCAACTGCGGCGCGACGTCGCGGAAGGTGCCGTCGCCCTCGTTGCGGTAGAGGCGGTTGGAGCCGTAGTCGTTGGCGACGTACAGATCGACGTCGCCGTCGCCGTCGAAGTCCGCCGCGGCCGAGGCGTAGGACCACTGGTTCCCACGCACGCCGGCGCGCTCGGCCACCTCCTCGAAGCCCCTCCCGCCCAAGTTGCGAAAGAGCGCGTTGGGCGAGCCGTTGGTGGCCTCGGTCCAGGAGTTGTTGTGCTCGGCTTCCACCCGGCCGTAGGCGCAGGCGAAGACGTCCAGCCAACCGTCGCTGTCGTAGTCGAAGACCGAGAGGGAGTAGGCGACGACGGGCTCGTCGAGCCCCAGCGCGGCCGAACGCTCCTCGAAGTGCCCGCTGCCGTCGTTCTCGTAGAGCTGCAGGCGGCGCCCGCCCACACTGCCCTCCGCATCGTGCCAGCCGACCTGTCCCACGACGAGGTCGGAGTCACCGTCGTTGTCGTGATCGAAGAACACGGCGCCCGTGCCCCCTTCGGGGTGCTCGACGCCCCGCTCGGCGGCTTCCTCGGAGTAGGTCCCGTCCTCGCGGGCGAGGTAGAGGAAGTTCCGGCCGTCGGAGGGCACGAACAGGTCCCACAGGCCGTCGCCATCGACATCGCCGCCGGCAGCGCCGTTCCAGGCGAAGCTCTGGTTGCCGGGCTGGCCGAAGCGCAGGCCCTGGTGGGCGATGCCGGCGGCGGCGGAGACGTCGGAGAACAGGGCTCCCTCGTGCCAGGTCTCCGCGAGGCTGGTGAGCTGGAAGCGCTGGATGCGCCACAGGCCCTCTTCGCGTGCGACCCGCAGCCAGCCCCAGCCGCCGAGGGCCGAGACACCGCCGTCGGCTCGCGTGCCGGTCATGTGCAGGAACAGCTTGATCTTCCCCCAGCGCTCTCCGTCGCCGGCCTGGAACTCGGCGCCCTTGACCTTCCACAGGGCCGACTCCATGCGCGTCCAGGGTCCGATCAGCTCCTCGATGCCGGCCAGGAACGCGTCGCGGTCGACCACTCCGGCGGCCGCGGCGTCCCAGGTCCGCCGTCGCGCGTCGACGTGCAGGCGCTCCTCGCCGCTCACCGGCAGGCCCGCCAGGGAGTGTCCCGCGAAGCGCGGAGAGAACCAGCGCGCCGCGGAGGAGAAATCGCGCCGGCGGAGCTTGTCGGAGAAGTCGAGCAGCCAGTCCGCCACCAGTTCCGTCTTGTCCTCGACGGTTTCCAGGTTGGTGATGCGCGGCTGGGGATCGGGCAGGTCGATCGCCTCCGGCAGCACGAGGTCGTCCGGCACCGGCTCGACCGCCGGCGGGGCGTCGGGCGTGGGCTCGACGCCTTGGGGAGCGTCCTTCCCGAACAGGAGCCAAGCGGCCCAGGTGGCGACGAACAGCAGGAAGACGAACGCGGCGGCGCGGAAGGAAGGCAACATCGAACTCGGCTGGGGGTGGCGCGACGCGGGGGGGCGGCGGCCCCCCCGGGGTGGAGTTGGGCGGTGAGGGGCGTGGGCTCAGGGAACGACCACCCACTGCGGGTAGCTCTCTGCAGACGATTCGAACAGGGTCACCGAGCTCGTATTCGCATCAAAGGACCAGGCGCTCGTCGCTTGCCCGTTGCGCAGCACGTTCGATGGCGTGCTCGCGTAGCCCGTCAGACGGATCTCCTCGGGGAGCCCGTCCTGCGTGCCAGGGACGACCGTCAGGACGGCCTGGGTGTCGAGTCCGAGAGAGGCTGTGTCGGCCGTGATGCGCGCGAGGTTCGCCGTCTGGTCCAGGATCAGGCGGTTGAGGCTCCCATTCAGGTTCCAGCGGAAGGGAGTGAATTCGTCAGCCGCGTCCTGCTCGACCGTGAAGTGCATCCAGACGCCCTCGCGGTCGGCGAGCACACGGTGCGTGCCGTCGCGCGGGATGTTGAGGGATTCAGCTTCGAGGAAGTCGAGCCCGGCCACCTCGTCGAGGGTCGTCCAAGCGTGCTCGCTCGCGTCGATCGCCACCAGGCTGGAGGAGGCGGGCAGGGCCGTCATCCAGGCGTGGAAGACCGTGGCCTGAGTCGTCAGGTAGGTCAGCGGATCGAAGGTCGCGTACGAGGTTCGGAACGGGATCTGCCCCAGGTTGCGCGCCATGTCCGTCCCGCGATCGACGGCGCCGGTCACCGGGTCGATGTCGACCACCGAGGCCTGGCTGTAGCCGAAGGGGTTGATGGCCGGGGAGGCGCCGAACATCTGCACGTTCTCCAGGATGTCCTGCATCGATGCCGACTCGTTCCAGTAGGTGTGCGCCACCGACACGCCGCCGGTGTGGTTCGCCACCGCCGCGAACATGGGGCGCGTCGGGTCGAGGTGGCGCGCCGCGTAGCTGGAGGCGCCGCCGCCGCCCATCGAGAAGCCGACGCCGTAGATGCGGTCCGAGTCGATCGACAGGAAGCCGACCAGCCAGTCGAGCACGAACTCGATGTTGGCTTGGCTGTAGGGCACGCCGAAGTTCATGTCGTGGGCGCCGCGCGGGGCGAGCACGTACCAGCCGCGGTCGAGGGCGCGCTTCATCAGGCCCGTGTTCTCCAGGCAGTCGTTCTCGCTGACGCCGAAGGAGTGGAACATCACCAACAGCGGCGCCGCCGGCTGCGGGACGCGCGGGACGCCGAGCAGCACCGGCTCCTGCCAGCTCGTGCCCGTGTCGTTGAAGGTCAGCGGGTAGACGTTCGGTGCCAGGGGGGCGGCGATCCGGATCGGGCTGTTGCCCAGCTGGATGCGGACGCCGTTGACGGTCGTCTCGAAGTCGTCGGTGGGAGGCGCGGGGGCCTTGGAGGCGGCGGGGGCCCGCCGCGCCTGGCGGCCGCCGGCCTGGCGGCTGGCGTGGGCTCCACCGCCCGTGGCGAGCAAGGCGCCGGTGGCCAGGAGTGCCCCGGAGAGGGTCAGTTGGTTCATGCGGAGGAGGAGACCGGCCTGCGGGGGCCGGGAGTGCGGTGTGCGGCGCGGATCAGGCAAGTTTACCCCACGATCCCCACCGGGGCCGGGAGGCGGAGGAAAGTCCGCAGGAATGCACACTAGGGCACTCTGGGCCGCCGGGGAGCCCGATTCAAGGGCTCCGGTGCCCCACGCGTCACTTCTCGAAGGTGAGGCCCTTCACCAGGGGCTCGTAGGTCATGAAATCGGCGTGGTGGACGATGAAGGCCTCCGCGCTACGCGCCACCAGATCGCCCTCGCCGGCGTGGGTGGCGATCACGTGGCAGGCGGCGTCGCACACGCCGCACTCCTGGGCCAGGCCGACCCCGGTGAAGGGGTGGCGCAGGTACTTGCCGCGGCGCGACTGCACGCAGCGCCCGTCGACCTTCTCGTATTCGAGCAGCTTCCCCACGTCGGCCAGGATCGCGCCGGCGAGCAGGACGTCGCGGTCCACGGGCATGGCTGTGCCCATGAACTCCCCGATCCTGTCCGCGCAGTCGCGTGCGAGGTGCACGACCAAGCGCTTGTGGGCCAAGAAGCTCACCTCGCAGTCGGGCACGTGCAGGGTGAAGGGAATGCGGTCGAGATCGGCGGGCTCGAGCGAGCTGCGCTCGAAGGCCAGAGCCCAGGTCGCAAGGGTCCGCTCGCGCAGGTCCTCGTCGGTGATCCACTCCAATTCGGGCCAGATGCTCTCGATCTCCTCGCGTTTCGCCATGCCTCGTAGTCCGTTTCGCCGTCCGTCGCTCGACCGGCCAATCCAGCCTCGCGGGCGGAGTCTAACCCCACGCCCGCCCGCGTGTAGGGTCAGCGTTGGAAGATCGGCAGCAGGCCCTGGGGCAGGGTCAAGAACAGCACGTTGACCGCCGTCGCGTAGCTGTCGCCGAAAGACGATCCGCCCCAGGAACCGTCGGGACGCTGATCGGTGAGCAAGCGTGCTCTTTCGGCTCCCGCCCAACGCTCGAAGCGCTCGCGCTCGGTGTGCTGCCAGAGTGCCTGGGCGAGGTACAGGCGCTCGTAGAACGGAAACGGCGGAGCGAGGGCCGAGAGTTCCGAGCGCTCCCGAGTGAGCGCCCGTGCGGCGAGCTCGCGCGCCACGAAGTCGTAGCCGGCCGCGACTTCCTTCCCAGCGTAAATGCCCGTGGCGTTGAGCGTCGAGATCGCGGCGGCGGTCAGGGCCACGCTGCTGTCCTCGCGTCCTAGGGCGTAACGGAAGGACCCGTCCTCCTTCTGCGAGCGCTTCACGTAGTCGACGGCGCGTGCGATCGTCTCCGGTCGCACCTGGATCCCGGCCCCCTTGGCCGCGCGCAGGGCCTGCACGACGCAGATCGTGACCGAGTTCTCGTGCAGCACGTCCGGCCGCGGCTGGTAGTACCAGCCGCCGTCCACTCCCTGGCTGGCCTCGATGCGCTCGACCGCGAAGCGCAAGGCCTCCTCGATGCGTCGTCCGCGGGCGGTCTTGGGCGAGCAGCTGTAGGCCTCGGCCAGGGCCAGCGTGGCGAAACCGTGTCCGTGCATGTGGGACGTGCGATCGCGCTCGTCGCTGACGTAGCCGCGCTCGGGAGACTCGTCCAGGCGATCGACATGGGCCAGCAGGTAGTCGATTGAGCGCGCGAGCGAATGGCCGTGGGGGCCGCGCTCGGGGGCGTTCCCCGCCGACAGATAGGCCAAAGCACTCAGAGCCGTCAGGGCGACGGGCGCGTACTTCTCGGCGCCGATAGGAGGTTGGCTGCCATCCAACTCCTCGGCCTGGCGCGCCGCCAGCCAGTCGAGGGCGCGCTCGGCCGCCGCGCCGGCCGCGTCCCCGTCGGGAGCACTCGCACCGGCCGGCAGGCGGCTTCCCCCGCCGCCGTCTGGGGCCGAGCGCCTGGCGGCGTCGGTCACCATGCCGCCGTCGTTCGGCGTGCCCACCCCAGCGCCGACGAGGCCGGCGGCGATGGCCAGGAGGGCGGCCGCTGTCATTCCGACGCGTGTCCGGGCAGGCCGAGCCGCTCGCGCAGGAATGTCTCCGCACGGTTCATGATGTCGGGTAGGAAGATCGCGATCCCGGCGTGGCTGCCGGGATACCAGTGGATCGGTCCCTCGCCCGGGCAGGCCTGTCGCAGGCGCTCGGTGCAGTGGCGCGGGAAGATCTCGTCGCTCTTGGCGTTCAGCATCAGGACCCCGTCTCGGGGCAGGCGGTGAGCCCAGCTCAAGGGGTCGATGGGAGTCAGGATCTCACTCGTCGCGTCCCGGTCCAGGCCGCGCTCGCGCAGGAGGCGCTCCATGCCGGAGGTCTCGCTCGAGCCGTTGAAAAGGACCGTTGCCAGGTCGCCGCCGCCGAGCACCAGTACACAGGCCGCGAAGCCGGGGTCCATGCCCGAGATGGTGGTGCCCAGGGTAGCGCCCAGGGAGACGCCGAGTAGGGAGATGCGCTCCGCATCGACCTCGGGGCGCTGGGCGAGCCAGTCGCGGCAGGCGTGCACGTCGCCCACGCTCTGGCCCAGCAGGTTCGTGAGCTGCACGAGGTCGGCGCTGACCATCTTGCCCTCGTCGCCGCGCCGCGGCCCGTAGCCGGGAAACCACACCACCAGGCACGAGAACCCGCGCTGGGCGAACCACGAGCCCAGGGCCAGCTCGAGGGTCTGGTCGTCTTGAAGGTGGTGGAGGATCACGATCGCCGGCTGTGGCTCCTCGGACGGATCCGCCGGGCACAGGTAGCGGGCGGCGACGGTTGCCGAGGGATGGTCGGGGTCGACCACGGGTGCCGGGCTCGGGAAGCGCAGGTCGAAGGTGCGGACCTTGCCGAGGTCGGCGGCCGGTTCGAGGGTGAAAGGTAGGCCGTCGGCGTTCTCACGCAGGCTCTTGCGATAGGGGACGCTCACTTCCTGCTTGAAGAATCTGCGCGCCACGGCGGGCGTGGATCCAGAGCGCGGCGTGGGACCGCCGAGGGGCGTGAGCTCGAAGGTGCCTCGGACCGTCTGCGCGGCCACGTCGCCGTCGGTGCGCGGGGTCTCCTGGGCGACGGTGGGGACCAGCCCCCCTGCGACGACGAGCACGGCGGTGAGGGTTCGGATCATGTTTGGAGGGGGCTCGCCGCTCAGCGGCGGTGGTCGCCGTCGTTCAGTCGGCGGTAGTAGGAGTCGATCCAATCGCGGTATTCGGGCGGCAGGCCGTGGCCGCCCTCGTAGCGAAAAACGTCGCGCACGTGGACCGGCAGGTCGCCCCAGCGATCGGTGGCATCGATGGCCGAGGGCGCGTCGGTCGCCAGCGAGCGCGGGTCGGCACCGGCGATGTTGGTGCGCTCGGGGTCGTCGGCCGCGCGCGGGTCGTCGGATTGGCCCTGCGACGGCTGCGGGAGCTGCTCGCTCGGTTGCTCTTGGGCTCCCTGCGGCTCGCCGCCGGGGTTTTCCGGCGTGTTCTCGCGGGTCGTGCTCTGCGGACTTTGGTTGCGCGGCTCACTCTGACCGGCCTGGTTCTGGGCGTTCCCGACGCCCATCCCGCCGCTCGCTCATGTCCCACCCTGGGCCGCCAGCTCCAGGATGCGGTCGATGGCGCCGAGGGTGTCCCGGCCCGTGTCGACCGAGTCGCGCAGGAGGCGGTCGATCCCCGCCTCGCTGATCCCCGCCAGGGCGGAGGTGTCGCCGGCGCCCGCGTCGTACAGCAGAGCGTCGATCGCGTACAGGTTGCGCTCGACCTCACCGAACAAGCGCGCCATCTCCTGCTGCGTGTCGGGCACGGGGATCTGGACCACGCTCCCGCCGTCGATCTCCTCCTGGGTGATCGGGGTGATCCCGATGTCGGGCTCCTGGGCCGGGGTCGCGCAGAGGGCGAGGGCCGAGACGAGGAGGCCGCCGGCGAGGGCGGGCGTCGGGAGGGTGGCGGTCGCTTGCATTCTCATCGTCGCTCCGGGTTCGGGGCCTCGTTCTCGCTGCTCTCAGTATCGACCTTCTCATCGGGATCCGGAAGTCCCAACCTGGCCCGGAATCGCCCGAACAGGCCCGAGGTGCGCTCGTGGCGATGGGCGAGGCGCAGGATGTCCTCGAGGAGCAGGGGATCGAGGTCTTGGGGGTCGCTCTCCGCGAGCTGCGGGTAGAGCTCGAGCAACTCGTCGATCGAGTCGAGCACCTCGACCTCCATACGCCGCAGGAGCTTCAGCTCGGCCACGTCGGGCACCAGGCGGTTGGCCGACTGCTGCTGTTGCTGTTGCTGTTGTTGCTGTGCACGGCGCTCCTTCTCCTCGGCCAGGGCCTCCCCCAGCCAGCGCAGGGAGCGCGCCACCTCGCTCTGGGCGAGCTGCACCCGCTCGTCGCTGCGGTAGCCGCCCACTTCGCCCATGTCGCGCGCGATGCGCACGAGGTCGCTCTCGATGCGGCCGAGGAGCTCGGCGAACACCAGGCTCTCCTCCTCCTCGATCGCCTCGCGCATCCCTCCCGCCCGATTCGCCAGGGCCTGCTCCTCGCGCGCGAGCTTGCGTAGGCGCAGCTTCAGCGAGCGCGTCGGGCGCGGGTCTCCCGCGCGTCCCGCGTCGGCCTCCTCGGTCTGTTCCATCAGCTCGGCGTGGCTCTCGCTCAGCGCCTCGACCTCCTCGGTGATGCGGAACAGCAGTTCCTCGTCGCGCAGGCGCTGGTACTGCTCCTCCTCGTCCTCGAGCTGCTCGATGGCCTCGCGGATCTCCTGCTCCGCCTGGGCCTCGGCGTCCTGGGCCTCGCCCAGCTCGCCCTGCTCGAGCGCCTCGTGCGCCTGGCCCGCGCTCTCCTGGGCAGCCTGCATCGACGGCAGGGGAGGCGCCTGTTCGCCGCGCTCCTCGTAGCGTTGCATGAACTCGAAGAGGCGCTTTGCGATCTCCTCTTGACGCTGCGCGAGCTCCGCGGCGCGCTCGCGCTCGGCCTCGTTCTTCGGGACCACCCCCTCGTCGGCCTCGCGCGCGGCCTCTCCGAGGGACTCGATCGCCTCGCGCTGGGAGCGGGCCGCCGCCGAGCTGCGTTGCCCGGAGAGCTCGCCGGACGCGCGCCGCATGGCCTCCCCGGCGCGCTCGAGGGCCTCGCGCACGGCCGCTTCTCCAGCCGGGCCCATCGAGGCCTGCTCGATTTCGCTCTCGAGCCGGTCCACCTCGCGCGCCAACTCCTCCTGACGGCGGGCGAGGGTGTCTTCACCCTCGTCCCCCGAAGTGTCCGTTCCCTCGCCGTCCCGCGTTCCCTCGCGCGCATCGCGCACGGCGGCCTGGGCGCGAGCGAGCGCCTGCTCGGCGCGGCGGGCGGCTTCCTCGGCTTCATCGTCGCCTTTGGCGGCCGCGGCGCCGGCGGCCTCGCCCATGGCCCGGGCTGCTTGGTCGAGGGCCGCGCCCGCCCGTTCGCCCGCGCTCGTGCCGCCCTGGGGCAGCTGGGCGAGTCCGGTGGCGAGCTCCCTCGCGCGTTGGCTGTTGCGCTCCTGGGAGGCGGCCAATCTCTGGTCGGTCAGCGCCAGCTCCTCGAGCCCGCGGCGCAGGCGGCGCAGGGCCTCGTCGGCGTCCGCCTCGGCGCCGTTGCGCTCGTCGAGGGCGGCTGCCGCCGCGCGCGCCAAGGCGGCCTCGGCGTTCCTCCCTCCGTTGCGCTCCAGCTCGTCGGCGGCCCGTTCGGTCCGCTCGCGGGCCGCGGAGCGCTGTCGGGCACCGGCGGCCGCCAGTTCCCGGGCGGTCTGCTCGAGCGCCTCGGCCACCTCGGCTCCATCGCCTTCGCCGTGGATCGCCTCCAGAGCGGCGCGCAGGGCCTCGGCGGTTCGGCGCGCGCTCTCGTCTTCGGAGGCGCGGGCTGCGCGCTCCCCGCGCTCGGCGGCGCGCTCGAGCTCGGCGGCCGCGTCCGCCCGTTGTCGGCCCCCCTCGGCCGCGGCGGCTGCGCTGCGCCCGAGCTGCTCGGCCGCCTCCTCCAGGCGCTCGGCGCGCGCCGCGTCGCCGCGGGCGAGCTCGAGCTCGCGGGCCAGCTCCGTCAGGAGCCCTCGGCGCTCCGGTTCCCAGGCGGCGAGCCGTTCCAGGTCTTCCTGCTGGTCCTCGCGCAGGCGCGCGAGCTCGTGCTCGAGTTCCTCGAGGCGCAGGGCGCCGCTCTCGCGCGCGCCCTTCTCGTTCTCCGCCAGGAGCCCGCGCTGGCCGGCGAGGGCGTGCTGAATGCCCTCGGCCAGCCGGTTCTGGGCGGCGTTGGACGAGTCCCGCCGCAGGACCTCGGTGTCGTCGGCGAGCGTCTGCTCGGCGTCGGCCAGTTGCGTCAGGCGCGCCTGCAGCTCGTGCAGCTCCTCGAGCTTCCGCTCGAGCTGGTCGAGGTCGGGCCGATCCATCAGGATTGCCAGCAGGCGCTCGAGGGAGCGGATGGTCTCCTCCTGGCCGCGAATGGCACTGACGCTCTGGCCGCCGGAGATGTCCTCGAGGGAGGTGGTCATCAGCTCCTCGAGGGTGCGGTGCTCCCCGCCGAGGGCGCGTTCGTCGACGTGGCTCAAGCCGTCGCGCAGCAGGCCGGCGGCATGGGCGCGCCCCTCGGCGTCGAAGCGCTCGGCGAGGTGTTCCATCGATCCGCGCAGGCGGCCGAGCTTGCGCAGCAGGAGGGACTGTTCCTCGCCGAGGGCCGCTTGTTCACGGCTGGGGCCGCCCTGGTCCTGGGGGAGGGCGAGAGGCGCGGTGAGGGCGAGGGCGAGGGCCAGGGCGCTGGCGAGTCGCGGGCCGCGGCGGGGGGGGAGGGCGTGGGCGTGCATCTCAGTGCTCCTTGGCGAACTGCCGCGTGCGCTCCAGGAGGTTCTTCTGGCGGTTGAGGATGTCGCGCGTCAGGGACAGGACGGAGTGGAAGTTGTCCCACTCGGCGAGCAGCTCGAGTAGACGCTCGGTCGCCGCGAGCCCCTGGATCTGGCTGTTCGAGGCCGCGAGCAGGGCGGCGTGGGTCGCCTCGAGGTCGGTTTCGTCCACGGCTTCCCGCAGGCGAGAGACCGCGGCGGTCGCGTGCTCCTCGCCGATCTCGAGCGAGACGCCGACGACCTCCACCAGCTTGGAGGCGAAGACCGCGTTGCCCAGCTCTCCGGCCTTGACGCGGCGCGCGAGGTCGCTCCAAGGCTCGGGGTGGAAGCTGCGATCGGCAAGCGAGGCGCCGGCGATGCCGAGAGCTTCGAGGATCGGTCCCGAGCGCTCGTCGAGGCGCGAGTAGACCAGGGCCTCGGCCACCGCGGCCAGCTCGCGCGACAGGGCGCGCGCGTCCCCGGCGACCCTGCGTTGGCCGGAGAGGACCGTGCCCACGCCGTCGGCTTCGCGCGCCGCATCGGGTTGGTCGCTCTCGATGGCGGCGATCAGCTCCAGGGTGCGCCGGTGCTTCTCGCTCGCGAGCTCCAGGAGGCCGCCGACCAGGGTGCGCGTGCGCGAGAGCCGGTCCTGGAGCCGGCGCAGGAACTCCTCGGCTGAAACGACGCGCAGGCGCACCGGCAGGGAGGCGCCGCGCTGACGCTTCGGGTGGCGGTTGTCGAGGGCCGCGAGGCGCAGGCCGAGGAGTTGGCCCTCCACGGCCGGCGTGTTCCCGATGAGGTCGGAGAGGTCGATCCGGCGCGCGGCGAAGCCTCGAGCGGGTCCCGGCGCGCGGCCCTCCTCGGTGGCGGAGGCGGGCGGGGGGCCCCACTCGAGCGGGAGGCTGCGCACGGTCTCTCCGGAGAGCTCGACCTCGAGGGTCAACTCCTCGAGACCGAAGTCGTCCCAGGCCGAGACGCGCAGGGGCAGGGCGCCGCCGACGACCGTCGCGATCTCGGCCCGCGCCGGGGCGAGGAACTCGATCTCCGGTGGGCGGTCGGCGGCGGCCGCGATGCCGAACAGACCGGGGTCGGGGTTGGCCAAGCCGGTCGCGTCGTGGATCTCGAAGCGGTAGCGGAGGCTCTCGTGGACCTCGAGGTCGAAGGCCACGCCGTCGAGCGTGGCGCCGTCCTCGTCGCCCTGCGCCGCCGGGTCGCCGCCGCCCGCGACGCCTTGGGCGGGGAAGGGCCGGCGCTCGAGCGTCAGCAGGCGGCCGGAGGGCAAGAGGCGCACGACCCCCTCTGCCTCGGGCGGATCGGCGAGCATGTGGACGGTGACGGTCGAGCCCTCGAGGACCTCGACGTCGCGGTCGCGTTCGAGGCGCTCGGCGAGGCCCGTGTAGGTGGGCGGAGTGATGCGCAGGGCGACGGCCGTGACGTCGGGCGGCTGGAGCACCTTCACGCTCACCCGCGGCCGACCGTCGGTGTCGTCGCCGCCGGTGGCGTGGAAGGAACAGTCGGCCTGGCGCGAGCGCAGAAGTGTGCGGAAGTTCCCGCCGCCGGTGGCGGCGAGTACCACGCGCTGCCCACTCTCGAAGTGCAGGATGACCTCGTCGGGAACGACCCCCTCGGCGTGAACGACCACGCCCACGTCGCTCCCGCGCGCGACGCGCACGAGCAGCTCGTCGGGCGTCTGTTCGACCCGCACCGCCCCGCCGGCGGTGGGGATCCGGATCGAGAGGTGGGTGCGCTGCGGCCAATCGGGGCCGCCGCCCGCCATGCGCAGGAAGAACACGCGGGCCGCATCGCCGGCGGCGAAGAGTAGCCCGGCCGCCAAGAGGCTCGCGCCCACGCCGGTGGCGAAGGTCTTGCGTGGGCCGCGCCGGTCGACGACTGCACCGAGGTCGAGTGCCGCGGCCTGTCGCTCGGCGGCCGCGAGGAGCGCGGCCACGAGGGCGTCGTCCCGGTCGTCGCCGTGTCCCCCGGCCAGTTGCACGGCGCTGACGAGCAGCTCGCGCAGGCGCGGGTGGCCGCGCTCGATGAGCAGGGCCAGGCCGGCCCTCTCGGGGATGCGCCGCAGACGGCCGGCGAGCTCGCGCCAGAAGGCGAAGAGCGGCAGGGCGGCGAGGAGCGCCGTGTGCGCGAGCCGAATGCCGCCGGGCACGTGCAGCCAGCGGTCGAGGACGAAGATGAAGGCCAGCCAGCAGGCCGTGGCCGTCAGGGCGCGCCCGATCCCGTGCAGCCAGACCCCGACCACCAAGCGCCGGCGCAGGCGCTCGAGGAGCTCGTCGAGGACGGGCGTCGGGTGCGGAGAGGGTGTGGCGCGGTCCAAGGCCTCAGCGCTGGAAGATGGGCAGGAAGCGGTAGGGGATCTCGAGGATCAAGACACCCATGGCCGTGCCGAAGGCCGGTCCGGGACCGGTCTCGTTGGGCCAGGATCCGTCGGCGCGCTGCATCCCGAGCAGGAGCTCGCGCACCTCCACGAAGTACGGCTCCCAGTGGGGGCTGCCGACGGTGTACATGGCCTGCACGCCGTAGTAGTGGCCGTACCAGAAGAAGTAGTGCCCCTCGCCCCGGTTGCGGCGCCCACCGCCGTTGTAGTGGTTGAACATCGAGAGCTCGCGCTCGAGGTACTGGACCCCGCGCTCGATGGCCTCGTCGGAGTAGATGCCCAGACCGTGCAGAGCGGTCACGCCGGCCGCTGTGAGCGGGAAGGAGGAGCGCGAGTGCACGTCCTTCTGGTAGTGGAACGAGCCCAGCTCGCTCGAGCGCGCGAAAGCGGGGTGCGAGAAGGACGAGGACGGGCGCTTACTGACCGCCGAGTCGACCACGTAGCGCGCGGCGCGGTCCACGGTCGAAACGGGCACGCGGATGCCGATGTTGCGCGCCGCACGCAAGGCCAGGACCGAGCAGACGACGATCGACATGTCCGACTCGACCGCGTAGGGCTCGTAGCGCCAGCCACCCTCGGCGTTCTGGGACTTCACGACGAAGTCCACGCTCTTCTGCAGCTTGTGGCGCACGTCGTCGCGGTGCGTCATGCCGTAGATTTCGGCCAGAAACAGCGTCGCGAAGGCGTGGGAGTACATGCGCGTCCCGGCGTGGGTGATGTAGCCGTCCTCCTGGACGCAGGAGAGGACGAAGTCCAGGCAGCGCTCGACACTCTTGCCGTGGCGCCCGCGGCCGGGCAGATGTCCGCCGGCGAGCAGGGCCATGCCCGCCAGGGAGGTGACGCCCACGTGGCCGCGCTCGGCGGTGTAGTTGTAGTCGTCGTTGAGCTTGTAGCCGATCTTCGCCTTCCAGCTCCCGTCGGCCTGTTGGTGGCCCGTCAGCCAGTCGAGCCCGCGCTCGACGGCGCGGGCTTGGCGCGGCGTGACCTCGAGGGGGCGCGAGCTCCCCGCGCCCTGGGCTTCGGTCCGGGCCTCCGCCCGCGGCGCGCCGGCGAGCGCGCCGGCGAGCGCGACCAGGGCCGTGCCCGCGAGGGCGAGGGTGAACCGCGGTGTGCCCGTCATCGCATCACCTGCAGTTGTTCCTCGCCGGCGAGCAGCAGGGCGTCTCCCAGAGGCGCCAGCCGCAGCTGGGCGCCCCGGCCCAGGCGGCGGTCGAGCTCCTGGCTGCCCGTGGGGGCCCCCGTGCTCTTGTCGAAGCTGAACAGGAGCGTGCGCGAGGGGCTGCGCGCGTTTCGGGGCTTCTCGCTGTAGGCGAGCGCGACCGTCGTTTGGCTCACGGCGGGCATCGGCATGTTCCTATCGTACAGATCGGCCGGGGACACCGGCAGGCGCCGCATCCAGCGCTCGTGTCCGTAAGGAAGGTGTACGGCGTGGACCTTCATCTCCGTCTCGCCGGGCCCGAAGGAGCGCAGGAACAGGAACGGCGACTCGAGCCGTCGGCGCTCTCCGATGTCCACGCCGATCAGCTGATGCTCGACGCCCAGGCGCAAGCTGCCCACCGGAGCGTGGCCGCCGACGCTGGTATTGAGCTCGACGAGCAGCCCGTGGAGGTCGTCCTCGCGCAGGGTGTGGCGCGGCCGCAGCACGAGGTACGTGCGTCCGGCGTACTGGACGATCGCGTGCAACTCGCGTCCGCCCCCGGCCACCTCCTCGAAGCGCACCCTCCAGTCCACCGTGCCCGTCGCGAGTCGCAGAGCGAGGATCTCGTTCTGCTCGGGCCGGCGCAGCATCATGAAACGCGGCACGATCAAGCGCCCGTCTTCGATCCAGCTGGTCTCATAGGCCTCCTTGCGGGCGGCGTGCGGCAGTTGCACCGTGCGCGAGGTGCGCCCGCTGAAGAGGTCCAGGACCAGCGCCTTGCGCTTGCCGACGCGCGGCAGGAAGACCGCCTCCCGCTCGCTGCTGACAGGGTGCGGCCAGTAGAGCGTCTCGTCGATCTCCCGTTCCCAGAGGAGGGCCCCGCTGGCGACGTCGAGGGCGTGGATCAGGCTCTTCCCGCCGTCGAGGTCCGACACGACCAGGCCCAGGCCCGAGCGCACGGTGACCGCCTCGGCCCTGCCCTCGGGGGCGCTCCAGCCCCACAGCCATTCGCCGCCGCCTTCGCCGCCTCCGTCGCGGCCGAGGGCGATCACGCCCTCGTCGAGGGCCAGCAGGACGCGGCCGGGGGCGAAGCCCGCGCGGCGGCTCCAGTCGTCGACGGGCGTCTTGCGCGTCGCCACGTGCTGTGTCCACGCCGGTGCGTCCGGTGCGTCGGCGCTGACGGCGCTGAGGGAGACCGAGCGCCGCTCGCCGCGGGGCGCGAGCTCGTCGTGCGCGAACAGGAGCAGCTCCGGCAGCTCCGCTCCCGTGCCGTGGGGCGGGGGCACCGCGCCCAGCAGGGTGTGCCGGCCTAGGTGTGTGGCGCGCACCGGCGGCGAGCGGTGGAAAGTGTAGTTGGGGGGCGTGTCCACCCGCGCCGGCGCCTCGCGCTCCACCAGCTCGCCCAAGGTCAGGCCGCCGTGGACGGTGACCGGCGAGACCAGATCCGCGCGCGATTCGGCCAGTGCGCGCAGGAGCGCGCGCGGGTAGTCGAGGTTGCCGGTGCTCTCGAGCGCCGCGGCAAGGCGCAGGACCAGCAGGGCCTCACGCTCGTTGGCGCGCGCCGCGCACCAGGTGCGCGGGAGCTCGCCCGAGACGATGCTGGCCACCGCCTGCGTGTCCCCCTGCTCGACGGCCCAGTCGAGCAGCAGGTCGTTGGCGTCGCGCGCGGCATCGGACTGGGGGAAGCGGCGCGCGACCTCCTCGAGGCGCACCCGGTCCCCGGTGGCGGCGACCCGCTCCAAGAGTGCCCGCGCGCGCTCCTCGAAGGGGGCGTAGGGTTCGCGGCCGGCGGCCTCCAGGCAGGCGGCGATGCGCCCGCCGGCGACCTCGGCCGCGCTGCCTGGCGGCAGGGGTTCGGCGGGCCAGCGCTCCAGCACGCGGTGCCATTCCTCGAGCTCGGCGGTGACGTCGCCCGTGCGCGCGTGGTACGCAGCGCGCTCGAGGGCTACCCACAGGCCGACGGGCAGCTCCCAGACTCCGAACTCGTCCGCCGCCTCGCGTTCCATGAGTGGCTCGAGGCGCCAAGCGCCGTCCCGCGCGTCGCTGACCCCCTCCGGCGGGGTCGCGAAGGCGGGGGTCGGGCCGGCGATGACCTCGGCGTGCAGGAAGAGGCTCCCGCAGGCCGCGCCCAGCTCGTCCAGGACGGTCAGGCGGGCTTCTTCGTCCACGTTGCGCAGGAGCAGGCTCTCCTCGAGCAGGGTGTCGCGCTCGCTCCGCGGGTCGGGGGCCATCTCGCGCGCCGCCCGCAGGGCGCTCAGGGCGCCGCGGGTGTCGGCCAGGTCCGCCAGAACGCGCGCCTTGGAGCGCAGGATCCCGTGCAACTCCGCGAGCACGCGTGGCTCGCTGCGGTCCAGCTCGTCGTCGGCCAGGAAGGGCGTTAGGGTACGGGCGGCGTCGTCGAGCCAGGTGCGGGCCGCGGGCGTGTTCCCCGCCAGCGCCTCGAGGCGCCCGCGCTCGCCCATCAAGGCGCCCAAGTTCAGGGCCGGCCCGAGTTCCTCGGGCGCACGCTCGCAGACCTCGCGCGCGCGGGTGAGCAGGAGGTCCCACTCGAAGTATCCGGTCATCGAGCGCGCGTTGAGCGCGAAGAGCATGCCTTCGCCGACCAGCAGATTGCCGCCGCCGCCCGCTCCCCAGGGAGCGGCGCGCAACAGGCGCCGGCCGGTCCGGCGGTGGATCTCGACGCGCTCGGTCGTCGTGGGAACGACGATGCGGTCGTCGAGCAGCAGGGGCCAGGCGGGGAAGTCCTCGTCGGCCAGCAGCGGGTCGGTGAAGCGCCAAGCCAACGAATGCGGCGCCTCGTGGCGCAGGCCGGCCGAGGAGGTCAGGGCCACCAGGCGCCGGCCGCCGAGGTAGACGGTCGTCTCGTCGGCGCCCAGCAGGAGGTTGACATCGGTGCGCATGCCGCGACCCCAGTCGCTGACCTTGGACTGGCGCACGCTCCACAGGAGCGCGCCGCTTTCGAGGTCGACGCCGATCAGGTCGTCGGAGTCGACCGGCGTCGCCACCACCACG
>NZBA01000066.1 GCA_002686265.1 Planctomycetota bacterium
AGCAGGCGGCACGCCTCGGAACATGCCCCGTGCGGGATGGCCCGGCGGGGGTCCGGGGGAGCCTCGCCATGCGCCGCGAGCCGCCTCTCAGGCGACGGGCGGGTCGTCCAGCTCGATGTGGGGCCGGCGGGTGCGGCCGAAGGAGACCGGGGGGGGCGGCGGGTGCGCCCGTGACGGCGGCCAGGAACGCCCGCATCGAGGCCAGGAAGCCGGCGACGTCCAGGCCGCGGTGGGCCGGGAGGTAGGCGGCCAGGTAGCGGCGGTGGCCGGAGGCGAGCTTGCGCGCACCCTCGAGGTTGCCGCGCTGGAAATGGTGCAGGCAGATGGCGGCCTGAATCAGACCCTTGAAGAAGTCCGCGTCGCCGGCTTCGTTGGAGAGCCAGACCTTCTCGAACTCCTCGTGCGCCCGCTCGTAATGAGCCTCGTTGAAGAGCGCCGCCCCGTCGGCGAGCAGAGCGCCGACGCCGCGCCGGACGACCTCCCCGGGGTCGAAGTCCTCGGGCGGGGGCTCGATGCGCTCCACGGGGGGAATGGGCGGCGTCGGGATGCCGGCGCTCAGCTACCGCCGCCGTCGCCGCTTTGGTCCCCACCGCCGTCGCCGCCGTCACCACCGCCGCGGCGGCGACCCTCGCCATCGCGACGCTTGGCGGGGCGCTCCTCCTCGGCGGGCTCCAAGCCCCAGTAGCGATCCCACTCGCGCTGGGCCTTCTTGGGCAGAGCGTGAGGCTCGGCCTGGATCTCCAGCGTGCGCTTGTTGTCGTTCCACCACTCGTTCCAGGCGTCCTGGGAACGGCCGTGGTCCACGCCGGTCAGGACCATGAGGGCCGTGCGCACGTCCTCCATGTGGCGCTGGGCGCGGTGGCGGCCCACCTTGCGCATCAGGCCGATCACGCCCTCGACCGAGTCTCGATGGCGGATCATGCCCAGGCCCAGCAGGCGGGCCCGAGCCGCGTTGCGATCCCCCTTGCTGAGCGGATTGCTCGTCAGGAGCTTCACCGACTCCGGATCGCCGTGCTGGGCGAAGGCGCGGATCAAGGCTGCGTAGAGCTCGGCGTCCTTCTCGATCTTCCGGTCCGACTTGTAGCAGCGGTGCAGGGCGTCGAGGGCGTGGGGATGCTCGGTGAAGCGCAGGGCGTCAATCGAGACCGCGCGCACCTCGCGGGCGGAATCTGCGAGCCCCTTGGCGACCCACTTGATCACCCCCGCGTCCACGACCGCGCCGTGCTTCTCGATGGCGGCGAGGCGGTCGGCGGATTCACCGCGCTTGAAGGCCTCCTCGAGCTCCTCGACGGCCTGCGCGAGTACCTTCGGATCGACGGATTCGGGACCGGGATCTTGGAGAGCGGGCGCGAGGCTCAGGGAGCCTGCTAGGAGCAGGGTGATCATGGCGTGTCTCTCGAGTTGTCCGAGGGGACGGGGGCGGGCGACTGAAGCCCCCAACCGGACCGAGCACATCACGTTCCGCCGCAGCCCCTCGGGGGAGAGACCCCCGAACGGGCACGGTGGATCACCCCCGCCTACTGGCCGCTGGCGCTCTCGACCGCCTCGGCGGGATCTTCAGCGGGAGAGAAGGTCAGCTTCTCACCGTCCTCGGCCACGTCCACGTGGATTGGAGCCCCCTCGTCGGGGACCTCGCTGCGCAGGATGTGCTCGGCCAAGGGGTCCTCGATGTGGCGTTCGATCGCCCTGCGCAGGGGGCGCGCGCCGTAGTCGGCGTTGTGGCCCTGCTTGATCAGGAAGTCGATTGCGTTCTCGGTCAGGTCGAGCACGACGCCGCGCTCGGCGAGGCGCACCGCGACCTCGGCCAGTTGCAGGTGCACGATGCGCTGCAGGTCGTCGTACCCGAGCGGGTTGAAGATCACCAGCTCGTCGACGCGGTTGAGGAACTCGGGCCGGAAGTGGCGTTCGACCTCGATCATCACATCGGAGGTCATGCGCTTCTTGCGCTCGGCATCGCCGCCCTCGACCTTGGCCACGCGGTCGAAGCCCAGGCGCGCGCCGGCCTTCATCTGCTGCGAGCCGAGGTTCGAGGTCATGATCAGGATCACGTTGCGGAAGTCCACGTGGCGGCCGAAGGAGTCGGTCAGGCGACCTTCCTCCATGATCTGCAGCAGCATGTTGAAGACGTCTGGGTGCGCCTTCTCGATCTCGTCGAGCAGCACCACGGAGTAGGGGCGCCGCCGCACCTTTTCGGTGAGCTGGCCACCCTCCTCGTAGCCCACGTACCCGGGAGGCGCTCCGACCAGGCGCGAGGCGTTGTGCTTCTCCATGTACTCGCTCATGTCCATGGTGATGACGGCGTCCTCGTCACCGAACATGAAGTTCGCGAGTTGCTTGCACAGGTAGGTCTTGCCGACCCCGGAGGGGCCGAGGAACACGAAGGAGCCCATCGGCCGGCGAGGGTCTTTCAGGCCCGAGCGCGAGCGTCGAATCGAGCGCGCGATGGCCTTGATGGCGTCGGCCTGGTTGATGACCACGCCGCCGAGCTCATCCTCCATCTGCAGCAAGCGCTCCGCCTCGGCCTTCTCCAGCCGCGTGAGGGGGATCCCGGTCATCTTCGAGACGGTCTCGGCGATCACCTCGGCGTTGACCTCGCCGACTTGCTCCTTGCTGGCCTGCTGGGCGCGCCACTCGCTCTGGATCTCTTCCTTCTTCTTCTTGAGCTGGTAGGCCTCGTCACGCAGTTGCGCGGCCTTCTCGAAGTCCTGATCGCTGACCGCCTCGTCCTTCGAGCGTTCGAGGGTTTCGATCTCCTCGGAGATCTCGCGCAGATCCGGGGGGGGCACCATGGACTTGATGCGCACCCTGGCCCCGGCTTCGTCGATGACGTCGATGGCCTTGTCGGGCAGGAAGCGGTTGTTGATGTAGCGGGTCGAGAACTCGACGGCCGTCTCCAGGGCCTCGTCGGTGTAGTTCACCCGGTGGTGCGCCTCGTACTTGTCGCGCAGCCCCTTGAGGATGGCCACCGTCTCGTCGGGAGTCGGCGGGTCCACGTTCACCGACTGGAAACGCCGCTCGAGGGCGCCGTCCTTCTCGATGTGCTTGCGGTACTCGTCCAGGGTCGTGGCGCCGATGCACTGGATCTCACCGCGCGAGAGCGCGGGCTTGAGCACGTTCGATGCGTCGATCGCGCCCTCGGCGCCGCCGGCTCCGACCAGGGTGTGCAGCTCGTCGATGAACAGCACGACATCCCCGACGCGCCGCACCTCGGTCATCACGGCCTTGATGCGCTCCTCGAACTGACCGCGGTACTTCGTACCGGCGACCATCAAGGCCAAGTCGAGCACGACGATGCGCCGGTTGCGCAACAGCTCGGGGACCTCGTTGTTGATGATGCGCTGGGCCAGGCCCTCGACGATCGCCGTCTTGCCGACGCCCGGCTCGCCGAGCAGGACCGGGTTGTTCTTGGTGCGCCGGGACAGGATCTGGATCACGCGCTCGATCTCGTCCGCGCGCCCGATGACCACATCCAGCTTCCCCTCGCGGGCGAGCTCGGTCAGATCGCGCCCGAAGGAGTCGAGGGCGGGTGTCTTGCTCTTGCCCCCGCCACCACCGCCGCCGCCTTCACCGAGGCCGACCTCGTCGTCCTCGTCTTCGCCGGTCTCGGCGCCGAGGAAGTCGAGGACCTCCTCGCGCACGTCCTCGAGCTTGACGCCGAGGTTCATCAGGACCTGGGCGGCGATGCCCTCGTTCTCCTTGATCAGACCCAGAAGGAGGTGCTCGGTCCCGATGTAGTTGTGCCCGAGGTTGCTGGCCTCCTCGAGGGAGAGCTCGAGCACTTTCTTGGCCCGCGGCGTGAACGGAAGCTGCCCCATCGTCACCATCGAGGGGCCGGTCTTGACGATCTTCTCGACCTCGACGCGGATCTTGTTCAGGTCGATCCCCATCTGCTTGAGGACGTTGGCGGCCACGCCGCTGCCCTCCTGGACGAGCCCGAGCAGGACGTGCTCGGTCCCGAGGTACTCGTGGTTGAACCTCTGGGCCTCCTGGCGAGCCAGGTTCATCACTTTCTTGGCGCGGTCGGTGAAGCGATCGAACATGTTCTCCTCAGATCGTCGTGGAGCTCTGTGGGCGTGGGCAAGGGGTCGGCCTCCCCCCGGGGACGAGGTGACCCCGACACCGGCTTTTCGGCCTTCCAGACTCCCTGGATTTACGAGTTCCGGCGGTCTGCAGGCGATTCGGCCCGCAAGTGGTCTGCAAGTCGCATTGCCGGGACAGAGTATCGCCGGGACAGAGTATCGCCGGGACAGAGTATCGCCGGGACAGAGTCGCCGCGGGCGATTATGCCCTTTGCCCCTCCGCTTGTCCCCGTCGGCTGGAGCAATCCGTCCGCTAGGGGTCGCGAGGGGCGGCGGCGCCCGATCACTCCCCGGCGTCGGGGGGGGCCTCTTCTCCCACCGCCCCGTCCAGGATCCGGATCTCGTCCCGCAGGCGGGCGGCGTTCTCGTAGTCCTCCTCGCGGACGGCGGATTCGAGCTCCATGCGCAGCTGCTCCAGCTTGCGCAGGCGGTCGAGCTCCTCCTCGGACAGGCCAGGCAGGCGCCCGACGTGCTCGCGCGAGCCGTGGACGCGCTCGAGCAGCTCGCCCACGTGGGGCGCGAAGAGCTCGTAGTCCGCGGGGCAGCCTAGGCGGCCTTTCTGCCGAAACTCGGAGAGGGTCATGCCGCACTCGACGCAGGTGACCTCGGGCACCTGCTTGCTCTGTTGGGCGGAGACCTGGAGCAGCTTCCAGATGTCCGCCATCGTCTTCTTCTGCGCCTGGACCGGCGCGTGGGGCAGGTCCGCGGTCTGGGCGCAGAGCTCGCACAGGTGGCGTTCGATGACCTGCGGTTGCTGCTCCTCCTCGCCGTCCTGTTCGCTCGGGGTCGGGTCGAGGACCTCGGTGACATGGACCGAGGCGGCGTTCTTGTGACAGTGCTGGCAGATCATCCTTGGGCGCGCCGGGCGCCTCCCATTCTATAGTGCGCCCGACGCTCCACGTCGACTAAGGATCTCCGAAGGCCCGCGCGGCCCGCCGCAGGACGTCCGGGGTGACCTGCTGGCGCTGGAGTGCCGCGGCCAGCTCCGAGTCGGGAGTGGCGAACAGTGCCGCCGCCACGCTCGTGCTCGGTGCCCCCGCGGGCAGGCCGGCCAGCAGGGCGGACAGCTCGCAAGCGGGCGGCAGGCGGCGGGGAGGCGGGGGCGTGGGGTCGGCAGTGCGCCCGTGGAGAGCCGCCCGTAGGCGCCGGCCGCTGAGCCCCGCCCGGGCGGCGAGCTCCTCGTCCACCTCCAGGGCGGCGGCGGCGATCAGGATCGGCCCGATGGAGGGATCCCCGGCGGCGTCCGCGGCGCGGCAGGCTCCGACCAGGGCGCGGCGCGCGGAGTCGCTCGTTGCGCGGAAGAGGTGGTCGGGGGGGGCACCGGCGTGCTCGGCGCCCTCGGTCCCCGCGAGCGCCGGCTCGAGTCCCATGCGCAGCAGGTCTGCCCGCGTCTCCTTCTCAAGCCTCGCGCAGGCGGCGGCGAGGAGGTCTGCGGGTGTGACCTCTCCGCCGGCCCGCCCGTGGGCGTCCTTCAGAGCTTCGACCGCTCGGGTCGAGAAGGGCAGGGTCGCGCCGCTCGTGACGACCAGAATCCCCGGGGAGAGGGCCATGATCTCCTCGGCCACCGAGGGAGGGTCGGCGAAGGCGTGGGTCACCGCCGCGTGCAGGGCCGAGTCCTCGTCGGTGAGAAGGACGAAGAGCAGGTGGGGGAGCTCGACCGCGTCGGCGAAGAGCGCGAGGGCATGGCGACCCGCGCCTTCCAGCGCCGTGCGCAGGTAGGGCGAGGCTCGCTCGAGGGGCGCGGCCAGGGCTGGGGGATCGAGGTCGAGAGCCACCGCCGCGCCTCAGGAACGGGAGGTGGAGAGGCGGCTCTCCAGCGGGCCGAGAGCGTCGCGGAAGGCCCGTGCCCGGGCCTCGAAGTTGGGCCAGGCGTCGAAGCTGGCGCAGGCCGGGGAGAAGAGGACGTCGCCGTCTTCGCCCTCATCCCCGAGGGCGGCGCGGGCCGCCTCCTCCACTCCCGCGGCCATGCGCGTCTCGACGCCCGCGGCCCGCAGACGCGGGCCGAGGACTTCGGCCGCGGCGCCGAAGACGATCGCGCCGCGCGCACGCTCGGCGGCCACCGCCGCCAGCTCGTCGGTCGCGAGGGCCTTGAGCTGGCCGCCGCAGATCAGGGTGAAGCCCGGCGGCAGGCTCCGCATGGCGGAAACCGTCGAGTCTGGGGTGGTGGAGACACCGTTGTCCCAGATCGTGCGCCCCGCGACGCGCCCGAGGCGTTCGAGGCGGTGCGGCAGGCCCGCGAGGGAGGTCAGGGCCGTAGGGAAGGCGGCACGATCCGCTCCCAGGGCGCGGGCGGCGCCCAAGGCCAGGAGGGCGTTGTGCACCTGGAAAGCAGGAAGGTGGGCGAGGTCGCCCGCACGGGCGAGGACCTCGTCGTTCAAGCACAACAAGTCGCCGTCGCGGTGCAGGCCGCGCCGGGGACCGGCGGCGGGGTGGTGGTCGGTGCGCGCGAGTCGCCGGCCTCCCTCGGGAGCGAAGCCGGCCGGGAGGAGGGCCCAGGCGCCCGGGCGCGCGAGCTCGAGCAGGCGTGCCTTGGCGCGCGCGTAGGCCTCCCGCGAGCCGTGGCGCTCGAGGTGGTCTTCTCCGACGTTGGTGAGCACGATTCCGATCACCGGCGAGCGCTCACCCCCCCGCGCCACCTCGTCGGGCAGGCTCTCGAGCTGGTAGCTCGAGAGCTCGATCACCGCCAGGTCGTCGGGCTCCATCCGCTCGAGATCCTCGAGGAGCGAGCGGCCGATGTTGCCGCCGAGGAAGCAGCGCCGCACGCCGCAGAGTTGGGCGATGAAGCTGGCCGTCGAGCTCTTCCCCTGCGTACCGCTGACGGCCACGACGCGCGCCGGGCAGCGGTCGAGGAACATGGCGGCCTCGCTCGTGATCTCGACCTGCGCCTCGCGCGCGAGGGCCAGGTACGGGCTCGTCGGCGGGACGGCGGGGTTGGCGACCACCAGGTCGGTGTCGGTGAAGTCCCGCTCGCGGTGGCGGCCGAGCACCCACGTGAGGTCGAGCTCCGCCAGTTGCGTCATGCCGGCCGCCAGCTCCTCGGCCGTGCGCAGGTCGGTGACCGTCACCGTCCAGCCCTCGCGCGCCAGGGCGCGGACCGCCGCGGCGCCTCCACCGAACAGGCCGAGGCCCATGACGGTCGCCGCTTTTCGGTCGCTCAAGGTGATGGCCCCTCTCCGATGGCGGGGGGGGGCTTCAGCGGTCGCGGTCCGGTGGGGCCGGCTCGCCGCAGGGTCTCCGCCTTGCGCAGCAGAGCCCGCAGCTCGCTCTCGCCGAGCTCGCCGCCCGCAACCTCGAGCTCGACCTCCACGCGGTGGATGTCACGCCAGCCGAAGGGCAGGAGTACCTCGCTGAACAAGTCGAGAGGAAAGCGCGCCCACCACGGGGCGTCGATCGCCACCACGCGCGAGACCGGGCGGTATCCCTCGAGAGTACAGGACACCCGGCGCGTCCCGTGGTGGACGAAGGGCAGGTCCAGGGGCGTTTCGCCCACGACCCGATCGTCGAGGCGCACGGTGGCCCCGGGCGGTTGGGAACGCAGCTCGATGACGCGCCTGACTTGGCAGCCGCACAGGGGCATCGACGCCAGGGCGAGGCAGACCGCCAGGAGCGCCCGGAGGCGCGTGGGGTGCGCGGGGTGGATCATCGGCGCGGGCCGCCGGGGCGGGGACGGAGGGCGGGTGGGTGGAATGGCGGAGAGGGCGGGATTCGAACCCGCGGACCCCAAATAGAGGAGTCACCAGATTAGCAATCTAGCGCATTCAGCCGCTCTGCCACCTCTCCGCGCCGGCGGGCGGGGATGGTACTGGGGCGGCGTGGGGCGGGCAAGCACCGCCCCCGGCGGGTCGGGCAGTGCCCCGCCGCCGCTCCTTCGTGTATCTTCGATGTCGGCTCGCCGCCCCTCCGTCCGACGCCTATCCGAAATCTCGTTCGGCCTGTCGCGTCAAGGGGCGCGCCACAGCGGTCCATGCACTCCGACCTCCTCCGAAGCGCTGCCCGGCGCCACGCATCCGTGACCCTGTGGGTCGCCAACGTGGCGGCCGGAACCTTGGTGGGGACGGCCTACCTCGGGCACGTCCCCGCCGACGCGTCCCCGGCGGCCTGGGTCTTCGGCGCCCTCGGCTTGCTCTCGAGCGTTGCGACCCTGGCCCTCGTCCCAGCCCTCATGCTGTGGCTGATCCATCGCTGGGTGCGCTCCGACTTCTACGCGGCTCCCGCCGCCGGCCTGGTCGGAGGCGTCTTCCTGGTCCTGCTCGCCGCCGATACCCTCGTCTTCACCCTGCTCGGCCATCACTTCAACGGCGCCGTCTGGAATGTCGTGTCCACTCGCGGCTCGGAGGATGCAGTGCGCCTTGGCGCGGGAGTCTGGGTGCCTTCGCTCGGGGCCCTGGCCCTGGTGACCGCGGTCGAGGCTTGGTTGTGGCGCTCCCTCTTTCGCCGGCGACTCGCGTGCGGTGCGCGCCCGCTTCCGCGCTCGCTGAGCCTGCGCCCGATCGCTCTCTTGGCCGGCGCCTACCTGGCCGTCTTCGCGGCCGAGAAGACGATCTACGCCGCGGCCGAGTACCGCTGCGACCGGCGCGTGCACGAGGTCGCCCAGGTGCTGCCGCTGTATCAGGGCCTGCGCGTGTCGAGCCTCTTGCCCGAGGAGCTCGCGGACGACGAACGCCCGCCGGCGGTCGAGTTCCGCCTTGGCGACAGGGCCCTGGCCTACCCCGATCGGATGCCGCGCGTCGATCCAGCCGGAGCGCGGCCGAACATCCTCGTATTGGTCCTCGATACTTGGCGGCGGGACATGCTCGACGCGCGTGCGACGCCGAACCTGTGGGCCTTCTCGCGCACGGCGCGGCGCTTCGAGGACCATTGGAGCGGGGGAAACAGCACGCGCTTCGGCATCTTCTCCCTGCTCTACGGTCTGCACGGTTCCTATTGGTTTCCGGTCTTCGAGGCTCGCCGCCCACCGGTGTTGATGGACGTTCTGGCCGAGCTCGGCTACGAGCGCGCGGTCTTCTCGAGCGCCTCCCAGAGCTATCCCGAATTCCGCGAGACGGCCTGGGCGGACGTGGACCCCACCCTCATCTTCGACGACCACGACGCGGAGCGCGCCGACGGGCGCGACCTCCTGGTGGCCGAGCGATTCGCCGCTTGGATGGACGGGCGCGAAGGGACCGTCGATCCCTTCTTCGCCTTCGTCCTGCTCGACTCGCCGCACCAGCCCTACGATGCGCCGCCCGCCGGACCCTTCCAGCCGGCGGCCGAGGCGCTGAACTACCTCGAGCTGGCGCGTTCGGACGCTCCCGACCTCGTCGAGCGCGTGTTCAACCGCTACCGCAACGCCGTACACCACGCGGACGGCGTCGCGCGGGGCATCCTCGATGTCTTGCGAGCGCACGGCGTCCTCGAGGACACCTTGGTGGTCATCACCGGGGACCATGGAGAGGAGTTTCAGGAGAACGGCTTCTGGGGGCACACGAGCAACTTCAGCCATGAGCAACTCGCGGTGCCGATGCTCTTGGCGGGGCCGGGTGTCGAACCCGGTGTCGAGTGCAGAGCGACGGCCCACGCGGACCTGCCCGCCACTCTCCTGGAACTGCTGGGCGCGGACCCCGCGGAGCGCGAGCATTGGAGCCAGGGAGGGAACCTGCTCGCGCCGCCCGCCGAGCGGCCGCTGGTCGTCGCGGGCTGGGAGCACCTGGGTCTGATCCTGGGGGGCGAGGTGTTCCGCGTGGGCATCGAGGCGCGCTCGCCCCTCGACGTCGCGGTCTTCGACCGTGCCTGGCGGCCCGTCGCTGACCCGGCGGGCGCCTACCTGCGCGAGTTTCCGCGCATCGAGGATCTCGCACGGGAGTGCACGCGGTTCTTGGCCGACGAGCCCGCGCGCTGGTGGACGGCGGCGCGCTGACGCGCGCCGCGCCCGCGGGGGCTACACTCCCCCGTCGCCGGTCTGCGGCGCGAGCATAATAGATGGCGATCCTGCGCGTGAATCACCTCGCCCTCGTGGCGACCCTCGGTGGGGGAGCTCTGGTGCTTGGGCTCGGTGCGTGCAGTGAACGCGGGCGGGAAGACCCGGCGGGAGGGGCCGACGGGGCGGCCGCCTCGCCGGTGACTCACGTCGGTCGCGCGGTCTGCGCCGGCTGCCATGCGTCGGAGCACGAGAGCTGGCTCGGCTCGCACCACGACCTGGCCATGCAGGAGGCGGACGAGACGACCGTGCTGGGGGACTTCGACGACGCGAGCCTGACCCACTTCGGCCGCACCTCGAGCTTCTTTCGGCGCGACGGCGGGTATTTCATCCGCACCGAGGGCGCCGACGGAGAGCCGGCGGAGTTCCGCGTGGCCTACACCTTCGGCGTCGATCCTCTACAGCAGTACCTGATCGCCTTTCCCGGCGGCCGCTACCAGGTGTCGAGCCTGTGCTGGGACGCGCGGGCGGTGGAGGAGGGCGGGCAGCGCTGGTTCCATCTCTACCCCGACGAGCCGATCGCGCACGACGACGTGCTGCACTGGACCGGGCCCAACCAGAACTGGAACTACATGTGCGCGGAGTGTCACTCGACCGACCTGCGCAAGGGCTACGACGCCGAGCGGGACGTCTACGAGACCACTTGGGAGGAGCTCGACGTCTCCTGCGAGGCCTGCCACGGTCCTGGATCGGGGCACGTGGATTGGGCCGCGGGCGTCGCCGCGGGGCGCGCCGCCGACGATGGCGGACCGCGCGGGTTCACGGTGGACCTCGTCGCCGACTCACCGGGAGTCTGGGCGACCGATCCGGCGAGCGACCCGCCCCGGCGCTCGCCGCCCCTCTCGAGCTCGGTCCAGGTGGACACCTGCGCCCGCTGCCACGCACGCCGTTCGCCGATCAGCGCGGAGTACGAGTACGGGCGGCCGTTCCTCGATACTCACCGTCCCGCGCTCCTCGACGAGGCGCTCTACCACGCCGACGGGCAGATCCAAGACGAAGTCTACGTCTACGGCTCGTTCGTCCAGAGCCGCATGCACCGGGCGGGGGTCGTGTGCACCGATTGCCACGACCCCCACCGACCGACGATCGCGGTCCCCGATGCAGTCTGCTCGAAGTGCCATGCGCCGGCGGTCTTCGACACTTCCGAGCACCATCTCCATCCTCCCGGATCGCCCGGGGCGAGCTGCGTCGCCTGCCACATGCCCGAGCGCACCTACATGGTCGTCGATCCCCGCCGCGACCACTCCTTCCGCGTGCCGCGCCCCGACCTCGCGGTACGCATGGGAACGCCCGACGCTTGCAGCACGTGCCACGCAGAGCGCGGGTCCGAGTGGGCCGCGGGTGTGCTCGCCGAGCGCTTCGGCCCGGTGGGCGGGCGGCGGCCTCACTTCGCCGAGACGCTCTTCGCCGGCAGGGCCGGAGCTGTGGGGGCGGAGAGCGGTTTGGCGCGCCTGGCGGGGGACGCGGAGGCTCCCGGCATCGCCCGGGCGACTGCCTTGTCGTTGTTGGCGCGCCGGCCGACTCCGTCGAGCGCCGGCGCGGGGCGCGCCGCGCTCGAGGACGACGACCCCCTGGTGCGCTCCGCCGCCCTGGCCGCTCTGGAGGTCGGCGATCTTCCGACGCGCTTGGCGGCGGCGCTCCCCGTGCTGGACGACCCCGTGCGCGCCGTGCGCATCGAGGCCGCACGGATCCTGGCCGCGGTTCCCCGCGAAGTGCTCGCTCCCGCCGACCGCGAACGCCTCGACGCTGCCTTGGCCGAAGCCCTCCGAGCGGAGCTTGCGAACGCTGACCGTCCCGACGCCCACCTCAACATCGGGCTGTTGGAGGCCGACCGGGGCGACTCGAAGGCTGCCGAGCGCTCCTACCGCCGGGCGCTCGAGCTCGACGAGGCCTTCGTCCCCGCCTACGCGAATCTGGCGGACCTCTTCCGCGTGCGGGGAGCGGACGCCGACGGCGAGCGCCTCCTGCGCGAGGGCGTGGCGCGGGTCCCCGAGAGCGGCGCCCTCCACCACGCCCTGGGCCTGGCTCTCGTCCGGCTCGGCCGCAGGGAGGAGGCTGTCGAGTCCCTGCGCCGGGCGGCCGAGCTGCGAGTAGACCTGCCGCGCTACGCCTTCGCCCACGGGATCGCCTTGCAGGCTGTCGGTCGCCTCGAGCCCGCTTGGGCGGTGCTCGAGGGTGGCCTCGAGCGTCATCCAAACGACCGCGAGCTCCTCGGGGCGCTCGTCGCCATCAGCCGTGAGCTGGGACTCCCCGAGGACGCGGGCGCCTACGCGCGCCGGCTCCTGGAGGTCGCCCCCCACGACGCCGCCGTGCGCGCTCTGGTCGAGGAGCTCGAGGACGATGGTCGCTGAGCGCCGGGAATGACGGGGCGCGAACACGCTCCGCCCGTCCCGCCGACTACATTGGGTCCATGAAACAGCGACGACTCTCGGCGGCTCTGGGTCTCGCGGTCGCCCTTGGCGCCGCGGCGAACCCGGCTACTGCCCAGGAGGTCGGCTTCCGCATCGGCCAGCTGGTCCCCGACGTCACCTTGCCGACGATCGACGGAGCTGGCGTCGTGCGCCTGTCGGACCTGCGCGGCAAGCGCGTTCTCCTGATCGAGTTCGCCTCCTGGTGAGCGTCCTGCCGGAGGCACGTGCCGGTCTGGCACGAGCGCACGCGCGCCTTGCGCGAGGCGGGCGACCTCGTTGTGATCGGCATCACCAGCGAGCAGCACGCCGACCGCGCGCGCCTGTTCGCCCAGTGGCACGGGATCGACTGGCCGATCCTGTGGGATCCGTTCAACCTGACCGGCTCCTCGGCGGTGCCCAACATCACCGGCATCGACGAGCACGGCCTGGTGCGCGTCGTGCGCCCCAAGCCCGAGTCGTTCGCGGAGGCCTTCCTCGCGCCCACATTCGCTCCGCCCGCGGACGCCGCCGTGCGGCCTTGGCTGCTCACGCCGGCTTCCCTGGCGGGGCCGGGGGACGAGGGAGCGGTGAACGCGCTGGCCTGGTTCCTCGGCGTCCCCTGGGCGGCTAGCTTCGACTCCACCGCCCTCGAAGCGGCCATGGAGCGGCGCCTCGCTGCCCTGGCATCGGCCGTGGCTGTGGACGGCGCCGATCCCGCCTGGGCCTTCCGCCTGGGCGTCGCGCGGCGCATGCGTTTGGACTCGCCCGTCGCCCGCGCCGGCGATCTGGGGGCGGCGGTCGAGGCTTGGTCGCGAGCCTTGCGCGCGGACCCGCACCAGTACGTTTGGCGTCGCCGCCTGCAGCAGTTCGGCCCGCGCCTCGACAAGCCCTACAACTTCTACGGCTGGATCGAGCGCGCCCGCGCGGCGATCACCGAGCGCGGCGAGGAACCGCTGGAGGTGTCGATTGAGTTGTGTGCTAGCGAGTCCACCGAGCAGGGTCCGCTCACGTTCACCGATGCCGGAGCTCAGCCCGATCCGACCGGTGCGATTCCGCGCGACGAGGGTGTCTTGGTCGACGTGGACGCTGCCGTCGTGCGCCACACTCGGGTGGTGGAGGGGCGCCTCGATTTGCCGACGGACGTGCGTGTCCACGTCTCGCTGCGTCCGGCTCGTGGCGTGCACTGGACGAACGACGCCGGCCCGGCCCTGATCTGGATCGATCCCCCCGTTGGCTGGCGCGCCGAGCGTCGCCTCTTCACGCTCGCCGCGCCCGCGTCGGAGACGAGCGGTGAGCTGCGGGCGGTCGACTTCGAGCTCAGTCCCCGGCCAGGTGTGTTGTTGGGAGAGGAGCTGGGCGGCTACGCGCTGGTGTACGTCTGCGGGCCGGCGGACGGTCCTTGCCGGTTCGTGCGCTGTGAGTTCACCGCGCGATGTCAGTGATCCGTCGCGCTAGAGTATCTCCATGACCCGCACCATCATCGATGCCTGGATTCAGCACCCGACGCCGCGCATGTTGGCGGAGCCGATGTTCGACTCCCTGCGGCGTTGGACAAAGGCGGCGGGGGCGATCGAGGACGTTCCGATCGAGCGCACCCTGGGCGTTCTCGACCAGGCCGGGATCGACCGGGCGCTGATCTGTGCCTGGTCGAGTCCCAGGGGCGCGCTCATCACCAACGACGAGGTGGCGGCCTTCGTTGCCGCCGATCCGGACCGTCTGATCGGCGTCGCGTCGGTCGAGCTGCACCGCCCGATGGAGGGCGTGCGCGAGCTGCGGCGCTGCGTGAGGGAGCTGGGCTTCAAGGCTATGCGGATCCTGCCCTGGTTGTGGGAGATGCCCCCCGACGACCGGCGCTACTACCCCCTGTACGCCGAGTGCGTCGAGCTGGGGATTCCGTTCTGTCTCCAGGTCGGCCACGCCGGCCCCCTGATGCCCTCGGAGCCGGGGCGGCCGATCCCCTACCTCGACCGCGTGGCCTGCGAGTTCCCCGAGCTCACCATCCTCGGCGGTCACATCGGCTATCCGTGGACGATGGAGATGATCGCCCTCGCGACCAAGTACCCCAACGTCTACATCGACACGTCGGCCTACAAGCCCAGCCGCTATCCCCCCGAGCTGGTCGCCTACCTGCGCGGCCACGGCCGTGACAAGGTGCTGTTCGGCAGCAACTACCCGATGCTCCTGCCGGGCGACTGCCTCGCCCAGCTAGACCGGCTCGATCTCGACGAGGAGATGAGCGAGCGCTTCCTTTCGCGGAACGCCAGAAGGGTGTTCCGTCTCGATTGAACTCCCAATCCGGTCCCCCCCTTCCCGTCGCCTGGGATCTTCCCGCGCACCGCCGTACTGGTTGCGCCAGCGGTGGAGGGTCTGCTCGGAGCCCTCGAGCTTCTTCGCAACCTCCGCCAGCGGGAGGCCGGCCGCGAGCATCACGTCGGCGTCGCGGAGCTTCGCGAGAACCTGGTCGGGGGTGTGTAAACGTCGTGCCATGGTGAGGTCCAGTCCGCCCGATTCCGGGCCGTCGGACTCTCACAAGGCCTGGACTCGTTTTCGGGGGTCATGCCAATGCCAGGCCAAGACCACCCGGCAACAGTCGTGGGCTGATCCGCTACAGGCACAAGTCGTGCCAGTCAGTCCACCTGGCAAGTCGACTTGAACCTCGTCACAGTCCTCGCCCACGGGGCGCGGAGATATGGTCAAGAGTTGTGGATGAGAATCCGTGAGGATCACGCGGCGACCTTGGTCCCATCCTTGAATTGCACACCTCGGATGACATCTCCGAGGA
>NZBA01000067.1 GCA_002686265.1 Planctomycetota bacterium
ATGGGCGCATATCTCGAAAGGGTCGAGCGCTTCACCTGCGGCACGTCGGCGCTGGGGAACCTCCGCACAGTCGACGAACTGCTCTCGGAGGCGATCAAGCCCGGCGGCCGAAACATCGATGCCGAAGCGGCCGAGCAACTCCGCAAAGCGATCGAGAAGCTCGAACCCATCTCGAAGCCCGAGGAGCTGCGCCTCGCAAAACGAAAACTCGAGGCGAAGATCGAGGCGGCCAGCCAGGAATTGGAGAAAGAAAAGAAGGATCTGCGGTACCTGCACGAACTCCGGCGCACCGTGCACGCGGACGAAGCAGACGAGCTTAAGAAAGACATCAACACAACCAAGCTCATCATCTCACGTGTCGAGAGCCGCATCGCGAAGCTCGGAGCAGAGCGCGACCTGCTCACCGCGTCGCGCCTCGCCACCGTCGAACGCGTGCGGGAAACAATGCTGGCCCTGACCGTCATCGAGGCCGGCCTAGGGAGCGGCACGCACGCGCCCTACCCGGCCATTCAGGAGGAGTTGTGGACCCAGATGGACCGGTTCCACAGCTTCGACGCCTCGCTGCCGAGATTCCTCATCGGCGACGTCCCATGGGGCGACTGGTTCGGCGCGCTCGCTCTGTGGGCGGTCGTCATCGGCCTCAGCTACGTCGTGTTCATGACGCTCAACGTGCTCATCTTCCGGCAATGGGCCCATCACGAGCGGCTGATCTACCCCCTCGCCAAGCTGCCGGAGGCGCTCGCGGGCGTCGACGACTCGGACGGCAGCGACGGCAGCGGGAGCGTCATCCCCGCCATCTTCCGGAGCAACCTCTTCTGGGCCGGCGTGACCGTCGCTGGCGGCGTCATGGGCTACAACATGTTCTGCAACGCGAGCATCGTCCCCGGCCTCAGCCCCGTCCCCCTCAAGTTCCCCTGGGCGCCATATCTCGATGGCAGCGCGTTTGCGCCGCTCGGAATCCTGACCTTCTCCATCTTCTTCACGGTGATCGGCGTCGCGTTCATGATCCCGGCGAGGATCTCCTTCTCGCTCTGGTTCTTCACCATCCTCGCCGCCGTGCAATTGCTCTTCCTCTGCTGGGCGGGCTACGGCGTCAACGCGTGGTCTTTCGGGAGCGACTGGTGGTCCGGGCTGAACTTCGCAACCGGCGAGGGCATCGGAGCGTTGATGGTCTTCGCCGCCGTGGTCCTGTTCAAGTGCCGGAGATATATCCTCTGCTTCCTCATGCCGGGGCGCGTGAGCGACCTCGATGCTGCCGAGCGAATTGAGTTGAGAATCTCATCGTTCCTCTTCATCTTCGGCTCCATCGGCCTCATCCTCATGCTGTCATATGGATTCGGCGCGAACCTCATCCACACCATCGTCTTCTACTTCATCATCCTCGCCATCAGCATCGGCCTGGCGCGGGTGGTGGCCGAGGGCGGCATCCTGGGCTTCCAGCTCTGGGCCGGGCCCTTCCACCTGATGCGCACCTTCTTCGGGCTGAACAAGACGTGGACGGCCCCGCAGCTCTACGCCCCGCTCTTCATCTACTACACCGTCCTGTTTCAGGAGACCAAGGCCTTCATCGTGCCTGCCATGGCCAACGGCATGAAGATCGGCGACGATGTGAAGATGAGCCGGCTGCGTTTCCACATCGGCCTCTTCGGCGGCATCAGCATCGCGGCCGTCGTAGCGGTCGGCGCCCAACTGATCCTGTCATACAACAAGGGCGCCAACGCAATGAACGGCTGGTTTAACAGCGACGTTCCCCGCAATGTGTTCACGAACCTTGCGAACCTCAGCAAGGCCCCGCCCGAGGCCGTGCCGACCGTCGCTGGCTGGGTCATCTTCGGAGCGGTCGTCATGGCCGCCCTCATCTTCTTCCGCCGAATGTTCTTCTGGCTCCCACACCCCATCGGCCTCATCATGCTCATCAGCAACCAGATGGGCGTCTTCTGGCCCTCCATCTTCATCGCGTGGGTCGTGAAGAGTCTCGTGACGAAGTACGGCAACAAAGACACCTACTTGCACGCTCGCAGCTTCTTCATCGGGCTCATTGTCGGCGAGTTGCTCATCGTCGTCCTGTCGATGCTGCTCGCCTACACCACCGGCATCTATACCAAGATCGACCTCAACCGGCAGTAGCCCAGCCGCCGTCCGGCGAATGAGCCAGCGACCGCAAACACAAGGAGACGATACAGTGGCAGCAACAAGACGGATCAGAGACCGCTTTGAGCAAGACTGGCGCTTCCTCCTCGGCAACAAGAAGAATGCTCATCAGCCCGCATTCAACGACTCGAAATGGCGCTCGCTCGACCTGCCACACGACTGGAGCATCGAGGGAACGTTCGACGAAGAAGACGCGGGCGCCGGCTCCGGCGGATACCTGCCCGGCGGCCTCGCCTGGTATCGAAAAACCTTCGTCCTCCCCGAAACCACCGCCGGCAAGCGCGTGATGATCGAGTTCGACGGCGTCTACATGAACGCCACCGTCTGGATCAACGGCCACAAGCTCGGCACGCACGCGTACGGCTACACGAGCTTCCAATACGACATCACGCCGCACCTTAGCTTCGGCAAGAGGAAGAACACGATCGCCGTCCGCGTCGACGACTCGAAACGCCCCAACACACGCTGGTACTCGGGCGCCGGCATCTACCGCCACGTCTGGCTGACCGTCACCGATAAGATCCACGTCGCCCAATGGGGCACGGCCGTCTCGACCGTGAAGGCAACGAAGTCGTCGGCCCAGATCGCTATCGAGACGAACATCGAGAACGAAACCGACGAAGCCGCGAAGGTCGAACTCGTCACGCGCATCATCGGCCCCGACGGCAAAGCGGCCGGCTCCGCCGCAAGCACGAAGAAGATCCGAGCTAACGCGAAGGGCAAGTTCGTCCAGACAGTCACCGTGAAGAAGCCGGCCCTCTGGGACATCGATTCGCCCGCGATGTATCGAGCGGAGACGACCGTGAAGGCCGACGGCAAGGTAAAGGACGATTGCCGCACGCCGTTCGGCATCCGCACATTCAGCTTCGATCCCGAGAAGGGCTTCATCCTCAACGGCAAGCGGCTCAAACTCAAGGGCGTCAACCTGCATCACGACAACGGCTGCCTCGGCTCCGTCGTCTATGACCGCGCCGACGAGCGGCGCGTCGAGCTGATGAAATCCATCGGCGTCAACGCCATTCGCACCAGCCACAACCCGCCCTCCCCCGGATTCCTCGATGCCTGCGACCGCCTCGGCGTCGTCGTCATCGACGAATCGTTCGACGAGTGGGAAGAGGGCAAGATGAAGTACGGATACAAGGACCACTTCGCCAAGTGCTGGCGCGACGACCTCGCGAGCATGGTCCTCCGCGACCGCAACCACCCGTCAATCGTGCTTTGGAGCATCGGCAACGAAGTGCCCGAGCAGGGCAAGCTCAAGGGAGCGCGAACGGCCGACAAGATGGCGCGGTTCGTCCGCAAGCTCGATCCGACGCGGCCCGTCGGCTACGGCGCACATCCCGGCGCGTGGACGCCCGAGCTGTGGGCCGCCCTCGACGTCTGCGGATACAACTACCGCGACGACCTCTACGAATCCGACCACAAGAAATACCCCGAACGATGCGTCCTCGGGTCCGAGACGTTCTCGCTCCACGCATTCCGCACCTGGACGGCCGCGGCCGACAACAAGCACATCATCGGCGAATTCATCTGGACCGGGATGGACTACATCGGCGAGGCCGGCATCGGCTACGCACTCGATCCGCACAGCAAGTATCCCGTCAACACCGCCTGCTGCGGCGAGATCGACATCTGCGGATTCAAGAAGACGCGGTCGTATTACCGCGACATCCTCTGGAACAACGGGACCGAGCTGCACATCGCCGTGCGGCAGCCCCACAACGACGGCGAGGTCTTCAAGCTCAGCAGTTGGGGCTGGCCGACGGCCAAGTCGAGCTGGACGTGGCCCGGATGCGAACGCTCCTGGTCGTGCCAGGCGATGCACGTCGACGTCTACTCCGCCTGCGACGAGGTCGAGCTGCGGCTCAACGGCAAGAGCATCGGGCGCAACACCACCTCGAAAAGTTCGGCCTACATGGCCACGTGGATCGTCCCCTATCGGCCCGGCACGCTCGAGGCCATCGGCTACCGCGGCGGCAAGAAAGTCGCCGTGCAAACGCTCCGAACCCTGGGCGATCCCGCGAAGATCAAGCTCACGCCCGACCGCAAGAAGATCAAGGCCGACGGCTACGATCTCTCGTTCGTGACCGTCGAAGTGTTGGCCAAGACCGGCGAGCTGCATCCCAACGCCAGCAACGAGATTCACTTCTCGATCAAGGGCCCCGGCGAGATTCTTGCCGTGGGCAACGGCGATCAGGCAAGCGTCGAGCGATTCCAGGCCAGGCAGCGGAAGGCCCATAATGGCCGGTGCCTCGTTGTCGTCAAATCCGCCCGCAAGAGCGGCAAGATCGAGCTGACCGCAAAATCGAAAGGCCTCGCGCGCGCAAAAACAAGTATAATAGTGAAGTAGTGGAGAAGCGGCCCGGCCGAGGGAGAACGACACTTGCGAAGATCGCGACAAGCGTCGGTCACGGAGGTACTCATCGCCGCCAGTGTGTGCACTGCGTTGATGTTCATGTCGCTGTCGTTCGTACGCGGATGCGGGTCAACAACAAATCCGGTGTCAATGGTATACTACTGGCTCTTCCCGGAGCAGCGCCCCGCCAGGTGCAAGAGCAGCCTGAAGAACTTAGGCGAGTCAATGCGCATATACCTCAGCCGCTACCCGCCCGCGCCCGATTCTGTCCTCGCGCCCGACTTCGCAGTCCCGGACGCCGGCCCTGTCCCGACGACTGCCCCGAAGAAGGCCGTCGACGCGGGGCCGGCCAACAACGCGGAGAAGTGAACTCACCGACTGCCGACCAGAGGAGACACACATGCGAGGAACGCGACGCACCAACGCCGGCCTGACGATAGTCGAGACGGTTGTCATCATCGTCTGCGTCTGCATAATCGGTCTCTTCGCGGCGCCCATCATCATGCATGGAAGCTGGAGACCTCGTGACGAGAGCAGGCGAGTACGCTGCATGAACCAGTTGAAGTGCCTCGGCACGGCGATGAACATATACCTCACGAAACTGGGCGGCGATTCCACCTTCGCGCAACCCGCGGCCGCATTCCGGGGCGATGAGTTCGTCGTTACGCTCTTCTGGACGGGCGTCGTCAGCGAACCGAAGCCGTTCCGCTGCCCGGCAACTGGGGACAGGGGTGCTCCGTTGAAAAGAGCTCATGTTTTGGTGCGGGCATGCCGATATATGATATATGAGCAAGACAATCAAGGACCCCGTCGCTCTGGCACGCGCGGCTCTGAAGGCAGGACAGAAGGCTCTGCCTCCGTACTCGCACGCCAAGAGCCCGCACAAGTATACTCAAGCCCAACTGTTCGCCATGCTCGTCCTGCGAGAGTTCCTTCGCGTGGACTACCGCAAGCTGGTCGCTTATCTCGAACAGTGGTCCGACCTCCGCGAGGCGTTGGACTTGAAACGCGTGCCGCATTATTCGACCCTCTGCTACGCAGCCGACCGGCTGCTAAAAAAAGGGGCGCCCGGCGTCTCCTTGATGCAACGGTTGCTCTCGCACACTCGCAAGACCTGATCGGCCCCACCGCCGCCGTCGACGCCACCGGAATGGAGACGCGGCACGTCTCGGTGCACTACACCAAGGCCAGCTGGCGGCACCGAGGGCACTATAAACACCGGTTTCCCAAGCTTTCAGCCATCTGTGACACCGGCAGCCACGTGATGACCGGAGCCGTGGTGGACCGCGGGCCGCGTCGCGACGTCGTCGAGTTCCCCGTGCTGGTCCGCCAGGCTCTGGACCGCCATGCCTTCACCACGCTCTTGGGCGACGCCGGTTACGAGAGCGAGAAGAACCACCGCCTCTGCCGCGAGGAACTCGGCGTCAAGAGCATCTTCCCGACCACTCATCGCGGCCGCGGCCGACACGACGGGAAGCCGCAGACCATACGCAGCCCGTATCGCAAACAACTTCATGATGCCTTCCCGAGAACGACCTACGGCCAACGCTGGCAGATCGAGACCGCGTTCTCAATGATCAAGCGCAACTTGGGTTCGGCCCTTCGCAGCCGCCGGCCCTTCGCGCTGAATCGCGAAGTCCTGTTGCGAGTCATCACCCACAACCTGATGATTATCAGGCGCCTCTTTGTCTTTTCAACGGAGCA
>NZBA01000068.1 GCA_002686265.1 Planctomycetota bacterium
GATGGAGTTGTGTTTCCTGGTTTGCAGATGGTAGAAGTAGACGCCGCTGGCGATGGCTTCTCCTTGACGGTTACGACCGTCCCAGTAAGCCGCATCGTTGGGCCCTCGATAGGGACCGGCCACCTGGTGGCCCAGGTCTAACTGCCTGACGGTCTCACCCTCCGCATCGTAGACGGTAATCAGCACGCTGCCGGGCTCTTTCAACTCGAAGGGGATCCAGGTCTCCGGGTTGAAGGGGTTGGGATAGTTTTGCAACAATCGGGTCTCCTCCACCGGCGGATGCGATACCAGTTGATAGCTAACCTCCGGCACCGTCAACTGCCGCCCGCTTTCGGTCACCAGGATCAGGTTCTTGAGGCGGAGGCTGGATTGGCCAATCGACTTGGCCCGCAGTTGCAGTTGACCCAGTTCCTGGCCGTTCTGGGCCAGTCGACCCAACACGGTGGCGGTTACATTGACTGTATCCGGGCTTGGTCCCACCGTTAGCTGGCGAGCAATCTGGTACAGGCTGCCACCCGGGTCCGCTTGCAGCAGATCACCCAGAATGAAGTTGGGGCTGTCGCCACCGCCTTCATCCGCTGTCTGACCCAGGACTGTAATTTGGTCCGGATCGTAGCTGAGGTCGAAACTGTAGGCCTTGATCTGATCGACTCCGGTTAGGTTAAGATGCAGTTCGAAGTCGCTGCCCACGATTGTGCGGATGGATTGGGCCCGCTGAGCGGTGGTATCGTTGCGACTGGCCTTGATGCGGGCAGTCGCGTTTTCCAGCATCGGCAGACTGGAGACCAGGGCCGGGGCCGCACTAATGGAGACGCCGACGCCGAAGTTGTCGGCCAAAACGATCAGGTCGTGGATATCGATAGTGCCGTCCGCCTGGCCCGCCCCCTCCGGCCCGGCGAGATCCAGGGCCTGGAACTCGTCCGGGCTGGCTGTCGTGTTGCCCAGATTTTGCTGCCAGTGGACGCCCAAATTGACCAGATCGTGGATGTCGACCTGGCCATCCGGCCGACCGTAGGGGAAGGCTACCGTCGCTTCGCCACCGGTGGAATCTCCATCGATGTGGCGGATGACAGTGATCGGCGCCGATTGACCGCGCACCCTACCCACCTGGGCCTGGACCCGACCGTGTCCGGGTCGCTGAACCAACAGCCGGCCGTCGGATTTGATCTCGGCTAGGGGCTGATGACCTGCAGAGACCACCTGCCAGCGGATCTCATGGGGATCGATATGCACCCGTTTACCGAAGACGTCGTGGCCGTAAACCAGGAAGCGGAAGGGTTGGTCCACCAGCAACAAAATGGGATCGCCCATTTTCATCATCAACCGATCGCCGGCCCCTCTACCCGGTTTTTCAACTCCCGGCTGATCTCCGTCTTTTAGCCAATCCTCATCTCTGTCTGGGTCCTTATTTGGATCTGGATTTAGGTCGTCTTTTTTGTTTGACCCGTCTGCGGCATAGCCGCCTTTGTCACCTTTGGCCGGGACTACATAGAGCACGGCCAGTTGATTGGTCACACTCAGGGTGATAGGGATAATCAGCGCGGTCGGGTCGGCGCTGTTATGATCCAGTTTCAAGGCCGCATAGTATTCGCCACCACGGTCGGGTGGATCGATGCCGATCGTAACGGATCGCCGGCCATAGGGACCAATCCGACCGCTGTCGGGCTGAACACGCAACCAACCGATATCGGCCGTGTCTTCAATTTGACCGATCTGACCCATCAACATGGAGGGCTGTACCCGGCCCGAACCGCTATCTGGAGCTAGATCGTCGTCAAAGACGGTGGCCAGATCGATACTGCCGTCCTCTTCGCCCAGCCAACCCAGCGGAACGGAAACCGACAGGGTCCTCGGCCTGGCAGTAACCAGTAGGTTGCCCAACGAATCAAAAGTGGCCGTGCTGTGGAGCGAGGCGGTCAGCCCCTGGTCGATAACCGTAATATCGATCATGTAATCGACGCCCAAATCTTGCTCCGGGCCGCCGTTTACCCCTTCTGCATCAGCGGCCAGTCCGGTGGCGGGATCCTGATCCACGTCCAGCAGTATACGGCCCAGGCTGAAGGGATCGTCGCCCAACAGGTCAGCGAACCGAACCTTGATCACCAGTTGCTCCGTGTTGCCGTCGGCCATGACGCCAACCACATCCGGTAAGCCGTCGCCAGCCGGATCATCGACAACCTGATGCATTTGGATTAACATGGAGGGTTCCACCCGGCCCGAACCGCTATCTGGGGCCAGATCGTCGTCGAAGACGGTGGCCAGATCGATACCGCCATCCTCCTCACCCAGCCAGCCCAGCGGAATGGAAACCGACAGGGCCTGCGGCTTGGTGGTAACGAATAGGTCGCCCAACGAATCGAAAGTATCCGTGCTGTAGAGCGAAGCGGTCATGCTCTGGCCAATGGCTGTCAGGTCGATCATGTAATCGACGCCCAAGTCCTGCTCCGGGCCGCCGTTTAGCCCTTCTGCATCAGCGGCCAGTCCGGTGGTGGGGTCCTGATCCACGTCCAGCAATATACGGCCCAAGCTAAAGGGATTGCTACCTAACAGGTCAGCAAATTGGACTTCGATCACCAGTTGCTCCGTGTTGCCGTCGGCCATGACGCCAACCACATCAGCCGAGCCGTCCACATCATCAGCTGGATCCTCGACAATCTGGTACATTTGGATTAACTCCGGCCGCCAACTCATTTCGCTCAGACTAAATTCCAGGTCCGGCCCACCCACATTGGACAGTACGATCTCACGCTTAATCGGTTGGTCCACCCGCGTCGTCAGATGGAATTCGGCCTCTTCGATATACAGCTGAGGGGCCTGACTGCCGGTGATGGTGACGGCAATTTCCACTATCCTGTCATTCTCCATCGGCACATTATGCTGCACCAGAAGTTGGGCCCGGTGGATGCCGTTACCCAAGCGGCTGGTATCGATGGAGAAGGGCAGGTTTAGGCTGCCTGACGGCGGCACCTGCCCGCGGCTCTGATGCAGTGCCAACCAGGGAATATCGACTGAGAAGGTAACCGTACCGTGGCCCTGGTCCGGCGCCTCGTCGGTCGGACCGTACGCGTTGCCTAGATCGAATGTAATATCCAGATCGCTTCCGCTACCGCCGATCATTGTCCAGGGTACCGTTAACCAGAGACTGTGGTCATCGGCTACCATTTGGATAGGACCTTGCAAATTGCCGCTCTCGATTTCCAGCACATAGGCTAAACCCGGCTCCACGAAGCTAAGCAAAATGTCATAATCGACACCGATATCGTGCCAGGGATAACCAGTAGCCGGATTCTGATCGGTATCCAAATCAATCCAGCCGTAGGTGCTTTCAGCCTCTGCTGGGTGGCTAAAGTTGACCTTCAGCGTCATCGCTTCCGGGCCGGTTCCGGCCTCCACGCTGACAATGTCCGGTTGTAAACCGTAGCTGTCGTCGACCGGGTCAAAAATAATGGTTCTTAAATCTCGACTGTCCATTACCGGGGACAGCGGAATTCCGCCAGTCGGTATTTGGGCTTGTAGAGTTGCTAAATCCAGAGGGCGTCTGCTCTCGACCCAGGAGCTCTGCTGACCCTGGCTGGCCGGCTGGTAGGTGGCCTGTTCAGTGCTCAAGGCCTCGAAACTAGCGCCGCGTTCAATTAAGTTGAAGGTTAGCAATCCATCGCCGGGATTTTGAATTTGCAGCGATTCATCCTGCCAACTATCGAGCTGTTGGTCCAGATCGAAGGCCAGTTCGAGCGGTGAATCTAACTCCAGGCCAGGCGAGGTCACGGTTAACTCGATCGGAACAGTAATATCGTCGCCGCTGTCCGGGTCAACCACTACTTTAGCCCGATAGGTGCCGGCCTGCAGATGATCCAGATTAAAAACCAGGTCGATCATCTGTTCATCCCGATAGCCCAGACTACCGCTATAGGGGCTAATCTGCAGCCAGGGAACACCGCGGAAGTACATCCAGCCCCAACGCTCAGGATCCAGGAAATCGAGTTGGCTGCTGGCATTCGGCCACTCCCCTGAAGTAGCCGGTTGCAGGTCGTCGTATAGACCGTCTTCGTCATCGGCCTGGTAGTGGGCCAGTAGGAAACTGACCGCCAGGCGAGAATCCTGATCCAGGCCCATCCCACTCAACGGAATCTCATATTCAAAGATCAGGTGGTCGTCGGCCTGATTAATGCCGACTCCGAAATCAGAAACTGGGAAGTCGAACCTTTCAGTAACGGTGCTCCGGTCATATTCCAAACCGATAGCGCCGTCGGCCTGTTGATCCAGATCCAGATCTACCGATAAACTGCTGACTACATTACTGCTCTCGATACTACTTTGACCGGTGATAGCAAAATAGTCGGCTAGAAGATAGAGATGATCGGCCGCCACCTTAGCGTACACTCGACCAATAGGCTGGTCCTCGTTTCGGCCAACATCGAAGAGATCGACCATCACACTGTCACTCCACCTGTCAGTGTCAAACTGGCCATCGATTTGCGGGAAGGTCTCACGTTGGGGCGGAATAATAATCGAGGTCGGTTCGATCAGGTCTTTATCAGTGGAAGATGGTCGCTCCAACTGGGTCCATCGTTGACGCAATGGATCAGCCCCGTCCGCCTTGGCTGCTATAGCTGCGGCCACCGCCTGTTGATCGACTGCCGGCGCGCCGGCCAACGAGGTCCGCGCTTGATCATCCTCCAGGCTATAGGCTTCAAAGCCTAGACCCGGCCCACCAATGTTCTGGACGGTTAATTTCCGTCGCAACAGTCGACCGCTCTGTGAGATGGGGGTCAATTCTGCGGGGAAGACGGACAACACAGGTGGCGCTGCATCGCTGACAGTCATCTGGATGCTAATCTCCTCTGTACTATCAGAGCTACCGGCTGGAACGGGGGCACTATTTTTAATCGACAGGTTGGCCGTATAGCTGCCATTTAGCAGACCGTAGGCGTCCACGGTCAACAGAACGTCGTCGGCCGAACCGGCCGCCACTTCACCCTCGATTGGCGAAACCTTCAACCAGGGAATGACACCGGAGGTGACCACCACATCGTCCACCAACCAACCGGTGTAGCCTTCATCACCACTCACACTATAATCTGAACGGAAGTGGAAGCGGAGATGCACCCGATAGCCGGCATAGGCTGAAATATCGATCGTCGATTGGATCCAACCGCTACTATTGCCACTCGGTGTCTCATAGCTGCCATCTCCCCTTAAGTGTTGCCAGCTAGCGCCACCGTCGGTCGAGATATCGACCATGACAAAATCATAATTTGGCTCGGTATCGTAGTTTTCAAAGAAGTGCAAGGTGATTGGGGCCATCTGCTGATCGATCAGGTCGATCGGCGGACTGATCAGGGCGTTGCTGATATCGTCGACGTAAGAGTCGCCGTCCGAACACCAGTAACTGGTGAAGGGGCTGTTGAAATTGGCATCTGTCGGATGCCAGAGATCCAGTAAGCTTTCGTCCTGATCGGTATTTGGATCGTCGTAGGTTTCGGTAGTCCATGGATAGCGGCCACCCTGTTCAAAGTCCTCCTTGAAGACCAGTTGGCTGGATTCCAGCGAATCCAACAACTGACGCAACCGATTCAGGCTCTGTTTATTGTCCGTATTCAAGATACCGCTACTGCTGGATGGAGTCTCCGGCTTGGTCTTGTTGGGTTGGGATTGAACGGAGATACTGGATGGAGCGGTAAAGCCAGCGTTTTTGTCTATAATTTTATAGCTTAGCGGAGCGTCTCCCGTATTGGAGATAGTCAGAGTTTCTGTCTCTGTGCTGCTGCCTGGATCGGTACCGAAGGCGACCGAGCCAAAATCGAACGAACTCTGATTCAGGGCAATCCCCGCCGTTTGTACGCTAAAATCGACCGCAATTTCAATGGGACCGGCGCTGGTGCCGTTATGTTGGATCACCAGCTTAGCCAGATTCTGACCCGCATCAGCCTGGCCGGCCTCGAAGGTCAACTCGACCTCTCTCTTCAACCCTTTGCCTATGCTTCCACTGGCCGGTATTACCGTCAACCAGTCGATGGCTGGGTCGCCCACCTCGGCAATAGCCACCGCAATACTGAAATCAAGGCCCGGCCCACCCGTGTTCTCTATGGTCAAGATTCGGTTCACCTCTTGCCCATACGACACGCCATCTACACTAATGGCCGAGACTCCATCAGTGGAACCTGCGCTTGAAAGTACCATGCTGGGAGTGGGAGCACCACTGACAGTTAAGCCGACGGTTACCGTCTGACTGGCGGCCGTGGGATCGTTGGAGATTATGTTTAGTTCCGCCTGATGCAAACCATTCCTCAGCTCAGACGTCTCGATGGTCAAACCAATGTCCAAACTTTCACCCGCCGTCATTTGACCCGCAAGGGCTGAAAGGGTTAGCCAGGGAATGGTGTCAGGGCTAGTTGAAGCCCAACTATCTGGTGTTGCTGGCACCCGTTCCACCTGTATGAATTCGTCATTAACATCTTCAATTGAAACGAACAGGTTAATTTCACCCTCATCTTGGACCGCCTCGAGTGGGATGGAGAATTCCACACTCGATCCGCTGAGGCGGGTTTCGGATAGAGCCACTGCTTCATAGTACAGGTCATAGATACTGGTGCCATCTGCTCCGATCCAAGCCACAAAATCAGTCGTCCTATCCTGATCGACGTCCAGATAGACGAAAGGCTGGAAATCCTGCAGATCGGGTGGGCCTGCGTAGGTCAGGCGTAAAGTAGTGGCACCCGCTGTCAAGCCGGCTTCAACGGCCACAATATCTGCGCCCGTTGCCAGACCTGTCTCCACCTCGGTATCTCGAAACACCAAGTCCATCTCCGGCAGTTGGGCCAACTTAAACAGGGGCAGGCTCTGGGCCTGGGCCTTAATAGCTTGTCGCTGGGCGGCCGTCTTGGCCGTTGGACTGAAGCGACCGGTTTCCAGGCTGGAGGCCGGTGGTGTATAGGCGGCCTCCACAACCTCAAAATCCAGGGGGCCGTTGCCCTCGTTACTGAGCGTCAAGCTGGCTGAATCGTCTGTTATGTCGAAGTCGAGGGCGATATCGACCGTGCCGGGACTGATCGTGAGTACCGGTGCCGTCACCGTTAGAGTGACTGGAATTGAAACCGGTGAATTGGAACTATTATTATCGATGTCAATATCAGCTGTATAGACTGTGGCCGGCAGATCCTGAGAATTAGCCGTTACCACCAAGTCCATGGTCGGTTGATCACGGGTTAACAAGCCGGCAGACGGGCTGACCGACAACCAGGAGTTGACCGCCACTCCAGCCCAGACATCGTTGACCGACACATGCCCATAGTTGGGTAACTGTTCTGTCTCATAATCGCCGAGCAGATTGACCACCAGGTCCAGGTCTCCATCCTCCGCTAGATCGAACATATCGCTGATCATCTGCAGCGGAATCTGGAAACTGTAGTGGTTCTGATCGATCTCTATGTCGACTTCACCCACCACCTCTATTGATTGCGGAACCCCCTCTGGCAGATAACGAATCAGTTGGTCGTGGTTGTTGGAGAAGATAAAGTCATCCACCCATTTGACCACTGTACCTTTGGGAAATAGATTGGGGGCAAAGATGACCATGTAGTCAACGCCGATATCGGTGTCAGGTGCCCACCAGGACGACGGTTCACCCGTGTCGGCATCCTGATCGGTATCCAGTAATAACAAACCGCTGACATCGGCTGAATCGATGTTCGACTCAAAATTGAAACTGAGGGCCATGCTGTCATTGGTCTTACCACCACTAATTGATGACAGATCAAAATTGGCAGGTGCATCTTCACTCCCAACCGGGTCGGTGGCCAGAACCGGTGCCAGCGGTCCATCGATACTAAATTCCAGTGCGGCTTGACCATTGTTGCTGATGGTCAGTGGGTCCGACGATAGCTGTGCCGTATTCTGGGTAAAGTCTAAATTTGCCGGTTGGATGTCTATTTGCGGAGGTGTCGGTTGGCTGACGCTCAGGCTAACGGGGATTTCGATCTGAGGGCGGTTGTTACTATTGCTGTTCACCATCAGGTCGGCCATCAGGTCTCCCACCTCTAGTTGCCGGGCATCGAGCATAATCTCCAGGTCCATCGAGGTTCCACCTTCAATAACACCGTGCGAAGGCTTGGCTGTCAGCCAGTGCAGTTCTTGCGACCACTTCAAGGCGTTATCTAGCAGTTGGGTGTCATTCGCCCCGGCGTCTCTGCCGTAGACGTTGAAACCGATATAGACCGCCCGTCCGTCACCCACCGAGGTGGCCGACACAACACGATCGTACCCGTGTCCTCGTACCAAATTGGGCAGGGAGCTATCGGTTACGTATCCGATATAATCATTTGAGTTGTTGCAATAACGGAAATAACCGTAGCCCTGCCATGAGCTCGGCAGGCCCAACATAATTGGGTGGTCGGCAGCCAAATTCTCCAGCGTTATCGGGTCCATTGGTATCGATCTCAAACCGTTGGAGAAATAGTCGACCCAATCAAAAAGCTGAATTAGCCCACCACCACTCTGCACCCATTCATTCATTTCGTCCCAAGGATAGGCATTATCCAATCCGCCAGCGGCACCAGACCTGACAATCAGGGTACTGGCTCCAGCTTGCCTGGCCTCTGCAACTGAGTAGACGTCGACATAGTCGTAGCCTAAGTCAAC
>NZBA01000069.1 GCA_002686265.1 Planctomycetota bacterium
CCCCGCTCGATGCCCTCGCATGAGAGGGGGAGGCTGCCGGTAGTGCGGGACTTTGCTGTCGGGAAGGTGACGAAGGGTGTGCGACACCGTATGGCTCACTCCGGCTGGGGGTTCAACCCCTGCGCGAGGACGGGAGTCAGCTTCCATATGTCCCAGTTGCCTGTCTTGCGCGAACAGAAGTAGATGTTCCCGTCGGCGCCCCAGCAGGGATTGCCTTCCTCGCTCGAGTCGATCGTAAGCTGAGTGGCCGCCGTGCCGTCGGTGCGCATGACCCACAGGTCGAAGTTCCCGCTCAGGTTGGAGATGTAAGCCAACCATGCGCCGTCGGGAGAGAACGAGGGCGCGATCTGGTTCCCGTCATTCGAGGTGATCTGGGTCATTGCCGACCCGTCGCGGTCCATGAGCCAGATGTCCCAGCTACCGCCGCTGTTGGAGCAGTAGGCGATCCGCTCCCCGTCGGGAGACCAGGTCGGGTAGATGCCCTTGCCGAACTGGGTCAGGTTCGTCCCGTCTGTGTTGACGAACCAGATGTGAGGCAAAGCCCCCTCAAAGACCTCGTAGGTCCGAAAGCCCGCCTCGGTGATCCCAACCTCCTTGATGGCCGCACGCCCACGAGAGGTGAAGCAGATGGTCGTACCGTCGGGCGAAACGCTGGGCCCGAAGTCCATCATGTCCTGGCTGCGCGTGATCATGGTCGTGCCGCCGCGGCCCGATGCGTTCTGGATCCACAATCCCAGGCGTCCGAGCCGATTCGAAGAGAAGACGATCCTCTCGCTGTCGGGCATCCACGCCGGATGCATGTCGTGGCTCTTGTGGTTGGTGATCTGGGTGCGAGCCAGACCCGTGCGGGTGTCGATCGAGATGATGTCGAGCTGGCCGTCCTTATCAACGTTGAAAGCGACCTTCTGACCGTCGGGCGACACGACGGGATTGCGCTCGGCATCCACCGACGAAGTGAGCCGGACCAAGTTGCGCACGGCGCCGGAAGAGGTCTCGATCACGACCTCGGCCTCGGCCTGGGGAGTCGTCGAGGCGCAGCCGGTGGCCGCGAAGCCCAAGGCGAGTGCGGCGAGGAGCCGGGAAGTCGAATGTGTTGTAGGCATCTTCGTTGTGTCCATTCTCGGTAGTGAGCCGAAACGAGGTCTTGGGAGCAGAGAGAGCTGCGGCCGTCGTCGCCCGGGCCGTCCTCCATGGACTTGTTGGCCCGCGGGCGTGGAGTGGGATCCTGTTGGTCACCCCCAACTTACCGTAAAGCGAAGCGCGGCCGTTCGGTGGGGATGGGCAATCTCCGGGCGAGCGGAGGGATGGTGCCGGCGGTGCGACAAGGAAGGGGCTCGCGCCGGGGAGGCGAGGGCGGTCGAATGGGGGCATGGAACGAATCCTGGTGATCGGAGGGCTGCTCACGGTCGGGGCGCTGTTGGGAGCCTGCAGCGCGGGCGGTGCGCGGGGGAAGGACGCGGAGAGCTTCCCTGACTTCTTCCGCGGCGTGATCGTCCCGATGGTCACGCCGTACGCAGGAGAGCAGGCGGAGGAAGTGGACCACGCCGCGATGGCGCGTTTTGTCGACTACCTGTGCTCGACCGACGCGGCGGGGCTGTTCCCGTGCTCGGGGATGGGGCAGTGGCCGCTCTTGTCGGCGGAGGAGAGGAAGGCGCTGATCGACACCTGCGTCCAGGCCGCGCAAGGGCGCAAGCCGATCCTGGCGGGGGTCGGGAGCGACCACAACATCGAGGAGGTCCTCGAGGTCGCCCTCTACGCCGTCGAGAAGGGCGTGGACGCGGTGGTCGTCGTGACGCCCTCGTTCGTGCGACGCGAGCAGCCGGTCGGCGACGAGGAGGAAGCCGGTGCGGAGCTCGCCACCTACGACCACTACCCGCACGACGGGCGGCAGCGGATCCGGGACCAGGAGATCCTGTTTCGCTACTACGACCGGATCGCCGCGGCCGTCGCCCCCGTGCACCTGGTCGTCTACGACCCCATGCCCGAGCTGGCGCCACAGACCATGGGGCGGCTGGTGCGCGCGCGGCCCAACGTCAAGGGCATGAAGTTCCGCGAGACCAAGGACATGGCGAACTTCGCCGCCATGGTCGAGGCGGTCGAGGGTCGCTGCGCGATCCTGTCGGGGTCGGAGTACGTCACCGTCGAGACCATGCGCGCGGGCGCCGTCGGCGTCGTCGGCGGCGGGCCCAACGTGTATCCCGACCTCGCGGCGCGGCTCGTCGAGGCCTGCGCGGAGGGCAACTGGGAGCGGGCGGCCGAGCTGCAGCGCGAAGTCAGCGAAGCCTGCGATCTGATGGGACAGCTCGGCGGCGGCTCCCTGGGGGCCAAGCGCGTCCTCGACGAGGTGATCGGCGTGGAGATGGAGGTCTCCAACCGCGGTGCGGGCCGCCAGGAGGGCTCTGTCGATCCTGCGACCCTCGCCGTCTTCGAGAGGATGGAGCTGGCGAAGTACCGACCGGCCCAGGCGGACAGCCCCTAGCGCCCGCGGGTCTCTCCCGCCGAAGCCTACGTTCCGCCTGGAGGTTGGGCCCGGCGACTTGATGGCGATGAGCCCGCCGCCGAGGCACCTCCATGTGGGGTCGAGCGAAGCGAACCCGGCCCGTACGGCGCGGCGGCGGGATCGCTTCTCGAGCTCGGGCGTCGAGGGAGCTCAGATGCGGTCGGACTCCTCGTTCCCGAGCAGCCCGGCCGCCCGCAGGCGTTCGATGGCGCGGTGGTGCAGGCCGCGGGCGGCGGCGGGGGTGATGTCGAGACGCTCGCCGATCTCCTCGAAGCCGAACTCGTGGTCCACCCGCAGGCACCAGACGCGGTACTCGCGGGGCGTGAGGGCCAGGCGGCAACGCTGCGCCCACTCGGAGAAGCGCACCAGGGTCGAGGGGCCGGGCAGTGGACTGGCGGGCACCGGGCCGGGCGTCGAGGCCGAGCCGCCCTCCAGCGCGGCGGGGAGCGCGCCCCCGCCGCGACACTCGGCGTTGAGCATCCGCAGGGTGTCCACGAGGTAGCTCTCGAGGCAACAGTTGAGCCAGGCACGCAGGGATCCCTCCCCGCGGTCCTCGAAGCCGGCCAGGGAGTCCTTGCGGAAGAGGCTCACCCACAGGCCCTGCGCGATGTCCTCCGCGTCCGCCACCCGCAACCGCTTCACCGCGGGCCAGGTGGCACTCTTGCGTGTGCGCTCGACCAGGAAGCTCCAGAGCTTGTGGAAGAGCCGGCGCTCGGCGGCGTGCGAGCCCGCTCGAGCATGGGCCAGGGCCTCTTCCGTGCGACAGCTATCCTCGTTCGTGTTCTCCACGCACACCCCATCGTATGCGATCGGGCTGACGTTCGGTCGGAATCGCAAGACGGGGGCGATTCCCGCACGGACTCAGGGATCGGCGCCGTGCGCGGCCTGCCCTGGGGACCTCGCACGCAGGGGCGCCGCAGGAGGCGTGACGTCTGGGCGCGGGAGGAACGCGCTCCGCTCGACGAGCCGCGGCGAACTCCCTCTCCGCTGCGCACAGGAGTGTTCCACGGGGCCGCTGGACGTGAGCCGGAGGAACGCGCCCCCCTGAGGCCCCGCGGGTCTGCGGGTCTGCATCGGGCCGGGGCGTGGCAGGGTCTCGGGCGGGTCGCCCACCGGCGGTCGAGACCGCCGGGCGCGGGGAAGGCCCGGGCGAACCCGCGCATCGCTCCGGCCTCCGTCCGCCGACTCCGCTCCGCTCCCTCTCCGGGCGCACAGCCCGGGCACCCCTCGCGCCCCCTCGAGGGGCGCCACCCTCCTCCTCACTTGACTCTCATTAGGACTGGACCACTTCTCGGGGTCATGCCACCGCCACAACAGCAGCGGGGCGTGTCGTCGTTATCGGGTTGAAACACATATGGAGTCTCCTTCCAGAGTGTGGTGTGTCGTCAAGGAGCATGGACGCGCACAACTCCCTCGCCGTGCACCATCGATACCCACGCTTGAAACGACACGATCTGGAGGAGCGTTCGGTTTCCCCCGGGTGGAATCGTGGATTCCCCAGGTCGGTCCGCGCGGCCATTAGGCCGAACGCGTGACGCCCGCTTTGCGTTCTTGGGCATGGAGAAGGGAGGTTCTGGTATCCCATGAAGACGAGATTCAAGTGCGCGTTCCTGATCATGACCGCCGTGGCCAGCTTCCAGCCGGGCGACGCACTAGCCCTCGGCCCCGCGGCGCCGGACAAGGTGAAGTGGGAGTCCGACTACGACAAAGCGGTTGAGCGGGCCCTGTCAGACGGCAAGGGCATCATGGTCTGGGTCCGTGAATCGCCCTGCCGCATCTGTGCGTCGCTCAAGGAGCTGCGAATGCGGAAGTACCTGGCCACGAAGGGAAACGCGTTCCGGCCGGTGGTACCGATGAAGATCGAGCAAGAGGAGCTCTCCCTGCCCCTCTCGGACCGGAAGATCCTCGCTCTACGCCCCTTGGTGTACGCGAATAGCCAGGACTACCATCGGGTGATCTACCTCGACAACCACAGTCGGCGGAGGATGAGCGGACCCTTGGTGACGTTCGTGGGTTCGTTGATCGTACACCCCGACCATGCCTCGCGGTTCTGCGCGACCTGGCTGGAGCAGGTCGACCGAGCCAAGCAGCGGGGTTTCGTGGCCGTCGACGGCCAGGCGTGGGGGCGGTCGACGGCGATCAAGGCTCGGAATGGCGTGCTGGACGATCTGGTCAAGCAACCCGCCGCTCTGGTGGGGGAGATCGCCGTGGACGAGGACCCCGCGGTCCTCTTGCACCTCCTCCAGAAGATCAAGACGGCCAGCGAGCCGGGCGCGGAAGTCGTCTGGCGCAGGATCCTCCTCGACGGCAACTCCTTCGTGCAGCGCGCAGGCTTGGCCAGCTTGCTGAGGATCCGCAAGGGGGGGGGTGGAGCTCGCCTGTGAGATCCTGGGGCCCGAGTTGGAGGCAGGTGCCCTGGACCTCTGGGAGAAGTGGGTCCGTGAGGATCCCGCTCCCACGGGGGAGGCGCCGCCCCCCGGGCCCTTCGTGCATCCCTACGCGGCGAGGGATCTGGTCGAGGAGATCTGCGAGCGGGGCGAGAGAGATCATGCCCTCCTCGTGGGCACCTACATCCAGGCCCGCATGGGCCGGGACAACCTCGAGACGGTCATCGGTTCGTACTTCGGCAAGGCCGTCTGCAAGGTGCGTCACAAGGACGAGGCCGCGAGGAAGCTGGCCGGCGCCCTCTTGCGGGCCGTCCGCTGGAGTTCCTACTCCGGGACCATCATGGAGGTCACGGAGAGTGGGCGGCTGTTCGCCAGGAAAGTCTACGGCCTGCTGGAGGGACTCGGGTTCGAGACTTCGCTGACCGATGAGAGCCACATGACCTCCGAGCAGTATCGGCTGGCCTGGATCGAGTTGGACCGGCAGTGGCGCGCGAGCCCGTAGGCGCGTCGGTCGCGGGCGTCCCGGAGGGCCTCGGTGTCCTGGCGCAGCCCTTCTCGGGCTGTGCCGCCGGTGGAGTTGCAGCGCGTAGCCCGGGCCGAGCGCCGCGGGCCGTCGCGACTACCGGCTCCGCGCTCTCCGGCGGAGGTCCTCCGCCCCCTCTGACGGCGGTGGAGGGGGTGGGGGAGAAGCAGGATTCGGGGTCGCGGGCCTCCTTGACCATGGTGCGCGGGCGGTCGAGGCAGGACTGCTAGTCCTCCTGCTCGTCCTCGGGCGCGACCTCGAGGGCCTTGGCGGATTCGACGAGGGCCTCGACGTAGAGGCCGTTGGCAAAGAGGACCATGACGTGGGTGTTTCTGAGATCCAAGTCCTGGGGCGCGAGCTCGATGGCCACGCGAGTCAGGCGCAGAGCCAGCGCGATGTCGGTGTCCTTGTCGCGCCTCGAGCAAGGCCGCCAAGAACTCCTTGGGGGAGCGGGGGTCTCCGGGAGAGGTGCTCATCAGTCGTCACCAGCAGGGTCGGTGGTGGGGGAGGCGGCGCGGGCCTCCGCGATCATGGCGCGCATGCGGTCCAGGTAGCCCTGGTAGTCGTCCTTGTCGGCCTCGTCAGCGAGCTCGAGGGCCCTGGCTGATTCGACGAGCGCCTCGTCGTGGAGGCCGTTGGCGAAGAGGGCCCAGGCGTGGGTGTCGCGGAGCGCAGAGTCCTCAGGCGCGAGTTTGATTCCCATACGAGTCAAGCGCAGAGCCATCGCAACATCCGTATCCTTGTCCTCCCGATCGGGATCGACGAGATCCCAGGCCCTGCTGTTGAGGTCATCGGGGTCCAGATAGATCTCCCTTGCTGGGGCCAGCTGCAGGGCCTCCTGGCGGTCCGCGTCGGAGAGGTCCGGGTCGGTGCGGAGTGCCTCGAGAACGGACTCGACGAACACGTGCTTCTCGAAGAGCGCGTCGATCATCTCCTTCAGGCGGTAGCGCTCGGCCGCCTGCTGCTGCTGAAGACGTCGACGAGGTGCCGCTTGCCACATGGGGATGGCCTCGTCGAGACGGCTCTCCCAGATGCGCAGCGTGTTGTCATAAGAGCCCGAGACGATGCGCGTGCCGGCGGGGTTCCAGGCGACGGAGGACACCCA
>NZBA01000070.1 GCA_002686265.1 Planctomycetota bacterium
CCCATTTCAGACAGAGGCGACGGTGATCTCGGCCCAGATGTGACATCCAGAGCACCGCTAGAACTAGATTGTCAAAGAACAAAGTGTTCGTTCGACTTATTTGACTGCACGACATCGGTGTTCAGCGACCTTGTATAACTCCCGTCAAGTCAAGGACAACAGTTGGAGTTCGGCCGAATTTTTTTCACCTCACGGCACGGAGGATCAGAACCTCCACGCGTGTTCAACGTGTCCCTTCACGTCGACCAGTCGCATCTCGATGATGCGCATCTCACCCGGTCCCTGTCCGGGATCGACTCGGACCGACGGAACGCTGTGAGCGGACGAGAAGGGGATTCGGTAAGCGTGCGTTTTCCCGTCGTGCGTCATAGCAAACGTGACGCTTCGAGCGCGAAAGAACTTCGGTTGGACTTCCTGTTCCTGCCAGAACAACTGACCTCGGCCCGAGCCATTCGATGACATTGTCAGTTCAAGAACGTAGTCACCCTTCGACAGAGATTTGGGTAAGGCGGAACTCAGCCAGGGATCTTTGCCGGAGCTGGTGACGATCAGAGTTCCCTCGCGCACCGCCAGTTTGCAGTCGCGGCTGGACAACCAACCCGCGACCGGCTTGGGGATCCCGCGGCGATTGGCCGGCGCGGAAGGCTTGCGACGCGGTTGGCCGATCAACTCGGGCCGGAACTTTGACGGATCGAAGTTCGGGTTGCGCGTCGGCCGGACGGCATTTGTGTCGTCGAGAAATCGCTCGATGAGGCCGTCGAGTTCTTTGACTCGGTCCGGTTGAGCGGCTGCGAGATTCCGGGTTTCGCCTTCATCGTCGCGAAGGTTGAACAGTTTGTAGTCGTGTCCGCCGCCGCGGCTCCCATGGAAGACGCGAATCAGCTTCCAGTCTCCGCGATGCACGCTGACCGCGGGCGGCAGCCAGTCCGGCACCCTCGGGGCGTGCGGAAAATACGTGAAGATCGCGTCACGCCGAAGTGCTTTGCCTTTCAACGCGGGGACGATGCTGATGCCGTCAACCGTCTGTCCCAATTGTGGTTCGATGTCCAGCATGTTCAGCAGCGTCGGATAGAAGTCACAACTCTGGATCACCGCGTCGCTCCGTGATCCCCGTTCAACAACGCCCGGCCAGACGACAACCGCCGGCCCGCGCACACCGCCTTCGAACATCGTGGCTTTGCCGCCACGCAGCGGAGCATTGCTGGTCGGCGTCGTGCCGTCGACTTCGTTGTACATGTTCCCGCCGTTGTCGGAGGCAAACACGATGATAGTTCGGTCGGCGATCTTCAAGCGATCGAGCGCGTCCAGCAGCGTGCCGACGGCGTCGTCCATGCTCTCGATCATAGCGGCGTAGGTCGGGCTCCGTTGGGGGGTTTTCGGTTCGACGCGTTTGCGGTGCTTTTCAATCAACCGACGCTTCGCATCGAACGGAGCGTGCACGCTGAACATCCAGTAGTTGAGGAAGAACGGTTCGTCGGAATGCTGTTCCATCCAGCGTACAGCTTCGGCCGCCATGCGGTCTTCGATGTGCTGGTCGGGCACATCGGGGTCGTGATCGAAGTCGCGGAACTTCCACGGAGCAACGTAACTTCCCGCCGGCCCTGGCCCCGGATGATGCGGCACATCCACGTCGAATCCGTGTTCCAGCGGCGAATACGGTTCATGCCCGAGATGCCACTTGCCGAAGTGCCCGGTGGCGTATCCCGCAGCCTTGAGCGACTTCGGCAGCGTCTGGTATTCGGTGCTCAGCCGCGTTACCGAATTCACGGGCACTGCCTTCTGATCCGGTGCCGCGCGCGTGCCTGGTGTGGCTTCGAGAACGACCTTCGGCAGATGGCACGTCGGCGACGTGATGCCATGCCGAGCTGGACTCAGCCCGCTCAGAATGCTGGCCCGAGTCGGCGAACACAGCGGGCTGGCCGAATAGGCCCGCGTGAACGTCGCTCCGCGCCGCGCCAACCGTTCGATGTTCGGCGTTTGATAGAACTTCGTCGTGCCGTAGAGCGTTGTGTCACTCCAGCCGAGATCATCGGCCAGGATGAACACGACGTTCGGACGCTCCGCTCCGAGCACCAACGCGGGAGCCATTACTGCTACGGCGAACAGAATTAACACTCTCATTTGTTGAATCGCCATTCTCTCAGAACCTGTCCGCGATCGTCGTGCAGCGTGATGGATTCCAAGTCTGCACCTTTGTCCGGAAGAAGCAACCGGATGTGGATGATTTTGCCGTCACCGTTCAAGTCGGCCTCGTATTGCTGAAGATTGGGCGACTTGCGGCAGTCGAATCGGACGACCTGGTCGGCTGGGAACTCCTTCTGCCCGGCCTCGCGCCAGGCAAATCCGGCGAAGCCATTTTGTTCGGTCCGCAGTCGCACGGTGGCTCGCAGCTTTGGTGGCAGGGAAAAACCGGACGTGACGATGAACGGCTGGCGATTGCGTTTTCCATCCGGACGAACTCGCAGGCAGTTGTCTTCGAGGGTTGCTCTGCCGTTTCTTGTGAGCCAGCCGCGGACTGAGGCGCGGTCCGGTCGAGATCGCGACGAAGCCGTCGGGCGGGGGATGAGTTTCCCGTCGAGATAATGGTCGTAGTAACGCTCCCACGTTTCGGTCATGCCTTTGGTTGCCAGTCCCGGAGGCTGCAGTTGATCGGGCCAGCTTTGCGTCCGGTGGAAATGCAAGTCCCTCCTCAAGGCGGGAGATACAACCGGCAGACTTTGCCCGAGGTAGTGAACGCAAAGGCAGTGGTGTTCTACAAACTTCCTGTCACAACGAACACCGACAACAAACAACTTACGTCTGATATCAACAAACTTCTTGTCACACGATCAACAAACTTGTTGGCCAAACGACAACATTTCTACAGACTTCTTGTCACCTGACAAGTCAACTCGCAGCTTGTCAAAGGCACGAGATAAGTGAGGTGGACGTGGTAAAGGGGTGTGGGTATCAAAACCCAATATCTTCGCTTTAGCTAATCAGGCAAGGCCGGAGTTGTCGGCATTCTACCCATATTCGTGTTGCTCGCAAACTTCTTCGGCTTACGGGCCTCGGCAGACCGGATTTCGATCTGCGCGAAGCGGTCCACCTGTCGCGCAACTCTTAGCTGTGTGTCAATTGCTGGCAGCAAGCTCTCTATGCGTTCGATGCTGCGTGGGCCACTTTCGATAGTGTGCTCGATGGTCTCGTCCAACCACAATGCGACTCGCATAAGTCCGCTATTGATTGATCCCAGGTTGGCTTCGAGTGCATCCTTCTTCTTGAGTGACTTGGTCAGATAGTCATGCAGACGACCTAGTCGCGCTTCGTGGTCGCTGACGGGTGTTAGATTGATTGGTGCGTCTGGTTTCGCGGTTCTAGCCACGGTTGACGCAGTATCACGAATCTTCTTTTTCGTCATAATATCTTCCTTGAAAAAGGATGTTATCCGGTCGTCCCAGTCGAGCCATCAAGAAGGTCGCTTCCGCACACGTCGGATCGACAAACCGTGAAATGCAAAACCATGGGACGCGAGGATGGGTTCGAGCTGAGTCTTACTATCTCGCAGCATTCTATTGCCAACCTTGACGACCGCGTTCAGCTTACGCCTAGCAATCGTTTCAGATTGCAAGTCTAAGAGTTCTCCTTCAACAGCCGCCGCGCGTTGGGTGTGACCGATGTACCGAACAACCTGCTTGCCGTGGCAGCGAAACCGCAGCTTGTAGTAGATTCGTCCGCCGCGCTTTTCGCGGGAGATGAATCCCTGGTGAGAGAGTTCGGCCAGATCCGTATCATTCAGCCGGAGCGAGGCGAGTACAGGATAGCGGACATGACGGCCTTCTTCGGTCAAAAACTTATCGGTGGTAGTCGACATCACAGGAATTCCCTTCTTACGCAACCCGTTTTGCCTCGTCGTTCACTTTTTCGTTACTTTCTGTCGCTTCCGCATGAGGCACTGGAGGAAGCCAATTCTCTTGGTCGTCGTCGTGACGCTGTTCGGACCGCAACTCGGCCTCATGCTGACGTTGCGCTACTTCACATTTATGTTGAAACTTCTCTCGCGCAAATTCCAGTTTTTGCCGCGCGAGGTCGTAGTTGAGGAATGTCTTCAAGAACTGAGGGGCTGTCGCCTCGCTCAATCTGAACTCCAACGCCGCTTGGAGTTTTCCGTGAAGCAAGACTTCTTGATCAACGAGACGTTTAGCATCATCGATTGGCAGATGGTCCCGTGCGTCAAGCATCGCGCGTGCCATCACTGGGCCACCAAAAAAGGCAATCTTCATCTTTGCTGCGAGGTCCATGTCGCCACCTTTCATCGCTGGCATGAAAACGTGACACGTCATCCAACTGGTGGCTTCTCGCTTGCCCCGAATATCAAAGAACAGCAACTCGGTTGTTTCGAGGACTGCCTGATCGATATTGGTCCGCTCGCTGATTTCGACCCTGGGCAGATCTCCGAGAATCGCCAGTTTGAGTGATTCAAGGGCCTTCTCATTTTGCAGCAGCTCAATCGCCGCTGTGACGACAGTAAATCGGTCCTTCGCTCGGTCAGGCCCGTGGCTTTCACGCCGCATTTCGCGTAGGTACTTGATTGCTTGCTGCGTCGGTTTATCGAGCCACGTCCAAAACTTGTCCTTCTGCGACAAAGTGCGGTGTTTGTCCGCGAGCTGCCAGCGGAAGCCGGGGCCCTTAAAACTGTGCTCCATGTCCAGCCATGAGCGGTTGCGTCGTTCCATCAGCGGTTCCTCAATTTCTTGCCTCTTGTGAGTTCTCTTTGAATCTTGACCATACCGTTCACAACGCGCAGCCGTTCAGTCAATTCATCTGGCTGAAGCGCTTTGTCACGTTTGTAGAGTCGACCGTCGTGACTTGGCTTTGTCGATTGAATCAGCTCGCTTGAACGATGCCAATGCTGCATGAGCTCCGCAGCAGCAAGCAGAAGCGAACGGTCAACGGAGTCAGAAGTGGACATCGCATCGCGGATCATTGCGTCAACAACAGTTTTGTCGAACGCTTGGTTGAGCGCGTCTAACTTGCTAGCCACTTCATCCGAATAAAGACCAATTTTTCGCGCACGCTTAATTGCTTTCAGCAACTCAGTGCGAGCCGCAAAGTAGTCCACCTTTCGAGATGACATCGCCTTCTCGAATCTTCTGAGCGAGGAAGTCGATCGGGAGACACTCGCCCACACTAAGCGACGAATCAAATCTCGGTCAGCGAAATCCACTGCCGAACGGATGCGATCCCACTCGGAACCTGTGGGCCTCCATACCTCAACGCTTTCTTGTGTGTCACATTGATAGGCACTCTCTGCCTTTCTTAAATGAGAAACGAGTTCATCCAGCCCCTCGGGTATCTCGTTCCGCAATTCGGCAACTTGCCATCCGACCAGCGTAAGTTGATAGCCATTCTGACAAATGGCAGCCAGATGCTCGGTGCGCTGTGTGCGACCACCTTTTTTTACTCTGATATCAAGCCATCGCCGCAGTTGGTCACCATCCATTTGATCGAGGCCACAAGCCGGCGCGCAGGGAAGCGAGAGCATTCGTAAAACGGCCACGTCGAGCATCGTGAACCCAACTAGTATCTTTTTCTTGCGACCAGCCCCCGCCCGTGTGAAATGATCTTCGCAAATATGAAACGCTGGCGGATCGTCAGTGGTCACGGATCCCGCTTGGCTCACAAGATCAAACGGGAGCCCACCTTGATCGCGACTAAGCACCATGAACGAAGACGGAACGTGGTCCAGAACCGGCGATAGACACAGCTCATCGTTCGGCGCTGGAACGAAGACACGCGCAGATTCTAGGTCATCGTCGCTGAACTCCTCGCCAAGGGAGCTGATCACATCCGATCCGTAGCCTGTCAGTTCGCGAATACTCCGGACGCGATTCAGAAACTCCCATGCGTCCGGCGGAGACACTGCACGCGTCGTGTCGACAATCCGCTGCAGGATTGCTTGCGTTCGAGTTGGCTCGGTTTGAGGCATGTTTTGCTTCCTTGCAACACCGAGTGGGTAACCACGGGGACATTCAATAAGACCAGACTGGTCTTAGCGTATGCCAGTTCCTGATAGCGAAGCAATACTGATCCTAGCAGTCGCAATTGAAGACCGCAAAAACCGAGGCACGACGGACCACTTAAAGCATGCTCTTACAGTGAGTTACGAGAACCGGTCGGCGAGTACTCATGGCCCAAACAGAGTGCCCTGTATTTCCGATTTGACGCGAAGTTGGTTCGCCAATCGTGACAGGTCGATACGAATGATCACGGTAGGCTTGGCATCCTTGCGGAGCGTTTGCGCATCCATGTGAACCCAACCCGAGACATCTACGATACCCTGGCGACTTGGGTTGGCGTCAGTCATGATTCGGACGAACTGCCCATCCCCCACTTCGAGAAACCACTGTTGGTCGGTCTCATACTTCCCGTCAAACGGCGAGAATCTCCAGTCGTACATGGCGTTCACTGCAAATCCCTTCACGCGTTCGGACCACGTCGCCATTTCGGCAGCCAATCTGGGTTGAATACCGGCCGCCTTGAGCTTCAGCAGAATCGCCAGCCAGAAGGCTTGGTGGTAATTGAACACGCGGTGCTTTCCGCGACCCGGTTCGTCGCGCACTCCGCTGGGGACCATTCCGTGTGCTAGCGCATAGCGCGCGTCTCGGTAGTTTGCGCCAATGCGATTGCAGACTTCGCGCAGCTTAAGTTCGATCTCAGGCGATTCTGCATTACCTGTCATCGGTCACTTCGCAATGTAAAGCTCAACCATGGGATTGCCTTTGCCGGGCAGTCATTATCTGTATCTCGCGGTGATCTGGCAATCACTAACGAGAAATCAATGTACGGCCGAGGTAAAGAACGGCGTTTTTTGCGTCATACTCTAATGAGGGTTTCGTTACCTCGCGCGGAGCAACCTTCGGCTCGTTTGCGACGCTCAAATCCGGTCGTTCAGGCGGCCGGAGGGGCATCCGAACGATTCATTTCGTGGCAGATTCTTTGGGGCCACACGTAGAGAGCGCACGCGTCGTCAGAAGACTTTGTTCAGATATTGGGCATTGGTCCCATGACACACCACCGACGATAGCTACCTACCAACGTGCAGCCTGACTCACATGTAATCACGAAAGGGAAAACATCCATGGCGACAAACCGAATGTTGGCGCATCCCGAGACGACACGATCACTCGCGCCTGCCGCCAGCCGCGCAAGTTGGGTCGGCACGTTGAAGATCGGGAATACGTCAATACCCGTCAAAGCCTTTGCGGCCATTGCGTCCAGTTCTGCAACGCAGCTACACCAAGTCCATCAAGGTTGTGGGCGCCGAATCTCCTATCGCAAGACATGCCCAATGCATGGTCCGGTCAACGCTGATCAGATCGGGA
>NZBA01000071.1 GCA_002686265.1 Planctomycetota bacterium
CCTCAGCCCGTCACTCTCGTCCCGAAGGCCAGGATCGGCGGAGCTCGCGGCGGCGTCGTTGCCAGTGGCTCAGCCGGCAGGCCCAGGTGCCCAAGGACAAGGATCCTGCGCACCACGGTTCGGTCCGTGATGCACGAGATCACTTCCCGTCGCGCGCCGCACTCGCAGACCAGAACATCCACCTCGAACGGGGACTCTTCCACCGCCAACCTCCTGCTTTCGAAGAGTGGCCCGCTCACGCCGGCCCAGTCACAAGCCCCTCTCATCAGTCCTGCCCGCGCCGCCTGGCATCCTCCTGAATCTCGCGCGCCACCTCCTCCAGGTGCTCGGGCCACTGAAAGGTGGGTGCCTGATCGGGATCGTAGCCTCGCATATGCCCGATGGCCGCCGAAGTCGGCGGCACTGAAGGAATGGAGGAAAGCAGGGATGGAGGGAGCGGCGAAAGACGCGGGCGATGTGGCGGTCGCGACGCGGGGCCAGTCTAGCTCTGCCTGCGACTGAGATGCACTCGCAGCAGATGAGAAAGTGGCCCTCTCCCCGGCTTCTCCCGGGGGGGGGGCGTCTCACTAGGTTCCGCTCCCGTTTTCCGCCCGAGCCTCCGCCCCGCGGCTCCGGGTTCCGCCGGCTCTGCGCTCGCGGGAGACCCTCTCGCCGGTCCGGGGCCGAGCAGCCAGACGGTGTCGGGGGAGGCGGGGACGAAAGGCGAACGACTCGCCCCCCCCCCGCGCGCCGGCCCCTGACCGGAATCCGCGGGTACTGCCCTCCCCGGCGCTGTCGTACTCTGGGCCGATGATCCGACGCCTTGCGCTCCTTGCCCTGTGGGCGGCTTGCTTCACGGCAACGGTCAGCGGCGCGGGCTCAGCGCCAGGCGAAACCGACGCGACCGGGCGCCTCGCCGACACCTACGTCGAGGCGGTCGCGAAGCTCAACGAAGAGCACCGGCGCAAACCGCGGGGGAGCGAGGAGCAGCTGGCGCTGCGACTGCCCAACAAGGCCGCCGCGGCCCTGTCGAAGTTGCTGGACCTGGAGGAGACCGAGGGACTCGAGTCCTCCCTCGGCCGATGCTCGGAGGCGGCCCTCGACCTCGCCCGCGTCGAGGACTTCAACGCGCTGCAGGCGCGACGCGCAGGGCTGGTGGGGCAGGATGCAGCACCCCTCGACGTCGCCCTCGCCCGACCACGCTTTCTGCTCATCGGGCAGAACGGCCTCTCGGTCGAGTACCTCGAGCGCTTCGCCGTGGTCCTCGACGCGATCCTCGACGCCTACGACGAGGTCTTCGGCTTCGAGGAGTGGAGCAAGATCCCCGGCAAGAAGCTGCGCCTGCGCGTTCACCTCGAGGAGCGCATCACCTCGCCGCCGCACTTCGCGCCCCAGTTTCCATTCCACTCCGAGGTGGACTTCCCGGTCGTCGACCCCGACCAACTGCGCTCGCCGACGAACGACGGGAAGTTCCTCTTCTACGGGCTCTGCCATGAGCTCGGGCACGTGATCGCCATGTGGGGGAGCCCGTCGCACGACACCGACCACCACGCATGGGCACACTACACCGGCGTCACGATCACCGAACACCTCGCCGAGAGCCGCGCCTTCGAGAAGCTCGGAAGGAACCTGCGCGACGCTCGGTACGGCCGCACCCTTCAGAAGGAGCGCGAAACGCATCGGGCGACCGAACCTTCGCTGGTCGATAGAGATGGCGTCCTCGCGACCCTGATCACCCTGCACGATGCCGTGGGGCCGAAGGCCATCGGAGCCGCGCTCAATCACCTCGAACGCGAGGGTGCACTCGAGCGCGTCAACGCCGTGCGCTACCACTCCTTCCGCAAGCTCGAGGAGGGCCTCGTGGCCACCCTGCGCTCCCGCAAGGCACGGCGAGCGGTGGCGGACCTCTTCGAGTGAGGGAGGGCGCGCTGAGAGCGGGCGATGCGCTCCCCCGCGGCTCCCGAGGAGGGGCACTTTCCGAATACTGCGCGAACCCCCTCAGGGAAGGCGACGTTCCAGTAGTGCACAGGCTGGACCAACCCGAAACCCGAGGCCCTGACCCCCTCCAGGAGGCGAACGTGGAGAGATCGACTATGCACGCGACCGGAAAGGAAACCCTCACACCGATGGGCCGGGAGCTAGCGGGAGGGGGGGCATCGCCGAACGGCGGGCCGTCCTGGAGCCGACGGGGGCTCCTGGCCGGCCTCGCCGGCGCTTTCGGTGCGCGCGCCGCCGCGGCGCAGACGCCCGGAGGGCTCCGATCGGCACGCGACGACCGGCGAGACGAGCTCTTCTACCTCGTCAACCACGCCAGCTTCGGCTACACGCCCGAGCTGTACGCCCAGGCAGAGCAGCTCGGCTACGACGCCTGGCTGAACCGCCAGCTGTACCCCGGGCTGATCCCCGACGTGGACATGAATCAGCTCCTCGCGGGCCTCCCGACCCTGACCATGAGCCACGCCGAGCTCTGGGAGGGCTACGGGCCCGACGGGAACCTGGGGCAGGAGCAGGACGTGAGCGCGACCCTCGTCGGCGCGCGCATCATGCGCGCCGTCCAATCGAACCGGCAGCTGTTCGAGCGCATCGTCGACTTCTGGGCCGACCACATCAACGTCGCCCACAACGACGACCTGCTCAGGCTCGCGCGCACCGTCTACGACCGGCGCGTGATCCGCGAGCACGCCTTGGGGATGTTCCCCGACTTGTTGATGGCCTCGGCCAAGAGCGCTTCCATGCTCCACTACCTCAACGGCAACCAGAACGTCGCCGGGGCGCCCAACGAGAACTACGCCCGCGAGGTCATGGAGCTGCACACCCTCGGCGTGGACGGCGGCTACAACGAGAACGACATCGTCGAGCTCGCGCGCTGCTTCACCGGCTGGACCAGCTACCCGCCCGATCACCCCCTGGCCGGGGAGTTCCGCTTCGATGCCGCGCACCACGACTTCGGGGCGAAGACCGTCATGGGGCAGGACATCCCCGCCGGCGGGGGAGTGAGCGACGGGGAGTTCATGCTGGAGTTCCTCGCCCTGCACCCCAGCACCGCCCAGTACGTCTCGCGCGAGCTGGCCACCTTCCTGCTGGACTATGAGCCGCCTCAGGCCCTGGTCGACGCGGCCGCCGCCACTTTCCTCTCCACCGGCGGCAACATGCGCGAGGTCGTGCGCACGGTCCTCGACAAGCAGTGGATCGACGCCGTGGAGCCCTGGGAGGACCCCAAGCTGCGCCGCCCGATGCACCTGGTCTGCAGCATCTTGCGCACACCCGGTCTCGTGCTGACCGACCCCCACGGGGCCGCCGGGCAGCTCGACCGCCTCGGGCAGTTCCCCTTCCGCTGGCCGGCGCCGGACGGCTACCCCGATGACCCCAACACCTGGGGGGCGGCCGTACTCCCACGCTGGGAGTTCGCCTTCCGCGTCTTCGGGGGCGTCCTCGACGGCGTCTCCGCTTCCAGCGGGGCGCTCTTCAACGCCCTCGGCCAGCCGACGATTGAGAACATCGTCGAACGCGCCGCCGAGCTGCTCGCGGCGAACAACATCGATGCCGGCGAGCTGATCTGGGTGGAGGACTTCCTCCAGTCGGGAGCCGCCGGAAAGGACGAGAACGCGATGCGCGCCGTCCTGGGCCTCGTGGCCTCACTGCCGTCCTACCAGTACCTGTGAGCCGAGGAGCCAGGATCATGAACACACAGCGAAACGCATCGAGCATGACCGACGCCGGCGCCTGCGGCGAGTTCCTACACCTCTCGCGGCGCGGTTTCCTGGGAGCCTCGGCTGCCGCCGCAGTCGGCACCGCCGGCATGTCCCAGTTGGCCTTCGGGGCCAGCCGCGGATCCGACCGCCAGCGCGACGTCATGGTCGTGGTCTTTCTGCGCGGCGCGATGGACGGGCTGACCGCCGTCGTGCCCTACGGAGACGGGAACCTCTACAACGCCCGTCCGACCTTGGCCGTCGCGCCCCCGGGCCAGCCCGACGGAGCGCTCGACCTCGACGGTTTCTTCGGCCTTGCTCCCGCCTGTGCGCCCCTGTTGCCCGTCTACGAGTCTGGCGACCTTGCCGTCGTGCACGCCACCGGCTCCACCGATCCGACGCGCAGCCACTTCTCGGCCATGCGCATCATGGAGACCGCCACGCCCAACATGGGCCCGACGACGATCAACGACGGATGGTTCGGGCGTCACCTGCAGACCAGCACGGCCGTGGGGACCGGGGACCTGCGCGCGGCGGTCCTGAACCCGACCCTGACCCGAACCCTGGCGGGCGGCCCCGGTGCCCTGCCGGTCTCCGATCCGGCGGACTTCGCCTTCCCCGGCCCTCCCGCGCTGGTCCCCGCCTTGCGCACGGCCCTCGAGAGCGCCTACGCGGGCGCCCGCGAACCCCTCGCGGGTGCCGCGGCCTCGAGTCTGGGTGCCATCGACCTCCTGGCCGGCATCGACTTCGAGAACTACCAGCCCGAGAACGGGGCCGCGTACCCCGGCGATTCCTTCGGCGAAGGCCTCGTCAGGACCGCCGCCATGATCAAGGCCGACATCGGCCTCGAGTGTGTCGAGCTCGACGTCACCGGCTGGGACCACCACTCGGGGATGGGGCCGATCGACGGCGTTCTGGCGTCCATGCTGGGCAACCTCTCCGAGGGATTGGCGGCCTTCCACACCGACATGGGCAGCGGCGGCATGGCGCGCGTGACCATGGTGGTCATGACCGAGTTCGGCAGGCGCGTCGCTGAGAACGGCAGCGCCGGGACCGATCACGGCCACGGCGGCGCGATGTTCGTCATCGGTGGCAACGTGAACGGCGGCCAGGGCTTCACCCAGTGGCCGGGCCTCGATCCCGGCAGCCTGGGCAACGGCGACCTCGTGATCACCACCGACTACCGCGACGTGCTGGCCGAGATCATCCAACTGCGCCTGGGAAACAGCTCCCTGGCGGAGATCTTCCCCCAACACACGCCCCAGTTCCCAGGCATCGTCGCCTGAGCAGCGGCGCTCGGCGAGATCGGCCGGGGCGGGCTAGGATGGACCGGTGCCGGCCGATACGGAGCCGGCCCGGACCCCGGGTCCCCATCCCATGATCCGAAACCACCCGACCGCCGGTTTCCAGTTCCTGAATCGCGGGGTCGCCCTCGTAGGCGTCGTCGCCGCCGCCCTGCCCGGCGGGATCGCCAGCGGCGATGTGCTCGACGGCATCGCCGACCGCGACAACACCATCTACGCCGACGACAGCGGCGACAACAGCAACGGCCAGGGCGACTTCGTGTTCGCCGGGACCCAGGCCTCTCAAGGCTTCGCCCGACGGGCCCTGGTGCGCTTCGACGTGAGCGCCATCCCCGCCGGAGCCACGGTGAACTCGGCGGCGGTCAGCCTGCGGCTCTCGCACACGATCGCGGGGCCCGAGTTGATCGCCATGCACCGCCTGGCCGCCGACTGGGGTGAGGGCGCCTCGGACGCGCCCGGCCAGGAGGGCGGCGGGACGCCGGCGGCGCCGGGGGACGCGACCTGGAACTCCGCCTTCCACCCCGCCACGCCCTGGCTCGCCTTGGGCGGTGACTTCGAGATCGCGATCAGCGCCGTGACCCCCGTGGACGACATCGCGACCTACACCTGGACCGGCGCCGGCCTCGCCGCGGACGTGCAGGCCTGGATCGACGGCGCGGCGCCCAACCACGGTTGGGTCTTCAAGCACGCCGACGAACTCTCCAACGCGACGGCCAAGCGCTTTCAGAGCCGTCAGAATCCCCAGGCTGCCCAGCGCCCGCGCCTGGTCGTGGACTACACGCTCCCCTGCGGCAACATCGCCGGCTTCTGCTCCTCGAGCCCCAACTCGACCGGACAGGCCGCCTTGCTGGCGGCCTCCGGCCCGCCCTCGGTGAGCGGCGGCTCCCTCGATTTCGTCGCCTCCCCGGTCCCCAACCAGCCGGGGATCGTCTACTTCGGCGGCGGCCAGGTGAACGGCGGCGCGGGCACCCCTTTCGGCAACGGCCTGCGCTGCGTGAACGCGGGGGCCACCTCCGTCCACCGACTGCCGGTCAGCGTAGCCGTGGGGAACCAGCTCTCCGCCACCCTCGACTTCTCGGTCCAACCAGGCGCCAACGTCCTCGCCGGCAGCGTCTGGTACTTCCAGGCTTGGTACCGCGATCCGGCCGCCGGCGGCTCGGGCTTCGACCTCTCCGATGCCCTGACCGTGACCTTCTGTCCGTGACCGCGCGCCGTAGCGGCTGCGCTTGGGCCCGCGGGGAAGCGGCTCAGCGTTCCTCGACGGCGGCCTCGACCAGGGGCAGGAGCTCGCGGGCGACGAGGGCGTGGCCGGTGAGGTTCAGGTGCGAGTCGGTCTCCCAGTAGAGGCGCTCCGCGCTGGCGCGGAAGCTCGGGCGAAGGTCGAGGGCGGTGATCGAGAGGACGGCGCAGCGGGCGAGCCAGCCGTCCGCGATGCGCTCCGCCGGATCGGGCGCGCCGGCGCGCTGGCCGAGGTGGGCGTCGCGGGCGTCGATCAGCTCGCGGTGGTGGTGAGGTTGACCGACCAGGGGACCGGGGAGGTAGACGAAGACCAGGGCGCAACCGGCGGCGTCGCACAGCTCGCGCATGCGGCGGCTGATGGCCGTGGCCGTCTGCACCGCGAGGTCGACGTCCTCGGGGTTGTTCAGGAAGTAGGAGAGCTGGACCATCTCCTGGGACTCGATGCCGCTCCCGCGCACGCCGGCCCGGGCGAAGGTCCTCACCGAGAAGGGTTCGCGCACCGGCGGCGGGCGGCGGCGGAAGTAGCGCTGGAACTTGATCGCTCCCGAGAAGTCGTTGCCGCCGTAGATCACGACCACGAAGACGCGCGGCTCGAGCTCGAGGTGGCGCTCGAGGACGCCGAGGTAGTGGTAGAGGGTGTAGCCGCCGGTCCCGGTGTTGAGGACCTCGACCGTTCGCGTCGAGGCGTTCAGGCGCAGGAGGTCGCCCAGGCGACCGCAGAAGGTCTCCTCGTTGGCGCACACCCCGTCGGTGTGGGAGTCGCCGGCCACCAGCACGCGCAGGTGGGGGGCTGGCACGAGGGGCTCGAAATCGTTGCGCATGCCGAGGGAGTTCGAGCGCACCCAGAACCCGCCCGCGGGGTGCTCGTCGAAGGCGCGCCAGAGGTTCACGCCGCCCTCGCGGCGGTAGAAGGTCACCGGATCGGGGACCACTCCCTCGCGTACGCGCTGGAAGATGCGCGCGAGCTCGGTGCGGTCCTCCTCGTCCAGCACGAGGAGCTCGGCGTCCCCGCGCACCTCCCCCGAGCGGGCGCGCTCGCGCAGGAGGTCGTCGAAGCGCTCGCCGTGGTCGACGAGCAGCACGGTCTCGTCAGCGGTCTGGCGCCGCGAGGCCCAGAAGGCGCCGGCCGCTCCCAGGGACAACAGGGTGGCGGTGCCGGCGGCGGCGAGGCGCTGCCAAGGGGGAGTCCGGGAGCTCATGGCGACGAACCTACCAGATGTCGCCGCGTTCCAAAGGGCCGCCGTGGGTGGCGATCAGTCCCGCTCGACCAGGGCCGAGAGGGGGAGGCGCGCGGCGCTGCCCGGCTCCAGGACCACCGGCACGGAGCGTGCGCCGGGGGCCGCGATCCGCCACGGTCCGGGGGCCAGGTCCAGGCTGAGCTCCTCGCCCGCGGCGAGGGAGACTTGCAAGGAGGCATCGGCGGAGGTGAGGGAGAGAGCGAATCCGGTGCCGCTCGCCGACTCGCCGGGGACCAGATCGCCATCGATCACGAGGTTCGAGGGGAAGGCCTCGCGCCAGCCTTCGAAGCCCCAGGCGATGTCGCTTCCGCCGCCGGCCTCGACCTCGCCCAGGACGCTGCCCTCCAGCCAGGTCGGGGAGACGATCAGGTTGGTGTAGGTGTAGAAGGCCTGGTAGCCCGCGACGTCGAAACTGCGCCCGAGGAGCACCTGGTCGTTGTTCACCAGGCCCAGGAAGTGGCGGCCGCTCTCATCGACGATCTGCAGCAGGCCGGCGGTCGCGCCCTCCCAGTTCTGCGAGACGTACCAGGTGCGCTCGCTGACCATGCCCGTCAGGTACTCGAGCTCTTCGGTGGCGTACTGCACCGTCTCCGTCAGGTGCCAGATGCCCGAGACGTCGAGCTGCGGCGGGTTCTGCATGCGCATGGCCGCCGCTCCCACCTCGATCCCGCAACCGGGAGGGCCCTCCGACCAGGTTCCGGTCAAGTAGCCCCAAACCACGTAGCGTAGGTCCGCGCGGATGCGAATCTCCTGGTCCTGCCAGGTGATCTCTTGGTTGACGCGCAGGGTGTCGCCCTGGATCGAGGCCTGGACCGAGACGTTCTCGCCGAAGCTGTCGTCGCCGTCGAGGTCGAGCCAGATCGTCGTCTCCGAGCCGCTGCGGCTGAGGCGGATCATGCGCACTTCGTACACTCCAGACGGCTGGCAGTAATCGTCGAGTGGCTCGAATTGCATGGCCCAGCTGCCATTCAGGTCGAGGTTGGGCGCCGGGGACGTGTCTCCGGCCGGCGACAGGCCGCAGCCCGTCAGGGTCAAGGTCGCGAGGGCGGAGCAGAGGGCGGCGGTGCGAACCCGGCGCTCGGCACGACGGGAGAGGCGATCATGGATGCGGTGAAGGGAGTCCATGACGAAACCTACCCCCCGATTGCGATGCGGGCGGAATGGGCGTGGGATTCCCGACTGCACCCCGCGCGCGGCGTGCTCCCCTGGCTTGAGCGCTTGCAGGGCCTCTCGTGCGCTGCTACGGTCGATCGCGGCGCGGACGGCCCCCGAAGGCGCCCCGCCCTCCCCAGAGGCCTGTCCGGTGCGCCCTCCTCCCAGATCGCCGATCGCCCTCGTCGGGATCGGGTGCCGCTTCCCCGGCGGGATCACCGACGCCGCGGGGCTGTGGGATGTCCTGCGCGATGGACTGGACGTCGTGGGGGAGGTCCCGCCCGAACGCTTCGATGCCCGCGCTCTGCTCGCGACGTCGCCCCAAGAGCCGGGGCGCATCGCGACCATCAGCGGCGGCTTCCTGGAGGACCTCGATCGCTTTGACGCGAGCTTCTTCGGCCTCTCTCCGCGCGAGGCCTTGACCACCGATCCCCAGCAGCGCCTGCTCGCGACCGTGGCCTGGGAGGCCCTCGAGGACGCCGGGCTGCGGCGCGCGGACCTGCCTCGCACGGCCACGGGTCTGTGGTTCGGCCTGCAGCACGCCGAGTACGAGCGGCGCGTGCTGCACGCGCGCGGCGCCCTGGATGCGAGCACCCTGGTGGGGGTCTCGCGCACCGCGGCCCTCGGCCGCCTGGCCGCCTTCCTCGGCGTCAGCGGTCCGGCCCTGACCATCGACAGCGATCGCTCTTCCTCGCTCGTGGCCCTGCACCTCGCTTGCGAGTCCCTGCGCTCGGGCGAATGCTCGGTCGCCCTCGTCGGCGCCTCCAACGCCATCCTGGAACCCGAGGTCTCGATCGCCCTCTCGCGCTCGGGGATGATGGCGCCCGGCGGGCGCTGTCGCTTCGGCGACCGCGACGCCGAAGGCATGGTGAGAAGCGAGGGCGTCTGCGTCCTGGTCCTCATGCCCCTCGAGCGAGCCGTCGCCGAGGGCCTCGCGCCACAGGCCGTGGTCCTCGCCAGCGCCGTGCGCGGCGAGGGCGGAGCGAGCGGAGACGTGTTGCGTCCGAGCTCTCCCGCTCAGCTCGAGCTCCTGCGCGCGGCGTGGGAAGCCGCCGGCGAGGACCCACGCACGGCGGGCTACTTCGAGGCTCACGGGACGGGAACACGCCTGGGGGATGACGCCGAGATCGGAGCCCTGCGCGAGCTGCTCGGCCCACGCAGGGCCGACGGGCCGACCCGCGTGGGCTCGGTCAAGACCCACCTCGGCCACTGCGAGGCGGCCGGTGGCCTGGCCGGCCTGCTGGCCGCCGCCCTGGCCCTGCGCCACGGCGAGGTTCCCCCCAGCCTGCACGCCGAACATCCCATTCCCGAACTGGTGGGGGACGAGACCTCCCTCACCTTGGCCCGCGAGCTCGCTCCCTGGCCCGCCGGACGCCGGCGTCTGGCCGGAGTGAGCGCCTTCGGTCTGACGGGCCCCCTGGCCCACGCGGTCCTCGCCGAGGCGGGCGACACCGGCGCGCCTTCCCCGCCCGGCGAGCCGCCTGCGACCGAGCGCGAGGCCCGCGCGTGCCTCCTGCTCCTCACGGCCCACGACTCGCGCGCCCTGGCCGAGCGGGCGCGCGGCATGGCGGACCTGCTCGAGAGTGACGGTGCGACAGCGCTCGCCGTCTGCCGCGCCGCCGCCCATCGCCGCGAGCCCCTCGCCCGCCGCCTGGCGGTCGTCGGAGAGGACGCCGCCGAGATCGCGCGGCGCCTGCGCGCCCACGCCGATGACGAAGAGCCCGAGGGCCTGGTCTGCGGCTCTCCCCTCGGCGAGGGCGAGCAGGGTGTCGTGATGGTCTTCCCCGGCCAGGGGTCGCAGTGGGTTGGCATGGGCCGCGAGCTCTTCGAGGAGGAGCCCGCCTTTCGCGCGGCGATCGAGGCCGCCCACGAAACGGTCCGGACCGAGGCCGGCTGGTCCCTCGTAGACGAGCTTCGCGCGGGGGAAGGGGAGGCGCGCCTGGACCGGCTCGAGATCATCCAACCGCTGCTGGTCGCGGTAATGATCGGCCTGACCCGGCTCTGGGACGAGCTCGGCGTGCGGCCCGCCGCCGTGTGCGGCACGAGCTTGGGGGAGATTTCAGCCGCCTGCGCGGCCGGCATCCTCTCGATCGAGGACGCCCTCGCCCTCGCCTGCCGGCGCGTGGCGCTGATGTCCTCCATCGGTGGCGAGGGGGCGATGGCGGCCGTCGGCCTGACCCTCGACCAGGCACGCGAGGCGATCGGGGAGCGCGAGGGGAGCGTGGCCGTGGCCGTCCACAATAGCGCCGGCTCCCAGGTGATCGGCGGCGAGGCGGCGGCGGTGGAGGCGATCGTCGCCGAGCTCGAAGAGCGCGACGTCTTCGTGCGCTTGATCAAGGGTGCGAATCTCGCTTCCCACAGCCCGCACATGGAGCCGATCCTGGCTCCCTTCGAGGCGGTCCTGGCGGACCTCGCCCCGGGCGAGGCCGCCTGTCCGATGCTCTCGACCGCGACCGGCGAGTGGTTGGTCGGGCCTGAATGCGACGCCGCCTACTGGCGCTCGAATCTGCGCCAGCGGGTGGACTTCGCCGGCGCCGTTGAGCGCCTCTTGGCCGCCGGCCGCCGCGTGTTCCTCGAGGTCAGCCCGCACCCGCTCTTGCGCGATCCCCTGGCGGAGACGGCCCACGCGGCGGGGACCCGTATCGCCGCCCTGCCGACCCTCGTGCGCGACGGTGGTGCGTGGGTGCGCGTGGCCGAGACGTTCGGTGCCCTGCAGGTCCACGGCTGTGCCGGGGACCTCTCCGCCATGCACCCGCGCGGCGGTCTCGCCGGAGGGGACCTGCCGCCCTATCCCTGGCGCGGCAGGAGCTACTGGCTCCCATCCCGACCGCCCGGTGCCCAGGGGACCGACGACGCCCTCGACGAGGTCAACACGGCGGTGGAGGGCGAGCTCGGCGAGGAGCGCGGCATCCCGCGCGACCCCGAGCGGATCGCGGGCGTGGTCGCCCGTCGCCTGACCACCGTGCTGGCCCTCGAAGGACCGCCGGATCCCGACACGGCGTTCCGCGATCTGGGGCTGACTTCCCTGCTGGCGACCGAGCTGCGAGCGGGGCTCGAGCGGACCCTCGAGCGGAGCCTCGCGCCGGCCCTCCTCCAGCAGCACCCGACCCTGCGACGGCTGAGCGAGCACCTCGGATCTCTCGTCGAGGGCGCCGGAGCCGAGGGGGAGGTGGGGAAGGAGCGACCGCTGGCCGCGGTCGGGCCTGGGTCTCGGCGGTTGCCCCTGCTCCCGGCCCAAGCCACCTCCCTGGGCATCCGCGCGCTCGCCGCGCGCACAACGGTGCCCTTCCCGGTGACACGGGTGCTCGGCGTGCGCGGGCGCCTCGATCCGCAGCGGGTGGAGCGCACCCTCGAGCTCCTCATCGAGCGCCACGAGGCCCTGCGCGTGCGCCTGGTCCCCACGCCTCTGGGATGGACCCAGGAGCTCGCCCCCGCGGGCGCCGCGGCGGCGCCCCTCTCGCTCCACGTCCTCGACGGCGCGAGTGACCTGGCCACCCAGACAGCGCGGGTGGCCGACGAGCTGCGCGCCGGTCTGGACTTCGAGGCGGGCCGTCTGTTCGCCGCGGGCCTCGTTGACCCGGGCGATGGAGCCGACAACGCCCTGGTCTTGGTGCTCGACCACCTGATCGCCGACCTGGCGAGCGAGCGTTTGTTGGTGACCGACTTCCGAGCGCTCTACCGCCGCCTCGGCGAGCGCGGGCGCGCCAGCCTGCCCACCCCGCCGGGCTCGATGGCGGCTTGGGCCGAGGAGCTCGCGGCCGGCGTCGCCTCGGGCGCCTTCGACGACGACGCGGGCGCCTGGATGGCCCAGGCGGCGCGCGTGGCGACCCCCTTCCCTCCCCGGGCGGAGGACGGCGACGACGGACCCGCCGCTTGCGTGGTCGAGTCGCTCTCGCTGAAGACCGGCGAGGGTCTGGCCGAGGCCGCCGGACGCCTGCACGGCGCGGACCCGCCGGCCCTCGTGTTAGGGGCCTTGGCGGAGGTCCTGACGCGGCGCGCCGGGGATGATGTGTGCATCAACCTCTCCTCCTCGGGACGCCTCTGCCCGGCGGTGCGCATCGACGCCTCGCGCACCATGGGCTTCTTCGCTATCGGTCACCCGACCTTCTTCGAGCCGACCGGATCGGCGGGGACTCCCGCTTCGGTGGTCGCCGCGCGCGAGGCCTACGCGCGCACCGAGCGTCGCGTGCCGATGCACGCCTTCCGTTGCCACCGTTCGAGCCCCGAGCTGTCGGAAGCCTTCGACCGCTTGCAGCGCGAGGCGGGCGTGGTGTTCAACTACCGCGGCGAGCTGACCTCCTTCGTCCACCCGCCCCTGTGCGCCGGGCACCTAGAGCGCCTGGGCGCGGCTTCGACGGGGGAGGGGGACGTGGCCGCGGTCGTACTGCACGGCGAGCCGGTGCTCTTCGGGCGCACGCGGCTGAACGTGGTCGCGGGGCTGGTGGAAGGAGCGCTCACGCTCTGGATCGCCTACCCCCAGCGAACTCTCGGGGAGAGCGCGGCGCGAGATCTGGCGCGCGCGGTCCTGGCCGAGGTCGAAGGGCTCATCGGAGAGTCGTCGTGAACGGCGAGCGGGCAGGAGAGGGACGGGCGGATCGAACACAGTCCGAGCCGGAGAGCGCGCCCGGGCACGAAGCCGACCTTGAGCTCGCCCCTGAGCTCGACTCCGGGGCCGGGGGTGCGAGTCCGGGCTTCCCCTGCCTGCGCGGCGAGGTCGAGATCGTGCGCGCTGGGACGGACCGTTTCCTGATCACCGAGCCGGCGTCCGCCAGCGGCCACTCCCTGGGGATGGAGGAGCGCTTTCTGATCCACCAGATGGACGGCTCGCGCTCCCTCGATGCGATCTTGGCGGCCTACCGGCGCCGGTTCGCCCACTCACTCCCACCTCGGCAGCTGGCGGACTTCCTCGAGCAGCTGCGCTCCCTGGGGGTCCTGGAGGGCGCGACGGTTTCCGATGTCCCTGCGCCCGCGCTCGAGCGACCGGTCCCGACCTGGGCCAACCGCTGCTGCGACCTGGGCGTGCTGCTCTTCGGCTGGTTCCTCCACCCGCTGTGGACGGTACCCGTCGGGGCCCTGGCCGCCGTCGCCCTGCTCGGCTGGATCGCTCGCTTCGACGAGTACTTCGCGGACCTGTGGAGTGTCCTCGGCCCGCTCACCTTGCCCCAGTTCCTGGGCAAGCTCCTCGCGGCCCTGCTCTCGATCTCCTTTCTGCGCAGCGCCGCCCTCGGTATCGCTTGCCGTAGCCTGAAGGGGAGCCTGCGCGCCTTTCGACTCGAGTGGCACCGTGGCGTCCTGCCGCACTTCGTCTGCATCCCGCTGATCCCGCTCGAGCGCATGGACGAGCGCGCGCAGCGCCTGCTGTGCTGGGTGCGCCCGTGGACCCATCTGGCCCTGGCCTCGGCGGCCCTGATCGGATGGCTCATGACACCGCGCGCATCCAGCCTCTCCTCGCTGTGTCTGCTGGCCAGCCTGCCCTTGGTGGCGGGGTTCCTCTTCCAGTGCATCCCTTTCGCTCCCCTCGATGCCTATCGCATCCTCTCAGCTCGCTTCGGCGTCCACCGCCTCTACGAACGCGCCGGCGCCGAGACCCGCGCCTGGCTCACCCTGCGCCCGTCGCCCGAGGCGCTCTCCGATCGCGAGCGCACCTGGTTTCGTCTCTTCGGCCTGGGCGTGGGCGTCTACCGCACCCTGAGCCTGGCGCTCTTCATGGGTGGAGGCTCCTGGTACGCCAGCCAGCGCTTCGGCGGGCCGGGCGCGGCTCTGGCCCTGACCGCGGTCGTCCTCTGGTGCCTGGGGCCCGTGCGACGCTCGCTCGGCGCGAGCGCCTTCGGCCGCTGGCTGGCGGGCGCGGCGCGCTGACGGCGTCGGCCGCGGCGCTCACTCTTCTCCGGCGGCCTGAGCGGCGGCCTGCGCGCGCAGGAAGAGGTCGCGTGCCTCGGGGAAGGCCTCGTCGATGCGCAGGGCCGCGCGAGCGGCCTCGAGCGCCTGGCGCGGGTGGCCGAGCTCGAGGTGTACGCGGGCCATGGACAGAAAGGAGTGCACCTGCATCGGGTCGATGCGCACGGCGATGCGCAGGGAGATCAGGGCCTCCTTGAGCTGCCCCGCGCGCCGGTAGGCCTCGCCCAAGCGCGCCTGGGCGGGGCCCGAGCGCGAGACGTCGATGGCGCAGGCGCCGCGGTACTCCGCCACGGCGCGCTCCTGGTCGCCGCGCGCTAGAAACAGGTCGCCGAGGGCCAGGCGGCTCTCCATGTCCAGGGGGTTGTGGCGTTGGGCGGTGATCAGCTGCTCCTCGGCCTCGTCCGTGCGGCCGAGAGCTAGCAGCACGCTGCAGAGCTTGTACTGTGCCGTGGGCGTGAGCGGATTGCTCTCGACCGCGGCGCGGTAGGCGTCGAGGGCCTCCTCCAGGTTCCCGGTGGCGCGCAGGACGTCGCCCAGGAACAGGTGCGCCTGGGCCTTCTCGGGACCGACGGCGACCGCCCGGCGGGCGTGGGCCAGGGCCGGCTCGAGGGCGCCGCGCTCCTGCTCGACATGGCCCAGGGCCAGCCAGGCCGGGCACAGGTCGTCCTCGAGCTCCACCGCCGCGCTCAGGCTGACCTCGGCCGCGTCGAGGTCCGCCAAGCGCAACTCGACCAGTCCGCACACCAGGTGGGCCTGGGCCGACTCGGGATGAGCTGCGAGGGCCTTGTGTGCATCGCTCAGGGCGGGGCCGAGGCGACCGTTCTGCAGGTGCTGCTTGGCGAGGATCAGGTGTGCACTGGCGCTCTGGCCGAGCTCGCGCAGGCGCGGCACGCTAGAGGCGGGCGGCGGCGAAACGGGCTCGTCTCGGGAGGGATCGTCGGCCATGGCGCCGCGGATCCTACCACCCGCGTCGACCCGCGCCGCACCGGGGGATGGGGCTCGACGGGGCGAGCGGTGTCCCATAGTCTCCAGTCGAGGACCCGCGCTCCTTGGCGCGCGCCTTCCGCTGAAGACGATCATGACCTTCCTTCCGCGCCCCGTCCCGCGCCCCGTGGGCGCCCTGCGTTCCCCGGCCGCGCCGCACTGGAGCCCGAGGGAGGCCTGAGCGTGGTCGATCGTGTCCGGCTCGCGTGCGGTGTGACCCTCAGCTGCCGCACGGTGGACTGCGACGCGCCCCAGGCGCCCCCGGCGCTGTTGGTTCACGGCGTGAACGCCAACATGGCCTTCTGGCACCCACACCTCGTGCAGCGTTTGAGGGCCGTACGGCGCCTGGAGATGTACGACCTGCGCGGCCACGGCTACAGCGACATGCCTGCCAGCGGCTACACCAGCCGCGACCTGGCCGAGGACGCCCGGGGCGTGCTCGATGCCCGGGGAATCGAGAGCGCCGATCTCCTGGCCCACAGCTTCGGAGCCGCCGCCGCCTTGCAGCTGGCCCGGCTGCACCCCGAGCGCGTGCGTTCTCTGGTGCTGTTGGATGCGCGGGTCTTCGCCCTGCAATCTGCATTGCGGCTCAAGGACTGGAGCGGGTTCGAGCGCTGGCGGGGGCACTTCGCTCGGGCCGGCATCGAGTTCGCGCCCGAGATGGAGGTCGACTTCCACCTGCCGCGCCTGCTCGAAGGAGATCTGTGGGAGGAGGTGCGGGAGGGGCTCGAGCGGGACGGTTTCTTCGTGCCCCAGGGAGGGCGGCGCACACGGGCGCGCCAGCGCAAGCTCGCACGCGAGACGAGCGCCGCTGCCGATGTGCGCGCGCCGGTGGGCCTGACCGCCGAGGCGCTGGCCGATGTCCCGCACCCGACGCTCGCCCTGTACGGCTCGAACTCCGCCTACCTGCCGACACGCGACGGTTTGGCGGCGGGCTTGCCCGACTGCCGCACGGCCCTCGTCGCCGGTGGCGGACACAACTTCCCCTTCACCTCTCCCGAGGAGACAGCCGTGAACGTGACGGCGTTCTGGCGTGAGCGGGACGCGCGGCGGGAGAAGGCGTGACCCGCGCTCCGACTGCGGGCCCTTCGCGCCCCCTGGCCACGGGGCACTTTCGGCGCGTCGCCGAGCACGGTTTCGGCGACGGTGTCAACGCCTACGCTTACAGCACGGCTTGGTTCCGCGACCATCTGTACGTCGGTTCCAACCGTCACACCATGCCGTTGGTCCTCATGCAGGCGACGTGGGACGTGAGCCTCGAGCCGCCGCCGGTACCCCTGATGCCCATGAAGGACATGGACCTGCGGGGCCAGATCTGGCGCTACAGCCCGGCGGAGGAGAAGTGGACCCTGGCCTATCGTGCGCCTCTGATTCGTGTCGGTGAGCGTGATGTGCCGCTGTTCCTCGCCTTCCGTTGCATGACTGTCTTTCAGGGGACGAGCGACCCCGAGCCTGCGATCTACACTCTGCCGATCCAGGGGCGCTACGCCCCGCGGCGTTCGATCCTGCGCTCGTTCGACGGCGAGCACTTCGAGGAGCTGCCGCAGCCGAGGCTGCCGGAGGACCCGGTGGAGTGGCGCTCCTTCCGGGGGGTCGTCCCGTTCAAGAGCCGTCTGTTCGTGGCGCCGGCGTCGAGCCAGGTGAACCCGAGCGCCGCCGCGAAGGCGGACGACCCCCAGGGCCTGCAGACCCTCCCCAACACGGCTGCTGGGGCCAGCGTGCGCTACAGCGCCGATCCCGCCAGTGGTGTTTGGGAGGCGAGCTCCCTGCCTCACATGGGCGAGGGGACGAACCTCGGCCTGTTCGACCTCGCCGTCTTCGGCGACCGGCTCTACGTGGGCACGATGAACGTGCGCGAGGGATTCCAGCTGTGGTGTACCGACGGCGAGGGACCGGGGCCGCACCGTTGGGAGAAGGTCCTCGACCACGGGGCGGATCGCGGAATCCTCAATCAGTGCATCATGTGCATGGCTGAGTTCCAAGGGGCCCTCTACTTCGGCAGCTGCATTCAGAACGGAGGCCACGACAAGCGCAACAACATCGGGCCCGCGGCGGGGGAGGTGTCGCGCGTGAAAGCCGACGGTTCCTGGGATCTGGTCATGGGCCAGCCGCGTCAGACGCGCGACGGCCTCAAGGTCCCTCTGAGCGGCCACGGTCCGGGGTTCGACAATCCATTCGCCGGCTACATCTGGCGCATGTGCGTCCACGACGGAGCGTTGTACGTCGGCACGGGCGAGATGACGCCCATGATTCCCTACACCGACCGTTCGCGCTGGCCCGAGCACGCCCGGAGGCTGTGCGACCGGGCCTCGATCGAGCTCTTCATGAAGCTGCGCGGCGGGGCCGAGCTGTGGCGCACAACGGACGGTGAGCGCTGGGCGCCGGTGACCCGCAACGGCTTCGGCAACCGCTACAACATGGGGATCCGGGGCCTGATCTCGACCCCCGCGGGCCTGTTCGTGGGGACGGCCAACCCCTTCGGCCCCCAGATCGCCGTCGAGGGACCGGGCGGCTGGAGCTACCAGCCCAACCCGCGTGGCGGCCTCGAGATCTGGCACGGCTCCCTCGAGCACGCCGGCTTCGAGCGGCTCGGCGAACCGCCGGCGGACGAGGCCCTCTCCACCGTCGGCGAGGAGGGCGGCGAGCCCTCGGGGGATCAGTGGGAGCACGCCGTCGGCGATTTCGACAGCCTCTTGTGGGAGGCCTGCGGCAGCGATCCGATCTTGCGCATGGGCCTGGCCGAGCCGCACCTCGGCGGTCCGGCGGCGACGGTCCTGGCCGAGGTGGGGGACTACTACGGCGGCGTCGATGCGCGCAGCGTGGGCTACTGGAGCGGCGACGCATCCACCCCGGCCGACGCCTCCCGCCGCTTGGTCCTCGAACTGGCGCGCCCCCTGCTGGAGGAGTGGCCCGAGGCACTCGAGCTCGAACTCTCGGTCCTCGGCCAGGGGAACATGGAGCTGGTCGCCGCCCTAGCCGCTCTCGACGAGCGCTTGCGTCCGTCGGCCGGAGCCTGGGCGGACGACCGGCTGGTGTCGATGGGGGAAGCCGGGGTCTCGCTCGCCCAGGGAGACGCCTCGCTAGACGCCGTCGTGTGGGTCGAGGGGCCCGCAGACGTCGGGCTCACGCGGGCTCTGGAGGAGGTGGGACGGGTTCTGCGGCCAGGCGGTCGCCTGCGCGCCGCGGAGGCGCTCGGCACGGGCCCGGGAGCCGACCCCGACCTGGCCGATGCCGGCACCTATCGCCGGGCGCTCTCGCGCTCCTGTCTGGTCGAGATCGCCGTCGAGGACGTGACCGACCAGACCTGGGAGCCGTTCTTCTCCCACAGCCGGCGCTTCTTCCTGGCACGCTTCCTGTTGCAGCAGATCGACGAGGAGCGGCGCACGGCCGCCCTGGCGGCCTTGCCCGGCGGTGATCGCACGGTCTCCACCTACGTCGTTGCGAGCGCCGTACGGCCCGCGGGTCCCCTCCTCGACCCCCCCGAACTCCGATCGTGACCAACCCCATGGAAGCGGACTCGACTCTCCGACCTCGGTTCATGGTCATCGGCGCGCAGAAGAGCGGAACGACCGCCCTCTTCGAGTACCTCTCGGCCCACCCCGACGTCGCGCCTCCGACGACCAAGGAGATCAACTACTTCCTGTGTGGCACGTTGCACGCCCGCGGGCTCGAGTACTACCACTCCCACTTCCCCGCTCCCGACCCCGGGCACCCCTCTCGGGTCACCTTCGAAGCTTCGCCCAATTACCTGACGAGCGCCGAGGCTCCCGGACGAATCCGCGACTACGACCCGCGGATGAAGCTCCTCTGCTTGCTGCGCGATCCGGTCCCGCGCGCCTTCTCCGCCTGGCAGATGTACCGGCGCTGGACGAAACGCAACCCCGATTGGTTCTTCGAGTGGATCTACGAGTGCGACCGGGAGATCGGCCGCGACCGCTACGTGCGCCGCGGGCCCTGCTTCGGCGAGGACTTCGAGGCCGACATGCGCTTTGAGCTCGAGGTGCTCGCCCAAGGCCGCCGGACGGAGATGCCGATCCTGCGCCACGGCGACTACCGCGAGCAGCTCGAGGGCTTTCTGGCCTGCTTCCCTCGCGAGCAGCTTTGGATCGAGGACCAGGGGCGCTTCGTGCGCGAGACACGCGCTGTTCTCGGGGAGGTGGAGGAGTTCGTGGGGCTCGCTCCCACCGATCCCGCCGACAGCGACCTGGAGCCCGTGTTCGTCGGGTCCTACCGACGCGAGGTCCCCGAGGGCGCGGCCGAGTTGCTGCGCGATCACTACGCCGCCGCCAATCGAGAGCTCTTCGCCCTCCTCGGCCGCGAGCTTTCCTGGGCCTGAGCGTGGACGGAGCGGGCTCGCTCAGGGGCGCATCGGATGGGTCGCGAAGAAGCGCCACATCGCCTTCGAAGCCTTGACCGCCTTGCTCACGTCCCCCGTGCCGCTGCGTTTCTCGGCGCGTGTCACCTCGCCCCCGGGCCAGGTGTGCCCGCCGTCCTCCAGGGTCCAGAGCACCACGTCGCCCCCGCCCTCACCGCCGGAGAACTCCTTGCGGACCCCCTTGCCGAAGCGCCGCTCGACGGGCTCGCCCGTGCAGCCGTTCAGCTCCGCCCAGGAGCGGATGACCTCGGGGACCGGTTTGAAGGGGTAGGGTTCGAAGACGGACTTGGAGCCACGCTGGCTGCCGCCGCCGAGGACGCCGCCGGCGTAGGGAGCGAACTCGTCGTGCAGGCCGTGGAAGTGCATGACCGGGACCGGGCGCGCGGGCTTCCCCGAGAACTCGTCGGCCGCCGCCTGTCCCGCGACCGGCGCGACCGAGGCGATGCGATCGGAGAGTTCCGCGGCCAGGCGGTAGCACATCTGACCACCGTTGGAGATCCCCGTCGCATGAACGCGGCGCGGATCGACGCTGAAGAAGCGTGCCACGTCGTCGAGCGCCGCGCGGAAGTAGGCCACGTCGTCGACCTTGCCCTGGCGCGGGTCCTTGGTCGGGTGTCCGGTGTTCCAGAAGAGCAATCGGTCGGTGTGATCGGTGTGGGTTCCCGCCGCGTACAGGACGAGGAAACCCTCGGCGTCTGAGACCTCGTCGAGGCCGGTAATGTGACGCATGAGCGTGGCGAAGCCGCCGCCGCCGTGCAGGACCAGGACCAAGGGCGCGGGCTTGCCGGGGACGTACCCGGGGGGGACGTGGACCTCGTAGTAGCGCTCCTTCCCGCCCAGGGAGAGCTTGCGTCCGTAGTTGCCCGGCCCCCGTTGGGTCGACGAGGTTTCTCCTGCGGGGCCGGGGTCGGCGATCCACTTCAGGGAGACACGGTAGTCGCGGCGCGGCAGCAGCCCGCCCGGGCCGGGGGATCTCCCCGACTCGTCTCCGCCGGTCGAGCCCGAGCTCCCCGAGGCCACGGCTCGGCGGGCACAGGCGGGGGAGAGTGAGGTGAGCAGGATCAGCAGCAGCAGCAGTCCAGGTCGCAGGCTTGCGTCCAGCATGGCGGGTCCTCGTGGAGGAGGTCGGTGGGGGCGGTCGGTGGAGTCGGGAGTGCCGAGTATAGCCGCGTCGGCCTGGGGCTCGGAGGAGGGGAACGGTTCCCTACGCCCGGCGGCCGCGCTACTTTGCACGAACCGCGCGAAGATCCCGCGCGTGCCTCGGGGCGTGAAGGCACGCGAGGGAAGCGGGTTAGAATGGGCCGAGCCCTTCTCCCTGATCCATGCGCGACGTTCCCTGCAATCTCCTGACCGGTTTTCTGGGCAGCGGGAAGACGACCCTCCTGCGCCAGGTGATGGAGCGCGGCCTGGGAGACGCGCGGGTCGCGATCGTCATGAACGAGATCGGCGACATCGGCATCGACGGGCGCGTGTTCGACGGTCTGGAGAGCGTCGAGCGCATGGTCGAGCTCTCGAGCGGCTGTGTCTGCTGCTCGATCGACGAGTACGCCTTTGGCACCGCTTACCAGGAGCTGCTGGAGACCGCCCGCCCCGACCTCGTCATCATCGAGACCACCGGAGTCGCCGAGCCTGGGCCGATCCTCGCGCGGTTGGGCGGCATGGGCGTCCCCTGTGACGCGGTCATCACCGTCGTGGACGCCGTGGGGTTCGAGGCTCTCGCCGCACGAGAACCCGTGCTCGAATTGCAGGTGCGCGCGGCGGACTTCCTGGTGATCTCGAAGGTCGACCTCGTCTCGCGCGACACCGCGCGTCTCCTCGAGGAACAACTCGCCCGCTTCAATCCGCGGGCGCGACGTCTGCGCGCCGTACACGGCGACGTGCCCGGCGGGTTGCTCTTCGGCGCAGGCCTGGCCCGACCGAGCTCCCCGAGGGGAGCGCGCCCCGCTTACGGCGCGGGCTCGGCCCATACCCACGGAGCGATCGAGTCCTTCTCCTTCACGAGCGAGCGAGGGCTCGACCCCGACGCGTTCGGTTCCTTCCTCGAGACTCTCCCCGAGCCGATCTACCGGGCCAAGGGGTTGTTCCTGCCGGCCGGAGAGGAGGCCCCACGCCTCTTCCAGTTCACCTGTGGGCGTTGGGAGCTGCGCGCCGTTCCCCGGCTGCGGGGAGCCGTGCGCGGAACGCGAGCCGTCTTCATCGGTCGCGCCATCGGACGCGTCGAGCAGGCGGTGAAGGCCGATCTCTCGCTCTGCTTGGAGCCGACGCCGACGAAAAAAGACGGCTGCGAGCCCTGAGGCTCGCAGCCGTCCGTGATCGCACGGCGCCCTCGCCCGCCGGGCGAGGGCGCGCGTTGCCCTACTGCCAGGTGATCGAGATGCCGTTGGTCAGGTTGAACGTCTGACCGCAGGGACCGTTCGGATCTCGGTACCAGCCTTGGTAGTGCTTGGTGTCGCCCGGGTTCACCGCGGAGCTGGCTCCCGGATCACCGGAGATCGAGTGCGGCAAGGAGTCGACCGAACCGTTCCCGTCGATGATCATCGGCGGGTAGTAGCGCCAGACGTTGGCGCCCGCGCAGCGCAGGCCGTCGCCGAAGACGATGCCGTTGCCGTTGTCGATCGCGTTGTCGCCCTGGAAGAAGACCATGAACTGGCCGGGGATCAGGTCGTCGGCCTGGAGCACGACCGTGTCCGCACCGACGATCGCATCGCCCGAGCCGGTCAGCAGGCCTCCGCCGGGGTTGGCGCTGTTGGCGCAGCCGCGTCCGGGCCCGCCCGCATTGCCGCAGGGGGGCTGGGTGCCGGTGCCGTCGCAGGAGCAGAAGGGGCTGAACGGCCCGGCGTCGGGATTCGTCAGGTAGAGGACCCAGACGGCGCCGCGGTCGGAACCGCCGTCGTCGTCCGAGGAGGCCCCGACCAGCATGTCGTTGACGCCGTTTCCGTCGAGGTCGCCCGCCCAGCGGCAGGAGTAGCCGAAGTAGTCGTTGTCATCCAGGGCGCCCTGGAAGCCACCCTCGGTGTTGCTGATCTTGTGCGACGAGGCCACACCGCCCTGCTGGAGCATCAGGAGCCACACGGCTCCGCGGTCGCCGCCGCCGTCGTTGTCGTTGGGGGAGCCGACGGCCAGGTCGGCCACGCCGTCACCGTTGAGGTCGCCCGTGGAGGCACAGGAGCGGCCGAAGTTGTCACCGTTTTGCAGGGCGGGGCTTGCGCCACCCTCGGTCGAGCTGATCTTGACGTGGGCCAAGGCGTGTCCGGTCGGGGCCAGGGCCATGATCCAGACGGCGCCGCGGTCGGTGCCGCCGTCGTCATCGCCGCCGGCGCCGACGGCCAGGGCGTAGGTGCCGAAGCCCATGTAGTTCCCCAGGCCTGCCAGGGACCAGCCGAGGCCGTCACCGTCGGCGAGGGTTCCGGCGAAGTTGCCCATCCAGTCGCTGATCTTCTGGTGGGCCTTGACCGTGCCGTCCGCGTTCAGGAAGAGCACGTAGACGGCGCCGCGGTCCGTGCCGCCGTCGTCGTCGTTCCGCGCGCCGACCGCGAGGTCCCTGACCGAGTCCCCGTCGAGATCGCCGATCATCAGGACCGAGGTGCCGAAGCGGTCGGTTTCGCCGAGGTTGGCCGTAAAGCCGCCTTCGCTTGCACTGATCTTCTGCTGGCCCTTGACCGTCCCGTTGGTGTTGAGAAACACGATCCACACGGCACCGGCGTTGAAGGACCCGTCATCGTCCTGCAGTGCGCCGACCGCGAGGTCCATGACGCCGTCCCCGTCGAGGTCGCCGAGCGGGGCGAGGGAGCAGCCGAACCAGTCCTGGTTGCTGAGGCCGCCGGAGAAGCCGCCCGCGGTGTCACTGATCTTCTGCTCGCTCTTGACCGAGCCGTCGGCGTTCATGAAGACGATGTAGACCGCACCGCGGTTCTCGCCTCCATCGTCGTCGAGCCGGGCGCCGATGGCGAGGTCGCCGACGCCGTCGCCGTCGAGGTCGCCGATCGCCGTGACGGCGCGCCCGAAGGAGTCGAAGTCATCGAGGGTACCGCCGAAGCCGCCCTCGGTGTCGCTGATCTTCGAGTGGCCGATCACCTGAGCCGAGGCGATGGTGGTCGCGAGGCAGGCGGCGAGGAGCGTCATCGCCGGGGCGGACACGCAGCAGTTGAACTTGCTGGAGATTCGATTGTGTTGCACGGAAGCGCCTCCTTGGAGGGCTGCAGGGAACGGGGACGCGAATGAGCTGGGGACCTAGACGGCCGAGCGCGCCCCGCGCGCTCGAGACAACCGTCACCAGCAGAACTTCATGTCCGATTATGGCGCACTCCCGGGGGTCGTGGGGAGATGCGATGGGAGGAAAACGGTCTTTTTCGGCGTCGAGCGCCAATCCGTGTCGGTGACGGGCCCTCGCCCCGCTATGTTGGTCCTGATCGTGCGCCGAGGTCACCCGATCGCCCCCTCACGCTCCCTCGCCAGCCCTCTTGCAGACCCTCAAAGACACCGTCGCCGTCGTCACGGGCGGGAGCAGTGGCATCGGCCTGGCGACCGCCAAGGCCCTCGCGGCCGGCGGGGCCGCGGTGGCTCTCGTGGGGCGCAACGCCGAGCGCCTGGCGGGCGCCCTGGACGCCGTGCGGGCCGAGGTCCGCGAAGCGCGCCTGGAGGCCCTGTCCTTCGATGTGCGCGCGGCGGCGGACATGGAAGCCCTCGTGGAGAGGGTCCTCGCGAGTTGGGGGAGGATCGACATCCTGGTGGCCGCTGCCGGGAGCGCGGGCAACTCGGCCGCCACCCGCGGCCTGCCGCACGCCGTCGCCGACCTCCCACTCGCGGAGTGGGACGAGGTCATCGACACCAACCTCAAGGGCGTCTTCCACGGCTTGCGCGCCGTGCTGCCCGCCATGATCGAACAGGGCGCGGGCGAGATCGTCTGCGTCTCCTCGGCGCGTGGCGCCCTCGTCGGCCTGCCCTACAACGCCGCCTACAGCGCCTCGAAACACGGCCTGCGTGGCCTGTGCTCTTGCCTGGCCGAGGAGGTGGCGTCGCGGGGCATCCGCGTGCAGTCCGTCTTGCCCGACGTGACCGACACCCCGATGATGCACGCGACGCGTTCCATGGCGCCCGATGGTCTGCTGGACCCGCGGCAGGTGGCCGAGACGATCTTGCGCCTGATCCTCGCGCCCGACGATGCCTTGCTCGTCGATCCCCTCTTGGCTCCCTTTCCCGCCCCCGGTGCTCAACCGTGAGGCGCTCTGCCCATGACGGATGAACCTCACCTCTCCGCGCCCCGCTCCCTGAGCGGACGCTGCGCCCTGGTCACCGGCGGCGGCAGCGGCATCGGCCGCGCCACGAGCCTCGCCCTGCACGCCCTCGGGGCGGACGTGGCGGTGGCGGACATCGCTCTCGAGCCGGCGCGGGAAACCGCCGCCCTGCTCGCCGAGGCCGGCGGTGGCGGCGCGAGCCTGGCCCTGGCGGCGGACGTGCGCTGCGAGGAGTCGGTGGCGTCCATGACGCGCGAGGTGGTCGAGCGCTTCGGGCGCATCGACGTCCTCGTGCACTCGGCCGCGATCCTGCGCGCTCGCGGCAGCGGGCCGAAGGTACTCTCGGACATCTCGGCCGAGGAGATGAACGAGGTCATCGACACGAACCTCAAGGGCACCTTCCTCTGCAACCGCGCCGTGCTGGGCGTCATGCTGCCCCAGGGCGCGGGTCAGATCGTGAACATCTCGTCCACCTCCGGGCTCAAGGGGCGGCCGATGGACTCCGTCTACAGCGCCTCGAAGTTCGGCGTGGTGGGCCTGACCGAGTCCCTGGCGGAGGAGGTCCGTCCTTCGGGCGTGCGCGTGCAACTGGTCATCCCCGATGCCGTGGCGACCCCGATGTGGGACCAGAACGGCGCCCTGCCCGCCCCTCCCGGCGCCCTGCCGCCCGAGCGCGTGGCGCAACTGATCTGCGATCTCGTCTGCTTGCCCGGGGACGCGGTCTTGCAGAACGTCGTCATCGCTCCCTTCCGTTCGAGGAGGCGACGGAAGAAGAAACCGCAGAAGGAGTAGGGCGCTCGCGCCCCTCTCCCCGGCGCTTGCGGCCGCGCGGTTTGAAGGTGATCATCGTCGGCGGTCCGCCAGTGCTTGGGGGGCCACGCCTGCCATGCACACCCTTGTCGCTTCGCTCTTGAGCACGGCGCCGCTCCTCGCCGCTTCCGGTGCGGGGGGTGAGATCGTCTGGCGGGCGGACCACGCCATGGTGATGGAGCGCGCGCGCGCCGAAGGGCGCGTGGTCTTCGTGGCGGTCGACCTGAAGGACGAGGCGCGCTGCGACCACTTCGTGGACGACGTCTACTCCGAGCGCGCGGTGCGGGAGCTCGCCGAGCGCACGTTGAACCTCGTGGGCTCGGGCGAGGTACACCGCAAGGGCGACGGCGAGTGCCCGCGCCTGAGCAGCGTCAGCTGCCGCGACCACATGCGGACCCTGGCCGCCTTGCGCGAAGCACACTTGGGCGTCAACGCCAGCGGGACCGTGGCGGTGCCCCAACACCTGTGGCTCGATTCGAGCGGAGCGGTGCTGCTGTGCGTCCCCTACGAGATGTCGGTCGAGGAGATGCTGTGGTGCTTCGTGACCGCCTTGCGTCGTGCGGACCCCGAGCTGGAGCTTGCGATGCCCCAGGAGGCGCGGGCGCCGCGGCGCTTGCTCTTCGGTCACGCCTACACGCCCGCGGACGGGGACGGTTTGGCGCGTGGCTTGACCGCGGATGAGCTCGAGGCCGAGATCAAGCGCCTCAAGTCGAGCCTGTTCGGCGGCGGGCGGATCGGCTCGATGACCAAGATCCTGTTCACAGCCCACCGCGATGCGGTGGAGTACGCGGAGCTGGAGTTCGGCCGCTCCCTGATGACCTGGAGCGGCAACGACTACTTGCGCCGCTCCCTGCACTCCCTCGGGCGCATCTCGCCGGCGGAGTTCTGGGTGGTCCCGGCCGACTTCGCCGATCACGGCGATCCTCGTGTGCGCTCGGAGGTGGCGGTGGCGCTCGAGCAACTGGCGGCGCCGCGCTCCTACAAGCTGGTCAAGCGCGCTCTCGGGAAGGAGAAGGACCCCTCGGTCGAGCGTTGCTGGCTGCGCGCCCTGGGGGCGGCCGGGCACGCCGAGAGCGGCGCGCGCAAGGTCCTGCTCAAGGCGGCCGCCTCTGACGACGGGGAGGTCCTGCGCTGGAACGCCATCCTGGCCCTCGGACACCTCGCGGGGCACGAGGACGTACGGGAGTTCCTGGTCGCGGCTCTGGCGGAAGGGGGCGGCGCGCGCCTGGCGGCGGCCTGCGCGATGGCGATCTCGCGCGACGCGCACTACCTCGGGCCGCTCGCCGAGGCGGTAGGGGAGGCGACCGAGGGGGAGTTGTTCCTGGCCCTGGAGGTTCTGCGGGGCGCGGATCTGCGCCGCCTCGAACCCGTCGTGCGGCGCGTGGGGCGCGACGACCTGCGACGCGAGCGCGTGTTCTTCGGGGCCGAGGGCGTCGAGGACGATTGAGCCGCAGCCAGCCGGCGCGAGGCCGGATCACGGCATCCAGGACCAGACGTCGGTGAACAGGAAACGCTCGATCGGGCGCAGGAGCTCGCGCCAGAGCTGGCTGGCGTCCACGACGATGCGTGCGTAGCCGGTCATGCCCGGGGCCAGGCGGTGGTCGCGCGGAAGGCTGCAGTAGACGCGTACGAGATACTCGTCGGCGGGGCTCTTGGAACGCTCCAGCTGGCTTTCGCGGTCCGTGCGGATCGGGTGCACCTCGATCTCGGATTCGTTGGACGTCGAGAGGGCGACGGCTCGTACCTCGGCCACCAGGAGCTCGCCGTCGAGGCTGAACAGGCGCACCTTGACCGGGTTGCCGGTGCTGACGAGGGCGGCGGCTGCTTCGTCGGCGGCGATCTCCACCTCCAGGGAGGAGTTGTCCTGCACGACCGCGATCAGCTCGCCGGCTTCGACGACCTGGCCGATGCGCTCGACCATGAAGGGCGTCACGATCTTGCCCTGGATGGGGGACACGACGCGCGTCAGGCCGACCAGCTTCTCGTTGTAATCCGCCCGCGCCTGCACGCGGGCCAGTTCGGCGCGCTTGGCGCGCACCTCCTCCTCGCGGGCGCCCTCCTCGAGCTTGGCGAGGTTCTCCTGGGCCGACGCAACCAGGTGTACCGTCGCGTCGCGTGAGACCTGGGCCGAGGCCAGCTCTTCGTCCGTCGCCGCGCTCTGCTCCGCCAGGCCGCTGACCCGCACCAGCTCGCGTTCGTAGTGGTCGAGGCGCACCTGCCACAAGGCGAGCTGCTCACGGGCCATGGAGACCTCCTCCAAGCGCGGCCCCGATTCGAGCAGGTCGAGCTCAGCCCCGAGGCGGGCGAGCTCCGCCTTCGCCGTCGCCAACTCGACGGCGTACTCGCGATCGTCGAGGATCGCGATCAGCGTCCCCTCCTCGACCGCGTCTCCCTCGCGCACCTCGACGGTCAGGATCTCGCCGGCGACCGGCGCCCGCACTCCGCGCTGGGAGAGGGGGACCAAGCGGCACTCGCCGACGACCTCGCGTTCGTAGGGCAGGGCGAGGCACAAACCCACGGCGAGCAGTCCGACGAGGCGAACGGTCCAGCGCAGAATCCAATGGCCGCCGCCGCGGACCTGGCCCGAGAGTGATTTCGTACCCATGCGTTGAGGTCGACGGGGGGGATTCTAGCGGCGCGGCGTCCCGACTCACCCGTTCGGGGTGCGTTGTTTGTCCGAGAGCCGGGCCGGGGAGGTTTTTCCCGCGCCCCGAGCTTCCCCCGGTGCGTCCAATCGCTTCAATGGCGGCGGTGAACGGGGACGGGGCCCGCCGCCGGCCATGAACGCTGCAACAGACCAGATCGCGCCGGCCGCCCGCGGCCGGCGCCGCGCCGCCCTCGTCGGTGCTCTCATTCTCCTGGCGCTCCCGCAGGCTTGCTCGGGCCCGCGGCGCATCCGCCTGCCCGAGGCCTCCGCCTGGCGCCCCCCCTCACCTCTGAACGCCTGCGACCCAACCGGTGGCGGGGGAACGGCGCTCGAAGTCGGTGCGTCGCCCGCGCCCGCGCCGATCAGCTCCTCCCCCTCGGGCGCCGTGTCGATCGACCTCGCCCAGGTCCTCGAGCTGGCCGCCGAGGCGGACCTCGCCACCCGCATCGCAATCGAGCAGGCCCAGGAGGCCTTCGCCCAGACGGACCTCGTGGCGGAATCTCTCTATCCGTCGGTGAGTGTCGGCCTTCGGCGCGGCGAGCGCACGGGGTCCTTTCAAACCACCGCCGGCAACTTTCTCGATGTCGATGCACGCCAGGACTTCCGCGGGCCGGCCCTCGAGCTGAGCTTCGATCCCGGGCGTGCCGTCTTCACCCTGGCGGCGGCCCGCGAGCGGGCCGAGGGCCGCACCTTCGCCACCTTGACTGCCCACCAGGCCGCGATGCTGCGCGCGGGTTTGGGCTTTGTCGCCTTGCAGGAGGCCCACGCCCTCGTCGCCGCCGCCGAGGGCTCCCTGGCGCGCGCCGACGATCAGTTGGCGGACCAGCGGGCGCGGCGCGGCAGCGGCGCGGGTCACGAAGGCGACCTGCAGGAGGCTCTGGCGCAGCGGGCGCGCGCCTACGACCGCCTGCTGGGCCGCAGGGCGGAGACCCAGCTGTCCTCCGCGCGTTTGGCCGAGCTGGTTGGCCTGGCTCCCGAACGGCCCCTCACTCCGCGCGGGAGCGAGTTCGTCGCCCTGGAGATGGTCGCCCTGGGGAATCTGTCCGACCTGGTCGAGCTCGCTCTCGAGCGGCGCTCCGAGGTGGCCCAGGCGCAGAGCTCCGTGCGTGCGGCACAGCGGGAGCGAACCCTCAGGTCCTGGCGTTGGGCGATCCCGACCCTCGAGGGCATCGCGGAGGCGGGCGAGGTCGGCCCGAATGACGACGATCTCGAGCATACCGAGGCCTACAGCATCTCCTTGCAGTGGGACCTCGGCGCGACCCTCTCGGGGGAGATCCACCGCTCCGCCGCCCTTGCGCGCGAGGCGGGTTTCGTCCTCGAGGCCGTACGCCGGCGGGTGGCGCGCGAGGTGGTCGAGGCTTTTCGCGCCGCGCAGGCCATGCGGGAGCGCGGCGACGTCCTCGGAGAAGCCGAGCGCGCGGCCCGGGCGGCTCTCGAGCAGGCCGCCCTGCGCTTCGCCAGCAGCGATCGCCTGCTCATGGAGCTGCAGCGCGCCGACGAGCTGGTGACCGCCATGCAGGAACGCCGCATCGGAGCCCTCGCGGACTACTGCCGCGCTCAGCTGGCCCTGTTCGCGGCGGTAGGGGGCGGTGGAGAGTGGGGATTGCCCGCTCTGCTGCCGGATCCGGGCCCGTCGCGCCGCCCCTGAAGCCCCTGCGAGGGCCGCCCCGCACGCGCGGGGCGAATCCCCCGAGATCCCGACTAGCGGGCAACTGAGTGGACGCTGAATGCGTTGAGGTGCTACATTGAGGCGTAGTTCTGATTTGCGGTTCCCTGGCACTCCTTCCCACGCTTGACCGGCCTGGGGGGCGCTCGGTGACGCCTGAGCTGGCCTACAGTGGCCCGCTCCTTCCAGCCGATCCCTTTCACGGGTGTACCGGACGGCAGGAGGCATCGGCGACACCCCGTGCGGAGGCCAAGGAAGTCGGGTACGGCTCATCGGAACCGTGGAGGCCCATCCACAGGCGCGCAAGAAGAGACTGCCCGAGATGGTTGACCACGATTCCCCGCCCCCGCGTTGCGTCCCCACAAGCCCTTCCGAGATGGAATGCCTAGTCGTCTCCCTCGGCGGCGGTAGTTTCGGCGGCGGTGGGGACCCGTCTCTACCGATCGCCGCCGCAAGGGCCGGGGCAATCGGGATTCTGGACCTCTCGGGGTTGGCGGACGAGCGGCGGGCGGCCTCCGCCGTCGAGCGACTGAGCCGCCTGGCGCGCGGGCGCTGCGGGCTTCTGCTCAGCGCTCGCCGCGACGCCGTCCAGGCGGCGGCCGCCGAGGTCGTGGACGGCAGCGGGTTCGAGCTCGACCTCGTGCTCCTGGCCGTTGAGGACGGCGAGTCCCTGCCGGCCCTCGCGCAGGCTTGGCGCACCCGTGCCCGGCGCGTGGGCGTGGTGGCCACTTGTGAGGCCCACGCTCGCCTGGCCCTCGAGGCGGAGTGTGATCTGATCGTGGCTCGCGGTCACGAGGCGGGCGGTGTCGTCGGCGAGGAGACGACCTTCATCTTGATGCAGCGCCTCCTGGCCGCCGGGGATCTGCCCGTGCTCGCCTGGGGCGGGATCGGCCCCCACGTTGCCGCCGGTTGCTTGGCGGCCGGCGCCGCCGGGGTCGTCCTCGACTGGCAGTTGGCCCTGACCCGCGAGTCGAGCTTGACGAGCGAGATGCGCGCACGCATCGCCCGCATGGACGGTAGCGAGACCCTCGTCACGCGCCTTCCCGACGGGCGCTACTTCCGTTCCTACGTTCAGCCCGGTTGGGGCGGGCGCGAGGTCCTCGAGACCATCGCCGCCGCCCACCCAGAAGACCCCCGTGCCTGGCAGCGTGACCTCGAGCGCGCCCTCGCCGCCGACGTCCCCGCCGAGTGCGTGGTGCCCGTGGGGCAGGACGCCGCTCTCGCCGCCCGCTGGCCGGGCGGCACGCCCACCGTGGCCAGCGCCCTCGCCGGCCTGCGCGCGGTGGTCGAGCGCAACCTGCGAGGCGCGGCGGAGGCCGCGGCTCTGGCCCCCGACGGCCCCTTGGCGCGCTCCCACGGGACGCGCTACCCCGTGGTCCAAGGCCCGATGACGCGCGTCAGCGACGTGCCCGAGTTCTGCGCCGCGCTCCAGGAAGGCGGCGGTCTGCCGTTCCAAGCCCTGGCGCTCATGCGCGGCCCCGCGTGTCGGGAGCTGCTGCAGCGCACCAGTGAACTGGCCGGCAAAGCCCCCTGGGGCGTCGGCATCCTGGGCTTCATCGACCGCGACCTGAAGCGCGAGCAGCTCGACGCCATCGAGGAGGTTCGGCCGCCCTTCGCAATCATCGCCGGCGGACGTCCCGATCAGGCGGCCTCGATGGAGGCGCGCGGCATCGCCACCTACCTGCACGTCCCCTCGCCGGGGATGCTCGAGACCTTCGTCGCCGAGGGCGCGCGGCGCCTCATCTTCGAAGGTCGCGAGTGCGGCGGCCACATCGGCCCGCGCACGAGCTTCGTTCTCTGGGAGCAGATGATCCGCGTCCTCGAGGAGCTCGACCTCTCTCCCGAGCAGGCGGCCGAGATGCACGTGCTCTTTGCTGGCGGCATTCACGACGAGCGCAGCGCGGCCACCGTGGCGACTCTGGCCCAGCCCCTCGTGGCGCGCGGCATGAAGATCGGCGTGCTCATGGGCAGTGCGTACCTGTTCACGCGAGAGATCGTCGAGACCGCGGCCGTGGTCGAGGGCTTCCAGGCCGTGGCCATCGAGGCCGACGAGACCGTCACGCTCGAGACCGGTCCGGGGCACGCGACACGCTGCGCGCCCTCGGAGTTCTCTGATTTCTTCGAAGCCGAGCGCGCGCGACGCGTGGCCTCGGGCGACTCCGCCGAGACCGTTCGCGACGAGCTCGAGCGCCTCAACCTCGGGCGCCTGCGGGCCGCGTCCAAGGGCATCGTGCGCCGCGCGGCGGAGGCCGGTGGGGCGAGCGAGCTGGTGGAACTCGACGAAGCGGAACAGCGGCGCGAGGGCATGTACATGGTCGGCCAACTGGTCGCCCTGATGGACGCTCCCTGCACCATCCGTGAGCTCCACGAGCGCGTCTCGGCGGGAGCCGTGGCGTGGCTCGAGCGGGGCGCGGAAGCACGGAGCGAGGCGCGCGCCACCGTGACCGAGGCTCCCTCCAAGGCGCCGGAGCAACTCGACATCGCGATCGTGGGAATGTCCTGCATGCTGCCGGGGGCGAGCGATCCCGAGGAGCTGTGGACCAACATCCTGGCCAAGCGCGATCTGATCGAGGAGGTCCCCCCCGATCGCTTCGACGCCGACCGCTGGTACGACCCCGAGCGCGGGGAGCGCGACAAGATCTACACCAAGAGCGGCGGCTTCATGCGGGAGATCCTGTTCGACCCGCTCAAGTACGGCATTCCGCCGGCATCGCTCAGCTCCATCGAGCCCGTGCAATTGCTGGCCCTCGAGCTCGTGGACAAGGTGCTCACCGACGCGGGCTGTGGCGGGTACGCGGGGGAGAACCCTCTCAAGGAGACCTGCAGCATCATCCTCGGCGCCGGCGGCGGCGCCGGCGAGCTGAGCACCCAGTACGCCTTCCGCTCCGGGCTGCCGCACTACATCGAGAACATCGACGAGACGATCCTCGGCCAGCTCCCCGAGTGGACCGAGGACAGCTTCGCCGGCATCTTGATGAACGTCATCGCCGGTCGGGTGGCGAACCGCTACGACCTCGGGGGTGTGAACTTCACCGTGGACGCGGCCTGTGCCTCTTCCCTGGCGGCGGTCTACGTGGCTTGCCGCGAGCTGGCGGCGGGGACCAGCGATCTCGTCATCGCAGGCGGCTGCGATACGGTGCAATCGCCCTTTGGCTATCTGTGCTTCGCGACCGCCGGTGCCCTGTCGCCGCGCGGACGCTCGCGGGCCTTCGACGCCAGCGCTGACGGTATCGCGATCAGCGAGGGCCTGGCGGCGGTGGCTCTCAAGCGGCTCGACGATGCCGAGCGTGACGGAGACCGGGTCTACGCGGTCATCCGCGCCGCCGCCGGCGGCTCCGACGGGCGCAGCATGGGGATGACCGCTCCCCGCGCCGAAGGCCAGTTGCGCACCCTGCGCCGGGCCTACGATCAGGCGGGCTTCTCCGCCGCTTCGGTAGGGCTGTTCGAAGCCCACGGGACCGGTACCGCCCTCGGGGACCGGACCGAATGCACCTCGCTCAACAGCATGCTCACCTCGAGCGGTGCGGGCCCACAGACCAGCGCCATCGGCAGCGTCAAGTCGAACATCGGCCACACCAAGTGCACCGCCGGCGTGGCCGGATTGATGAAGGCCGCCCTGGCTCTCCATCACCGCGTGCTGCCGCCCACCCTGCACGTCGAGTCCATCGAGGAAGGGGGGCCTCTCGACGGTGGCCCGCTCTACGCCAGCACCGAGCTGCGCCCCTGGATCCGCGGTGCCGACCCGCGGCGCGCGGGGATCTCCGCTTTCGGCTTCGGTGGAACGAACTTCCACGTCGTCCTCGAGGACTACGAGGACGAGCCCGGCGGGCCGCGGACGATCACGGCTCGTGACGAGTGGCCGGCCGAGCTGTTCACCTTTGCCAGTGAGACCTCGGCCAAGGTCGCCGATGGCGTGCGACGCTTCGCGAACGAGGTGCGCGCGGCGCGCGAGGCGGGCGTCGCCCTCCAGCTCGGCGACCTCGCTTGCACCCTCCACCGCCGCCACGGGCCGCGCGCGGCCGCCGTGCGTGCCGCGGTGGTCGCCACCGACGTGGTGGACCTGCTCGAGCGGCTCGAGGAACTAGAGGCCCTCCTGGCCGCCCCCGATCAGAGCGCGACCGCCCTCCCGCCGAGGGTCCACCTGGCCCGCGGAGAAGCGGCGGAGGAGCTGACGTTCCTCTTTCCCGGACAAGGCTCCCAGCATCCTGACATGCTGCGCGACGTGGCCTGCGAGTTCTCCGAGGTGCGCGGGGCCTTCCAGCGTGCCGACCGGGTCCTCGAGGGCGACTTCGAGCGCACCCTGAGCGGATTCGTCTTTCCGCCGCCGACCTTCGACGAGGCCGAGCGCGCGGCGCGGATCGAGCGCCTCAAGGCCACCGACGTCGCCCAGCCGGCCTTGGGGGCGGCGAACTTGGGGATCCTGCGCTTGCTGGAGTCCCTCAGGATCCGCCCGACCACCGCCGCCGGCCACAGCTACGGCGAACTGGTCGCCTTGTGCGCCGCCGGCGCCTTCGACGAGGACACCCTGCACCGCCTTTCGCGCGAGCGCGGTCGGGCGATGGCCGCCGTCGCCGAGGCGGCGGACGCGGGCACCATGCTGGCGGTGAGGGCGGACGAGGCCCGACTACGCCCCCTGCTGGAGGGGCGCGAGGGAGTCTGGATCGCGAATCTGAACAGCCCGCGGCAGACGGTCATCAGCGGGGCGACCGAGGCCGTGGCCGAAGCGCGCGGCGTCCTGGAAGAGGCCGGCCTCTCCTGCGTTGCGATCCCCGTGGCCTGCGCCTTCCACACGCCGCTGATGGACTCGGCGCGCGAGCGGTTCGCGCGTACCCTCGAGGGCCTTGCTCCCCGCGAGATGGCCTTCCCGGTCACCTCGAACCGTTCGGCCCAGCCCTATGGCGATGGAGCCGCGGCTCTGCGCTCGGGTTTGGAGGGTCAGATTCTCGACCCGGTGCGGTTCACCGAGCAGATCGAGAACCTCTACGCCGAGGGCCAGCGCGTGTTCTGCGAGGTCGGGCCCAATGGTGTCCTGACCAGGCTCGTGGGCCAGATCCTAGGCGACCGCCCCCACACCGCCGTCGCCACGCAACCGCGCGGTGAGGATGGGATGGTCTCCCTGCTCGAAGCCCTCGGGACTCTGTTCGTCCAGGGGATCCCGATGGTCCTCGACCGGCTCTACGACCAGCGTTCCGTGGAGGCCCTCGAGCTGCGCCGCGTGACGGCGGAGGCCGGGGCCGCGCCCGCCGCGCATCTGTGGCGTGTCAACGGCGCCTACGCTCGACCGGTGAACGCTCCGCCCCGGCGGCCCCAGCCCGAGGCGCGCCTGGCGGGACCTCCCACGGGAGCGGCGGCGAGCCCGACCGTGAACCCCGCGGAGAGCCCGATGGCGCCTCCCACGGCGCCCCAGTCCCCGGTCGCTACCCCCGCGCAACCCCCGGCGGGGCCCGCTCTGACCTCGCACGCTCCGCCACCGGTGGCCGGAGATCCCCACGCCCAGTTCCAGGAGACGATGCGCCAGTTCCTGGAGACTCAGGCCGAGGTCATGGCGGCCTTCCTCGGGGCCCCGCCCCAGGCACCCGCCGCCCCGGCCGTCCCCGCGGACGCCTTTCAGACCCCTATCGGGGAGTTCGGCGCGCCTCTCGTGAAGCCCGTCGCGCAGGTGGCGCAGCCCGTGATCTCGAGTGCCGAGGTGTTGCCCGTGGCCGACACCGCCGGGGCATCCGCGCCCGTCGGGGTCGGAGCCGCTCCCGTACCCTCGGCCGCCGATCTCGGCGGGGTCCTGCTGGAGGTCGTCAGCGAGCGCACGGGTTACCCGGCGGACATGCTGTCCTTCGAGGCGGACCTCGAGGGCGACTTGGGGATCGACTCGATCAAGCGCGTAGAGATCATCGCCGCCTTCCGGCGCGCGGTGCTGGGTGACGGCGAGGAGCCGCCGGCCTGGTTCATGGAGCGCATGACCGCCGCGCGCACGATGACCGAGATCGTCAGCGGCGTGGGCGAGCTGGTCGGTCAGGCGAGCGTGGCCGCGCCGGTGGCGACCGCGACCGCGACGACGACAGCGGCCGCCGCGCCGCCCGCCGTGGATCTGGGCGAGACCCTGGTGGAGGTGGTGGCCGAGCGCACGGGTTACCCGGCGGACATGCTGTCCTTCGAGGCGGACCTCGAGGGCGACTTGGGGATCGACTCGATCAAGCGCGTGGAGATCATCGCCGCCTTCCGGCGCGCGGTGCTGGGCGATGGCGAGGAGCCGCCGGCCTGGTTCATGGAACGCATGACCGCCGCGCGCACGATGACCGAGATCGTCAGCGGCGTGCAGGAGCTCGCCGGCGGAGGTGATCCTGACCCCGAGCCGGATCCGGGCGCTCCCTCCGGTACGCCCCGGGCCGTGCCGTCCACGGCTACCCAGGCGGCCCCGGCTCGACTGGCGACCGAGGGCGCCGAGACCGCTCCGCGCTGTGTCGTTCGCGTGGTCGAGGCACCCCTGCCCCCAAACGGCGTCGATTCCGTGCCCAAGGGGGTCGTCGTGCTGACCGACAGCGGCCGCCCGCTCGCGGGGGGCCTGGCCGAGGAGCTGTGCGCCCGCGGCGCGAGTGTCGCCCTGCTCGGGGCGGACGCGCTGAGCTCGCGGGACGCCGCGCAAGGCGCCCTCGAGCGCGTCCGGGCAGAGCACGGTCCGATCGCCGCGGTCGTCCACTTGGAGGGACTGCGCCCCGCTCCCGCCTATCCCGGCATCACCGCCGACGATTGGCGGCGCCACCACGAACAGGAAATCATCGGCGCCCTACACCTCCTGCAGGCCCTGGCACCGGAGCTGGAGAACGGTGCCTCCTTCACCTGTCTGACCGCCGGCGGGGGAGACTTCGGCGGCGAGGGCGAAGCGACCCAACCCTGGCGCGGCGGACTCGTGGGCATGCTGAAGTGCGCCGCCAAGGAGTGGGACGCTTCCCGTTTCCGCGTGGTCGATCTCGAGCGGGAGCCGGTGGCGGGAGCCGCCGACCTGCTGGCAGACGAGTGGCGCGCCGAAGGCCCGCTGGAGGTCGGCTATCGTGACGGCCGCCGCCTGGGCGTACAGTCCGTCCGCTTGGACCTGGACGACGCCGTGGCACGAGAGGAGAGCGCCCGTCTCGATTCCTCGAGCGTGGTCCTCTTGACCGGAGGTGCACGCGGGATTACGGCCGAGATCGCCATCGAGCTCGCCCGCGGCTTCCAGCCGACGCTGATTCTGCTCGGTCGCTCGCCGGCGCCCGAGGGGGAAGAGGGGCCCGCGACGGCCGGCATCGACGACCATGGCGCCTTGCGCGGAGCCCTCGTGGCCGACGCGCGGGCCGCCGGTGAGACCGTCACACCCAAGGACGTGGAGGCGCGCCTGCGGCACCTGCTCGGCCGGCGGGAGATCCGCGCCACCCTGGAGGCCATCGCCGAGACCGGCGCCACCGGGGTCTACCTGGCCTGCGACGTCCGCGACGACGACGCCCTGGCGGCTCTCGTCGAGCAGGTCGGGCGCGACCACGGTCCGGTGACCGCCATCGTGCACGGTGCCGGTGTGATCGAGGACAAGTACATCGTCGACAAGAGCGACGAGTCCTTCGCGCGCGTGGTGGGGACCAAGCTCGACCCGGTACTTACCCTCACGCGCGTGCTCGACCCCGAGCGTTTGAAGCTGGTCATGCTCTTCTCTTCGGTTGCGGGCTTCTTCGGCAATCCCGGACAGTCCGACTACGCCGCCGCCAACGAGACCCTCAACCGTATGGCGCGGCGCCTCTCGGACCTGTGGCCCGCGAAGGTCGTCGCCCTCAACTGGGGACCCTGGCGCGGAGCAGGCATGGTGACGCCGGAGGTCGCGCGCCAGTTCGACACGCGTGGGGTCGGCATGGTGAGCGTCCCGGCCGGGAGGCGAGCCGCCTGGCTCGAGGCCTTCGACGCCGGGGAGCGAGACGTGCGCGTGCTGATCGGGGATGGCCCTTGGACGCGCCCCGAACCCGGGTGTCTCCCGGCCTCCCTGCCGCTCCTGGCGGGCCGACGCGCCCTTTGGGCCAGCGACGGCGTCCTGGAGGTGGAGCTGGACCTCGACCTCGAGCGGGACGGCTACCTCGCCGACCACCGCATCGACGGCAAGGCCGTCCTACCCTTCACCGTCGCCCTGACCCTCCTGGCGGAGGCGGCCGCCGCGGCCTTCCCCGAGCGGCACGTCATTCGCCTCGTTGACGTCCGTCAGTTCAACGGGATCGTCCTCGAGGGGGATGCGCGGTGCCTGCGCCTGCGCGTCGAACGAAGCGAGGCCGCCCACGGCCTGGAGACCTGCACCGCGCGCATCGTTGACCCCGAGTTGCCGTCCCGCCCGCTCTATCAGGGACGGGTGATCCTGGCCGCCGAGCGCAACGGCCGGGCTACCGATGCCCCCGACGCACGGCCGGCCGCTGATTTCCCCCTCTCCACCGGGGAGGCCTACGAGCGCTGGCTGTTCCACGGCCCTCTGTTCCAGGCGATCGAGTCTCTGGAGGCCTACGACGGATCGGGGATCAGCGCCCGGGTGCGCGCCTCGTGCCCGGCGGAGTGCCTCGAACACGGGCAGGGGAGCGCCTGGATGATCGATCCGGTCGTCCTGGACGCAGCTCCGCAGCTGGCGATTCTGTGGTCGCGCGCCACCCACGACACCACTTCCCTGCCCAACCACGTCGCGGATTTCGAGATCTTCGACGAAATGGGCGGTGAGGGGGAGATCGAGGTCATCGTGCGCACCCTCGCCGAGGCCGACGCCCACACCTTCAAGGCGGACGTCTGGTTTCTCCGCGAGGGCGCGGTCGTGGCGCGCATGTTGGGCCTGGAGGGATCGAGCAGCGCAGAGCTGAACCGCCTGGGCGGAGACCACGGCTGATGCCGCCCCACCCGCGCGGGGGAGGAGATGTCCGCGAGGACATCGCCATCGTCGGTATGTCGTGCCTGTTCCCGGGTGCCGACACGGTCAGTCGCTACTGGCACAACATCGTCCACAAGGTCGATTGCATCACCGACGCGCCGCCGGACTGGCAGCCCGAGCTTTTCTTCGATCCCGAGGGGAAGGACACGGACCGTTCCTACACGCAGAAAGGCGGTTTTCTAGGCGACGTCAGCCGCTTCGACCCGACGCGCTACGGCGTCGTTCCGCGCAGCGTGGACGGTGCGGAGCCCGATCACTACCTCGCCCTGCGCTGCGCCTTCGAGGCGTTCGACGACGCCGGCGTGGGGGAGATCGCCCTCGAGCGCTCGCGCACGGGCGTCATCATCGGCCGCGGCCTGTTCGTGAATCGTGGCTGGGTCTCGGTATTCCAGCGCACCTTTGCCGTGGACCAGGTGATCGGCGTCCTGCGGCGCCTCGAGCCCGACCGCTCCGAGGAGGATCTCGCCGCCCTGCGCGAGGAGCTGAAGCGCAACCTGCCTCCGGGCAGCGCGGAGGCCGTGCCCGGCCTCGTCCACAGCGCCCTTGTGGGACGGATCGCGAATCGGTTGGACCTCAACGGCCCGGCCTACACCATCGACGCCGCCTGCTCCTCGGCCCTGCTGGCCGTGGAGCACGGCATGCGGGAGCTGCGCGCGGGCACCTGCGACGCGGTCTTGGTCGGAGGCTCGCAGGTCTCGACTCCCGCCCAGGTCCACGTTCTCTTCTGCCACCTCAAGGCTCTCAGCGCCGAGGGGCGCATCGCGCCCTTCTCGGCGGAGGCGGGGGGCACGGTCCTCGGCCAGGGATGCGGCATGCTCGTGCTCAAGCGCGCCGGCGATGCAGAGCGCGACGGGAACCGGATCTACGCCCTGCTCAAGGACATCGGCGTGTCTTCGGACGGCAAGGGCGCCGGCCTGCTCGCGCCCCTGTCCGAGGGCCAGCAGCTCTCCATCAAGCGCGCCTATGAGCGCGCGGGGATCTCGCCGCTGACCGTCGGCCTGATCGAAGCTCACGGGACGGGCATCCCCCTCGGGGATGCGACCGAGTTCGAGTCCCTAGAGGCCTGCCTGACCGGCGACGGCACTCGCGATCCTTTCGGAATCGGCAGCGTGAAGTCGATGATCGGCCACCTCATCCCGGCTTCGGGAGCAGCGTCCTTGATCAAGACCGCCCTGGCCCTCTACCACCGTGTGCTCCCGCCCACCCTGCACGCGGAGAATCGAAACCCCGACCTCGGCTGGCAGAAGACACGCGCATTCCTGATCAACGAGGCGCGGCCGTGGTTGCACGGTGACCGCACGATTCCGCGGCGAGCGGGGATCAACGCCTTCGGCTTCGGCGGCATCAACGCCCATGCGATCCTCGAGGAGTACACCGGTGGGGACGAGCCCGAGCCTACGCGCCTGGAGTGCGAGTGGCCGGCGGAGTTGGTCGTCGTTTCGGCCCCCAACCGCGAGGCGCTCCAGGATCGACTGCACTCTCTCGCGCGTTGGGTCGAGGGAGCGGCCGCCGTGCGCCTGCTGGACATCGCCGCGACCTGCGCCAAGGACGACGGGGCGTCGCGCATGGCGATCGTCGCCCGTTCGGGAGAGGACCTGGTCGAGAAGCTGCGCTATGCAGCGAGACTCCTGGCCGACCCGGAACGCGAGAAGATCGTCGATCGCCGCCATGGCATCGCTTGGTTCGACCATCCCCTGGGTCGCAAGGGGAGGGTCGCCTTCGTCTTCCCCGGGGAGGGTGCTCAGTACGTGAACATGCTCGACGGGCTGTGTCGGCACTTCCCCGAGGTGCGGCGCCAGTTCGACCTGACCGCCGCTGCCCTGGCGGGAGGCGGCGCGGACCGGCCCTTCGGCCACGTGCTCTACCCCCAGCCGGCCGGCGTCGAGTGGGCCGAGGAGACGCTCTACGGCCTGGAGTCGGCGGTGGCTTCGGTGACCGCCGCCGGGCGCGGGTTGCTCGACCTGCTCGCCTCCCTACGCGTCTTCCCCGACGCCATCGTCGGTCACTCCAGCGGCGAGTTCGGCGCGCTCCTCGCGGCGGGGGCCTACGAGGCTCAGAGCGAGGAAGACGGCATTCGCTCGATCGTGGCGGGCGCCCGCAGCGCACGCGAGCTGGAACGCTCCGATCTCGTGCCCACCGGCGGCTTGCTCTCGGTGGGGGGGGCGAATCCAGAGGCCGTCCGAGAGCTCCTCGAGGGATTCGGGGAGCGGTTGGCCGTGGCCATGGACAATTGCCCGCGGCAGCTCGTCATCGCCGGATCGGAAACGGACATCCACGCGGCCCACGAAGCCCTGGCCGGCAAGGGCGGCCTGTGCGAACGCCTGCGCTGGAACCGCAGCTACCACACGGAGGCCTTCAAGCCCGCGAGCGAGATCATCGAGCGCTTCTACGGGACCTTCGAGATGCAGACGCCGAAGGTCGAGCTGTGGTCCTGCGCCACGGCCGCGCCCTATCCCGAGGACCCACAGCGGGTGAAGGAGTTGGCCGTTCGCCAGTGGTGGTCCCCCGTGCGGTTCCGCGAGACCGTGGAGGCCATGTACGACGCGGGCGTGCGCCTGTTCGTCGAGGTCGGACCGCGCGGCAACCTGTCGGCTTTCATCGCCGATACCCTCGACGGAAGGCCGCACGCCGTCATTCCCATGGACCTGCATCGCAAGGAGAGCATCCGGCAGCTCTGCACCGCGATCGGCATGCTGGCGGCCCAGGGAGTCGATGTGGACCTCGCACCGCTCACCGCGCGCCGGGGGCCGCGCCTGCTGGATCTGGCGGAGGCCCCGCCGGCACCGGGGCACCTCGACCCGCCCCTGTCGTTGGCCTTCCCCGTGCTCGAGATCAGCGACGAAGCCGTCGGCGACCTGCGGGCGAGGTTCGGGAGCGCTCCGTCCGAGGGGGCGGGGGATTCCGAGCGCGCGCCGGCGGCTGCTTCGCCTGCCGCTGCCCCAACGCCGGTCGCCGCGCCCCTCGCTCAGGCTGCCACCGTCCCGTCGCCGGCCGCCGCGCCGCTCGCTCCGGCTCCAACGGTCGCCTCGGGCCCTCCCGCCCTCTCCGATCCCGCTCGCCTGCGCGCCATCGAGGACTTCCAGCGCACCATGCAGACCTTCCTCGAGGCTCAACGTCGGGTGATGGCCGCTCCCGGCGGACCGTCCGCCGCCGCCGCCCCGCCCACGACGGGGCGGAACGACCCGGACCAGGCTCGGGTCCAGAGTCCGACGGTGACTCCGACGGTGAACCCGACGGCGAATCCTGTGGCGAAAGCCACGGCGCCGCTCGCTCGCGTCGTGGCTGACGCGAGCCCTCCCTCGCCGGTTCCCATGCTCGATGTCGGTTCGCTGCCCTTCCTGCAGCAGGTCCTCGAGCACGCGCCCGGCAGGCGCCTCGTCGCCGAGTGCCAGCTCGACACCGAGGAGCACCGCTTCTTGGCCGACCACACCTTTTTCGGGCGCGGCCTGTCCCTCACCGATCCGACGCTCTGCGCGCTCCCGATCATGCCCCTGGCCATGACCCTCGAGCTCATGGCCGAGGCCGCGGCGGCCCTCGTGCCGCACCTCGAGGTGCGCGCCCTGGCGGACATCGAGACCTTCAAGTGGTTGCCCTTCGAGACTTCCACGCGCCGCGTGCGCATGGTCGCCGAGGCGATCGACGAGGCGCTCGTGGCGGTCTCCCTCCTCGAAGCCGATCGGGAGGGGATGAGCGGCGAGGTTGCGCGTGCGGTCGTCGAGATGGGAGAGGGCGCCGCGGATCTCGGGCAGCCGACCCTCGGCGAAGTGGATGAACCCGCACCTCCCTGGAGCGATGCGGATACCTACAAGGTCCTCTACCACGGTCCTGCCTTTCAGGGCGTCGAGGGCATCGACCGCTGGGGACCGGGTGGCATCGAGGCGCGCGTGCGCGTGCCGGAGGCGGGGCTGTTGTTTCGCAGCACCGACCCCGCCGGGCTGGTCCTGCCGGTCGTCCTGATCGATACCGCCTCCCAGATCCCCGGCACGGCCAACGGCAGCATGCAGCCGACGGACGAGACGATCTCCCTGGCCTTCCCCAACACCACTGGGAGGCTGGAGTTCGTCCCGCGCCGCCCGGCGGGAGAACCCCTGCGGGCTGTCGTGCACCACGACCAGGACGGGACCACCCTGCGCTCCTCGGTCGAGATGATCGCGGCGGACGGCAGCGTCGTATTGCGCTATGCAGACCGCGTGGAGGAGCTGGTCGAGTTCCCCCTCGGTCCCTACCTCTACCGCATCGATCCGCTGCAGGTGACCTGCACGCGCGACATCACCGCTCTCTTCGGTGGCGTCGAGGGGATCGAACGCTGCACGGTTTGCGAGGTCGACCGCGTCGGAGAGCGCATCCTCGTCAACCACCTCTGGATACGCGTCCTGGCGCGCATGATCCTCGACCGCACCGAGCGCGAGACCTTCGACCGCTCGGCCCTGCCGCCGGTGGCGGCGGCGGGTTGGGTGCTCGGGCGCATCGCGGCCAAGGATGCGGTGCGCCTGCGGTCGCCCTCGGGCCTGTGTATGGCCGACGTGGGCATCGATACCACCGAGTCGGGAGCGCCTCGAGCCCTCGTCGCCGGGCGTGAGGCCTGCGCGGTCAGTCTGGCTCACGAGGTTTTCTACGCCGTCGCCGCCGCGGCCGACGACTGCTGCGGGGTAGGGACCGAAGTCGTGCGGGTCGGGGAACTCGATCCCGTAGTCAGCGACGACTCCTTCCACCCCGAGGAGCGAGCACTCTTCGAGGCCGTTCCCGGTGGCCCGGCCGCCCTCTGGGCGGCGAAGGAGGCCGTCTGCAAGGCCCTCGGTGGCGGGTTGTCGGGTGACCTGCGCTGCGTTAGATTCACCGGGCATCGGGTCGAGGGCCAGCGCAGCCACCTGACGGCCGTGCTCGAGGGCTCCTTGGCCGAGGCCTCTCCGCGCCACGCCGCGCCCGCGACGGACGGCGCTCTGCGGGTGACCGCGATCCTCCACCGAGGCCACTGTCTCGCCCTGTGTCTCCTTCCTGACTGAACGAATCCAACCATGACCGACGCCGCACTCTCTCGCTTCGAGCTGGACACCGTCGAGGTTCTCAAGGAGCTGACCGAAGACTGGGACACCGGGTTCGGAGGCGCGATGAATGCCGAGACCTCCATCGTGCACGAGCTCGAATTCGAGTCGATAGACGTCGTGCACCTCGTGACCGCGCTCGAGGCGCGCTACGAGCGCTCGGACATCCCCTTCGCCGAGATGCTGATGGTGGACGGGCGCTACGTCGAGGACCTCACCGTGGGACAGATCGCAGTCTTCTTGGAGCGGCACGTGGGTGCCGCTGAAGGCTGAGATCCAGGTACGCTGGGGTTGCCATGCGGACTCTCTTGCTCGGACTCGACGGAGCCACCTTCACCGTCCTCGACCACCTCGTGGGCGAGGGCGAGATGCCCAACCTGGAGAACTTCTACCGGCACGGGACCCGCAGTCGCCTGCGTTCGACGCCGCTGCCGATCACTCCCCAGGCCTGGACCTCCTTGGCGACCGGCAGGAGCATGGGCCACCACGGCCTGAATGACTTCGTGCGCATCGACCTCGCTGACGGTCGGGCCTACGCGCATTTCAACACCGCCAAGGACAATCACTGCGAGACGCTGTGGAAGTACGCCTCGCGCGAGGGCAGGCGCGTGACCGTCCTCAACTACTTCGGCACCGCGCCGCCCCAGGAGCTCAACGGCCAGTCGATACCCGGTTTCGTGCCCTCGCGTTACCTGCGCCGCTCGAGCTGGCCGCCGGAGCTCATCCCCGAGCTGAAGGAGCTGGGCACGATCGACGTCTCGCGCCTCGGCCTGGAGCTCGATGTCGAGAAGCAGGCACTCTCCAGGATGCCGGAGGAGCGTTGGCTGCCCTGGATCGACCAGCACATCGCTCGCGAGGAGGCCTGGTTCCAGACCCTGGAGCACCTGATGGTCTCCGACCCCAGCGACCTGACGATCGTCGTCTTCGACGGCGTTGACAAGGTGCAGCACCTCGCTTACCGGTTCCTAGACCCGTCCACCACACCGGCGAATCCGAGCGCGTGGGAGGCGCAGGTCATCGAACGTTGCCGCGTGTACTTCCGCAAGATGGACGAGTACCTCGGGCGCATGATCGAACTCCTCGGAGACGAGGCACGCGTATTCATCGCCTCCGACCACGGCTTCACCGACAGCACCGAGGTCGTCTACGTGAACAAGTGGCTCCACGAGCAGGGGCTGCTCTTCTGGAAGGAGGAGCAGGAGGTGGACACCAAGGAGGCGATCTACGTCGATCACCTCAAGGACTACCTCGGCCAGCTGGACCTGGAGCGCACCAGAGCCTTTGCCCTGACGCCGAGCAGCAACGGGATCTTCATCAATGTGCCCGAAGAGGAGTACGCCGAGTTCCAGGACGACCTCGTCAGGCGCTTGGGCACCTTCCTGGCCCCCGACGGCGGGCAGGTCGTTACCGAGGTGAAGAAGCGCGAGGAGTGGTTCGCGGGTCCGTACATGCACCACGCCGCGGACCTGACCTTGACCCTCAGGGACTTCGGGCACATCTCGGTCCTCAACGGCCGGGAGACCGTCGTCGGGCGCAGTGAGCCGTGGGGGACGCACCACCCCGACGGCGTCCTGCTCGCGGCGGGCGAAGGCATCCGTCAGGGGCACGAGGAGGAGCGCCGGGACATCCTCGACGTGGCGCCCCTCCTGTTGCACAGCGTCGGCCTGCCAATCCCGGCCGAGTACGAGGGGACCTTCCCCCGGGAGTTCTTCGAGCCCGAACACCTTGCCGGCGATCCGGTCCTGATCGGGGGCGCGACTCAGGCCCCCGGGGATCCCGATCCGGCGCAAGAGGCGCAAGGGGACCTCGACGAGGAGGATCAGGAGATCCTGCTCCAGCGCCTGCGCAGCCTGGGCTACATCGAGTAGAGGGCGGTGAGTAGAGGGCGGTGAGTAGGAGGCGGTCCGCGCCGCGCTCCGATGGCCTTTCGCGGGTGGGGGCGGCCGGAACCTCCGTGAGGCGGTAGGGTTGGGAAGCCCTCTGATCGGGTAGGTCCGCAGAGGCCCTCCCTGCCCCGCCCTAGGATCCTGGAGAGAGCCCGGATCCCCAAGAGACAGCAGAACGGACCCAGCATGAAGCTCTTCGCACTCGCCTGCACGGCAGGCGCCCTCGCACTCATCACGTCCTCGGCCACCGCTCAGGTGAAGCCCGGCATCATGGAGCGCTTCGGTGCGCCCGCCGAGCGAACTCGGCCCGAGAAGCAGCGCCCCGCACCCGCGCGTTCTCCTGCCGCGGACGAGGAGCTCCAAGGACGCCTGCTGAAGCTCATCGAGCGTCACGACCTCGACAAGGACGGCAAGCTCAACGCCTCCGAAGCCAAGGCCGCGCGCGAGGCGTGGGCCAAGCTGCGCGCCCTCCACGGAGAGCAGAAGCCGGAGCGTGGTGCGCGCGGAGCGCGAGAGGACTCCGCCAAGGGCCGCAAGGGTCCGCGCACTCCTGGGGATCGTGCGGGCCGTGATGGGACCAAGAGACCGAAGCAGGGCTCGCCTCTCCACAAGGCCCTGCTCGAGCGCTTTGACGCCAACGGCAACGGCCAGCTCGACGGCCCCGAGGCCGCCAAGGCGCGCTCTCATTGGGCGCGCATGCGCGCGGAGCAGAAGCCCGAGCAGAAGCCCGGGCGGAATCCGGACGACCGCACACGCGGCCGTCGTCCGCAAGTCGATCCGCGGCGAGCCGAGAAGAGGGCGCGCCCCGGCGATCAGCGCCGGCCGCAAGCGAAGGGGCAAGGGCCCAAGGTTCGCTCGCCCCGCAGGCCCGCGGGTGCGCGCAAGCCCAGCTCTGCGGCGCAGCCGAAGCGAGCGCCCATCCGGCGCGTGCACCGCAGGTAGCACGTCCCCCCAAGCGGTGCGAAGGCGGCGCCGGTAGCCCAGCTGGGCTACCGGCGCCGCCTTCGCACCGCTTGGGGGGACGTGCTACCTGC
>NZBA01000072.1 GCA_002686265.1 Planctomycetota bacterium
CTAGCCCGCATATTTCATAGGCCTATCTGACGGGCCGCCGCGAGGCGGCAGCGAGCGTTTGGCGGGCGTGTTCGACGCCCGATTACGCGATGCGCGCATACCACCCCCTACCCCCTCGACGGGGGCTCGCCGCGGACCAGGTTGTCGGTGCTCAGATCGGGGCCATCTGTGGACCTCCCAAGCGTTCGAGGAGTCTGCGGAACGGTTCTTGGTACGGATAGCTGCTGGCCATGTAGAACCTGACCCTGCGGACGGAGACCACCACGCGGGCGGCGACCTTCAGCAGCTTCAGACGGATCGTTTGGACCTGTGACCGCGCCAGCTCTGTGCCTTCCAAAGCGATTCGCCGCAGGGCCTGCAACAGGACGTATGCGGCGCTGGACAAAAACAAGCGGAACTGGTTGGCGTGCATCGCCCCGCACGAGGTCCGGCCAGCGAACAATCCCAGCTGCTGTTCCTTGATGCGGTTCTCGGCGTCCCCTCGTTGGCAGTACACCTTGTCATATAGATGTTGCGGCTCGCCCTCCAGGCTCGTGACCACGAATCGCGTATTCGGGCCTTCGACGAGTCTTTCAGCCTTGATGATGACGCGGCGTTCGCGATCCCAGGTCGAAGCAGCGTAGCGGAACTCCTCGAACACCCGCTGCTTCTCATGGGAATGTTCGAACTGACGCTCGGCCTGCTGGATCCATGGCGCACCCAATCGCTCCAGGACTGGATTGCGTGCCAACCCCAGGATGTAGTCCACCCCGTGACGGTTACACCATCGCATCAGCTTCCAGCGACAGAAGCCGCTGTCGGCACGCAGGATAATCTTCACACCGGGCCACACCTGACGAAATCGCCTGACCAAGAGCTTCAGAATCGCTCGACTGTGCTTGGCCCCATCGATGTTGGACGGGCGCAGGTACGGCACCAGCAGTTCGTCGCCGCAGAATACATATAGCGGTAGGTAGCAATAGCGGTCGTAGTATCCGTGGAAGAACCGGCCCTCCTGATGGCCGTGCAGAGGGTCGTCCGTGGCATCGAAGTCCAGGATCAGCTCCTTGGGCGGCCCTTGAGACGCCCGAGCAGCGATGAATTGCTCGACGAACACCTCCGCAAGCTTGACCAATGTCCGCCGGTCGATCCGGTTCTCCAACCGGCACAGCGTCGATGGCGACGCCATTGGGTCTTCTTCCGTGGGCTCAACCCGTGCCGCAACCTGCAGAGCCGGGTCGCCGCGTAGCGTCTGGTGATCGTTCAGGTCCTCGTAGCCGAGGGCAATCCCAAAGATCCGCTGACTCAGCATCGTCACCTGCTCGTGCTGAGTCAGCAGCGGGTCCCGCGGATCCGGTATGCAGGCGTTCAACGCGTCGATCAGACTGAGCCGCCGATCGACCTCCCGCAGAATCAGGGCGCCCGCGTCACTGGTCAGCCGCCCGCCGTCGAAGTCACCGACGACTTGTCGGCTTCCAAGCCGCTCGAAATCCATCGCATCCGTGCTACACTCTGTCATCGCTGATGGCCTCCCTGTCGGTGTGCGTGATTCGTCCTAACTCACGACACTACCGGCAGTAAGGCCATCGCGCAAATCGCGGTGCCAGAAAACCTATGCAATATGCGGGCTAGGATGTGATCGCAGCGCACAGCCCCGGCGCTGGCACATGGCAAGCGTCGAGCCGCTGGAGGACGCAAGAACACGTGATGACAGGGCCCGACTGTGTGCACGAGCCGCGCCCGCAGCACAAGCGATTCCCCATTGAAGGCTTGAGAGGCAGAGTCAACCACTAATGGACATTGGTCGTCGAAGTCACGGTTGCCTCTGTGCGCGGTATCGCGCAGTCCTGCACGCCCAGCGCGTGCGCGATGCAGTCAACCGATCCGTGACGCACCTGCTGGCCCGCGGGCGCCGCTGGCTGCCGGGCGCTCCGCGCCATGAACCATCCCCGCGGCGAACACCCACCCGGCGCCCGTGGCGGGCGCTGCGCGACACCAACGTCCTGTTCCTCGTGGACACGCTCGAACCGCGCCTCATGCTCAGCGGCGACACGCTGGGCACGGCCACGGCCCTGTCCCTCACGCAGACACCGGCGAACAGCGGCTCTTTCGTCGCCCGTGCGTCCGGGGACATCACACCCGCGAACCAGGTCGATTATTGGTCGTTCCAGGCATTGGCCGGCGACGTGATTTCCCTCAGTGCCGACACACCCGCCAGCACACTGAACCCGCGCGTCGAACTGCGCAACAACGCCGACGGTGTAGCCGCGGCCGACAACGACAGCGGACCCGACCAGGACGCCTTCCTCAGTCACTTCCTGATCAGCACCAGCGGCACCTATTTCGTCCGCGTCACGCCCAATGCCGGCACGGGCGCGTACGATATGCGCGTCGACCTGGCGCGCAACCTTCAACTGGAAAGCGACGCGCAATACGCCAACGATTCGATCGCCGGCGCGGACCGACTGACCAAGACCACCGTCGGGTCTCAGGCCGCCGCGACGATCGGCGGCACCGTCATGGCCGCCGAAGGCGCCAACACGGACGAAGACACCTTCTTTCTGGGGAACCTGAACGCCGCCAACACCGTCGACCTGTCCCTGCGGTTGCCTGCGGGGAGCCTGCTGGACGCGCGTCTCAGTGTGCTCGACGCGGCGGGGAACGTCGTCAACGACACCGACGCCGCGGACGACCTGTTCACGGGAACACTGCCGGCCTCCGGCGGCTATTACGCGCGGGTCGAGGCCAACGGCGGCTCGGGCACGGCCGGCCAGTACCTGCTGGACGCACGGATCACGGACCAGGTGGCGCCGCGCATCACGGCGGCGGCGAACCTGGCACTGCCCGGCTACCCCTTTAACCTGATCGGCAGCTCGATCACGCTCAGCGTCGACGAGGATCTCGACCCCGCGTCCGTCAATGACGCGCCCAACTATGACTTCCGCGCCGCCGGCGGCGACGACCAGTTCGACACCGCCGACGACGTGCTCTACACGACACGCGTCTTTCGGCCCTACACGACCGGCCAGTCCATCGCACTGAAGATCACGGACGGCGACCTGGCCGGCGGCCGCTACCGACTCACGGTCCAGGGCCTGCGCGATTTCGCCGGCAATACGCTCGACGGCGACGGGAACGGCACCGGCGGCGATCCCTACTTGCAGATCACCCAAGTCAACATTCCCTCGGATTTTGCCTTCCGTTTTGAAAGCGCCAGCAACGACGTGCGCGCCGACGCCGTGCCGCTGGTCCTGATCCAGGACGCCGCCGAACCGAGACACTTTTTCGCCAACGGCATCGCTTCCCAGGACCCGGTGCATTCTTCGACGTGGTCCGACGAGGACTGGTGGAGCTTCGCCGGTCAGGCCGGCGACGCCGTGGCCCTGCGCACGCGGGGCCTAAACAGCGGTGTGGATCCTTACGTGGAGCTTTGGAACCCCGCGGGTGCCTACATCACGGGCAACAGCAACGCCGGACCGGGCGTCGAGTCGTTCATCAGCGGATACGTGCTGCCGACGACGGGCACCTACTTTGTCCGCGCCGGCAAGGACGGTGGCTCGGGGGCCGGCAACTACGCCCTGGAACTGGACCTGGCGCGCGGCACGCAGATGGAAACGGACAGCAGCTACAACAACGACGCGACCAGCAACGCGGACTCGTTGAGCTTCACCCAGTCCGGCAACCGCCAGAACGCTTCGGTCGCGGGCCTCGTGATGGCACCCGAAAGCACGAACGTCGACGAAGACCGCTACACGCTGGGACTGCTGAACACCGGCAACGTGATCGAGCTGGACCTGACCCTGCCAAACCGCAGCAACCTGGACGCGAAGCTGCGCGTCTTGGATGCCAGCGGCACGGAACTGGCGGACGAAGACGGCGATCCGAACGATGCCCATTACATGGCCACCGTGACGACCAGCGCTGAGTACTACGCCGAGGTGAGCTCGCAAACATACTGGGTCAGAAGCGGCCGCCGCTACGAACTGACGCCCACGGCCATGACTTGGACCGACGCTGAAAACCACGCAGTTTCGCGCGGCGGGCACCTCGTAGCCGCCAACGACGCGGCGGAGTGGAACTGGGTCTGGGCCAACTTCCGTCCCTTCACGAACAACTTCTGGATCGGACTGAACGACGTCAACACAGAAGGAACGTTCGAATGGACCAGCGGCGAGCCGGTCACTTTCACGAACTGGACCGCGAACCAACCGGACAATGGGGGCAACGCCGAGCACTTCGTCCACACCTTCAGCAGCGGCCAGTGGAACGACGTCGGCAGCGGCTCGCGCTTCGGCGTGATCGAGCTGGACGCCGCCGGCACCCCCGACTACACGAGGGGCGGGCCGCTTGCGCACTACGTGCTGGACATGGTGGTCTCCGACCCCGTGCCGCCACAGATCACGGGCGTGACGCGCCTGCAGGACGGCGGTTCGACGTCGCAGCTACTTGCCAGTTGGAACGTGTCCTTCAGCGAGAAGCTGGCGAGCAAAACGGCCAGTTCGCTCCAACTGCAATTCGGGCCCTTCGACACGTTCGGCGGGCACACGTACGTCGTTACTCCGGGCACGATGTCGTTTACCGCGGCGCAGTCCTACGCCGCCAACCTCGGCGGCACGCTGGTTGCCATTAACGACGACGCCGAGCAGCAGTTTGTCGCGTCGCTGGCACTGCCCCTGGGCGGCGATCTGTGGATCGGCCTGGCCGGCCGCGCCGGTGACGACACGTTCGTGTGGGACACGGACGAGCAATTGCTCTACACGAACTGGTGGCCGGGCTACCCCCAGGCCGGCACCAGCGATGCGGTCGTGTTCCGCCCCAATTCGAACGCCTGGTGGTACAACACGAGCGCAATCGCGAATCACCGCGCCGTCGTGGAGATCCCCAACCAAACCGACGCCGACAATGACAGCGTCACCGACGCCCTGGACGCCTGGCCTAACGATTCGCTCAACGGTTGGGATGTGCGCGAAGCCGGCACCGACGGACAGTTCGACACGAACGACGACACCGTCTATCAGCTCCAGGGCAGCTACGACGGCAACACGACGATCCGCTTTCGTGTCCTCGACGGACCGATGGGTCCGGGCGACTATCGCTTCACGCTTCGCTCCTCCGTCACGGACGTCGTGGGCAACCCTCTGGACGGCGACGGCGACGCCACCGGCGGCGACGATTTCGTGCGCACGTTCTCCATCGATCCGCTGCCGGCCGGCGTCACGTTCGAAGGCCGCGACAACGCCAGCCGAGCCAAGGCCACGCCGCTGACACTCTCGCCCGACGGCATCACGCCCGAATATCTCTTCCTGGACGCGACCGGCTTCGGCTCCCAGGATCCGACGGATGGCTCCACCTGGTCGGACGAGGACTGGTGGAGCTTCGACGCCCAGGCCGGCGACGCCGTGGCCGTGCACGCACGCGCCTTCGGCAGTTCCGTGGATCCCTACATGGAACTCTACAACACCGCCGGCAACTACATCACGGGCGACAGCAACGGCGGTCCGGGCGTGGAAGCCTACATCAGCGGGAACGTTCTGCCCGCGACCGGCACCTACTTCGTGCGCGTCGGCAAGGATGGTGGATCGGGGACCGGAAACTACGTGCTGGAACTGGAACTGGCCCGCGGCGCCAGCCTGGAAACAGACCTTAACTACCACAACGACACGACCAGCAATGCCGATCCACTGACGTTCAACCAGGCCGGGAACCAGCAGAACGCGTCGGTCGCGGGCCTGATCATGGCTTCCGAGGGTTCTAACCTCGACGAAGACCGATACGCACTGGGTCTGCTGAACGTCGGGAACTTGATCGAGCTGAACCTGCGTTTGCCCAGCCGTAGCGACCTGGACGGGCAACTGCGCGTCTTCGATGCCAGCGGCACCGAACTACTCGACGAAGACGGTGCTCCAAATGACGGCCACTTCATCGCCACGGTCGCGGCCAACGGCCAGTACTACGCCGAGGTCAAATCCAAGACCTACTGGGTCCGCAACGGACGCCGCTACGAGCTCACGCCCGCGGTCATGACCTGGCAGGACGCCGAAGACCACGGCGTTTCCCGCAGCGGGCACCTGATCGCGGCCACCGACGCGGCCGAATGGGACTGGGTGTGGTCAACCTTCAGTCCGTTCACCGGTAACTTCTGGATCGGCCTGAACGACGTGGCCACCGAAGGCACGTTCGAATGGACCAGTGGTGAACCGGTCAGCTTCACGAAGTGGAACAGTGGCGAACCGAACAACAGCGGCAACGAAGATTTCGCCCACACCGTCGGCGGCGGCAAGTGGAACGACGTCGGCAGTGGCTCGCGCTTCGGCGTGATCGAGCTGGACGCGGCCGGCGCCGCCGACCGCACACCGGGCGGCCCGCTGGCGCACTACGTCCTGGACGTGGTGGTCTCCGACCCCGTGCCGCCGCTCATCACGGGCGTGACGCGCCTGCCGGACGGCGGCTCGACGTCGCAACTGCTGGCCAGTTGGAACGTGTCCCTCAGCGAGAAGCTGGCGAGCAAGACGGCCAGTTCGCTCCAACTGCAATTCGGGCCCTTCGACACGTTCGGCGGGCACACCTACGTTGTCACACCGGGCACGATGTCGTTTGCCGCGGCCCGCTCCTACGCGGCCAACCTCGGCGGCACGCTGGTCGCCATCAACGACGACGCCGAGCAGCAGTTTGTCGCGTCGCTGGCACTGCCCCTGGGTGGCGACCTTTGGATCGGCCTGGCCGACCGCGCCGGCGACGACACGTTCGTGTGGGAAACGAATGAGCAATTGCTCTACACGAACTGGTGGCCGGGCTATCCCCAGGCCGGCACCAGCGATGCGGTCGTGTTCCGCCCCAATTCGAACGCCTGGTGGTACAACACGAACGCGACCGGCAACCACCGCGCCGTCATCGAGATCCCCAACGACGTCGACGCCGACAATGACGGCATCTCCGACGCCCTGGACGCCTGGCCCACTGACCCGCTTAATGGTTGGGACGTGCGCGAAGCCGGCACCGACGGACAGTTCGACACGAACGACGACACCGTCTATCAGCTCCAGGGCAGCTACGACGGCAA
>NZBA01000073.1 GCA_002686265.1 Planctomycetota bacterium
ACTTGAGCGAGACACCACGATCTCCAAATACGCCGTCCGCATTCAGCCGCAGAAAACCTGACGGTACATTTATTGCTGGGAGTTGCCTAACCGCTTCGATCCGTGTGCCGAGCTGGTGGCAGATCGCGATTCCAGCCAGGCCTTGGATGGCGGCAGGCAGAATGACCGGCAGGTTGACTTCCTAACCGGAGTTGTTTGCCCTCCCTCGGAAGTGGGTGATCGGTCTTGGCTGATTGGTGAATTCGCCTGCGGCGCAATGGGCGTTTGGGAAGGGACGGCGCTGGCCATCGGCAGCGACCTCAATGGCTTTGGCCACGAATGGGCGGAGGTCAGTGGATCGGGAGGTTTGGCGGTGTATCGACTGCACGAGCCGAACACCATTCTGCTGGGAAGAACCAGCGAAGACCTTGCTCCCGTCGCGGTTCCCGACGAATATCTGAAGCCAACCAACGACCCGCGCGTCCTCGGTGATGGTGAACCCACGACGGTCTTCCGATATGATGTGGTTTGGGAATTTGTCTCGGCGATTACCGAGCAGCGTGACGCCATTCCCAGTTCTTTTGATGGAATCTGCGCTCAAGTCGTCGCCAACAACGTGTTGGCGTCGTACGACGAACGACGTTGGGTGGAAATCCCTGACGAATCCCGCAAGAAGCAATAGGAATCTCATGGCAACAGCCGTCGACAAGACGCAGATCACGCCCCGACGTCTAGAGAGGAGCGAATTTCACGCGCTGATGGGTATCCAAGTGCTCGGGACTGGCTCGGCCGCACCTGAAGAAATCGTGCGTAACGAGGATCTCTCTGCTTTGGGTTACGACGCCGATTGGATTATCCAGCGAACGGGCATTCACGAGCGTCGTCGCGCGCCTGTCGGAATGGCCACCAGTGATCTGGCATTGGCGGCAGCCCAACAGTGCCTCGAGCAGGCCAAGGTCGAAGCTAGCGATGTCGATCTGATCGTCATCGCCACCATGACACCGGATACACGTATGCCTTCGACTGCGTGTCATCTGCAACGTAAGCTCGGTGCGACTGCTGCTTCGGTCGATGTCAACGCGGCTTGCGCTGGATTCATGTACGGTCTGACCACGGCAGCGCAGTTCGTTAAGACCGGCAGCAGCAAATGTGCCTTGGTTGTCGGTGCGGACATCATGTCGCAAACGGTTAACCCAGCCGATAAGAAAACGTATCCACTGTTTGGTGATGGCGCTGGTGCCGTGCTGTTGGGGCCCGGCCAGAAAGAACAAGGCCTCGTTTCGTACACCCTGGGTTCGGACGGTAAGCGTGCGGACTTGTTGTGCATCCCCGCGGGCGGAACGCGGGAACCAATCACCGCGAAGGGGCTGATTGACAATCGACATTTCATCCAAATGGATGGCCGTCCAGTCTTCAAGTGGGCCGTCCGTCTGGTTGCTGATTCCATCCGCAGCGCGCTGGCACACGCCAAGCTAAGCGTGGACGACCTCGATCGGGTTGTATTGCATCAGGCCAACATCCGAATCATCGAGGCAATTGCCAACGATCTGAACATCGACCGTGACAAAATGGTCATCAATCTAACCCGCTATGGAAACACTTCCGCCGCGAGTATCCCGCTGGCGCTGGATGAATCCATTCGCGAGGATCGCATCCACTCGGGAGACTTGGTGCTGATGAGTGGTTTTGGCGCAGGCCTCACGTGGGGCACGGCTTTGCTCCGCTGGTAGTGTGGCACACAGCGCGGCCGCGCCTGCGACCCTCCTGCGCTGCCATCGTGAATCCTGACAAGAACCTTGTTTGAAAGCATGTCGTGATTCGAATGCGGCTCTGGATCGACAGTAGTTGCAGACCGAAGAGTTTCCGAATTCAAACCAATTTGGAGTTCAGAATAGATGATCTTCAGAATCGTTGTATTGCTGGTCGCACTCGTGGCGACTCTGGCAAATCTATCGGCGTCTGCTCAAAGCGCCGAGATGCCTCGGCCCAACATCGTGTTCTTCTTCATCGACGACATGGGTTGGACCGACCTGGGCTTGATGGGAAGCGACTACTACGAATCTCCGCGCACGGACCAACTGGCGCAACAAGGCATGGTTTTTCGCGCCGCTTATTCCAACGGCCCCAATTGTGCGCCCAGCCGTGCTTCTTTGATGAGCGGCCAGTACACGCCGCGACACGGGATTTTTACAGTCGGCGATCCAAAACGTGGCAACCATCGCTTTCGTAAGCTGGAGCCGGTGCCTAACAAGACAGTCCTGGATGCCAGATTCGTGACGCTCGCCGAAGCACTAAAAGCCAGCGGCTACGCCACGGCGACCATGGGCAAGTGGCACTTGGGCGCGGATCCAACCACGCAGGGCTTCGATACGAATATCGCTGGCCGAGAATGGGGTAGCCCGAGTGGCGGTGGCTACCATAGTCCATACGAGTATCCGAATCTGGTGAACCAGGATCCCGGCGAGTACCTGACAGATCGGTTGACGGACGAAGCGTGCACGTTCATCGAAGCACATCGCGCCGAGCCGTTCTTTCTATATCTGACACATTACGCCGTGCACACACCGATTCAAGCCAAAGCCAAGTTGACCGAAAAGTTCGCTGCGAAGACAAAAGGGAAACACCACACCAACGCTAAGTACGCCGCGATGATTTCGAGCGTTGATGAGAGTGTTGGTCGTGTACTGGACACACTGGACCGTCTAAAGCTTGCCGACAACACGATCGTCCTGTTCTGCTCGGACAACGGCGGCCACAGCGGTGCCACTTCGAACTCGCCTTTGCGCGGCGCGAAAGGCATGTTGTACGAAGGCGGAATCCGTGTTCCGATGATCGTCAAATGGCCAGGTGTGACGAAAGCGGGGTCGGTTTGCAACGAACCGGTCATCGGCATCGACTTCTATCCGACGCTGCTGGAAGTCAGCAAGACCGACCCACCTAGCGCTACAGAGTTGGACGGCAAGAGTCTTGTGCCACTCTTTCGCGACGCTGCGGCGTCGCTTGATCGACGTGGGTTGTACTGGCACTTCCCCTGCTTTTTGCAGGGCAAAGGCGATCCACACGGCGGCCCTTTTCGCACGACACCGGCCGGAGCGATTCGGATGGGCCAGTGGAAGCTGATCGAATGGTTCGAATCCGGACGCATCGAACTCTACAATCTCCGCGACGATATCGGCGAACAGCATGATCTGGCCAAGGCCAATCCCAACAAGGCCGGGCAGTTACTGACGGCACTCCGTCAATGGCGAAAGGAGGTGGACGCTCCGATTCCCTCGATCCCCAATCCAAAGTATCAGCCCTGACTTCGCGATTATTTCGGAGAATGCCTGGCACGGCGTGCCTGATGGAGTCTGCCGCCGTCTTGCAGTACACGTGTATTCGAGGGCCGACGGGCTGGACAAACATGGTCACAGGCCGCGGCACTCCTTTTACACAGCGATTTGCGGCGCCGCCGCAAGAATCGGGTGGGCGGGCCGCAGACACATAATAGAATCTGGGCATGAATGACTACGACCGAATCGCCCGCGTGATTAGCTATCTCGACGAGAACCACATTGAACAACCGACGCTGGCACAGCTCGCCGAACGGGCTGATCTGAGCCAGCACCACTTTCACCGACTCTTTTCCCGCTGGGCCGGCGTAACGCCAAAGGGCTTTCTTCAGTGTCTGACGCTCTCACGTGCCAAGGAGGCTTTGGAAGCTGGCGAAAGTGTGCTTGACGCCGCATTTAACACGGGTCTTTCTGGGCCAGGACGTCTGCACGACCTGTGCGTGAACCTGGAAGCCGCTTCGCCAGGCGAAGTGAAATCGGGTGGCGAGGGTTGGACGATTCGGGCGGGATTCGGTGAGAGCCCGTTCGGAACCTGTCTCATCGGAGTCAGCCCTCGGGGGATTTGTCATCTGTCGTTCGTCGAGTCGAAAAACCGGCACACGGGCGCCGTTGCGATCGAAAAAGACTGGCCGCTTGCGCGAATTGACTGGGACGATGACCCTGCGGGAGTTGTCGATTCGATCTTTGCGAAGCCCACTGACTCGAACGACAGATCGCCCTTGAAAGTATTTGTTCGCGGCACTGAGTTTCAAGTGCGCGTGTGGCGGGCACTGCTTCAGATCCCAAGAGGTTCGTTGACCAGCTACGGGCGAATCGCCGAATCGCTGGGAGATCGTGGCGCCGCGCGGGCGGTCGGTAGCGCGGTTGGACGGAATCGGATGGCCTACTTGATCCCCTGCCATCGTGTGATTCGCGAGACCGGTATTTTCGGCGACTACCGCTGGGGAAAGACACGAAAGAAAGCCCTCGTGGCCTGGGAAAGCCCATCTCAGTCGTAGCCACCTCGATGTGGCTTTTGGCGGTTTTCTGTCCAGCTAGGCTCTGTCCAAAAACCCAAATACCCTCACCCTATCCCTCTCCGTGCGAAAAAAAACGACGCGACTAATCCTCCCGCGTCGCTTCAAACCCGCAGAGAACGGGCCGTCCTTCTTGGGCCTTCAATTCGATATGCAAAACCTGCTCAACTTCCACGCCCTGAAATGTCTTGACCAACGGGCGAAAACGGCCCCCTGTCGCGGCAACGATGTCGAGGTTCTCGCTGACGGTCTCGCCTTGAAGCTGAACGTTGAAAACGCGCTGCCCCGGTTTCAGTTCATCTGGCTCGGTGAAGTAGAGACGGATGGTGTATCTGCCTCTCCCTTCATCCAACAGCCGGAACGTCAATTCCTTCGTGTCGTGGTAGTACGAAGAGAAGACCCAGGGAATCGACTTATTAGCAACACGAGCCGTTTCGGCCTGTCGATAAGTGAACGATTGGGGGGAGTGCTTATACTTGGGCAACCAGTTTCCAAACGCCCCAGCCACGTTGTTTTGCCCGGCGTAGGGGAGCCACAGACGGCCGGTGTCATCGGTGCGGAATCCTGGTGCGCCCAGGTTGACTGCCACATGTTTGACTGGCGTGAGTTTTTCCAACAGACTGCCGCGTGAGCTGAATCCCCATGCCTGAGCCTGCTGGCGGGGATACAATACGAGTGACGTCTGAATGCCGATACTGCAAACGCACCCCGCCCGACCTTCAGGTGCCACAAACAGACCGTTGGCTGGCACGGCGCCCGTGTTGCAGGCGAGCTGCATACCTCCGATCGGCGTGTAGCCCGCTTGTTCGTCGAGATTGTAGTGGGCAAAACCCCCTGAACCAGCATTGCCAAAAATGCAGTTGGCTGACGCAAGCAGGTGGTCGCAACCGGAATAGCCGCGGAGGAAGTTCATTGTCGTCTTCTCGCCTGTCAACGGGTTCGTCACGAGGCGTGGGGTCCCGGTTTTCAAGTTCCAGGCGCCTGGCTCGGCATAGATAAAGTCGCCAACGATGATGGGTCGTTTGCGATAATTGCGCCGACCACCCCAGATCATCTTGCCGCTAGTCGCATGGAATGCGTACATCGCGCGGCGTGCGAACTCACCCTTGTTGAATTCCTGATAGGGATGACCAATGCTTCCGATTCCGGTCACCACGACGATGTTGTCCTTCACCATGCAGATGATGCCTGATCGCTGCCCGATCACGCGATCGTCGACGGTGATGTCCGAGAAGTTAAATGGCTGCTGCCAGGCGACGCTGCCGTCACGCTGGTTGACGGCCACCAACTTCCCGAGATCCGGCTCGATCGGTTTACCGCGACGGTCGACGGCGCGATCTTTGACTTTATCGTCCTTGACGGTATTCTCGAGCGCTGTCAGTTTCTCAGCATCGGTCAGCTTACGATCGACGAAGAAGACCTTGCCATCGCCGACTGCGATCCCATCGTGCTCGATCCCACCACCCTGATAGGTCCATGCGGTTTCTCCACCGTCGACATCGATGGCGAACAGCCCGTCTGCGACTTGGTGCGAGGCTCGACGCCGACTCTCGTCGTGCCGTGAATGGCTCCCGAGTAGCAAGTCGCCTTGGCGTGCAATCCAACCCCAATAGGCATGTTCTGCATTGGCTGGCGGACGGAAGTGATTGTGAGTTTTGCCTGTGATGCGATCGAGTTGCAGACATTCTTGGTTGTTAATGACAACATAGAAGTACTGCTCGTCTGCGGCGAGGTTCGACGTACCCGCGGGGAGATCCTGGCGAGTTGCTCCCGGTATCCACCGTTCCCAATACTTGCGGCCGTTGTAGACGTCGTACGCCATGACCAGATCGTAGCCTGAAAGTAGAGCAACTCCATTGACGACCAACGGCAGCGGACCACGGGCGTGCCGATCGATCCGTTTACGCGGGCCGGGGTTGCCGTACCAGAGGACACCGAAGGGGCCGTGGACGGCGACATCTTCGCTGCAGTAGGTGTTGGCGGCGTTGGCGTAGTTGTGCGTCCAGTTCGTGGTGCCGGGCTGTTTGTGGCGTTTGCAGTAGAGGGCGTTATGGTTGAGGATCGTCGTCAGTTCCTGAGTTTGTCGGTATTGTTCGGGGAGCGCGTAATTGGGTGTCTTTGCAGATGTAGCCCCGAGCACCAGTTGACCGCCTTGAGGACGTGTTACCCGGATCAGCTCATCGATCGGTGCCGATGCGGTATCCTCTGTAAACGTTCGCTGATCGATGACCAAGTTGAAGTTGAAGGGCGGATAGGGCAGCCTGTGGATGGAGTCGGTCGCTACGGCCGTGATATTGATCCGGCCACCGTAGAGTTTTTCGCCGGCCAGCCATGCCCGTGCGTTGTCGATCCCCTTTCGGTCGATGTCAACGACTTCGATCGTCAGTCGTGTCATTCTGGCGAGTGCTGCGGCAAGCTGTCCGTCGCCGCCACCGACGATGAGGCAGTAGCCATCACGAATCGATGTCTGCTGGAGGACCTGGTACGCGATCTTCTCGTAGTGAGGATTGGCCACGAGAGGGAGGACTGGTCTGCTGGTGACTATTTTGGGTTCGGATCGGTTGCCAGGCTGGAAACAGCGAACCTTGCCATCGATCGTGCTGACGAAAAGTCGCTCGTTGGACACGGCCAGCCCCCGGACGCGTGAGTCGGTCTTCGCCTGCCAGAGGATTTTGCCAGATTCCATGGACAGCGCCACGACTTTGTCTTCACCACCGGCGTAGACGACGTCGCCCGCGACAACCATCACCTCGTTTGCCTTAAGCGGTGTCATCCAGTTTGACTGTGCGGAAAACTTGTCGAACAGAAGTTTGGCGGCGGCGGGCCATTGCTCCTGGAACGGCTTGAGTGACCACCGCAAGTTGCCGTTACGAATCGCCTTGCCACGTTCGGTGTCGGCACCGTGGCGAGCGATCTCCGCCAGCCCAGCCTCACATGTAGCAACGCGGTGCTTCTTGTAGGCCTCTTCGAATTCGCGACAAATCGTGTCGGCCATATCGCCGAGTCGATTCTGTGGAATGGCCAAGACGTGATAGTCGGTGGCGACGATGGCGAGGTCACCTGGGAAGGCGATCCGCCGAGCGTTAAACCAATTGAAGACGAGTGTCCCGCTTTGCTCGCGACCATATTTGTCCGTCCAAGTCGCTGCTGGATCGTAGGCCAACTGCGCTGCCTGGCCGAAGACGATGCGGTCATCCCATAACTGTGCGTAGCTGCCGCCACGATAGAAGCGGTATTGGTGTGACTTGTTGACGTTAGGGTCGGGCGTGGCGAAGGGGATGGGCTGGCCGTTGTCCTTACGCCATCGGGTGGGCGCGACGCGGGAGGTCAGATAGATACTCTCGCCGTCGGCCAATGGGTAGCCTTGCGGACTCGGGCCGTTGTTTCCCGTACCCGAGAGTGGACGTCGGTATTTGAGCTGGCCCGTCAAAGCATCGACGGCATAAAGGTAGATCCCTTCAGAAGGAAACAGGCCAGCGGTGAAGTAGGCCACACCATTGTCGATCATGACGCCGGCACGCACGGGCCACGTCGATCCGAAGCGGCCGTATCCGAGCAGTCGCTGCTCGTTGATGGCAGCGTTGAATTCCCAGATCGACTTGCCGGTGATGGCGTCGAGGCAATGGACATGTCCATCGTCAGAGCCGATGTAGGCACGTCCCTCCCAGATTGTCGGTGCCAGTCGCGGTGCTGCGTCGGTGGTGAACGTCCAGAGGACGTGGCCATGTTCGGCGTTGATTGCGTAAACCCGGTTTTCCCCGGAAGCGGCTAGGAAGGCGACCGAGCCGACGACAGTCACCTGATACGCGTCGTCGTAGTTGACATTGGGCGCGGTCTTGTAAGCACCATACCCGTCAACGTTCAGCGGCCAGCCTTCGGCCGGTGGAAATGCCGGCTCAAATACCCACGCCAACCCCAACGGCGGAGAGAGTTCCTCGGCTGTCACCCCGGTGCGCTGATTGTCGTGCGCATAGGTAGGCCAGTCCTCTGCCTGGGTAAAGGATGACCCTACAAGCATTGATGCAATGATGGCGGCAGCACGACACATGGTTTCATTATAGCGTCTGGGTCGCGCTGCCGTCCTGAAGACAATCAACGGGTCGTTCGACGCTGGGAGTGGTAACCGTTCACGGAGTTACGTTCAATAGGCTTGGGGCCGGTTGATTTTGCCGTTTGGCCCTGATGGATTTGTGAAGAAACGAAAAGAAGTTG
>NZBA01000074.1 GCA_002686265.1 Planctomycetota bacterium
ACGTTCCCGAAGGCGACGTTCCCGAAGGCGACGTTCCCGAAGGCGACGTTCCCGAAGGCGACGTTCCCGAAGGCGACGTTCCCGAAGGCGATGCTCCCGAAGGCGATGCTCTCGACGATGTCGCCTTTGGCTCGGTCGAGCACGCGGTGGACGTGCTCGACTACCTCGCGGAGGAGTCCGGACTGCTGCACTCCGCCGGAGGGCGCTGGTACTGGATGGCCGACGCCTATCCCGCTCAAGACGTCTCGCTCGAGGGCGGCGAGGCGGACAACGTGGTCATCCTCGACGCCGAGACAGGCAAGGCGGTCGGAGAGATCGACCGCGAGGGTTCGTTGACCACGGTCCACGAGGGAGCGATCTACCAAGTGGAGGGCCGCACCTGGATCGTCGAGCGATTCGACCACGCCAACCGCCGGGCCACGGTCCGCGAGGTGGACACCGACTACTTCACCGACGCCCAGACCGAGACCGAGGTGCGCGTCCTGCGGCTCGAGGCCCTGCGCCTGCGGCGGCGGAGGGAGGCTCCGGTGGCCGCTCCCCTGCTCGCGGAGCCCCTGGCCGGCGAGGAGCGCCACGCCCAGACCGCGTCCGTGGAGCGCGGGGATCCCGACGGGGAGGACCACGCCGTGTGGCGCGGCGAGGTGCACGTGACGACCCTCGCGACGCAGTACAAGAAGATCCGCTTCTACACGCGCGAGAACGTCGGCGCGGAGAGCATCCACCTGCCGCCCGAAGAGCTGGATACCGAGGCCTTCGTGCTGACCCTCTCCGAGCGCACCGCCTCCGAGTTGGGCCTGCACGCGGGCAGCCGCGGGGCAGGCTGGCACGGCGTCGGGAACCTCCTGCGGCGCGTCGCGCCCCTGTTCGTGCGTTGCCAGCCCACCGACCTCGGCCTCTCGACTCAGGTGCGCTCGCCGCACTTCAAGCGCCCGGCGCTCTTCCTGCACGACCGCGTTCAGGGGGGCGTGGGCCTGACGGACCTTCTCTTCGACGCCCACCGCGAGCTGCTCGGGGCAGCCCAGGAGGTCCTGCGCTCTTGCGCCTGCCGCTCGGGCTGTCCAGCCTGCGTGGGTCCGCCCGAGGAGGTCGGCGCCCAAGGAAAGGAGACCGCCCTGCGGGTCTTGGAGCACCTCGCCCACGGCCCGCCGGCGAGGGAGGAGGAGGTGCCGAAGGGGCTGGGCGCCGAGAACGTCCCGACGGGGGCGGTCGGGGGGGGCGCTTGAAGGCGGAGAGCGTCCGCGCGCGCCTCGCACGCCTGCGGCGGGAGCCGCCCCCGGCGAACGAGCCCGCGCTCGGCGCGGCCGACGGTGCGGCCGACGGCGTGCGCGACCACCCCGGTCTCGCGCTCGGGGCCGACGGGGGCGCGCCGCGCGTTCGCACCGGGATTCCCGAGCGCACGAGCGGCCCGCCGCGCGGCCTTTGCGAGCGCGACGGTCCCTCTGGGCCGCACCGCGTGCGCCCCACGGACTTCCCCCTCGACCATCTCCACGGAGCCTGGCGCCTCGACGAGGCCCTCGCCGCCGACGCCGCCGACTTCGCCCTGACGGCGGGCGACGAGCGCCTGGCTGAGCTGGACCTCGCTCGCGTCTGCTACCTCGATACCGAGACCACCGGCCTGGCGGGCGGGAGTGGGACCTGGGTCTTCATGATCGGCCTGGGCCACTTCGAGCCGCGCGCGCGCGATCCCGCGGCCGCCCCCGAGGGGTTTCAAGTCTGGCAGGGGTTCCTGGGCGATCCCTCCGAGGAGCGCGCCTTGCTGGGCGAATGCGCCGAGCGCATCAGGGCCCACGCCGGCGTGGTCTCCTTCTTCGGCAAGTCGTTCGATCGCCACCGCCTCGAGGACCGCATGCGCATCCTGGGAATCGAGCCACCCTTCGACGCGCTCCCACACCTCGACCTCTATCACCCCCTGCGCCGGCTCTACCGGGCGGCGACCGTGGATGGGCGGCTGGCCACGATGGAAGCGGAGTTGGGCGGCGTGCGGCGCGCTGACGATCTGCCGGGTTCTTTCGCCCCCGAAGCCTGGTTCGACCACCTCGCCGGGCGTCCCCATGCCCTCGAGGGCGTCTTCCGCCCCAACCTCGACGACGTCCTGAGCTTGGTGACCTTGGCGGCCCACCTCGGTTGCAGCACCCGCGAGCGGCGCGGCGACGGCTCCGACCTGGGGGGACCGGCGGTCGCTCGGGCCGCCGGCTTGGCGCGCTCGCTCCTGGACGTCGGCCGGCGTCGAGAGGCCTTGGAGTGGATCGAGCGCCATGGGGAGCGTTCTCGTCGAGCCGGAGAGCCGCCGGCCGCTCGGCGGGCGCTCGAAGTCCTGCGCGCCGACACCCTGCGCCTGCGCCGGGCAACCGACGAGGCCTTGAGCGCCTACCGCGACCTGCTCTCGACCGCGGAAGACGAGTGGAGTGCCCACTGCCTGCTGCAACTCGCCAAGCTTCTCGAGCACCGGAGGCGCGACTGGAGCGGGGCCCTCGAGGCCAGTCTCCGGGCCCTCTCCGTGGTCGAGCGCCGCCACGTCGGCAGCGAGTACGCGCGCCTGCGGGCCGAGGCCCAAGCCAGGGTGGCGCGCTTGGAGCGGCGCCTGCACCGCACCCGGTGACCCTCCCCCGACGTTCCGCGCCGCGCTGCGTCAGTCGCCACCCGGCGGTCGGTAGCCCGCGCCGTCGGAGCCGTTCGCGCTCGGCACCCCGGGTTCCCCCGACCTTGCTCGGCCGCCCGTGCCCGGCCGGGCTCGCACTCGTTCGGGCGGGCGCCCCAGGGCGTCATCCTCGTGAGGCGGGTCGCTCAGGCGCGGGCGCCCGAGCGCTCGCGCTCGCGCTTGAGGTGCAGAGTGATCGCGGCGGGCAGGGCGAGTCTCTCCTCGGCGAACACCCGCGCTGCGAGGCTCTCGGGGGTGTCGTCGGGGAGGACGGGGATGCAGCGCTGGAGGAGGATCCGCCCGGCGTCGTACTCGTCGTTGACGTAGTGCACCGTGCAGCCGGTGAACTGCGCACCGCTCTCGAGCACGGCGAGGTGTACCCGGTCGCCGTAGTAGCCCTTGCCGCCGAAGGCGGGCAGGAGGGAGGGGTGGATGTTCAGCACGCGGCCGTTCCAGTTGGCCGGCAGGGACAACAGGCGCAAGAAGCCCGCCAAGACGACCAGCTGGCAATCGTGGGCCTGCACGCTCTCGAAGGCGGCGCGGCTGAAGGCCGCGGCGCCCAGCTCGCGCCCGGGATCGATCAAGACGCTCTCGATGCCGAGTCGCTCGGCGCGCTCGAGCACGAGGGCGTCGGAGCGGTCGCAGACGACGAGGGCCAAGCGGCAGGCGAGGCTGCCATCGGCGATGGAATGCGCGAGGTTCTCGAGAGAACGGCCGCCGCCGGAAGCGAACACCGCCAGGCGCGGCGCTTCGCTCACGAGCACTCCTCGCGGCGTGCCTGGGCGAAGCGCGCTACGGCGGGGCGCAGTGCGAGCAGGAGGTCCTCGAGGGCGGGAGCCAGGCGGTCGGCGGCCGCCAGCTGAGCCTCGAGGGGAGATTCCCCGTCAGGGTCGATGACGGCCACGACGAACAGGCAGGTCAGGCCCGCATGGGCGGCGGCGATGATCGGTGCGGCGAGGCCCTGGACGGCGAGTTCCGCTCCGGCCGAGGCGTGGTAGCGTCGTTCGGCGGGGGTCCCGATGGACGGGCCCGCGGTGCAGGCCGCGATGGCCTCGACGCACGGCAGGCCCAGATCCGCGGCGTGGACCAGAGCCGCCTCGCGCAGGGCGGGATCGTGGACGCGGGTTTGGTCGGGGAACAGCGGGCCGAGGCGGGACTCCCCCAAACCCAACAAGGGCGTCGAACCCGAGAGGTTGATGTGATCGCTGACGAGCGCCAGCGTCTCCCCCTCAGTAGGCCCGACCGCGCTCCTGACCGCGTAGCCGCCGGAGGTGTGGATGCACACCCTCGCGCCGGCGGCGGCCGCGAGCCAACAGGGGAAGCCGCGCGTCCAGGGCTCCTCGTCCGTCGTGGGGGCGTTGCCGGTCTCGGGAGCGCCGGCGGCGTCCTCGAGGAACCAGGTGACGCCATCAGCGTTTTCGGCCACCTGCAAGGTCTGGTGGCGCCAGGCGGAGGGAACCCCCGCGATCCCCTCGAGGGGCAGCTTGAAGGACGCCTCGTAGCTCGCCGCGAGGAGGCCGACGCCGGTGCCCATCAAGAACAGGGCGTCGGGATCCGCCGCTCCCAAGGCACGGAGCTCCCGGGCGGACGAGTAGATCGCGTCGTCGAAGCTGTCGGTAGCCATGTCGTCGGTCGAGATTGCCGTTCCCGGCGAGCCGTGTCCAAGCACGTCCCGGGAACTTAGCGCCCGTCCGCCGGCCGCGGCTCGTCCGGCGGACGGGGAGGGGCGGGGGAGGGCGGAGTCGCGTTCTCTCCGGCCTGCTCGTCCTCCCCCTCCGCCGCTCCGGGAGCGGCCGCGCCTTCTGGGGAGCGGACCGGCGGCGGCTCCACACCCCGTCCGTCGGACAGCAGGCGCACCAAGAGAGTCTCGCCGTGGTCCTCGAGCAGGCGCTGCAAGCCCGAGAAGGCCCCGCTCCAGGTCTGGGCGCTGGCTTGGGTGAGCACGGTCGCGAGCAGGTCCGCGGCGGCCCGCTCGCCCTCGCAGGCGAGGGAGTCGCCCGCTTCCCTGGCCCAGGACAGGGCCAAGTCGAGGGTCTCGCGCAGGGTGCTGGCCTCCTTCCGGGTGAAGACGGCCTCGCTCTCCAGGTCGAACATCTCGGCCGCCTGGCGGGCCGCGTCGACCACCGCGCAGAGCTTGACCAAGGCCGCCACGCCCGCGGCCCGCTCGGGCGGGTAGGGGCCCGAGATGCGCTCGGAGAACAGGAAATCGAGCTCGCGCGTGCGCCCTCCGAAGGCCGACCAGGGGATCGACTCGCCCACGCCTGCGACGTCCACCCGCAGGCCGTCCGCGTCAGCACCGATCACCTCGCGCCTGGGGCTGCGCGCCGAGCGCGGGTCGGCGACCGTCTTGCGACGCCAGCGCGGATACTCGGCGGCGATGAACTCGAGGGCGGCACGGGACGCTTCTACCTCCGCGGCCAGGACGCTCACCCATTCGCGATGGGCGGGAAGAGTGAGCTCGCCGCGCAAAGCCTCGAGGCGCACCTCGGCGGCCGCCAGGTCCATGCGCCCGAGTTCGGCCTCGAGGCCCAGGGGGCCACCCAGACCGTGCACCAGGCGTCGGTTGTCGGCGCGCCGGTGCTCCGCGGCGAAGCGGCCCTCGTCGGCGCCCATGGCGTCGAGTCGCTCACGAACCCGCCGGCGGACTTCGAGCATGCGGTCGGCTCCGGCCGGGGTGCGGTCCTCGGGGAAGGGCGGCAGGTCCGTACGAGCCTTGATGTCGATCAGCGCCTCGCGTAGGCGCGCGAACTCGCCCTGGCTCTGCAGCTTCTCGGCGGCCGCGAGGTCCTCGTCGATGTGTGCCAGGGCGAGCTGGATGAGCTGGGCTTCGAGTTTCTCGCGCTCGGTCAGGAAGCGCGGCTCGCCTTCGAAAGGTGCCTGATCGCCGATCGCGTACATCCGCCGCAAGGAGTCGGCGGCGCGCACGGGGCGCTGTTCGAGGGCCGCCGCGGTGCGCAACGAGGTCAGGACCGCGTCCAGACGATCGGTGTACTCGCGCTGGGCGAGATCGGTGGCGCGCACCTCCGCCTGGACCTGGCGGGCCAGATCCAGGCCGGCGGCGGCGGCGTCGGTTCCGTCGTATTCGGCGGCCAGAGCCCGCAGGCGGGCGATGCGCTCGGCAGGCGGCAGGTCGTTCTGTGCCAGGCGCGTGAAGGCCAGCTCGGCCTGGGTTTCGAAGAGCTGCTCCTGCGTGTCGTCGTCGACGGCCGGCGGCTCGGGCTCGGGGGCGGGCTCGGGCTCGGGGCCGGGGCCGGGCTCGGCGAGGGGATCGTCCGTTCCGCCCCTGGCCGGGGGCGGGTTCGACGGGTCGAGCGAGCTCCCGCCGCCGGCGTCCGCCGGTCGCGACGCCCACCACGCGCCGCCACCGGCGAGGAGCGCGACGGCAGCCAGGGCCGCCCAGGGGACGCGGCGGGTCGAGGCGGGCGCCGGCGGTGAGCCGCCTAGTGCGGCTTGCTCACGGGCGCCCGAGGCGACCCTGTTGATGTCGCTCAGCAGGGCGGAGGCTGTGGGATAGCGCCGGTCGGGTTCGCGCTGCATGGCGCGCGCGATGACCTCGCGCACCGGCTCGGGAAGATCGGAGACCAGTTTCTCGAGCGGCCGCGGGTCCTCGAGCAGCTTGGCGCGCAGGATCGCCCGCGAGCTGTCGCCCTCGAAGGGCGTGTGCCCCGAGAGCAGGCGGTAGGCGGTCGCGCCCAGGGAGTAGAGGTCCGAGCGGCTGTCGGCCTGACCGCCGCGCACCTGCTCGGGGGAGATGAAGTGCGGCGTCCCGAAGATCCGGCGGTCGCCATCCTCCTCGGCGTCGGTGTGGGTCGCGAGGCCGAGATCGGCGATCTTCGTCACCCCGGCGTGGTTCTGCATCAAGTTGGCCGGCTTGATGTCGCGGTGCACGATGCCGCGCGACTCGGCGTACATCAGGCCGCTGGCCGCGTCGTGGAGGATCTCGAGCACCGTCCGCCAGTGGAGCTGGCCCTCCTTGGCGACGCGCTCCTCGAGGGAGCCGCCGTCCATGTACTCCATCGAGAGGAAGTGCAGCCCGGCGGCCTCGCCGACGTCGTGGACGGTGACTACGTTCTGATGGTGGAGAGCGGCGGCGGCGCGGGCCTCGGCTTGGAAGCGTTGCACGAAGCCGGGCTCGGAAGCCAGACGCGAGGGCAGGACCTTGATGGCGACCTGGCGGTCGAGGCTCTCCTGCAAGGCCAAGTAGACGTCGCCCATCGAACCGCGCCCGAGGCGTCTCTCGAAGCGGTAGCCGGGGATCGACGGCAGGCGGCGGCGGGGCGCGGGCTTGGGGCTCGCGGGCGCGGCGGGCTCCTCCACCAGGGGCGCCGGCGGCGGCGCGGCGGGCTCCTCCACCAGGGGCGCGGCGGCCCCTTCCCCGCGCGGGCGGACGATCTCGAGGCGGCGCGAGCCGAGGGTGATCACATCTCCGGCCGCCAGGCGCGCCTGGGAAACGCGCTCCCCGTTGACGATCGTCCCGTACGCGGAGCCGAGGTCCTTCAGGGCCCAACCGCCGCTGCGGGCGCGGCCGAGGGCACAGTGCCCCTCGGCCACTCCCTGTCCGTCGAGGACGAGGTCGACCTTCTCCGCCGAGCTGCCGATCACGAGTCGGCCTGAACGAGGCAACTCGGCCGGCGGCCGCTCGTCGCCGATGACGCAAAGGAGCAGCCGTTCGTCGCCGGCGTCGCTCATCGCGTCGCCTCCTCCAGCCCCTCGAAGAGGGCGCTGCCGACGCGCACCAGGTGGCTGCCCGCCGCGACGGCTTGCTCCAGGTCGCCGCTCATCCCCATCGAGAGCCGCACGCGCCCCTGGTGGAAGCAGGCGGCCGTGTCGGGGGCGGCCTCCAGCGCCGCGGCCATGCGCGCGAGGTCGTCGAAGCTGGCGCGGCCGTCCTCGCCGGCCACGGGGAGCGGCGCGATGTTCATCAATCCCAACAGGCGCACGTGTTCCAGGGCGCCCGCACGGCGGACGGCCTCATCCAGCTCGTCGGCGCACAAGCCGTGTCGGCCCTCGGCCTCACTCGCGCGAAGCTCGAGGTAGATCCCGGGGTGGCGCCCGAGGTCGGCCGCCACGCGCTCGATGGTCTCCAGCAGGCGCAGGGAGTCCACCGAGTGGATCACATCCGCGAGGGACACGACGCGCCGCGCCTTGTTGCGCTGCAAGTGGCCGATGAAGTGCCAGCGCGGCCGGACGCCGGCTCCAGCGAAGTGCTCGACCTTCTCGGTCAGGCCTTCGAGGCGGTTCTCTCCCAGCTCGCCCTGGCCGAGGCGGCAGAGGGCGAGGGCCGTGGCGGGGGCGACTGCCTTGGTGACGCACAGGAGGCTCACCGTGGAGGGGGAGCGTCCCGCGACGCGAGCGGCATGGTCGATGCGCCCGCGGACGCGGTCGAGATTGGCTTGCAGGTCGGCGGCGGCCACTGGCTGAGTGTAGGCGAGCGCTTCCATGGGAAGACAGAGCCCTGGGAAGACAGAACCCTGCGTAGGCTACCTGCCCGAGAGCCGGAAGTCACCGCGGGGGCCGGTGGCGGGGCTCGCCAGCTCCGTCAGGAGTTCTGCCTCGACAGAGGCTCGCCCTTTGGAGGCTCGGCCCGCGGAAACCCGCTGGGGATTCAGTCCGCGTAGAGCGCGGTGTTCGCCTGGGGGGCGAACGCGCCCTCCGCCGCGTCGTGCAACTCCAGGCGCAGGCGGCGCGTCGTGCCGGGCAGCACCCGGCCGCACTCGCCGGGGCGCAGGCCGGCGACCCACAGGAGGTCTTCGCCGGCGAAGACGAGGGGCACCCGCGAGCGCTCCTCGCGCGGGATCCCCGCGTCGGCCAAGAAGCGCGTCAGGGGCCGGTGTCCGGGCGCGCCGAGGCCGCGGAAGCGGTCGCCCGAGCGCGGGAAGCGCACCCGCAGCGGCGCGCGGGCCGGGCCCGGATCGAGCTCGACCGCCACCTCCGAGCGGGGAACGTCGGCCCCGGAAGGGAGATCGACCCACTCGGCTGTGATCGAGCGCCCGTCGGCGATGTGGACGGCGCCTCCTCCGACCTTCAGCTCGAGCTCACCCGGGCGTGCGCCGGCCGGCTCCCCGAAGGGCATCAGGGCCTGGTTGGCGCGCTCGAGCGTCGGCGGGTCGTTCCGCTCTCGGCCGATGAGCGCCGGACGGAGCGGCGCGAGGGCCGCCGGCGGCGGGGAGAGGTGCAGCAGGTCGGAGCGCAGCTGTAGGCTCCAGCCTCCCGGGAGGTGGTGGCGCGCGCAGCGCCCGAGGGCGAGGTCGGAGAGGATGCGCTCGAGCACCTCGCGCGTCGGCGCCCGCGACGTACCTTCGGTCAGGAGTCTCCAGAGAGCTCGGCGGCGCAGGGGCAGGACCAACCGCGCCAGGGCGGAGCGCGGCAGGCTCCCGCCGATGTGGGCGTCGCGCGCCGTGCGCCGCGCGGCAGCGTGCACCGGCGGCCGCCAGACGACGTGCGCCGTGCGCACGGCGAGCTCGCCCTCGAGGGTCTCGATTTCCCGCCCGAAGGCCAGGAGATTGCGCCGCGCCTCGGGGCCGCAGGCGGCGGAGAGTACGTCCAGGAGCTCGTGCCGCACGCGATTGCGGGTGAAACGGGCGTCGGTGTTCGAGCTGTCTTCGCGCCAGTAGAGGCCGTGGCTGGTGAGCAGCTCTCGCACCTCCTCGCGGCGCATGTCGATCAGGGGGCGCACGACCCTCGCTCCCGCCACGCGGGAGCGCGCCCGCAGCCCGGCCAGCCCGGCGGGGGCCGTGCCCCGCAGCCAGCGCATCAAGAGAGTCTCGAGAGCGTCGTCGGCGTGGTGTCCGGTGGCGACGCAGGTGACGGCGAGGCGCCGCGCCTCGGCGGCCAAGACCCGGTAGCGTGCGCGTCGGGCGCGCGCCTCCAGGTTCCCTCCGTCGGGGTCTATCGGGGCCCGCAGGCGTACGAAAGGAACCTCCAGTCCGGCGCACAGGCGCAGGCAGAACTCGGAGTCCTCGCGGCTTTCAGTGCCGCGTAGCTCGTGCTCGACATGGGCCGCCCAGACCGGCGGCCGCGGCCGAGCCCAGGCCGCGAGGTGGAGCAGGAGCACGCTGTCCGCGCCCCCGGAGAGGGCGATCAGGACCGGGTCGCGCGGGCCGATGCCGACCCGCGCCGTGAGCCGCGCCCAGCGCTCGCCGCCGGTGGGTTCTCTCTGGTCTTCGGGCACGGTGAAAGGGTCGGCCGGTCGCTCGGGCGGGGGATCGGGAGACGCCGGACCGATGGCGCCACCGATTGAACCCATCGGCCGGGCGGGGTAGTCTCACCGCCCGAATCGTCGGAAACATCACCGGCGGGTCGCCCCGACCGGGCCTCGCTTTCGGGGGCATTCCGACTTCCTGTGCCGCTGCCTGCCGGCGGGATCTTCGAGCCCGAGCCCGGCGAGTGCCGAACCCCGCTTCTGGGACGGTTGGGATTCAGTCGAATCCCGCACCCTGCCGTGCCGACGGACCCCTCTCCCCCCCCAGCCACCTCTTCAGAGCCTCCAGTCATGCGCATCGCCATCAATGGATTCGGTCGGATCGGCCGCAACGTGTTTCGCGTCCTGCAGGGTGTCGAGGGCGCGGAGGTCGTCGCGATCAACGACCTGACCGACCCCGCGACCCTGGCCCACCTGCTCAAGTACGATTCGGTCCACGGACGCTACGACGGGACGGTCGCGGCCGGGGACGGCTGCCTCGTGGTTGACGGACAGACGATCAAGGTCAGCGCGGAGCGGGACCCGCAGGCCCTCTCCCACGGGGACGACGGCGTGGACTTCGTGGTCGAGGCGACGGGCATTTTTCGCTCCCGAGCCGACTGCCAGAAGCACCTCGACGCCGGCGCCGGCAAGGTGGTGCTCACCGTCCCGCCCAAGGACGAGATCGACGCGATGATCGTCATGGGAGTCAACGACGACAGTCTCCAGGCCTCCGACCGCATCCTCTCGAATGCCTCGTGCACGACCAATTGCTTGGCGCCCCTGGCGCTGGTGCTCGACGATGCTTTCGGCCTCGAGCACGGTTTGATGACGACCGTCCACGCCTACACCAACGACCAGGCGATTCTGGACGTGCCGCACAAGGACCTGCGCCGCGCGCGGGCGGCGGCGGCGAACATCATCCCCACGACCACCGGCGCCGCACGCGCGGTGGGCAAGGTCCTGCCTCGCTTGGCTGGCAGGCTCGACGGCTTCGCGATGCGCGTGCCGGTCTCCGATGGCTCGGTGGTGGACCTCGTGGCCCAAGTCGGGACCGACGTCACCGTCGAGGCGCTCAACGATGCCTTCAGCGCCGCCGCGACCGGCGCCCTGAAAGGGGTGCTGGAGTACTGCGTGGACCCGATCGTCTCCTGCGACATCGTCGGTAACCCGCACAGCTCCATCTTCGACTCGCCCTCGACGATGGTGATGGAGGGGCGCATGGTGAAGGTCGTCAGCTGGTACGACAACGAGTGGGGCTACTCCAACCGGGTCGTCGACCTGATGCTGGCGAGCCAGGCGCTCGCCTGAGCGCGGCGGAGAACCGCGCAGCGGAGACTCGCGAATCAAATGAACCTCGACGTTCGCGGTATGGAGACGCTGGACCTCGCCGGCAAGCGGGTCCTGATGCGCGTCGACTTCAACGTGCCCCTCGACGGAGGGAGCATCACCGACGACACGCGCATCCGCGCCGCCCTGCCGAGTGTGCGCGAGGTCCTCGCTGCGGGCGGTCTCCCGATCCTGCTCAGCCACCTCGGTCGGCCAGGTGGCAAGGTGCGCGAGGAGCTGCGCCTCGATCCCGTCGCGATGCGCCTGGAGGAGCTGCTCGAGGGACCCGTGGTCAAACTGGACGAGTGCGTCGGTGACGGCGTCGCCGCGGCCGTGGCCGGGGCCGAGCCGGGGACCTGCGTCTTGCTCGAGAACGTGCGCTTCGAGGCCGGCGAGACCCGCGGCGATCCCGAGCTCGCCGCCGCCATGGCGGCGTTGGGCGAGGTGTTCATCAACGATGCCTTCGGGAGCTCCCACCGCGCCCATTGCTCCGTGTCCGGCATCGCCGCCCACCTGCCCTCGGCCGCCGGGCGCCTCGTGCGCGCGGAGCTGGACGCTTTTCGCCGCCTGCTCGATGCTCCCCCCGAGCCGTTCGTGGCGATCCTGGGCGGCGCCAAGGTCTCCGACAAGCTGTCGGTCATCGAGCAGTTGATCGAGCGCGTTTCCGCCGTCGTGATCGGGGGAGGGATGGCCTACACCTTCCTGGCCGCGCGCGGGGAGGCGGTCGGGACCTCCCTGGTCGGGGAGGAGCAGCTCGAGCTGGTGCGCCAGACGGCGGCCAAGGCCGAGCGCAAAGGGGTCGAGCTCGTCCTGCCCGACGACCACGTGATCGCACCCTCATTCGGGGACGAGGCCGGCGCGCGGGTCGTCGAGGGCGAGATCCCCGAGGGTTGGATGGGCCTCGACATCGGGCCCCGCTCGAGCGAGCGTTTCGCCCGCGTCGTCGCCGGCGCCCGCACCCTAGTCTGGAACGGCCCCATGGGCGTCTTCGAGCTCGAGGCCTTCCGAGGCGGCACCGAGGCCGTCGGGCGCGCGGTAGCGGCCTGCGAGGGCTACACGGTCGTCGGCGGAGGCGATTCCGTGGCGGCCATCGGGCTCCTGGGCCTCGCGGAGCGGATCGACCACATCTCGACCGGCGGCGGCGCCTCCCTGGAGCTGCTCGAGGGGCGCGACCTGCCGGGCATCGCGGCCCTGGTCGACTGAGGCGGCTCGCGGCCCCGTTCGAGACGGGGCCTTTTCACGTTGCGGCGAGAGGGGCGCGCGCCCGGGGGGCTACAATAGAGCCTCGGTGCGGCTTCCGCCGTTCGCACCGCCCGGCACCATGGACGACCGCCCGTTTGTGATCGCGCCCTCCCTGCTCTCCTGCGACTTCGCCGATTTGCGCGGCGAGGTGGCCAGGGCCGAGGCTGCCGGAGCGGACTGGCTGCACCTGGACGTGATGGACGGCCACTTCGTCCCCAACCTGACGATCGGGCCGCCGGTGGTCGAGCGCATCCACGCCGCCGCCAGCGTGCCGCTAGACGTGCACCTGATGATCTCTGCGCCGGCCGACTTTGCCGGAGCCTTCGCCCGCGCGGGAGCGGCGGTGCTGACCTTCCACATCGAGGCGACCGACTCGTTCGCCGAGGCGCGCGAGGTCATCAGCGCCATCCGAGCCGAGGGCGTCGAGAAGGTGGGCGTGGCCCTCAACCCCGACCAGAGCGTCGAGCGCGTGGCGGACCTGCTCGCAGAGGTCGACCTGGTGCTCGTGATGAGCGTATTCCCCGGCTTTGGCGGCCAGATCTTCCTGCCCGACGTGCTCGGGAAGGTGCGCTGGCTGCGCGAGCGTGGCTGGGACGGACACATCGAGATGGACGGCGGTCTGAATGCCGAGACCCTGCCCCGGTGCGCCGCTGCCGGCGCGGACGTCCTCGTCGCCGGTTCGGCCATCTTCGGCGCGCAGGATCTCGAGGCCACGATCTCGGGCTTTCGCCGTTCCGCCAGCGAGGCGCGTGAAGAGGAGAGCCGTGTCCGCTGAGCGCCTGGGAGGAGGCGCGAAAGGGGTCCAGTTCGACCCCAAGGCGTCCGAAAAAACGAAGGGCTTCGGGGGGCATCCCTTGGAGTCGGCCCCCGAGGAGAACGTGAGCGCACAGGGAAGCAACCCCAAGGACCGACGAGAGCCGGAGGACGAGGCGGCCGGTAGCGGCGCGGAGGAAGGCAAGCGCCGCCGCCTGCGCTGGAAGAAGAAGGAGCTCCCCGGCGGCCTGTGGCTGAAATGCGAAGCCTGCGCCGCGACGATCTACCGCAAGGAGCTCGAGGGCAAGGGCATGGTCTGTCCCTCCTGCGGGTTCCACTTCACCGTGCCGGGCGCCGAGCGCATCGAGATGGTCCTCGACGAGGGCACCTGGGAGGAGTACTTCGCCGATCTCTGCTCGCTCGACCGCCTCGGATTCACCGACACGATCTCCTACGCCGAGAAGCTGGCGCGCACTGTCGAGCGCACCGGCCAGAACGAGGCGCTCTTGTGTGGCACCGGCGAGATCGAGAACCGCCCGGTGGTCCTGGCCGTGCTCGACTTCAAGTTCATGGGCGGCTCGATGGGGGAGGTCGTGGGCGAGAAGATCGCCCTTGCCTGCGAGCTGGCACACAAGCGGCACCGCCCCCTGGTGATCTTCACCAGCTCCGGTGGCGCGCGCATGCACGAGGGGATGCTGTCGCTGATGCAGATGGCCAAGACCTGCGCCGCCCTGCGTTCTCTCAACGAGTCCGGCGGTCTCTCGATCTGCGTTCTTACCAACCCGACCACGGGCGGGGTGACGGCTTCCTTTGCCGCGGTCTGCGATCTGACCCTGGCCGAGCCCGGCGCCCTGATCGGTTTCGCCGGCCCGCGCGTGATCGCGACGACCCTCAAGCAGGAGCTGCCGCCGGGCTTTCAGCGCGCCGAGTTCCTGCTCGAGCGGGGGCACCTCGACGCGATCGTCGAGCGTTCGGACCTGCGCGATACTCTCGCGCGCCTGATCGATTACGGGCGTGCCGCCTGGAGCGCCGAGTAGCCCCGCCCGTTGCGCGGGAGGCTTCGCCCGTATCGACGGTGAAGGTTCGGCTTCAGTCCGTGCGCCGCAGGCGCATCACCCAGCTGTCGAACTGGTCCTGGGCGGGCGAGCCCAGACCGCGGTCCACGGCGGTCGCCAGCCGGTTCGCCCACAGCAGGGGCCAGGTCAACAGCCCGCCAAGGCGCTCCTCGTTGACGTGCAGCGCCTCGGGGAAGGGGCGGGTGAGCTGGTAGGCGGCGGAAGCCTCGTGGGAGAAACCGCGTTGGGCGAGGGCGGTGCACACCTCCTCGCGGGTGAGGGCGTTGAGCTCGCGCACCGGTAGGAGAGGCCGCCGCGCTCGGCGTCGGCGGAAGCCGCGCGAGTCGCGGTGGAGGTCGCCGATGACCAACACCCCCCCGGGCGCGACCGTGGCGGCCACGCCGTCGAGCCAGGGAGTCGGGTCCGGGGCGAAGCTGATCACTCCCGAGCTCAGGACGAGGTCGAAGGGCGCCTCGCCGCCGGTGGGGAAGGGCGGTCGCTCGCCGAATCCGGTCGCTCCGCGCGCGTCCGCGATCCCCGACGCCTCGGCGTTGGCCGCGGCGATGGCGACCATCTCCCCGCTGGGGTCGAAGAAGCGCAGCTCGGACGCGGAGTGCTTCTGGGCCGCCTCGATCCCGACCCAGCCCGCGCCGCAGCCGAAGTCGAGGATGCGGGCGCCGGCGGGCGCCCGGCCGAAGCGGCCGACCAAGCGGCGCATCCAGCGGAAGTGCGGGTAGCCGGGGCTGCCGGGAGTACCGTTCCAACCGGCGGCGGCCTGGTCGAACTTCTCGACCGTGAAGGCGGGGGACTGGACGTGCTCGCGGCGGTGGGCCGCGAGCAAGACGCCGGTCGGCGCGTCGGCGCCGGCCTGCTCGAGGGACCGCTCGCCCTGCAGGGTCCGGCGCAGGGCGCGGCCGGGGGCGAGGGTGTAGACGGCGACCACGTGGAAGCGCGGCCAGAGGCCGTCGCGCACCCGCGCCAGTTGCGGGTCCGTGGGGCGGCCGGGCAGGAAGAGCAGCAGCAGACCGTCGGGCGCGAGGACCTCGTCGCCCCGGGCCGCGAGGGCGGCCAGGGAACCGTCCGCTGCCGGGTCGGGGCCTTCCAGAGCCGCCAGGAGCCCCGGGCGGTTGGCCGCCGTCTCGGAGGAGGCGAGCTCGGCCAAGCCGTCGGCTGGCAGGCCGAGATCGGCCACGATGCGGGCTATGCGCGTGCGATCGAGGTCGGCGGGCAGGGTGCTCGGAGGCGGGGCGTGCAAAGGGCTGGGCGGGCCGATCCAGGCCGCGCAGGGCTCCTTATACCAGGATCGACGCCGGACTCGGCGCGCCCGTCTCGGGCCCGGCAGCCCGTCAGCGTCGCACGGCTCGGCGCGGCAGCGATTCCCCGGCTTCGAGCAGCGCCACCTTCACATCGCGGGCGGTCTGCAGTCGGGCCGCCTCCGCCGCGGGGACCAGGGCCTCGCGGGCGTCGATCAGGGTCACGAGCCCAGCGCCCAACACCTGCAGCCGATGGCCATCCACCACGACCGCCGTCCCCTCGGAAATGCCCACGCCCAGAAGCCGCGGCTGATCCAGCACGGCACCGAGCAGCCGGTCGAACCGCCCGCGCTCCCGGAAGTGCTGGTCAACGATCACCTCGGGCCACAGGCCCAGGCCCGCCAAGGCGCGCATGGCTCCAGCGTGCAAGGGCGCCGGCTCGGGCGCACCGGAGATCATGGTGGCGCTCAGCACCGCGGCGCCGGCGCTCGTGCCGCCAACGACGCAGCCCGCCCGGTGCCGGGCGCGGACCAACTCCAGGCAAGCACCCTCCCTCAGAGCCGCCATCAGCCGGCGCTGTGAGCCGCCGGTGAACCAGATCACCTCGGCCGCCTCCAAGCCTCGCCGCCAATCATCCCCGGAGAGGTCGCGCAGGACCCGCGCGCTGCTCGCCCCGGCCGCCAGCCAGCGCGCCGCGGTCTCGGTCCCCGCCGCTACGCGTTGGGAGGCCTGGGGAAGCACGACTACATCGACTTCGCGTCCCGGCCAGCGTTCCCTGGCCAAGGCCACTCCGCGTTCGTAGACCTCGGCGCCGAGCTCCCCGCCGCCGGCCGCCACCAGCGCGCCCGGCGCTGTCGCCGCGACCCACTCCACACGCCCGCACGCCCACTCCACGGAGCGCAGGAAGGACTCTTCGATCCCCTCCGACCACTCCGCGTGACCGCTACTCACCAGCACCCGTCCCGCTCCGAAGCGCCCGGCGATGACCGCGGGCGTATCCACCATCAGCGCTGGATCGAAGGCTCCCTCGCCGATTCCGGTCCGGAACCAGGCCAAGGCCTCGTAATCCGGGATGTCACCGCTCCCTCGTGGGGCGAATAGCGGCCCATTGTCGTAGTAGAAGGGCAAGCGCCCGGCGCTCCACCCGAAGAGCCCCTGTCCCGCTGGGCTGAGCTCCACTTCCACCGAGCCGCTTCCTCGTGTCCCTTGGCCGTGATCCACGATCAAGGCGTCCAGGAGGCCCAGTCCTCCCTGTTCGGGCGCGGACGCCGCCAGGAGGGCCCCGGCGCAGAAACCCACGTAGCCGCCGCCCGCGCTGACGAAGCTCACGACGGCCGCGCGTCCGGTTTCACCGAGAGCCTCGAATCGACCCTCGGCCCTGCTCCCAGGGAAGACCACCGCGGCCGTGCCCTCCAGTCCTCCGGCGGCGATCTGCGCGGGTCCCAGGGCCCGACCCCGTACCCCCGCGAGCCCCTCCTCCAGCCACGCGATGAGCGGCTGTGGCGCACCGGCCTCCGCCCCGGAGTAGACCGCGATCACCTGCGGTTCTTGCTCGGCGGGTCGGGCCGCGTGGCCGGCGGGAGCGTGCAAGATCGTCAGGGCCAGGATCCACTGCAGTGCCATGGCAAGTCCGCGCTTGGGGGGAGATGATCGGCCGGAGGGGTGTGTGTGAGCCCCGAGGATTCGGAGCGTCGGTGGTCTAGCGAGAGCCGCCAGAGGCCGGTGCGCGCTCGCGGGGACGCCGGGCTGACGCAGTGCTGACGCAGTGGAGGAACAGCGGCGGCCCGCGGGCGGCGCGGGGCTCCTTATACCAGGATCGACGCCGGACTCAGCGCGCCGGTCGCCGGCGTCGGGGGCTGTTTCTGCGCCGGCGCCGGATCTCGCGCGCGTCGGGTCGCCCGTTGGCGTCGGTCGGCGGCGGAGGGGCCACCGGCGGGGAAACGTGCTCGCGGCGGAGGGCGAAGGAGAAGCCGTAGGTCGCCAGGTGCGAGGCGCAGAACACCGAGTGCATGGCCGTGCGCCGCAGGCCGTGGTTGGGGAGCAGCAGGGCGTCGCCGGGTTCGAGCAACAAGGCGTGGCCGGCGTCCGCCAGGAAGGAGGTGAACTCCGGACCGCGGTCCACCAACGGGCCCAGGAGGCCGCAGCCGGGCAGGGCCAGCTCGGTCGCGAGGTGTCGGTCGTCGGCAACGAGCGCCAACAGGCGGGGCAGGTCGGCGGGGGCCTCGAAGAGCTCGGCCGTCAGCCAGGGGAGCTCGCCGTCGGCCAGGGACTCGCAGAATTCCCGCACCCGCGCGGCCAGGTCGGCCAGGGACAGGGCCAGCCAGGCCGTGCGCCCCTCGACCTGCAGGAAGCAGACGCCGACTTGGCCGTTGTCCGCGGCGAAGGCGTCGTGGTGGAAGCGCGCGCCGCCCTCGGGAGCGTTCCAGTAAGCGATGGCTCCCGTCATGGCCAGCGACTCGCCGCTGATGGCCTCCAGCGCTCCGGCCAGGGCCGCGTTCTCGGTCGCGGCGCCCACCGCCGGCAACAGAGCGTCGGTCAGCTCCGCCACGAGCCGGTGGCGCAGGGCGTCGGCGCTCGCGTCGTCGTCGACCTCGCGCCCGAAGGCCAGGCGCAGGCGCAGGGAGGCGTCCTCGGGATGGTCGGAGAGGCGCCCGCTCTTGATCCACAGGTCACCCACGCCGCGTCGGCCCACGCCGTGCCAGGCCACGCCGACGCGCTCGACGTCGCGTGCGTCGCTGCTCGGCCGCGGGCGTCGGCGCTGGAGCGTGAAGCCCTCGGGCAGGTCCGGCTCGCGCTCACCGAGCCAGCGCGCGAGGCCGCCGGGGTGCTCGAGGCGCTCGCGCAGGTCGAAGGCAGCGGCGACCGCCGGTCGATCGCGCTCCAGCTCGGGGCGCGCCACGCCGGGCAGGAGGATCGGGCGCGCCGACCGGAAGCGCCGTGCGAGGTCGGGGAGCCCGTGCGGGGCCTTCGCGCGCGGACGGTCGAGCTCGGCCCAGCACCCGTGCCAGATGCCGCGGCGGGAGAGCTCCACCCGCTCGCGCTCCTCGTTAGCGATGCGACGCAGGAACTCGGCGTCGTCCGCCTCGTCGAAGGAGAGCACGGGCCGCGCCCCGCAAATCGCCTCGCGGTCCTCGGCCTCCAGGATCTGATCGAACAGCGGCGCCACGCCGGGGATCCTACTACGATGCCGCCGTCATGAGCCCAGAGCGGACCGTTACCTGGCGCCTGCTGAACCTCGAGCTGGGGCTCGAGGAGCCGGAATCGGTGCTTCGCGAGCGCGCCTGCCGCGAGCTGGGCCTCGAGCCCGAGGAGCTGCGCGGCTTCCGCTTCGCGCGCAAGACCCTCGACGCCCGCGACCGGCGGCGCGGGCGCGCCCCACGCTTCGTCGTGCACACCGACCTGATCTTGGCCGCCGGTTGCGAGACCCCGCGCTTGGCGCGCGCCGTGCGCTCGGGCCGCGTCATCGCCGCGCCGGCCGCCGGCAGCCTGGAGGCCGACTCCGTTCACGACTCCCTCGCCGGGGGGGGGCGCGCGGTCGTCGTCGGCTGTGGTCCGGCGGGCGTTTTTGCCGCACTGCCCCTGGCCTTGGCGGGCCTGCGCGTGACTCTGGTCGAGCGCGGTTCGCGTCTGGAGCGGCGCTCGCGGGACCTCGTGCGCTTTCACCGCACCCGGGTTCCTGATCCCGAATCGAACCTGCTCTTCGGTGAGGGGGGCGCGGGGACCTACTCCGACGGCAAGCTCGCGACGCGCGTCGACGACGCCCTCGAGGTGCCGATCCTCGAGGAGCTCGTGGCGGCCGGCGCGCCCGCGGAGATCCTCTACGACAGCCGCGCGCACATCGGCACCGACCGGCTGCACACCCTCTTGCCGCGTCTGAGGGGCCGACTCGAGGCCTGCGGCGTGGAGTTCGGGTGGAACGCGCGCTTCGAGGGTCTGGTCGCCGACGAGGGCGGTGGGGCGCGGCGTGTGCGCGCCGTCACGACGAGCGTCGGCGAACTGCCTTGTGACGTCCTCGTGCTGGCGACCGGCCACAGCGCGCGCGACACCTGGGCGGCGCTCGTCGAGCAGGGACTGCCGATCGAAGCCAAGCCCTTCCAACTCGGCGTGCGCGTGGAGCACCCCCAGGAGCTGATCGACGAGGCGCGCTACGGATCCGATGCGACTCTGCGGCGGTTGGGCGCCGCCTCCTACAACCTGGTCTGCAAGGCCGGCGAGGGCCTGGCGGCGGCGCACAGCTTCTGCATGTGCCCCGGCGGCCGGATCGTGGCCAGCGTCAACGAGCCCGGGCTGCTGTGTACCAACGGGATGAGTAACTCGGCCCACTCCTCGGCCTGGGCCAACGCCGCGATCGTGACGACGTTCGGCCCGCGCGAGTTCGGCGGCGGGCCCCTGGCGGGCGTCGAGTTCCAGCGGCGCCTCGAGGAGCGCTTCTTCGAGGCCGGCGGCGGTGATTACACGGCTCCCGTCCAGCGCGTCGGGGATTTCCTCGACGCCCGGGCGAGCGAGGGCGATCTCCGCACGAGCTACCCCTTCGGTGTGCTCCCCGCACGCATCGACGAGCTGCTCGGTGAGGATGCGCGCCGCATCCTCGCGCGCGCTCTGCGGCGCTTCGATCGTCACCTACCCGGCTTTGCCGGACCGCGAGGCCTGCTGGTCGGCGTGGAGACGCGCAGCTCGGGTCCGGTGCGCGTGCGTCGCGAACGGGCGACGGGGCGCGTCGAGGGCTTCCGCAACCTCCTGTGGGTCGGCGAGGGCGCCGGCTTCGCGGGAGGTATCATGAGCGCCGCCCTCGATGGAGCGCGGGGAGCCCTCTCGTTGCTGCGCGCGGGGGTCAGGGGGTGATTCGCCTAGGATTTGGACTCGATGGAGAGGCGGCTTCGCGTCTACAGTAGGAGGACTCCCGCGCGCGGGGGAACGACGACATGAGCATCGACCCCGGCAACGAGTCACGCCGCAAGGTGACCACCAAGAGCCTGCTCGGAATGAAGCGTGGCGGCGAGCGCATCTCGGCCTTGACCGCCTACGACTTCCTGATGGCGGGGCTGCTCGATCGGGCTGGCGTTGACGTGATCCTGGTAGGGGACTCGGTGGCCATGGTCGTCCAGGGCGTCGAGACGACGGTCACCGTGACCATGGAGCACATGCTCTACCACGCGATGCTCGTCAGCCGCGGCGTCGAGCGCGCCCTGGTAGTCGGCGACCTCCCGTTCATGTCCTACCAGGTCAACGCCGACGAGGCACTACGCAACGCCGGGCGCATGGTGAAGGAGGCGCACGTCGAAGCGGTGAAGATCGAAGGCGGCGAGGTCCTCTGTCCAACGGTCCAGCGGCTGGTGGAGGGCGGGATTCCGGTCATGGGGCATCTCGGCCTCACACCGCAGTCGATCCACAAGTTCGGCAGCTACCAGGTGCGTGCCACCTCCGAAGAAGAGGCCGACGAGATCCGGCGCGACGCCGTCGCCCTGCAGGACGCCGGCGCCTTCGCCCTCGTGCTCGAGAAGATCCCCGCCAGCCTGGCGCGGGAGGTTTCGAACTCGCTCGAGATCCCGGTCATCGGGATCGGTGCCGGCGCGGGTTGCGACGGGCAGATCCTGGTCAGCCACGACATGCTCGGCCTCTACACGCGCTTCAAGCCGCGCTTCGTGCGTCACTACGCCCAGCTCGGCGCCGACATGCAGGAGGCCTTCGAGCACTTCGTACGCGACGTGCGCTCGGGGGAGTTCCCCAGCGCGGACGAGAGCTACTGATCCCCCTCGCCCAGGGCCTTGCGGAACAGGTCGCCGAGATTCGTGCCACCAGGTGCGCTCTGGCCGCGGTCGATGGCCTCGCGCACGGCCGAGGTGTCGGCGGCTTCCTCGGAGCCGATCACCGCGCCCTGTTCGTCGAGGCGCGAAAGGGAGATGCGCCGCGCCCCCGGGTCGATCGAGAGCACGCGCACGCTGACGGTCTCCCCTTCCTTGACTGCGTCGCGGACGTGGCGCACGCGGTCGCGGTCCACCTGCGAGACGTGCAGCAGCCCCTCGACGCCGGGTTCGAGCTCGACGAAGGCGCCGAAGTCCATCAGGCGCACGACCCGCCCTTCCACCAAGCTCTCCTCGGCGATGCGGTGGACGATGTCGTCCCAAGGGTCGGGCTCGAGCTGCTTCATGCCCAGGCCGATGCGCCGCCCGCCTTCCTTGATCTCGAGCACCATGGCCTCGACCTGTTGGCCGGACGAGAGCACGTCCTCGGGATTCTCCACGCGCTTGCGCGAGAGGTTCGAGACATGCACCAGTCCCTCGACCCCGGGGGAGATCTCGACGAAGGCGCCGAAGCTCTCGATGCGCGTGACCGTCCCCTTGACCAGGGAGCCGGGAACGAGCTTGGCGGTCGTCTCCGCCCGATTGCGGTCGCGATCCTCGGTCAGCACGGCGCGGCGCGAGAGCACCACCCGGTTTCGAGCCCGATCGATCTCGAGCACCTTGCAGGTCATGTCGTCGCCCAGGAATCTCGATAGGTCCTCCTCGCGCGCGAGGGACGCGTGGGAGGCGGGCATGAAGGCGGAGTTCGGTCCGATCTTGAGCTCGAGTCCGCCCGTGTTCTGCCCCGTGACCCGCGCCTTGACCACGTCTCCGACCTTCATGTCCCGCCAACTTGCGAGGATGAGGGCCTCGCTGCGGCTCAGGAGCAGGAGGTCTCCGTCACGCCCTCGCACCGCCAGTTCTACGACCTCCCCAACCGGCGGGGGGGCGTCGAATTCGGAGATGCTGACGATGCCCTGCTCGCGCGGTCCGAGCTCGACGACGACGTCCTTGCCGGAGATGCCGACGACTGTCCCGCGGCGCAGCTTCGAATCCTCCGCGGCTCCTCCCGCCGCCCTTGGAGCGCCGCCCGAGGTGGAGCGGTCGTACTGCTCCTTGTCGAGGCTCTGGAGGTCGATCCCCTCGAGCGCGTCCGTGATCTCGTCGTCGATGCTGGCGGGTTTCTCTTCGGTCATGGCTCTGAGGAGCACGCCTCCGGTGCGTGCGGAATAGGGGGTCGAGCGCGCTTGCGGTGCGCCAGTTGTCGGCGCGCGAGCGTCGTTCCTCGATCCCACGATTCTACGCCCACAACACCGGGGATGGGCGGGTCTACTCCGAGCGGTGTACGAGCGACGTGCTGGCCTGGGCGGTGGGCCAGAGGACGAGCTCGCCGACGTTGACGTGGGGAGGACGCGTGACGGCATAGAGCACGGCGTCGGCCACGTCCTCGGGAGTGAGGGGCGTCATGCCCTTGTAGACCGCATCCGCGCACGCTTCGTCCCCCCGGAAGCGTACTCTGCTGAAGTCGGTCTCGACCATGGCCGGGTCGACGGTGATCAGGCGCAGGTTCTTGCCGCACAGCTCGAGGCGCATGGTCTCATAGAGCGCCTTGACGGCGAATTTCGTCGCGCAGTAGACAGCGCCGCCGGCGTAGACCTGGCGGCCCGCGACGCTGCCGAGGGTCACGACGTCTCCGTGCCCGCGCTCGATCATGCCGGGAAGCACCGCCCGCAGGGTGTGCAGGACGCCCTTCACGTTGGTGTCGATGACTGCGCTCCACTCTTGCGCATCTCCCGCCTGCAGGGGCTCGACGCCGTAGGCCAAGCCGGCGTTGGCCAGCACGATGTCGAGGGGCAGGTCAGCCGCCGCGCGCTCGACGGCCGCGGCGTCGCGGACATCGAGGACTAGGGTGCGCGCGCCGGGACATTCGGCGGCCACGCGCTCGAGCTCCGTGGCGCGGCGGGCGGCGAGGACGACCTCGGCTCCGGCGGCGGCGAGGGCGCGCGCGGTGGCGGCGCCGATCCCGGCCGAGGCCCCGGTCCCCAGGGCCAGTCGGTCTCGCAGGTCGTTCATGGTGGCCCTTGGAATACGCTACCGTGTGCGCATGGTCCAGACCCGCATCACCTACGAGGGCGGCCTGCGCTGCCGGGCGGTCCACGCTCCCTCCGACTCCACCCTGGTGACCGACGCGCCGACCGACAACCACGGCAAGGGCGAGTCCTTCTCGCCCACCGATCTCCTGGGCGTCTCCCTCGGCTCGTGCTTGCTGACGATCCTGGGGATGGTCGCCGAGCGCCGCGGCTGGGACGTCGCGGGCGCTTCGGTCACGGTAGAGAAGATCATGCAGTCCGAGCCCGTGCGCAAGATCGCGCGCCTGGCGGTCGAGGTCCGCGTGCCCGGCGCTTTCGACGAGGGCGCCCGCGCTACCCTGGAGCGCGCCGCCGCCACCTGTCCCGTCGCCGCCACGCTCGGGGGGGCCCTTGAGATCGACACACGCTGGCGGTGGGGCGCGTAGCAGCCCGCTAGGAGAATGCCAACGAGCTGCTAGCCCGCGTCCCGGACAGCGTCACGGACAGCCAGGCAGCGTCACGGACAGCCAG
>NZBA01000075.1 GCA_002686265.1 Planctomycetota bacterium
ATCGGGGAGTTTGGGTGTGTTGTTCATTCTTGAGTCTCGACCTCGGCGGCGGCCCGCCTTTAATCGGAGGCTACTGCCCATGTCCGCGACTATTCCGCCGTGTGGGATGCGTCCCGCGCCTCTCCCAGGATGGGCTGACAACGCGTCTGAGCGGAGACAACTGGGCCGGGACGGCTACTCGCGGGCCGACAGGTCGAAGCAGGCCAGCTCCTCGTCCGTGCGCAAGAAGACGTGGCGGTTTGCGAAGGCGGGGTGGGACCAGCAGACCCCGTCGCGCCGGTTCAGCTGGCCCCGGGTGGGCTCGATCAGCTTGACCCGGCCCAGCTCCGAGAAACCCTCGGGGGAGAGCTCGGCCAGCAGCAGCTCCCCGCGCTCGTTGAACATCCAGGTCTTCTCGCCGCGCTGGACCATGTGGATGGTGGACCAGCGGGAGCGGGGCACGGCGGTCCGGTCCTCCCAGATCCGGTCGCCGCTGGCGAGCTCGAGGCAGCGCAGCTCGCCGTAGCTGTCGACCCCATACACGTGCTCCCCCAGGACCAGGGGTGTGCCGATGATCACGTGCAGGGCGTCGGTGCTGCGCTCGTTCTGGCCGCGGCGGGACCAGACCTTCTCGGCGGCGAGCTCGGACTGGTCGAGGCGCAGGAGCAGGCTGCCGTCGTAGAAGCCGGAGAGGAAGAGGTGCTCCCCCGCGAGCACGGGGCTTGCGACACCGAGGGGCATGCGTGTGGAGGGGAAGTCCACAGACCAGTGCTCTCCTCCGGTCGCGGGGTCGAGGCCGACCACCCGGTCGCCGGACCAGTAGACCAGTACGCGCTGGCCTGCCTGGTCGATGACGATAGGGGCGGAGTAGTTCCCCCGGTCGTCGAGGGCGCACCAGCGCTCCTCCCCGGTCTTCGCATCGAAGGCGACCAGGCAGGCCCCGTCCTTCGCGCTGGCGGGGACGATCAAGAGCTCCCCCTCGAGGATGGGCGAGGCGCTGATGCCCCAGATGGGCATGCGCTCCTGGTCGATGCCGTAGTCCTCGCGCAGGTCAAAGCCCCAGATCACCTCGCCGGTCCCCGCGTCCAGGCAGCGCAGGTGCCCGACCGAGCCCAGGGTGTAGACGTGGCCGCCTGCGACCAGGGGGGCGCAGCGCGGCCCGGCGGGGTAGCTGATGCCGGCGTAGGTCGCGGGGTAGCTCGCGGTCCAGCGGCGCTCGCCGGTCCGCCAGTCGAAGGCGTGCACGCGCTCGACCTCCTCGGGCTCCTCCTGGCGGTCCAGCACGAAGACCAGCTCGCCCGCCACCGAGGGTGCGGCGTAGCCCGAGCCGACCGGCACGCGCCATCTCGCCTCCAGCCTCTCGGGCAGGGCCTCGAGCACACCCTCCTCGCGCCACACCCCGTCCCGCTCGGGGCCGCGCCACTGGGGCCAGTCGTCGGAAGGGACCGGGAGGGCCGGGAGCAGGAGCGGGAGAAGGAGCAGCATCACCGCACCCTACTCGACCGTGGCGTCACTCCGAGGGCTCCGGCAGGTACTTGTCCCTTGTCGGCCGCGGGTCATCCACCGCAATGCCGCGCGCCTGGTGATGCGCGACGGCTGCATTGATGGTGTGCGGCATCATTCGCCAGATGTTCCTGTTCTCCAACACCATCACCTCGTTTCCCGCGGCGTCGGTCCAGGTGAGGTTCCAGCGCACATAGGGTCCGGCGTCCGGGTCGTCTACTCGCACTACCGAGAGTCCGGCGATGTCCTCCCAGGGCAGCACGTCCTCGTAGACGTCGAAGAACCCCACGTGAGCGAGGCCTCGCTCCGTGGGGCGTACGTACCTGTCTTGCATGAGGCCGATGCCCATCAGGCACGGCAGGCTGATGATCACGAAGCCGTACAGGGGGACGAGCGGGTTGCCCCCGGTGGCCTTGTGTGCCGAGCGCGCCGCAGCCAGGGCGGCCTGCTGTTGGAGGGTGTAGCCACGCTTGCCCGAGGGCTTCGAATCCACGTAGCCGCCCATGATGAAGTTCGTGGCCACGAAGCAGGTGAGGCCGCTCAAGCACAACCAGAGGATGAAGGCGAATGCCCCGTACCCACGCCAGTCGGTCGTGATGTAGAAGTCGCCGGGTTCGACGGAGGCCCGGTAGGCCCGATAGAGAGCGAAGAGCAGCGCAGCGCTCAGCACCATGGACAGGCAGGCGAGCACCCGATAGAGCCTGCGCCCGGCTGGCGAGAGGGGCTCCAGCACGGTGTATCCCGTTCGCTTCGAGGAGAAATGGCCAAGCGCTCCCAGCGCGAGGAGAACCGCTACGGCAGAGATGAACGTGAGCACAGCGTGCAGGCCTCTCGAAGCACAGAGGCTACGAGATCCCGAAGTGGTCGGCGTGGTGTGCTCTGAGATCGTCGATCCGGGACTGCGTAGATCAGGCCCAAGGCAGTGCGCCAGCTCGCGATCGTGAACATGATGCTCATCGAGGGGCCAGACGGGGTCTAGGTCGGGGTGCCGCTCTACCTGGCCGGGCCCAGGATGGCGGGCCGGATGCAAGTCAAGCGGAGGGCTGTCGTATCCGGCTGAGGGGCAGCGCGAACCCGCCTGCGCGACACCCTGCACGCCTCGCTCTCGTATGTGCTTGGCCGTGGCCCTGGCGGCGCTGGCCCCTCGACCGGCGCGGCCTTGAGGGCTGCCAGATGTCAGGCGGGCTCGCGGGCGCTGCGCTCTGCCGCGGGGAGGCCTTCGGCTGCCACGCGCTCCACGGCCTTGCGGAGCATCGCGTGGACGCGCTCGACGTTCGCGGCGTTCGGACTCTTGAAGGGTGAGAACGGGATGAACACGGACTCCGACTGGATCCGGATGCTCTTCTCCTCGACGGAGAGGAGCACCCTCTCGCCCCAGTTCCTCGCTCCCATCCGGACCCGAATTCCCGTTGAGCCGGGTACCGTCCCCGCGGTGCGCGTCCAGCGAGGATGCTTGCACAGCTCGGCCGTGGTCAGCTCGACCAGATAGGCCAGCTCCTGCGGGGGAGCGTCACGGATCACGAGTCGGTCATAGGAGCTCATCGTCGCTTACCTGAGGTCCTGTTCGACCGGGTGGCGGGGACACCATATCAGACGCCCCATGTGGGCGCTGGCTTCCCGGGAAAGCCCTGCACTTGTCCATGGCGGATGGAGGGTCCCGAGGGAGGGGACCGTGGCCAGGGAGGGGCTCCACCGCTCCCGGGCAAGGAGGAGAGGGTGCACACGCGACGCCGGGCTGAAACTCGCGGAGCCCTGTAGCATGGGGGCCGGAGCTCGTCCCGACCTGGACGGCTCCACTCCCCTCTTCTCGCACTCGCTCACATGCACCAATCCCACCACCTCGCCCACCGCCCTGTCCTGCACTCGCTGCTGATCGCCGGCCTGGTCTCGGCGATGGGGGCCCAGGCGGGTGCCCAAGGGAGCGATGATTGCGCAAGCGCCCCGACCATTGCCGGCCCAGGCCTGCATGCCGTGGACACGAACGGCGCGACCGGTCCAGATGCGGACCCTTCCTGCGGGAACATGGGATCGGACGTCTGGTTCGAGTGGACCGCGACGGACACGGGCACCGCGCTCCTGGAGATGTGTGACGCGAACTACGACTGCGTCCTCGCCCTGTGGGACGGAGCGGGCTGCCCGACCCAGGTGGTCGCGTGCAACGACGACTCCTGCGGCCTCCAGTCGGTGGTCGACGCGACCGTCGTGGCGGGGAACACCTACATGATCCAGGTGGGCGGCTACAACGGAGCGACAGGGACGGGGACGCTCTCGGTGTCGGTCGCGGCGCCTCCCGCCAACGACGACTGCGCCAGCGCCGAGCCCATCACCGGGGAGGGGGTCTTCGCCTTCGACTGCTCCAGCGCCACCACCGACGGGGCGCCGGACGCCGGCTGTGGGCCCATCGGGAAGGACGTCTGGTTCGTGTGGACCGCTCCTTGGGACGGGGCCACCACCATGACGACCTGCAACCTGGCGAGCTGGGACACCCAGCTCGCGGTCTATCCCTGGCAGGGCTGCCCCGAGGGCAGCGCCCTGACCTGCAACGACGACGCCTGCGGCCTGCGCTCGCGGATGGCGTTCTTCGCCGCGGCGGGGACGGACTACCTGATCCGCATCGGCTCCTTCAACGGGGGTACGGCGGGCCCGGGCGCGCTGGAGATCAGCCAGGGCGGCTCGGCCACCGACTGCAACAACCCGCCCCCCGGTCCGGACGTGATCGTGGGCAACATCTCCGACACCTTGCAGTGGGGGACCGTCGGCGACATCACCGGCTACTCCATCGGAGCCACGGCCTGCAACGTGGGTGACTCGACCATGCCCTGGGAGGGCGACACGAACCACCACCCGGTGATCGGACAGAACCTCTACCGGCTCCAACACGGGCGCTTCGAGCAGGTGGGGATGAGCTGGGTCAAGCACGGCTTCGCCTCCGCCACGGAGGACTACTGCTGCCCCTGCATCCCGCCGGGGAGCGGACAGATCATGGGCGTCGGCTGTGCGGACACCTACTGGGCCGGGCTCAACGGAGACCAGGGCGGCTGGGGAGTGGGAGGCCTCGGTCCGCGCTCGGAGATCAACCCCGTCACGGGGGACTTCCCCTTCCCCTACGGCACCATGGGCCAGACCGGTGACGCCATCTACAAGCGCCTGCAGGTGCACAACGACGACCTGGATCCCGACCTCAACGTCGGCGCCACCTACTTCGCCGAGGTGCAGTACGTGAACCCCGACGACGCCGCCGCCGGCCACGGCAACAACAACACCTCCTGGCGTCCGGCCGTTCAGGGCGGCTTCGTGAACGGCGGCTGGCCCCTCGTCCTGACCGACTACACCCGGGCCACCCAGCCGGCGATCCACGCCTGGCAGGAGGCGGACCCGCTGGTGACCCTGGAGCCGGCAGACGTGCCCGGGGACGGGCGCTTCTTCGTGGGCAGCCGCGCCACGAGCAACGGTGATGGGACCTGGCACTACGAGATCGCCGTCCACAACCTCACCTCCGCGCGCGCCGCGGACGGGCTGCGCCTGCAACTCCCGAGAGGAGCCAGCGTCTCCGGCGCCGAGTTCCACGGCGTGGCGCACCACTCCGGAGAGCCCTTCGACACGCAGGACTGGGACATCCACGTGGGAGCCGACTCCATAGAGTGGACCGTCGCCGTCCCCTCCGGCGCGCCCGGCCAGCCCGAGCCCAATGCCCTGCGCTGGGGGACGACCTTCACCTTCCGCTTCGATGCGGACGTCGTGCCCGTGGACGGGACCCTCGATCTCGACCTGTTCGCTCCGGGGGGCGCCGGCGAGCCCGACGAGGTGCACGTTCGTGCCCAGGTTCCTGGCACCGGCTGCGCAGTCAGCACCTACTGCACCGCCCTGGCGAACTCGAGCGGTGCGCCTGCGGCGATCTCCTACACGGGTTCCGCCTCGATCGCGGCCAACGACTTCGTGCTACAGGTGCGCGCCCTGCCCCTGAACCAGCCGGGGATCTTCTACTACGGCGCAGGCCAGACGAAGGTGCCCTTCGGCAACGGGAATCGCTGCGTGAGCCCCGGAGGCGTCGGCCTCTTCCGCCTGCCGCCGCTGGACACGGGGTCTTCCGGACAGGCCTCGCATGCGCTCGACAACACCAACCCACCCGTGCCGGCTGGGCAGCTCATCGCGGGGGACACCCGCCACTTCCAGTTCTGGTTCCGGGACCCCGACGGTGGCGGCGCGGGTTTCAACCTCTCGGATGCCCTGACGGTGACCTTCTGCCCGTAGGGTTCGATGGTCCTTGACCGCTGGGGTCCGTCCACTCCCCTCCACCGGACGACCCTCGGCAAATCTCCGCCCACAAACATGAAGAGAACACTTCAATTCGTCGCCGTGGTCGCCGTAGCGCTGCTCGTAGCGGCCAAGACCATCGCCTCCACCGGCCTGGACGAGCTGGAACCGCACCTGGCCGAGCTGGGGTGGGAGACGGGCCAGTTGACCGCCGTGGCCGGGGGCTACTCGACCGGCATCCTCGCCCAGACCGCCCATGGGGTGTACGCATCGACTGACCCCGAGCGTCCCGGGGAGGTGACCATCACGCTCCAACGCTCCATGCCGTTGCAGGCGTGGCGCGTCGCGAGCTTCAGCTTCGGGCCCAGCGCCGACTGAGCACGCCCGGCGGCCCGGGCGACCGGCCGCACCAGCAGGGACTCCCTAGGCGCCGCTCCCGACGGGAGCCTGCCGGATCGGGTACAGGAACAGGTACGGTGTCGCACACCGAGCAGCGCTCCTCCGACAGCAGAGTACCGCACTACTCGAAGCGCTCTTGACGCTGGGCGCTGGAGTCTCTCGCGGTTGCCCGAGGCGAGTTCCCGGGCGTGGGCGTCGCTTCCGTCGGAGACCAGAAGAGGTACGGTGTCGCACACCGATCAGTGCACCTGCGACAGCAGAGTACCGCACTACTCGAAGCGCTCTTGACGCTGGGCGCTAGA
>NZBA01000076.1 GCA_002686265.1 Planctomycetota bacterium
ACACGATGAGACCCCGGCTACGGTGGCCGGACTCAACTAAACGAGTCTCCGGCGAACCCGGGGCGGTTCACCCATCGGAATGCGAGCCGTGTGGACCAGGTGTGCAGCCATCAGGCCCACGCACCCCAGGCTGGCGCAGCTCATGGCCGCGGTGTATTCCGCCTTTCTGGACGGGCGTCGACTGGTGAGGGATAGGACCCCCCTTGCGCGATTGAAGCGCGAGCTCGCCTCCACACCGCTCCCGCAACGTGAACGGCGGCTCGTGACCACCTGGCTCTCCGGGCTTGGCTGGGCGTTCTTGAAGGGGGAGAGAGGGAACCTGCCGCTGGGTCGGGAGTTCATGGAGGAGGCCCTGAGGCTTGCGCAGCTGGAAGATCCCAGGGACACGCTACTGATCGCCTGGATGGAGAGCCACCTGCCCTCGCCGGCGAATCCCATCGTGGTCGTCTCGACGACCTCGCCGCTGAAGCTCTCGATCGCGACTTCGACGACGTCTGTGTCGACGGACTCGGGTCCGAATTCGATTACCACCACGGTTCCGCCCGCCGTGGACACGTTGATCACATCCTCGGACGAAGATGGCGTGGCCGGGATGAACGCGCGCTGGGCCGTGACTGGACCAGTTGCGTTGCCGCCTCCTCCGCCGGCTCCGCCCCCGCCGCAGGCGGCGGTGGCCAAGACCACTACCAGGCAGAGAAGCCCCGCCACCGAACGCACGTACGTGTGTCGGCGTTGGACGACTCTCAACGGATCACGGACCGGGTTCACAAGGCGTTCCCTCAGGGTCTTCTGGAGGCCGTGAACCACTTGAGCGCCCACGTTTCCTTTCGAAGCCGTTGTTTCTTCTCGGAAGCCTCGGGTGGGTTGTGAGTGGAAACCTCTGTTCGTCGCGGTGTCCGACACTCCACGCGCCGACGTATTCGAGATTCCCGAACCCCGGGCCGGCGGGTGTTGGGATTCTCGACGGACTCCCCGTCCCGCGCGTCGGTTCGCCAGGCGAGTCACCGCGCGGTGAAACCTCGAGAGGTCTGGATCGAGTGTCGTTCAGACGTCTCGCAGAGCTACTTGCTCTTGTTCGCTCGCTTCTGCGAGGGAATCAGCGCACCAACATCGAGAGCGGTCAGAGCGCGATTGGTCTCAGGGTCGAGCCGGAGTTGCACGTCCACGTCGCGACAGCCTTCGGCGTTGCAAGCTTGTCCACGGATCGCGATGACGACGGGGTCTTCGCCCACGTCCTCGAGTTTCGCGGCAAAGGTGGCCGTCCCGTTGAAGCCCCAGGTGAACCACTGGATCTCCAGGTCGGAGAGGTCTTCGGGCGGCGTCTGGAGCCAGGTGCCGACGACCGTTGCACCCTGCACCTCGAAGCTCGTGGGGAGCTCGATGCCGAGCGACTCCGCTCCCGCCAGTTTCGCCGCGGCACGCTCCACGTTGTCCATGGCGTAGGAGTGCCACCCGGGGAGGTGCTCCGCTTCGATGACCAGATACTCTGGCTGGATCCGGGCTCGGTAGGAGACCACGGGCTCGAGCTCATCGCCGACTGCGACGGGATCGGTCCAACCGATGGGCGGGCTCGTTGCGTTCGAATCAGAGCCGTGCGTGCACCCGGCGAGGCCCAACGTCGTTGCGACCGCGAACGTAGCGAGAGCGCGGAATGGGAAGAGACGAAAGCTGAACGGGGTCATGACGGGGAGTCTACTTGCGGAAGGTACGCCGTCGCGTTCGGAGGTCGATGTCGAGCTTCTTTCCATCTCGGATGACTCCGATCTTCAGCCGATCCCCTGAGTCCTTCCTGAGCTTGATGAACAGCTCGGTGCTGTCCGCGACTTCGTCGGCCTGGGTGCCGTCTACGGAGTACGTGATGTCTCCGACCTGCAGGTCGTGAAGCCCCGCACGCTTCGCCAGGGAGCCGACGTGAGTGACCTGGCTGGCGAAACCGTTGGCCGGCAAGCCGTGCTCGCTCTTTTCGTTCTTCGTGAGCGGACGGGATTCATAGTAGACGAGAGGGTCGATGGACCAATTGCGGAAATCGAGGTCGGTGCGCCACCATTGGTGGGGGAGCTCGAGGTCGATCCGTGCGCGCTTCTCCTGTCGATCTCCCGCGTTCGTTCGGACGACCGTCAACTGGATGCGCTTCGCGTCTCTCGGCGTCTTGTCGTAGTAGTGCTGCAAGTCACCGAAGGTGAGCACCGGCTGTTCACCGATCCTCACGATGCGATCCCCTTGGCGAATGCCCGCGGTCGCCGCTGCCCCCTTTGCTTCCCCGACGACGAGACCTCGCGGAACGTCGAGGTGGATTCCGAGGCTCTTGATGTCCGGCGAACGATACATGGTCTTCAGCTTGTTCAGCTCTCCGTCGATCTCCAGTTGCTGGGCGCGGTAGTCGTCGATGAGGTGACACTCCACGCACCTGCGCCGGTTGATCGTACGTCGTCTGAGCAGGTCCATTTCCCGGGGATACAGAGGAGACGGTCGTTTCGTCTTGGGCCGTCCTGAGGCCTTCCACTGTTCGTGAGCTGCGAGACCCTGCTCGAGCGCGAGCTCCAGGCTCTTCAGGTTCAGGTAGGTCGTCGCAGACGCTGAATCGCGACCGCCGTAGCGCAGGTAGATCTGCTCGTCGGCGTTCAGGACGAAGAAGTAGAGAGCGTTGTGGCGATCGAAATCGAAGAGGTTGATGTCGATCCCGGCCATCGTCGTGATGCGGACGCATACGAACTGGGACATCAACTGCCCGCGCTTGGTGGATTCCGAAGTACGCACGACCCGTGCGTCAAAGCGTCGACCGTTTCTTCACGGCTTGCAGCGGAACTCGAGGAAGATCGGCTTGCCGCTCTGCCGGGCTCGGGCGAGCGCCTGTGAGTAGTTGCGGACCCACTTGATCGAATCGCGGGTCTGCGTCTCCGCTGAGTCGGCCCCCGGGAGGCCCCCGGGCGAGGGCTTCTGCCCGGCGAGGCCGGCCAGGGACAGCACCGCGAGGATTGAAACGACCAGCGTGGCAGTCACTCTCATGGCCCGTTCTCCCAAGGTTCCTTCGCCGGGACCGTAACCAGCACGGGCCCCACCTACCACCCCGTCGCGGTTCTGGTGTCGGGAGCAGAATCCGTCCAATCTGTGCGGCTCGGCACCCGCGACGACCTCGATCGCATCGACGCACGATGGGATGCGGCCCTCGAGCGTCTCAAGACCTTCGTGGAGGATGACTGATCTGGCGTCCCTGCGCACCGCGGCCACCGTTCCTCGCTCGGTCAGAACCGTCGGCGGCTAACATCTTGGCTGTCCTCGTTTCTCGACTCGACGCCCCAGGAGGGACGTCCCGCTCGATGGACGAGAGACCAGTCAGTCCTGTAGGAGACGCCCGATGAACCGAGTCGCACTCGTCCTCACCTTCCTCTCTGCGCCGCTCCTGGCACAGCCTCTTACCGTCTTCATCCTCGCTGGCCAGTCGAACATGCAGGGCCACGCCAAGGTCGAGACGTTCGCCTACATCGGTGACGATCCGAAGACCGCGCCCCTGCTCGCAAGGATGCAACGCGCTGATGGAACACCGACGGTCTGTGACGACGTCTGGATCTCGTATCTGACCGCGGGGCGAGGTGTGGGAGACGGAGAGGGGAAGGGGCGACTGACGGCCGGCTACGGTGCGCGCCGTCGGCCGGACGAGGACGGCGGCAAGATCGGCCCCGAGTTCACTTTCGGCCTCACGATGGCAGAGGCGATCGACGGCCCGGTCCTCCTCATCAAGACGGCATGGGGCGGCAAGTCGTTGCACACCGACTTTCGGCCGCCGTCCGCTGGTCCGTATGTGTTCAAGGAGAATCAACTCGCGAGGTTTGCCAAACGCAAGACCGACGTGGAGAAGGCGAAAGCAGACAAGGTCGCTGCGACGGGTCGGTACTACCGGCTGATGATCGACCACGTGAAGGGAGTGCTGTCGGACATCAAGCGTGTCTACCCCGCCTACGACCAGAAGGCCGGTCATACCCTCGCCGGCTTTGCGTGGTTCCAGGGTTGGAACGACATGGTCGACCGAGGCACCTACCCGAACCGCGACCAGCCCGGTGGTTACGACGCCTATGGCAAGTGCATGGCGGCGTTCATCCGGGACGTCCGCAAAGATCTCCAGGCACCCGACCTCCCCTTCGTCATCGGTGTGATGGGCGTCGGCGGCCTCATCAAGCCCGAGGACACGAAGAAGCGCAGCGTTCATCGGAACTTCCGCGAAGCCATGGCCGCGCCGGCCTCGATGCCCGAATTCAAAGGGACCGTCAGGGCCGTGCAGACCGCTCGATTCTGGGACGCACCGCTGGCTGCCATCGATGCCAAGAACGGCAAGGTCAAACAGATGGTCCGCTTCCTCCGGAACAAGCACAAGAAGCACGCCAATGCTGACGGCAAGATGACGCCGCGAGAGCAGAAGGCCTACGTAGCCAAGTACCGGACCGAGATCCTTGGTGACGACGAGAAGACGTGGAAGCGTGGAGCATCCAACGCCGGCTACCACTACCTGGGGTGCGGAAAGACGATGGCGTTGATCGGCGAGGCCTTTGCCAACGCGATCATCGAGATGCGGAATCGCCGGCGCTGAGACCGGAGTCACCGAACCATGGCTGATCGCGAGAAGGTAGGGATCCTGGTCGGAGGCGGACCCGCTCCGGGTATCAACAGCGTCATCTCAGCGGCCACGATCCGCAGCGTCATTGGTGGCTGGGACGTCGTCGGGATCCTGGATGGTTTTCACTGGATCATGCGCGGTGACACTCACCACGTGACGCCCCTGGACATCGACCGGGTCAGTCGCCTGCACTTCCAAGGCGGTTCCGAGCTGCGTACGTCGCGGGCCAACCCCACGCGCGACGTTGCGCTGCTCGACCAGGCGCTGCGGTCGCTCGACACGATGAGTATCTCGCGCCTGATCACGATCGGCGGCGACGACACTGCACTGTCGGCGCTCAGGCTCGCTGAGCGTTCGGGCGGTCGCCTCCGTGTCGTGCACGTGCCAAAGACCATCGACAACGACCTCGACCTTCCTGCGCCCGTGGATACGTTCGGGTACCAGACCGCGCGCTCCGTCGGTGTGCAGATCGTCGAGAACATGATGGTCGACGCGCGCACGACCGGCCGTTGGTACTTCATCATCGCCATGGGCCGCAAGACCGGGCATCTTGCTCTCGGCATCGGCAAGGCCGCCGGTGCGACCGTCACGCTCATTCCAGAAGAGTTCGGGCAGGAACCCACGCCGCTCTCCGTCATCGCGGACACGCTCGTGGGTTCGATCATCACCGGGCTCACCCGAGGACGCCGCGACGGTGTCGCGGTCGTCGCCGAAGGTGTGGTGTACGGCATCGATCCGAACGATCTCGCCGGATTGGACGAAGTCGAACGCGACGATCATGGCCACATTCGCCTCGCCGAGGTCGACATCGGCGCGCTGCTGAAGCGCGAGGTGCGGGCCCGGCTCACTGACCTCGGTCAATCCGTGACCGTGGTCTCGAAGAACATCGGCTACGAGCTGCGTTGCGCCGACCCGATCCCCTTCGACCTCGAGTACACCCGCGAGCTCGGCTACGCTGCGGCCAAGTACCTTTCGCAGGGCGGGCACTCGGCGATGGTCTCGATCCAGGGCGGACACTTCGTTCCCGTCCCATTCTCCGAGATGCTGGACTCCGAGACCGGACGAACGAAGGCCCGCGGGGTCGACATCAACTCGGTCCGCTATCGAGTCGCACGGCGCTACATGCTTCGGCTGCGCCGGACCGACTTCCAAAACCCGGAACGCCTGGCCAGGCTGGCGTCGACGGCCAATCTTCCACTCGAGTCGTTTCGTGACCGCTTCGAGCCACTCACCGAGCACGAGCCCCCGCCGCTCGACTTCATGGCCGGCGAAGGCTGAGCCTCGGGCGGTAGTGCTCTTTGGCAGTTGAGGCGGATGGCTGACCTGCGCGGGCGTGCAGTGAATGCTCACGTTCCAGACCCTCGGCTCGGCAGTCTCTCCACAGCGATAGCTGCGGGTCGATACCCAGCTCAAGGGCCAGGTCATCATGGGGGCGACCCTCGGTGTCCTCGCCCTGACACCGATGCCCGGTCGTCGTCGCCCAGGGTGTGCGTGAAGAGGGCGAACCGACGCAGAGTCTCATCGCGAGCGGCCTGGCGCACAGATCCTGTCGTTCCTGCGCGGCGATATCGGGATGATGCTGGGAAGGGGGCCGAGAGACATGGAGTCGGCGATCCCGCGCGCAGACCCCGACTACCAGATCGGGTACCCGGGCACGAACTGGTCTGAGTACCGGACGGGCGGTCGTGGCGGGAGGCCCGCCCTCCGGTGACCGAGGCACGAGTTCAGGGTGCTCGACGAAACGTCGCTTCGAGAAGCGGGGTCGGTGGATTCTACCGTTCGAGTTCTGACCCGGGTGGAGGGGGGGGCGTCGCCGGCCCGGATCACGCTCCCGGAACCAGGCGAAACGTGGATCGAGGTCGAGGCCGTGGGCACGGGCTAACGTATGGTACGAGTCGCGCCTTCTCGAAGAGGGGTCGAGGACATGCAGAACCTGGCCACTGCCGACATGGTCGACGCGATGCTCAACCCGCGCATCCCAGTGGAGCGACTCGTGGACTGGGTGGACCAGAGTCTTCTCTACCCGCGCGTAGCCTCACCGTAGTTCCACCGTAGTGCTCTTGCCCGAGATCCGCTGCGTCACGACGACGTTTCGCCTCAAGAAGCGGCGGTTCCTCCAATCAAAACGCCAGAAGGTGATCGCTACGGATGTGGTGCCTCGAGGGATCGAGACCTGGGTCGTCCGACTCGCGCTCGAGATGTCCCCGCCCGGGATCGTGACTTGCGTCTCGGTCCCGCCTGGCAGTCTTGCGACCACGCTCCTGATTCGAATGGGGTGGCTGAACCGATTGACGAGTTGAAGTGTCCGGAGGTTGGCGGCCTTCTTGGACGCTGGCGGCTTGGCTGGAGCTGACCCCGCGTCGGGAGGCTTGGCCGTGAGCTGCATCAGCCTCCGTTCGAGCTCGTTCTTCAGCTCTACGAGGCGGGCGTTCGTCACCTCTCGTGCCTTCCGATCGGACTCCTCCTTTGACAGCCGCTCCTGCAGATCGGCCTTGGTCCGCTCCAATGACTGGACCTGTCGGGAGAGGCGCGTGACTTCCTGCTTCAGGCGCTCGAGCTTCTCGGAACCGGAAACCGCGGACAGCGACTTGCGAAGACCTTCGAGTTCCTTCCTGAGCCGGTCGCGCTCCTCTTCGATGGCTGCGATGCGTTTGCGGGAGACCTCGAGGTCGGTCTCGGTGGCTCGTCTCAGCTCCTCCGATTCCTTCAGGAGGGCGTTCGCAGCGGCGAGCTTCTTCTGAAGCTCCGTCTTCTCGGATTCGAGAGTCTGGAGCCGGGTGCGGTTGGCAGTCTCTGCTCTCTCGTTCCGCACCTGCTCCTTCTCGAGCGCCTCCGCATAGGCGTCGAGGGCAGCATCCGTGTCGGCCTTGAGATCTGATAATGCCGCGAGTGCTTTCTGCTTCTCGGTCTGTTCCTTCAGGCTCTGGCCAAGGAACAACAGGCTCGTCCCGAGACCGGCGGAAAGGACGAGGAGGAGCCCGCCCAAGGCGGCTGCGAGCCCGGGGTTCCTTTGCGACCAGCGGGTGAGCCTGATCCGACGCGGAGTGGGCTTCGCCAGGATCGGCTCGTATTCACGCACGCGCCGGAGATCCTCGGCGAGGTCCAGACTCGTCTGATACCGCCGATCCGTCTCCTTCTCCAAAGCGGAGGCGATCACGACGGCAAGGTCCTTGGGAATCGACGGGTTCACACGGCGGGGGGAGTCGGGCTCCTTCGTGAGGATGGCCTGGTAGAGGCCTTCACGGGAGGTCGACCTGAACGGACGTACGAGCGTCAGGCATTCGTAGAGCACCACCCCCAACGACCAGACGTCCGTACGACGGTCGAGCTCTTTCTGGGACCTCAGCTGCTCGGGGGACATGTATGCGGGAGTCCCGAACAAGTCACCAGTGCGGGTGAGCGTTTCGAGATCCGACCTTTCGTCCCGGGCCAAGCCGAAGTCCATGACCACGGCTTCGCCGGATGGAGTGACCATGACGTTGCCGGGCTTCACGTCTCGATGGATGACGCCGGCCTCATGCACCGCATGGAGCGCGCGGGCGGTCTGCTCGACCAGGAGGACGGCCTGCATCACATCGGAACGGTTCTGGGGCCCCGTGGGCGTCGGTGATGAGGTTGCGGGGGGGCTCGCTTGCTCCTCATGCACCTCGAAGTCCACGACCATCGTGTCTTCACGAGTCCCCGCGTCCTGAAGCGTCTCGGAAATGCACTTCGCGAGGGTTCTCCCTTCGACGTAGCGCATGGCGATGTACGGGATGCCGTCCTCGATGCCCGCGTCATAGACCGGACAGACTCCGGGGTGCTCCGTCTTTGCGGCGGCCTGCGCCTCGCGCTTGAATCGCTCCAGGATCTGTTCCGCGCCGGGCCCGAGGTGGCGGAGGATCTTCAGCGCGACGGCTCGACCCATGCGGGTATCGGTGGCCCGATACACGACCCCCTGACCGCCACGGCCGAGCTCCTCCTCGAGCTGGTAGGGGCCGAGGTTCTCGTCGAGTCGGTAGGGGCTCGTGGATTCGGTTCGTCGTCCGGTGCTGGCGTCTGCGGTAGTTTCGCGAACGGTCGCGCCCATCAAGGAGGTTGCCAGGAGATCGTCATCCGGCGCCTCCCCGTCATCCCCGGCGAGTCGTTCGAATTCTCGGGCGATGACGTCGTCGCAACCGGAGAAGAGAGCCTGATAGTGATCCAGGCCTTGGAGGCATCCGGCCGCTCGGTCCTTGGCGTAGGCAGCCCGGAACTCGATGACGGTGTGTTCGTTCACATCCATGGCTGGCCCGCGCCTCGATCACGACGCGCCGGAACGAAACGGCAAGGCGTCGCCCATCCCCAATCGTCTCCCCGGACGACCTGCCCCGGGCTGACGCCTCACCAGGTGCGAGCATGATAGCCGAGCAAGCACCGTGGCGCGCCTCCCGGCTATCATCTGAGCCACGATGTTGCTTTTCCCGGACAAGACGTCCGTCGATACGTTCCTGGACCAGGACGCGAAGGCCGCGCGATCGCACCTGAAGGACCCCATCACGATGTCCGTCGTCGTGCTGCTCCTCGCCGCTGGCTGCGCCAGCCCGCCGTCCGGTCCAGGCGGTGAGCAGATGGGCAAGGTCGTTCGCCTGGACCCGCGCCTCGATGACCTCATCCCCGTGGATGCGAAGATCGAGAAGCTCGCCGGCGGCTTCGCGTGGTGCGAAGGGCCCGTGTGGCTGCCGGAGGAGGGGGCAGTGGTCTTCTCCGACATCCCCAACAACCGGGTCATGAGGTGGAAGGAAGGAGAGGGGCTCGGCGTCCACCTGCGGCCCTCCGGCTACACGGGGGAGACGTCTCGTGGCGGCGAGACCGGGTCCAACGCGCTGCTCCTCGACCCGGGCGGGAACCTGGTCCTCTGTCAGCACGGCGACCGCAGGATCTCACGCCTCAAGAAGGACTGGAGCTTCGAGCCGCTGGTGACCCACTACGGCAGGAAGCGCCTCAACAGCCCCAACGATGCGACCTTCCACTCGAGCGGCGACCTGTACTTCACCGATCCGCCGTACGGTCTCGAACTCCGCATGGCGGATCCCGCGAAGGAGCTCCTGTTCCAGGGCGTCTATCGGCTGCCCAAGGGATCCACCGAGCCCGTCCTTCTCACCAAGGACATCACGCGACCCAACGGCATCGGGTTATCTCCAGACGAGAAGAAACTCTACGTCGCGTGCTCCGATCCCGACCGGGCGATCTGGATGGTCTACGACGTGCAGCCGGACGGCTCCATCGCCAACGGCAAGGTCTTCTTCGATGCCACGCCATGGTTCAAGGAAGGCCGCCCCGGGCTACCTGACGGCCTCAAGGTCGACCGCGCCGGGAACATCTGCTCAGCGTCAATTACTTTTCCCGCTGCCGACATCTACACCTCCCCACTGTGTCCATCGGGTTGATGTACCGACCGATGCACGTTGCCCACGTGCCGAGGGGACCCGGTGCAGGGCGTAGCCCTGCGCCGGGCTCGGCACGGCCGCCCTGCGGGCGGCGCCCCCCATGGGGGGCGGCCATCGTGCGATCCGGTCACTTCTCGTTGCTCTCCTTTCCCGCGTTGTCGTCGTCGACGTTGAGGTCCTTGTTCCGCTTCCTCGCCTCGTTGGTTCGGTAGCTTGAGCCGGTGAGTTCGAGGATGGTCGCGTGGTGGACGACGCGATCGATAGCCGCGGCTGTCGTCATCGGGTCCTTGAAGATCTTGTCCCACTCGGAGAAGACGAGATTGCTCGTGATCATCACCGACCGCCGCTCGTAGCGCTCGGATAGGAAGGTGAACAGCACCTCCATTTCGTCGCGGCTCTGCTGCACGTAGCCGATGTCGTCGATCACGACGACGTCGAAGGCGTCGAGTCGACGGAGCGCACGGTCGAGTTCGAGTTCCCGCTTCGCGACCAGGAGTTGCTGCACGATCAGGAAAGCCGGACGGTAGAGGACCCGGTAGCCACGCTGGATCAGCTCGTGGCCGATCGCGGCCAGAGTGTGGCTCTTGCCGCGGCCCGGCAGGCCGAAGGCGAGCACGTTCTCCGCGCGCTCTACGAAGCTGCCTTCGCACAGGCCCGGGAGCTGCGTCTTCACCTTCCTGGGGAGGCCCTTAGTGTCGAGGGTGCCCAAGGTCTTGTCCGCCGGCAGGGGCGAGTGCTTGAGGTTGCGTTCGATCCGCCGTCGCCGACGATCCTCGACCTCGACTTCGGCGAGATGATGCAGGTACTGGCGGAAGGTCCAGCCCTCCTTCTCCGCCTGCGTGCCCGCCTCCTCGTGTGACTGCGCGAAGCTCGGGAGCTTCAGTTGCCGGAGCAGCATCTCCAGCGACGGGCGCTCGGGATCGGATCCTCTCAGCTTCGTCTTCATGATCCCGTGCCCCGCATCTCGGCCGTGAGCAATTCGTCGTAGCTCGTGAACTCGACCACCGGCGCCGCCATCTCGGGTAGCTCGGGCTTCTTGGGCTCGACCAGGGCCTTCACCTGGTCCGACCGCGGGAGCTCTTCTGCCTCCAACAGCAGCGACAACGCCGCCTCCACCTCGGACTCCATGGTCCTCGCCGCAAGGTGGAGGATGCGCAGGTACTCGATGTCCGCCATGCGCTCGGGGAGCGCCCCCGTAAGCGTGTCGTACGCCCGGCGGAAGACCTCGCCCGGGAACAAGTCGGCCCGGTAGCGGTAGCGAGGGAAGGCCCCCGGCCTGCGCACCAGGGACTCGATGATGTGCCGGTAGTTGATCCGGTGGCCGCCCTCGCCCAGAAGACGTTCGACGGTCACGCGGAGCTGCCCGCCGTAGAGGACCTCGAGCCGGTCGTCGAAGACGCGCACCATCACCCGCTCGCCGATGAGCTGCGACGGCACCGAGTACGTGTTCTTCTTCACGCGGATCGTGCTCCGCGAGGAGACACCTACCGTCTCCTCGCTGTGCTCCGGGAGCTTCCGCGTGTGGAGCGGCAGCATGTGCTCGAGTTCGTCTTCGAGTTTGCCATGCCGCCCGCGGTTGGCCTGCCTCGCCACGTCGCGGAGCCACGACTCCCATTCGGCGACGCTGTCGAAGTCGCGATTCCCCCTGAGCTTCAACAGCTGGTCGACGCGACGCTTGAAGACCCCGTTCGCCGCCTCCACGTCGCCGTTCTGCTCCTTCTCGCCCACCGCCGTCGTCCTCGGCTCCATCCCGAAGTGCTCGACGAACGCGAGGTAGTCCTCGTTGAAGTCCCGCTTGCCCGTGGAGAGCTCGTGCGTCGCCGCCGTCGAGTTGTCCGTCTGGTGGAAGCTCGGCACCTGGCCCAACTCGAACAGCGCCGCCTGCACACCGCGACGGATCGCCGCCATCGACTCCGACCGGCCCACGCTCACCCACTCCCAGTTGCTGTAGGGCAGCACCGAGTGGCAGATCAGGTGCGGGAAAGGCTCGCCCGCGATCGTCACCCCGAGCCCGTTGCCACACGTGAAGTCGGTCTGCATCGCTTCGCCAGGACGATGCTCCTGCGGGAAGAACACCCGCTTCGCCGGACCCTCCGTCGCCCGCCATGTCTTGAACCGGCGCTGCAGTGTCCGGATCTGACCCTCCTGGTAACGGGCCGGGTCCTTCGCGATCAGGTGGTCCATCACCACCTTGGCTTCGATGTCGGGAACCGATTCGAGGAGCGCCGAGATCTGCGGCCAGTCGTCCTCGAACGGGTCCTTCCGCGTACGCCACGTCCGCCCTCTCTTCATCTCCGACGGGAGCTTGCCGCTCCCCACGTACTTGCGCGCTGTCTTGCGGTCCATCCCCGCTCTCAGCGCTGCGCGGCCCATCTGGCCGTGCTTCTCCAGTTCCTTCATCAGTTGCCTCACCTGGCGATCTGTCGTTCGCACGCTGTGCTCCCCAACCCAGAGAAGGGCGGGAGCTTACGAGCTACGAAAGGTCACCGTCGGTGGGGAAGTGTAGTTGTCGCTGATGGGGCGATGTAATTGTCGCTGAGCAAGCCAGTTCACCATGACGTGATGGACCAGCCGCGTCTGGCCTTGATAGGTGACCCACGGGACCGGTGATGCCGGTGCAGTCATGGGCGATGTCGTGCTCTGCTGGCGAGGTTCTCCCGCGAGCAGGACGCAGGGAGCGATGGTGGCGGCGGCGAGGGCCACCAGAGTGACTAGTTGCGAGGTCCAGCTCATGCCGCGATCGTAGCGTGGCTCACCAGTCCGGGTGGGCGCGTTTCATCCGGACGGCGAGGAGCGGGTCGAGCATGGGCGCGCCGCCCATGACGACGGCGTCGGCCCCGGCGTCGAAGAAGGCGGTGGGGGCATGCTCGGTCATGACCCCGCCGACACCAACGATGGCGAGGTCCAGCGAGTGTGCGTCGCGGCAGCGAGCGACTGCGCGCGCGGCCGTCAGTGCCGGCGCGTGGAGCGCGCGCCCGAGGATCCCGACGCTGGTCACGTTGCCGAACGCGGGCGCCCCGTCCTTCCGGACGACGCGGCGCGCGATGCCGTTGACCATGACGACGCCGTCGACGTGCGGTGCGATTGCTCGCGCGAACTCGCCGAGCTGCGCTTCGTCGTCGAACCAGCCGGATTTCAGGAGGATGGGGGTCGATGGGATCGCGTCGCGGAGCGCACTCGCGAGCCGCTCACTGAGTCCGGGGTCCTCGTAGATCGATCCCTCGGCGGAGCTGACGTTGGGGCAGGAGAGGTTTGCCTCGACGATGTGCGCACCGGATGCTTCGGCATCGCGGGCGCAGGCGACGTAGTCAGAGACAAGCGCATCCTCGCCGCCGTCCCCCGGCGTCCCGACGACGCTGACGATGAGGACCTGACCGTCGCTGAGCGCGTCGCGGGCCGCCCGGACGTCCGTCCGCCACGCTTCGGGCGCCACCGACGGCATGCCGAAGCACACCGCCGACGTGACGTTTGCTACGCGCACAGGCCGTTCATCGGCCACGACGAGCACGGCGTCGCGCGCGCCGACCCCGTTCTTGGCGTCGACGTAGACCCAGTTGGGTAGCGGATGGCAGGGCCGTGCGGCGCTGCGCACCGTCTTGTACGTCAACACGTCGAACCCGAGTCGCGCGTAGAGCTCGACCCACTTCGACCCGAGCAGCAGCCCGGCCGCGACGCCGATCCGGCTGCGTACGGGAAGGCCGAGGAGTGTCTTCGCCGGCGTCGGTGGGACATCGGGCACGGGGCCGTTCCACTGCGGACCATGCGCGAGGTTCCACTCCCAGCTCCGGTCGATGCGGTAGGTGCCGGGGTACCCCGGAGCCGGGCCGGAGTCGGAGCGAGGAGTGGGAGGGGCGGGCATTCGTCTGAGATCTTTCCCAAATTGAACGAAAAAGTGAGAGCGATCCCGCGACGAGCGACGTCACATTCACGGACGTACCCTCGGGGATCGGGGGCGCCGCCGCGCGCAAGCGCGGAACGGAGAGGACTTCAGGCTAATTGACTTCAGGCTTCCTGGAGAGGGGGTAGGGGGATGGTCCGCACCACACTCCTGTTGCTCATCGCGTTCATTGGGTTCGACGTCCCGGTCTTCGCACAGCGGACGGGATTCCGGTCCGGCAACCCCGACGGCATCGCGTGGGAGCCGGATCACGCAACGGCGCTCGAGAAGGCGAGGAAGCTCGACAAACCGCTCATGGTCTTCATGACCATGAACGAGAAGGCCAACGAGGAGATCGCGCGCAACCACCTGCGTCGCCGCGACATCATCCAGGCCAGCCGGGACTTCGTCTGTCTCGTGTCGTGTCTGGGGACCCATGCGTCGCCACCCGGACATGAGGGACCGGTCTGTGAGCGGTTCGGATCGATCACGTGCGGTCATCACGTCAGGATCGAGCCCTGGGCGCGCGGTGAGCTCGTGCCCGACGGCAAGGTCAAGTGTCCGATGTGCGTGTGGCTCGCGCCCGACGGCAAGACGGGCCTCGCCCGCCACGTCTGGACGCTGAGCCCGAAGGAGCTGCGGAACAAGATCAACGGCGCCTACCAGCTGTTCAAGAAGGAGAAGAGGGGGGGCAGGCACGCGCGCGTCGACGCCGCCATCGCCAATGCCCGCAACCGCAACCTGTCCAAGCGACGGTCGGCGCTCTCGAGCCTGGTCTCGATGGACGATGAACGGGTCGTGTCGTTCCTCGAGAAGCAGACCACCCGCCGCGCGCCGAGGTTGCACCGGCTCGAAGCGATCATGGCGATGGGTGAGTCGCGCCAGAACCGGTTCCTCGGTGTGCTTCATACTCTGCTCGAAAGCCCTGATGCCACGACCCGGTCTCACGCTGCCGTCGCGCTCGAGAAGATCGGAGATGGCGAGAGCGGTCCCGTGCTCCTCGCTGCGTTGAGGAAGGAACGCAAGGGCAGCGTCCGCGCCAACCTCCTCCGTGGCCTGGGGGCCTGTGGAGAAGACGCGCTCATCCAGGACGGCATTCGGCTGGTCTTCGGCAAGGCGTCACGGCTCGACCGACTCTGCGGGTTGTTCGTCCTCGCGAACGTTCCGCTCGACGGCGAGCTGAAGAAGACCGTGAAGAAGCTCGCCGGAGCTTCCAACCAGCAGGTGCGTGCCGCCGCGTACTTCGTCATCGGTACTCACGAACTCGCGGACCTGCAGGCCGGCCTCGAACGCCGCCGGCGGTCCGAGCGCAACCTCACCGGAACCTGTCTGCTCTGGGCCCTGGCCCAGATCGGGATGGACGTCGACCCCGGCGACGCGGAGCCGGAGGAGCTGATCGCTGCGCTCCTCCCGGATCAGCACCTGCGCGACGGAGAGCTGGAGCAACGGCGCGGCAGGCGCCACGGTGTGAAGTAGTGGTTTCTGCCGGGAGCGCGGACCTCCAGGTCCGCTCTGACGGCGAAG
>NZBA01000077.1 GCA_002686265.1 Planctomycetota bacterium
ACCGCTCACGGCAGCCTTGATCATCGACCTTGGCGGCACATTGAACGTGGGCGTCCACGGTGTCGACGTGGCCGCCGGTGGCATCACAGGCGCGGGCACACTGGACGCCTCCGGCGGCGGCGACGTGGACACCGGCGGCGGACTAACGGTCGGGACGTACACAAACGGCGCGGGAACGCTGACTTTTGACGGCACGGGCGCCTGGGGCAGCGCCACCGAACAGGACTACGGGCGCGTTACTGTCGACACGGGCACCGTGACGCTCGTCGGCGACGTGCTCACGACAGGTGACCTGACGATCGCATCGACGCTGGACCTGAACGGCCAGACCCTGCGCGCCGAAGGCGACCTGAGCGTCGTTCCCGGCGGCAGCCTGACCGCGGGCGCCGGCAGTGGTGTGACGTTCAGCGGCGCGGCCTCGCCCCAAATCGTCTCACTGGCCGGCACGCCCGTCACGTTCGGCGACGTGAGGATCGACAAGGCGGCCGCCTCGGATGTTGTGCAGATCAGCGGACCGGTGGGGTCTGGTTTCGAGCTGCGAACGCTCACGGTGGACAATGGTGTGCTCGACCTGGGGACCGATCTACGCGTCGTCGGCGGCGCGGCCCCCACCGTGATTGGTCCCAACGGCACGCTTCGCGCCACCTCAACCCCGGACATCACGCTCGACATCCTCAGCAGCAACGGCACCGATTCGCTGATCGTCAATGGCGGCACTGTCCTTGTCGATCAAGACAACATCCTCGTCAATTTCGCGGAGGGTCGGCGCGTCGACGTGAACAATTCGCCGATGTTCTCCATCTCGGGCAACCCCGCAAACCCCACGACTCTACGCGACCCGATCGACAACGCGACCACGTGGACTATCGAGGTGGACAACGCCACCTTCACGACGTTCGACAACCTGTCGGTCATCGACAGCGACGCCACACTGGGGCAACAGACGCCGCTGATCGCGGGCGCGTCCACGTTCGACTCGAACACGATCGGATGGGCCATCGGCCGCATCTGGATTGGCGCAGGGGGCGACGACGATTGGTCCAACGGCGCCAACTGGACGGGCGGCACGGTGCCCAGCGCGACCGAACCCGCTGTCTTCAGTGCGCTCAGCAACCTGGCGCCGAACCAGCCGGCGACAAACACAGCCGCACTTGGGACGATCGGCAGCCTGATCGTTTTGCCCAACTACACGCAGACCGCGACACTCGACGGCGGTCTGACACTCACTTCAGACCTGCGCTTCAACGGCAGCGGCGGTGGCGAGGTGAACCTCGGCGGCCAGACAATCACGGTGGGCGGCGACGTGTCGGCCACCGGCGCTTTTGGCGGCGGAGCGCCCGCAAGTGAAATTCGAATCACCGGCGCCAACGCAACCCTGACACTCGCGGCCGGCGCGACGATCGACGCGACGCTTTCCGTGGCGAGCGGCTCGACACTCACGCCGCAGAACAGCACGACGCTTGATGTGGACGCACTAACGGTGGATGCGGGCGGCGCGCTGGACGTGAGCGCGCAGGATCCGGCCGTGAGTATCTCCGGCGATCTGACGCTGGCCGGCAGCGGCGCCCTGACGGCGGACGCCGGCACGATCACGGTCGGCGGCAACTGGACGTCCGCGGGCGGCGCCGATATCGCGGGCGCCTCACTGCGCCTCGACGGTGCGCAGATCACTGTTGCCGCCAGCGACAGCTTCGGCAACGTTGTCGTGGGCGGCACGCTGACACAGCAGCCCCTTTCAGGCACGTTGACAGTCGGCGGCACGCTGGACATCAGCGCCGCCACCGGCACGCTCACGCTCGACGGCGGCGGCCTGATAACGGTGAATCCCCTGTTGTCCATCAGCGGCTTCGGGATCGATCTAAATGGCGCCGACCTGACGGCACAGTCAGGCCTGGTGATCCAGGACACGGTCACGCTCAACGGCGGAAACCTGGACGTGAATGGCGCAGTATTGACCGGCATCGGCACACTGGACGCCTCCGGCGGCGGTGACGTTGACACGGAGGCCGGCCTCACGGTCGCGACCTACACCAAGGGCACGGGGACGCTCACGTTCGACGGCGGCGGCAACTGGGTCGGCGGCAGCGACTTTGGAGACGTCGTTGTCAGCGGCGGCACCGTCACGACGACGTCGCCCGTCACGACCGACGACCTGACAATCGACGCCGGCACATCATTGACACTTGACAGCGGCGCCACCGTGAACGGCATCACGACCATAACGGGCGGCACACTTTCCGTGCGTTCGGCCAGTTCCTTCAACGGACCAGCGAGCGTCTCTGGGGCAGACGTCTTCCTGGAAGCCGACACCACGTTCGGATCGAACCTGATCATTGACGCGGGTGGCCGCGTGCAGAACCCCCTAAGCGCGGCCGGCCTCACATTCGCCGTGGGCGGGCAAGCGATCGTCCAGAGCGGTAGCACGTTCGAAATCCTCGGCCCCGGCGCAGACACCACGGTGGCCAACGTGGCCGTGTCGACCGGCGGCACGTTCCTTGTTGATTCCGCCGGCGGCGCATTGCGTGTGGAAGCGTCGGCGAACTTTTTTGTCGCGGACGACGCGTTCCTGTCACTCGCCGGCGCCCCAGACAACGAACTGCGCCTGCGCAGCACGGTGCCCGGTTTGCAGTGGCTCTTCGTCGCCATCGATCCATCCGATCTGGACATCCGTTCCGTCGATGTCCAGGATTCCGACGCCAACGCCAGTACGGCCCCGATCGTCGCGTTCGGCAGCATCGACGCGGGCAACAACCTCAACTGGGTGTTCCCCACGACGCTCGTCGAACTGAGTCCGGGCGGGGAGCTGCTGATCGACGACATCGGTTCGAGCTCTGGCAGCCTGACCGGGGACACGGTGAACCTTCGCTTCGACCACCTGCCGACCCCATTCGAGACGGCCGTCGTCGGGCCGGGCCCTGAGTTCCTGGGTTTCGAGTCCGCGGCCAGCGGAGGATCTAGCAGATGGGATTGGGACGTAGACATCCAGGCCAACATCATCACGGCTGTGGCCACGACCCTCGACTCGTTCGGGGGGACCTTTGCGCCGTCACTGGAGATCGGTGATCTGGACTGGGTCCCCGCTGGTGCCGTGATCGACACGGTCGTGTTCAGCAACACGTTCAGCGGGTGCGGCGATGGACCGCTGATCTTCACGGACAACTCCGTGTTCCCCGGTCCGCCCGACACCGGACCACCGTCCATCCACTTCAACGCTTCCCTGGCCAGTTCCGCGGCCCCGATCATCTGCATCAACACCGCGATCACCTACGTCGCGACGATTACAACCACACCGGCTCCCGGCAAGAACGACACGATCACGATCCAGTTCGACGCGGGCAGCGATGAACTGGTGATCCTGGACCCCAACAACACGCTGGGCACGCGGGTCGGCACACAAGTCAGCCCCAACGAAGTGCGCGTGCCACGCGTCGACGTATCGGGCAACCTGATCCGCGTCACGACCGGCGGCGGCCTGGACGAACTGACGGTCGACCACTCGCTCGATCCCCTGCCGCTTGCGACCGACTACGACGGTGGCCCGGACAACGACGTCCTCAACGTCGTCGGCGACGGCAGCGCCCTTTCCACGATCTCATTCACGCCCGGAAGCGTGACGTTCGCGGGTCAACCCGTGGACTTCAGCGGGACCGAAGCGTCGTTCCTGTCCGGCGCCGTTACGGCGATCTTCGTGGCACCGAACGTGGCCAACGTCGTGTCGGTGTCCAGTTCGGTGCCCGACACGGCCAACATCGGCGGCACGTCCGGCGGGACGCCCTTCACAGATTTCAACTCCGTCCAGATCCCGGACCTGCGCTATGTCGGTGGCACCGCCGACGACACGCTCGTGGTGGACTTCAGCAACCTGAACCCGATCGCGCCGAGCGGCGGCATCGACTACGATGGCGGTTCCGGCGCCGGGTCAGACGATCTGATCATCGAGGGTGGCATCCTGAACGACGTTATCTACGACGCCACCGGCCCGGGCGCCGGGGACCTGAGCATTGACGACGGAACGGGCGCGCGAACGATCGCGTTCGAAAACCTTGAGCCGGTCCTGATGAACTTCGGGTCGGTGGCCAATATTCAGTTCATCCTACCTGCTGGCCCCGACGTGGCCTCCCTGGAGGACGACGCGAGCCCGGCCAACAACCGCTCGCGACTGCGCAGTGCGACCGGCAGTTTCGAGACGCCATCGTTCACGAACCCGACCGCATCGCTATCCATCACGAGTGGAGCGGGCGACATCGTGGTCCTGGACACGCCCGATCCGGCATTTGGCCCCGCCGACTTGTTCCTAGACGGCACGGGGAGGTACGACCTGGCCAGTCCGGGCGGCGTGCCCAATGGCACGAACCTGACACTCGACACCAACGCCAAGTTCGATCTGAACGGCCTGGCGACCGGCGCGGCCAGCACCGTGAATGTCAACAGCGGTGCCGTGCTGATCGGGGCGGGCACCGTCGGGGGCCCCCTGAACGTCAACGGCGGCGGCACGGTGTCGCCCGGCTCCAGCCCCGCCATCATCGGCACCGGCGACCTCGCATTCGCCGCGGGTGCTGCCTACCAGGTGGAACTGGATGGCACGACCGCCGGCAGCGGGCACGACCAGCTCGACGTTTCGGGCACGGTCGCGCTCGGCGGCGCGACCTTGAACGCGACCCTGGGATTCATTCCCACCGGCGGCGACAGTTTCACCATCATTGCCAATGACGGCGCCGACCTGGTGATCGGCACCTTCAGCGGCTTGCCCGATGACAGCATCTTCACAATCTCCGGCTTCTTATCGACTACGACGGCGGCACAGGCAACGACGTCGTCCTGACCGTTGCGGCGCCACCCATCGTCTATGTCGATGACGACTTCTCCAACCCAACGCCCGGTCAGGACCCCGACGGCGGCGGGCCAGCGCAGATCTTCGGCTACGACTCGTTCGCCACGATCCAGGAGGGCGTCGACGGCGTGGCCGACGGCGGCGACGTGATCGTGCGCGCCGGAACATTCGCCGAATCGGACATCGCTGTCGAGAAGGACATCACCATCACGGGCGCCGGCAAGACCTCGACGTTCGTCGTCCCCGCCGTCGCCGACACCGGGGGGACCGCCCTCTTCTCGTCCGGAAACGCCTTCATCCTCGGCACCAGCGGCATCACCGTCCAGAACCTGACGATCGACGGCGCCGGCGGCGCCAGCCCGCTCGACAACGGACGCCACTTCCGCGGTGGTGTGGTGGTCAACCCCGCCGACGGCGACAGCCCCATCAACAACCTGACCGTCACGAACGTGCTGATCAAGAACACCACGACGGTCGGCATCTACCTGGACGGCGGCATCGGCAGCGAGAGCACCGGCCACTCTATCACGGCCAACATGATCGACGACATTGGCGGCAAGGGCGCGCCCACGGGCGTCCTTTTGCTGCAGGCCGGTGGCACCGTGGACAACAACACGATCGACAACGTGAACGTCGGCATCGGCACCAACTACATCGACGGCGTATCGTTCGCCCCGGCCGTGACGATCACAAACAACGACATCGGCACGGTCAGTCCGGGCAGTGTCGACGTGGGTATGAACCTCAGTGGCCTCGACGACGGCAGTCTCATCGGCGGCGTCGGCAACGGCAACACGATCAACACCACTGGTGCGCGCGGGGGCACGGACAACCGTGGCGCCGTCATCCAGTATGCGGCCGGCAACGTGACGTTTTCCTACAACGACATCGACGCGGACGGCCGGGACACGGCAGTGGTCCTGTTCAAGAACGTTGATTCCAGTAAGCCCGTCCTGGTCGACAACAACACGATCACGGCACAGGACAGCATGGCCACGAACGTGGGCGATGGCAGCGGTGTCTTTTCCACGGACGACGGCACGATTTTCAGCGACACCAACGTCCCATTTTCCTCGTACGCCACGGTCAGCAACAACACGATCGTGGACTTCGTCAACGGCGTCCTGGTCGACGGCGTGACGGCCACGCCCGGCGGCGTGACGATCGACGGGAACACGATCAACAGCATCGCGTCCACCGGCGTGAACGTGAACGGCGGCGTCGCACTGGTGCAGAACAATGACCTCAATGACAACACGTTCGGCCTGCTGATCCAGTTCGATGGCGTGGTAGACGCCGGCCAGAGCGGCGTCGGCAGCAACTTCACCGGCCTGGGTATCAGCGCCGGCAACAACGACTTCTCCGGCTACACGAGTTCCAGCGCCACGGGCGGCGCCATCGTGAACCTGAACAACGACGGGGGATTGGTGGGACCCCAGGGCGCGCCGCCGGACATCGCAGCCAAGGGCAACACGTTCTTCAGCACGGACCCCGCCCAGATCGAACTGGCCGTTTTTCACGACGGCGACGACAACGACCTGGGCTTCGTCCGATTCGCCGGACTCACGATCATCGCAGTCAATGCGCCCACGACGGACGAAGCACAGTCGGTGCTGTTGAGCGGTTCGTTCGCGAACGACCCGCATGCCCATAAAGTCACGATCGAATGGGGTGATAGCACGCCCAACACCGTCGTCAACCTGCCGTCCGGCACGTTCTCGTTCAACGCGCCCCACACGTACGCCGACGACGGCACGACACCGGGCGGGTCGGCCAGCTTCAACTACCCCGTGAACGTCACGGTCGAAGAGGACATCGTGAACGGCGATTCGACCGGCGCGACCACGACGGTCACGGTGAACAACGTGGCACCGCAGCTCCAAGGCGTTTCCTTGACGCCGGCGATCTTCGAGAACGGCACCGCCATGCTCAGCGGCACGATCGTCGATCCAGGCACACTGGACACCTTCACGCTCGACATCGACTGGGGCGATCCGCTCTCGCCCAACGATACACAGCAGGTGACGTTCCCCGCCAGCGCCATCGGTTCGCAGTCCTTCTCCATCACGCACCAGTACCTGGACGACAACCCGTCGAGCACGACTTCGGACCCCTATAGCGTGAGCCTCACGGTCACGGACGACGACACGGACACAGGCACCGACACGCAATCCGTGACGGTGGTCAACTTGGCACCGCAGCTCAGCGGCGTGTCCCTAACGCCTAGCATCGACGAAAACGGCACCGCCACGCTCGCGGGCACCATTTCCGACCCTGGCACGCTCGACACATTCACGCTTGACATCGACTGGGGCGATCCGCTCCTGCCCAACAACACGCAGCAGGTCGCGTTCGGACCCAGCGCCACCGGATCCCAGACCTTCTCCATCACGCACCAATACCTCGACGACAACCCCAACGGAACAGTATCGGACACCCACAGCGTCCAATTCACAGTGACCGACGACGACGGTGCCTCCGACTCTGACTCGGAAACGCTCACGGTCAACAACGTCGCGCCCGTTGCCACCATCGACGGCGCGCCGACCACCAGCCCCGAAGGCACGCAGATCGACCTGAGCGCCAATGTTGTCGAGCCCGGGACGCTGGACGTGCTCACCTACGACTGGGAGGTGCTCAAGGGCGGATCGCCTTTCACCGCGTCGAGCGGCAGCGGCCCCGCCTTCAGCACCTTTAGCTTCACGCCCGACGACGGCGATGCGCCGGGCGGCACCGACTACACCGTCACGCTCAAGGTCGACGACGACGACCTGGGTTCCAGCACCGATGCGGTCACGTTCACGGTTACGAACGTCGCACCCACGATCACACTCATCGGCGCCGCGACGCACGACGAGGGCTCCACTGCCTACCAAGTCACGCTCGGCGCGGTGAACGACCCCGGCCTGGACACAATCACGCAGTACGCCGTTTTCTGGGGCGATAACCAGGCGGACACCTACACCACGGCCGGCATCAAGACGCACACCTACGACGACGACGCCCTCTTCATGGCCGGCGAAATCAGCGTCACGCTCGTGGACGAAGACGGCCTCCACCAGGACGCCGGCGTCCTGCCGTTGACGGTCAACAATGTCGCTCCCACCGGTCTGGCGCTGAACCCCGGCCTCGTGAATGAAGGATCAAGCGGTCTGGTCGTCATTGCCGGCCAGTTTGACCCCTCGGCGGCGGACACGCTGGCGGGCTTCCTGTACGACTACGACTTCAACAACAACAACGTGATCGAGGTCGCTCTCGGCGAGATCGCTGACACCGCATCTGCCAGCGCCACGGTCCCCGGAAGTTTCCTCGACGACGATCCGTCGAAAACGATTCACGTCGTGATCAAGGACAAGGACGGGGGGACCGGGGACCTGTTCACGACAATCCCGATCATCAACGTCGCCCCGACCGTGGACGCCGGACCGGACGCCCTGGTTTCGACCAACAACCCGGCATTCGAGGGCGTGCCATTCGTCCGCGGAGGCGCCTTCACGGATCCGGGCAACGACAACTGGTCCGCACAGGTCAACTACGACGTGTTCGGCGCCGGCAGTTTCCAGCCGCTGCCTTTGACGGGCAAGGCCTTCACGCTGAACCACACTTACAGCAATACCGGCACCTTCACCGCCCGCGTGATGGTCGACGACGGTGACGGCGGCGTCTCCAGCGACGACGTGCTTGTCGAGGTCGTGCAGAACACGTTCCGCGTGAGCGACTTCGTTCCCACTGCCAGCGGTTTCGAGGTGACCTTCAACCGCGACCCGGCCCTGCTGCCGCTGAACCTGTACGACAGCATCTTCTTCGACGCCAACTTGAACCCGTCGGACATCGAGGGGTTCCTCAACGGCACCGACCCGATCTTCGGGTCGATGGACTACGACGCGGCCACACGGAAACTGACCTGGGTCAAGACCAGCGTGCTCGATACGGGCACGGGCGATCCGGTGAGAGCCTCGGGCGTTTTGGATCCGGGCGCCTACACGGTACGCCTCCGCAGCGCCCCCGACGCATTCCAGGACACCTTGGGGTCGCTGTTGGACGGCGACAGCGGCTTCGGGGCCACCAGCCCGGACTTCACGCCAGGCGATGATCTGAACACTACCTTCACGGTCAGCAGCACAACGAACGTCGTGTTCATGCCGGACATTGCACGCGGTGCCGGCCAGCCCGTGAACGTGCCACCTGAAAGCCTGGGTGCCGGCCTACCCGTGAGCATCACGGACGGCACCGGCGTGACGACGGTGGACGTGGACATCCACTTCGACCCGACTCTGCTGGACATCCCGATAGGCGGTGCGGCGCCGCATTCGGGCCTGCCCAACGACTGGGGCATCACGCAGAACCTGGTCACGGTCAGCCCTAATTTGAAGGTCCTGAAGCTTACTGCGTCGGGCACCACGCCACTTACGGCCGGCGTCTGGGACATCTACGCGCTGACGGCCAGCGTGCCATCGATCGCCGCGTACGGTGAATCACAAGTCATCACGCTGCAGAACGCCAGGATCAACGAAACGCTGCCGGCCCTGGGCGACGCGGCGATTCACAAGGCAGCGTTCCTGGGCGACGTGGGCCTGTTTGCCGGATCATTGAGCACCTTCGATGCCGCCCTGCTCTCGCGCGTCGTCGTGGATTTGGACACCGGCTTCGACGAACACCGCTGGACGGACCCGCTGATCCTCGGCGATACCACCGGCAATGGCACGCTCTCCGGCCAGGATGCCTCCTTCATCAGCCAGAAGGTCGTGCTCCTGCTCCGGCCCGAGATCCCCGACGTGCCCGGCTTCCCCACCGTTTTCGCCGCCGGCGGCGTCGATCCCCAGGTGAGCGTCCCCTCGCTCATTCCCGCCTCTGCGGGCGGAACCGTCACGGTTCCGGTGAACATCGACGTGGCACCGGGCGCTACCGTGATCGCCGCGACGGTCGATGTCTACTTTGATGACACCCTGCTGGACGTCACGCCTGGTGACATCGCAGGCGGCGCCGACTGGTCCGCAGCCAACGGTTGGAAGCTGGTCTCGAACGTTGTGGGCGGGCAGATCATCATGAGTATGTTCAACGCCACGCCCAGCGCTTCGGGCCTGAACCACGTGGCCGACCTGACGTTCACAGTCGACCCGGACGCCTCTGGCGGCATCACGCCGCTGAACGTGGCCCCGCGCACCGAGCCACACGACCTGATCTGGACTGACGTGGACGGCAGCATTTTGATCGACGACGACCTGTCGCCGACAGTCACCAAGGTCCTGGTCGGGTCAACCATTTGGGACCAGACGTTCAGCGACCACCTGGCCGACATCGGTCTGGGCAACGATCTGGGCTACGCGATTCCGACGAGTGGCGATCAGTTGGACACGCTGACCTGGACCGACCTGGACCAGGT
>NZBA01000078.1 GCA_002686265.1 Planctomycetota bacterium
CCAGTGTATGGACAATTGAACTTTCCGGGTGTGTTCGTGCGACTGCAGCGAAGGGGAGAGGTGAGTCTGGGTGGGATCGTCGTCGATTGCTGGTTGGGGTTGTGGTGGTTGCATTGGCACTCAAACGCTTTGTCTTTCCCTGCTTGGGGAAGTAATTGCAGGTGTCCATCATTCCATCTTAGCGTTGTGGTGAAGGGAGGGGAGACGTGCGTGCCATGCAGGCCACATCTGCCCCGTGTGTGGGATGTGGTGGCCCTATCGACGAAAAGTGCGTGCATATGTGCACTGCCTGTGGGGGGCGGGTTCACAACTTCGTGCTGAAGCCTGCTGGGTGTCCGGTACAGAATGTTGAAGGCACCTATTACTGCTGTGCCCTTCCTTGCACGTCATCTAAGGAATGGCAGGCAGGCACCGTGTTTCCAGCGGTGACACGCACGGTACCCTGTGCTCCTCCATACCAAAGTGAACCAGACATGGATGAAAGGTCCTCGCACTCTATGGTGTGCGGTGCTCTCCAGCAGAACAGGGAGGTGAGTTATGCTGCGGTGTTATTTGTTTTGTCTGAAGTGGCATGTGATGAGCAGCATATTCGCGTTGTCCGCTTTATTTCACGCCACTCCCTGTCTTGTTGCTGTGACATCGAGGACCGGGCATTGCAACTCTGCTGGTGCAATGCAGTGCCCTGACTTCAGCGCAACACGTTTATCAGGTCCCGAATTCGTCCAAGTTTCTCTTCCAGATCGGCTACGGCTCCTACGTGTTCGTGTTGGACCTGACGTGCGGAGACGGGTAAGTCTCTCTTTATTAATTTTCATGTGTTTCTTTTCAGACGCAAGGAAGGTCACTCCATTGTCGTTTGGTACCTTGAAAGTTGGGTTCTAGTTCTCGTTTGCTTTCCCCAACGAGTTACATCGAAACGTGTCGAAACAGCAACGCTTTCATGCTCCCGCATAACAGCACCAATTTTGTCCTTGTGGGGAGTGCTTTCTTTTACTTAGTACAGCACAATGCAGTGACTGTATACATGCGACAACCCTCTCATGCTTTTCGTCATTTCTCTTTACAGCGATTGTCTGTTCAGTGCATTCGCTCGTACAATATACCCGGATGTGGCTGCGCTGCAGCGCAATCCTTGGGGCCGACCTGAAGATATGTCTGGGATAGAGAAGGAGAAGGCATGCGTGACAGGGCTTCGGTTGAAGGTGAACACACCTCACGGGTATGGTACACAAGACGATGCTCGAGGGCTGGCAGAGGGTTGTGGGGTGCCCGTGTGTATTTTTACGTACGCTGGTAACACCGATGGATCACATGATAATATTATCGTTGTGAGCGACTTTTTCGGCGGCACGGAGAACCCAACACCGCATTCCCACTGCGTCTTCTTGCTACACACAACTAAAGAAGAGAGGGATGCGATGGGTGATTGTAGAGGGGAACATCTTAATGGTGACCACTTCGATCTTCTGGAGCCCGTGGGCGAAGCACCGCCGCTGGCAGAGATATGCTCGTTGCCTGTTGTCGTCACCAGCGCTCCCCGTTTGGAGCAGCCAAAGAACTGGCCTGCTGCAACCGTTGAGGAGTCGTTTCCTGAACACGTGGGAGAGGAGACGCTCGCACAGCAATTCGGCGTTACCAGCGCAGGTCATGAAGAGGTTGAGAATGGTGGATGCGACGATGCAGTTTTCACGAGCACATTGCAGCGTGTGGTTTGCAGAAACGCAGGCAGCGGGGGCGTGCATGATGAATACGTTTCATCGGCACGGGGCGAGAAGTGCGGCGGGTACTTCAGTGCTCTGAGGGCGGAGAGTGATGAAGATGAGGACGATGACATGGGTGTCCCAGACCTGCCAGACGTCAGTTCGGGGGGTGGGGGGGGCGGGATCAGCGATGCAGGCGGTGAATATCATGACCCGTCGGCTTCCTGTGATGGAAACAGTGATGGGGAAGGACATGGGAGGGAGAAGGGGGATCTGCGGGAAGACATGCAGTCGCCAATACAGGGTGTAGTCACCGCGACATCCACAATATCCCGCGCATCCAGTGCCCAAGGCGTATCTGCTCCGCGTGCTTCAACATCGTCCTCAGTCAGGACAAGCTGTCCCGTGCAGGGCTGCCCCAATGCCTACACGCGGGTGAGCAAACTGAAAGAGCACATCAGGAAGAAGCACGGCAGCGTTAGCCTTAACCCGTGTGACCTATGGAAGGTTTCGCACCCGAAATCGGAGGGGGACCGCCGCCACTGCATGGAGTGCCCCGCCCCGGACTGTACAATACCTCTCAAGATGGAAGAAGTTCGGAAGCACTGCACCACATGCCATGATGTGTGGTGTTCGGAGAATCGGGTGTGCTTCTCCATGTCGTTCTCGTCATGGGACGAATTTGATGCCTGGCTGAAGGAATACGAGGTAACACACGTCCTCTCCTACCGACCACAATGCAAGATCATACCGAGCACAACGTCAATCGTGTATGTTTGCAACCGGCATCTGCGCAACACCAAGCTACCTCCCCCGTCTGTGCCCAAGCATCGGAAGAGGAGCAAGGTACCTGCTAGGACGAAGAAGTGTCCTGGCCGTCTGTATGTCTCCATTCTTCCCAACCGCGTCACGGTGGAAGTTCTCAACCTGCACAGCCATCCTGTTGGGGAAGAGAACATGGGGCACACGTACCTGAGCAAGCAGATGAAGACGCACATCACAAACGACCTCATGTCGGGAAAATCTGAGAAGCAGATCATGGAGAAGTTCCACAAAGACCTCGCTATGCAGGTGAAGCGATGTGATTGCTTATTCATGCGGCACTGTCCTGGGTGAGAACGTGATTGTGTGGATGTAAATTATGGATGCATGACATATTCACATGCGCCTGTGACAACGTAGTCTAATTACTTTCGTCTTAGAACATCATAATAATTATAATACAATATTAGCCTGCCGTATTGTGCATGGGATTTGTACGAGTTCTGCGAGGAAGAAGTACAAAGTCGGTAACGCCATATTATTTTTTGTCGGGAAGACGCAGGGGGGACGCCATGATTTTTTGAACACCACTCCAGTGTAATTCTAGACCGTTTCTGGCCACCGTCCCTTCATCCGTCACACGAATATCAATGCACACCCTGTGCTGACGCCCTTGCGTGCATGGTTGTTTCCAGAAGCTGGATGGGACCGGGGAGCCGTACTTCACTACAAGAGATGAACTTCTCACCGCCTCCGATGTACGGAATCTGGCAGAGAAGCTGGACAAGAGCTGTGCAATGGTCCGAGGGAGCGACGTGGAGGAGTTGGAATGCTTACTTCAGTCGCTCAGGGACAAGTTGCACGACCCTGTCCTGCTCTACAAGCCGCAGTCAGTGACGGAAGTGCAAGCACAGGGAGAGTTACCGGGGCAGTTGAAGCTGAATCTCTCCCGAAAGGATCGTTTCGTTCTCGTGCTGCAAACAAAGTCTCAGCACCAGTTGTACGAGGACTTCGGTGCGGGCAGTGTCATCACGTTTGACGCGACACACCACACAACAGGTATTGAGGAGCTGGTGTGGTTGTGTTGAACCTTCAGGTGTTGAGATAACTTGTCTATTTGGTAAACTATGAGGGACGATGTTTTCTGCGTGCATGCGGGACGAGAACGAGTAGCTTTGGTACAGCTAAGTTTTAGGTCGTCTGTGGTGTTAAACGCACCGTTACGTAAAACATCTGAAAGGAGAAGAGTGTTCATACAGCGTATTTTACAGGGGAAAGGGAACTGCTTTGAGGCTCGTCCAAGTATTCGCGCGTGTGTGCATTTCTACCGCACCCGTTCACTCTTCCCCGTTGTTGTACTTGATGCACAGCGCACGAGTTCAAGCTGACCACGGTGCACGTCATGGATGCGGATGGCTACTATCGCAGAGTCGCGTTTATGATTTCCGATACGGAAGACACAGACACGACAGAGGCGCTGTTACGTTCCATTAAGAGTGCAGCACCTGGCAAGGCGGATCCCACTGCCATTGTCACGGACGATGCCAAGTGCGTGACCTACGTTTGTTGTTAAGTCTGTGTAGCGTATTCATAATCAAATCAAATTAATAGCTAGCTGGAGCAAAACTTGTAACAATATTTACGCTGTGGATTACATACGTGTTGTGCCCACGTGATCATTGCGCTCCATTTGCATACAACTGACGTTTGGTTTTGACAATGCTGAAATTGTATCGCAGCTGCTAGTTCTACGCTAGCGGCATCCGTGAGGTTTTCCCCAACACGTGCCACTTTCTCTGCTGGTGGCATGTGTCGAAGACATGGCTAAAGCAGTTGAGAGCGAAGCTGTCGGGGTCGAGTGAGGAGCGCTCTCAACTGACAAAGCAGCTGTATCGCGAGCTTGGGGCACTGCTCATGACGGTGAAGTCTGAAGAAGATTTCGCGGCGGCCTTGCAGACCTTCCTCGAACACAAGGAATTCCACGCCAGAGACTTCATGAAATACTTCAAGGAGCACTGGGGGACGAGCGACAGGGTTAGTGCTTGATTTATCCAGCATGGGTTCCTCTCTCCAGTGCGGCATTGTTTGGTTGTGTTTGCAATAGCAGCACAACACATTAGCATGACGCTACTCATGTCCGGCTGTACTCTTACCGGATTTGAGGTACTGTACTTATTACGCTCGTATGCATGGCAACTGCAGGTGAAACAGTGGGCGATGTGCTACCGGATTGGGGTAAGTCACACAAAGTTCGAAAGTGGTTGTAGTCCTTTCGGTGTAATCTGTCGGACGACGAGTGTTTCTCTGGATTTTTAAGCAATGCAAAAAGTCGTATTTCTCTTCTTAACAATGCATCCTGAAATCACGTGATCAGGGCTCCGCGCCAGCTCGCTTTCGAGCCGGCTCGCTCATTTCGGGAAGGCGAGCCGGCGCGGTTTTAGCAAGCCGGCGCGAGCCGTTTAGCAAACAAACGACGACGACAGTAAACGACGACGACTCTGAGTAAACGACGACGTGGTCCGTGTGCTCGTGCCCACTGCCGAGCCTCGGTCCTCGGCCCGGCGCTCTCGGGCTGATGCATGATATGCCTCAGTCAGCGCCTGAGGATGACTCAACGGGTCCTCAGGGATCATGGCAACACTCACAACGAGTCAGTGGTACCACAGAACTCTTCTTCTCTGTTAGTCAGAATCTCGGCGCCGGCCGGCGAGCCAGTGAGCCTGAGTCGGTTGCCTCAGTCACTCAGCCGAGTCAGCCTGAGACGTGTTCGGGCAGTGCAGTCACTGGTTGCCGAGTGAATGACTCGTGACTCTCAAGACTAGATTGGCAGACCGTCATAATAATGTTCAGTATAGGCATTCCTTGTCGCACTGCAAAAGACTCTACGATGAGCCGGCTCGAGCCGGCTCACCACGAGTGAGCGAGCCGGCTCAAAAAATTGGTGCCGGCGCGGAGCCCTGCACGTGATGCGTCACAGAAGCAGTTTATGGTCTCCTTGCTTGTTTAATGACACAACTCCATGCACACTTTCGTCCCACTGTGAGGCTTGTAGTTGACTTGCTGGACTTCACCTTACAGTTGCGCGCGTGAACCTGAGACGAACGATGCGTTGTCAAACCAATTACAAGTAAACTGTTCTTGCCCTCCATGGGATTTTGTTAAAGAGCTTGTTGCATGCCGGAAAGGGTACGGTACGGACACACTAAACATTGTGATTGGCGATGCAGGTGCAGTACAAGGGAATGAACACATCCAATGGATGCGAGGGGTGGCATTCTCATGTCAAGAATAATCTCTTGCAACGTCGTGCTACGAGGAGGGTGACAGACCTGGTCAACCTTCTCCTCGAAAGCGTAGGACAGCAAATCCATGACTGTGCCGTCGTCAAGGCCTTGCAACATGCAACGCCGAATGCACGACGGGAGAGGTCATCCAAGCAGAAGGCCGAGGAAATGCTGCAGAAGGACAAGAACTTGGTTGTGGATATGGGTCCTGGGGAGTACCTCGTACACAGTGCGACACGCCAGTCGGTGTCGTATGATGTGGAAAGCACCACGCGGGAAACAGATGAAGTGGTAGAGTGGTGCTGCAACTGTTACCACTACAGACAAACATTTTTGCGGTGCAAGCACATATGGTTGGTGCTACATGCATATTTTTGTGTTCTCCTTTTGACTCTTTCTCGGTTATGTGATTTATGTCAAGTGTGCACAGAAGGGATGTCTGAATGTCCATTGAATCATAAGGGTAATTTTTCTTCCCGTTGCTTTCTGGCCAGGGCTGTGCTGCTCACGAAGGAAGCCGCAGCAGTGCCAAGCGCAACGTTCGAAGTGGCGGTGAGTTTGTGATTTCTTAGCAATTATTTCGGAAGCTCGGGAGTAGAATCCTGGAGGTGGTGAGGAGGAACACGCACAGACTCGCATTTGGGGGCAGAGAACATTAATAGATATGTTGCTGTTGAGTTGGAAGTCCGTAACTTGATTTCGTAAAACATTAGTCTGTCCTGTTCCACGCAGTGTGCGGTTGTAACGTTATGCACAGCCATGAAACTGGTGCGCTTTCGCTGCTTGTGATTTTCTCGGTACTAGACCCAACATCTCTTGCCTAATTGCTCGGTGTTGTCTTGATTTTGATGCTGCAGTCCGTCCCCGCCACTCCGCAACCTCGAACAGCACGGAAGACTACGCTCGCCGTCCCTCAACAAGTCGATGAGCTGTCAGAGGATGTGACGAAGGCGATGGAGAGAATTAAAGAAGTAGTTCTCCAGGACCAGATGGACGTGAATCCCATAACAGGTCTTCACACCCTTGTGTCGCAAACTCGAACCTCGTTGTATCCCTTCTTAACGCTGTCCAACCAACGTCATGCTTCTCTTGGCGACGTGTCGAGGGAGTCAGGTGACCTGAGAAGGACAGCAGATGGAGATGCGGAAGACTACATGGACCGGAACTTGCGTCAACAGCCCCGCGGTTTCTTTCCTACCACCTCCCAACGCAATATGCGACGCTCCAGATGCCAACACCCGTCCTTTGCCACAGGGCAAGAAGCTGAGGAGATCGCCATCGAGCTGACTGGGGGAGGGACAGGTCGTGTGAGAGCAGCAGAGTTCACCTCAGCGCCGAGGCATGGTACATCTGGCCCAGCAACTGGTATGTCGGCATCAAGCGTGGGTGGCACGCCCTGTGTTCCGTTGGATTCTTGGGAGGTGTGGAGGACGCAGAGACATAATAACAATAACAATAATGCGAGCACGGGACTTCATTTTTTGTTGTGTGCAGGCGACCCCCATTCAGCGTCGTCGTTTTCTGGTGTCTGTCTGTCTAGCTGTCACGCTGAAATTAGAAATAAGACATGCTGTGGAGCGGCGCGCAAGGGGGGTCTGTTCTAGCAAACTTTGATCTGTGGCTGGGAGACCGCTAGTAATGGTTAATAATAATAATAATATAACAATGGTATCCGACTGTGCATGACAACGCTGCTTGTGTTCAAAGCAGCTCTGGCATGTTTCTCATGTTTGCAAAAGAATGCGGTGGTGTTATATCTTAACATAGGCGCGCTTTAAGCTATCGCTGCGCTATCGTTTAGTCTTGTATCCAATAACCCTGTGTGCACTATGGTTGAAACTTTTAACCAACTCATGGCTTACCGTGCACGGACTTTCCGGACGGTGCAGGACACCACTTCCTGAGGGCAGGAACGCAGGTGAGATGAAGGAGCATCGCAGGGAATACGTGTTTGTCATCGTGTTCTGTGGTGGAGTGCGGTCTCTTGTTTGCTTTTTTGGCAACATTTTGCTTCTGTGTGCTATCGGGGATGGCAGCGACACACACGAGTGCGTAAGGCAGGGGTTGGCATGATTGTGTGTCTATCTTATGCTTTCATTTCGCATGCGCTAGGCGACGGCAAGTGCTACCTCCATCGCGGCAAACCTGGAAGAAACTCGCAAGCGAAAGAGCACCTCAGGTACCACAGCAAGCTTGTATCATCAACGCCGAACGCTGGCAATGTTTTGATTGTTCGTAGCCGTTTTAATAGAGATGTGTGATCGCAGTATGCGTAGTGACAACGATTCCGGTGTTTTTGCAGAACATGACGACGGAAAACATCGGAGACAGAATCCCGCCATGCAGGTAATACTTCAAAAGGAAGTGGTGCCGACAGGAGAATGATATTATTGGCGTGGAGTGAAACGTGCCATTTTGTAGATGTACGAAGGAGACGTCATGAATTGTGCGGTAAAAGAATTAGGCAACAATACGTTCATCCTGTGCTGTGCGTGACACACTGCAGGGGATGGACTCAGACACATCACAGTTAGCGGATGTTGCACATCTACCCATGGATTGCAGTCCTGTCTCCAGTGAGTTGATGAGTTCAGCTGTGACTGATTGTGTACCCTGTGCACTGCATGCGTGTCGCAGTGCATAAAGTTGAAGAGAACTGCCGATGGGCTTGTAAGAAGAAAATAGACAGAGTGCTACACGAAGTTTTACAGTTTGCGACTGTTATGATCTTCCTTGCAGTAAGTCTTTGTCTCTGTTTGGAGCATTCCGTGATTCTATTTTCTAACTCCTCACTTTGGGACACAGCGAGCTCGCTTCCTGACATGAGAACAGCGAACGTCATGGAGATGTGCGCTGAGGAGGTGCCCGAAGCACGACACCAAACGTCGGGATCTTCAAGTAACCTGGAGGTCCTCCACGCCACAGAGCAGGAACAAGACAGGCAAAACAGAAGGCAACGCGGCCAACTGCTGCATGGAGATGAGCGAACAGAGCGCATACTGACGCAAACCGTTCGGTCTGCTCGGAGGGCGGCCGCAGTGCGAAATGTTTCCGAGACTACTCCAGTGACGGTCCAGGCACCGAATTTTTCAGAACGGACGTACCTGCCAAAGACGATCCCTGTCATTGTAACGGAAAAGTCTCTCAAGAAAGCCCTGGACAAGTTGACTGGACAGCGCAGGGAGACGTGAGTGCGCACAGACGGCCCTGTTACCACATGGAAAGTGTTTTAACTTGTTCTTACTTGAGTGTGTGGCTCCATTGTTTCTTTGACGTTATTGTTTGTAGTCTGTTGGATTGGGTGTACAATTATTGACTTTATCAGTTTGGTTTGTGTTCTGAAACAGTGTTTAAATTGTGTTCTTAGTGCTTTCACCGTTTTCCGTGCGACATTTTAGTGCTTCCTTGCACTGACTTCTTTGGCACAGCTTGAGATGGTGTGATGGACAGGTACACTTTCTGTGTGCATCTTATTATGAGCTTGGATTCTAGTTTGGTATGCGCCGGTGACCTTGACATCACAGCACAACAGTTCGTTTAGTGTAGGTCGTACTAGACTATTGCTGCACGCCGGTGCATTTCGCAAGGAAATGTAGTGTGTGGCCCGTTGTAGCTCATGTGGATATTGTCTTGAGGAGGATGTTATACATAATAATAATTATTATGTGCACGTATGCTGTCAGAAGGATTTTGAAGTGCGTTGTTCATTGTTGATTCGGTGTGCACGTATGCTGTCAGAAGGATTTTGAAGTGCGTTGTTCATTCACGTTACTTTGCCGTGTTATTTAGTGGAATGTGGGGTGTATGGCTTCATAAAGCTTACTGCCGTTGTTCGAATACGTCTCACAAACCTGATGAATTGTACCAAGGCGATCACAATGTCATAATTTTATTAATATTATGTCATGTGGTTCCCAACCCAGCGTGGACCACTGCTTACAGTCACGGTTGCTTCCACGAACTGTACTGCGCGTCTCACTTTGAGCACCCTGAAAGAACTTCCGTACTCTTTGGTGACTTCATGTTCAACACATCAGCATGCAAACAAACAACAAAAGTCTATCACAACGAAACAACCACTCTGCCACGATACGTAGCAACTCATGCGATGTTGGGAAGGATGGATATAAGTCCAATGATATTGCAAGAACAATGACATGTAGAATGCCATACCTGTTCTCCAGTCTAAAAATCTACTCCAAAGAATCACATTGTACATGCTGCTCAGTCAGACTTCACCCGCAGAATCATGATGACTACAACAAAACTAATCAAAGTGCCTGCTCGCAATCATGATCTCATTCAAGTTCTTGATACATAACTTCAATCTACAGCATGGCTCAAAACGATAAAACGATACAGAAATAAAATTAACAAAGCGTTTACGAGCCCGGAACAACACAGACGCATAACGTTATTATCAGCACAATGCAGAATGGCACACAGTACCCATGAACGTCCAAGGCCATCCAGATTACCATGACAAACAATTCCCAGACATTCAAATTAGTCTATCTAACAAGGATCAGACCTCCAAACACTGGCTGCCG
>NZBA01000079.1 GCA_002686265.1 Planctomycetota bacterium
CCGCACGGGCGAACTACGGCGTAGGACGTAGGGTGGTCCATGACATGGCGCGCCCGGCAGGACTTGAACCTGCGACCCCCGGTTTAGGAAACCGGTGCTCTATCCGGCTGAGCTACGGGCGCTCGACCTGTCCGCGCGAGGGTACCAAGGTCCAGGACGAGGGGAAGCGGCCCCTGCCAGAAGCCACGATGCTCGCTCCGCACGCGCCCAACGAGTCGTGGAACTCCACCGCGACCTGCGCCTCGGCGTCCAGCGTGCACGCGGAGACGCCCAGCTCTCAGCGGGACCTGCCGGCCGTTCCGGCAGCCGCTGGAGAGTAGGGGGACGACGGACGGGCCCTAGGCGCCGCCGGGGGACTTCGAGCGGCCGTCGGACTCGAGCTCGTCGCCGGGACCGAAGGCGCGGAACTTGGGGAGGGCGTCGTGCCAGTCGAAGAGGCGGTTCTCGTAGTTGAGATGGGCCGTGGGGGCCCACTCGTCGGGGAGACGGTCGGCGCCGTGATCGTCGCCCACAACTCCCCGACGGAGATCGAGGAGGACCGGGAATACAGCGCGGAACCCCTTCCCCTCACGGTACTGCACGAGCGGACAGAGACACACGGAACAGGAGACCAGACGCAAGGCGCCCGACGACCGCGTGGTCACCGCTTCGGGATCACCGAGCCACCGCACCGAATCCTCACCGCCGACGACGAGCAGGTGCACCGGGGACGCCCCCTTGGAGGCCGTGCAGTTGGCGCAGTGGCAGTAGACGTTGCGGAGCACCTCGCCCTGGACACGGAAACGCACCTCGCCGCAATGGCAACCCCCCTCGGCATCCAGGATCTGTCCGCTCATGGAGGACATCCTAGTGGAGGACGAGCGAGGGGCGAGCAGATCCCGCAACCGCCGGGAGCGACGAGCGCCGTGGCCTCTCCCCACGCACGAGCCGGCCCGGCTCCCTCAACGATCCGCCGGACCGCCGTAGCGCTCGCGGAGGGTGGCGAGGCGGGGAGCGAGGGTGGCGACGAGGGCGGCGTGGGCCGGATCGGCGTAGAGGTTGGTGGTCTCGTCGAGGTCGAGGTGCAGGTCGTAGAGCTCCCAGAAGTCGTGGTCGGGGACGTGCAGGAGCTTGTGGCGCTGGGTGCGCAGGCCGTAGTGAGGCGCGACCGTGTGGGACAGGCGGCCCGAGTCCCGCTGGAAGTACTCGTAGTAGACCTCCCGCCGCCAGGTGAACAGGTGGACCCCCTCGATCAGCGGACGCAGGCTCACGCCGTGCATGGACCCGGGAACGTCCACACCGCCCAGAGCCAACAGCGTCGGGGCGAGGTCGATGTTCTGCACCAGTTCCGAACAGGTCGTCCCCGCCTCGGCACGGCCCGGCCAACGCACGATGAGCGGCGTCGCGAAGGACGGCTCGTACATCCAGCGCTTGTCATACCAGCCGTGCTCACCAAGGAAGAAGCCCTGATCCGACGTGTAGATCACGACCGTGTCCTCCGCCAGCCCAGCCTCGTCCAGCCAGTCCACGAGACGACCGACCGCGTCGTCGAGCGCCGACACGCAGCGCAGGTAGTCCGCGACGTAGCGCTGGTACTTCCAGCGCACCAGGTCGTCGCCCTCGGGACGCTCCGCCGCGAAGGCCGCGTTGGGAGCGGCGTAGGCCTCCTCCCAGGCGCGTCGCTGGTCGCCAGTCAATCGCTCCAGCATGGCCGCAGCCCGCGCGTCGAGTACCCCCTCGCCGGTCGGCGGGAGCTTGAGGTCGTAGGCCCGAAACAGATCCTCAGCGATCCGCATCTGCGCCGCGGCCGCCGCCGGGGAGCGGCCAGAGTAGTCGTCGAAGAGCGTCGCCGGCTCCGGGTGCGCCCCCTCGGCGTGCAGACCGTGCCAGGACGGGCCCGGCATCCAGGTCCGGTGCACCGCCGCGTGGCTCCACCAGAGCACGAAGGGCTCCTCGGAGTCCGCACGCCCCTCCAGCCAGGACAAGGCCTCGTCCGTCAGCACCTCGGTCGTGTAGCCCGTCGCACGCTCGCGGGATCCGGGACGGACGAGGTCGGGGTTGTAATAACCCCCGCGGGCGATCACCCAGTGGTCGAAGCCCGACGGGTCCGTCGGCAGATGCCACTTGCCGATCATCGCCGTCTCATAACCCGCCGCACCCAAGAGCTTCGGCCAGGTGGGGAGCCCGTCGTCGAACCCACCGCCGTTGGTCGTCTGCCCGTTCGCAGCCGAGTGCAAGCCCGTCAGCACCGTCGCACGCGCCGGAGCACAGATCGAATTGGCGACGAAGCTCTGGGTGAAACGCACGCCCTCCGCCGCGAGGCGGTCGATGTTCGGCGTTGCCACCAGGGGCGAGCCGTAGCAGCCGACCGCACGCTGGGCGTGGTCGTCCGCGTAGATCAGGACGATGTTGGGCGGCCCCTCCCGAGACGCCGCGCCGGCCAGGACCGCGGCCGGAGCCCCCGGCCACACCGACAGGAGCAACCAGGCCCGCACGAGGGATGCGATGCGCTTCGTCACGATCACGGCACGCATCCTAGAGGCGCGCGGAGCCAGGGAGAACCGCACCGCGGCCGAAGTGGGTATACTGGCGGCAGCTAGCGGACCCTCTCCCCCTGACACTCACGAACGAAGAGGCGCGCATGAAACTCCTGATCTGGTCGGTGATCGCGGGCTCGGGTGCCGTCGGCGCCTGGATGTGGATCACCGGGGGCTGCTGAGGCAGCGCACAGACGGCCGGGTCGGTCGTCACCATCGGCAGCCTCGTCGCCGCTGGCGCCGTCGTCACCCGCAAGGGCGGCGACTGAGCTAGCAACCTCTCCAGAGCCCGCCGGCTGAGACGAACGAGAGAGGGGGGGGCACCGTGGCGGCTGAGCGCGCCGAGCGCTGTCGGGACGGCATCGGACCCGCGGCGCGGACACAGCGCCGGCGGGACGGCCGCGACACGGAGAAGACGGGGCCGCCGCACCGGGGAAGCGCGGCGGCGGTACGGGACCGGCGGGCTGGCAGCACAGGGGAAGGCGCTCGGCCGCGTGGGAGCGGGCTCTGGGGTGCCCCGGTGCCCATTCTGGAAACCCCGGGAGGAAAGTTGGCGGGTCACGGCGGTGGATCTCGTCGGGGAGGTTGGAGCGGCGGGCGGCCCGGCAAGGGCCGCGCCGCGACCCACCCACACGACCGGTCACCCAAGAGTCCAGAGACACGCCATGCACTCCTCCACCTGGCTGCGCCGCGCCCTCGCCCCCTGCGCCACCCTCGCCCTCGCCTCCGTCGCCTTCGGGCAGGCGACCTTCTCCGTCGACCACGGCGGCAGCACACGCAGCGCGATGCCGAGCTTCGGCGCCAACCCGATCACCGAGGGAGACCTCTTGATGAGCTACCTCCCCATCCCGACCATGGGCCCGCTGGCCGCGCCCGGCATCCGCTATCACGGCGGGCCCGACCTGGGACTGACCGGGTACGGCGGCTGCATCGGCCTCGCCCCGGGAGTGCCGTGCACCGTCGAAGTCGACGCCGTCTCCTACGGCACCGACTTCACGCTCGGCGGCACCCTGCCGCTGGAAGCCGGGATGGTCTGGTACAGCGTCGACCGTGGCTCCGCGGGCATCAGCGGCCTGGGCTACGCGCCCAACGTCAACACCGAGAGCCCCGTCGATGCCTCGGCGGACGTCTTCCTCAACGCCAAGCTCGGCCTACCTCCCTGGGGACCCGCCGCGCCGACCAGCGGCCTCGCCACCATCGACGGCGACGGCCAAGCCCTGAACACGATCTGGGGCTACCCCGGCTTCGGCCTGATCGAAAGCGGCACGAGCCCCGACAACCTCGACGCCTTCGACGTGGAGACCGACCACTCCTGGAACTTCCCCGTCGGAGGCATCTACTTCTCCCTGGACGCCGGCTACATGACCGGCGGAGCGGCGGCCCACGGGTTCGCCGGCGGCGACGTCCTGCACGTCTCCATGCCCGGCACGCCTCCCGGCGTCTACGCCATGGCCGCACAGCTCGGCCTCGACCACTACGGCATCGACTCCGACGACCTCGACGCGCTGTGCATCGCCGAGAACGGCGTCCCCGGCTACCAGCCGTCCATGGTCCACTTCGACTGGCTGACCGGCCAGACCGACATGGTGCTCTTCAGCGTGCGCAAGGGCTCCGCCGTGATCGGAACGGTCGACGGCGGCGGCGCCGGACCGATCGAGCCCGGAGACATCCTCTCCGCTCCCCTCAACGGCACCGGCCCGCCGACGATCTTCATCGCCGCCGAGAACCTCGGCCTGTGCACGTCGATCCGCCCCTCCACCTGCGGCGGCGCCGTCGATGACCTCGACGCCCTCGACATCACCGAGCAGCCCCAGGGCCTGATCGAGTCGCGCTTCTGCTTCTGCCCAGCCCCCGCCGCGCCGCGCGTGGCCGACCCCCTCGCCGGCTGCGCCAACTCCACCGGCGTCGGCGGCCGCCTCGAGCCCACCGGCTCCAGCAGCGTCGGCGGAAGCCTGGCCCTGACCGCCAGCGACCTGCCGCCCTTCCAGTTCGGGATCGTCTTCATGGGCTCCGGCAACGTCCTCACGCCCTTCGGTGACGGCCAGCGCTGCGTCGCCCCCTCGACGACCGGAATCTACCGCTACGGCATCCTCAACTCCGGCGCAGGCGGCTCCTACTCGGTGGGCAACGTCGTCGCCCACGCCAACGCGACCTTCCCCGCGCCCGGCCACATCAACGCCGGCGACACCTGGCTCTTCCAGTCCTGGTTCCGCGACCCAGCGGCCTGGGCGACCAGCGCCACCTTCAACCTGACCAACGCCGTCTCCGTCCACTTCCGGCCCTAGACCGCCGCAGAGGACACCGATCCCCCCCTTGGCGGTGGGCGGCGCTCGCCGGGTCTCGAGCGTCGTCCGCCGCCTCTTTCGTGTCCAGAGCTCGACGCACCCCCCGAGGGCGGCTCCTCCATCCGCTCCTCCACGGGCCCGGTCGCTGACCGCCCGCTCCGTGAGTCGAGGCCCCTTCAGGAAGGAGCGCCGCCGGCGGTCACTCTCGCCCCGGCCGGCTCGTCCCCGCCGAACGCAAGAGCTCCAGTTCCGCCTCCATCGCCGCCATGCGCTCGGGGTGCGCGGCCGCCACGTCGATCGTCTCCGACAGGTCGCTCGCCAGGTCGAAGAGCATGTAGGGACGGGCGAAGGGCTTCCCCTTGGGCTTCTCCCTGCCGCCCGAACCGTTGCCCGCGACCATCTTCCAGGGCCCGTCGCGCAAGGCGAAGATCCCGCTGGAGGAGTGGTTCACCACGCCCGCGCGCTCCACGCGGTCGGCCTCGCCGAGCAGGAGCGGGGAGAGGTCAAAGGAGTCCTCGCCGTTCCCCGCCGGAACCTCCGCGCCCGCCAGGGCCGCCAGCGTCGCCAGGGTGTCCACCAGGCAGACGGCCTGCGTCGAGCGCGAGCCCGCCTCCACCGCCGCCGGCCAGCGCGCCAGGAGCGGGACGTGGTGTCCTCCCTCCCACACGTCGGCCTTGGTGCCGCGGAAGACGAAGTTGGCGGTGTGGGTCGTCTCCCGGTAGGCCTGGCGCGTGGGGTCGTCGGCGTGGTCGGGGCCCGAATCCGCCGGGCGCCGGTGCATGAACGAGCCGTTGTCGCTGGAGAAGACCACCAACGTGTCTTCGGCCACGCCGCGATCGTCGAGGGCGGCCAGGACCCGACCGACCGTGGCGTCCACCTGCACGATGAAGTCGCCGTAGGGGCCGAGGTCGGTCGCATCCTCGAAGCGCGGGTGCGGCAGGACCGGCTTGTGGGGCGCGGTCAGGGGGAAGTAGAGGAGGAACGGCTCGTCGCCTCCCGCCGCCGTGGCGATGAACTCGACCGCCTTCGCGGTGAGGACATCGAGGCAATCGACCACCGAGAAGCCGGGCGAGCGCGCACCGCCACGCATGTAGGCCGGGAAGCGCCCCCCGGGGTTCTCGGCGGTGAGGGGCTCGACCACGGCGAGGTCTCGGACGTAGAAGAACGGCGCCATGTCCAGCGATGCGGGGATGCCGAAGTAGGAGTCGAAGCCGTGGGTCGTCGGGCCGTCGTCGAGGGGGAGCATGTGGTCGATCTCGCCGTCCTCGCCGCGTCCGTAGCCCAGGCCCAGATGCCACTTCCCGACGCACGCGGTGCGGTAGCCCGCCCCGGCGAGGACGTCGGCCACGGTCAGCCGCCCCGGCTCGATCAAGGGCGGGCTGTTCACCCACAGCACGCCGTTCTTCAGGCGCGAGCGCCAGGCGTAGCGCCCGGTCAACAGCGCATAGCGCGTCGGCGTGCAGACCCCCGAGGGCGAGTGGGCGTCGGTGAAGGCCATGCCCTCGGCCGCCAGCCGGTCGAGGTGCGGCGTCGGGATCCTCGATGCCGGATTGAGGGCCGCCACATCGCCGTAGCCGAGGTCGTCGGCGAGGATGAAGACGACGTTGGGCCGCGGGGCGCCCGGGGACGACTCGCCCCCGACGACGCAGGAGGCGAGGGTCGCCAGGACGAGCGCGAGGCCCGGTCGGGCCAGGACGGCGCGCGCCGGGCGCGGAGACGGGGTGGCGGTGACCATGAGGGACGGTGCAGGCGGTGAGGGAACGGCGGCGGTCCGCCGCGCCGGTGCCCGTCAGGCGATGCGCAGGCGGCATTGGGGCAGCGCTCGCTGCCCGAGGGGATCGTACCGCGGGATTCCAAGCAAGTCGCCACGGCAGCGGCGCGGGTCGGTCACGGCAACACAGCGCCCTCGCTGCGCTTCAGGCGTTCCGCAGGCGGCGCTCGGGGCTGCGCTCGCTGCCGGGAGGATCGTGCCTCCAGATCCCAAGCAAGTCGCCACGACCGCGGCGCGGGTCGGTCACGGCAACACAGCGCCCTCGCTGCGCTTCAGGCGTTCCGTAGGCCGCGCTCGGGGCTGCGCTCGCTGCCGGGAGGATCGTGCCTCCAGATCCCAAGCAAGTCGCCACGGCAGCGGCGCGAGTCGATCACGGCAACACAGCGTCCTCCCCGCGACTCACGCGATCCGCAGGCGGCACTCGGGACAGCGCTCGCTGCCCGAGGGGATCGTGCCGCCACAGGCCGGGCAGTTCGCCTCGTCCGCGTCGAGGTCGATCGCAGCGGCAGCCGCGGCCACGGCCTCGGCGTCCTGACCGTCGGCCCAGTCGCGCTGCAAGACCTCGACGCAAGCCCGCGCGTCACAGCTCGCGACCGCGAGCCACAAGCGCGTGCTTCAGCCCTTCCCGGCACCCTCCGGCGGCGCGATGATCTCGGAGGCCAGACCGGCCTTGTCCAAGAGCTCCTTCATCTCGCGCACCTGCGCCAGACCACCCTCGACCAGGATGATCGTCTCGGGAATCTCCGCTTGATCGTTCTCCATCGTCTCCTCCTAGCGCCCCGTTCCCTTGCGGAGCTCGTGGTAGCGACCACCCTTCAAGGCGCCGAAACTCTCCTCGGTCCCGTCCGGCCAGCGCACGAAGACCTCGTCCGCGTCGGGGACGCCCCCCAGGCCGACGTGTACCCGCGGATCACTCGCGGCACAGTAGGAGTAACTGGTGTGGTTCTGGCGGTACTGCGTACCAGTCTGTGCTTCCACGCGCACGAGAGCGCCGAGGACGTCCGAGCCGACCGCGTCCACCAAGCGCAGACCGATCCAGCCACCCCGGCGAGGCGCGACGTTGCGCAAGAACCCCAACGGACCGTTCCAGTCGAGGTAGACGACATCCACGTCGCCGTCGTCGTCGAGGTCCCCAAAGGCCGCCGCACGACTGGTGCCCGGCCGCACGCCTCGCACGCCGCCCTCGGCTAGCTCCTCGAAACGCCCGTCGCCCAGACCACGGAAGAGCTGGTTGGGCTCGGCGTAGGGGCGCTCGGCCACCGGGAAAGGGCGCCACAAGTCCACCCGCCCATTCGCCACCCACAAGTCGATGTGGCCGTCGTGGTTGAAGTCCGCGAAACCCATGCCGAAGCCCGTCATGCGCCGGCTCGGGCCGCCCAGACCCGTGGCCGCGGTCGTGTCGGTGAAGCTCCCGCCCCGGTTGCGGTAGAACGTGTTCGTCTCGTCGCGCACATGGGTCATGTAGAGGTCCCAGTCGCCGTCGTTCTCGACGTCGACCGCCTGTACACCCATCCCCGCCTCCGACGCACCACTCCCGTTGACCGCGCAACCCAAGAGAAGCGCCCGGTTGGTGAAGCGCCCCGCGCCGTCGTTGATCCACAAGAGGTTCGGGACGCTGTCGTTGGCGACGTAGAAGTCGACGGAGCCGTCGCCGTCGTAGTCCGCCAGAGCCACGCCAAGGCCGATGCCCGTGCCCGCCGAGAGCCCGGCGCTCTCGGTGACGTCGGTGAAACGACCGTCACCATCGTTCCTAAACAGCCGGTCTGCCGACGGAAGGTTGTAGTTCGCCGGACTGCAGTAGTCGCGCTCTGACTGGCCCGAGCGGCAGACCAGCTCGATGTCCGGGCTCCAGTTGAGGTTGTTCACCACGAACAGGTCGAGGTCGCCGTCGGCGTCGTAGTCCACGAACGAACAGGCCGTGCTCCAGCTCTCGACGGCCGTCCCCGACTCGGCGGTGACGTCGGTGAAGCGGCCGTCGTCGTTGCGGTAGAGGACGTTGGCGCGCAGGTTGGTGACGTACAGGTCCGCGTCCCCGTCGCCGTCGTAGTCCCCAACTCCGCAGCCGTGACCGTAACCCGTGTCCGCCGCACCGGCCGCGCCCGGCACCTCCTCGAAGGCGCCGGCACCGAGGTTGCGAAAGAGGCGGTTGGCCTCCTGGTCGGCCGCGCCCTCGGCGGGATCGCCGCTCTGCACACAGTAGACATCGAGCCGCCCGTCCCCGTCGAAGTCGATCAGCGCCACGCCGCCAGGCGAGATTTCCGGCATCCAGAAGCGCTGCTCGTGGAAGGCCACGTGGTGGAAGTCGAGGCCGGCGGCGGTTGCCGACTCCTCGAACCAGATCTCGGACGACTGGTCACTGGCGCCTGGAGACTCGGCCCTGAAGCCCGCGCCGCCACCGCCACCGCCGCAAGCAACGCTCGAGGAGCCCACGGCGGCCGCCGCGGCGAAGTAGAGAAGACGGTTGTTCACCGCACACCGAGCAGCCGAGCGAGGGCCGCCGTGCCGGGGTGATCGGGGAAGGCCGCGCGCGTGCGCTCGAACACGGCCAGGGCCTCGGCGCGCTCCCCGCGCCGGTGGTGCAGCTTGCAGAGGTTCACGAAGCTCGGGGGAAACCCGGGCATCATGCGCATCGCAGTCCCGTAGTAGCCGATCGCGGCCTCCTCGTCGTCGACCTGCGCCGCCACCTCGCCCAACAAGGCGAAGAAGATCCCAGTGGTCGAGTCCAGGGCCACCGCCTCCTTCAAGTCAGCGTAGGCCTCGCCGATGCGCCCCAAGCCCAAGTAGGCGCGGGCGCGAACGAAGTGCGCCTGACCGACCTTCGGCGCGAGGCGGCAGGCCGTCTCGGCGTTCTCCAAAGCCATGGGCAAGTCTCGCCGGCCGAGGTAGCAAGCGGCGAGGTTGATGTGGGTCGAGAACTCGCCCGGCTGGACGGCGTGGGCTCGCTCCAAGAGCTCCAGGGCGCGGTCGGTCTTCTGGAGCTGGGTCAGCACCGCCGCCAGGTTGTTGAGCAAGGTGTGGTCCTGGGGATAACGCACGAGCAGGCGCTCGAGGAGCTTCTCCGCCTCGGGGAGCTTCCCGTCCTTCTCCAGGCGGTTCGCCTCGAGCATGCGCACGGTGTAGCCCATGCGATAACTCTCGATGCGCTGGGTGAGCGGATCGGAGAGATAACGGCGCGAGGCATTCAGGCCCTTGTTCAACTCGACCTCCGCCTCGTCCATGCGCCCGAGATCGCGCAAGGCAAGGCCGAGGGTGTAGCGGGCGTGCTTGGACTGGGAGTCGAGCGCGAGGGCGCGGCGGCAGAGCGTCACGGCGCGCGCGGGATCCCCGCTGCGCAGCATCACCTCCGCCAGGCCGACGTAACAGGGCGGAGCGAAGTCGACCAGCTCGATCGCCGCTGCGAACTCGCGCCGCGCGCCCTCCACGTCGCCCGTCTCGAGCAGCATCGAGCCCAGGCGATGGCGCACGCCGGGCATCTCCGGCATGGCTCGGGCGACGCGCCGGCAGAGCTCCATGGCCTCCTCCGCCCCGCCGCGCTGGCGGGCGCAGATCGCCAGGTGGTAGCGCCACACGTCCCGCTCGGGGTCGAGGACCAGGGCATCGCGCCAGGCCTGCTCCGCCTCGGACCACAGCTCGTTGGCCTCGAAAACCATCGCCAACACGGCGCGCGCCTCGGGATCGGCCGGCCGCGCGCGGGCACGCTCGACGTGGTCGGAGATCAGGTCGATGACACCCGAGTCGACGCCGCCTGTGTGGACGAGCTCCACGATGTCCGGCGGCGCAGCACCCCGCCCGCTCCCGTCACCCCCGCAGGCGGCAAGGACGAGGGCGGCGGCAGCCGAGGGGAGCGTGGAGCGGAGGGTCATGGCGTGTGGGGGCGACGATTCTATCGGCGCCCGTCGATGTGCTCCAATAGCGCTAGGGGGGCCCGCCGGCCCTCGGCGTCGGCGAGAGGTCGCGATCCGAGCGCCCGCGTGTAAAGCTGGGGTGACCATCGGTGTATTCGTCCGCGCCGCGGCGGACCTGAAGAGGGGATTCCCCTCGCGAGGAGAAGAATATGTCCACGAATCTGCTGCGGGTCGGCCGCGTTGCCGCCCTGTTCGCGCTCACCACCTGTGCGTTCGCCCACGGCACCGAGCCCGACGAGGTGATCGAGGCCGCGGTCATCGACTCCCTGCGCACCGTTCCCGGCGAGACGGTCTCGGTCGTCGTCGCCCTCTCCCTCCCCCGGCAAGGGTCGAACGCCGAGTACCGCTCCGCCATCGAAGAGACGCAGGAGCTCGTCCTCGCGTCCTTCGAACCCGGGGAGTTCGCCCTCGCCTACCGCTACCGGACCTTCCCGGCCCTCGCCGGCCGCGTGAACGCCGAGGGGCTCGCTCGGCTCGGCGGGGACGACCTCGTCGCGCGCGTCGGGCCGAACACGCTCCTGCGAGTCCTGCTCGACGGCAGCGTCGCGCACATCAACGCCGACGACGTCCAGGCGATGGGCTACGACGGGGAAGGCATCACGGTCGCCGTCTTGGACACAGGGATCGACACCGATCACCCCGACCTCGCCGACGATCTCGCCGACGGAGCGATGCACTTTCTGGGCGACGGCAGCAACATCGGCCCGGGCGCCGAGGACGACCACGGTCACGGGACGCACGTCTCGGGGATCATCAGCTCGGCGGGCAACGTAGGACCCCTCGGCGTCGCCCCGGCGACCGACATCCTGGCCATCAAGGCCCTCGATTCCGGCGGCGGCGGCTCCTTGACGGACATCCTTGGAGGGATCGACTACATCACGTCGGTCGTCGACGACTACGACGACCTGTGCGCCATCAACATGAGCTTGGCGACAATCCTCCCCTACAGCTCTTGTCCGTGCGACAACGCCGACACCCTGACGACGACCCTGCAGGCCGCGCTGCAAGCGGCGAAGGACGCGGGAATCACGCCCTTCGCGGCCACCGGCAACGGCTATCACTGCAGCTCGATGGGCGCGCCGGCCTGCCTCTCGTCGGTGACCGCCGTGGCTGCCGTCTTCGACGAGCAGAACCCCGACCACATCACCGCCTTCTCGGATCGCAGCCCCTGCAACGAGCTCGCCGCCCCTGGAGACAACATCCACTCCTCGACGCTCGGAGGCGGGTCCGGCTCGAGCTCGGGCACCTCGATGGCCTGCCCACACGCCGCGGCGACAGCGGCCTTGATGCGCCAGTTCTCCGGCTCCTACTGCACCGATCTCGCCCCGGGAGACCTGGTCCAGATCCTGAAGGACACCGGCGTGCCGACGGTCGATTCCTGTGGGAGCTCACCCAACCCGCTGCGGATCGACGCCCTCGCGGCGATCGATTCCATCGGAGTCCCCGGCGGCTCCGGGACCGTCTTCTGCCAGGGTGACGGCTCGCTCACTCCGTGCCCGTGCGGGAACGAGAGCGCGACCCCGATCCCCTGCGGCGGCGGGGCCGGCTGCGTCAACTCCTCGGGAGAGGGCGCGGGAGCCGCGGCAAACGGCTCGCCGAGCGTGTCCGCCGATGATCTGATCGTGGACGGAGCGCGGCTTCTCCCCGCGCAGCCGGCCCTGTGCTTCGCCGGCACGGTCCAGCTCAACGGCGGCGCCGGCATTCCCTTCGGTGACGGGCTGCGCTGCGCGGGCGCGAGCGTCATCCGCCTGGGAACCCAGAACGCCGACGCCGCCGGCGCCGCGAGTTGGGGGCCGGGCCTGGCCGCCACCGGCGGCTGGAGTCCCGGCGACCAACGCTACCTGCAGTTGTGGTACCGCGATCCCACCGGCTCGCCCTGTGGGAGCGGCTTCAACCTCTCCAACGGCCTGGCGGTGAGCTTCACTCCCTGAACGGCTGAAATCCCAGCGAACCGCCCTGGCGGGCTTCTTGGCGAGATGGGTGCGGGCCGCCTGTTCGGCGGCGGCGGGATTCCGTGTAGCCCTCTCCGCCCGGACGCCGCGCCTCAGTCGTCGCCCTCCGCAACCGGGTGGGCGAAGGCCAACTCGAAACGCTGGAGCGCGGGGGTCTCTCGCACCGCGATCCACGACGGCTCCACGACGGCGGGGAAGGTGACCAGGGGCACATCGTCGATCACCATCGCCGACAGACGCAAGGCGTAGCGGCCCGGCGCGTCGAGGAATGCGGACACGCAGCGCTGCCCGTGAGGATAGGAAATCCAAGGTGCCGTTTTTCGCCCGACCCAGCGGCCCGCGCGCCTCGAGGGTACCTCCTGCGTGTTCCTGGATGGCTCAAGGAGCG
>NZBA01000080.1 GCA_002686265.1 Planctomycetota bacterium
ACGGAGCTGGGTGATCTGCTGCCACTGACCGGAACGGAGTTCGTGACTGGATCGGAGGCACAGTCGGAAACCGACGAACTCCACGCTTCAGAAATGGCAGACCCGCACAATCAGCAAGCATTCACAATGTGTTTCGCCGTTGATCATCTTGCCGGAGAAGATCACACCATTGAGCGACCGGTCGACTACGCATTCTGGCGAAACTTTGTGCCGGAGATGACACCGGCGTGGCCCGGTCGACTGCTCGACTTCACCTATACGCACCCAAGATCCGGTCAACCGAAGCGGCTTGGATTCAACCCAACGGGCGGTCGTACTCAGGACGGTGCGCTGAACCTGTGGACGTATCGCCGCATGATTCACGCAGCACAGTTCGAACCGGAGACATTCGAAGGCGACATCAGTCTGATCAACTGGCCGCAGAACGACTACTTTCTCGGCAACCTGATCGGAGTTTCCGAAAACGAATCCCGCCGGCATATCAAACGAGCGAAACAGTTAAGCCTGTCACTGCTCTACTGGCTGCAGACAGAAGCGCCCAGGCCAGATGGGGGCACGGGTTTCCCAGGCCTGCGACTTCGGCCGGACATCATGGGTACCGAAGATGGGCTGGCGAAGACTCCGTACGTCCGTGAGTCGCGAAGGATTCTTGCGGAATTCACCGTTCTCGAAGAACACGTTGGGCACGAGAACCGCACGATGGTCACGAGACAAGACGCTTCGACCGTCCGGGCAGCTGTGTTTCAGGATTCGGTTGGAGTCGGCAGCTACGGCATCGACCTGCACCCAAGTACCGGCGGAAACAACTACATCGACTTCCAGTCGCTTCCGTTTCAGATTCCACTCGGCGCTCTGCTGCCAGTCCGCGTCACGAATCTAATTCCTGCCTGCAAAAATATCGGCACAACGCACATCACCAGTGGCTGTTACCGCCTGCACCCGGTCGAATGGGGAATTGGAGAAGCCGCCGGCTGCCTCGCGAGCTTTGCTCTGAATGAGAAGCTGTCCCCTCATGACATCCGAAGAACAGTGAGCCGTCTTGAGAACTTTCAGACGTTCATTCGCAAACAGGGCGTCGAGATTCAATGGCGGCAATCTTGACCTGATGTTTCATAGACTCATTACTGTGGGAACGCACGAAAGGGATGAACTGAATCATGAAAACGATGGCGACCACATTGCTACTCGTTACAGTCAGTCTTCTCAGCCAGTGCGAAGCTGCCGACAATGAACCACTCTTCGAAAGGAGAGACGTCTTTGTTGCCGGTCGAGACAATGTCCGGGAATATCGCATCCCGGCATTGGCAACGACAGGCAAAGGGACGCTCATCGCGGTTTGTGATGCCCGCGTCGAGAAGCGCGGTGATGCTATCAACAACATCGATCTGGTCATGAAACGCAGTTTCGACGCAGGCAGAACTTGGGAACCGTTGAAGGTTCTTGCCGACTTCCCCGGTCAGCAAGCGGCCGCCGACCCATGCATGTTAATTGACCGTACAACTGGCACAATCTCGGTCTGCTACGATCACGTTCTCGCTGAACTCGATCGCAGTGGCCGTCGCAAACGGGAACGTCGCATGATCAGCCTGCACATGATCCAGAGTCGAGACGACGGTCGGACCTGGTCGAAGCCGACTGACCTCACTGGGGCCGTCAAACAGGATGGTTGGGAGGCAGTGATGGTAGCTCCCGGCCAAGGCATCCAGACACGGGACGGTCGTCTGGTCTTCCCCGGTTACAGCCGGCGACCCGAAGCGGACCACGCGCATGTGATGTACAGCGACGACCACGGGGAAACATGGCAGATCAACTCTGATGCAGGGCCGAAAGTGAACGAGTGCCAGGTCGTGGAGTTGGTAGACGGGTTGTTGATGTTGAACATGCGCAGCTACCGCGGCAAGAGCTGTCGAGCCGTCGCGACCACAGACGACGCAGGCAAAACTTGGCACAAGATCGTCGACGATACAAATTTACCTGAATCCAAATGTCAAGCTTCGTTGATCAGACATACCGATCTCAGAGACGGTTTTCAGAAGAACCGACTGCTCTTCTCTAATCCGGCGAACACGACAGGACGCGTCAATATGACCGTCCGTTTGAGCTACGATGAGGGGAAGACTTGGCCAATTTCGAAAGTCATCCACACAGGACCGTCTGCGTACTCCTGCCTGACTGTTCTAAAGGACGGGACCATCGGGCTGCTCTACGAAAATGGCCAAGCTTCTCCCTACGAGAAGCTAACCTTTGCACGATTCAATTTGGAATGGCTTACGGATGGACGCGACGCTCTGACGCGAGACAAGTAGAGCGGGACTGAGCAGCTGCACGTCTACGCAATGTATCGATGTCCGTGACGTTCCTCCTCCGCGATCTCTTGACCGTCAAGATCAAAGCCGGCAATAACACGCGGGATTCTGATTTGAAATCGGGCTGACTCCCGGATCGGCGTCCTCCATGGCTCCCGGTTGTGTGACAGGGGCACCCTGCCGAACCGCACACCGATCTGGCCTACCGACATGATTTCAGGAAGGCCACCAAGTCGGCTAGTTGTTGGGGCGTCAACTGGCGGTCCAGGCCTTGGGGCATGATGGAAACGGGGCTCGGCGCCATATTCTCGATATCGCTACGATCAATGCGGAACGACTTGTCCGCGGCGGCCGTAAGCACGATCGCGTCGGGCGTCTCCCGTTGGATGACCCCGCTGAGCGTCCGGCCGTCTGTAGTCACGACGGTCCACGGCTCGTAACGCTGGACGATTGTCGCGCTGGGGATGACAATCGACTCCAGCAGGTCCCTTTCGTTGCGCGTTTGGCCGATGCGGGTGAGGGCTGGACCGATGTCACCGCCGTCAAAAACCATGCGGTGGCACGAGGCGCAGGCGAATTTCTTGTCAGAGAAGATTCGTTGTCCCCGTTGTGGGTCGCCGCTACTGACATGAGACAGTAGCTCTTCAAGTCGCGCGGCTTGCTCGGCCGTGGTCGGTGTGAGTGCGGTATAAAGCGGCTCGGCTTGCTTCTGCACTTGCGGACCGAATTGGGAAACAATCGGTCTGACCTGTTCGACGCGCAGACTGGCCGCGGCGGGCGCAGTCCGCAGCGCCGCCACGAGTTGACGCCCCACGCGATCGTCTTTGGTTCCCTTAAAGGGCTCCAACAACCGAGAGATTTCCATCGGTCCGACCGACTCAAAGGCATCGGCGAGCCGCAGAAACTGAACCGCACTCAGCCGGCTGCGAGCCAGCGCTTCGACCACTGCCGACCGCGCCGGCAGCGCCTCGTCGTCGAGCCCGCTCAGCATGAGCTGGAACAGCGCCGGATCGACTTCATCCAACCCCCCAGGAACCACGGCTGCTGCCTGCAGACGAAGCTCCCGCCGCAGGTCGGCGTTCCGCGTGAGCGAAAGTAGCGCGTTGCGCAACTGCGCAAGCTCGTCCTTCAATGCTTCTGATTCTTGCGGATTGATCTGCAGGGCGTGGACGGTGGCGATCGCCTCGGCAAACAACTCCGCATCGTCGCCGCCGAGCACGCCTGCGAGCGCCGCAATCCACTCTTCTGGGATGTTCTTCCCGTTGCTCTGCGCGACCGTGCGGAGAACGATTCGTTTCGACTCGCGCGAGGAATCGGCAGCCGAAAGCCGCTCGGCGAGCCAGGTTCGCAGAGCCGGCGTGCGAGCGAACCGTGCCAATCGGCTCGCGATAATGTCGCGCTCGGCGCGCGACTGCTCTTTCGCAACGACTTGGCGGCGTAGGGCGCCAGAGAGCGCTTCACCCCATTGGGGATGTCGACCGGCGATCCACCAGGCCGTCTCTCGCAGCTTGGGATCGGACGAATCAAGTTCGGCCGCAACGACCCATGGAGCCAAGTTGCCATTGGGCATTTGATCCAGCACCGTCATGGCCGCTCGCCGAATGCGGACGTTCTTGTTTTTGAGCCCCGCTGCGGTGGCGTCGCGGTCAGCGATTTCGATCAACGCAAAGATGAGAGAATGCTCCAAAATACGATCACCCGGCCTCGCCAAGGCCGCAAGCAGCGCGGGCACAGCCACGCTGTTACCGATTCGGCCGAGCGCCTCGGCGGCGGCCCGCCGGTTGTGCGGCGAAGCGCTCTTCAGCGTCGCCAGTAACCGCGGCAGCGCCGCGCGATCGCGCCATAGGCTCACTGAATGCAGCGCGGCCTGACAGACAAGTTCGTCGGCATCGCCCAGCGCAGCGCGAACGACGGCGCGGGCATTGGCGCCGTCGATCCTCGTCGCCGCCCAAACCGCGCCGCGTCGCGCTGTGACGGAACCTTTGATCGTCGGGCGATCGGGCAGCGCGACACCGGCTCCGATCTGGCGGCCGGGACCTATCATGCTCCGCAAAACCGCCAGGGAATCTTCGCCACGTTTGGCCAGCTCGTGAATCGCTCGCCGCCGCACAGCCGGCCTGTCGTCGCCCAACAAACCGGTCAACTTCGCCGGCGATATGCCTTTCCAATCGAGCTTCAGTCCGCGGGGGTCGTCGACAGCCGGCGCACCGGCGCGGCGAATACGGTAGATCGCGCCGGCCACCTGCGGCTTGTAAAAACGCGACGTGGGGCAGCAGTGGCGATACCAGTACCAACCGCCCGTTTCGATCACCAGGAGGCTGCCGTCTGCGTCTTCCAACACATCAGTGGGGTGGAATTCGATGTTCTCGCAAGCCAAGAAATCCTCGTCGTGCGTCTTGAATGTCGCTCCGTTGGGCTGGAGGACGTGGCGCGTCACCTTGTGATAGTTGAACAGCGCGGCAAAGAGGTTGTTCTGGAACTCAGGCCCGAACAGCTGCGACTCATAGCGGACCAGGCCGGCGGGAGCGGCCGCGCCTCCCCAGTCGGTGAGCACCGGCAGCCGCGTCGGGCCAGTTCGCGCGTGCGCGCGGACTAATGCCGGATTGACGGGATAGACGCCTCCGTAAAGGACGTGGAAGATGCCGGAGACGCGCGGAGCCCTGAGTTGCTGAACCTGGATGGAATTGATGAACCGTTCGCCGCCGCGCGTGAAGGCCACCTCGGTCAGATTGCCTGTGCTGCCGGTCATGACGTATTCCAGCCCACCGCCGTCGGGTCGGCGGCGGAATATATGGTCGGCACTGGTGATCAGCGGCGGCAGGCCTGGACGCTCGTAGCTCTCTGTGCCGCTCAAGGCCTTGGACCAGTAAATCATGCCGTCCGGACCGAGGTATGGACCACGGAGACCGTTCCCACATGTGCCGATCTGTTTGCCACGCAACCACTCCACCCGCTGATCGGCCACGCCGTCGCCGTCGGTGTCGGTCAGCTTCCAGATGTTGGGCGGCGCGCCGACATAAAGCGAGCCGTCGAACCACATGCTGCCATGCGGCACCATCATTCCATCGGCGAACACCGTTCGTTTGTCGAAGCGGCCATCGCCGTCGCTGTCTTCGAGTCGCAAGATCCGGTGCGGCTTCTTCTCCGACTGTATTTCAAAGGAATCTCTGGTGCCCGACGACTCGCCGACGTAGAGCCGGCCCTGCTCGTCGAAGTCAGCGCAAATCGGGTAGAGAACCAGGGGCGGTTTGGCGACCAACTCGATCGTGAAGCCGTCCGGCAACTGAAAGGTGTAACCGTTGAGCTGGACTTCGGCGCCGCGCGCTTCTGAAACGGCGGACCAGAGCAGGACGGTCCCCAGCAGCGCGATGCGGGTCACGTTCATTTGCTTTGCCCTTCAAAAAGGTGTAGGACGTTCTTGATCAACAGTCCAAACTTGGGATCGTCCACGAAACCTCGTCCAGCACAGATCGAAGCGACGTTGAAAACCTTCCCACCGTCGGGGCGCTGCCAATAGATCATTTCGGCTCCCAGGTTCACGCCGGCTGCCTGCGCCTTTGGGCCCGCAATGGGCCGCATGAAGTAGTCAAACACGGTACCACTGCCGACAGTCCAATCAATCACTCCTTCAGCGAGCAACTCGATTCCGTCTGGGTCCCGGCTGGGAAATTCGGCACCGGGTGGCGGCGGGGCGGTCGTGACCTTTGCGATGGTGGAGACACGCGCGTCCCCTTCGTGCCCGACCACCATGGACGGCTTGCCGGCGGAGGGCAGGCCCAGCTCATCGCCATCGGACACGTCCAGCCGATGCGGTTGGTTGAAGAGAGAATGTTTCGAGTCCAGAACGCGAAAACCGCCATGGCCTTTGGTGGCTGTATTGCTAAGTGTAATGAACTCCAGACCGATCAGTTTCCAAGCCGGATAACCACATTCGCGGGACATGCCGCCTCTGTGGCCGTCCTGGCTGTGCCACACCTCGCCGCGGTTGGTGGGCTCCAATTGGTTTCCCATCGTGTCTACCTTACGGCTTTCCATCACCGAGCCATCCTCGTTGAAACTGACCCGCCAGAACATCGTGTTGCCCGAAAGAGCCAGCACGTTACCGCCCGCCTTGAGGAAACGCTCGACGCCCCGATACGCCTCGGCCGACCAGTATTCACTGTGTCCCACAATGACCAGGGTCTTGTAGCCGTCGAGCAGCTCCGGATGCAGATGCAGATCGAGATCGCCATAGGTGTCGTACTGAATATTCTCCCTTTCAAGCCAGGTTTGGGTGTAACGATCGGCGTAACAGAGGTGACCGAGATGTTGCCCACCGTACACCGTGTAGGGTCCGGCCAGCGGCCAAGGCATTCTCAGCCCCATGTAGTAAGTACCCTGCCCCGCCCGATGGCGCCAGTAGAACGACCCCATCGGCGGATCGCCTGGTGAATTGGCCGACGAGTGGCCAAACGAGTGTTTTAGCTTCGGCCAGGTGCGGGCGAAAGGAGTTCCGGCATACGCTTTCCAAGTGTTCGTCGAGCACAGGAATGCGATCGACGCCCGCGGCGCGTCGACGGCTTTCTTCCCAACGAACAGCGCGTGATACAGACGTGGCTCGCCGTCCAGCTCGAAGCGAATTCTCCCTACATACATGCCGGACTTCGCCGTCTTGGGAAGACGGTACTCGAACGTCGGTTCCCAGCGGCAATCAACTAGATCGTCAGACGCCAGTCGCAGAGCGTGGCCCCGCGCCGCGTCCTTGGCAGGGTCGTAGTCGGCGAACCGATCGACATTGACGTTGAAGCTCGGCCCGCCGATCATCCAAGTGGCATGGTTGATGATCCGTCCGTGGCGGTCGTGACCGCTTTCATCGGCTACGCGGTCGCCCTGTTCCTCGGAGAGCGGCCAACACGCCAACACATGATCGCCCGTAGGCGTCTGGAGCGCCTTAGTTTCGAACCGGCGGCGGATTTCGTCTTCTGTTAAGGCCCGCTTGTAGAAGACCGGCATGGCCACATCGCCATCGAGGAAGTTGTCGGCCAGACCGTCGCGGCCGATGGCTCCGATCCTCAGCGGGGCCGTGCCCGGCCTGACCGTCCCCCTCCAGTCCCATTGCTGCACGCGCCGGCCGTCCACCCACAGGGATTTTGTTCGCCCGTCATAGACGGCCGCGACGTGGTGCCATTTGTCACGACGGCCAGTCGGCCGGCTTTGGCCCGGAGGTCTTCGCCCCGGCGGCTTGACCTTGGCTAGTACGCCCTTCTCGCCGCGGTGCCAGCCATTTTCTTGCACGGCGCCCCCGTCGCCAAGATACCACTCCACTGCGCCGTCTTGATCGACTAGCAATGCAAAGCCGCCGCTGTGCGTCTCGTCGAACTGGCTGACAAGCCCTTGACGACCCCACACGTCCCAAAGGCGCACCCAACACTCGATGGTCAGCGCTTCGATCGGTTCGTCCGCCGTGAGTCCCTTTTCGACGTGAATGTACGAGCCCGGATGAATGGGCTGCATCACAGGCTCGCTCACTTTCCAGGCGTGCAGCACTTTGTCCGTGTGCGGACTGTCCATGTCCAAGCCCAACCGGCACACTTCGAGTTGATAGGGAAGCGTGCTGCTGACGTGAAACCGAATAGTCTCGCCCGCGGCCACGCTCAGCTTATCGGTGTAGGCGTGCACACCTTCCAGCGGTAACGGTTGATGCGAAGGGATGCCACGGCCTGTCGAAACGCCAGGTCTTGCTTGATCAGCCTCCACCTGCCGCGAGGTGTTCGCCAGAAGACTTCCCGCAGCCAGAGCGCTGCTCGTGGTCTGCAAGAACTCGCGGCGACTTTGTCCGGACATGGGATTCATCTCGTGTTCATCTGTGGTGAATCACTCGGTTTCGCAAACGACGCGGAATCCGACATTGTACACCCGCTGATACGGCAAATAGCTCAGACGGAAACTCGATTCGCAGCGTCGGGGTCGATCGCGCCAAGATCCGCCGCGGACAGCTTTCCGGCCGGCGGAAGCGGGGTCTTCTCTACCATCTCCCGGATCGTAGGGATACGGTCGGTAAGTCGTGCAAGTCCATTCGGCCGCATTACCGTGCATATCGAATAAGCCCCAGGCATTCGGCCGGTACCGGCCAGATTCCACCGAAAGCACTCCCCCATCGTTGAATCGACTGTCCTTGGGAAACCACTCGTCGTAGCTGGTGGCGTTGGCCAAAGGCTTGCTCGAATCCCATACGTCGCTGGCAAATTCGGCGAGCTTGGCGTCGGCCATGTTGGCGAAGGGGGAAAAATCCACATCGCCGTTGCCGAAGAAAAACGGCGTGGCTGTACCGGCCCGCGCAGCATACTCCCACTGCGCTTCAGTCGGCATCGAAAACCGCTGACCCGTCTTCTTCGACAGCCAGCGGCAAAAAGCCATCGTCTCGTTCCAGGAGACCCGCACTACCGGCTGTTCGGGCAGGTTGGCCGGATACCCTTGGACTCCATACTGAGTCGCGTTCTTCGATTCCACCCGGCTGTCGTGCGTGGGATCGAACAGGTTAAACTGCCGATTGGTGATCTCGCGCGCAGCCATCCAGAACGACCGTTCGATCTTGACCCGCGCCAGCGGCTGCTCGTCGGGCGCGCCGGCTGGACCACCCATCACGAACTGGCCGGCGGGAATCAACACCATCTCGACGCTCTGCCCCTCACCTAAGTCGATGGTGCGGCGCGGCGACGGCCCGGCCGTCTGCTGGCGCCCGCGCGCCTCGGTCACGTCGCAAGGCCAGCCGGGACAATCGATCGACGGCTGCCCGGCTGCCCGCGTCGGTTTCGGCACCACCGGCTCCAGCGGTTGGCCGCTGTTGTAGATTCCTGTGCCGGGGCCGGGCACGGCTTCCGCATCATCGTCGACACCGGCATAGAGTTTCAGCAACTCGCGGCGACGGCGGCGCTGGCTACCTGGATCCTTAAGCTCTTCACTACGAGTACCGTGAAAGGGGCAATTCAGGTCGATCCAGGTGATCAGCCGATCCCAGGCCTCGGCATCCAGTTTGACGTTGTGATGGCCTTTTTGGAGCAACTGCACCAGCTCGGTTGTGTCGGCGTGGAATTCCATTGGTTCGAGGACATGAAGATCGCTTTCGGAGCCCGGTCGCCGGACAAAGCGATGCAGCTGGGTGTAGCCCAACGAGAACTTGCCGGCGTGCGGGGACCGCTGCCAAGGTAGGGCGGTGCCGTACTCAGCAGCGTCTACGTCTCCTCGCAGGTCAGGAATCAGCTTGCTTCCATCATGGCAACCGACACAGTACCTGTCGATCACTGGCTGGACTTCCCGCCGATAGCTGAATCCGCGCGTTTGGCCGTACCAGGGTGTGATTTCATCGGACGAGCCTTCGAGGGCAAGGGTTCGACCTGTCAGTGGGACTGAGTTTTGCGATTCGTGGCAGCCGGCGCACTGCAAAGTCTCGCCCGGCATGGCGGTCATCCAACTGCGCATCAATTGCATCGCTTTGCCTTCCCCGTCGAGCGGCTGCAATGAAACAGGCGTGTTGGCCGGGATGCGGAACCGGGCAGAGCCGTCTTTGTAAACCGGCACGGTGCCCAGCACGCGCTTGATGTCCCACGGACCATCGACGCCGATGGTGTTTGGGTTGGTAACCATATCGCGGTATGCGAAGTGGTAGGTGATAACGCGCAGCGACTTGATCGTGCCGCGAGGAACTCCCTTCAATCCACTGCCGGCGTAAATGTCCGATATGTAGACGGCGGCGTCCTTTCGCGTCAGGTCCACTTTGTCTGGAATGACGGGCGGCACGGCGGTCTTTCGCAGCGGGATTGGTTCCAATAAGGCAAAGCCGGGCAGCTCTTTAACGAGCGTCAGGTTGTCGAACACGTCGGCTAGATAGATCCCCCACTGCGAGTCGGGCTGGCGTTTGCATGAGACCAGAAAGTAGTTTTCGCTTAACGGGTAAGGATGCAGGAACTTGGGCCAGCTTGCGTCGACCAGCTGGTCTTTGAAGACCGCCTCGACTTTCTTGCCGTAGCCGGGGATGCGCTGCACGGCGCCATCGGCCTCATGTCGGCCCTGGGCGGGATCGAAAACTACTAGTTCGCCCATCCGCCCCACGCCGTGGTGCCCACCGATGACGGCAACTATTTTGCTGGGATGATCGGGAATCGGTCGGGCGTAGAAGATTGCGTTGGGCCAATAGGAGTTGCTTCCGTAATGCGCCGTCTGTCCCGTGCCGTCTGGGTTCATCTGGAACAGCAGCCGAGCGTGGCAATGGACCGAGTCCGTGTACTCCCAGCGGGTATACAGGACCCGGCCGTCGTTTGAGACAGTTGGACACCAGTTGTGGTCTTGGTCGAAGCCGAGCTGGCGAATGTTCTTGCCCTCCGCATCCATCACGTAGAGGACCGCCACATCGTCCTTACCCGTACACGGAACCGCATTGAAATAAGCGGTCGATGTGAAGAAGATCTTGCCATCGGGCAGGTAGCAGGCGTCGTAACTGTCTACGTCAGGCTGTTCGCCGGTGAGCTGCCTCAGGCCAGAACCATCGCCACCGATCTCGAAAACCTGCCAATGTTCTTTTTCGTCGGGCATCGAGAACAGTATCTGCTCGGCGCCGAAGTGCAGATCGACGTCCCCGACGAACCGGCCATTTTCGGGTTGGTAGAGAGTGGTCAACCGGCCCTCGGGGCTCACCGGGGAAAGGACCATGATGGCGTTGTCGTAACCTGTCTTCGGCAGGCTCGAATTACTCTGCCAGTTCTGCGGTAGGCCGAGCCCGGGTGAGTTGCTGCTCCGTCTGACCAGCAGCAGCTTTGTGAAGTTCAGCAGGGGGTTGGCCAGAAGGGCTTCGCGCCCCAGCGATACGAGGTCTTCGTTGACAGCCTTCGATCCTGCCGCGGG
>NZBA01000081.1 GCA_002686265.1 Planctomycetota bacterium
ACAGCCGATCGCGCGGATTCGCGTCCGCAAATCCGCTCTGGTCAAACGATTTTCTAGGCGGCGCATAGCCCTGTCATGCTCATTCCTCCCTTATCTACAACAGGGTACAGGTCACTTGCGGTCTTTCCCGATGCAGAAGAGATGTTTCTCGCTTCGCAGGAAGATCTGTCCGCGGCTGATGGCTGGAGAAGCGTAACAGCGTTGATCGATGGTATTCTCGGCGATCAATTCGAAATTCGCGCCGGCTCGCACAACTCTTGTCACACCGGCATCGGACACGAAGTACACCAGCCCTCCAGCGGTGACAGCCGCTGCACTATGCCCTTTGCCAATTCGCTTCCGCCAATGCCGCTTGCCCGTTGCTGCATCGAAGCAACTGGCGATTCCGGAGTCAGACACCGCCAGAAAATAATCGTCTAAGGCAATAGGCGACGGAACGTACGGTGCCGACTGGCCGTTGCGCCACGCGACGTGCGTCTTTGTAACGTCTCCATGACCGTCCGGTCGTATTGCCAGTATCTCGCGATCTGGGTATGCCGTGCTTACCAGGAGCAGGCCAGACGCGCATACAGCCGATGCGACCGCTCGCCCCTTCGGTCCCACGGTGTACCAGTGCTGCGAACCGTCTCGCGGGTCGTAGCTGACAATCGAGTGGCTGCCGGCAACCATCATTTGTGTTCTGCCGTCCAACTTGCGAATCAGCGGCACGCAGTGGCTACGAATTCGATTCTTGCGAGCGACCTTCCAGACGGTCTTTCCGGTCTTGCGATCGAGCGCCACGATGTACGCGTCTCCGTCATGATCGCCGTTGATGATCACTCTGTCTTCAAACACGATCGGACTTGCACAGTAGCCCCAAACACTGGTGAACCCACCAGGTCGGACAATCCACTCACGATTGCCATTCATGCCGTAAGCCGCGATGCACATCTTCCCCGGACTGACCGGCTTTCCCGTGTTGTCGGCGCGCAGATCTCCGCTCCGTTGTCGAATCACTTCGGCGGAAACGGTCGATCCGTCTGGCTCGAGAAAGGAAACGTAGACGTACTCGCCGTCGGTTGCCGGCGTGCTCGATGCCCTACTGTTTAGCCGGTGGATCGCTTCCAGCGCCGCCCGAATCACGACCCTTCGCCAGACAGTCTTTCCGGTCTTGCGATCCAGGCACAAGAGAACCCGTTCTTGGGCCTCTTCAATGCAGGTTGCAACGAACACGTAATCGCCAAACACGATTGGCGACGCGTGTCCAACGCCTGGAATTTCGATCTTCCAGGCGATGTTGTCCGTCGCGCTCCATCGCGTCGGGACCTCTTGTTCGAGGCTGGTTCCGTCACCTCGTGGCCCACGCCACACGGGCCAGTCTTCGGCCCTGCTGGGCGCGACGAACAGCACGGCGGTCAGCATGGCCATCCAGAAATGAGGCCACACACTCACCATGTCATCAGCTCCTTTGCCATCAAGGTCACGAAGGGCCTGCGAGTGTTCAATCAACAAAACGAAACGAATACAACTCCACGTCCTTCACAACAAACCTCAACCGGATGGTCCTTCCTTTGAGGTCTGCTAACTGCTTTTTCGCAGACCACGTCACATTGTGTCTCAGGCCGTCTCTTGTGATGGGCTGGCAATCAGCAGCAGCGAGGCCTTCAATCGGTTTTCCGGCCTGGTCGACGATCTCGACTCGCAGCTCACCCTTTTCGGCGTCAGCGTTCACCTGTAATGAACGACCTTGTAATTTGAACGGCTTGGTTACGATCGTCCCGCGTCGGTTCCTGGCCTTCAAGCTGACGAATCCGTCGAGGCGGAGCGTGGCCAGGCCGATCGCGCCGTCGTTTTGACTCCCCGCGCTGTGCTCTTTCCGCCAGGCGCCGTAGTAGAACCTCAACGTGTCGCCCACGATTACTTCGGGGCTGGCAAACACCATGCCGGCGTCCCAAGTGCCTTTGCCGCCGGTGGGCAACAGGGGTTTGGTGCGATCCACCAAGTGCCAATGGACCGTGTCACGGCTGACCATCAGGCTGGTGTCGATGGTGCCCGCCATGCGCACGCCGTTCGCCAGTTTCCTGCCCTGAGGCTCGGTGTGAAAGGGGTAGTAGTATCCCAGGTGCAGCCCGTGATATGTGCGCTTGCCGAGGAAATGCGAAGTGGCGTGGTAGAACTCGATGTTCGGATCATCGTCCGCCTGCCGCTGAATCACCATTGTGCCGCCGTTCCACGTTTCAAGATCCTGGCTTTCGGTGCGCCAAATGCCACGGTAACGACCGTCGGGACCGTGAGCCCATCCTTGCTCGACGAGAAAAAACCGGGGGTCGGATGTCGGTTCTTCACCGGTGACGCTTCGCAGATCGCCGATCTTGTTCGCCGTGCTCCAGTTCAGCCCGTCCGGGCTGTAGGCGATGTACTCGGTCAGCCCAGGCGTGTTGTCGATGTACATGGCCAGGAACTTCCTGGCCGGATCGTCGGAGTAGGGGTTGCGGACAACGTAGCGCGTCCGGGCCGAAGGGCCCTCGCCACGTAACACGATGTTGTTTTTCTTGCTCCCATCCGGTCCTTCGTGCAGTCCAAGAACCGGCTTCTGCCACGAGATGCCGTCCGGCGAAGTGGCATAGCAGGTGTAGATTGCGTCCTTGCCGATTGCCCAATAGTACATTCGAAACAACTTCCGTTCCTCATCCCAGAAGACGATCGGCATCTCCAGTGCCGTGCCTTCCCAAGGATGCTCCGGCTTCAGAATGGGATTACGCCCGTGCCGCTCGGCCTGATGCAGGATTCGTTGCACGCCGTCCATCCGCTCGATCACATAGTCATCGACGAACAACTGCTTTTGCAGGCCCACGACAGCGGGTTGATCCGCTTCCTTGTCTGCCGACAGAACTTGTGGCAACAGCGATGCCAACACGACCACGCTCGTCAATGTCATTGTCTTCATGTTTTCTTCTCCATTCACTCCGCGTCATTGGCTTGCATTCTAAGAAGTTCAAACTGGCCGAGGAACAAGAAAAGACCTACCGTGCGGCACATTTGTTGCGAGCCGTGTTCACGCGAGATCGTTCGGCACGTCACGGACCAAGCGGCCCTTGCGGGTTCGGTTGCGATATTCGTGATGCTACAATCAGCGCAAACTGACCCACGAAGACTGAAGAGGATCGTAGCCGTGATGAACACAAGCTGTTGTGGAGCGGTCACCCGGCCGTTTTTCCGGGACACACAAGTAACGGGGGAATTCGCAATGTTGTGGAGCAAAGGCCGACGGACATCGTCCGGCCCGCTTCTTGGATTGACCCTTGCACTCGTCCTTTGTGGCACGTCGCCTGTTGGCGCGGCAGAGCGAGTGTCTGTGGACGTTGACCTTGAAGGTCCGGCGGCATCCGATCAGTGGGTGATCCCGCCGAAGCGTGGGGCGCGGGTCAGCGGCGGCGAGTTGATCCTCGACGCCGTCAACCGCGCCGGTGTGCGCGTGTTTCTGCGAAAACCGACGCTCAGCGATCTGACGCTGACCTGCAAGATCCTTGTCGAATCCAAAGGGCCGGGTGTGCGGGCCTTCGAGGTCTGTTTCCACTCGGCCGGCGTTGCCTCGCACCAATTCGTCCACGTCAACCGCAGCGCGGCAATTCTTGGCTGGGTCAAGCGTGAAAGCCTCTGGAATAAAGCCGCCAGCGTGGCCAATGCGCGAAAAGAGAATGCCTGGCTCGACGTCAAGGTCGAATGTGACAAGGAGCAAATTCGCTTCTATCTCGACGGCAAACTGGTGCTCGAAGGGACCGACTCGCATTCGAAGGCCGGCCGAATCGGATTCGGTTCCAGCCAAGCTCTCGTGCGCATGAAGGACATCCGAGTCGAGGGAACACCAGCGACGCTCGACAAGCCGTGGCGAGAAGACGCGCCGCAGGCGCCGGTGTTGTTCGGAACGTTTCACGAGTTGCAGCCCAAGCTCCGGCACACCAAGGTCTCCGGGAAGTTGGACATTTCCGTGAGCAAGCCTTTTATCATCAGTAGCAAGATCACTAACCCCAAGCTCGGCACCCACGAGCAGCCTCATCTGTTCAAGATGCCCTGTGGCGACATCCATCTCGTGTTCCACTCTGACGGCGATATCCACGGAGCGACCCGTGTGCTGCTCCGGTCCGGCGACAAGGGAAAGACATGGGCGCCGATGCCGATCAGCGTCAATCGCCACGAGGCGGTCGGCGTACTCCGCGACGGAACGGTGCTCGTGTACGACGACTATGCGTTCCGCAAGGAAGGCAATGTATTCGTCGGGCAGATGTGTGTTTCCAAAGACGGCGGCCGGACGTTCGGGCCTGTCGAGCTAGCCGTTTTCCGCCGCCCGGCGGGCGCGGCCTCAGTAGCCGCCGGAACGTATTGGAAAGCGAAAGACCTGGATAAGTACCGAACCACTTCGGCCAATTGGTCGGACCAGTTGTGCCACGCACTGTGGCGGAGTGTTCTGCAAAAGAAAGACGGAACGCTGATCGCCTGCGCCCATACCCGCTACAAAGGTGACGAGAAAGGCAAAGCTCGTGTTGCCTGCTACCACTCGACCGACGGCGGCCGAACCTGGGACTCAGAATCGACCGTGGCCTACGATCCGGACATTGGCGGCGAAGGCTTTGTCGAACCGGTGATGTCGTTTTGCTCCAACGGAGACGTGCTCTGCATGATGCGTCATGGATTGTGGCAGGCTCGGTCCGCCGACGGTGGAAAGACATGGCAGCCGTACCGGACGCTCGAAGTCCGCGGGGTCGATCCCGATCTCTGCCTGATGACCCACGGGGTCCTGGCGTGCAGTTACGGCCGGCCGGGCAACCGGATCATGTTCAGCGCAGACGGCACGGGCCGGGAATGGACCGACCGGATCCAGATCTACGAGTACCAGCGCGGTAGCTTTGGATACACTGGCATCGTCGAAGTCCAGCCCGGCAAACTGCTCTACGTCTACGATCGCCACGGCGCCTTCGCCGAATACGACGGCAAGCAAACCACGGCGGTCCAAGGTGTGTACATCACGGTGAAAAGAAAGGGCTAGGCATGACTGCCCGGATGCGAGAAAGGAGATAATTTCAAAATGGTCATAGATTATCTGTGACTGTGGTGGTCCAGCGAGTTTTGCGCTGGACAAAAGTTCATCAATATCGCCCAGATTAGTGCAATTCTGTTCACCTGAAAAATCGCTGGACCACTACAGCAGACCCCATCCGACCAGAAACGCGGAGACCGCACGATGCCGACTATCACGAATGTCGAGGCGCTGTTTTTGCGCTACAAGTTTCCCTCCTCCATCCACTATGAGTACAGCGGCGGCCTAGTCGAGAACCAGGACGTGGCCCTGGTACGCGTCACGTGCGATACAGGCGAATATGGCCTGGGCGAAATCACCTTCGGCGAGTACTGCTACGAACCCATCCTAGGGCTGATCGAGCATTTCAAGACCCTGTTGGTGGGCCAATCCGCCATGGAAATCAACAGGGCCTGGGAGCGGATGTACGGGGCCAGCGTGTTTTGGAATCGTCAGGGTGTAGGCATCGGCGTGATGGGGGGAATCAATCTGGCCATGTACGACCTGGTCGGCAAACTGCTCGACGTGCCCGTCTACCAACTGCTCGGCGGACTGACCCGATCGCGCAGCCGCATCTATGCCAGCAACGGGCTGTTCGGCGAGGCGGAACCGTTGATCACCGACGCCAAGCGGGCCCGAGCGTTCGGCTTCACGATCTACAAAATGCGCGTGGTCACGGCCGACACGATCATCCCCTTGGTGGCCGCGTTCAAGAAAGAAATGCCGGAGATGGACCTGATCGTCGACGCCGTGCAAGGCTCCTGCGCCGTGCCCTGGTCAGTGGCAGTGGCCAAGCGGCTGGCCAAAGAACTCGAACCGCACGGCGTGCTCTGGTTTGAGGAACCGTGCCGCGTGGAAAACCTTGAGGGATACGCCGAGATTCGCCAATCCACGTCGATGAACATCGCCGGCGCCGAAAGTCTGCCCACGGCCCTGGCGTTTCAGCCTTATCTCGAGCGCGGTGCCTTCGGCCTAGTGCAGTTCGACATCGCCACGTCCGGTTTCACCGAAGGTACGCGGATCGCCAGCCTGGCTGCATTGCACCAGCGACCCATGGCGCCCCATTCCTGGGGCTCGATCGTCAGTGCCATGGCCGGGCTGCACTTTGCGCTGGTCACGCCCAACTGCGCCATTACCGAGTACAGCTTCATGGACCATCCCCTGAACGATCGCTTGTCCGTCGAGCCGATCCGCCCCAAGAATGGCTACCTCGACGCACCAAAGACTCCCGGCCTCGGCGTGAAGTTCGACGAGGCGTTATTGGAGGAATTTCCCTACGTCCCCACACCAAACCCCATGGTCAGTGCCGACGAGGCCGACATCCAACTGACATGAGCGAGACGCATTGCATCGCCATCGGTTCGATTATGATCGAGTGCAATAATCTGGGCGGGGTTCCCGCCGATATCGAGCATTTTCGCAATACGGAACTGCGCTACGGGCGAGAGATTCTTGATGCCGATACTGGGGTCGTTGGTGGTATGCTGCAGGTGTTGCGGCAGAACTCGTGCGAGATACGGCCAACGATCGTTGCCAGTGGATGCCCGGCCGGGCCCATTACGGCAGAGTGCTATCGGCATCTGAAGACGGGGCTGTTGGATCGGCTGCGTCGGGCAATGCCGGTCGATGGTGTGCTACTGCCGTTGCATGGGGCGGCCACGGTTGAGGATGTCGGCGATCTGGAGGGAGATCTGCTGGCTGAGGTTCGTGAGATTATCGGGCCGGATGTGCCGGTCGTGGTCACGTTGGATCTTCATGCCCATGTCACTGCGGAGATGGTCCGCTTGGCCGATGCCATCTTCGGCTGGGAGACTTATCCTCACGCCGACGCGTTCCAGACCGGCGTCCGCGGGGCGAAGATGATGGTCGACATCCTCCGGGGGCACTGCCGGCCGACAATGGCCATGGCCAGGGTGCCCGTGCTGGTGGGAGGAATCAACGGAGGTACCGAGGGCGACGGCCCGTTTGCCGAGGTGATGCGGTTTGCCAAGTCGCAGGAAGGCACGTCCCGTGTGGTCTCGACAAGCGTCTTTCTGGTCTGTCCCTACCTGGACCTTCCCGAGATGGGCGGCGGTGGACTGGTCGTCACCAACGACGATCTTCCCAAGGCCAAGGAGTTGGCCCGAGAAATTGCAATGATGTATTGGCAACGCAGATTCGATCTGGAGCCGGAACTCGACTCGCCGGCCGAGGCGATCAAGAAGGGGCTTCAGATCGAGGGCGGGCCGGTGCTGCTCGTCGAGACGGCCGATTGCTGCGGCGGTGGCGCTGCTGGCGATAGTGTCGCGAGCCTAAGGGCTTTACTTGACGCAAGGCTGAACGAGACGGCCCTGGTTCCGGTGGTCGACCCGGAAGCGGCCGAAATCTGTCACCGCCGGGGCGTCGGTAGCGATGTGATACTGCGGCTGGGGCACAAGCTCGATCCGCAATGGGGCAAGCCGCTGGAGGTCACCGGTACGGTCACGAAGCTCAGCGACGGCACGTTCACCTACACGGGCGGCATTTGGGAAGGCCAGCAAGGCAACATGGGGCCCACAGCCGTGTTTGCGATCGGTGCCGTGCAGGTGCTGATTGCATCGCAGCCGACCTACGATTGGGAAGACGAGCAGTTTCGCTGCGTGGGGCTGGACGTTCGCCAGGCGAAATTCGTGGTTGCCAAGAACCCGATGAACTGGCGAATTGCCTATGCCGATATGGCCCAAGCCGCTTACATCCTGGACACCCCCGGCCCCACACCGGCTACCCTGCGCCATTACCAATACCAGCATCTCAAGGGGCCCTACTTCCCAGCCGATCAAGACATCCCCGGCCTGACTCCCACGGTGCTGACGGGCATATGACTGTTGTCAAGGCAGACTCTAGAGCGCGTGCCGGTTCACTGTAGCGGCTTTTCGCCGTTTAGACTCGTGAAACAAAGCGCCACGGACGCTACACGTCGGTGCGACACGCGCTAGCCTACGCTTCTTCCTCGACGTGCTCGATTGAGAACGCGTAGTGTCCAAGAACTCATCCGCCCCTCGAGTATTACAGTTGAGTTTCTTCAAGCGGAAACCGAAGTTCTTCTCGAACAATTCTTAATTCTGAGTTCAGGTTTCCCACCTTCAGGGAGATTTCGAGATACTTGATGGCGGCTCCGTTCTAATCTGCTTCGCACACCACGCGGAAGCCGACGTTGTAGACACGCTGGTACGGTGGGTAGCTGAGACGGAAACTCGCTGTGCACCGCCGGGGACGATCTCGCCAGGAGCCGCCGCGGATGACCTTTCGACCATCGGCCATCGCGGTGTTGCGACCATCCTGGTGGCGGTAGGGATAGGTTTTGTGGTTCGTGGCCGTCCACTCGGCCACGTTGCCGTGCATGTCATACAAAGCCCACGCATTTGTCTGGTATCTCCTCGGACCGACCGAAAGCACGGCCCCGTCGTCAAATCGCGAGTCCTTCGGGATCCAGTCGTCGTATTTGGTGGGGTTTTCGATCGGCTTGTCCAGGATGTACCAATCGCGTGCAAGATGACTCAGCTTGGCATCGGCCATATTGGCGGACCGTGAAAAATCGGTATCCAAGTCGCCGTAATACATCGGCGTTGTCGTACCCGCGCGGCAGGCGTATTCCCACTGTGCTTCAGTCGGCAGCGAAAAACGCCGCCCTGTCTTTTGCGACAGCCAACGGCAGAAGGCCATCGCTTCCGTCCAAGAGACTCGCACCACAGGCTGTTCGGGCCGATTCAGGGGATGACCGTGGACGCCGTGGCATGCGCTGAGCATCGATTCGACGTGACTGTCGTGGAGCGGATCGAACTCGGCGTACTGCCGGTTGGTCACTTCACACGTGCCCATCCAGAAAGGTCTTTCGATACGCATCCTCGCTGCCGGCCGTTCGTCTGCTGCGCCAAGGGGATTGCCCATGATGAACTCACCCGCGGGGATGAGGACCAACTGCATGGCCATTCCGTGGCCCAGATCGACCGTCCGCTGCCAGCGCGCACCGGTTGCTTCTTGGCGCCGCCGCGCCTCTGCCGCGCCGAACGGCCAGTTCGGACAATCGACCGGTGGGGATGCCACGTCCGCCGGCGGATTGGGCACAAATGGATCAACAGGTCCAGAGTAGATGGACGCGCGGGCGGGCCGCGGTATGGTTTCCGGGTCGTCGTCGACATTGCCATACAGCCAGAGCAGTTCGCGGCGGCGTTGTCGCTGCGGACCGGGCTCTCCGACATCCTCGCCCCAGGTGCCGTGGTAAGGGCAGTTCAGGTCGATCCATGTGATCAAACGGTCCCACGCTTCGGTGTCCAGCTTCACACCGTGATGGCCCTTGGTGAGCATCTGCACGAGTTGGGTGGTGTCGGCGTGGAATTCCATCGGTTCCAGCAGGTGATAGTCGCTCTCCAGTCCTGGTCGCCGCACGAAGCGATGCAGTTCGGCATAGCCGACCGAGAAACGACCACCCATTGCGGCCGCGCCGTGGATACGGTAGTCGGAGATCTTCTCCGTGCCCCGCAGGTCGGCAATCTCACTGCCATCGGGCTGCGGTTGGCCATTGTGACAACCGACACAGTGCCGATCGATCACCGGCTGAACTTCGCGGGCATAAGAGAATCCGCGCATCGGTCCGTGCCACGGCTTGATCTTTGTCGGCGGCCCGGCCAAGGCCAGCGTCCGCTTGGCCGGCGGAGCGGTGTTTTGATTGTCGTGGCAGCCGGTGCAGGTAACGGTCTCGCCGGGCATGGCCGTCATCCAACTTCGCATCAGTTGTAGGGCCTTTCCCTGGTTATCAAGGGGCTGCACGGAGATCGGCGTGTTGGCCGGGATGGAAAATCGGGCCGAGCCGTCCTCGCAGACCGGCACGGTGCCGATCACCCGTTTGATGTCCCAAGGTCCGTCCATGCCCACCACACCCATCGAACCACTCAGGTTGTGGTAAGCAAAATGATACGTGAACAGCCGCAACGATTTGACCGTACCCCGGGGAATCCCCTTCAGCCCGTCACCGGCGTAGATGTCGGCAATGTAGACTTCCGCGTCACGGCGATCCAGGTCCACCTTCTCGGAAATGGTCGGCGGCGTGAGAGTCTTGCGAAAGGGCAGTGGTTCCAGTAGCGCGTAGCTGGGCAATTCCTTGATCAGCACCATGTTGTCGAAGACGTCGACCAGGTAGATTCCCCAAAGCGATTTCGGCGTGGGTTTGGACGAGACAAGGAAGTACTTCTCACTCAGCGGATAGGGATGCAGGAATTTCGGCCAGCTGTTCCGCGTTAGCCCATCCGCGATGATCGGCTCGACTTTCTGGCCATACCCGGGAATCCGCTGCACTACGCCGTCGGCCTCGAAGCGACCCCGTGCCGGATCGAAAATGATTAGCTCGCCCATCCGAGGATTGTCGTGGTGTCCGCCGACGATGCCGACCACCTGGGTCGGATGGTCCGGAATGGGCCGGGCATAGAAGATCGAGTTCGGCCAATAGGAGTTGCTCCCATAATAGGCCCGCTGCTCGGTGCCGTCCGGGTTCATGTGGAACAGCAATCGCGTGTTGCTGTGGGGCGTGTCGGTGTATTCCCAGCGGCTGTAAAGCACGCGGCCGTTGTTTAGCAGCGTGGGGCACCAGTTGTGTTCCTGATCAAAGCAGAGCTGGCGAATGTTGCGACCGTCGGCATCCATCACATACAAAGTGGCCACATGCGAAGCGCCGGTCACGCAAGGAACGCCGATGAAGCAGGCGGTCGAGGTGAAGACAATCTTGCCGCTGGGCAGATAGCAGGCGTCGTAGCTATCCACGTCGGGCTGTTCGCCGGTGAGTTGTCGCAGGCCGGAACCGTCGGCGCGGATCTCGAAGACCTGCCAGCGAGGTGAGGGTCGAGAGTCAAGAGTCGAAAGTTCAGAGACATTGTCCGACCGTTTTCCTTCTCGATTCTGGATCCTAGACTCTGGACTCTTGCTGGCCCCCGGCATGGAGAACAACATCCGATCGGCATCGCAATGCAGGTCCACGTCGCCGACGAACTGCCCTCCAGTCGGCCTGAACAGTGTGGTGATCTTCCCGTCGGGGCTGACCGCCGAGAGCACGGCGATCTGGTCATCATAGCCCGTCTTGGCCAGGCTCGAATTGCTCTCCCAGTTTTGCGGCAAACCGAGGCGAGGTGATCCCACATTCCGCTTGACCAGCAGCAACTTGTCGAAGTTCAACAACGGATTGGCCAATAGCGCTTCGCGGCGCAAAGCAACCAGGTCATCCTTCACATCCCGTAACTCCGCAGTCGCCTCGCTCGGAAGCTCCTTCATCTTCGCGGCCAAATCATCCAGCCGCCTGAGGTATTGCTGCCCGCCGGGGAATTCCGACCCGAACGTCTCCATGACGTCATTGATCGCCATCCGCAACGCATCGGTCTTCACTTCGGTCGGCGAAGGCGGGGACTCGGGCAGCTTGCGGGCAGCAGGCCGATGCAGCTTCCAGTCCTTGGGAAACGCCACCAGGGTGTCCAAACGCAGGGCGACCACGTGCGGGAAATATCCGTCACTAGATAACTTCACCGTGTGCCTGCCCCGCGTGACGCGCATGTTGCACGTCTTTTCCCAGGCCGCCGCGCTGGTGTTCCAACCACCCGTTGGCGTGCGACAACACAGGCCAAGCCCCTTGCCGTCAAGAGAGAGTTGCAGCGGGCGGGCGGTGTGGGCCGCGTACCGGATGCTCAGCGTGTACTCGGTCGAGACTGGAAAGTCGATGTCGTATTCGATACTGCTCGGATACCGACGATTGCCCACCATCGGTTCCGCGTCCGCGTAACTGGATGTGCCGGACGTGCAGGTCTCGATGTTGACACCGCGATCGTAAGCGTAGGCGGGAATCAGAAACCGGCCGGCCGGTTTCACCGGCGGTTCTCCCCACGCCGGTTCGCAGCCAAATAACAAGCTCAATCCGATGGCACACAGCAATTGGACCGGCCAGACCATCCGCCGACTCCGCAGCAACCTTAGAACTTCGTGATCGTTTCGCATGGCTTCTCCTGCCACAAAGACGAATAAGGACAAAGAGGTCTCCATGTCTACGGGCATACTCTCTCGATTCGATCTTGCAATGCCCGGCGCCTGCGTTGACTCAGCCGTCTTTGCTGCCATACATCGAGATATTTCTCGGTTGGATGATGTGTTTGGGCAAGCAGACTGAGTACGCGGTGGTCGAAACGATTCAGGCCGACACGCCCATCTCGCGGGAACAGCAGCATCTGTTCGACCGGTTCTACAAGTCCGCTTGGACCGTGAAAGGACTGGCGCACGGGTCGTAGACCTCTTCGGTGCGGCTGTGGTGGGGGACTCGCAGGACCCAGATCACGCACAGCCGGAGCCGTCGTGTTCCAGACAACAACCCCAGCGGTCCGATTGGCTCGTCTGCAGTTGTCACTTCTTCACCATCGCATCAACCCAGAGTAGAATCGACTGGCGGTCGGCAGTCAAGCATTCGCTCGGGATTCGTAGCTGTCTCAGAATTGGTTGATCTGATCGAGCGCCCAAAGCCACTGACCTACAGTCGCTGCCTGTTCAGTTCGTTTCAGAACCTCCGAGGCTGTGGTGGTCCAGCGAGTTTTGCGCTGGACAAAAGTTCATCAATATCGCCCAGATCGTCCCGCGGCAGTCAAGATTTCGAGTTAACGAGGGCCGAGCTCGACGGGCCTGAGCATGCCGATCCGCCATTGGAATTGGCCGTAGCCTTTGCCGGACTTGTTGCTTTCCAACATCCCTTGAAAGACAAATCGCAAGTTAGCGGGGTCAACGGTCAAGGTTTGATCGATGCCGTCACGAATCAGTTCGCCATGGCTCACGTTGTCGGTCCAACGCTTCACGTCGGCGGCGGGCTGGATATTGCTCGCGCTGGCAAACGGATGCTCGAACGTGTCGGCGACGGGTGTCCATTTGCCGTCCAGCTGGTCAGCGACATATGCCTTGTAATACCGTCGGCCGTTCGCCTCAATGATCGTCAAGTACTGGTTCTGTCCTTTCAGCTTGTAAGTGTGGCTGGCCTCAAAGATGGCAGCCGTGAGGGCAAGCTCGCAATGGTCAAACCCATCGGGAAAATCCTCCAGGCGAGTCCAAAGCCGCCACATCTTCCCATTCAAGCTGGTCAAGAACAGATATGCGCGCTCGTCGTCACAGATGATCCAATAGTCGAGGCCGCCGACCTGCCGAGGATCGGCCGGGCCGCCATCGAGGATTGGTTTGGCTTTCGTCCAGGAAGTTGGGTCGGAGATCGTTGATGTCGTCGAATAGGCTACCCACATTTTGTTCGTATGCGGCATGCCAGCTTGATAGATCAAGTACCACTTCTTCTGTGGCGAAAAGTAGAAGACTTGCGGTGCGCAGAAGTAGTCGCTATCGCTGACCGTCAGCAACGTTCGCTTCGAAAATTGGGCTTTTTCCCACTTTTCAAATGAGCAGTATTCGATCGCCGAACGGCGGGGCAACTTGACGGTCATGAAGACATGCCAGCGTCCCTCGTGGAACACGATCGTCGGATCCTTCTGTGCTCTGCTTGGTTCAGCGTCGCGCACCTCGGGCGCGATCAGCGGCGCGCTGTACTCCCACATCGCCGGCACCTCAAATGCCGTAGTGGGCTGACTCGAGGTGGCGGGTCGTTGTGCCTTGACCTGCGTACCGACGAATAGCAACAGACCGGCCGCCAATGTGGCAATAAAGATTTTTGCGGAAATGTTCACGTTCGCTTCTCCCTGCGCGACCGAGGGACGGTGTCCCTTCACTGGGAATGAGCTTGTCTCTGGCGACCAGTTTCACCGGCCGCTGGATTGTTGTTCCAGAGTAACATAGTCTAGTTGTACAACGAATGAGCGTACTCGTTCAACGCGCAGCGTGTTCAGAAAAAGCGCCAACACCGGTGTTCGAGAGGCACATCATGAGATCCATCCAGACTATTACGTTCGCTGCCTCGATCTTGTTATCAACAATATCTTTCGCGGCAGAAGGACCGTTTGTCTTTCGTGACGTTGCGGTGGAGATGGAGATTTCGGAGGCAACGCGCGGCATGATGGCTCATGCCGCGGCTTGGGGAGACGTCAATCGCGATGGGCAAGTCGATTTATGGATCGGTTCGTTTGCCGACCGAAAGCCGGAAGTGTATCAAGCTGGCGGCGCAGCGGGGCCTGTGCCCAACATGCTCCTGCTTGGCGGCAAGGAACGCTTCATGCCCGTCGATAGCGACACTATTGCCTGGAAGGGCCGTGCGACCGGCTGTGTCATGGTTGACTTCGACAACGACGGCTGGACTGACCTCTACGTCTCCAACAACGGCCGGCTCGGGAAGGAGAACTTGCTGTATCGAAACAATCAGGGGACGCTTGAACTGGTCAACGAACAAGCCGGAGCGTATGTCAACCTACCTGATGTTTCGCGCGGCGTGAGTGTCTTCGATTTCGACGGAAATGGACTGCTCGACATCCTCGTGTTGGCAACGGTGGGTAAGGGCGAGTCGATGTTGTTTCAGAACGTCGGCAACATGAAGTTCAAGCGATCCAAGGCCTTGCCCGCCGATCTCGTTGGGCTGGGCATGGCGATTGGCGACGTCACGGGCAACGGCTGGCCGGACGTTTTCGTGGGAGGTCCGAATCGGCTGTTCGTTAATCGGGGGCGCGGAAGGTTTCGCGAGGCGACGGAGCTTGGTCTCGAAATCGATTTTTCCGCCGAAGACGACGCGCCGTCGTGCGGCGCCGCAATGGGCGATTTCGACCGCGATGGGCGGCTCGACCTGCTGATCGGTTCGCACACCAAGCGGCCTTGGGCAACGCCGGTGTCGTTGCGGCTGTTTCACAATCTCGGTTCGACCGTGGACAACGTGCGATTTGAGGAGGTGACCGAGAAGGTTGGCTTGCGGCCTTTGCCGATGAAGACACCGCACGTCGAGATCCGCGACTTCGACAATGACGGTTGGCCGGACTTGTACACGGCGATTGTGATTTACAGGGACGGCAAGACCCATCCGGCGATCTACAAGAACCTCGGGGCCAAGCAGGGCAAACTGCCACGCTTCGAGGAGACCGCGTTCGTCCATCGCCCTGAGTATCCCAAGGTGGATGACTACCACTCAGAGATGCGAACTGGCGAGTTCTACGACCGCCTGGCGGCCGGTCGTAAGCTGATGTACTTCGCGCCGGGTCCGTCGACCGATTTCGACGGCGATGGTCGGCTCGACCTCTTTCTTCCCAACTGGTTTTCGACGCAGCCTTCGTTGTTGCTAAAGAATGAAACAAACGTCGGCCGGTATCTCGACGTGATCGTCGTCGGCTCTGACGGGATCAATCGTGACGGAATTGGTTCGCTGGTGCGTGCCTACTCGCCCGGCACGGCCTTCACGGCGGGCGGGCCGGGGTTCGTGGCATCCGAGCAGATCGCGACAGGCTACGGATATGCCTCCGGCCAAGTGCCCGTCGCTCATCTGGGCATCGGTGAACTTGAAACTTGTGATGTCATCATCACCTTGCCTCATGGCAAAGGCGAGATCGTACGACGCGACGTGCCAACGAATAGTCGGTTGGTCGTCGAAGCATCGAAGAAGACAATCGCCGAGTCAGCAGCGTCGATCGATTGGCCGCCACGGCTGAACGGAGCAACGAACGGCGCCGTCACGATCAACACCGAACAATTCCTCGAAATCCCCGCTGCTGTCACCGCAACACGCAATGATGACGGCGTCGCTCCGTTCGTGATGGCCAAAGAACCGCCCACGGTGAACCTGGCATTCCACGGCGAGTTGGGATCGAATCCGACGGCCCGCAGATTGTGGTCGTCGTGGGGCGACATCTGTTTGGCGAGCGATGGATCGGTTTACGTCGGCATTGGCGACCACCATCACGATGCCGAGGGGGATGGACGTTGTTTCATTTATCGATGTGATCCGATCAAGAAGAAACTGACCCAAGTCGTCGACATGAACAAGGTCGTCCCTCCGCGACCTGGACAGCCGGCCTGGACCAAGGTCCACGCGAAGATCGACGAAGGGCTCGACGGAAGGATCTACTTCTGTTGCACCTTGAATGCGGGCAACCGAGCGGGAGACGAAAACTTCAAGTGGACGAAACAGTTGCCTGGCGCACAGCTTTACCAATACGATCCTGCGACAGGTAACACCGTCGTCTTCGCGAACCTGCCGCCGAAACGCTGCACGGCGACGTCACTCTTCGATGCCGAGCGGAATACGTGGTGGTGCAATCTCGAAGCCGGCGATGGCGACGCGTTGTTTGGTCTGGATCTGGCGACTAAGAAGGACGTCTATCAAAGTCCGGACGGGGCGGTAGCCTTCAACCGGAACTTCGCACTCAGTGCTGACGGCGCGATCCATTTCAACGGCGCCGACTCGCAGATCATGCGTCTCGATTCCCGGCAGATGAAGATTGCCGGCACGCGTGTTCTGTTTCCGGAAGCTCCCGGTATGCGGGCGTCGACTCGCTCGTCAAGCGGCGGCGATATCTTCGGCGCAACATATAGGACCAATCAACTCTTCCGCTACCATCCACAGCGTGGCGAACTCGAAATGCTTGGGCCCACCTGGGGCACGGGCCAGTACACAACGGTCATGGAACTCTCGCCCGACGAGCGGTTCATTTATTACCTGCCAGGCGCGCATGGCCAAGCCTTCAAGTACGGCACGCCGGTCATCCAGTACGATATAGCAACGAGGGCCCGCAAGGTGTTAGCGTTCCTCGCGCAGGTGCTGGAAGACCGAATCGACTACGTTCCTGGCGGCACATATGGAATCAAAGTCAGCAGAGACGGCGCGACGCTGTATGTGAACTTCAACGGACACGCCGCCGACCCCATTCGTCCCGCCAATATGAAGCCTATTGGCTTCGGCCTTTGCAGCTTTGTCGCGATCAACATCCCGCAGTCGGAACGATAGCACAGTCGTGATAGTATCTTTCGCCTTGGCATTCGCAACTTGCCTCGCTCGAACAGCGTTGATCGTTCGTCGCTGGTACGACATCGTGGCTCTGACCTTCGTCGTTGCTGTAATTACCGCAGGTGGGGCTGCTCCAGTCGCGGCGGCGACTTGCATCGAAATCGTAATCGATGAGCCGTACGAACGACGGACCGTCGCTTGGCCATTGACGACAGGCATTCCGTTCCCGCGCGGCGGGTTGACCAGAGAACTCAACTGCCGCTTGGTGGACGATACCGGCAGCGAACAGCCGTTGCAGTCGCGGGTCGCGGCGACTTGGGATGCCGAGCGGACGAGCATCCGGTGGTTGACGATCGACTTCATTGCCCAACCTGATCGTCGATACGCCTTGGAGTTTGGGCCGGATGTCGAACGAAAGACGTTCAAAACTCCGCTGCAAATTGAACAAAGTGATTCGGTGCGAGTCACCACCGGTACCATCAGTGCGGAGTTTAGTACTGGACACGCGTCGGCATTACGATCGATCGCGATGGATCTGAATGGCGACGCCCAAATCGATGCCGGTGAAGTCGTCGTCGCCGGCGCGAACGGCGGTGATCATTTCTATCGGGATCAGAATGCCACGAGATTCACCAGCGCTGGCGACGCTAACGACCGCTTGATCGTGGTCGAATCAACCGGGCCAGTGCGAGCTTGTGTTCGCGTGGACGGCTTCTACACAGGTCCGAGTGGTGAGCGAATCGTCCGTTATCGCACGCGATATCATCTTTTTGCCAGGCTGGGGCTGATCAAAGTCGTCGACGAGTTCCGGATTACCGGATCGACTACACAGACGCGATTCCATGACATCGGCATTGCTTTCGCGCTGCCGAAAGATGGTACTCAGCGGCACGTCGTCGTTGATGCTTCGGGCGAAAAAGGCAACCAGCCCGTCAGCGTGCCTTGGACACGGGGGACCAAAGCAGTCACGTCCTTTCAGTCGACATATCGACACTTTGGCAATCGAGAGTGTCGCGGCGCGGTCGTCGAAGCGACGGAGTCAGGCGAACGCGAACGGCATCGCTCCGAACATGTGGGCGAGTGGATGCAAGTTACCGACAATCGTGCCGCCGTGACTGGCTCGTTGCGGTGGTTCTGGCAGCAATTCCCCAAACAGTGGGAAGTCACACAGGACGAGATGATCCTGCACCTGTGGAGCCCGCGGGGCGGTCCGCTGGACTTCGGCGCGGACGGTTTGCGGAGTTTTTTCGGCGATGCCGGGAAGAAGTCCATCCTTGAGTGGGACGGAGTACGCGGGACGCTGAGTCCCATCTCGAGGTTCTTCTACTTCGCCGGTCACGGGGCGCTCGAGCGCGGCGAGGTCAACGGGAAAGGCATCAACAAGCATCACGAGTTCTATCTTCACGTTGCCGCCGCGGATCAGGCCGCAGTGGGTCAAGAGTACGGTCAACTCGCCGCGCGGCCGCCGCTGGCCTTGGCAACAGGCAAATGGAATTGTTCGACGGACGTGTTTGGACCGTTGGCGTCGCGACCGAACGATTCGCGGTATGAAGCCATCGTCGATCGTATCTTTGACCTCGGCCGGGACGCGCAGGATTCGTTCGGCGATTACGGCTGGTGGGTCTTCGGCAGCGGCCCGCATTACAGCTATCAATGGGATGAGGACGAACAGCGGCATTACGCCGACCCTCGCCGCTTCGAGTATCACACGTACCAGAAGGAGACCCAGCTTTGGTGGAACTACCTGCGCAGCGGCGAGCGGAAGTTTTTTGAATGGGCACTGCCGTCGGAGAATCACTGGGTTGACATCGCGGTAACGCACGCGCCGATGGAGTATCGATGCGACTGGCGCGGCGGGTTTCCACAGCAACAGACGTTGCACTTTCGCCCCGGCGACTGGTCGATCGACAGTGCGATGCACTACGTCCGCCAGCGTGATTCGGCGGAAGCTTGGTTGCGCGGCGGCTCGCAGTTCTGGGCCAGCTATCACCGCACCTTGGAAACGACGGCGATGGCGTATTACTTGACCGGCGACGAGCGGTTCAACGATGTGCTGAACTATTGGCGAGACTACTGGAGTGATTTGGCGGGCAAGACCAGCGCGTCGCCGGACGTCAAACCGTGGCACCGCGAGCAACCTTGGTTTGTCGCGCCCGGGCCGAACGAGGCGGCGAAGAGTTGGGCAGAGATGATTCGCGACTACGCTCCGTTCACGTCGGGCCTGCGACATCAGATGACCCAGTTCTTCAATCTGGCCACGTTGTACGAGCACACGTGGGATCCGACCATCGGCCAGGCCTTGAGAGAGTGCGCGGACGCTTACCTCGATCCAGATCATCGCATCGGTGTGTGGCGAACTCAGGAAAACGGGCCGCCGAACCACGCTGATGCGCCGCGCCTGTGTCATTACTGGGCGCCCGCACTATGGAAGTACGCGCGCGCGACCGGCGATCCGCGCATGCCTGCAGTCCTGCGCGGCTACTTCGATGCCTGCTATGCTGCTGATCCGTTTTACGAAGATGTGGGGCAGTACTCTCAGGTGCACCTGGCGTACGCCTATTACTATACGCGCGATCCACGCCACCTGCGGGCGGCGCAGATCGAGTTAAATCGCCTGCTGCCGAACGCGGAGCCGCTTGCCAAGCCCGAAGATCTGGGGCCGCGACTCTACAACCCATACGCGCCGATCCGGGCATTGACCGCCGTGCCGCGGCTTACTTGGGCACTTGACGCAGCTCTGGCGGAAGGAGTCAAAGTCCCTCCTCAACCGCCTCTCAAGCTGCAGCGTTCAGCGATCGCCCTCCGCAAGCACGCCGACCGCGAGTTGGTCGCTCGGCTTTGGGGCTACGATCGTCGACTGCATGTCATCGGCCCCGACGGCCAGAAGTTTCGCGACATCGGAGTTGTGACGAAACAGTATTCTACAGATCTACAACCGTTCGACCGCAACCAGCGGAACTTTGAGGTCTACCTACACAAGGTCACCATTCCCGCAAACGCACCCGCAGGCTACTACGTGTTTGCCCCGAAACTGGACTTGGCTGTGCTCGAAATCAACGACAGTGTTGCAAGCGGTGTGCTCGTGAACGCGACGGCTCCGATTGCTGTGGATCCCGGCGAGAGCTGCCGACTTGCCGCCGCTCCCATGCGGGAACCCTTGCAACTCGCATCGGCGATGCCGAAGGCGATCCAAATCGTCGATG
>NZBA01000082.1 GCA_002686265.1 Planctomycetota bacterium
GACATCTTTCAAGTCCAGGTATCCGACGAATTCCTCCAATACGACGAGTTCGTCCGGCGGATGGCGTCATCCCAGAGACTCGCCTTGGAGCTCGAATTCCAGGGCGTCGGAAATCACTGGATTCCATTCTCGCTGCGAGGGAGCCGGAAGGCGCTCGCGCAGATCGGAGCCGTACCCGGCTCGCCGGCCGGAAGGACACGCGAGGCAGGAAAACCCGCGGCGGTCACACCGAGCGCTCGAGAAACAGACACGTCCGATACGAACCGGACGAGCTTTCTCGCTGCCGAGGAGGGGAAGATTCGCCCTTCGTGCAAAGAGAGGTGGCCGAAGGATTTCTCCGCCGAAGCTCTCTGCGTCGACATGGCGACCGACGGATTTCGGGAAGTGCGGCAGTTCGTGGCAGAGCATCGCATCCAGCCCGGCGACGCAACGCCCGCAGCTGGCATCCTCGAGTCGTGCGTCCAGAAATGGAGAGGACGTGGCGGCCGCGTCGATTGGTCCGCAACGTCGCTATGCGTGCGAATGCAGATGGACGGATACGAGCGGCTGAATCCGGGACGATGAGTCCGGGGCGCCCCTATCGGCATTAGGACGGAACCGGACGATGCCTCGCCGGCGGCGCCAATCGAATCCCGTATCCAACGGAGCGAGACCGGTCAGCTCGGCGGGCATGCAGCACATTGCAGTCGATGCCCGCACATTTCCTGATCATCAACGTAACCTTCTGATTTTACTCATCTTCGTCGCCCTCTCGCAAAGAGCAGGTCGTCCGTTTGGTTCCGATCGTCGGCTCTACTTATGCCCGGGGAACAGTTGAAAATTCGGCGTGACCCTCCCCGGGCGGGTCACGCCGGGAGCGTCTTTCCCTACAACCGTAATCCCATCCCGCCTAGCCAGGCTCGACCACACTCGTATCCGAAGGAGGCGCGGCTACAAGCCTATCGAGCTGAAGCCGAGAAACACTATGGCCGTGCCGGTGTTCTACGGAAACACTCGCTCCTTTTGGCCAAGCCCCGCCTTCACATGGGACACCGGAGAGCGATCATCGAATCTCGAACGCGTCTCCGAGGACATAGTGGATCTCGCCAATTCAACAGAATGCTGATCGATCCTGAGGTCATGACAGCACACTCGATGCAGAATACTCAGCCGACAAAGGCTGGCCACCTTAGCCCTGATCCGTCATACCGAATCGATCAATAGATATTGAAATGGCCCCGTGCTTGTGGTTTGAAGGAGTTACCAACCTTCTCCAACCGACAAACAAAAGGCCACTTCAGTGAGACTTAGAAAACGATCTATTCGAGCCCGTGTCAAGGGTTCTCTTCCGATTCAGTTCTCGACGGAAGCTCTCACGGCCCATGCCGGACTGTCGCTCATCGGAGACTTCCTTCAGTCCGCTGAGTGGGCAGATCGAATCCGAGAAGTCTTCGCCGACCGAGACTTCGATACGGACTACGGCTCGTTTCGTATGACGCTGGCCGTGATCGGCCTGATCTTGGTCGGCGGAACTCGGCTGGCGCATCTGCGGGAGCTGGCGATCGATCCGGTCTTCTTGCGCTTCGCTCGTTTTGTGAAGTTGCCCTCGGAACGAACCCTGTCGCGTTGGCTGAAGGATATCAGCGAGGGTTATCGAGATCGATTGGCCGAACTCCTTCGCGACATCGCCTTCTCGACCTGGGCTCACGGAAAACTGTGCCGCATCACGATCGATCTCGATGGCACGATCGTTCGCACGGGCGGGGCCGTCGAAGGTGCCGAACACGGCTTCAACCCCCATCATCCGAAAGATCCGTCCTACTATCCGCTAACCGCGCATCTTGCTCAAACCGGGCAACTGCTCGATGTCGTGAACCGCTCCGGTCGCGTTCACGACTCAGAAGGCGCTGTCGGTCGACTTCGCTTCTTGATCGACGAGGTTCGAGAGCGAATCGGGAACGTACCCATCGAGGTTCGTCTCGACGGGGCTTTCTGCCAGGCGCCTGTTCTCGAGCTTCTTGCGGCTTCTGGCGTCGACTTCGCCATGAAGCTCCCGATGTGGAAATGGCTGGATGTGCGTGATCGAATCCACCGTCGAAAGAGCTGGTCGAAGGTGCATGCCAGCGTGGATGGCTTCTCTCTTCAGCTTCGGTTGAAGGCTTGGAAGCGGACCGAGCGGGTTGTTGTCTTCCGTAAACGGATCTCGGGGAAGCCCGCCAAGAACTTCCAGTTGCAACTCTTCCAACCCGACGATGGTTTTTACGAATACTCGATGGTGGTGACGAACAAGAAGGACTCCGAAGCCACGATCTGGCAGTTCATGGCGGGACGAGGCGCCCACGAGAAGACGCTGGGCGAACTGAAGCAGAACTTCGCCTTCGGAAGTGTCGTGACCAATGACTGGGATGCGAACAGCACCTGGCAGTTGCTGTCAGCACTGACGCATAACCTTGCTCGAGACTTCCAAATGAAGACCGGGCTTGCGACGCTGCGGAAGAACAGCCGGAAGCGGACCTATCGCTACAGCTTCCGATCGATTAGAACGCTGCGCTTCTTGCTCGTCCACATCCCGGGTCGCATCGCACGGCCTCAGGGACGCAGCGAACTCCGGATCGCAGCAGCGCCGTCGGCACGGGAGAGGATCCAAGGCGTCATCGACGCCATCGCAGCGTGAGACCCGTCAAGTTACCCTCCGAAGGCGGGATCTAATGACGGATCAGGGCTAGGAGGGTTCCTCGGGTGAGGGGCGCGGTTGGGGATACATCCCTGCGACGACCCGATCCCATTCGCGCGCCGTTCCTCTCTCCTTCAGGGCGATCAGCTCCTCGGCCGTCTTTCCGACGACCACGCGCGGCTCGGGAGTATCGCTCGTGAGCCCTGTCCAGACCGCTTCCGCGACCTCCTCCGGACGCGAGGCGCCTTCTTTCGCGCTGCGCTCGAAGGTCGACTCGAGGGCGCGCCGGATGCCGGTCCGGAACTCGTCGTACGCCCGGTCCGACGTCGGTTCCAACGCGTCGAGCGAGCGCAGCGATGCGGCGCCGAATGACGTCGATGTCGGTCCTGGCTCGACGAGGACCACATCGACACCGAACCGCTCGACCTCGAAGCGAAGTACGTCGCTGATCGCCTCGAGCGCGTACTTCGAGCCGTGATAGGCGGCGCCGCCTGGAAACGTGAGGCGACCCCCCATACTCGAGATGTTGACGATGCGCCCCCAGTGCTGTCTCCGCATCGCGGGAAGCACGAGTTGGCAGAGCCCTACGGCGGAGAAGACGTTCGTCTCGAACTGCTCGCGAAAAGCTGCGAGCGGGGTCTCCTCGAAGGGGCCTTGTTGTCCGTAGCCGGCGTTGTTGATCAGCGCACCGACGGCCCCGTGCCTCCCCTCGATCATCGAAACGACCGCTGCCCGCGCGACCGAATCGTTCGCATCCAGCGCGACGATCGTGCAGCCTGCGGCAGTCAGGTCCTGGATCGCATCGGGGTCGCGAGCGCTCGCGTAGACCGGCCAGCCTTCGCCTGCGATCCGATTCGCGATGGCCCTGCCGATTCCGGAGGAGCAGCCGGTGACGAGGGTGGCTCTGGAAGTGGGTTCGGGCATTCTGGGAAGCTCCGTGCCGCGCCGAGCGATCCAGACCCGTTATCCTTCAGGGTCGCTCGGGTCGGCGTGTTGCCGGCAAGCTAGCGGATGTGACGGATCGAAGAACTGGAGAGGACGGACATCATGAGCAGAGACCTTTCCCGGTTGCTGCAGGAGCGCACGTTCCTGACCTCTGCTGGAACCGAGACCTATCTCATCTTCCAGCAGGGTTTCGACCTGCCCGAGTTCTGCGGCTTCGTGGTCTTCGAAGATCCGGAGGCCTGGTCGGCGCTCGAGCAGAACTATCTCGGACCGATCCTGCAGGTGGCGGCCGAGCGCGGCCATGGGCTGATCGTCGACGCGCTCGTGTGGCGCGCTCAGCCCGACTTCATTACCCAGCTGGGCCGTGCCCCGGACGAGCTCGCTGCCATCAATGCGCAGGCCGTCTCCCGAACGCGCGAGAGCGTCGAGCGCTGGCGGCAGGGGAAGGAGCGGACGGCCCGGGAGTTGCCCTTCAGATTGCGGCGATGAAGCGGGCCTATGGCCTGTGGGTGGTCGGCGGCTGTTGTGGCACAGACCCCGAACATCTCGCAGCGATCGCGTCGGCCTAGCCCTGATCGCCTTCGGGCCGGCCGACCCCGATTACGGGAGCGACGAGTCGCGACTCATGGCTCAGGCGGATACGCCGTCAGTTCGCAGCCTCGTGCTGTGGAGCTTCGAAGGTCGATGCCTCGGGGTGGAACGCCGCCCAGGCGAACCAATAGGCTTCGAGGACTTCGACCTCGGGTGGCGCGCTGACCTGGAAGCGCTTGGACTCGGGGTCGTAGGAGACGCGAATCGAGTAGCCTGCGAAGTCTTCCACGAGCGGTGCGCCGAGACGGAGGAGCTCCTCGGACGGGTAGGCGCGGGCGAGCCCGGAGGCCAGTCGCAATCCAAGCGTCCGCATCTTCGGGTGATAGCGGCGGTCCTGGTCGAGGGGAAAGAGCAGCTTCCGGTTGAGCGCGTAGTCGCCGTAAGGGGACCGACCGTAGGGTCGGCGGTGGCCGGTCTCTCGCGACATCACTCGTGAGGCGGGGTGCAGCATCTGCCAATCGGCCCATCGCATCTGCTCAGAACGGATCAGGGACAATCGCTCGCCCGTCCGGGGGCCCGTCACGGAGCGAGCCGAGATCTGGGACCAGAGACTTTCGGTCGCGCGGTCGTACATCAGCATGTCCGAGCGGTAGATCAAGCCCGAGACGCCGAAGCGATCCGCCTCGGGTTCGGCTCCTGGGCTGCCGGGCTTCCCTGCCGGGCGATCGAAGACCAGCCCGGTGCCGCAGAGGGGGCAATAGGAGACCAGGATGGGGCGACCGGCGATCGTGTCGTTCACGAGTTCGTGCCAGACGAGGATCTCGAGCGGATAGGCCCGCGCTTCGCCCTGCCAGGTGACCCCGATGACCCATTCCTGGTCGTCGAGGCGGGCGGTGTCGGCAGGTTCCATCAATGGCTCGTCGAGGGCAGGGATGCCATCGCGTTGAGGGCCGCCGTGGAGGACCTCGTCGATGGGGATCGAGGTGGGCGTCAGGACGAATCCGTTCATGCGCCCGTCACCCGACCGGGCGTCAGCCGCCCAGAATATGCAGAGTAGACAGGTCCCCAGGAGGCGGGCGGCTACACGTCGAGCCATCATGACCGAAGGATACCGCGCGGGGCACCGTCTGCTGGGCGGCCTCCCGTCTCGCACGGACGCGCTCGACGCGCGTCCCATGGAAGTGAGAGGGGGCGTCAAGGCCGCGGTGTGATCCTCCGATGATTCGTTCATGCAGCGAAGGTTCGCATCCATTCCGGGCAGTCCGGGCCGCGACGGGAAACCGAAATGAGTCCGGCGAGATCGAAGAAGGCATCGACTCGCACCAATCTGGTCTTCTACTCCGGAGGGCAGGATCGTCGCAACGCGCTCATCCACGAGGACCTGATCGAGTTGGCCCTCACTCCGCGAAGGCGTCACGCACGGGACGGTGTACGCATGACCTACGTCCCCTTCTGCTCCGAGGACTCGCTCTCGTTTTTTCGACGTTTCGAGCGCCGTTATCGAGCCTTTGGCGCGACCCGCTTCGATTGCCTTCCGGTAGACGACCCGGCCCTTCGCGGAGATCGGCGCATGGAGAGGACACTGCTCGATAGCGACGTCGTCTATCTCGCCGGAGGGAATACCTTCTACTTCTTGAAGCATCTGCGACGCTCGGGAATGATGCCGACACTTCGTCGCTTCGCAGCCGATGGCGGGGTGATTGCAGGGCTCAGCGCAGGGGCGTTGCTCCTGACCCCCCATATCGGTTTGGCCGGATACCCGGCCTTTGATCGGGACGAGAACGAGGTAGGCCTCCGCAATGAGCATGCGCTCGGACTCGTCGGGTTCGAGTTCTTTCCACACTACCGAAGTTCGGCAAGACTGCGGGAGGCGCTGATTCGCTACTCACGTCGCTCCTCGAATCCGCTCTACGCCTGTCGCGACGGCAGCGGCCTCGTCGTCGAGGGTGATCGGTTCACAGCCCATGGCGACGTCTATCTATTCGATCGAGGACGTGTGCGAAAGATCGGTCCCTGACGCTTCCGAAGCGGCCGTGGCTAATTGCTCCGCATGCCGCCGGCGATCGCGTAATCCTCTCCCGTCACGAACGATGAGGCGTCGCTGGCGAGAAAGAGCGTGAGTCCGACGACCTCGTCCGGATCGGCGATCCGCTTCATCAGCGTCGCTTCGGCGGCGTGCTCGACGAAGCTGGGGTCATTTCTGGCGGTTCCCTTCATCATCTCGGTCATGAAGGGGCCCGGAGCGAGGGCGTTCACGCGCACGCCGAGCGAGACCCATTCGGCCGCCATCGTCCGCGTGAAGTTCAGCAGTGCCGCCTTCAGCCCCGTGTAGGTTCCGACGCCGGGTCCGGCCGCGTAGGCACCGAGGGTCGTTACGTTGATGATGCTGCCGCCGCCCTGCTCGCCCATGCGGGGGGCAACGAGTGCTGCGAGCCGGATCGGGCCCTTCAGGTTCACGGATGCCAGCTTGTCGAAGAAGGCCTCGCTGATCTCGGTGACGGGGGTCATGGCCGGGTTGATGGCGGCGTTGTTCACCAGCACATCGAGCTTGCCGAATTCGTCGTAGACGCGGTCGACGAGAGCGGGGAGGGCGTCCCACTCTCCGACATGGCACGCGACGGGCAAGGCCCGTCGCCCGGTCGACTGCTCGATCTCCTTGGCTACCGAGGCGCAGAGATCGGCCTTGCGACTGACGACGACGACGTCGCTGCCCGCCTCGGCGAGTCCCTGCACCATCGCGCGGCCGAGCCCCTTGGTTGCGCCCGTTACGAGCGATACGTGACCCGAAAGGTCGAATCGATTCGGCAATTGGATGTCCTCTCTCTCCGATGCGATTCGTTGCAGCGACTGGGTTCGGGAGGCCCCCCGTCCGCCGGATCTCTGAAGCTAGCACGCCGCTGTAAGCGTGATCGAAGGTCGTTGTCGGCAGCTTCCGGATCGGATCAGACGCTGCCGCCGGCTTGCACTCGATCTTCTGGAGTCTTCCGTCCGGCAGCTCTGTTCCGTTTGCACCATTCGAGCGGGTGTGGGTCAAGACGCTCCAGCGATGGGCGATGCGCAGAGGGTCGGGCCCCCTGATCGGCAGGAGAGTCCCGGCCACGACCGACGGGGGCAAGACCAAGGTGGAGATCGCAGAGCTCGCCCGCATTTCCGCGCCCGTTCGAAATCTCGAGATCGTCGGATCCGGTGCCCCGGAGAGCGACCGTGTGTCGAGCGATCGGATCGAGGCGGTGCGAAACGATCCCGCTGCGGATTCGATTCGATCTGCCGCGGAACAGTCCGGAATCGTGCTCTCACTCTCGGATCGCGCGAATGCGCTCGCGGGCCTGCGCAATGCAAAGGCCGGCGCTGAAGATCCGCCGCACCGGCCGGCTTCGAGCGGCGACCCCGCGGTCGGCGCGAAGGACTCGTCTTCAGACGAACTCACGCGGCAGCAGGAGCTGGAGGTCCGCGAGCTGCGCCGCCGAGATGCCGAGGTTCGCGCACACGAGACGGCTCATCAGTCGGCCGCCGGACGTCATTCGCGCGGGGGCCCGAAATTCGAGTACGAACACGGCCCGGACGGCCACCGATACGCGGTCAGCGGTGAGGTCTCGATCGACAACTCGCCCGTCTCGGGCGACCCCGACGCGACCATCCAGAAGATGCAGCAGGTGCGGCGCGCAGCGCTTGCCCCGGCGAACCCCTCCGCCCAGGACAGGAAGGTCGCTGCCCAGGCCTCCCGCGAAGAGGCGGCCGCCCGGGCAGAGAAGCTCGAGGCGAAAGACGAGGCGCGCGCGACCGACCGAGCGCCGCGAACCCTCGTCGATGCCTATGCGCCGCCCCCTGAAGAGGTGCGGGGTCGGAATCTGGATCGGATTGCCTAAGGCCCGTTCCGGCTCCCGGCCGACCGGCTAGAGATCGGTCCCCGGTGAACGATGGCCGGCGATCATGCCGCCGTCCGCGACGAACTCCGATCCGGTGGAGTAGCTGCTTTCATCGGAAGCCAGGAAGAGTACGAGCTTCGCGATCTCTTCGGGCTCGCCAGTTCGCCCCATCGGCGTCGTCCGCCCGGTGAACTCGTCGAGCAATGCCCGGCCGTCGGGATTCGGGGTGCCTTCGGGGTTTCCGATCATCGTGTGGATGAAGCCGGGGTGTACCGAGTTCACCCGGATGCCGCGGGGTGCCAGCTCGATGGCCGCTGCCTTCGTCATGCCGCGCACGGCGAACTTGCTCGCCACGTAGGGGAGCACGCTGTTCGCGCCCACGATGCCGTCGATCGACGAGATGTTGATGATCGATCCGCCCCCGGCCCCGGTCATCGGCCCGATGGCCGTCTTCATACCGAGAAAGACGCCCGTCTGGTTTACCTCGGTGATGCGGCGATAGTCTTCGAGCGTCATCTCATCGAAGGGCACCAGCGTCCCGATGCCGGCGTTGTTCACGAGGATGTCGAGCTTTCCGAAGGCCGCGACCGTCGCTGCTGCCGCCGCGTCCCAGTCCGCCTCGCTCGTCACGTCGAGATGCTGATAGAGGGCGCAGTCGCCGAGCTCGCCGGCCAGAGCCTTGCCCTCGTCGTCGACGATGTCGCAGATCGCCACCTTCGCGCCCTCGGCCGCGAAGATCCGCGCCGCAGCCTGTCCCATTCCGCGCGCCGCTCCGCTCACGAGTGCCACCCTGCCGTTCAGACGCCCCATGGTCGATTCCTCCCTGTCGGTTTCACCGACTTCCATCCCAATCACGATAACGGAGGATAGGCGGCCTGGCAGGCCGATCACGAGTTGGCAGAGTGGGACCTGGGGAGGTCCAGAGGCGGGTGACAAAGGCTGTTCGCCCAGTCGGAGATTCGATTCGATGGTCTCCGTCGACCGTCTCGCGCAGTGGGGTCCGCTCCTAGACTGCCCGAGGCACCTGCGAGAACGTCGTTGATCAGCGGATTCACCCGGATGTGCCGAGCTTCCACGTGGCGGCAATTCCGGTGAGGAGTCCCATTGCCCGACGCTTCGGAGCGATTGTCCACTGACTTCACTCCTCCATGCTAGTTGTCAGGAGCGATGCTTCCGATCGGGGTCCGAGCTCGACGAAAGGCCGATTCCGCTCGGGCCCCCTTCTCGAAACCGGTCTGCTATCAATAGAAGCGCGAGACGCATCGTCGGCCCGCTGGCTCCGACACGTTCGATGTAGGTCATGACTTCCGCACAACCGCTCACCGATCTCGTCCTTTGGCTCCGATTCGTTTTCGGCAGTGCGGTCGTGCTCTGGCTGCCCGGCTTTCTGCTCGCGGGACGACATCTGCGGAACCGGCCCTTGCCGGCCCGGATCGTGCTCTCCTCCGGGATCGGGATGTTCCTGCTGGCCCTCTTTGCGCAGTTCACGAGCTTCTTCGCGACGGGGGTGCGGCCGGTTCAGTTTCTGCCCGTGGCTGTGCTCGCAGCAGCCTGGCTCGGGTCGACGGAGATGGGAAGGGGGCTCGCGACGGGTCTCGATGCCGACGAGCCTTCGGAACCTTGGTTGTCTCCGGCGCTCGTCGTCGCCTTTGCGATCGGCCTGGCCTGTCTGATTGTCGGATTCGGTGACTTCGTCGTTCCACCGACGACCCACGACGCTGCGAATCACGCTTTCATGACCCTGCGCATCAGCGAGACGGGGACGGTGTTGGCGTCCGCGGTCTTCGGTCCACCGCACGGTGTGCCCGACCTGCCCTACGCGATGGGTACGCATGCGAGCGCCTCGATGATCGCGCAGGTCTCGGGTCTGGCCCCCTACGTCAGCGTGTGGTTCATGGGACTCGTCGCGGCCTCGCTCCTGCCAGTCTCGCTCTCGATTCTCTGGAGCGAGTGGCGTGTGCCCGCGGCAGCGGTGGCCCTTGGAGGCCTCTTTGTCGCGGTCAATGCCTTCGTGCCCAGTCGCATGTTGTGGTGGGGACTCTTCGCGACGGCAGTCGGGCTCGTGCTCGTCCCCGTGCTGGCTCTGCTGCTCGAACGCTTCTGGTCCTCGGCCTCGGTCGAGGCGGGGGTCGTGGCTGGCTTGGCAACCGGGTCGCTGATGCTGATCCACGGCTCCGAAGTCCCTACGGCCGGACTCGCTGCGCTCGCGACGATCGCGCTGAAACGGAGTCCGCCGAGTCTGAACCTGTGGGGCTGGGCAGCGTTCTTCGCGACGGCCATCGCGAGCGGATGGTATTTCCTCGCGAGGGTGGTGCCCGCCTATCTCTCGGGCGGAATCGGGAGCGGCCAGGAGTACGTCGAATCCCTCGCGACGGCCATTCTCCGAACCCTCCAGGCGACGGGCGAATCACCGCTCCTGCAGGGCCTCGCGCTCTTCTCGCTCGCGATCGGATTGATCGTCAGGCGAACGCGGGTGCTTGCCCTGGCTACTCTGTCGATCGCACTCGTCATTACGCTGCTCGCGGTCTTTCGCGATCCGATCTCCGGTCTGATCACGACCCCCTACTACCGACAGCCCGAACGGGTCCGCTACCTGCTGGTGTTCTTCGTCCCGCCCTTGATGGGCTGCGGGCTAATGTGGGGTTGGGAGCGTGTGCGGGCCGAGACCTGGCCCGCCCTCGTGCGCTGGGGCGTTCTCGTGGCGGGGATTCTTGTCCTGGTAGCGCCCGATCTTCCCGGGATCGTGCAGGGATACGAGGACAAGGACGGCTTCGCGCCCTTCAGCAGGGACGACTTCCGCCACGCGCAGCAGATCGCGACGATCGTCGGCCCCGATGAGTGGATCGTGAACCCCTTCTTCGACGGCAGTTCGTGGGCGATGCACGTGAGCGGACGGCGATTCCTGGTGCCGACGGGCTGGCGACTCACGGACGAACGCGGGCGCGGCAACCAGCGACTCGTGCGGCTCTTCGCACAGGATCTGGAGATCGATCGTCTCGACGAGCACTTTCATTATGTCTATGTGTCCGACCTTCGTACCGGGCCGGCGCAGGGATTCAAACGTCCCCGATTGGATCGTGACGAGCGATTCGAAGCCGTCGCCGTCGGCGAGCATTCGACGCTCTATCGTGCGATCAGATCCGA
>NZBA01000083.1 GCA_002686265.1 Planctomycetota bacterium
CTCATTCGCCAAGATCAGATCGACGTGTTTACCGAGCAGTTGGCCGGTCTCAAAGAAGAACTCGACGAAGCGGTGTGGCGACTCGATGAACACTACGCCGAGCTGAAGTCCGCCGCCCGCGATCGTCTGGGAAGTTTGTTCAACACAGCCGACTATCCTGAGTCGCTACGGGGTATGTTCCAAGTGACGTGGGACTTTCCATCGGTGGAGCCGCCAGATTACCTGCGACAATTGAACCCTGAAGTGTATCGCCAAGAATGTGAACGTGTTGCCAGCCGGTTTGATGAGGCGATTCAGCTTGCCGAGTCCGCCTTCGTCGAAGAACTGCAAAGTCTCGTTTCCCATTTGAGTGAACGGCTGGCTGGGCAGGCAGATGGCAAACCCAAGGTGTTCCGTGACTCGGCCATTGAAAACCTGACAAAGTTCTTCGAGCGGTTCAGGCAGTTAAATGTCCGCGGCAACGAGCAGCTTGACGATCTGGTCGGTCAGTGTCAGCAAGTCGTGAGCGGAGTTGAGCCCCAGTCACTGCGCGACAACAACGTTCTACGGCAGTCGGTTGCCAGCGAATTGAATCAAGTGCAAAGCGTGTTGGATGATCTTCTCGTTGACAGGCCGCGGCGGAACATTTTGCGTCGCCCTCGCTAGTCACCTGTTAGCCAGGAGGTCGCTATGCAACTTGTCGTTCAACCGGATGGTTCGGTCCGGTGCGTTTACAGTGAAACCCTTGAACTTCACTCACTGGGCAACCTCAGCATTTCTCGCGGATCACATGTCGAACCGGATTCAAACGGCCAGTGGTTTGCGAATCTTTCTCCTGTCGCTGGTCCTTGTCTGGGCCCGTTCTCAAAGCGAAGTGATGCTCTTACGGCGGAACAAGCTTGGCTAGACGAGCACTGGCTGAGTGGCGACCTAAAGTGATGTGTCGTTTTGCGCCGTAGATGGCCGGTGGTCGCCGGACACGCTGTCCAAATCTGAGTCACTCATGACTCCATAAACAGATCACCCCGTCACCGTTGTCTTCTCAAGAACTGAAATCTACGTCTATGGCCTCCGCTTTGGAGGCCGTCTTTGTTTCTTGGCCCAATTTGATTGGAAGGACCTTTCATGACGCAAGCCGAAGTGAATCGGGAAGTAGCTACTGCGACCGGCGAATCGATCTCGACGATCGCCCAGATGGGATTCGTTCCGTTGACCCAAGTGCCTTATGAGCGGGATCGCGAGCCGCTTGTGGTTGATTGGGACGAAGTTGAACAGAGACGGGCCGTGCTTCATCCCGTCTAAGGTCGTTTGAGTCTTGGCGGCATGGAGGCCGCCTTTTGTTTTGGCACGAATTCGCCGCTAGAAACAACGGAGAAGACCCTTGATCGAAATCACACGTTCACTCGCCCGCCAACTGAAAACGATCTTTCGCCGTGCAATTACTGAAACCGGAAGAGGCACTGTCAACCAGCCCGTGCTGATACACGCCGGGCCAGACGGCCTGCGAATCCGAATCGCATCCAATGAAGTCGCCGCCGAATACCATGATCCGGCGCCACGCGAATCCGATGCCGCGTACATCCCGTTGGAACTGTTGAAAGACTGCGAGGCAAAAACTGACGAACCCGTTCAGGTCGAGATGGCAACTGAAGACCGGCTGCTGGCAACCTGGGACGATCATCATGTTCCCCAGATGAAGCAGTACGACATCCCGCCCCTTGAAGACTTGTTTCCGGACTGGCCCGATTCGTTTACTGATAATCCGCCGGAACTGGTCGTCGCTTTGCATGCCGCCATGGAAACGGCCGCGCCCGAGTCCTCTCGGTACAGCTTGCACTGTATTCAGCTGCAGGGATCTGGAGCGATTGCCGCGACCGATGCCAGCCAGATGCTGCTACAGACTGGGTTTGATTTCCCGTGGGACGAAGATCTGCTGATTCCCCGTCGATTGGTCTTTGGCTCGCCTGGATTGCCTCGCGGCGCCAAGGTCCAAGTCGGCAAATCAGACGGTTGGGTGTGGTTTCGCATGGGACACTGGTCGTTCGCATTCGCCATCAATGCCGACGGAAGGTTTCCGCACGTCGAATCCATGGTCCGCGATCATGAACATGCCGCCGCTTCCATTCAGATCGAGTCTCGCGACGCCAACTTTCTGGTGAAGTCCATGAAACAGTTGCCGGGCAACGAAACCAGGCATTCCCCGGTGACGGTCGATGCAAATGGCAGCGTTGCTGTTCGATCCAAATCCGAAGATGCGCCGCATCCCGTGGAGATCGTGCTGTCGAATTCGAGTCGCGCCGGCCAGGAGCATTGCATCAACACCGACCGGACGTTTCTGCGGCGGGCTCTTGATCTGGGCTTCCGGGAACTCCATGTCTTTGCACCAGACCAGCCGATTCTGTGTGTGGATGATCGTCGCCAGTATCTGTGGGCCGTGCTCACGCCGGAAGAAGCCGTCAAACCATCCAGCGACGCAGTGCGGATCAGCTCCGCGTTTGATGTTGCGTCTGTTTCAACCAAGAACACTCAACCTGTACAGGAGACAACCGTGCCAAATACACGAGATCAAGCTGCCGGGAAGGCAGACCAACAACCAGTTGTGGCGGGTTCGGCGGAGGAACTGATCGGACAGGCGGAACAGCTCAAGACGTCGCTCCGTGATTCGCTTGCCAAGACCAACGAGCTGGTCGCCAGTCTGAAACGGCACCGCAAGGAGGCCAAGATTGTCCGCACGACGCTGGAATCGTTGCGGCAGTTGCAGACCGTCAGTTAGTGCGTCTGTTTCGTCAGTTGCACAAACCTATCGCTTCAACGCAGACAGAAAGCAAATCACCATGCCCATGAAACTCAATGTTGGAATCAGCAAGAAGATCGGCCTGCCCGACTACGGTAGCCTCGGCACGACGTGCAACGTCGAAGTGGAAGTCGATGGCCGCCTGATCTTTGACGATCTGGATGGCTTCCACCAGAAGGTTCGGCAGGCGTACGTCGCTTGTGCCCAGGCCGTCAATGATGAATTGTGTCGGCAGCAGGGGTCGACCAGCGACGCCGCCAACAATGGGGTCGCCGCGACACCGTCTGGCCCTGCCACTCCCGCCACACCAAACGGCAACGGTCATCGCAACGGAACCAACGGCGGTGGGGCCTCCCAGAAGCAGATCAATTACGCCAACCAGCTCGCCGGGCAGATCAACGGATTGGGAGTCCGCCGGTTGGAAGCACTTGCCAACAAGATGTTTGGCAAGCCGATGGCCGGGATGTCGAGTCTGGACGCCAGTGGCCTAATCGACACGCTCAAAGCGATCAAGGCAGGCAATCTGAACTTGAATGCTGCTCTGGATGGAGCGAGCGTATGATCAGCACTGTATTCGAAGGCACTGATCTTCAAGAGAGATCTACCGCCGTGGATGCGTACGTCTCGCCATCCCGACTGAATACCTGGCTACGGTGTCCTCTGGCGTTCAAACTTCGATATATCGACGGGATTCGGTCTCCGCCCAGTAAGAGTATGTTCGTGGGCAAGATGGTGCATTCAGGGCTGGAGTGTTTTTATCGGCACAAGCAACTGGGCGCGACGCTTCCGGCTGGTGATATTATCCAGCGGATGGATGCGTGTTGGGAGCCGTTGGCGGCTGAAGATGGATTAGAGTTCAAGGACAGTGCGGAGGAAGCCAAGCTCAGAACGCAGTCCGCCAGTCTAGTAACAGCCTATCTGACACAACTGGCCGCCGATGAACCGCCTCCGACAGCAGTTGAAACACGGCTCGAAGTCCCGCTCGTCGATCCATTTACCGGCGAAGACCTCGGCATTCCATTGTTGGGTGTGGTCGATCTGGTTGTGAACGGTGAAGACGGACCACTTGTTTGCGATTTCAAGACGTCGGCCAGATCAGGCAGTCCGGTTGAGATCATGCACCAAGTTCAGCTGACCGCTTACGCGTACCTGTTTCGGCAACTGACGGACGAGTTGGAAGCTGGTCTGGAAATCCGCAGCCTGATCAAGACGAAGGTGCCCAAGATTGAGTACCACCGATACGCGGCTCGTACGGATTCGCACTTTCGGCGGTTCTTTCAGATTGTTCGCCAGTATCTGGATGACCTGGATCGCGCCGACTTTGTCTATCGCCCCGGATTTGGCTGCACGATGTGCGATTTCAGAGATGGGCCGTGCGTGGCGGCGCTGGCGTAACCGTTAAGTGACAGGTCGACGATTCCCCGCTCTCGTTCCGCTGGCACCGAAGTCATGGAATGAGAGCGGGGTGAATCAGGCTGACGATTTGCCAGAACGCGGTCGCAACTTCTTAGCTATCAGCAGGAGACGGACATGTGGTAGCCGAATTCCGGAGCCGCACAGGTTGTGCCGAAAGTCGCAAACCGGTGCCTCGTCACTTGATTGCACGCGGCGATGAGGTTTTGAGGTTTTGGGCCGTCGAGAATCAAATTTACTACAAGCGTCAGCGTGCGTCGGGGTGGCAACGGGCACTTTTTTGGCATCGGGATCTGGGACTTCTGGACGGGATGTCGTGTCACGTGAAGAGTCGGCCAACTTCACGTTTCGGAAGGTTGGGCGAGTTGTTACTTGCCTCACGATTCCTCAGAGCTTCGTCCGCTGCTCGCTCCTCCCTGTACCATTGCCCAGGAACTTACGGCGATACTGGACGAAATTGATCGGCTGTCACCACTGTGTGTTGCAACAAACCAAGCGTAGTCGGGTAATTCTAAGCCCTTAATCAGATCGAGGAACAAACTGCGGAACTGCTTGTGGACGAAGCCAATCATGGAAATATCGATCGCGGGATCTCGGCGACAGACGAGACGACGAACCTCGGTCAGAGAAATTCTGCTGCTGCGTTCCCAACCGTCAGTCAATACGATGACCCGTCGGTCCTTTCCGTCAGCGGACTCCGCGTCGGTGAGCAAGCGAGCTAACGTATCCAGAATCGCAGTGCCACCGGCAACCCTATGGTGAAGCTCCGCTAAAGTCGGAATGTTAGCTTCTTCGAGACTGCGTGGTACACAGAGTTCCTCGTTTGGAAACGGCAACACGTGTCGGTTGAAGAGATAAACGGCCACCTCAAAGGGCCCCGAGGCACCGACCGAAGCCGTGGTGTTGAGAACTCGTCCCGAAAACCCCAGAATGTCGTGAGAAACAGCACGGACGAATTGCATGAGTTGTCCACGGTTCGTTGAAGGATGAAATCCTTCAACATCGGCTCGCGAACGCCAACGGTCAACGTCCTCTGCCTAATCGTCGCGACGTGCCGATGCGATAATCGGTGAGCATGCGGTTTAGCGAAACCTTGACGCCATCTGCGACGGCCGAGATACTCGACTGCCAGATGCATCAAGATGCAATGAAACCATAGAGTTAGGGTTCGGCCGACTTTTTTTGCCCTACGCGCTTGGGGTTTGCCGTCCTCGGTCAGTTTGGGCGAATCTGCAGAGGTCTGCTTCACCGCCTGCAGTTGAGCGAAACGCTAAGCCGCGTCGGATTGTCCAACCGAAGCAAGTTGGCGACGCACCAAGATTGCAGCGGTGATTTAGACCGCAGTAGCTTACCGTGCGCGCACAGGACTCGCTCACTTTGGTCATTTCATGGAGTTGCGTTGGCCACGCAGGACGCGATCACCGGATGCACTAAGCGCATGTCGGCTGTATCATGTTGACAGTGGCAACTTTGATGACTGCTAGAATTCGAGGGGCTCGCGGCTTCGCACTGTCCCACCAGAGCGAGTCAACCGCTTCCAGGCCGAGCAGCAGGCGAAGTTCATCGAATGGTATGAGCAACCAAGTAGGAAAGTACAAGTAATGAACGGTAAATACGGATATATCGCGAATAGCATTATTTTGCTCTTCGCGGCGACGGCTCTATGCACAGCACAAGGGAAGGAACCTGTGAGCAACCGCAACCTTGTCTGGACATCGCCAAGCAAGGATTCAAAGGGCTCGATGCCGATTGGCAACGGGGAGATTGGCGCGAACGTGTGGGTGGAGGAGAACGGCGACCTGCTGTTCTACCTCTCAAAGACCGATGCCTGGAGCGAGAACGGCCGATTGCTCAAACTTGGCAAAGTACGGGTTACTCTCGCGCCCAACCCCCTGGAGAAGGGTAGCACGTTTAGCCAGACTCTCGATGTCGAACGCGGTGAGGTCATAGTGTGCTTCAAGAGCGCCGAACAGGAGCTGAATCTCCGATTTGCCGTTGACGCCAACCATCCGGTGGTGGCGGTTGACATCGAGAGCGCTCAGCCCGTTGCTGCTACGGTCTCCCTGGAACACTGGCGGACGAAGCGCAGAGAGTTGAAGGGGCAAGAGGCTCACTCGGCCTACGGTCTTCTCCCCGCGGGCGGGGAGAAGATCGCCGTCAAACCGGTCTTTGTCGAACCGGATAC
>NZBA01000084.1 GCA_002686265.1 Planctomycetota bacterium
ATCGTGTGCAGCCCCGCGTTACCCCGTGGTGTAATTGGCAACACATCTGGTTTTGGTCCAGACATTTCAGGTTCAAGTCCTGGCGGGGTAACCATCCACTCTTCGGCTGGGGCTCTGCGTCTTGGAGGCGTTGCGTTTGGGAGGCTCTGCGTTTTGGAGGCGTTGCGTTTTGGAGGCGTTGCGTTTGGGGGTCTCGGCGGAGCAGCGTCCCAAGTGCGCTCGCCGCGACATGCAAGGGGAGCGGCCCCTGCTCCGAGGGGCACCCCGGGCCACTCGCCCAACCGCCGCGCATGCGGTCCCGACCGCGGCCTGACGGGCGGCGGGAAACACGGAAGACCCGCCTTCTTGCCGCGTCTGTGTCGCGGGTCGCCCACCGAGGGGCGACTCCGCCTGAACCGTGAAGGGAGTACCGACATGATTCGCCTCTGCAGTGCCCTCACCTTGCTGTTCCTCGCCCCCGCCGCGACCGCGGAGGGGCTGCTCCAGCTCTCGTTCAAGGGGGCGATCCACGCTGAAGGCGGTAGCCCCGTGAGCATCGAGGTGGGCGTTTGGGACGCGGCTTCGCGCGCGGCCACGACCATCCCGATGGACCTGCACCTCGCCGAGGGCACCACCGCCCACGACCTGGCGGTGGTGGTCGGCGCACGCTTGAAGAGGCGTGGGGCTCACGTGGTCCTGCCCCTGGAAGGGTCCGTCGGGCGCGGTGTGGTCCACCTCTTCGTCGAGGACGCGACCCATGTCAGCCTGCGCCTGGGCGGCGGGCTGTGGGGCACCGTCACCTCCTGCGAGGCGGCGCCCGAGCAGGTCCGCTTCCTCGCGCCGCAGGTAACCAAGGACTCGGCGGAGATCCACATCGGCGTCTCGATCTTCCACCCTCACACGAAGCAGCGCGGGCGCGAGGACCTTGCCTTCGAGGCCGAGTCGGCGCTCGGTGCGGCCAGGCTCTCGGAGCTGTTGACCGCCATGTCGATTCGCCAGGGCTTCCGCGCCGACCGCCCCAGCCCCGAAGGCTGGCACGCCGCGCGCATGGCCGACGGCTCGGTCGTCACCGGCTGCAGCGTGCAAGTCCTCTCGCCGGACGCCGATTGGGGGGTCGAGATGATCCTGGGCACGCCGTTCGTGGCCGGCGACCCGTCCGTCCCGCGCTGATGCACAGCGCCCGGCGCCCGGTCTTCAGCGCCCCGACCGGCTCAGTCCTTGAAGCGCAGGGTGACCGTGCGCTGCGGACGATTCCTGAGCTTGATGGGCTTGGAGACTTGCCGTCCGTCGGGACCGGTTGCCGTCACCCGGTAGTGACCGGGGGCCAGGGGCCCTGCGCGGTGGACGTTGGAGGAGAGTCCGCCGCTGCCTTCCTTCATCCTGTCGAGGACGTCGACCAGCCCGAACAGGGAGCCGACCTCCCGGCCTCGAGCGTCGGTCACGCTGACCGAGCCGCGCAGAGGGCGTCGCTCACCGTCGATGAGTTGCACGGTCAGCAGCGTTCCCTCCTCGACCGTCAGGGCGACCTGGGCCGTTTGGCCGGCCTCGACCCGCAGCGGGCCGCTCTCCTGGCTCGCGAAACCGTTGATCTGGCGGGCGCTGGCGGTGTAGACCCCCGGCTGGAGGCCGGCGTAGGTGCACTGGCCGCGGCCGTCGGTGGTGAGGGTCGAGATGACGTCGACGGGCCTCCCCTCGGCGTCGCGGGCGAACAGCGTCGCTCCCTCGACGACGTTGCCCGAGGTGTCGGTCACGCTGGCCACGATCGAGCCGGGCCGCTCGAGGCGCAGCTCGAGGTCACCCCGCCACTCGTCCTCGCCGACGCGCACGTCCCGAACCAGCCGGCCGTGGGTGGACTCGCCGCCGAACATCCCGCCGGCCGTCATGCCGCCGGCGCCCAGCAGGTAGTCGCCGGGAGCGAGGCCCCGCAAGTCGAAGCGCCCGTCGTCGTCCGTGCGGACCTCGCCGTGGAATTGCCCGCCCAGGAACATGCCCGTGCGCGCCGCTCCGGCGGGGACCAGGGTGACGCGCTCTCCCGGCGCGGGGGCGCCGTCGGGGCCTAGGACCCTGCCGCTCAAGCGGCCGAGGGGAAGCTCGAGGTCGCGCGTGCAGCGCGGTCCCTCGGGGACCTCGAGCGATATCTCGACCGTGGTCTGACCACTCATGCCGCCGCTCATCTGCTGCACCAGCGCCAGGTAGTTACCGGCGCCGTCCACGGTGACCGTGTAGCGTCCGCCGTCGTCCGTGGTCGTCGGCCGCGTCTTCGAGAGCTCCTTGCCGCCCTCGCCGAAGAAGGTGACGAAGGCCCCGGTGTGGGGCTCGCCGCCGAGGGTGATGCGACCGCTGACCTCGATCGGATCTCGGGCAGGCGTGCCGAGCACGACGTGCGTCAACTCGCCCTCGGTGATCTCCACCAGAGCGGTCTTCAGCTCGGCGACCAGCTTGCCGAGGGTGTCCGATTCCCCGTCGGCCATCTCGATCATGCGCGAGGCCTTGGGCATGGCGTTCACCTGGTGGTCACCCGGGTCGAGGTTCTCCAGGCGAAAGCGACCCTCGGAGTCGGTCGTAGTGAAGCTGATCTCGAAGTCGCCCATGTGTACGACCTGGATCGTGGCGTTCGTCGCCGGGCGCTCGTCGTCCGCGATGACCTCGCCGGTCAGGATCCCGCCCAGGGTCAGGAAGAGCTCGACTCCGTCGATCCTCTGGCGCGCCTGGAGATCCAAGTGAGCGGAGACGCTGGTAGCGAAACCCTCGGCCCGGGCTAGGACCTCCACCTGGCCGGGGAGCACGCCCTCGAGCGTGAAGGCGCCCTCGCCGTCGGTCGTCGCCTCGGGGAACTCCGGAGCGCCGGAGATCTCGCGCCGCCAACCGGGGCCCTCTTCGCCGACGGAGACCGTCGCGTCGGGAACGGGCAAGCCCTCGGGCGTGAAGACCCTGCCGGCCACCGTCCCCGCGTGGACGAGGCGGAGCAGAAGCGCCTCGCTCGGAGCGTCTCCCAGGGCGACGGCGACGCCCTCCCTCCCCGCGAATCCCTCGGCGATGGCGTGCAGGATCCAGTCCCCGCGCTCGAGCCCGTCCAGGAAGAAAGCCCCATCCTCGTCGCTGAAAGTGCGTTGCTCCCGCTCCTGCTGCACGGGCCCGACCGGGCTCTCGAAGGTCTTGACGGCTCGGATGTCGAAGTCGGTCAGCGGCCGATCGTCCTCGTCAACGACGCGCCCCGCGATCCCCAGCGGTGCCTGCAGCACGAGCTGGAGCCCCTCGGTGCCGGCGGAGATGTGCTCCTCGCGCGCGCTCCAAGGCGCGTCGCCGTGCTCGGAGGGAGCTTCGCTGTCGAGCGCATCGCCCGCTCGCTCGGATGCGGCGGCGGAGGCCTGCAGCTCGAAGGGCCCGACGCCCAGTCCCGTGATCGAGAAGCGCCCCTGTTCGTCGGTCTCGGCCTCGCCCCTCGCCCCGCTGACAGCGTTCAGCCCCCCGCCGGTGTAGAGCTGGCTGCGATCGAAGCGTGCGTTCACGCTCGCCCCCGCCACCGGCGTCCCGTCCGGCCAGCTGACCTCTCCGGTGATCGAGTTGCCCTCGTCGAGCTCGAGCACGATCGCGGTGAGCTCCCCGCCCTCGGCGGCGGTCAGAAACCGGCGCCCCTCCAGGTACCCGCTCTTGCTCGCCTGCAGGGTCAGCTCGCCGGGAGCCGCGCCTTCCAGGGTGAAGGAGCCGTCGGGCTCGGATTGCACCTCGCGCGCGCCGTAGCCCCCGTCGCCGATCAGCACCTCCGTGGCGGCGTGCACCTCGGCTCCCTCGATCCCCTTTCCCGCGCCGTCCACCACCCGCCCCGTGATCGTGACTCCCGCGGTCATCCGCACGGTCATCTCGTGCACCGCGCCCGGCTCGAGGGCACCGATCTCGATGCGCTGGGGGGCGAACCCCTCGTGGTCCACGAGCACGCGCAGGGGGCCGCGGATGGAGATCGCCGGCACCCTGAAGCCGCCGTCCTCCTGCGTGTGGACTCTGCGGCCATCCCGATGCCCGAAGCGGCTGCGGGAGTCCAGGCTGGCGGCAGGCTCGACAGCCACCTTCGCTCCGGCGAGATCGGCTCCATCTCCCGCCCCTGCCACGATCAGGCGGCCCACGACGGTCGCCCCGCAGCGGCCTACGAGCGACAGGGGCTCGGCGGGGGCGTCGGTTTCGATGGCCTGGGATTGCTCGGTGTACAGGATGTGGCCGAGGAGCAGCACGTGCAGGCCCTCCTCGTTCAGGGGCGCGGAGAGCTCGAAGGTCCCGTCGGGGGCGACCGCCGCACGGGCGCTGACGAGCCCGTCGGCACGCGTGGGGTCTGTGTCGCCGAGCGCCGCGACCAGCTCCTGCACACCGCATGGCTTGCGCAGAGCGTAGACCGTGAGCCCCGGGTCGTCCGCGCAGGGGGCCGGCGCCTCTACCAGGCCCCTCAGGATCCAGGAAACGGTCGGCGTACCCTCGGTGAGGGGCTCGCTGCGGCGGCCCGCGCCGGCGATGCCGTCCCGCGCGGGCGCCCGCGGATCCTCAGGCGCGCCCGCGAGGGATTCGGAGGGAGCCGTGCGGCTCTCGGCGCTGGACGCGCCGGCCGGCTCGGACAGGTCGTCTTGGCCGGTCCAGAGCAGGCCGGCGATGCCGAGAGCGATGACACACAACAGGGCGAGGATCGTGAGCGGGGCTTTCATGGATGCGCGGGGGGGGGGGGGGGGGATTGGCGGCGACCGAGGCACCGCATACGGGCTTGTGAGGCGAGTATTCCATCCCGACCGCCCGAGCGCTCCGTCTGTCCCGATCCGAAAGGGCGCCGTCCCGCGGGTGGATCGACGTGCGTGGGGGGGCATAGAATCCCCGGCGAGCGCCCCATGGAACACGATGTGAACGCCGATCCGCCTCCCGCCTCCGACCCCCAGGAGTGGCTCGAGAACACCTGGGCCCCGGCCCGCGATCAGCGCCCGGAGCGCCGGGAGGCCTTCTCCACTCCCTCCGGCCTGGCGCGCCCTCCCCTCTACGGAGGCGCGGCGGACGGTGGGCTGCCCGGCCGCTACCCCTTCACCCGCGGCATCCACCCCACGATGTACCGCGGGCGGTTGTGGACCATGCGCCAGTACGCCGGGTTCACCAGCGCCCGAGAGACCAACCGGCGCTTTCGGATGCTGCTCGACGGCGGACAGACTGGGCTCTCGACCGCATTCGACCTGCCGACCCAGCTCGGCTACGACTCCGACGATCCCCTCGCCCGCGACGAGGTCGGGCGCGTGGGCGTGCCGATCAACGGGCTGCACGACATGGAGTTGCTCCTCGAGGACATTCCCCTCGAGCGCGTCTCCACCTCGATGACCATCAACGCCACGGCGGTCTACCTGCTCGCCTGCTATGTGGTTCTGGCCCGCCGGCGGGGCATCGACCCGCGGATTTTGCGCGGGACCGTGCAGAACGACATCCTCAAGGAGTACGTGGCGCGCGGGAACTACCGCTTTCCGACGGGGCCGTCGATGCGCCTGACGACCGACCTGATGGCGTGGTGCGCCGAGGAGGTGCCGGCCTGGAACACGATCAGCATCTCCGGCTACCACATCCGCGAGGCCGGCGCGACGGCGGTCCAGGAGCTGGGGTTCACCTTCGCCCACGCACGAGCCTACGTGCGCGCGGCACTCGCCGCGGGCCTAGCGGTGGACTCCTTCGCTGGGCGGCTGTCGTTCTTCTTCAACGCCCATAACGACCTGTTCGAGGAGGTCGCCAAGTACCGGGCCGCGCGGCGCATCTGGGCGCGCATGATGCGCGAGGAGTTCGGCGCTGCCGAGCCCGCGAGCTGGCAGTTGCGCTTCCACACGCAGACCGCGGGCTCGATGCTCACCAGCCAGCAACCCGACAACAACGTCGTGCGCACGACGGTCCAGGCTCTTGCCGCCGTGCTGGGCGGGACGCAGTCCCTGCACACCAACAGTCGCGACGAGGCCCTCAGTCTGCCCTCGGAGGCCTCTGCGCGCCTCGCACTGCGGACCCAGCAGGTTCTGGCCCACGAGTCCGGCGTCGCCGACGTGATCGATCCCCTGGGAGGCGCGCCCTATGTCGAGGCGCTGACCGACGAGCTCGAGGCCGCGGCCGGGGTGGTCCTTGACGAGGTCGAGCGCCGCGGCGGGGCCGCGGGAGCGATCGAGGCGGGCCACATCCAGCGCGAGATCCACCGCAGCGCCATGGACTGGCAGCGGTCGGCGGAGGCTGGCGAGCGCGTGATCGTGGGCGTCAACGACTTCCAGGAGGAGGAAGAGCCGCCGCATATCTTCCGCCCTGACGATGTCGAGCGTGGGCGCGTGCTCACCGATCTCGCGGCCGCGCGCGAGCGGCGCGACCCGGCAGCCGTGGAAGCGGCCCTGGGGGCGGTGGGACGCGCCGCGCGCGGGGACGAGAACATCATGCCCTCGGTACTGACCGCCGTCGCGGCCTACGCTACGGTGGGAGAGGGCTTCGGCACCCTGAGCGAGGTCTTCGGGCGCTACCACCCCCCAGAGGTGATCTGAGTGCACCCCCCCGAGGAAATCGCCGGCGTCGTGAGGAGCCTGCACCACATCGCCATCGCCGTGGAGAGCATCGAGGCCGTGCGGACGGTGTACGAGCGCGGGCTGGGCCTCGCCGCGGGCGAGATCGAGCCGGTCCCCGAGGAGAAGGTGAACGTCCTCGTGCTCCACGCCGGAGGACAGCGCATCGAGCTGGTCGAGCCCGCCGCGCCGGACTCGCCCGTCCACGCCTTCCTCGAGCGGCGAGGCGGAGGTCTGCACCACGTGGCCTTCGAAGTGGGGGACGTGGACGCCGCCGTCCGTGAGCTGCGAGCGGGCGGCGTCCGGATCGCCGGCGATGGAGCGGGCCCGGGTGCCCACGGCACGCGCATCGCCTTCGTGCACCCGCGCAGCGCCGGCGGCGTGCTGGTCGAGCTGGTGCAAGACCCGAGGACGAGCAGAGCAGGAGACGACGGGTGACGAGTGAATCACCTGCCGAGCGGCTTCAGCGCATGCGCGAGGCTTCCCTTGCCGGGGGCGGCCCCGAGCGCGCCGCCGCCCAGCACGCCAAGGGGAAACTCCTGGCGCGTGAGCGCATCGACTTGCTGCTCGACGAGGGCTCCTTCGTCGAGCTCGACCGCTTCGTCACTCATCGTTGCGGCGACTTCGCCATGGAGGAGAACAAGGTCCTCGGCGACGGCGTCGTTTGCGGCCACGGGCGGATCGACGGCCGGCCTGTCTTCCTCTACAGCCAGGATTTCACCGTCTTCGGCGGCTCCCTGTCGGAAACGCAGGCGGCGAAGATCTGCAAGGTGATGGACCTCGCCGCCAGCGTCGGCGCGCCTGTCATCGGCCTCTACGACTCCGGCGGAGCGCGCATCCAGGAGGGCGTGGACAGCCTGGAGGGCTACGCGGAGGTATTCTGGCGCAACACGCGCCTGTCGGGGGTCGTTCCCCAGCTCTCCGCCATCCTTGGGCCTTGCGCCGGCGGAGCGGTCTACAGTCCGGCGATCACCGACTTCATCTGCATGGTGGAGGGCACCTCCTACATGCACATCACCGGCCCCGACGTCGTCAAGGCGGTCACCCACGAGGAGGTGAGCTCGGAGGAGCTTGGCGGCGCGGCGATCCACGGCGGCCGCTCGGGCGTCGCCCATTTCACTACCCCCGACGGGCGCAGTTGCATGGCCCTGCTGCGTCGCCTGCTCTCGTACCTGCCCCTCAACAACGCCGAGGACCCGCCCTTCCTCCTCTCCGACGATCCTCCCGACCGCTGCGATGCCGAGCTCGACGACATCGTCCCCGAGGATCCGCTGAAGCCCTATGACATGGGCGGCGTCATCGAGCGTGTCGTGGACTGGGACTCGTGGTTCGAGGTGCAGCAGGGCTGGGCCCAAAACCTCCTGATCGGCTTCGCGCGCCTCGGCGGCCACGCCGTCGGCGTAGTCGCCAATCAGCCGGCGGTGCTGGCCGGTTGTCTGGACATTGATGCCTCGGCCAAGGGAGCGCGCTTCGTGCGCTTCTGCGATGCCTTCAACATCCCCATCGTCACCTTCGAGGACGTCCCCGGCTTCATGCCCGGCACGGAGCAGGAGTACGGCGGCATCATCCGCCACGGCGCGAAGCTGCTCTACGCCTACTGTGAAGCCACGGTGCCGAAGCTGACGGTCATCACGCGCAAGGCTTACGGCGGAGCCTACGTAGTGATGGGCTCCAAGCACATCCGGGCGGACCTGAACCTGGCCTGGCCGGGAGCGATGATCGCGGTCATGGGAGCGGCGGGTGCGGCCAAGATCATCTACCGGCGCGAGATCCAGGGCGCCGAGGAGCCCGCCGCCGCCGAGGCTCTGCACACGGCTGAGTACGAGGAGAAGTTCAACCACCCCTTCCGCGCCGCCGAGCGCGGTTTCATCGACGACGTGATCGAGGCCTCAAAGACACGCCCCGCGCTCATCCGCGCCCTCTCCTTGTTCGCCTCCAAGCACGCCGAACGTCCCAAGCGCAAGCACGGCAACGTGCCCCTGTGATGTTCCGTCGCATCTTGGTTGCCAATCGCGGGGAGATCGCCCTGAGGGTGATTCGGACTGCCCGCGAGATGGGGGTCGAGACCGTGGCGGTCTACTCGGAGTTCGACCGCCTCGCCCTGCACACACGCCTGGCCGACCGGGCCGTGGCGCTGGGCGGCTCCCTGCCTTCGGAGAGTTACTTGGTCGGCGAGAAGATCATCGAGGCCGCGCTCGCGAGCGATGCAGAGGCCGTCCACCCCGGTTACGGCTTCCTGGCGGAGAACGCCGCCTTCGCCCGTGCGGTCACCGACGCCGGCCTGAGTTGGATCGGACCGCCGCCCGACGCGATCGCGGTCATGGGCGACAAGATCGAGAGCCGACGCGCCATGCAGGCGGCGGGAGTGCCCGTCGTTCCCGGGTTGGTGGACCCCATCGACGACGCCGAAGCGGTGGTCGTCGCGGCGGAGGAGATCGGCTTCCCGATCGCCCTCAAGGCCGCGGCCGGCGGCGGCGGGGAGGGGATCCGCATCGTCCGCGAACCCTCGGAGATTGCAGTCGCCTTTCGGACGGCGTCGGGGGAAGCGTCGTCGGCTTTCGGTGATGGGCGCCTGTACATGGAACGCTACGTCGAGCGTGCGCGCCACGTGGAGCTGCAGGTGCTCTTCGACCACCACGGCGGAGCAGTCCACTTCGGCGAGCGGGAGTGTTCGATCCAGCGCCGGCACCAGAAGCTGATCGAGGAGTGCCCGGCGGTCGTTGTCGACGAAGGGCTGCGCGAGCGCATGGGCGCCGTCGCTCTCCAGGCAGGGCACGCCGTCGACTATCAGGGGGCGGGGACGGTCGAGTTCCTCTTCTGTGAGGGGGAGTACTTCTTCCTCGAGATGAACACGCGCCTGCAGGTCGAGCACCCCGTGACCGAGATGGTGACGGGAGTGGACCTCGTTCGCGAGCAGCTGCGCGTGGCCTGTGGAGAGGAGATCGGCTACGGGCAGGCGGACGTCGTCATGCGCGGCCACGCCTTCGAGGTGCGCGTCAACGCCGAGGACCCCGCCTCGGGCTTCTTGCCCTCGACCGGCACCGTCAAGAACCTGCGCCTGCCGGGCGGACCGTGGGTGCGCGTGGACTCTGCCCTCTACCGTGGGATGGAGGTCGGCCTGAACTACGACCCCCTTCTGGCGAAGGTGGTCGTCTGGGGCGAGGACCGCGCCGTGGCTATCGAGCGCATGCGGCGCGCCCTCGCCGAGCTGAACGTGGGGGGCGTGCGCACCAGCGTGCCCGCAGCCCTGGTCGTGCTGGATCAGTCGGCCTTCCGGGCGGGGGAGTTCGACACGAGCTTCCTCGAAGGGCTGGACCTCTCCCAGCCGCACGGAGGGCGCGTGGAGCTCGCGGTGGCGATCGCGGCGGTCCATCGCCACACCGCGGCGCGCCGCCAAGCCCTGGGGGCGGACCGTGGAGACCGCAGCGGTTGGGTCGCGCGCAACCGAATGGACAGGAACTGGCCGCGATGAAGTACTTCGTGCGCATCGGAGACACCGAGCTCGAGGTGGAGCTCGTCGAGCGCCTCGGCGAGCTGCTCGTGGCGGTGGAAGGCGAGTCCCTCGCCATCGAGTACGAGCCCGTGGACGCCCTGGGCCAGGTCGGCATCCTCACCGACGGCATGAGCTTCGGCGCCTCGGTGGAGGGCGACGGCGAGCGCGTGGCCGTGACCATCGCCGGCCACACCTACCACGTGGAGATCGAGGACGAGCGCGAGCGCGCCGCCCACGCCGCCGAGCGCCGTGCGACGGGTTCGGGAGGGACGATCACGAGCGTGATGCCCGGCGTGGTCGTGGCGCTCCTCGTTCGTCCAGGGCAGGAGGTGGCGGAAGGCGAGCCCCTGCTCATCCTCGAGGCGATGAAAATGCAGAACGAAATCGCGGCACCCGGAGCGGGCGTCGTCACCACGCTGCACATCGAGCAGGGGCGTTCGGTGGGCACCGGCGACAAGCTCGTGACCCTGCGGGACCTCGAGGCGTAGGGAGGCGCCGCGCCGGCGAGCAGACCATGGGCAGCGAGCAAGATCCCCTGGTCTCGCGCCTCCTAGGCGAGGTCAGCAAGGGTGACCGAGTGGCTGGGGAGCGCTTGATGCCGCTCGTCTACGCCGAGCTGCGGGAGATCGCACAGCGCCTGTTCCGCCGCGAGCGGGCCGACCATACCCTCGAGCCCACGGCCCTCGTTCACGAGGCCTGGATGAAGCTCGTCGACCAGGACCGCGTCGACTGGCAGGGGCGCTCGCACTTCTTCGCCGTTGGCGCCCAGGCCATGCGGCGCATCCTCGTCGATCACGCGCGGGCCCGCGGGCGCGACAAGCGCGGCGGTAATCGGCGTGCCGTCGCCTTCCCCGAGGGGCTCGAGGCCGCCGCTCAGGGAGCCCCGGATTTGCTCGATCTCGAAGGGGCCCTTGCGCGCCTCGAGAAGCTCGACCCGCGCCAGGGGCGCGTGGTCGAGTTGCGCTTCTTCGCGGGCCTCAGCGTGCGCGAGGTGGCCGAGGTGATCGGCGTCTCGGTGCGGACCGTCGAGGCCGAGTGGACAGCGGCCAAGGCATGGTTGCGTCGCGAACTCGGTAGAGGCGCGCCCGAATGACCGCAGAGCGCCACCGGCGAGCCAAGGAGATCTTCCTCGCCGTGCTGGAGCTGGACCGTGAGCGGCGCGCCGAGGCCGTGAGCGAGGCCTGTGGGGGAGACGAGCAGCTACTGGCCGAGGTGGAGACCTTGCTCGCCTACGGCGAGACCGACACGCGCGAGTTCTCAGGGATCCTCGAGGACGCCGCCGCCATCGGGCGCAAGGCTCTCGAGGAGCGCTTCGACTCCGGCGTCGTGATCGCCAATCGCTACACCATCCAGCGCCGCCTGGGCCGAGGCGGGATGGGGGACGTGTACCTGGCGCGGGACGAGACCCTCGGCGAGTTGGTCGCCTTGAAGTTCCTACCCGGGCACCTCACGGGCATTTCCGGGTTCCTCGATCGGCTGCTGTCGGAGACGCGCCTGGCACGCGGCATCAGCCATCCCAACGTCTGCCGCGTGTACGACGTGGGGGAGTCCGCGGGAGAGCCGTTCCTTTCGATGCAGTACATCGAGGGCGAGGATCTCGGCTCCTGGCTGCGGGAGCGAGGTCCCGTGGGGGGAACGGAAGCGCGGCGCTTGGCGCGTGAGCTGTGCGCGGGCCTGGCCGCTGCACACGAGCAGGGCGTGCTGCACCGCGACCTCAAGCCAGCCAACATCCAGGTCGGACGCGATGGCCACTTGCACATCGTGGACTTCGGCTTGGCGGTGCCGCGCGAGGGCGGCGCGGAGGCGATCCCGGCGGGGAGTCCGGCCTACATGGCTCCCGAGCTTCTCGCCGACGGCCCCGCGACCGTGCAGAGCGATCTCTTCGCCCTCGGCTTGGTGCTCTTCGAGCTGCTCGGGGGGCGGCGCGCCTATCCCTCGGCGAGTGCCATCGTGCGCGCCGCCCGCGACAAGAGCGAACCTCCGATTCCCCTTCGCGAGGGGAGCGCGGGAGATCCGGTGCTGGAGCGCGCGGTGCAGATGTGCTTGCAGAGCGAGCCCGACGCGCGTCCGCCCTCGGCCGCGGCGATCGAGTCGGCCCTTGCCGAGCACGACCCCCTCGCGGGCGTCCTGGCCCTCGGTCTCCTGCCGACCCCCGAGGTCGTGGCGGCCTCGGGGGCGCGCGGTCTCCTTTCGCGGCGTTCGGCCTTCGCGGCCTTGCTGCTCTTCCTGGGGCTCTTGGCGCTCTACGTCTTCGGTGCCGTGGAGCACCTGCCTCTGCAGCGCGCCGACCTGCCCCTCGCCCCCGAGCAGCTCGCGCGGCGCGTGAGCACGCACCTCGACCCCTTGCGGACCGAGCTCGAAGTGACCCCGAATGAGGCCTTCGGCTACACCGAGGACAGCGTGTACCAGTCGGTCCTCTTCGGGCCCGGAGGGGAGCCGTGGACGGTGGCCGGCGCGGCCCCCGAGTACGGTGGCCTGCTCTTCTGGTACCGACGCGGCCTCTACCCCCTGCGCCCCGAGAGCGTCTGGGGGCTGTTCTTCGGTAGCGCCCGCATCCGCTTCGACGATCCGCCGTTGGGGCTCAGCGGTTCCCAGAGCCTGGTCTGCGATCCGAGTGGGCGCCTGCTGTTCCTGCGCAGCAACCCCGAGTATCGCCCGCCCGATGCGGCGGGAGAGCCGGATTGGCGAACGCTCTTCGCGGCCGCCGGTCTCGTCCCCGAGGAGTTCGAGCCCAGCGGCGTGCGCCTGCCAGTCACTAGCGCCTCCGAACGCCGCCGCGCCTGGGAATCGCGCGTGGGGGATGTGTCGCGTCGCGTGGAGGCGGGCTCCAGCGCCGGGCGCGTCGCACTCTTCGCCGTGCTGGAAGGCCCCTGGCTCGACGAGGCCGTGGCTGCCGCCGGGGAGCGTCTGGCCACCGACGAGGCCGCTCCCGCTCGGACGGGCGAGGGCGGTTGGAGCGATCTGCATCTCTGGGACCTCTCCAACCGCATCTACGACACGATGCTGGCCGTGCTGCTCGTCTTCGCCATCCCGATGGTCTGGCGGAACCTCCGCGCCGGTCGAGGGGATCCGTGGGGCGGGGCGCGCCTGGGGCTGTTCACCCTCGTTTGCTCATTCGTGAGCTGGCTGCTCCTGGCGGACCACGCGGGGGAGCTGACCGGCGAGATGTCGTTCTTGATCGTGGGTTTCGGCGCCTCCTTGTGGGAGGCCGCCGTGGCCTGGGGGTACTACCTGGTGATCGAGCCCTTGGTGCGTCGCTTCTGGCCCAAGGCCCTCGTCTCCTGGAGCCGGGTGCTCGGCGGCCGCGGGCGCGACCCGCTGGTCGCGAGCCACATCCTGATCGGCGGCTGCTACGGGGTGGTCATGGCCCTCTTGATCGCTCTCGACGCGGCCCTGCCGCGTTGGCTGGGCAGAGCGGAGGTCTTCCAGGCGGCGTACCTCCCGCTCGACGCCCTCGACGGGCCCCGCTCCTGGTTCGGAACGCTCTTCAGCCTGCCGACCTCGGCGCTCTACGTATCGCTCCTGTTGCTGATGCTCCTGGCCATGCTGCGCGCCGCCACCCGCCACACCTTGCCGGCCCTCGTCCTGGCAGTTTCGATCCTGGGAACGAGTGACGTCCTGATCTCGGCCGATCCCCGGACGGCCTGGCTGACGATCGGGATCGGACACACCCTCGCTGGGACCATCCTGTTGTTGCGCTACGGCGTCTTGGCCTACTGCACCGCCGAGTTGGTGCACTTCTCCCTCACGGCCTACCCCGTGACCCCGGACCTCGAGCTGTGGTACGCGCCCGCCGGCTCGTTCGGCTTGGTCGTCGTTCTGGGGGCTGTGCTCTGGGGGTCCTTGCCGGCCCTCTCGCGGGCCGCGGGCGAAATCTCGGATTCTCCCGTTCGGGCTCCGGCCGCCCCCGGCTAGGTCCGGTGCAGCTGAGAGCTGCGCTGGGGATCCGATTTCGAGCCCTGAGGCGTCTGCCGAGGGGCTCGAAGTCTATTCGGAGCCCTCCGCGGCCCCGGCGGCGGTGGCTGCGGGAGACACCGGGTCCGACCGCCCGCTCGAGAGCACGAAGACCTGCACGCCGAGCAGGCGCTCGCTGACGACGTCCTCCAGGCGCAGCCCGGGCCGCTCGGCCACCAGAGCCTCCACTCGCGCCCGCGGCACGTGGCGGCCGTTGATGCCGAGGAAGGCCGTCGGACACCCATCATGAGCCTCGAGGGCGTCTAGGAAGGCGGCGATCACCCGCGTGCCGTCGGGGCCACCGTCCCACTGGCTGCGGTAGGCATCGGGCAGGCCCCGGCGCTCGGCCACGGCGGTGGGGACGTAGGGCGGGTTGAACAGCAGGAACTCGGTATCACTTGGAGCTCCCTCGAGCAGATTCGCCCGGCGCAGGGGCAGGTGGGCTCCCTGGCGTCGGATGCAGCGCTCGGCTTCGTCCGCCACGCCGGCGTCGATCTCCACCGCCTCGACCCGACAGCCTCTGCGCCACAGGCTGAGGGCGATCAGCGCCGCGCTCCCGGTGCCCAGGTCCAGGACGCTCGCACCCGCAGGGATGAGCCTGGAGGCCTTCAGGAGGGCCAGGGTGGTGACGTCGAAGTAGTGGCCGCCGGGAGGCAGGCTGGGCAGATCGAAGCGGAACAGGAGCCTGGCGACCCACCTCGAGCGTGAGAGGGATCCGAAGACGGCGTGCAGCACGACCACCAGCCTACCAGGAACCCGCTTCCCCGATTTGCCTGCGGGTCGCTCGATCCCCCGGCGCGTCAGGGAGCGTGATCAAGGGTGATCTCGGCCCGGGGCTTCTCTCCTCTCCTCCCCGGGCCGGGGCGCCCGCTCCCCCAGCGGTCACCCCGGGAGCGGCCAGCTCGTGCACTGCGAGATGTTCCCCTTGCGCTTCGCCCTCGCGGAGCACGACCTCGAGCTCGGCGCACGTGAGCAGGCGTCCACCTGGCTGCACCGCGTGATCCTGGGCATCCCGTTCTCGTGGCACACGACCGCGTTCCGCGTGCGCGCCATGGCGCTCGAGCTGGGGCAGTGAGGCGCGCCGCTCGAGCGGGCGCTCGCCGTGTCAGTCCCCGCTCGCGGTCTCCAGGGCGCGCAGCTCCTCCTCGCTGGCCAGGGCTTCCGATTCCAGGCCCATGCGGCGCTCGATCTGCGCCCGGGCGCGCAGGAGCTCGCGCTGCTCATCGAGGCGGTCGAAGCGGCGTGCCAGCTCCAGACCGGCCGAGGCCGCGACCCGCGCCCGCGACCAGCGTTCGACGGAGCGCAGGACGGAGACCATGCGCGTCAGCACTTCGAGCTCGTTCCAGCTCAGGCCCAAGTCGTGATAGAGCAGGCGCGCCATCCCGTAGGCGGCGAGGGCGTGCTCCGCCAGGCCGCCGGCCTGCAAGGCGCGTCCCTCGGCCGAGTAGCCCATGGCCGTTCCCCACCAATCGCCCAGGGGAGCGGCGCGGTCGCGTGTCTCGCGGGCGGCGACCAAGGCGGTTTCGTACTCGCCTTTCTCGAGCTCCTCGAGGGCGCGCGCGTAGAGCGCCTGGCCGGCGCGGAAGTTGCGTTTCTCGAGGTCGTTCCAGCCCACGAAGCTCGCGGCGTAGTCCGCCAGGATCGGATGCCCCAGAACCCGCGAGGCGGTGCGGGCCGCGAAGAGCGCGCGGTCGTGGAGTTGAGCGATGCGCTCGGCGGGCGGCTCGTCGATCGCCTGCTCCCACAGGGCCAGGCCGCCCTCGAGGTCCGCGTCGATCGTCACCAAGGCCAGGTCGGGGTTGGCCTTCCACAGCTCCCCCAGACCTTCGCCGTCGCGGGCGCCGGCCAAGCGGTGGTACTCCGCGGCGACCTGTGTGCGGCGGGCATCCTGGGGAGGGAGCGGCGGGGTGGGGTAGGTCGCTGCGACGAGGAACGGGGCGAGGAGGATCATGCGTGTTGGTCTCGGATCGAGAGGTGCTCCGGGGAGTCCCGCGCATCCTGGCCGCGGGGTAGCCAGAGCGTACACTGCGTCCATGGCGGATGGCGGGGACAGTCTGACCGGGGACCTGGTCGATTGGATCGAGATCCCCTCGGTGACCGGCGCGGAGGGCGACTACGGCGACGCCCTCGGGCGGAGCTTGGAGGCCGCGGGCTTCTCCGTCGAGCGCCAGGTCGTCCAGCCCGGCCGCTTCAACCTGCTCGCCCGCGCGGGCGTTCCGCGACTGGTGTTCTGCACCCACCTCGACACCGTGCCGCCGTTCTTCGGCTCTCGGGTGGACGCCGACTTCATCCACGGACGCGGCTCCTGCGACGCCAAGGGCCAGGCGGCGGTCATGCTCGAGGCCGGCCGGCGCCTGCTCGCCGCCGGAGAGGAACGCATCGGCTTCCTCTTCACCGTCGGGGAGGAGGTCGACTCGATCGGCGCGGCCCACGCAAACGCGGAGCTCGCCGATCCCTGGGAGCCGCGTTGGGTCGTGATCGGCGAGCCGACCGACGGCCGCTTCGTGCGCGCTCACAAGGGCATCTACGCGGCCACCCTGCGCGCCCGCGGCGTGGCCGGGCACAGCTCGCAAGACTGCGGTCCCTCCGCCGTGCACGAGCTCGTGCGCTGCACCCACGGACTGCTGGGTGAAGCCTGGGGCGAGCACCCCGTCTTCGGCCGCGGCAGCCTGAACCTGGGGGAGATCGAGGGCGGCCTCGCTCCCAACGTCGTCGCCGCCGAGGCCAGTGCCAGGTTGCTCGTGCGGGCGGTGGAGGAGCCCGAGCGCATCACCGAGCGCATCGGCCGGCACCTCGGCGAGCACGTGACCCTCGACGCCGGCGGCTACGCCTGCTACGCCCCTGTGGAGTTCCACGTTCCCGCCCGGAGCGAGGGCGACGTCGTCGCCTTCGGCACCGACGCGCCCCACCTGCCGCGCTGGGGAACCCCGCTGTTGTTCGGGCCGGGCTCGATCCGCGACGCCCACACCGACCACGAGCGCGTCTCCCGCAGGGAGCTCCGGCGAGGGGTCGAGGAACACGTGCGCCTCGCGCGGGAGCTTCTGGCCGATGGTTGACGGCGACCGGCCGCGGGGAGCGGCCCTGCTCGACGCCCTCGAGCGCGGTGAGCTACGCGTCGCCTCCCCCGACGGCGCGGGCGGCTGGACGGTCCACGCCTGGATCAAGCTCGCGATCCTCGAGTTGTTCCGCGAGAGCGAGGTGTGCGCCATGGGCCTGGAGAGCGAGTGGCCCGGAGGCGCCGCGGCTCCCTTCCGCGACAAGAGCCCCCTGCGCGTGCGGCGCTTCACCGAAGCCGACGGCGTACGCATCGTCCCCGGCGGCTCGGCCGTCCGCCGTGGCGCCCACCTCGGGCGCGGCGTGGTCTGCATGCCGCCCATGTACGTCAACGTCGGCGCCTTCGTCGGCGAGCGAACGATGATCGACAGCCACGCCTTGATCGGCTCCTGCGCGCAGGTCGGCTCCGACGTGCACGTCTCCGCTGGCGCCCAGATCGGCGGCGTCCTCGAGCCGCCCGCCGCCCGCCCGGTGATCGTCGAGGACGGCGCCTTCGTCGGGGGCAACGTAGGCCTCTACGAGGGCGTGAGCGTGGGGCGCGAGGCGGTGATCGCCGCCGGCGTGGTGCTCTCGGCGACGACGCCGGTCTTCGACCTCGTGGGTGAGCGCACCCTGCGCGGAACGCGCGAGCACCCGTTGGCGATCCCGGCGCGCTCGGTGGTCGTCCCCGGAACGCGCCCCGCGCGCGGCGGGTGGGCCGAGGGCGAAGGGCTCCAGCAGGCCTGCGGCCTGATCGTCAAGCGGCGCGACGCGGGCACGGCCGCCGCCACGGCGCTCGAAAACGCCCTGCGCTGAGCTCTCGCTCGGCGGGGAGTTCTCGCTCGGGGCGCTCTAGCAGCCCGTCTGGTGGAAACTACCGCCGGTGCGCGCCAGCCCGCTCAGGATCGCCGCCGGCTCGAAACGTGCCGCGCCTCCCGGGCGACCGCCGACGCGGCCGGCGGTGCGCTCGAGGTTCGCGACGATCTCGCGCGCGCCGACACTGTCCGCCCAGCGCAGCAGGCCGCCGCGGAAGGGCGGGAAGCCCATGCCGAAGATCGTTGCCAGGTCGAGCTCGGCCGCGCTGGCGCAGACGCCCTCCTCGAGGGCGCGCGCCCCCTCGTTCAGCATCGCCAGCATCATCTGCTCGGTGACCTGCTCGTCGGACAGGCTGCCGCCCTCGCCGGAAGAGGGAGGCGCGTGGGTGGCGAGCACCGGCGAGATCGAGCGCCGCGCCTTGCGGCCTTGGCCGCTGTGCGCGTAAAAACCGCGCCCGGCCTTCTTGCCCAAGTGCCCCTCGTCCAAGAGGCCGCGGATCGACGTGCAGGGGGACATGCGTTCGCCGTAGGCCTGGTGCAGGGACTGAGCGGCGTGGGCGGCGATGTCGATCCCGACCTCGTCGAGCAGCGCCAGCGGTCCCATCGGCATGCCGAAAGCCTCCGCCAGGCGGTCGATGCGCTCGGGCGCGACGCCGCAGTCGTACAGGCGCAGGGCCTCGTCCATGTAGGGGCCGAGGATCCGGTTCACCAGGAAGCCGGCGACGTCCTTGACGACCACCGGCGTCTTGCCGAGGGCGACAGCGAGGGCAGCCACGCGCGCCACCGTCTCATCGCTGGTCTCCGAGCCGCGCACGATCTCCACCAGGGGCATCTGGCGCACCGGATTGAAGAAGTGCAGGCCGACGAAGCGTCCGGGGGCGGGGAGGCCGTCGAAGATGGCGTCCACCGAGAGCGAGCTGGTGTTGGTGCACAGGATCGCGTCCGTCGGGAGGGCCGCGGCCAAACTGCCGAAGAGCTCGCGCTTGACGTCGAGGCGCTCGGCGACGGCCTCGATTGCGATTTCGGCGCCCGCGAGGCTCGCGAGGTCGCCGGTCGTGTTCAGGCGGTCGAGGGCCGCGTCGTGCTCGTTGGGCCGGATGCGTCGCCGGCGCTTGCGCTTGGTGAGGTCGGCGCGGTGGTCGAGCTGGGCCGCGTCGAGGGCCTCGGGAGAGATGTCGAACAGGCGTGTGTCGATCTTCTTGCCGGCCATCAGGCTGGCGATCGTCCCGCCCATGACGCCCGCGCCGAGTACCGCGCCCTTGGCGAAGGGCGCGGGGCGACCGCCTCCGGGGAGGACGCCGAGCTTCTTGGCGCCCTCCATCAGCTTGAAGATGCCGATCAGGTTGTCGCAGACCGAGCCCGTCGCCAGTACGGCGGCGCTCCGCGCTTCCTCGACGAAGCCGACCGAGAGCGGCGTGAGAGGCGCGCGGCAGACGAGGCGCGCGACATCCAGCGCCGCCGGGTAGCGTCCCTTGGTCTGGGCCATGACCGTCTTGCGCGTCATGACGAAGATCGCCGCCAGGGCCAGGGGGTTGCGGTCGACCAGCACGCCGCCCACGCGGCCGCGGCCGCGCCTCGGGCAGCTCGCGCGCCCCATGGCCACGTCCGAGGCCGCGCGCACGAGGTACTCGGGCGGCGTCAGGCGGTCCACGAAACCCTTGCTGTAGGCCGGGCGCGCGGGCAGGAGGGTGCCCTTGAGGATCGCGTCGAGGGCGGTGGTCACGCCGACCCGGCGCGGCAGGCGCTGGCTGCCGCCCCAGGCGGGGAGGATCCCGAGCTTGGTTTCGGGCAGGCCGATGCGGCTGCGCGGGTCGTCCGCCAGGACGATGCGGTCGCAGGCCAAGGAGAGCTCGAAGGCTCCGCCAGGGACCGGCCCGCCGACCGCCGCGACCGTGCGTACCCGGCGCCCGGCGCCGTTTTCCATCTTGTGCAGGCGGGCGAACAGGTCCTGGCCGAGGCGGATGAAACGCTCGACTAGGGCCGGATCATCGATGGAGCCGATGGCCTCGATGTCCGCGCCGAGGGCGAACTCGAGGGGGGCGCGCCCGGTGATCACCACGCCGCGCAGGGCGCGATCGTCCTCCAGGCGCATGATCGCCAGGGCCAGGTCCCGCATCAGCGGCAAATCGAGCACCGCCAGCTTGCGGTGCGGCGGGTCGAGCACCAGCACCACGAGTCCGGGCTCGGGCTGTTCGTAGCGGACGCAGGTGCCGGGTTCGGGACAGTTGGGGGGCAAGGGCAGGCCCGCGAGCGCCTCGTCGTCGAAGCGGATCATGACGTCGTCCTCTCCAGCACGACCGCGCCGCCCTGCCCGCCGCCGATGCAGAGGGTGGCCAGGCCGAGCTCGCAGTCGCTCTGTTCGAGTTCACAGGCCGTGGTCAGCAGGATGCGCGCGCCGGTCGCGCCGACGGGGTGGCCGATGGCGATCGCGCCGCCGTTGGGGTTGGTGCGGGCGAGGTCGAGCTCGCCCAGGGCCTTGGAGCGTCCGAGGTGTCTCTCGGCGAAGGCGTCGCTCTCGAAGGCGCGTGCGCAGGCCAGCACCTGACAGGCGAAGGCCTCGTTGAGCTCGATCGCCCCCATGTCGGACAGCTCGCAGCCCGCCCGATCGAGGGCCTTGGCGGTTGCGAACACCGGACCGAGCCCCATGCGCGCGGGGTCGAGTCCGGCCCAGGCCCAGGAGCGGATGCGCGCCAGGGGCGTGAGCTCGAGCTCCTTCGCGCGCTCCTCGGTCATCACCAACAGCGCGGTGGCGCCGTCGGTCACACCGCAGGAGTTGCCGACGGTCACCGTGCCGTCGGGCTTGGTGAAGTAAGGCTTGAGCTTGCCGAGGGCCGCGACGGTCTGCTGGTCGCGGATAGAGTCGTCGTTGTCGGCCGAGCGCGCGCCCCGCTTGGCTCCGAGCGGCAGGTGGGGGTGGATCTCGCGCTCGAAGCGCCCGCGCTCGCGCGCGTCACGCGCGCGGTGGTGGCTCTCGCAGGCAAAGGTGTCGGACTCCTCGCGGCTGATGCCGAAGTCCCGTGCGAGGAGCTCGGCGGTGTTACCCATGATCATGCCCGAGATCGGGTCGGTCAATCCCTCCATCAGCGCCACGCGCGGTTTCAGGAAGCTGGGCCGGAAGGAGAGCCAGGCCGCGGCCGCCTGCAGGGGCGAGCGGGCCGTGAAGGCGCGCTCGAACAGGCCGGTCATCTGCGGGCCGAAGACGAGCGGGTAGCCGCTCATCACCTCGACGCCCAAGCAAAGGTAGGTGTCGCCCTCGCCGGCCAGGATCGAGGCGCAGGCGGAGGTGACCGCTTCCATGCCGCTGGCGCAGTTGCGGGCCACCGTGCGGGCTGGAACGCGCTCGGGCACGCCGGCGCGTAGGGCGATCACGCGGCTCACGTTGGCCTGGGTCTGGGGCGGCCCGGCGCAGCCGGTGATGACCTCGTCGATCTCGCCTGCATCGAGGCGGGCCTGGTTCAGCAGCTCGCGCGCCAGGCGCGAGGCAAGGTGGCCGGGGTCTTCCTTCTTGAAGAACCCGCCCGCGCGGGCCTGGGGTGTTCGCAGGCCCGCTGCGAGGACGATCGAGCGGCCGGGGCCGTCTTTCGAGAGTTGGATCATGATCGCTGGCGTCGCGGGGAGGACGGTGGTGCGGCGCGGAGTCTACCCTCAACCTCCGCCGGGTGGGACGCCGATCCCGCGGCCCGTGGTGGGAATCGGCCGTATGAAGGAGCCCGGCACCCATGGACACGGACCGCTCCAGATCCTCCAATACGCCGAAGTCCGGAGCGCCATGACGAACATCCAACCCGAACCCGACGGTTCCGCCCAGTGCGCGGATCTCCTTGCTACTCCCAACGGCGGGCCCAAGCGGACCGTGCTGATCCTCGGCGGCGGCGGGATGCGCGGGATGGCGCACGTGGGCGTGCTGCGGGCGCTCAAGACCCTCGGTATCCGCTACGACATCGTGATCGGGACCAGCATCGGCTCCCTGATCGGCGCCGCGGCGGCCGCCGGACTCTCGGTGGAGGAGATCGAGGACAAGGTGGCCAGCCTCCAGAAGGAAGACTACTTCCGCCTCAACTTCGTCAAGCTCCTGATGAAGGGCGCGCGCGCCCCGAGCATGTACCAGGGCGACCGCTTCCGAGAGCGAGTGCAGGACACCTTGCCGGTGGACTCCTTCGCTGAGCTGCGACTGCCCTTCTTCTGCAACGCGGTGCGCCTAGAGACCGGCGGCAGCGTGTTCTTCGGCACACCGGGATTCCAGGATGTGTCCCTCTCCGACGCGGTCTACGCCTCCTGCGCCCTGCCAGGGGTCTTCGAGCCTCTCGAGCACGACGGTTTCAACTACATGGACGGCGGCATCGTCGATGCGGTGCCCCTGCGCTTCGCGAAGACTCTCCAGCCGGACCTGATCATCGCCGTCGACCTGACGGTCAAGGCGACCTTCAAGACGCCCAACTACAAGCGGCGCGTGCTGAGCACCCTCTACCGTTCCTTCGAGATCGTGGAGGAGGTTCTCGTCGAGCACTCGCTTCACATGCAGGTCGACTACAAGACGGTCATGATCCAGCCCAAGGTCGGCCATCTCGCGCGTTTGGACTTCGAGGGCCTTCCCGAGGTCGTGCGGCGCGGAGAGGAGGAGGCCCTGCGCGTGTTGACGTCCCACGCGGCGACGCGCGACCTCGTCGGGGAGAAGATCGTCGACGGACTCTGCTGCCCGGTGAACCCGCGCGACTACGTCAGCGTTCGCGTCGATCCGTCGCGCTGCATCGGCTGCGGGATGTGCGAGATGATCTGCGAGACCGACGCCTTCTGGGCGCGCGGCGAAACCGCCACCGTGCGCAAGCTCTCCAACTACGAGTGCACGCGCGACCACGCCTGCGCCCGCAACTGCCCCACCGACGCGATCAGCCTCGGGAACCTCTAGCGACCCGTTGAGAAGCGCCCTACTCCGACTTCGCCTTCTTCGCCCCTGCGGCGTCGGACTCGCCGATCCGTGCTCGACGGCCCTATCACGCCGCCTGCGCCGAATCGACTTCGCCCTCCTCTCAGTGACGAAGAGGTCTTCGTCTCGCTACGGCCCTTTTTCAACGGGCTCCTAGGCGACTGTCGATGAGCACCTCCGGCGCCGCCAATCCCGCGCCCGCCGGAGGCGGGGACGGGCTCAGCATGGTCCCCGTCTCACAGTCGGCGGGCGCAGGTAGGGGGATGCACGCCGATCTCGACCAAGCGCCCGAGCTCGGTCCTCTCGGCGTTGGCGGCCTGCTCGACGCGGGCTTCGACGTCCTGCGCGGGCACTTCCTGGCTTGCGCCGGGACCTGCGCACTGCTCTGGCTCCCCGTGCGCGCCATGCAGCCCTTCGTCGGCGCCCACGCCCTGCTCGGCGGCACTTCCATCGATTGGGGACGGCTGAGCCTCTTCCTGCTGACCGCAACCCTCCTGCCGGTGGTGATCCAGACCGTCGGCGCGGGGCTCGTGACGACCCTCGTCTACGGCCACATGGTCGGCCGGAGCGTCGGCGTCGGCGAGGCGTTCGCGGTCGCCGGCCGCAAGGGGGCAGCCCTGTTGCTCGTGGGCCTGCTGACCGGGACCGTGGTCGCCAGCGGAGCGGGGATGCTGGCCATCCTCGGCTTCCTTTGCCCGCCGCTCTTCCTAGCCGCGGGTGCGTTCGTCATCGTCGCCAGCTGGCGCCTCTGGCTAGCGCCCGCGGCCTTGGTGTTGGAACCCTCGCCCGGGGCGGCCCGCATCGAGGGGCGCCGAGCCGCGACCTTCATCGGCCGCGTCGGTCAGTGGATCGCGGTTACCCTCGAGGACGTGGTGGCGAGCTTCGTCCGCAGCGTGCGTCTGACCCCGGGGAGCTTCGGGCGTTGGCTGGGCGTGTGGGTGATGATGACGGTGATCCTGTCCTTCTTCCAAGCTCCGACGGCGCTCACCGACCAGCCCGAGCTGCGTCGTCTCCTGCTCGACTCCATCAACGTCCCCGCTGCGCTGTTCGACCTCTTCAGCGCGCTCTCGACTTCCCTCTTCCTGGGCGTCGTCACGGCCTTCTCCGCGATCGTGATCACGCTCTTCTACCTCGATGCGCGCATCCGCCGCGAAGGCCTCGACCTCGCCATGCGCCTGGAGCGCCTGCGCCTGCGCGCCGAGGCGGGAACCGAAGTCACCTTCCCGTGAGCACTCTGCGCATGCGTCCCCAGGCCGCCGATCCCGAGCGCGTGCGCACCCTCGTGCACGAGATCCTGAATCGCCAGGAATACGCGCCGGCTGAGGAGCGGGGGAGTTGGCTGGCCGACTTCCTCGAGTGGCTGGGAGACGTGTTCGACTTCCAGCTCTCGCCCGGCGGAGTCTCGGTCGCCATCGACCTCGCGCGCGGTGCCCTCCTGATCGTCGGGGCCGCCGTTCTGGTTTGGCTGTTCGTGGTTCTCGGTCGCGCCCTGCGCGAGGCTCGGGGACGCACCCATGTCGAGGAGTCCGCCGACGCCACCCTCGTCCGGCGCGTGGCCGAGCTGCGTGCGGTGGCGGCCGCCGCCGAGGAGCGTGGCGATCGCATCGAGGCCCTGCGCCTGTACTTCTTCGCCCTCGTGGTCGGCCTCGGCGAGCGCGGCGAGCTCCGCTACCGCGAGGCGTGGACGCCGCGCGAGCTCTTGGCACGCGGCGAGCTACGGCCCGCCCTGCACGCCGCCCTAGCCCCGCTGATGGCCAACCTCGACGCCCACAGCTTCGGCCGCATGCCGGCGGGGGAGGCCGACGTGCGGCGCTACGCGGAGCTCTGCTCACGCCTGCTCGGCCCAGACGCCGCCGCGGGGCGCACGCCGTGACGCCCGCTCCCCTCCTGCGCCGCATCACCACCGCCCTGATCGCGGCGCTCGGGGTCATCGGCCTCCTCGCGGGGCAATTCGGGGGCGAGGAGTTCCTCGCCAAGAGCGTCTCCTCTCCGCGGCCGGAGGGCCGCCGCGCCCTCGCGGCGCTGTTCGGCGAGCTCGGTCTGCGCCCCGCGGCCTGGCGCCGGGCTCCCCACGTCCTGCCGCCAGCGGGCGCTGTGCTGTGGACCGCCGCCGCTCCGCCCGCGACGGCCGAGAAGAGCGAGGAGGGAGCTGCCGGCTCCCGTACCGCCGACCCGCGTCACCCGTCCCATTACGCGCGCTTCGTGGAGGCGGGCGGTGTCTTGGTTCTGCCCGAAACCGAGCGCGGATTCCTGGAGGACGCCCTCAGCGAACCCCTGCCACGGATCGAGCGCGTCGCCCTCGAAGCCGATGTACCGGCACGGCTCACCTTCGGCGGCGAGCGGCTGGAGGTACGCTCGGCCGCCCGGATCGAGCTCGCCGGGAACGCCGGTGACGGGCGCGTCGAGGTCCTGTGCGCCGACGAGAGCGGTCGGGCGCACACCCTCGCCGTTGCCGCCGGCCGCGGTCGGGTGGTCCTCGTCGCCGATGACGGTTTCCTCGCCAACGAGGCCCTCGGGGAGCTCGACCACGCCCTGTGGGCCGTGCGCTTGGTCGAGGCCCTCGCCGCCGGGGAGCCGATCCTGTTCGACGAGTACGCCCTCGGCGCCTGGTCGCCGCCGAGCCGCTTGGCCCTCGCCTTCGGCCCGCGGGTGCGCAACGTGACCCTGCACCTCTTGGCGCTCGCCGCCCTGGTCGCGTGGGCTTCGATCTGGCGCCGCGAGTTCCCCCGCGACCCGCGTCACTCCCCGCGCCTCTCGCCGCTGGCACGGGCGCGCTCTGGAGCGCGGCTCTTGGAGCGCGCGGGGCGCTACGATCTCCTGGCCGAGCGCTTGCGTTCCCACGTGCTGGCGGAGGCGGCGCGGCGCGCCGGCTTGCCGCGCTCGATGGCCACCGACGACGAGCGCCTGGCCGCTCTCGCCGCACGCCTGGAGGCACGCGGCAGCGCGGTCGATCCCGCGGCCCTGGCCGAGGCACGCGGAGTCTCGAACGCCCGCGATCTGGAACACCTGGCACGCGGGCTCGCCGAGCTCGAGGCCGCCCTGGAAGACGACGATACCGGCGGCCGCAAGACGGCCCGTGAAAGGGGAGCAGCGTGATGGAGGAGGCCGAGCGGACGCAGGTCGAGGAGCAGGTCGCCCTGGCGCGCGGCGTGTCGGGGGAGGTCGCCCGAGCCGTCGTCGGCATGGAGGAGGAGCTGGCCCACTGCCTGATGGCGGTGGCGGCCGGCGGCCACGTGCTACTCGAGGGACCACCGGGGGTGGCGAAGACTCTCTTGGTGCGCTCGCTCGCCGCGGCCCTCGGCGGCACCTACGGGCGCATCCAGTTCACTCCCGATCTGATGCCTGCGGACGTGACCGGGACGAGCGTGTTCCGCTCGGGCGAGGGTAGCTTCCGCTTCCAACCCGGCCCGGTGTTCGCCCACGTGCTGTTGTGCGACGAGATCAACCGCGCTCCGGCGAAGACCCAGGCCGCCCTGCTCGAGTCCATGCAGGAGGGCTCGGTGACCGTCGACGGCGTGCGCCATGACCTGCCCGTGCCGCACACGGTCTTCGCCACCATGAACCCGCTCGAGCACGAGGGAACCTACCCGCTGCCCGAAGCTCAGCTCGACCGATTCCTGTTCAAGGTGCTTGTGGCCTATCCCGACGAGGTGGTCGAGGCGCGCCTGTTGGAGACGGTTCACGACCGTCCGAGCTACGCCTCGCCACGCGAGCTGGGCGTAGAGGCCGTCTGCGATCCCGCGCGCGTCGGGGAACTGCGAGCCGTCGTCCGCGCGGTCGAGGTGCGCGAGGATCTACCGGCCTACGTCGTGCGCCTCCTGCGCGCCACGCGCGAGGATCCGTCGTTGCTCCTGGGCGCGAGCCCGCGAGCCGGCGTGATGTTGCTGGCGGCCGCCAAGGCCTGCGCGGTCTTCGGCGGTCGCGCCTTCGTCACGCCCGACGACATCAAGCGCGTCGCCCTCCCGGCCCTGCGCCATCGGGTGCTCCTCGATCCGGCCGAGGAGATCGAAGGCGGCACGACCGACGACGTCCTCACGCGCATCCTCGACACCCAGGAGGTGCCGCGCTGATCCCCGCGCGCCGGCTCCTGATTGCGGTAGGCGTGCTGCTCGCGGCCTCGCTCGCCGTTTCGTTCCACACGGGTCTGCGGCCTCTGCTCTGGGTCGCGGACATCGCCCTGCTACTGGCCTGCGTCAGCGACTTCGCCCTGACCCCTTCGCCGGCGCGGCTGGGCGTGGTCCGCAATGTCGACGAGCGCGTCGGCCTCGGCGTGGAGTTCGAGCGCCGCGTCGTCGTCGATCCCGGCCGCGCCGCCGGCCTGCGCCTCGAGCTGCGCGAGCAGTTCGCCGCGGCCTTCGAGGTGACTGGACGCGAGGCCGGCGGCGGAGCTCTCGCTTCTCCAGCACCCGGGGAAGACCCGACCGGCGGACCCGATCGCCTGCGCCTGCCGCGCTCGGGGCAGGCCGTCCTGCGTCGTCGCTACCGCTCGCTCGGGCGCGGTGTACAGCACCTCGGCGACCTGCGCCTGCGCCTGTGCGGCCCTCTGGGCCTGATCGAGCGTCAGGCGCGCCTGCGCGGGGTGCAGGCGATCGCCGTCGAGCCCGCCTTGCTCGGGCTGCGCCGCACCCTGCGCCTGGCGGTCTCGGAGCGCTGGGCCGAGCTGGGAGTGCGCCGCCTGCGGCGCAAGGGGGGCCACACGGAGTTCGAGTCCCTGCGCGATTACGTGGGCGGTGACGATCCCCGCCTGATCGACTGGAAGGCCTTCGCGCGCCACGGCCGCCCAATCGTGCGCGAGCTCCAGGAGGAGCGCGGCCAGGAGCTGATCGTCTTGATCGACGTCGGCCGTCGCATGGGGGCGACGAGCGCCGAGGACGACCTCGCCGGCTGGAGCAAGCTCGACCACGCCCTGGACGCCGGCCTGGAGCTGGCGGCCGTGGCGCTCGAGGCCGGCGACCGGGTCGGCATGGCTGCCTTCGACGACCGCCTGAGGGTCTTCGTCGCCCCGGCTCGGGGGCGCCGCCAGCTCGGTCGCTTGCGGGAAGCGCACTTCGACCTGCAGCCGACCAGGCGGGAGACCGATCTCGCTCGTGTCCTGCAAGAGCTCTCCCTCCAGCACCGGAGGCGGGCCTTGCTGGCGATCCTGAGTGATCTGGACGACCCTCTCTCCCTGCCGCGCCAGCGCCGCGCCCTGCGCGCCGGCTCGCGCCGTCACGCGATCGTGCTGGCGACCCTCGACGATCCCTCGATCCGTCGCGCCGCCTCGCGCGCCGGCGACGCTCCCGCCGCCGTGCGCGCCGCCGCTCTCGACTTGCGCGCCGAGCGCGCGCGAGGAGTGCGCGACCTGCGACGCACGGGCGCACGCGTGCTCGACAGCCTCCCCGCCGACGCCGCCGGCCCGATGCTCGGCGCTTGGTTGGACGAGCGCCGCGGCGCGCCGCGGTGAGCACACCCCCCCTCGGGGCGGTGCGTGTGTCGTTGCCCTCTCCTGACCCGGCTACCGAGCCCGAAGACGGGCGAGAACAGCGAAACGGGCTCCACGGGCGAGCGGTTCCCCATCATCCATCGCGCAGTTCACGCTCACCTCGCAGTTGCGTCACGCATTGATAGAGCAAGAGATTCCAGGGATCCGGGTCCCACAGGGACTTCGCTTCTTCACTCTGGTGGTTCTCGGCTCGATCGCGAGGTACGCGGCGTGGTCGAGTGCGATGGGGGGCACGTCACTCCTCACTTGACTCTCGTTCTCACAAGACCTCTCTCTGGGGTCATGCCGGAGCACCTGCGGATTCCTGTAACGTCTCCCGTCTCCGCGCGCTCGACACTGTATGAGACAAGGGAAGAAGCTCGTGCGCTCCAGACACCGGGGCTTGGGCCGCGGCCCGCTTGGAAACCGGGCGCGGGAGGCGTGGGACGCGCCCGCCGCACGCGGTTGTCGGGAGCAGGAGGGTGAGGCGTGAAGGCGTCCCGAGGAGTCGGAGAGACGATCAGCATCGCCTTCGGCCTGTTGGTGGGCTCCACCACGCACGGCTGGGTCCATGCCGGAGAGGGAGCTGGGGCGACCGACGGACCGAGGCACGAGACTCCCTCGGTTGCGCTGGGCGACGGACCCTCCCCCCGACTTCCGGTGCCGGGCCCCTCGGCCCAGGCGGAGCCCGAGACGCCCTCGCCCCACTGGCCGGATTGGTCCGTCGATCCCGAGCGCGCCCTGATCTACTCGCCGCTCGCCATCGATACCGGCTGGGCGAACGACATCGAAGCACCGGACCCCGATGCGACGCGCGCGGAGTTCGAGCGGTACATGGAGGAGTACCGCTTGGACTACCTGCGGACGAGGCACGATCTCCTCGTGCGTAGTCTGGTTCAGTTGGAGACCGCCAAGCCCGGGCGTGGTGAGTACAAGCAACTGTTCACTTACTTGGGCTTGGAGAGCATCGCGATGCTCCAGGACATCGAGCGAAGGGGTCACCTGATCTTCAACGAGGAGGTGATCCTGAGCACCCCAGAGCCTGGGCTCTCGCACCGGTTCGTCTCGGGGAACTCCTGGTATGAAGTGCACGTGGACGAGTATCCGGAGTTCTTCGACATCCAGCTCGACTGGGCGACGAGCGAGGTGCCGGGTTCGGCTCTTCCGGGGTTCCCCGACACGGTCACCCGGCGGTGGGATCCCCTGCCCCAGCACGCCATCGACCAGCTGCACTACCGCGTCGGCCTCGCGATCGACCGTTTCCTCGTGATCTGGGACCAGGAGGGCGGGCAGTGAGAAGGCCCGGCGGCAGGCGGGGCCGGGCCCGCGCGGAGCAGAGAACCGCCCTCGAGGCCGACTCCCACGACGGTCGGTCCCAGGGTAGGGGCGGTACACAGCCCTGGAGTCGCAGGCGCACACCGCGGTCGGAAGGCACCGGAGATTCTCCCTGGTGCGGGCTGCGGGACGTCTTGGTACGGAGGACCCTGATGGAGAACGCGATGGACGAGAAGACTCGGGTTCGAGGAAACGACCGACGCGGTGTCTTGCGCACCGCGAGCCGCATGCTGCTCTGGGCGTGGGCTCTCTTCGCGGGCTCTCTCGCCGCGAGCGCGCAAGTGCCTTGCCCGCAGCCGACCCAAGGCTGTCCGCTCGTCTGCGGCGAGACTACGAGCGTGGACTGCTCGGGCCAGGTGCCGCCCGGGGTCACGTTCCAGGTCTTCTTCGCTGGCAGCGGGACGGGATCGCGAGCGTCGCCAACTGCCCGGGAGGAGGCACCTGCGGCACCTGTTGCTCGTGCTGGGGGTACCTCCAGATGATCTTCAACGCCGCCGGCACCGGCTACCACGTGTGCTACACCGCCGACGGCGGGACCACCTGGGGTGTGTCCGGGCCGGGAACGAACCGCATCCTCATCAGGACGGACTGCGGCCAGGCGGGTGACTCCTACCGCGTCGTCCTGCGCTCACCGGGCTCCACTTGTGCCGACGAGCTCTCCGCGGGCGTGCAACGCTCCTGCACCGCCTGGCTCGCCTGCGGTTGCCCGAACGACTAGGTGGACGGATCATGACGAACTCGACCGGCAGGGATGGAGCGGGCGCCGCCTGGTTGCGCTGGTTGGCACTCGTGGCGGCGGCGTCCCTACTGGGCTACTTCGGCCGGGCCATGCTGGTCGGCGGTCCTGGGGAGGAGGACGCCATCGAGCGAGTGGCTTGGGGCGAAGGGAGCGCGTCGAGTCGATCCGCTGGACGGCTGCGGAGCGGCGTCGGCGGTGAGTGCAGGCCAGTCGTCGACGCTCCGACCGAACCCGGTCCTTCCGCGCCGACTCAGTCGCCTTCGCCCCTCGTGGATCCACTACGGGCAGCGCAGTACTCCCGCCTCGCGATCGACACGGGGTGGGCTGACGAGCTCGATCCGCCTCCGGAGCTCGGCGCGCCTCGCGAGGTGGTCCTCAGGTACGTCGAGGACCACCGCATGGACTACATGCGCGGCTCCCACGACTACCTCGTGCGGGCGCTGGTCAATCTGGAGGACCTCAGGCCGGGGTCCTGGAGGTACAACATGGAGCTCGCCAACCTCGCAACGGAGAGCGCGAAGCTGATCCTGCAGCTGCAGAACCGCAACACGCCGCTCATCAACGAGGGCGTGAACCTCAATACTGACGATCCTTCCACCCATCGGTTCGTCTCGGGGAACTACTGGTACGAGGTCCACGTCGACGAGTTCCCCGAGTTCCTCGCCCTCAACACGATGGAGGCCATGGTTCCGAACGAGGAGGGGATCCCGACCTGGGCTCCGGTCTCTCCACAGACGGTCGAGCTCATGCACTACCGGTCCCAGCAGGCGATCGAGTCGTTCCTCGCGGAGTGGGAGGCGCAGCTCCCCTCAGGCGGTTGATGGCAGGGGGGACCCCGCCGCACCCTCCGCGCCCCGCCGCCCGACGGGTCGCCTCGCGCGTGGATGTCGGGGATGCCGTCGCGCCGCGGGCCTGATCAGAACCAGCTGACCGCGAAGCCGTTGGTCAGGTTGAAGCCGCTGCCGCAGGGACCGCCGTTGGGATCGCGGTACCACAGCTGGTAGTAGCGCGTGTCGCCCGGGGAGACCGCGCCGTCCTGGGAGATCGAGGGGTCGCCGGCCTGTGGATAGGCGACCGTGCCGGACGCATCGGGGACCAGGACGTGGATCCGGATCACGCCGCCCCCCGAGCAGCGCAGGCCGTCGCCGAAGGGCACGCCCGACCCGCCGTTGAGGGCCGTGGTGCCCTGGAAGAGCAGGGCGGGCTGGGAACCCAGCAGGTTGGAGCCGCGCAGTATCAAGCTGTCGGCCGCCGTGTTCGGCACACCCTCGCCGTAGAGGAGCGCGCCCGCGCCCGTGGAGTTTGCACAACCGCCGGGGCCGCCGGGATCCTCGTTGGTGCAGGGGCAGGCGGTGCCGCCGCCGTCACCGAGGCAGAAGGGGACGCCGGTGGGCAGGGGGTAGTCATCGGGGTCGGCGGGGTCGCTGCCGTAGTCGAGCTCGTCGCGGTCGTAGTGGCCGTCCTCGTCGCGGTCGATGCCGATGCGCGTCTCGCTCCCGCCGGGCACCAGGGTGAAGGTGATCTCGCTGCCCACGGCGGCGAGGGCCTTGACCGCACCCGACCACAAGAGCTCGTCGGCCCGGTCGGTCTGGAACAGGCCCAGGCCGAGGTGCGTCGCACCACGCTGTTCGCCGACCACGACTCCCTTGACGATCAGGCCCAGGCGCGGGTGCTCGGAGAGCTCGATCATCTCGTCGATCAGTGCCAGCTGGGCGGGGTCGGCGGTGGCCGCGTCCACCAGGGTCGTTTGCAGACCGACCGCCGCGTGGGAGTCCTTGCTCTCGGTTCCAGGCGGTTCGAGGAGGTCCGTCGGTGACCCCGCGGGCAGGTCCGAGCCGGCGAAGCTCAGCATGAAGGCCGTCAGGTCCGCTACGTCCTGCACGCTCTGAACCGAGAAGACGGGCTCGGTGACGAAGCGTGCGATGCTGTCCACGCTGCCGTCACCGATGAAGCCGAAACCCGACGTGTTCGACGTCTGCGTGAAGTCCATCCCGACCTTGTCGTAGAGATTCCGCAGCTGGGGTATCTTCATCGAGATGTTCGTCACGCCGTCCTGAGAAACCAGTGCGTGGTGACGCTCGCCCAGGGGGCCGGGCGGGATCTCGACGTAGGTCGAACCTTGCAGCGTGTAGTCGGTACCCATGCCGGTGGGGAGCGTGTGGCAGGTAGCGCAGGCGAAGAGGTTCGAGTCGAGCATGTGCGGCGGGCGAAAGATCGTGACGCCGCGCGCCGCGTCTCCGTTGGGAAGGGGCAGGCCGGCCGGTCCGAAACGCCCGGGCGTGTAGTGCCCCTCGAGGTCCATGTCGTCGGGCAGGCTGTTGTCGACGTTGCGGAAGGGGTTGGGCGGGAAGTAGAGCGTGGCCAGGAAGTCCTCGAACTCCTGCATCTCCGGCACCGTCAGCGTCGTGTCATCGCCCTGCAGGCCGGTGAACGCCCCGGCGAACTCCTCGAGGCCGTCCTTGTCGCCACGCCAGTGCAGGGGTTCCTTGCCGATGATGTCCTGCAAGGTCTGGGTCGTCATCGGGCCCTTCATCGGGTGCCAGTCCTCGAAGCCCGAGTTCAGCCCCGGCACGCCCATGCCCAGGTTCTGGCCCGAGACGGACTTCATGTCTCCGGCCGGGTTGCCGAGGTCCCAGGCGAGCCGGTCCATGCGCGCGTCCACGTGGCACGAGGCGCAGGCGAGTTGCCCCAGGCCCGAGTTCTTGTGGGTGTCGTAGAGGTGCTTGCGCCCGATCCCGATCGCCGCCGGCGAGGGGTCGTAGAAGCCGACCACGGCCGTCTCCAGCTCGGTCGTCGTGTCGACCACCGAGATCGACGCAGCGAACTTGTTGAGGACGTACAGGCGTCCGGCGTCCGCGTCGAGGGCCAGGCCCGTGGGGCCCTCTCCGACTTCGATCGTCGGCGCCAAGCCGGCGCGAGCGCCGGTGGAGTCGATCACGATCACGTTGTTCGAGCCCATTCCGCTCACCCAGGCTCTGTCACCCGACGGGTCCCATACGATCCCGCGCGGATCGCCGATGGCCAGGTCCCGCTCCGCCTGGGGGAGGGTCGGGACCGTGTAGTCCAGGTGTCCGTTGAGGTCCACGATCGCATTCGCGCCCAGGCTCAGCGGGTCCACGAGGGCGAGGTGCACGCGCACGAAGGTGCCGGTCAGGTTCGGCTCGAAGCGGATCTCGTTCGTGGCCTCGGTCCCGATCACCGCCACCTCGCCGCTGGTTGGGTGAACGCTCAACGCCATGCAGATGTTCATCAAATGGTCGGCGTAGGACACCGACAGGCTCTGCACGTCGACCACCGCCACGTCGTGGTCGTAGAGGTCCCAGCCCACCGGGCGACCGGAGAGCCCGGCCTGGGGGCCGGAGACACCCAGGGTCCAGTCTCCGCCGCTGTCGTCCCACCACTGGCCCTGGTCGTCCTTGCGCACGATCAGGCTGACCCGCGGCGGGGCCGGGTTGAGCGGGTTCTGGGGAGGCGAGAAACCCGAGCCGGCGTTGGGCGGGGGGTTCTGCCCGCCGTGCGGGCCGAGAGACTGGTTCACCACGTTCGGCGGGAACGCGATGCCGCCGGAGTCGAGGAGGCCTCCGCCGAGGACCGTGGTCGAGTTCCCCGAGTCGAAGATCGCCACGTAGACCCGGCTTCCGTCCGGACTCAGGACCATGGCGCGCGGGTCTTCTCCTTCGAGGTCGAGTGTGATCGGCGCAATCGAGAGGTCCGACGGGTCGTACACGAGCACGCTGTTCGCCTGGGAGCAAGACACGAAGGCGCGCTGGGGGACGCCGGCGAAGACCACGTCGCAGGGCTCGTCGGCAGTGTCGATCGTGGTGACGACGTTCCCGCCGGTGAGGTCCACCACGCTCACGCTGTCGGAGATGTGGTTGACGACCCAGACCTCGGTGGGTGTTCGGAAGCGCACCGAGACCGGATCGAGGCCGACGGGGACCTCGAGGGCCAGCACGGGGGCCGCGCCGGTCGCGTCGAAGACCGCCAGGCGATTGTCGGCGGTGTTGACCGCGCACAGGACCGCCCCGTCGGCGGAGAGCGCGAGCGGCGAGACGTGGGGGCTCTCGTAGTTGACGAAGGAATCCTGCGCGCCGGCGGCGGCGGGCGAAATGGCGAGGGCCAGGGCAGAGAGCAGCGGGTGTCGTTCTCGTTGCATGCGGGGCGCCTCCAAGGGGCTTGCCGCCAGGTGGAGGGCAGGGAACAGGCTGGAGTGGAGGCGGGAGACAGGATTCCCAGGATCTCGATATCACCTCCAGGATGCTCTACGGAGCACGATCCGTCTACCGGCCAAGACCATGACGCCGGCGATTGCGCCGGCTAGGGCCGTCGAAGGGCTCTGGCGCCCCGCGTGGGGCGCCGCGGGGAGTCGGCTCCTCGTCCGCCCACCAGGAGCCAGGCAAGGAAGGCCGCGACGCTCGCCAGCGCCGTCGTGACGCGTACTTCAGGGGAGGCGTGGGGGCTGACGAAGCCCTCGATCAGCCCGGCGATCGCCAGCATGGGGAAGACAGGTGCCAGGATGCGCCAGGCGCGGGCGCTCTCCAAGAGCATGGCGTGAGTCCGGCTCCAGGGGCCGGGCGCGATCCAGGCGCGCACGAGCACCAACCCCGCCAGTCCGGCCAGGACGATGGCCTGGATCTCCAAGGCACCGTGGCACCACAGGATCGAGGAGATCGACCCCGCCTGACCCCAGTGCGAAGCCACCGCCGTGTAGGCGCCGAGCATCAGTCCGTTCGTGCCCAAGACGTAGAGGAACAGCGGCGGCACGAGTCCGGCCGCGAAGAGCACTACGGCCACGCCCATGTTGTGGGCCATGATCCAGCCCGCGGTCTGGGGCGAGCGTCCGATGCCGAAGGTGAAGTTGCCGCGGAAAGGCTCGCCGTCGGCCGTCGCTTCCAGCTGGGCGATCTCCGCCGCGATGGCCTCGGGTTGGAAGAGGCTGAAGGCCAGGCCGAGGTCGGCGCGCACCGCGAACCAGGCCAGCAGGGCCAGGCCGTAGACGAGGGCGAAGGCCCCGGTCAACAGGCGCCACTCGGCGCGCAGGGCGCGGGGGGACTCGACCAGCAGGAGTCTGTGGGCGCGCGCCCAGAGCCCGGAGTCGTCACGCTCGAGGTCGGAGAACAAGAGCGAGTGCGCGCGACCGACGAGCCGCCGCGTGTGCTCGAGCACGGCGGGATCCTCGTCGGCTGTCTCCAGCCGCGCGTAGATCGAGGAAGCGAAGCGATAGAGGTGCGGGAGGGCCGCCAGTTCCTCGTTGTCCAAGCGCCGCAAGGAGCGCCCCGAACCGCGCTCGATCAGCTCGCCCAGGCGCCGCAGGTACTCGTTTTCCTCCCTGGTCAGTTCCAAGCGCCCACTCTACCAGCCCGTCGGTTCTCCCTCACCTCGGCGGCGGGTACGTCGTGTGTTGCGGCCCAGATCGGGACGGTTCCTCGAGTCTCACACCCGCGGGGCCCAGCGAGACGCCGTGAAGTCGGCACAGGTCTCGATCCGAGAACCGCCGCGCCGGGTAGAGCCAGAGTGGGCGGACGCGGGCGCGCGATCGGCGCAACCTGGGAGGACATCCCAGGCAGAGCGAAGGCCGGTCACGTCCACGGACCGCCCGCTCCGGCGGATCCCGTGGCGATCACGGACAGAACCCGACGCTCACCGCGTCGCTCAGGTTGAAGCCCATTCCTCCGGGTCCCAGGGGATCCCGATACCAGAACTGGGAGTTCCACGTCGAGCCCGGCCGGATGACTCCCGGCCCCGAGCCCGCCGGCGGCGCGCCGAAGTCGATCCACCTTGCGGCGCCGCCTGCGTCATCCATGCGGACCGGCGGCCAGAGGAGGAACACGCCCTCGTCTCCCGGGCCCACGCAGGCGAAGCCGTCGCCGAACGGGTCGGCGATCTGCTCGGGTCCGTACCAGAGAACCGCGAACTGGTCGGTGACCCCGCTCTCCAGGACCAGTTCCGAGTCGGCGGCTTCGATGCTCGTGGACCCGGCGTAGGAGGCGAAGGCCCCGTTGCCCTCCGAGTTGGGGGCGGCCGTGCAGTACGAGGCCCATCATCCTCCGAACGCTCCGAAGACGTAGGCGGCCCCTAGCGGCCCGGATGCGGGCGCCCCCACCACCGCGATGCCGTCCGCAATCGCCAACGAGCTCCCGAACCGCTCCCCAGGGGAGCCAGCGGCCGAGGAGACCTTCTGCAGCTCGCTCCAGCTGCCTGCTGAGTACGCGAAGACGTACGTCGACCCTCGAGTCCCGCCATCGTCGTGGAACGGCGAACCGATCCACACTTCGTCGTTCGCGAGAGCGACCGCGTAGCCATACTCGTCGGGCGAGGACAAGTCCGAGGGCACCAAGTTGGCGGTCTCGACCCACGCGTTCTCGTCGCGCTCGAACACCGTGCAGCCGCCCGGCCGCTCGGAGTATCCGAGCGAATCGGAAGACCCGACCAGGACGGTGTCCAGTGAGACGTCGACGGCGCGCCCGAACTCGCGGAAGACGCCGTCCGCGTCCTGTCTGATCTTCTGGAGCTCGCACTGTGCGGCGGCGCCGGCGGTCCCCACGCTGCGGACGAGGACGAGGGCGAGGGCGCGGGCGCGAAGCGGGCAAGGCATGACGACTCCGGGTCGTCGGTGTACGTGAGGCAACACGGTCTTCCGTCGGAGACTCACATGCCGCAAGCGGGCGCCTGGCAGGCGGCGACGCGGAGCTCGCGGGTGGCAGGTCCCGCGGTGGTTCTCGTCGGCTACTCGGAAGAGCGGGAAGACCGCGTTCCCATGACATGCCCGAGAGGCGCACGCTTGCCGGTGCTTCAGCGTCTGGCTCGTGCCCGACTCGAGCCTCCCAGCGCCCGGCTTCGTCGCTGCACGAGCCTTGCTTCGTGATTTCAGAGCGCCCACAGACGACACTGGACGCCACCGATGACCTCATTGATCGTCGAGACCGCGGAGGGAATCCAGCTCCGCCGCTCCCTGGCGGGTGCGGGCAGCCGGCTCGCGGCCGGCCTCCTGGACGGGATCCTCGTGGCGGCCGGTTTCCTCTCCCTGGTCCTCGGCGCGGTCCTGCTCGCGGGAGATGGGTTCGCCATCCTCAATGGGATCGGCGGCTTCATCCTCGGCCTGCTCGCGGGCGGCCTCGTGGGGGGCCTCGTGCTCTACCAGATCGTCTTCGGGCTGATCTGGGACGGGCAGACGCCGGGCAAGCGCCTGATGGGCCTGTGCCTGGCCGCCGCCGACGGCCACCCGGCCTCCGCTCTGCAGGTCGTGATCCGCAGCCTCGTCTGGCCCGTGGACGCCTTCTTCTTCGTGCCCGCGCCCCTGGGCGTGATCCTGATGGCTGCCACCCCGCGCTCCCAGCGCCTGGGGGATCTGGCCGCCGGGACTCTGGTCCTGGCCGAAGGGCGCGGCGCGCGCCCCGCAGAGCCGCCTCCCTTGGCGCCCTCCGGCGACGACGGCCCCGGGGCCCTGCTGCTCTCGCCGGGCCTTGCGGCGCGCCTCGCTGGCGAGGACCGCGCCCTCTTGCGCGACATCCTCGTCCGGCGGGATCTACCGAGTACCGAGCGCGTGGGCCTCGCCCGCGCCGCGCTGGGCCACTACGGCGAGCGCCTGGGGGTCGAGTTCGGGGGGGAACCTCTGCGGGCCCTCGCGGAGCTCTACTCCTTCGCCGAAGACGCTCGCCGCGGGGACATCGGCGCCGGGCGTGCTGGTCAGTCGGGCGGGGCGTCCCCGCCGCCGCGGAACTGACCCAGGCGACCCCGGAAGCGCTCGAGGCGCTGCAACTGCTCTGCCGAGAAGCCCCCCGGTGCGCGGCGTCGCCCGCCCGCCTGGTTCTGTCCGGCCGTCTCCGCCCCCGGCACATCGCGGGCGGAGACGTCTCGCGGTCCGCGCTCCGCGGCGCCGGGCACGACGAAGCTGAACGGGCCGATGTTGATCGTCTGCTGCCCGTGACGCAGGCGCACGGCGAGTAGCTCCTGGCGGCCGGTCCACCAGACGAAGATCGCGATCAAGGGCAACATCGGGCTCAGGAAGAACGGCTGTCCGGGGAGGAGCGTGACCACGAACATCGCCACGGCCATCGTGCGCCCGACTCGCACCGCGCGCTCCGTGGCCGCCAGCCAGTCGCCGTGCCGTCCCAGCCAGGCGCGCAAGAGGCGCCCCCCGTCCATCGGAAAGGCCGGGACGAGGTTGAAGCTGCCCATCAGGGCGTTGATTGCGACGAAGGTCATGGCAACCTCCCAGGCCACGCCCCCGGTGAAGAGGGTGAACGGCGCGGCGAGGAGTGCCAGGGCGAGGTTGACGGCCGGGCCGGCCACGGCGATCAGGCCCTCGATGCGGCTGTCCTCGGGGATCTGCCGCATGCGCGCCATGCCGCCCAGGGGCCAGAAGGTGATGTCGATCCCCTCGATGCCGAAGCGCCGGGCCACCAGGCTGTGTCCGAGCTCGTGCAGCAGCACGATCGGGCACAGCAGGAGGTAGGCGACCACCGCCAGGCGCCCGAAGTCGAGCAGCAGCATCAACCCCAAGAGCACCACGACCAGGTGGTGCACGCGGATCGTGATGCCGAAGAGCTGGCCTAGGCGAAAGGAGTCCTTCACGGTGTCTTGCGGTGTGTCGGAGCCGATGTCGCGTCTCGTCCCGCGGCGGTCGGGGAGCCCCCGAGCGTCCGGTACTATGGGGCAGCCGTACGTTCCCGCCACGGTTTTGTTCAGGACATCCTCGGTCAACCGCGATGCGCCCCCCCACAGGACCCTCCCGTGCCGCCGAGTCCGCGCGCGTGTTGACCGTCAACCTGTCCCGGTCCCAGGCGGAATGCTCGCCGCCGCTGGGCGTCCTCGCGCCCTTCGCCGCCGCGGACGAGCGCCTCGCTCGGATCGCCGCCTTGTCCGGTTCGGCCCTGGCCGTGGCACTCTTCCTACGCGCCCTCGACGCGGGTGGCTCGCCCCCGTGCCTGGTGGTGGCCGTGGGCGAGGGCGTGCGCGCCGGGCTCCCGACCGCCGCCCGGGCGACGGTGGCCGGCATCGCGCCCCTCGGCGGGCGCTACGTCGAGGGCCTGCTGGGCGGCGAGTTGGCCGGGCGCTTGGCTTCGGTGGCCGACGCCCTCGAGCTGTGCGGCCGGACCGAGCTGCCCGGTGCCGTGTTGGTCGTCGGCGCGGACGCCGAGACGCGGCTGGTCTCGCTGCCCGAGCTCATCGACCTCGACCCGCGCGCGACGGCCCACGCTCTCGCGCGGCGCTTCGGCTCGAGGGGCTTGCTGTGCGTCGGCCCGGCCGGCGAGCGCGGCGTGGCCTTCGCCAACCTCGCCGGCGGCGAGGATCCTCCCGGCTTCGTCGGCCGCGGCGGCCTGGGCGCCCTGCTCGGCGGTCTGGGTCTCAAGGCCGTAGTGGTCGCCGCCGAGCCGGTCGCCGCGGCGGGTCCGGACAGCGCCTTGGCGCGCGACTTGGCCGCATCGCCGCGCCTTCGGGCGCGCGCCGAGGGCGGGACCTTCGAGCTCCTGGCCATCTCCGCCGTGCGCGGCGAGCCGGGAGGCCCCTCGGGCGATGTCGATGCCGCGGTGCGCCTGGCTGGGGACCTCGAGTCGACGGACCACCACCGCCGCGGTTGCCGCGGCTGCCCGACGCCTTGCGGCTGGGTCTTCGAGCGCCCCGGCGGCGGGCGCCAGGGCGGGCGCTTCAGTGCTCTACACCCCCTCGGTCCGAGCCTGGGTCTGGAGGGCGGCGAGGGAGCCCTGGCGCTGATGGCCGCCTGCGACGCGGTGGGCGTGGACGCCAAGGAGGCGGGAGCTTGTCTGGTCCTCGAGGCTCGCGCGCGCGAGCTGGGCCTGCGACCCCGTCCGCCCCTGCGCGGCGACGTCACCGAAGCGCGGCGGTTGATCGAGGACCTGGCCGGCAAGGACGCGGCGCGCCTCGGCGGCGGGGCGCGGGCGGTGGCGGAGGATCTGGGTCTCAGCGCGGAGCTGGTCGCGGCGCGCGGCATGAGCGCTCAGGCCGAGAGCGACCTGACCCTCGTTCTAGGGCAGTGCGTCAGCGCGCGCGGCGCCGATTCGATGCGCAGTTCCCCTTTCGGCGGCCTGGTTGGCATGGGCGGACGCCTGCGCGAGTTGCTCGCGCCGCTGCCCCTGCCTCCCGGTGCCGAGGACCCGGCCGACCCCGCCGGCTCGGGCCGCATCGTGTGGTGGCACGAGAACCTGAGCTGCGCCCTCGACATGACCGGGTTCTGCGCCTTCTCCGCCGCTGCGCTCCTGGCAGACGGCGTGTGGGGGATCGACGAGCTGGCCGCCGCCGTCGCGCCTGTCGCCTTGCGGGATGAGGCCGGGCGCGTGTCGGGACGGGCATTCTTGGCGGCCGGCGCTGCCTTGGCGCTGTTGCAGCGCGAGCTGAACGGGCGCTTGGGCTCGCGGGGAGAGGAGGACCGCCCGCCCTGGGCGGCGGCCGCCCTGGCCCGAGCGGGGATGTGGGATGAGTACCGGCGCGTGCGCGGGCTCGACGAACAGGGGCGGCCGACCTCGGCGGCCGCGGCGCTCGTGGGTGAACAGGCGCTCTTGGACATCGGCGGGCTCGGTGCGGAGCGAGACGAGCCCGCCACCGAGCGCGCGGCCGAGCCTCGCGCCCCCGGCCGCGTCCGCCTGCGAGGCCTCGGTGCCCTGGCACGCCCGCTCGCCGGATGGGAGGAGTTTGCTTGCGAGCTGCCCGCGCCGTTGGCCGAGGTCCTCGCGGTCCTGGCCGAGCGGTGTCCCGTGGCCTCGGAGCTCTTGATGGAGGGAGAGCGCGTATTGCCGACGGTCTACCGCGCCGGGCGACGCGTGGGCGCGCGGGAGACGGTCGTGGAGGGCGACCGACTCGATCTGGTCGTCGCCATCGGCGGGGGTTAGCTTGGCACGCCCGTGAGCACCGCGCCCAATCTCATCATCAAGACCGGAGCCCTCGGCGATGTGCTGCGCACGACCTCGATCCTGCCGGGGCTGCGCGAGCATCACCCCGATGCGCCCGTCGTTTGGCTGACCGCGCACGGCGCGGTCGACCTCGTTCGCACCCACCCACTCTGCGACGAGGTGATCGGTGTCAATCTGACCGACGACCTTGCCGTGTGGGAGAGCGCCCTGGCCGGGCGGCGCTTTGCTCGGGCCTTCTCCCTCGACGACGAGCGCAACCTGTGCCGCCTGGCGAGCGGGCTCGACTGCGAGCGTCTCTCCGGCGCCTTCGAGGGAGCCGACGGAACCCTCGCCTACACCGATGACGTGGCGCCTTGGTTCGACATGGGCCTGCTCTCGCGCCACGGCCAGCAGGCCGCCGATCGGCTCAAGATCACCAATCGCGAGAGCCACCCGGCGCTCTTCGCGCGCATGTTGGGGATCACGCCGGGGCGCAGCGAGCTCGTCCTGCCGCGCGAGGCCCTCGACCGCGCGGCAGCCTTCGCCGCCGAACACCGCCTGGAGGAGCCGCGCCCCTTGATCGGCCTCAACACGGGCGCCGGCGGCCGTTGGGAATCGAAGCAGCTCACCGTCGAGACGACCGTCGAGCTCGCGGTGCGCATCGGCCGTGCGCGCGGTGGCCGCGTCGTGTTCCTGTTGCTCGGCGGTCCCGAGGAGAGCGAGCGAAACCGGCGCCTCGCGCGCGAGCTGAGCGCGGGCGAGTCTCCCGTGCGCGTGGTCGACACCGGTTGCGACAACGGCCTCTTGGATTTCGCCGCCCTAGTCGATCTGTGCGACCTCTTGGTCACGAGCGACAGCCTTGCGCTGCACATGGCGGTGGCCCGGCGGGTGGCCTGCGTGTGCTTCTTCGCTCCCACCTCCGCGGCGGAGATCGAGCTGTACGGCAGCGGCGAGAAGGTCGTCAGTACGGCTGCCGATGTCTGCTCCTACCGTCCCGACGCTGACCGCTCGACCTTGAGTGCCGAGCGCATCGCCGCGGCGGTCGGGCGCGTGCTCACCGCCCGCGGCTCCCTCTCCTGATCCAGAATGCCTCCCACGTTCCTCTACAAGCTCGGCAAGCTGCTCGAGGGCCTCGGCCTGCTCGTGATCCTCGTCGGCCTGTCCATGTCGATCGGCGTCGGCCTCGAGGACGACGGCTTGGCGTCGATGGCGGCCGAGTTTCAGGGTCTGATGGTCGGCGGCGCGCTCTTCGCTCTCGGCTACCTCCTCGAACGCGGCGCGGGCGGGCGCTGAGGACGGCTCGATGGAGGAGGAGCGATCCCCGCGCACCTGGCCGGGCTGGGGCTCGGCACCGAGGTCGAACCCCTGCCGGTCGATCTCGCCGACCGCTGGCGGCGCCTGTCCGGAGCCGAGGACGGCTGAGCCCGCGTGATGCACCAAGGCGTGCACGAAAACCGTCGGCGAATACCGCGCACGAATACCGCGGGCCCAGACCGTGGGCGGTGAGCGGCGCGGGCGAACCGTGGCGGCGCGGCGGGTTCAGCGCCCCGCGCCGCTCAGGGGCATGCGTCGGCGGGCGATGCGTTCGAGCGCATCGAGCAGGGAGGCGAGCTCCGCGTCGAGGGCGACCTCGCCCTCGGCTTGGGCCGCGCGTAGGCTCGGGAACACCTCCGCTCCGTAGCCGGTCGCGCGGCTGGGCGTCCACAGGCGGTTGGTGAACCAGGGCCGCCCGGGGAGCCCGTCGGGAGCAGCCAGCATGCGGTAGAAGCCCTCGTCACCCAGCTCGGGCGGGGTTCCGCTCTGCTCGATCAGGCGCGCGAGGTCGCTGAAGCCGTCGGCCAGTCGCTGCGCGCGGTCCTGTCCCAGCCAGGCGGCCTGCGCCCGCGCCAGGTGAGCGAGGGTGTGGGCCGCTTCCGTTTCGTCGAGGCTGCGCGGACCGCCGCGGGCGAGCTCGGTGAGGAGCTCGGCGAAGAAGCGGCCCGCGAGCTCGTGGGCGCGCCAGGAGGGGTCGAGGAAGCGCGCGACCTGGGCGAAGTCGTCGTAGGCGGTGTGGTACTGGCCGCCGCCGGAACCGGAGAAGGCGATGTCGAGTACTGGTAGGTCGAGGTGGTGCAAGAAGGCGGCGAAGTCGGAGCCCGAGCCGGGCAGACCCAGGGCCGGGCCCGCGGCGCCGGCGGAGGCGACCCACTCTTCCCACAGGTTCGCCGGTCCCTCGGGGTCGGCGGCGGGCACGCGTGCGAGGGCGCGGTGCAGGGCGCCCAGGGTCCCGGGGCTTCCCGACGCGCTGCGAAAGTGGGGTCCGCTCACCGCGGCGTCAGCGTTCACATAGCAGATGACGCGCTCGATCAGCTCGGCGGCGTTGGCCTCGACCCACTCGGTGCTGCCGAGCAGGCCGGGCTCCTCGGCGTCCCAGAAGCACAGGACGAGGGTCTGGCGCGGCCGCCAGCCTTCGGCCGCCCGCGCTCCCAGACGCTGGGCGGCGCGCAGGAGGGCGACCGTCCCACCGCCGGCATCGTTCGCGCCGCGCACCCAGGCGTCGCGGTGGTTGCCGGCCAGCACCATGTTCGCGCCCGTTCCCTCGAGGCGTGCGATGACGTTGATGATCGTGCGCAGCTCGATCGGCTGGTCCACGAGCAGGCGCACCTCGACCGGGCCGCGGTCGGTGCGCGTGGCGTTCTCGTCGTCGTCCGGCGCGAGCAGAGCGTGGATGGCGAGGGCTTCGCGGGCGGGGATCGGCAGGCAAGGGAGGGACGGCAGGGCGGCGGCGAGGTCAGCGCCCTCGAGGCGTCGGCGCGGCCGTCCGGGGGCGGGGGAGGCCCAGCCGGGGGTCGACGGATCGCCGGGGGCGGCCTCCATGGGGAGGATGGACCCGCGCTGCACGGCCCAGTCGGGCTTCCACGGGCCCACGGGCCAGGTCGCGCCGCGTCCGGCTCCGTCTTCGTCGGGGTCGTTGTAGAGCAGGACGCCGACCATCCCGTGTTCGGCGGCCAGGGCGACCTTGATGCCGCGGTAGCTTCCGCCGTATCGCGCCAGGGCGATGTGCCCGCTGCAGTCGACGCCTTCACGCTCCAGGCGTTCGTAGTCCGCGTGCAATCCGTAGCCCACGTCCACGACTGGAGCGCGCACCTTGCCGCTGGCGGACCAGGCGTTGAAGGGCGGCACGTCGCCGGGCGGGCGTGCGTCGGGGTCGAAGCGATCGCGTCGTTCGAGGACGACGTGCTCTCCTTCGAAGACGGTGAGCTCCAGGCGGCGGGGCAGGGACAGGAGCACCTCGCGCGAGTCCAGTTCGACTCGCCAGCCCGCCTCACGCAGGTGGCGGGCCACCACGTCGGCGCCCCAGCGCGAGCCGCTCGTCCCCGCCAGGCGTGGCTGTCGCGTCAGTTCGAGCAGCAGTTCGCGCGCGGGGGAGGGCGCGTCCTGCGCCCAGCCTCCCGCCGCTCCCAGGCAGCAAGCGATCATCGTACGGTGTCGCACACCCATCATCACTTCACCGACAGGAGTGTACCGCACGACACCCCACGAAGGGCTCCGCCCGCTTGGCGCGGCCGCGCGCGGGTCGTCGGTTCTTCCTCCCGCCCGACGTCCATCCAGGCCGTGCCTGCCGGGATCGCTTGGCCAGGCTACCCTGCTACTCTGGTGTGCCCGGAGCATGGGCCCTCGATCATGTCACCGACCTTCACTTCACGAACCGCATCCTCGGCCTCAGTCCTCCTGGCGGGCGTGATCGCAGGCGCGCCCGTGGCGGGGCAGATGTCGATTGGATCGACGACCGGCGTCCTGCCGCCCGCTGTTCCCACCGAATCCCTGCTCCTGGGGGAGGATCTCGCGGTCTTTCGCGCCTCGTGGGTAGCACCCGTGACCGCTCAGCAGCGGATCTGGCGCGACGACACGGACGGGCGCGCGGGACAGGCCACCAGCGGCGGCGTGCCGCCGGACTTCACGACCGCCGCCACCGACGCGAGCATCGCCCACGCCGCGGCCCTGCGCTGGGCGATGGGGGACGACGGAGGCGATCTTGCCAAGGCGGTCGATGCGCTGCTCGCCCTCGATGTGCCGTGGGGCACGAACATCACGCGCACCGAGGTCATGACAAGTTACCTCTGCGCCTACGACTACCTGCGCGGGGCGGACCTCGTCGAGTTGCCGCAGGCGGAACGCGATCTGATCGAGGCCCGCTTGCTGTCGGAGAGCGAGAGCCTCACCACGGGCCTGACCGCCAGCAACGCGAGGGCCAAGGTCGGGGCGACGCGCGCTCTGGCCGGCGTGTTGCTGCGCGATCAAGCGCTCCTCGATCGCGGGCTAGGCGACCTCCAGGCTCATTTCGACTACAGCACGACCGACGACGGCTGGTTCACCGACAGCCAAGGGCACTACCTGAACTACACCCTCGGGCACATCGCTCGCTTCCTGCGCGCGTACGAGCGCGGTTCGGGGGTGGACCTCTACCCGAACCTCGCGCCCTACGTGGAGATGTCGATCGGGTTGCGGATGCCCGGAGGGCGGGTGCCCAATGTCTCCAACGGCACGAACACGCCCGTGGCCGTGCACCTACTCACGCAGGCTACCGATCCGCAGTTGGCCGGAGGCGCGATGTGGAGCCTCCTCGACGGTGTTCCGGCCACCTACGCGTGGACGACGACCAACGTCCTGAACAACGACTGGCACTACACGAGCTTCTTCGCCCTGACCGATTTCGCGGAGGTTGCGCCCTCCGGCCCGCCGGCCGGGACCTCGTTCTTCGCCCAAGGTCAGAGCAAGCTCACGGTCCTGCGCGGCGATTGGTCCGATGCGAGCGACTGGCTCTGCCTCTCGCCGGGTATCGACAGTCCCGCCGGCCTGCTGGATGCCCCCGCCTTTCACTCTCACAACGACACCCTGGAGATCCTCGTTTGCGCCAAGGGCGAGTACTTGCTGGTTGCTCCCGGCTACGCGCGGGCCGATCTCTCCAACTCGCCCCCCGGCTTTACGCCGCGCCGCGCGGACTGGCACAACGTGCTGCTGGTGGACGGCGATGTCGGCGCGGGCGAGGGGGGGCGTAAGACGAGGCCGAGGGACTTCGTGTACGCGCCGCCGGTCCTTGGCGCCGCCGGCGGGGGAGCCTCCGCCACGGTGAGTACCCACTACCGTTCGACCGACGTCACGCGTAGCGTCGCCTACGCGCCTCGTGATCAGTTCGTCGTGCGCGACACCCTGAGCTCGTCCACGATGCACGAGTACGGCTTGAATCTGGTGGGCCGCGGCACGCTCACGGTCCTCGTCGAGACGCCGGAGATGATTCGGGTCCGGTGGGAGGTCAACGCCCGGCGGGCGACAGCTACGATTACGGCGTCAGCGCCCCTGCGGTTGGAGACGGCGTCGCTGTGGATGCACGACACCTACAACGTCTTCGAGCCCACGCAGCGCGTGACCGCCCTCATCGATGGCGCTGACGCTCAGTTCCTGACGGTGATCACCACGCGTTGACGGGCGCGCCCCCGGCGCTCGGAGAGAGCGCAGTGAGCGGGTTCATGGCCTGACGGTGCCACTCGGCCGCGGTGCGGGTCTCCCCTGGAATCCGGTGCGCTCGCCTCGCGGAGGTGGGCGGAATGAGGTTCGGCGTGATGTGCGGCACTTTGCTTTCGGGAAGGTGATGATGAGTGTGCGGCACCGTACGTCTGGTGGAGAGAGAGCGAGGGTGGTATCTCTCTGCGCCTTCATGAGCGCACCTCCTCCCTTCGACGCCGTGCTCTTCGACCTCGACGGCACTCTGCTCGCGACCGAGCGCTTCTGGCTGCCGGCCGCGCGCGTGGGGGCACGGCGCGCCTTCGAGGAGCTGGGCCTCGAGCGCGAGCCTCCGAGTGCCGAGGAGTGGTTGAGCCTCGTGGGCCTGCCCATCAAGCAGGGCTTCCGGGATCTGTTCGCGGACCTCGAACACGCACAGGCGGACCTGATCCTGGCGCGCTGCACGGAGGAGGAGCACTTCGCCATGAAGGCCGGCGGCGCGGCACTGCTCCCAGGTGTCACCGAGATACTCGAGACCTTCGCCCGGCGCGGCGTCGCAATGGGGATCGCGAGCAACTGCTACCAAGGTTACCTCGATACGGCACTCGAAACCGTAGGCCTCGGCCGCTGGATCGAGGAGGCGCGCTGCCTCGAGTCACCGGGGATCCGGGACAAGGCCGGAATGGTCGCCGATCTGCTCGATACCTTCGGCACCCGCAGCGCCGTGATGGTCGGCGACCGCGCGGGAGATCGGGACGCGGCCCACGCCAACGGCCTGCCCCACGTCCACCTCTCCAACGGCTTCGCACCGCGCGGCGAACAGGTCGAGTGCGAGGCCGTGATCGAGGACTTCCTCGAGCTCGCGGGCACCCTCGATGGCCGCACCCGCTGGATCGAGGCGGCCCTCGCAGCTGTCGGCTTCGACCGCGACCGCGGACCGCGCTCCGTGGGGATCTGTGGCCGCGAAGGCACCGGACGAGCCCTCTTCGCCCGCGACGCGGCGCGCCTGCTCACGGCCCGCGGGCGACCGACGAAGGTGCTGTCCGCCGAGCGCCCCCGGCCCGGGCGCGCCCTCGCCGGCGAGACCGAGGATCCCGCGCGAGCACCGCTGGATGGAGAGGCGCTGCTCGAGGGCGTCCTCGCTCCCCACGCACGGGGGGAGGCCGTGCGCTGGCGCCCGCCCAGGCCCGCGCCGCCGCTCGACCTCCGTGGAGAGGACACGCTCCTGGTCGAGGGCCCGTTCCTGACCCATCCGCGCCTGCGTGCTGGGCTCGAGCGCGTCCTCCTCCTGGAAGCGGAAGAGGGCCTGCGCCTGCGGCGCTTCGCCGCCCTCGAAGGGAGCCCCGAGGCTCTCGAGTGGGTGCGCCGCGAGCTGTCCGCCGCCGAGCGTGCCCTCGATCGGCGGTTCGACCCCGAGAAGGCGGCGGACCATGTCCTGAACGCCGACAACCTCCTGGGAGCGCCTCGCCGAGGGACCCCGGACGAGGGCTCCTGACGGGTCGGGCTTGCCTTCGACCTCTCTGGCGCACTAGACTGACCCGTTCGGTCGGGCCCCGCGCGGGGTTGCGGAAACGGTCCGGCGGTCCCCGCGGCCGCTCCCGCTCCAGCCCTTTCCCCGTCGCCTTCCCCCGTCGCCTTCCCCCGTCGCCTTCCCCC
>NZBA01000085.1 GCA_002686265.1 Planctomycetota bacterium
GCGTTGCCTCTGACGGGCACGCTTGCCGCTCTCCCAACCGACCAGAGCACTACTCACTATACAACCCCGTTTTGCGCCCAGCGCATGGGGTCCACTTCAGATGGCTGAGTTGTCGCTCCCGCCGGCACGGAGATAGATGCCGGAAATGTTCCCTGAGATGATATTGCGTTCGGTGGCAGTCTGGCGATCTCGAACGAGACCCATGGCTTTGCGCCCCCGCCTCACGACGAGTTTGCCATTATCGAGGTTACCCGCCGGAACGGGTCTCCCGATTTGGAACATGACGCAACAGACAGGTAGGTGACGTGATTCGTCGATGCAGAGATGTTCCTACCGTAAGCCTATGACGATTTGCCAGATAGTCAAGAAAAGTCGTAGCGATTTGTTTCAATGGAAGTGAGGTAGGTTGTGTTCGTTCAGAAGGGGCAGTCTCGACGGTTTCCAAGCGTGGTGTTCTTTGGCGAATTCCCAGGTCGATTTGCTTTCGAAGGTGGCAGGACTGGGCGGTTTTGTGGTGTCGAGATCACACTATTCGGCGACGGAACGTAGGTGTCAGCTGGACCGACAAAAGGGGGATAAGTCCAATATCCCGTCAATTGGACTTATCCCCTTTTTTGTTTGGCGCCAGCATCCTTTAAAGGGTCACCTACCGACCGGATCCGTTGGAGGGCACAGAATACGTGTGGTATAACAGTGGCCTTGTGTCCTTATTGCCCGAATTCGTTATACCTCTCGAGAATTGCAGTTTTCCGTCAAAACGGATCTGTGAGACAGGATATTGATTCTCAGAAATCCAGAGGCCTGCCCCCGTACGGAGAAGAACAGATGAGCGAAGACCGCTCGGGAATTCAGAAACGAGTGCTGGTGCAGACTGTCGTGGAGGCAGGGACGACCGCTGGGGACGATGCGGGCTCTACGCTTGCGGTCAACTGGGTGTTTCCGGGGGAGACGATCGCTTTCGGTCGATCCGAAGAAGACACCCAGGTCACCCTCGCAAAGGACGCAAACATGTCCAAGCGGCATTTCGAGATCGCATTCGACGGAACAACCTGCCGACTGAAGGATCTCAATTCGGCCAACGGCACATTGGTTAATGGCAAGCGCGTGACCTCCACGACGCTGTCGCATGGCGACGAGATTTGCGCTGGCACGACGATATTCAAGATCGCATTTCTAGGCGAAGATGAAACCACTTGCGACGCTGAGGGTTCTGCCACTCCCGCCGCAGGAAAAGGAACACCCCTCGAACTTGATTCCAATCCCGTGGGCCCGCCTGCTGGGAGTGCGGAGCACGTCCGTCGGAAACCGGCGGATTCCCAGTTGCCAAGAATCGTGACACTCAGACTGCAGGCCAAGTCGTCAGCGAAGGATGGTGTCGAAGGGCGGAGCCGGCTTCTGGCTTGGATCCGAGCAGGGCAAAGCATCACAATTGGCAGTTCAGACGTGAACGCCGACTGGCAGATTGTCGATGACCCCAGAATCTCCCCATTGCATTTCCAGGTGTCCTTTGACGGCGAAACGTGCATCCTGCGAAGTTTGGATCCCAAAGAAAAAACTCAGGTCAACGGCGAGCCGGCAACCTCCGTCCGTCTAAACGACGGCGACACCATTGCAGCCGGCACCACGAGTTTTCTGGTTCAGTTTTCCTAGGCAGGTGGAACGTCGACATTGTCGTCGGTCGGTATGCACTCACTGCAGATACAGAATCCGGCCGGAAGCGATTCGCGACGTCAGTGATTTGGCAAAGCGACGAGAACTCGTAAAGAAAGCTCCAGAATGTCTTGGTAAACTGCAAGTAGATCGCGCCAAGGCGGTTGCGATATCGCATGAGTATTTGCAGACGAAGAAGAACGCCTCGCGAAAGAAACCACACAGGCCAATGCAGGCTTTAGCTTGCCCCCCAAAACGGAGCGTTTACATGGAACAACACGTTGTGGGCAGGTCTCCCGACCGGCCCACGTTCGGAGGAAAGGTCAATCGAGAGATAAAGGGGCCACCCAACTTCTCAATCAGGGTGTCGCGCGGCGAGGGTGACAGTTTCTTGGTCTCCTGGTCTCACCTGCTGATGCAGCCGATCACCGTGCTGTTGGTGCAAGCGGAACCTGGACGGTCAATAGTGCGCTTCAACCAAGTCCCACTGGCCTGGGTTTTCAAAGCTACTTCCCTATATCTTTCCCTCCTTTCCCAAACTTCTTGATGCAATCACATCATTCGTCGACAGGGTAACTGTCTACTTTTTGTGAGTGTTGTTTGAGTTGTGACTTCTGTATGGAATGTTCCGATTTCTCTCATCGGGGTGATTGGGCTTGTCGATATCTGCCATAGGTAGCTCGAAGTATCCCTGACGGTTTGGAGATTGGCATGGGCAAAAAGCGACCTTGGCACAGATGTTTGGGTGTTCTGCTGATCCTGGCCACCGCGATACCACTGAGTGCCACGCACGCGGGCGGTTTCGCACGAAGGCCTACTAGGATTCTGGATCAGTCACTCCAACCGGACGGCGCGCTCGTCGGTCAAGTTCTTGGCCACGACGGGCAGCCTTTTGCCGGCCTCACCGTTCGACTCCACGATACAGATGGCCGAGTAACCAACACCCTCACCGATACGGCTGGTCGGTTTCAATTCCCCATGACACATGGCGGCGTATTCGCTGTCGAAGCGGCAGGAGCCTTCCAATACCGACGGGTGTGGGTATTTCAGACCGCCCCGCCCGCAGCGCATCGGGGGCCACTGCAAATCAGGGTTGCTTCTGATCAGCCAAACGTCGTTCGTGGCCAGGGGGGGGATCCAGCCGATGGCACCTGGATGACACCCTACCACGGCACCTGGATAGCTTTCGGATTGCTCGTCGGAGGGATTGTCTTAATCACCAACGACTCGGACGACGCGAGCTGAGGAGAAGATAAAGGGAACAAAGAAGAACAAAGAGAAGAACAAAGGGCCACCCAACTTTTAGAAGAACAAAGGAACAAAGCAGGAACAAAGGGCCACCCAACTTTTAACGGGGATCAGATGGGGCCACCCATCTTTTGGGGTCGGGCGTCAGATGGGGCCGTCAGATGGGGCCACCCATCTTTTGCACCCATCTGTTGCAAGACTCGGTGACGGCAGACGCCGTTGGCGGGAAAGGCCGACGAGGAGGTTCATGGGGCCTTGAGAGTTAAAAGGGCCACCCAACTTTTCAATCAGGGGGCGTGACCGTTTCCAAGTCTCACCTACTGATGCGGACGATCACGGTGCTGTGGGTGCGGGCGCTCGTTACGACCGAGATGGACCGCCTAATTGCGTTCGTAAGTGGCGGAATGGCGACCAAGGGCGACGGGTTGCGGCGTCTGGATCCACGTCCATCCAAGTGGTCGTTGATGAACCTGCCGCCGCTTCACTAGAAAGCTCGTGTCAGGTTCTTCTTTACAAATGAGCCAAGTTTTCAGCGACGGGCGCCGCAACCGAGCGATAGATCGCATCGGTCCGAGGCCCTGCCTCGCTAGTTCGATCGCTGCAGCGGGCTGCATCCTTCGATGAGGATCCACTCACGGTCAGCGGCAAGATCCTCGAATTCCTGCTCGTCGCCGTTGGGCCAGCGGACGCGCAGTTTGTCGATGTGGTCACAGTCGCCTAATCCCAGGAGAATCTGCCTTTGATTGCTTGCTTCGAATCCGTCTCCGGCGATCTGCTGAACGGTCCACGTTTTTTTGCCAGCGATGACCTCCATGATTGCTCCGATCGCGTCTCGGTTCGAAGCGACCCCACGCAATTGAATTGCCAGGAATCGGCCGCGACGCCGCGAAGTATTCGCCAACAACGACACGGGGGCGCCCATATGGGTGATGCAGAGATCATCCATACCATCCCGATTCCAGTCCAATCGCGCGACGGCGCGCCCGAAGTGCTTGGCCTCGAAGTAGTCACCGAGCCCGTTCGCTGGTAGATCGCGAAATTGGCCGGCTCCCTGGTTCTCAAAGAACTGAGCCTGCTTCGCGCCCGACCCGGCTCCATTGGGAGGATCTTCAAGGTGACCGTTGGCTACAATTAGATCCCAATCGCCATCCAGTTCTGTATCGAGGAACTGCGTTCCCCAGCCCACCGTGTTGATTGATGGACGGGCGAGCTTCGCTTCCAAGCCGCGATCGTTGAAGAGTAACACTTTTTGGTTTGCCAATTGAACAAACAGGTTGTTCGGTTCGATAATGAAGTTCGTCACGAAAAGATCGAGCAACCCATCCGCGGTGACATCACCAGCGGCGATCCCCATCGAGCCTTGCAAGCGACCGAGGTCGTCGTACGCAACGCCGGCAATGCTTCCTCGTTCGCTCATCTTCGGAACGCCACCTGCCGAGTGAGTTTCGTTTACGAACAACAAATTGGCAGTCGTGTCGTTGGTAATAAAGAGGTCGATCCCGCCAGTTCCGTCGACATCTGCGGCGAGCACTCCCATCCCCTTGCCGGCTCCATCTGGCTCTGCGATGCCTGCGCTACCCGCCTTTTCGTCAAAGTGGCCATCACCTCGATTGAGGTACAACCGGTCCTGTTGTCCTGGGAAATCGAGTGGTGAACATTGTATCAGTCTTCCGTTCACGCGACATTGCCTCGTCAAAGCATCGCCGCCAAGGTAGTTCACCACGTACAAGTCCGGTAACTGGTCCCGATTGAGATCCACGATAACTGCGCTGAGCGAAAACTCATTTGCCGAGTTGCCAATGCTCTCCGAAGAGTCGCGGAACGTTCCGTCGCCATTGTTCAAATACAAACAGTTCGTTCCGACGTTCGCGACGAAGATATCGGGAAACCCATCGCAGTTAATGTCCCCCACCGTTGGCCCCGCACCGAATCCCGTGTCGCCAACACTGGCCAAGTCGCCAACCTGTTCGAACGACTGGCCACTGAGGTTTCGAAACAGACAGTTCCGATGTTGCCACGCTCCTTTCTTATGCGGCCAACGGCTGCCTTGCGTCAGATACAAATCAGGCCAACCGTCTTGATCGTAGTCGAGAACTCCGACACCTCCACCCGCGAAATCAAACGTAAATACCTTGTTCCGCATACGCTGGTGATCAACAAAGAACTCGAACTTCAGGCCGACTGTGGCCGCCATGTCGTCAAACGAAATGGCCGAGGCACTGACAGGTTCGCGGGTCGCGAGACTCGATTTTGATTCCCAGTCCGGCAACGGAAAACCCGAGAGATCAACGATTTCTAGCGGGGCAAGTGTTCTTGATTCTTCCTTGTCAACGCCGCGGCTGAGTCGGAAGATTGCCGCCTGGGCAAATTGAGAATCAGGATCGACTTCTAAGAGATGATGGCTCCAGCCGAGGGCTTCCCACCTCCGTCCGAGTCGTTCTAGCCATTGGATCATTTTGGAGATGGTCTCGGCTGTGCGCCGTCCATTTTCGGTCGGCCCCCGCAATAGCAAGTTGTCGAAGGCTTGAAGGTTCTCGCCGCGCTGTTGAAATCCCGCCGCTAGTTCATTCTCACCCAACGAAGCTAGCAAGTTGGCGACGAGTAGATTTGCGGCACGATCGTTCGGATGCCGCTGGAGCGATTCCCACAAACAGCGAACCGCTGCTCGAGTGTTGCCGTGGCCGCTTTGCCATCGCCCGCGTATTAACCACACCGTTGGATGCTGATCAGCGGAAGCAGGTAATTGTGAATGCCAGGCCAGGAATCGGTTGTCGTCTGCCGACGCCAATCTCAACTGGCCAAGCATCGCTTGAGCTTCGATAATGTTAGGATGTGAGGCGACGATTTCCCCTAGCTGTTTCTCGGCAAGGTCCAGCGCGCTTTGGCGCTGCATCAGCATCCGAAGAGGGCCAAGTTCGGCGAGAGGATCATCCGGTTGCTCGGCAGCGCAGAAGTCCAAAAACTGTAAGTCCTGATCCCGATCAATCCACGTTGCTTCAAGAATTCCAGCCAGCTCCAGATACTCGACCACGTACCGACGTTGTCGACAAAGTTGAAGCGCATGGGGCAAGGCCTCCCAGCTTCGTCCTTCAATTCGCAACAAAGACAGAATGTGCTCGTTGGCTTCAAGATGAGACGAATTGTGAGCAAGCACGCGGCGGAGATACTGTTCCGCATCACGCAATCGACCCAACTGGATTGCGATCTTGGCCGATACGAGAAGTGCCTTGATCGAATCGCTACTGCCGTCATCCTCTAAACGGTCAAAGTAGCTCAGCACGGTCTCGTACTGTTGTTGCGCAAGAGCCGCCTTCCCAGCGATGATTAAGGCTTTCGCGGACGTCGGGTCAGCTTCAAGCACCTGCAAAGCGATGTTGTGTGCAACGACCGATTCGCCGCGATCCAAAGCTGCTTCGGCATTGTTAATGCTCGGTGCGCGAGAATGGACTAAAAGACCAACGCCAAGGCCGACAATCCCAAAAAAACCAGCGCCGACGAGCCAATGAAGTCTCGCGCGAAGCGGGTCGAGGGGTTTGCTCTGGGAAGCGGACATTGTGAAAGCGTTTTGATTGTCGATGACCGCGCTGTCTGGCGTGCAGGAGCCCCCAAGCATTCGTAACCGGGTCTAGAGGCCGAATTCGATCGTAGTCTGTTCTCCGCCAATGCTTACTGTGGCTGTGTCGGCGCCCGCTGCCAACGTCACTTTCGAACGTGCGGCAGCAGTCTCTTCCGCTCTCTGATTCAGGAACGTGACGACGCAGGCCCAGTTGCTTTTGGTTGCCAGTTGTGTTGCGTTTTCGCTAATGAGCGCGATGGATTCCTGAAGGTGCGGCTTGCGGCCTTCGAGGACATTCTTGTCATGATAGAGCATCACGTTGGGCTGGCCGTCCGTGCGGCGGACGATGTAGCCAATTCGGTCGTCGATGTTCAGCCAGTCGGACTGCAGACGAACGGTTTCCTTTGGGCTGTCGGTACCTTTGGTTTGCCGTGTTCCGAAGGCTCCGGTCAGAGTACGATGGTTGTGGCCGATGGCGTATTCAAGACCGATGATTCCCGTCTTGCGATATCGCAGTCTGAAGTCTTTGGTGAGCCGCAGCCGTTCGACGTAGACCGTGTACGCTCCAGCAGGCGAAGCGTAATAGAAGTCTTGCAGCAGTGTCCTTTTGCAGCGGACGAGCGTTCCGGACACTGCGAAGCCGTCGCCTTTCGTCTTGACTTTGAGGTTCCGTAACTCGCAGACGTTGTGCGAACTGTGTTCAGCGTTGATGACTCCCGTGTACGACGAGAAGTGCGGCCAGCCGACACTGCTCTCGCTGCTGGGAATCGCCAGAGCCATCCGCTTTTGTGCCCACGTGAACGAGGCGAACTTGTCCTGCGTGCGATGAATGACAGTGTGAGCCGTTTCGATTTCCGTCACGCCGTTGGCCGATGCATCAAAGTCTTCCACAGACATCGGCGGAGTCAGTGAACTCGTCACCGCATGGGCGTAGAAGCACGAAATCAGCCGCGTCGCGCACATACCGCCGTATTCGAGATCACGGCGTCCGTTGTAGAAACCGCCTTCGACGTTCTGCCGCCTGCGAAGATGTTCAAAGGCAACGTCTTCCAGACGGGCAGCTCGGTGATCGCTTGCGAGCTGCCGCAGCATGCTGTAGATGATGATGTCACTGCACTGTGTTTCGTAAATCCGCCAGTCGTTGCCGCCGAAGTAAATCGCGGCGGCGTTCCAGTTCATGCACTTGCACAGCACATCGAAGACCTCGGGCACGTGATGCCGAGACGCCTGCGGCGAGGTGCGTCCGGTGAGTGTCCAGTGGATCGCATTCTCCTGCAGCATTGACAGTGAATTCTTGAGGTAGCCGACATGAACCAGCCCGTGGTTTTCGACAACGAAATCATCGTGAGCATTCACAGTGGTGACCCAGTCGCGGATCGGTCGACCGTCATCGCCAGTAGTTTCATCCGCCGCATCGGCCCTCACCGAAAACGTGTTGTACATGAACTTCTTTGATGCCGTTTCCCACGCCCTCGCGCGAGGATGCGCTGGCAGCATATTGCTCGCCAACGCAACAATCGACGCGTTCCATGCGTTCTCTTCCGCTCCGGTGTCGTTACGAACGCTGCTCTTCGGTTCCGCTTCGATAAATCGATCTGCTTCGAACACGATCATCTTCAGCGCCGCGTTTTGGAGATCCTCATCAAGATGTTCCCACGACTGCCACGTCGCCATCGCGACAGCTCGGCACCAAAGCGCCGACTGCCACTGACCGCCCCAGGGTTTGCCGTTCAGACACGTTCCGCCGTTGGCCACGTGACTCGCCGTGAGATACCGCAACAACCCGATCGATTCCTCACGAATCGCTGCCTTCGCAGCATCATCCAGCAGCGCACGTGGCGGTTCGCATTCCGCAAGAAACGACAGCACCATCGCGGCATATGCCGTCGGACGCACATCGTCTTCTACATTGCCAAGCCGCCCGATGTACTTCCAGCCCGGCTTGTCGGGAACCGCCTTCACCCGCGTCCGGACAACGCGTCCCCAGTGTTCCAGCGATTCGTAATACTGCTGTAGCAGCTCGCGTTTCCGCCCGTCTCGGTCCGTTGGTTCTAGAGCAGCCTTCCGAAACGGAGATACCCGTGATTGTGAAGCGGTTTCCGCCGTTTTCGCAGAAACGAACGAGCGCGCGGCAAGGAACTGCTGAGTCCGCTGCATGGCATCTTCAAACAGTGGCAGTTCAAAGATGAGGTAACCGTGGATACCGTCATTATGCGACACCAATTCACAATCATTCCCCATGTCTCGCATCTCCGCGTGGAATGATTTGGCGCCGGCATACGGCGTAACGGTGTCACCCGTTCCGTGAAAGATGATCGTCGGAGGTAGATCGCGGCGTACATGATGGACCGGCGAAAGCTGCTGCCAGTCAGCGCCGATCTTCTTTTGGCCGTAGCCAGCAGTGGACGTGTCAATTACCGGGTAATAGAGCACCAGCGCATCTGGCACACAGGATACGCTGGTGTCGTCGGCAGGATCGTCCACATCAACGAACAGTGCCGCCCCGGCAGCTACATGTCCACCTGCTGAGCAGCCAGCCACGACGATCTTCTTCGGATCGACGCCCATTTCGTCGGCATGTTGTCTAAGATACCGAACCGCTGACCGTCCATCGCGAACGCAGTCGAATACGGTTGTTCCCTGCGGCTTTTTTAGCAATCGATAGTCGATCGTTATTGCCAGCATTCCTTGCCGCCGAAAGTATTCCGCGAATGGATAACATCGCCACGGATGCCCACCACTCCAGCCACCGCCGTGAATGATCAGAAACGCGCTGCGTCGATCCGCTTTCTTGTGGCCGATCGGTTCAAATACGTGCAGTCGCAGTTCACAATCACCGACGGACTTGTAGAGTACGGTACGATCGGGCTGCAACTTCTTCGCAATCGGATCGAGTGGCCGAGTTCGTTGTGCGAATGCGACGTCGCCGCATTGCAGCACGCATATGATTGCCGGTATTGCCGACAGCCAGATGCGTAGATGTCGGCGTGCATGTGATGCGGAAATGCTATCCTCGACGACGCTGCCAGCAATCACTTTCAGCCCTCCCGTCTCGTTCGAATGTTCAGCAGTTTTGGCAAGCGTTCCGGATCAAGGGTGACGACGTCACAGCTTTGTTGGCGAGCTTCCGCCGCAGCCAGACCGGCAATCTAGCCTGTGGTCATCCAGACCGGTTCCATCCGCAAGGAAACAA
>NZBA01000086.1 GCA_002686265.1 Planctomycetota bacterium
CTCTCGCCCACGCCGCCCGCGACGATCGAGATCGGGCTGGGGGGTCGGCTGGCCGACTGGGCGGTTCTGTGCAAGCTCCGACTGGCGAGCCTGGTGACCTTCGCGGCCTTTGTCGGCGCCCTGCTGGCAAGCGGGCCGGCGGGCGACCTGTTGCGTGCCGCAGAGGCGGCATTCTGGATCACTTGCTCGGCGGCCGCCGGCGGTGTGCTCAACCAGGTGCTCGAGCGCGAGGCCGACGGTCTCATGGAGCGCACGCGCAACCGTCCCCTGCCCACCGGGCGGATCGCCGTGCGGGACGCGATTATCGTCGCCCTGGCGCTGACCGGCGCCGCGGTGGCGGGCTTGGCTCTGCGCTTCAACCTGTATTCGGCCTTGCTGGCCCTGGGAACACTGTTCGGCTACGTCGCGATCTACACGCCTCTCAAGCGCTTCAGCACGCTCAACACCCTTGTCGGATCCCTGCCGGGAGCGGCGCCACCGCTGATCGGCTACGTCGCCCTGGCGGGAGGTGTGGACGGCTGGGCCTGGGCGTTGTTCGCGATCATCCTGGCCTGGCAGTTCCCGCACTTCATGGCCATCGCCTGGATCCACCGCGAGGACTACCGGCGCGCCGGGATGCGCATGCTGCCGACCATCGAAGACGGCGAATCCGCGGCCGGCCGGCAGGCGCTGGCCTACTCACTGGTCCTGCTGCCCGTCGCGATGCTGCCCAGCCTGTGGGGCATCGCCGGGAACCTCTACACGTGCGGCGCGCCGGTCCTAGGGCTGGGCTACTGCCTGGCTTCCCTCGCTTTCGCCATGCGCCAGACCTCCGGCACGGCGCGTGCTCTGTTGTGGGCTTCCCTCACCTACCTGCCCCTGCTGTTCTCCCTCATCCTCTTCGATCAGGCCCTGCTCCGCCCTGTCGCCTGAACGAGCCGACCGACGCCCATCACCCTCTCCCGGTGACATCCAACCTCCAAGCCTACGACCCCCGTGTCGATACGCCGGTGCCCCACCACCCGGTGTACGACTACGACAGCGGCCCTCCCGTCGATCGGGGGAAGTTCGCGATCTGGCTCTTCCTCGCCACCGAGGTGATGTTCTTCACCGGCCTGATCGGGAGCTACCTGGTGCTTCGCATGGGGACGGCAGCTTGGCCCGATCCGGGCGAACGCCTCGCCGTGGACATCACCGCCGTCAACACCTTCATCCTGATCTGCAGCTCCTGGGCGATGGTCATGGCGTTGCACGCGATTCAGCACGGTAACCAGGCGGGGCTCGTCAAGTGGCTTGGCGCGACCATTCTGATCGGTGCGGCCTTCGTGAGCGTTCAGGCCTACGAGTACGGCGTGCTGCTCGAGAATCACATGCTGCCCAACGTCGACATTTTCTGGTCGACGTTCTACGCGATGACGGGCTTCCACGGCCTGCACGTGATCGTGGGTGTCCTGTGGCTGGTGTGCCTGTGGATCGGGGCGGTGCGCGGGAAGTTCACCCAGAAGGATCACCTGCGGATTGAGCTCGGCGGCCTCTACTGGCACTTCGTGGACCTGGTCTGGGTCCTTCTTTTCACCATCGTCTACTTGATGTAGGAAGGGCTGAAGCCATGGCAGGGAGATACGAGTTCAGTCCCAACAGGGTGTTCGGCTGGCTACTGGCCCTGACCCTCCTGGAGGTCGTTTGGGCATTGGTGTGGCCCGAATCGTGGTCGACCACGCTGATGCGAACCGGGCTGGTGGTCTTCGCGCTCTGGAGGGGCTACCTGATCTTCACCTACTTCATGCACATGAAATGGGAGGGCTGGATCTGCAAGGGCATGGTCGCCTTCACGGTGCCGCTCGTGGCGATCATCCTGCTCGCCAACATGCCCGACACGGCCTTCAACTCGACCCTGAAGCACCCGATCGGCTCCCAGTACATGGAGGCGACCGGCGAGGTGGTTGGGATCGAACAAGCAGCGACCGAGCGTCGCTATGGCGACAAACGCTTCATGAAGGAGCACTAGTCTCCGTGGTTCGAGCGCTCGCAATCCTCGCGCTCCTGGGGTGTGCGGTCGCCTGCGATTCGAGCCCTGGAAGCGGCGGATCGACGGGGTTCGTACGCAATCCCGCGGCCGATTCGCCTCTGGAGTTCGGGCCCGCGGGGGAGTTCCGTCTCACCGAGCGCAGCGGGCGGGAGGTCACCCAAGAGGACTTGCTCGGGCGGCCCTGGCTGGCGGGCTGCATCTTCACCCGCTGCGGGACGATCTGTCCCGCCCTGACCACCCAGATGCGTTGGGCTCAGGAGCGGCTGAGGGACACCGATGCGCGCTTGGTCTCGATCAGTGTCGACCCGGAGCACGATACGCCGGAGATCCTAGGGGAGTACGCACGCGAGTTCGCGGGCGCGGACCCGGACCGCTGGTGGTTCTTGACCGGGGAGGAGGCGCGCATCCACGCCTGGATCCGCGACAGCTTCCATCTCGCGGTCGCCAAGGACCCGGCTGCGCCCCCGGCGATGCTCGTGGCCCACTCCTCCCTGCTCGTGGCCGTCGACGGCGAGGGGAGGATCCGCGGCTACTACGAGGGGACGACTCGCGAGGGAACGGCGCGAGCCGTGGCGCGCGTGCGCCACCTCGCCGGCGCCGCGGCGCACCGCGCGACCTTCCATCCCACGCTCAACGCGGCCCTGAACGGCCTGTCCGCCGTCTTGCTCCTGTGCGGCCTGCTCGCCATCCGCTGGGGCAGGCGCTGCTTGCACGCGGGCCTCATGCGCGCGGCCTTGGTGACCAGCATCGTGTTCCTCGTCAGCTACCTGCACTATCACTTCGTGGTCCTGCCCGACAGCGGCGGGCCGGTGCACTTCGTGGGAGAGGGGGCGGCGCGCGCCGCCTACTTGGTCTTGCTCGTCATCCACGTCATCGGTGCCCTCGTCAATCTGCCGATGGTGCTGCGCACCCTGTGGCTGGCCCGCGCCGAGCGCTGGGAGGAACACAAGCGTTTGGCGCGCCTCACGTTCCCGCTCTGGCTTGCGGTGAGCGTCACGGGCGTTGCCGTCTACTTCGCGCTCTACGGTCTGACCCCCCCGTCGTAGACTGGACCCGCCATGGCCTCGCGCTCGCTCCTTCTTCCCACCTTGCGCTGCCTAGCCGTAGTGGCCGCGCTCGGCGTCATCGCTCCCTCCGGGAGCACGTGAGAGAGCTGCCGGGAGGCGGTCGCTTCCCAGAACAGCGGATTCTCCGACGGGCTGAACTACTCCATCATGTTGATCCTGACGGTGGTGGCCCTGATCCCCGCCGCCTTCGCCCTGGTGATCTTGAACAGCTACCGCGTCGCCCGCTTGCGCGCGGCCGAGAGGGAGGGCTGAAGTGCCTTCGTCGTGCTCCCCGGCCGTCCGCTCGATGTGGGTGGAGACGTCGCTGCTCTCGACGCTCGTGGCGGTGAGCGCGCGCGGCGTGTGCTTCGTCTCTCTGACTCCAGCCCGCGCCGAAGCGGACCTCGCCGAGTGGGTCGAACGCCGGCGACCGCGAGGGGAGGCGGACGGGGCCCTGCTCCGGCGTACCGCCGAACGCCTGCGCGAGGTCGCCGACGGTTCTCGACAGGTCTTCGAGCTACCCCTCGACTTGCGCGGGACCGAGTTCCAGCGCTCGGTGTGGGCGGAGCTCCTGCGGATTCCCTTTGGGGAGACCCGCACCTACGGCGATCTCGCCCGGCGCCTGGGGAAGCCCGGGGCGAGTAGGGCCGTGGGGGGGGCGAATGGTGCCAACCCTGTGCCGTGGATCGTTCCCTGCCACCGTGTCGTGGCGATCGACAGCCTCGGAGGGTTCACGAGCGGGCTCGAGAACAAGGTGCGCCTGCTGGCTCACGAGGGCGTCGCTGGGGTCCTGGCCTGCCGGCGTTCCTGACGGGGGTGCACACCCAACGGTCTGGCGGCCTGGCGCCCGTGGGCCCCAGGCGCCAACCGGGGTCTCGTTGGCGCGGGGGCGCTCGGAAGAGTCATCGCACCCCCGCCGACGTTCTCGGGAACCCGTCGGGAGCCTCGTCGCCGAGCAGGGACGCTTCCCGCGGTCACCGGTCGCGCCTGGGCCGGTCCCAGGGGTGTGGAACCGCCTCCGGCGAGATGGGAAGGCCCCGCGCGGCTGCTGGCCTTCGGTGCGGGTGCCGCCGGGGCCGCGGTGCTCTGGCTGGCGGGCGCGGTCTCAGGGCGGGAGAGCCCCGCGCCGGGACCCCCTCGCATCTGGGTCGCGGACCGGGCTGAGCGGCACCTCGTGGGCCTGGACCGCGACCTGTTCGTCTCACGGATCGCCTACCTCTCCAGGCCCGTCGCGCTCGCCGCCGGCGAGGACGGCGAGCTGTGGTGTGTCGTGGCGCGCGGGGACGGCCCTGACGGTCCCCACGCAATACTGTCGGCCCGCACGGGCGTCGAGGTCCCTCTCGGCGGCCGGCCTCTCGGACTGGCGGCCGGGAACCGGCAGGCGCTCGTCCTGCTCGAGGGTGCACGGGAAGCGGAGGTCTGGCGTGTCGGGGCTCGCGGCGCGGCTCACCTCGTGGCGCGCGTGTCCGCGGGGACCTGCATCGCGGTCCGCGGGGATCAGATTCTGGTGGGGGATGCGCGCGGCGGCGTCAACCTGCTCGATCGTCGCGGCGCCCGCAGGGTGCACCTGGGAGGCGAGGTCTTGGCCGTGGCCGCGGGAACCGGCTCTTCCTGGTGGGCCCTGATCGCCAGCCCGCGAGTGCGGCTCGTGTCCCTCTCGGCGGACCTCGTCAAGCAACGCGTATCCCACACGGACCTGGAGAACGCGACCCTGGCGGTCGTCGGGAGTTCCGGATCCGCGTGGTTGGTCGCGGGCCGCGAGCGGCGAGCCCTGAGGATCGGCCCGGACGGGCGCGTCGAGAGATCCCTCTCGGACCTGCCGCTGGCCGGTCTGATCGCCGGAGCGGCGACGGAGGACGGCGGCCTGCTCCTGCTCGCTCCCGGTGCAGTCCTGCGCGTCGACTCCGCCGGCCGCGTCGACCGCGGCCAGGGCGGGTTCGGCTTCCTGGTTGACATGGCGCTGGCAGCCCGCTGAAGCGCGCCGATGGGCAGCCCGCAGTCCAAGCCCCTCCCATGTCCGAGAACCAAGTGCCGGGCAACGCAGTCCCCTGGAATCAAGACTCCGGGACCCGACCATTGGGAATCCGATCCGCGGAAGCGCCGAATCCGGGAGTCCCGCGTCTGAACTCGGCTCTCCGAGAGAATCAGCCGTCGACGTCGACCCGCGTGGTGCTGCGGGGTGCGGGTCTCTCCCGTCCACCTTCGTCCGCCGCCCGCCGCAGGCCGGCCAGGAACGCGGTGACCATGTTGGCTAGGTCCGCACGCCCGTGGTCGAGCGAGAGCTGAGCGAAGCTCCTCAGGGAGCGTTCGATGCCGCCGAGTCTCTTCAAGACGGGTGAGTCCTTGCGCTTCTTGGTTTCCAGCCGTTCCTGGACCTTGCGGATCTTGCCCTGCAGGTCCTCGATCAGCTGCTCGTCCGAGCGCCGGTTGTACTTCCTCTTGGCCATGAATCCTGAATGATGGAATCTACGCGAAGGGCTGGATCATCTTTCGGGGGGCGGCTTCATGAAGACCCATCTTCACCAGAGAACTCATCTTCACCAGCGGGGCCCACCCGATTCCGGCTCCGAGTATAGCCGAGAGATTCGAGATGTGGGCCTCCGATTTGCGTCGTTCGGGAGGCTACCCCTCGCTTTCGACTCCTGCATTCAGCCTAGCAGCCCGATAGTAAACGGCCTACTGCGACTTCGCCCTCTCCGCCGCTGCGGCGTCGGGCTCGCCGATCCGTGCTCGACGGCCCTACAGGGCCGCCTGCGCCGTCCCGACTTCGCCCTCCTTTAGAGCGACGAAGATGGCTTCGTCTCGCTACGGCCCTTTCTCGTCGGGCTGCCGGGTCCGCTTGAATCTCCGCATTCCACCGCGTGCCTTGTTCCGGGGTTCAGATCATCGGCGGCGGCCGGGAGGGGCGCCTGGAGGGGGCTGGCCCCTCATCCGGCGGCTTGGGGTGCCCCGGGCGCCGTCAGAGGTGGGCCTTGGCGGGCACACCTGATATGCTCCGGGGTCCCCTTGCCTCCGAGTCGATCCTCAACCCACCGACAGAACAACACGTGCACGAAGACATCGAGAGCGTCCTGTTCACGGAGCAGGAGATCGTCGCCGGTATCGACCGCGTCGCCGCCTCGGTCACCGAGGCCTACCGCGGCCGGGAGTTCACGGTGGTCTCCGTCCTCAAGGGCGCCTGCATCTTTGCCTCCGACCTCATCCGGCGCATCCCGATTCCCCTCGAACTGGCCTTCGTGTCGGCCTCGAGCTACGGAGACGGGACGAAGCCGGGGGAAGTGAAGCTCAACTTCCTGCCCACCGAGCAAGAGATCGCGGGACGCAACTTGCTCCTGGTGGACGACATCCTCGACACGGGCAACACCCTCCACCGCTTGGGTGCGGCCCTCGCCGAGCGCGGCGCACGCGAGGTCCGCACCTGCGTCTTCCTCGACAAGCCCGCCCGCCGTCAGGTCGATTTCAACGCGGACTTCCGGTGCTTTGAGGTCGAGGACCTGTTCGTCGTCGGCTACGGGCTCGACTACGCCGGCCGCTACCGCAACCTCCCCTTCGTCGGGGCTCTCCACCAGGCCGTCCTGGCGACCTCCTGAGGGCCCGGGGATCGAGCTCGGAGCTCGCGATGAGCCAGCATGTCGTCGTGTCCCGCGAGCGCGGGGGCATCGAGCTCGACGAGCTCCTGTGTCTGTTGTTTCCGCTCCTCAACAAGGGTTTCTTGCGCGCTCAGGTCCGCGCGGGCCGCGTGCTCGTCGACGGCACCCCGGCTGCTCCCTCCCAGCGTCTACGGACCGATCAGGTCATCTCCCTGGACATCCCCGAGGAGGAAGCGCCCCTGCGACCGATGGGGTCGGGCGTCGCGCCGCGGGTGCTCTACGAGGACGCCGACGTGCTCGTGATCGACAAGCCCTCCGGGCTGGCGGTCGAGCCGGAGCGCTGGGAACGAGCGGGTGCCTGTCTCTCGGGCGATCTCCTGGATCTGGCCTGCGAGCGCTCGGACCTCACGCCCTCAGACCCGAGCGTTCCCACGGCGGGGCTGGGGTTCCGCCCGCGCCTCGTGCACCGCATCGACAAGGGGACGAGCGGCGTGGTCTTGGTGGCCAAGCACATCGAGAGCGAGCGGCGCTTGCGCGGCGCCTTCGAGGACGGACTGATCGAGAAGCGCTACCTGGCCCTCGTCGAGGGGGACTTCCCGCTCGCCCAGGGGGAGACCGACACCATCGACGCCGCGATTGCTCCCGACCGGCGCCGGTCCGGGCGCATGTGCATCGCAGCCGGGGGAAAGTCGTCTCGCACGCGCGTGAGCGTTGAGCGGCGCTTTCGCGGCTTCACCCTGATGGCCTGCGTGCCCCTCACCGGGCGCACGCACCAAATCCGCGTTCATCTCGCGGGTCGCGGATTCCCCCTGGCGGTCGACCCGCAGTACGGTCATCGTGACCGGCTCTTCCTTTCCGAGCTCAAGCGCGGCTACCGACCCAAGCGCGGCCGCCCGGAGACACCCTTGATCGACCGCCTGACCCTGCACGCCGCCCGGCTCCGCTTCCCCTCGGTCGAGAGCGACTCGCGGGAGGTCGAGGCGCCGCTTCCCAAGGACTGGCGGAGGCTGGAGAAGCAGTTGGCCAAGGTGCGGCCCCCAACGCGATGAAACTGAAACACACACCGGGTGACTTCCGAGTGCGCGAGCTCCTCGACCCCGACTGCCTGCGGCGCACGGGACGGCACCGCGTCTACCTCGTCACCAAGCGCAAGTTGACCTCCCTCGAGGCCGCGGCCTTGCTCGCCGACGCCTGCGGCGTCGAGGCCGGTGACGTGAGCCTCGCCGGTCTGAAGGACCGGCAGGGAGTCACGAGCCAGCACATGAGCGTGCGCGGCGGACGCAGCGTGCGGATCGACCGCCCGGAGTTCTCCGTGCGGCCGGTGGGGTTCGCCTCGGAGGCCCTCGTGGCCGAGCACAGCCTCGGGAACGGGTTCCGCATTCGCGTGCGGGACCTCGAGTCCGCCGCGGTCTTGCGCCTGAAGGCCCAGGAGTCTTCCGTGTCTCGCATCGGCTTGCCCAACTACTTCGACGAGCAACGCTTTGGGAATCTGCGCCACGGGCAAGGTTGGATTGCAAAGGAGTTGATGCTCGGGCGCAGCGAGAAGGCCATGCGCGCCCTGCTCACCTCGCGCTCGCGTTGGGACGACCCTCGCACGGATGCGTTCAAGCGCGGCCTGGACGGCGCCTGGGGCGACTGGTCGACCTGCCGGGACATCGCGGGCCGCTTCGGCGCCCACCACTCGCTCTTCGCGCACCTCAAGCGTCGGCCCGACGACTTCGTGGGCGCGTTTCGGCACGTCTCGACGCGCATCCGCCTGATCCACCTGTACGCGTTCCAGTCGACGATCTGGAACCGGGCCGTGGCGCGCTGGGTGTTCGAGCGCAGCGGCGGGGGAAACGCCTTCGCCGCCGATGGGATCGACGGCCCGCTGGTGTTCCCGACCGACGACGTCGCCGAGGCGACGGCCCAGGAGACCTTCCCGCTGCCGGGCCCGGGCCTCGACAACGTCCCCGAGGGTCCCGTGCGCAGCCTGCTGGAGGACGTTCTCGCCGGCGAGGGCATGGTGGCCGATCAGCTCCGGCTCGATCTGCCGGGGATGCGGCTCAAGGGTGAGCCGCGGGCTCTCTGGCTGCGACCGGAGCGCCTGCGCGTGCGCGCCCCCGAGCGAGTGGTGGAGCGCGGCCGCAAGGCGAGCGCCCTGCTCGAGTTCGAGCTCGGCCGGGGTTCATACGCCACCATGGTCGTGCGGCGTTTGACCGCGCCCCACCGCGAGATCGACCCGCGCGCCTTGAGTGGCGGGAGCGTCCTGCGCCGCGGCGGCGACGGTGGCCGCGATGGAACGCACGGCCGAGGCGAGGCGCGGGGAGGGCATCGCCAAGGTCATCATGGAGGCCGATCCGCCGGTCGCCGATCGGGCGGCGGTGGGCGTGACGAACACTCCGGCGGAGGCCGGCGCGGCGGACGTCGGCCGGGCGGTGGTCGGCACGACAAACGTTCGGGCGGTCGCGGACAGGACGGTCGCCGTTCGGGTGGAAGACGGGATGGGGATCACCCCCCAGGCGCGGGCGATCGCGTTGATCGCGGGAGCTGAGGCGACCCTGGGGACGGGGAGAGGCCGAGTGCTATGATCCGGCGTGGCTCGGGAACAAACTGACACCGCGACCGCTGAGCGCGGTGCGCCGGAGTCGAGGCCGCGGGGAGGGCGGGCGCTCATCCGGCTGGCGATCCTCGCGGGCTGCGCGGCGCTCTCGATCCTGTCTCTCAGGACGACCGCGTTCCAAGCCGCCGGTCTCGAGTACGAGGTCGGAGGGAACTTCGACCTCGTACTCTGGGCACTCTACGCCTGCTCTGCCGCGGGCGTGGGTGCCGTGGGATTTCAGTTGGTCGGCGCCGGCCGCGGGGGCCGCGCCGCGGCTGGCCCCGGCCTGTGGCGCTTCACGTTCTGCGCGACCGTGGCTTTTCTGGTCCTGAACGCGGTTCACTTCCAGCCCTACCGCCCTCTCAACACCTTGATGGCGGCCGGCCTGGCGGCCGGCTTCCTGGTGCTTGCGATCGTGATGGGCGGGCTGCTCGTCACTCCGAGCCGGGCTCGCCTGTTGCGGCCGATCGACCTCCTGCTCACCAGCCTGTGCGTCGCTCTCGTCCTCGGAGAGCTCGGACTGCGCGCCTTTGACGCTGTCCATCCGACCCAGATCCTCGCGGGAGTGGACACGATCGCCGGCGATCGGCTGGCCGGTAAACGTCTCCGGCCGGGGGCATTGCGCTTCGCGTTTCCGGCGAACTCCCGTGGTGACTTCGATCACGAGTACAACGGGCGCGAGGCGGACAGTCGCCTCGTCGTCACGATCGCGGACTCCTACAGCACAGGGGCCGTGCCCTTCCCCCTGCACTTCACCTCGGTCGCAGAGCGCGAACTCGAGGATGCAAACGTCGTCGTCTACAACATGGGCTCGCCCGGTGTGGGACCGCCTGAGTACCTCTACATGCTGACCGAGGAGGCGCTCGCCATGCGGCCGGACCTCGTCGTGATCTGCCTCTTCGTAGGCAACGACATCGTCGTTGCCGATCCCACGTGGCGGGAGCTGGCTGGCCGCTGGGCTCTGGACCGCGACCACCTCTACACGACCAGGCTCGTCACGCGTCTCGGCCGGCTGTCCGCGGAGCGCGGACGAGCCTCCGCCGAGGGGGCCGGGGCTGGGCACGTTCAAGGTGAGCACGCCGCTGTGGACGGTATCGTCGATACCACAGCGAAGGCGATGACGGAGTTTCCCTGGACCGCCGACGTGACCCTGGAGCGTCCCACCTTCTCGATCACCGGCTTCGAGCAGCTCGAGATCGGTCGGGCTCGGCAGGTCTGTCTCACCGAGAAGGGACTCGAACGGGGACTGAGGAAGTACATGACGACCATGACCGAGGCGGCCGGTGACACGCCAATCGTCTTCCTCCTGATCCCCGACGAGTATCAGGTCGAGGACGCAGTCTGGAACATGGTCAGGGCGCCGATTGCCGAGCGGATGGACCGCTTTCAGCCTCAGCGTGTCCTCGAACTCTGGGGGGAGGAGCTGGGCCTGGAGATCATCGATCTCCTACCCGAGTTCCTCGCCGTCGAGCCTCTCGAGGACGGTCGCCGCCACCTCTACCACTACCGGGATTCCCACTGGAATACGCGCGGGAATCGCCTGGGGGGCGAGATCCTGGCGCGCGAAGTGCGCCGCATGCTCTCGCTCTGACCGCGCCGCGGCCGGTTCAGCGGGGCGGCTGGCCCCCGTTCGCGGCGTGGGCATCGAAGTCGTCCAAGAGGCGCGCGAGATCAGCGGCGAAGGCCTCACCGAGGAATGCGCGCGCTTCCAGGTTGGCTCCCCCCCGTTTCCGATCGAGGCGCGTCACCCACCCCTCGAAGAAGGCGAGCAGCGCCGCCCGGCGGGTCTCGAGGGCTTCGTCCTGCAACAGGGCGTCGGCGAGGCGGAGGGTCTTCTCGTGTCCGGGGTCGATGGTTCCCATGGCCTGCAGGGCCGTTCGGCGTTCGAGCGCGGTCGGCGCCCGGGCCAGGGCCCTGAGCAGTCCCAGGACGCTCTGCGCCCTCTCGCCCATGGCGCCCAAGGCCCAGGCCGCGAGCAAGCGCGAACTCGGGTTCTCGTCCCACAGCAGCTTCCCGAGGGGCTCGACGGCAGGGGATCCGAAGCGCGAGAGGAGGTGCGCCGCGGACTGCCGCGCCTTCGCTGACGGGTCGCCCACGATCTCGATCAGGAGCTCCACCGCTTCCTCGGGACGGTTGAGGAGAACGCCCTCGCAGAGCTGACGCGATACCTCGTCTTCGGCGCTCAACCCATCGAAGATGTCGACCACAAGGGCGATGTCAGCGGGTGCGATCTGGCGCGCCGACTCCCGCGCGATTCCCTGTAGGTGCGGTTCCGCCGCGCCCACAATGCGGAGCAGGGCGCGCAGCGTGAGCTCGAGGTCATCTGTGTCACAGTGGCGCAGGGCGTAGGCGGCCGTGATGCGTTGTTCCGGGCTGCCCTTGGTCAGATCCCCGATCCACTCCTTGGCCGTGCGCGTGCGTGGGAGAAGCAAGGCGGGCAGCGCCAGGGAAACGATCCCCACGCCCAACAGCACCCAACAGCGTCTCTCGCTCCTGCTCGCTCCCATGGATTCGGCGCCAAGCTTCGAAGTGCTCGTCTCGCGCGCACATCCTAGCAACCCGTTGATAGAGGGCCGTAGCGAGAGGAGGGCATCTTCGTCGCTGCAAGGAGGGGCGAAGTCGTAGTCGGACGTTCCTCAACGGGCCGTTGGCCAGAATGGATGGAGCGTGCCCGGGCACCGATCTGGAATCCGGCTCGGACGCCGCTAGGCTTGGGCGCCCCCGCGGGTCGGTCCCGCACTTTGAAGGAACCACGATGAGCCAACAGCACGTAGTCGGCGTCATGGGAGGCTCGGGCCTCTATGACATGGACGGACTCGAGGACCTCGGCGAGGTGGACCTCTCCACCCCGTTCGGCGCTCCCAGCGACGCCTTCCTCACCGGGCGGCTGGGGGATGTCTCGATGGTGTTCCTGCCGCGCCACGGCCGCGGCCACCGCATCAGTCCGACCGAGATCAACTTTCGCGCCAACATCTGGGGCATGAAGAAACTCGGAGTCTCGCGCATCCTATCGATCTCGGCTGTGGGTTCCATGCGCGAGGAGATCGTGCCCGGGGACTTCGTACTCGTCGATCAGTTCCTCGACCGCACGCGACACAGGCCGGACACCTTCTTCAGCGATGGCGTCGTGGCTCATGTCGCCCTTGCTGATCCGATCTGTGAGCAGCTGCGCCAGATCCTGCTCACGGCCGCCGCGCAACTCGACGTGACCGTCCACGACGGCGGGACGTACCTCAACATGGAGGGGCCGCAGTTCTCCACGCGCGCGGAGTCGCTCCTCTATCGCTCTTGGGGCGTCGACGTGATCGGTATGACGAACCTGCAGGAGGCGCGCCTCGCCCGCGAGGCGGAAATCTGCTACTCGACCGTTGCGATGGCCACGGACTACGACTGCTGGCACGAGGGACACGACGACGTCAGTGTCGAGACCGTCATCGAGACCGTGCACATGAACGTCAACAGCGCCCGGAATCTGATCCGCGCCGCCGCGCCCCTGGCCGCGAGCATGGGCGAGACGCCTTGCGAGAGCGCCCTGGCCCATGCGATCATGACCGCGCCGGAGGCGATCTCGCCGGAGGCTCGACTGCGCCTCGAGCTGCTGATCAACAAGTACGTGTGAGCGTGCGAGACGCCGCCGTGGCCTACCCATGGCGACCCTCCCCCGATCGCTACCTCGGAGCTCTCCTCCCGCGAGCTCGTTCCTGCCGATCGCGGGCGCTCTCGGGCTCCTGACGGGCGCCTGCGTCGGGCTCGACCTGCCGCCGCCCGAGGAGCTGTTCGTTGGCCTCGCATACACGGATCCCGCTCTCCACCCCGACGCTCCCCGTGTCTTGATCGCACCGACCGGCCCGGCGCGCTTCGCCGGGGCGCTGCTCGCGCGCTTCGACACGCGGGAGAGCGCGGCCCGCGCCCGCGCGCTGGCCGTGGCCGGCGGCGACGGCGCGGCGGCCCTCGACCAGCTCGCGGTGGTCCTCGCCGGGGCCGGCTTCGGCGCTCTGGCGGGATTGGGCCTCGAAGACTCGGGGACCGCAGGGGGCGCCCCGCGAACACTCGCCGCCACCCTCGAAGGTGCCACCCGATCCCACGAGGCCGTGCTGCTCGTCGCGCACCTGAGGGGCGCGGGGAACCCGGACGGCCCGAACAACGCTCGCGGCGCGGCGGGACAGGCGGGGGTTGCCTTGGCCTTGGCCGAGGCCCTCGAGGCAGGCGAGCTCGAGGTTCCCGCCCGCTCCCTCGTCTTCCTCTGGTGCGAGGATGCGGCGGCGAGCCACGCCTGGCTGGCGCGTGGCAGCCACTATGTTTCCGCTGCCGTCTTCAGCCGGCTCGCTCCGGAACCCGACGCGGCCGCGACTGCGAGCATGGAACGCGACCTCGACCCCGGAGCCGCGGGGGGCTCGATGGGAACCCCCGAGCGCCCGCGCCCCGATGGCCTGGCCGTGGTGGCGCGCTGCGCCCTGGCGGATGTCGCGGGGCTGGTCGGCGGGTGGCGGACCTCTGAAGCCCCTTTCGCCGGCGCGGGCGAGCGGCGGCCTTTCATCACGGTAGGCGTGCCGACGGTCCTCTTCCGTGCTGCTGCCGAAGAAGGCACGGCAGCCGCCGGTGACCGCGGGCAGGACGTGACCCGCGAGAATCTGCGGCGCACCTGCGTCGCCGCGGGCGCGACCGCCCTGGCCCTGGCCGACCCCGTTCCGGCGGATCTGGAACGCTACCTCCTGACCAACCGCGAGGAGCTTGACTTGCGCGTCCGCGACGCCCTAGAGGCGGAGGACGGAGCCCTTGCGGAGCGCTGGCGCGACTGGTGCACCGGCGTGCGCCATTGGTTCAGGGCCCTGTGCCTGGATCGACCGGAGTGACGGACCGCTAGCGGAACGCGGCGCAGCGGTCGCAGCCGCAGTGTCGGTGGATGAGGGGCTCCTCCCCCTGTTCGGGAGTTTTCCCGGCCACGTAGCCCAGCTTGGCCAGCTCCCGCATCAGCTCGTGGTCCTGGCTGACCCGCTCCAGCCAGTCGAGCTCGCGAGGCCGGACGAGCCAGCCGACCAGACCCGTCCACAGGCGTCTCGCGATCTCCGGCTCGGCCTCCACGAGCGAGCGTTCGCACCCCGGATCGTCCGCCAGCCGGTAGAGCTCGACCTGATGGCGCGGGAAATGCCCGGTTCCGTAGGAGGGCTTGTGCTCGCGCAAGTGCAGCACGAGGTGCCAGCCGTTCCAGGTGATCGAGGCGGCCTCCCTGTGCGCCGCGAGGGTGTAGCGCGGGCGGCGGTCCGCCTCTCCTTCCAGAGAGTCCAGGAGGCTGCGGCCGGGGAACTCGCCGGGGGGCGCGCCCGCCAGCTCCAGCAGGGTCGCGCCGAGGTCGATCTGGCGTACCGGGGTCTCCACGCGCGTCCCCGCCGGCGCGGCGGGCCAAGCGAGCACCAAGGGGACGTGGATCGTGTCGGGGTAGAGGCCGCCGTGGTCGTAGTAGATTCCGTGGGCGCCGAAGGACTCGCCGTGGTCGGCCGTGACCGCCGCGATCCCGCTCGCGATGCGCGGTAGCTCCAGGAGTCGACCGAGCTCGTGGTCGAGGTAGGAGACCTCGCCGCGGTAGAGCGCCCCGGGATAGGCGGGATCGCGCAGACCCTCGAACTGAGGCGGCATTCCCATTTGCGGCAGGCCGTCGGCCGGCAGGGCCGGGTCGAAGGCATCGCGTCCGGCGGGCCAGTAGCGCTCCAGGAACGGCTCGGGAGGGGCGTAGGGCCCGTGGGCGTCGAACAGGTGCAGCCAAACGAAGATCGGCACACCCTTGACGTCGTCGAGCCAGCCCCTGACGAAGTCGATCGTCGGCTCCGCGTCCCGCGCTTGGTTGGGCGAGGCCATGCGCGCGAATCCCTGGCCGAGGCCGCTCGTCGCGTGCTCGAGATGGCGCGCGCTCGTCGCCGCGAGGGTCATGTAGCCCGCGCGGGCGAACTCCTCGGCGAGGGTCGGGGCCTTGTCGGAGAGGGCGCTGTAGTTGTTGGTGATCCCCGTCTCGCGCGGGCTCGTGGCCGTCATCAGCGCGATGTGGGAGGGATTGGTGACGTTCGTCGAGCTGAAGCAGTCCTCGAACAGAACGCCGCGCGCCGCGAGCGCGTCTAGGGCTGGCGTCTCGACCTCCACGCCCATTCCGGAGGCCCCGAGGTGGTCCGCGCGGTGCGTGTCGGAAGTGACCAGGAGCACCGTCGCAGGCGCGCTGGAGCGCTGGGCGAGGATGGGAACGGCGAGGGCCACCAAGGTCTCCGTCGGGGCATCGACGAGCTCGAAGCGCAGGCGCACGGAATCCCCCGGGATGCTCGCCAGGTCCATCTGCGCCGACTTCCAGCGGTCGTCTCCGAAGACCGGAAGAGGCAGATCGAGCTCCGTGCGAACACCGCGCTCGTTTTCACCGGCCACCAGCAGGCGTCCGGGATTCCCCTTCAGGGCGAGGGGATGGGGAATGGCGAGGCTGAGGATCAGGTGCGCGCCCTCGCCGACCCGGGTCTCGGCGAGCAACGGGCTTCCCGCGGCCAGAGCTACGGCGCGGCGCGCTTCGCCGCCGCTCTCCACCAGCTGGGGAGGTCCCGTGGAGGGAGGCAGGAGGCTCTCGCGCGAGAGGTCGACCAGGCTCACGCCGCGGCGCAGGCTGACCGGCCCGTCGCCGAGGAAGGAGAGCACGAGCTGATCGAAGGGCTCGTCGTGACGGTGGAGCTGTGGCAAGGCGATCTCGATCGTCTTCGGCTCGAGGCTACGGCCCACGGGCACCAGCTTGGAGTTGAGGGTCCCCCAGCCATCGCGCACCAGGTGCGCCGAGACGTGGTGCGCCTGCCAGGTCGACAGCTCCAACGCGATCAGGTCGATTCCGCGTGGATCGATCGGTCCGGGAATGAGCACCCGCTTGCGCCGCGCCTCGCGCAGCAGGAGGCTGGGAGTTCCGTCGGCTCCGCCGGGGCGCAGCGCCCCGGTCCCCTCGGGGACCTTCCAGGCGTCGAGCTCGGCGGGCAGCCCGAGGAACACGATGCGCGGCGGTCGACCGGCCGGGGCGGCCTCGTCGAGCGGGACGAGTTCCAGGGGCCAAGCCCCCGTCGTGGGGACGGGCGGCGTGTTGTCGGCGGGGTCGTTACCACCGCAGGCGCTCGAGGTGAGCGCCAGGGCGACCCCGGCGAGCGTGGAAACGGAGGAGCGCGGAGAGGAGTTCATGGCGTCGGGCGGACAGGGAGAGGATACGACATGGACTGGGATCGCTCTTGCCCCGACCCCCCTCGCGGGGTCGGAATCGGCGAGAACCGAGCCGACCTTTGTCGGCGGCCGTACCGATAGGCGATACTGGCGCGCCGCGGTTCGGCCTCCCGGAGGCCGTACCGGGCCAGTAGTGAGCAGCGCCATCCAAGACGAACGACGAGGGTGGAGCGCGACGGCGCTCGCGCTCCTCATGGCGGCTCTCGGCACGCCGCGGGGGGGTGCAGCCCAAGGCGAGGCCCCCGGCGATCCCCTCCCCGGCGATGCGGAGAGCACCCACAACGGCCCGCGCGTCGCCGCTGGCGCTAGCGGGCCGGCGCGCTTCGTCCCGGCGCTGCACGCCGCCTTCGATCCTGAGCGTGCCCTCGCCAGCGCGGCGTTCGCCGACCGCTGGTACCGCGCGCCGGGCAACGAGGGCTACGAGGCGACCCTCGAGCACCTCGCCGCGCGCCTGCGCGAGGCGGGCTTCGGCGAGAAGCCGGGCTTGGAGCTGCGCATCATCGAGACCGAGATGGACGCGCCGGCTTGGACGCCCAAGAGCGCGAGCCTGCTCCTCCACCGTGCCGGGACCGAGCCCGAGCTCCTGCACGGCTTCGACGAACCCGCGGACCGCGACCGGGTCATGCTGCCGATCAACGCCCCCTCGGCCGACGTCAGCGGCCCCGCCGCAATGCGCCTGAGTGACGTCGAGGACGGCAGCCTGTTCGTCACCCTCCAGCCCCTCTCGCGCAACATCCTGCGCAGGGCCCGGAAGGCCGGGGCGCGGGCCGTGCTCTCGGCGGCGGTCTTCCCTTTCACCGTTGACCCCTCCGGCGGGGACCGTCACCTCGACGCGATCCTCTTCCGCACGGTCGCGGCCCAGACCAGCCTACCCGTGGGGCAGATCTCCCGGCGAACCTTCGATCGGCTCGGCGGCCTCGTCGACGCAGGCGTGCCCGTGCTGCTCACCTTCAAGGCCGAGGTCGAGCTGCGCGAAGTTCCCTTGCGGACCCTCGTGGCGGCGGTCGTCGGGAGCGAGCACTCCGACGAGGCGGTCGCCATGGCGAGCCACGTTCAGGAACCCGGTGCCGGCGACAACGCCAGTGGCATCGCCGGATTGGCCGAGTCGGCCGTCAACGTCGCCGGCCTGATCGAGCGTGGCGAGCTCGACAGGCCCGCGCGCACCCTCGTGTTCATCTGGGGCGACGAGATACGCCAGAGCTCGGTCTGGTTGGAGCACACCGCTCGCAAGGCGATCGCCGGGATCTCGGCCGACATGCTCGGCCAGTCGCCCGCGCGCACAGGAGCGATCGCCCTGCTCGAGCGCGAGCCCGACCCCGGCGCGCTGGCGCCGCTCCCGCCCGACGCACACACGCCCTGGGGCGCCGGAGAGGTCTCCGAGGAGGATGTCGCCAACCCCAGCGGTCTGAACTTGGTGGCGCGCACGGCCCTGAGCGACGTCGCCCGCTTCACGGGCGGCTGGACGACCTCGGAGAACCCCTGGGAAGGCGGCAGCGACCACGACGTCTTCCTCGAGCACGGTATCCCCGGCGTCCTGATCTGGCACTTCACCGACTACACCTACCACACGGGTCTCGACCGCATGGAGATGCTCGACGGCGAGGAGCTCCGGCGCAGCTGCACGGCGGTCCTAGCGACGGCCCTGGCGGTCGCCGATCCCCGCCCCGCGGACCTCGAGCGCTATCTCACCAGCCTGGAGTTCGAGCGCGAGTTGCGCGTCGGCGCCGCCCACGCTGCCGGCGAGGGCGAGATCGTCGAGCACTGGGAGCGATGGTCAGCGGGCGCCGCCCGCTGGCTGAAGAGGCTCTGCTGGTAGAACGCCCCGAACCGAAGAGAGGATCCCCATGTCCGTCCCGCCCCGTGAGCTTGATCGCCGTCACTTCATGGGCCTGTCGGCCTCGGCGGCCGCGGCCGCCTGCGGTTCGACCAGCGGACTGGCCGGCGAGACTCGTCGCTCCCTCTCACCCGAGCCCCGCCGACTCCGCACGCGGCCAGTGCTCGTAGGCAGCGGCAATTGCCTGCCGGGAATGAAGGCCGCCTTCCCGCGCCTGGTCGCGGGCGAGGCACCTCTCGACGTGGCGATCGACGTAGTGAAGGTCGTCGAGGCCGACCCGGAGGACCGTAGCGTCGGCCTGGGCGGCCACCCCAACGAGGACGGTGTCGTGCAACTCGACGCGGCGGTCATGGACGGCGCGACCCACAATTCCGGCGCCGTGGCGGCCATCGAGAACATCCTGCACCCCAGCGAGGTCGCGCGCCTGGTCATGGAGCGCACCGACCATTGCATGATCGTCGGGCGCGGCGCATACGAGTTCGCGCGCGCTCACGGCCACGAGCACGTGGAGCTCCTGACGCCCCAGACGCGCCGCATCTGGTTGCGTTGGAAGGAGACCCTGAGCGAGCGCGATGATCGCTTTCCGCCGCCCTCCGCCGAGGACTCCAAGCAGGCATCACGCTCGCGCCGGGAGGCCGAGCTCCTGGCACAGGCCGACGCGATCCTGGCCGAGCGGCCCACGGGGACGATCCACTGCTCAGCGCTCTCGGTCGCGGGGGAGGTCGCGTGCACGACCACCACCTCCGGTCTGTCTTGGAAGATCCCCGGCCGCGTAGGGGACTCTCCCATCGTCGGCGCCGGCCTGTACTGCGATGCCGAGGCGGGTAGCGCGGGAGCGACCGGGCGTGGGGAGGCGGCGATCCTCTCGGCCGGTAGCCACGCTGTGACCGAGCTGTTGCGCGGCGGGGCGAGCCCCCTCGAGGCCGGCCTCGAGGTGTTGCGGCGCGTCACGCGCCAGGCGCGGCGTGCGGCGGCCTGGCAGCCGGGGCTCGTGGACGAGGCCGGCGTGCCGACCTTCGGCCTGAACTTCTACGTGCTCGGCCTCGACGGCGGGTGCGCGGGGGTGACCCTGCGGGGCGGGGGAGAGTACGCCGTGGCCGAACCCGACGGCGGTGTACGCCTCGAGCAACTCGTTGCCCTACACGAGGCCTGACCTCCCTCTGTCACGAAGCGCGCCCGCCGGAGCCGAGGCCGGCGTGGGGCACCGAGCGTCAGTCGTTTTCCATCGAGCGGCGTAGCTCGTCGGCGTCCACCCCTCCGTCGCCGTCGAGGTCGAGGGTTGCGATCACGGTGTTGATGCGCACCGGAACCTGGACGGGGCGCGAGAGTGCGAGCAGGTCGTTCGCGGAGATCCGTCCGTCGCGATCGAGGTCGAGGCGCAGGAAGTGGGGCACCGGGCCGGGAATGCGCGGCGGCAGGGGCGAGATCAGCTCGGCGTCTTCGCGGACGATGGACTGTCCGAAGAGCTCGGCGACCGACCCGGCGACCCTGAGCGCCTCGCCGGAGGCGGTGGGCGTGACCGACTCGGGCAGGGATTCCGCCAGGGTCCCCTCGCTCGGCGTGGGCGGTTGGAAGGCGCCCAGGCGCCGGACGGTGTCGAGGTAGACGGCGAGAAACTCCTCGCGCAGGACGCGCCCGTCGCGGTCGCGGTCGTAGGCGAAGAAGCGCGGGCGGCTGAGGCCGAGGGCCGCCGAGGCTTCGCGGAAGCTGATCCAGCCGTTCTCGTCGTAGTCGCAGATCGTGAAGTAAGCGTCCCCTAGGACCATCTCCGGCGCGGGTTCGCCGTCGCCGGGGCGAGCGTCATCCACCGTACCGCCGAGGGCGCCGCGGCCCACGGCGGGACCCCGAGTGGACTCCCGCCCGCGGTCCTGGGCGTGGGCTGACGGCGTGCCGGCGCGCAGAGTGCCGAGACTCGCCGCAGCGAGGGTCGCCAGGACGAGTGCGGGCAGGGGGTTGAGGTGCTTCATGAGCCGACCGAGGTGGATTGTGGGCCAGGAGGCGAGAGGTTTCGAGTCCCCGTCGGGTACGGGCCCTTCCTGGATCGACTCCCGCGGCCGGCGAGCTGGAGCCGCAGGGCGAGAAGCGCCTCCCGGCGATCTCTCTCAGCCCTCCAGGATACCCAGCAGGGTCTCGATCACGCGCTCGACCTGGTCGGGATGCAGGAAGGGGTGGATCGGCAGGCACAGCACCTCGCGCGCCAGGGCCTCGGCCACGGGGAAATCTCCGGGCCCGTAGCCCCAGGTCCTCGCGGCCTCCTGGAGGTGGACGGGCAGCGGGTAGTGGACACCGCTGAAGATGCCCGCCGCGCGCAGGCTCTCGACGGCGCGGTCGCGCTCGTCCACGCGTACGGTGTACTGGTGGAAGACATGGCCCTGTTCGCAGGCCCGCGCGAGGGGACGGACGGCCGCGCTGCCCTCGAAGCCGGCGTCGTAGCGCGCGGCGACGGCGCGCCGGCGGTCGTTCCACGCGCCGAGGTGGGGCAGCTTGACGTTCAGGGCGGCGGCTTGCATTGCCTGCAGGCGCGTGTTTGTTCCGATCCCCTCGTGGACGTACTTCGCCCCGCTCCCGTGGTCGCGCAGGCGGCGCAGGCGGCAGTCGGTTTCCTCGGAGTTCGTGAGGACCATGCCACCCTCGCCGGCGGCGCCGAGGTTCTTGGTCGGGTAGAACGAGAAGGCCGCCGCGTCGCCGAGCTGGGCCGGCGCGATGCCGTCGCGTCGGGCCCCGTGAGCCTGGGCCGCATCCTCGAGGAGGGTCAGGTCGCTCTCGTCGGCCAGGGCCCGCAAGGCGCGCATGTCCGCCAGTTGGCCGTAGAGGTGGACGGGCAGGATACAGCGCGTGCTCTCGTCGATCGCCTCGGCGGCGCGCGCCGGATCGAGCAGGGCCGTCTCGGCCTCGACATCGGCAAGAACAGGTCGGGCGCCGATCCAGGCGATCGCTCCCGCGCTGGCGAAGAAAGTGAACGGGCTGGTCACCACGCCGTCTCCGGGCTGCACGCCGAGGGCCTTGAGCCCTACGATCAAAGCGTCGGTGCCCGATCCCACGCCCACGCCGTGGCGGGCGCCGTGGAGGTTCGCGAAGTCGCGCTCGAGGGCCTCGACTTCAGGGCCGAGGACGTACTGGCCGCTTCGTAGAGTGCGCACGAGGGCTTCCTCGAGGGCCGGCCCGAGCTCGGCTCGTTCGGCGGCGAGGTCGACGGGCGCGATGGGAGAGGCTGTTCCTTGAGTGTTCACTTGAATGCTCACTTGAACGTCTTGTACTCGCCCGCGGCCAGGCGGCGGCAGTAGTCGTCGTACTTCTCCTTGACCTTCCCGCTCAACAGCACGACGCCGATGATGTTGGGCAGCACCATGCCGAAAATCAGCAGGTCGCCGAAGTCGAGGATGTTCGTTGCCGTCGCCACCGAGCCGAGGACGACGAACACCACACACAGGATGCGGTAGACGAAGGAGCTTCCGTCCCCGAACAGGTAGGCCCAGCAGCGCTCGCCGTAGTAGGACCACGAGATCATGGTCGAGTAGGCGAAGAGCACGACGGCCACGGCCAGGACGTAGGGCATGAACGGCAGGACGCTGCCCATGGCCGCGGAGGTCAAGGCGGCGCCGTTGTCGCCGGCGATGTAGCCGGTCATCGCGGCGGCCTCGTCACCGAAGTTCGCGGCCGTTGGCGCATAGGCGCCGGTGATGATGATCACCAGGGCGGTCATCGTGCAGACGACGATCGTGTCCACGAAGGGCCCGAGCATGGCGACGACGCCCTCGCGAGAGGGGTGGGGGACCTTGGCGGTCGAGTGGGCGATGGCGGCCGAGCCGATCCCCGCTTCGTTGGAGAAGGCGGCGCGTTTGAAGCCCAGGATCAAGACGCCGAGGAAGCCGCCGAACATGGCGTCGGGCGAGAAGGCACCCCGGATGATCGTGCCGATGGCGGCCGGGACGGCCGTCAGATTCATGAGCAGGATCACCAGGCAGGCCAGCACGTAGATGCCGCACATGAAGGGCACGATCTTCTCGGCCGTGGCGGCGATGCGGCGGAAGCCGCCCAGGATCACGATGCCCACGGCGACGGCCATGATCAGGCCGTACACGATCTGATGGTCGGCGAACCAGGGGAACACGTGGCTCACCGCTCCCAGGGACTGATTGACTTGGAAGGTGTTCCCGCCGCCGAAGGAGGCGCCGATGCAGATGACGGCGAAGAGCACCGCCAGGACCTTGCCCAGGCCGGCGAGCCCGATCTCGGCCAGTCCGCGCGAGAGGTAGTACATCGCGCCGCCCATGATTCGTCCGTCGGGGCGCACCTCGCGGTACATCTGGCCGAGGGTGCACTCGGTGAACTTGGAGGCCATGCCGAGGAAACCGGCCAGGATCATCCAGAAGGTGGCACCCGGGCCGCCGGTGCCGATGGCGATGGCGACGCCGCCGATGTTGCCGAGGCCGACGGTGGCCGAGAGGGCGGCGGTGAGAGCCTGGAAGCTGGTGACCTCTCCCTTGGCCGCCGGGTCGTCGTACTTGCCGCTCACGACCGCGAGGGAGTGTCTGAAGGAGCGAACCTGGGGGATGCCGTTGCGGAAGGTGAAGAAGATCGCGCCAAGGACGAGGATCAGCACGGAAATGGGGACGGTGGCCCCTTCCATCACCGGGTCGCCGTCATCGCCGAGCACGACCACGCCGTCGGTCACCTTCTCCTCTTGGAACGCCCCGAAGGAGACGTCGAGGAAGATGACGCCGATCATCGCCTCGTTGACCTTGCCGAACATCGCGTCCACGCTGAAGCCGGCCTCTTCATCCGCGCCCGCATCCGCATCCGCGCCCTCGGCCGCGGCGGCACCCTGGCCGCCTTGGAGGGCGCCGGGGCCGTCGGCGAGGGCGGCAGGCGCCGTCATGGCGGCGAGGGAGAACACGAGCAGGGCGCACAGGGCGCGGGTGTGGATGCGCATGGGCTTTCTTCCAGGAGGACGGCGGACGCGGGCCGAGAGCTTGCCAGGGAGGCTGCGGGAGTGCAAACCGTGGTGTCGCAGCGGCTCCGAGCGAGAATGGCCGAGAGAGCGATCTCCCGCCCCGGCCGCTCCCGTAGCCTCCTCCCACCCTCCTCCCCGAACGGAGCTACCGATGCGACACCTCCTCGCCGTTCCCGTCCTCCTCGGCCTCCAAGCCGGACAGCTCGTCGCCGGTGGCGGGTTCGTCGACGACGTTTGGACCCAGGAGCAGCTCGAGGCTGCCACGCGCCGCATCCAGGCGGACGTCGAGCGCCTGCGCGGCGCGAAGTTCCTGCGGCCGGTCGAGGTGCGCATCACCGACCACGCCGGGTTCCTCGCGCATGTCCGGGCTCGCGTCGAGAAGGTGATCCCCGAGGGCATGATCGAGCGCGATCAGACGATGGCGCGCATGCTGGCCCTCGTTCCCCCCGACATGGACGTCTGGGCGGAGACCCTCGCCCTGCTGCGCGAGTCGGTGGGCGGTTTCTACGATCCTGGGGCGGACACCTTCTACTTGATGGAGTCGTTCACCGGGAAGGTGGCGGAGATCATCCTCTCCCACGAGCTGACCCACGCCCTCGACGACCAGCTCTTCGGCATCGACGCGCCGCTCGCCGAGCGCGTCAGGAACGCCGACGCGTCGTCGGCCTTCTCGGCGGTGGTCGAGGGCAGCGGGACGGCGCTGATGGGACTGTGGACGATGCAGCACATCGGCCAGCTCACGCCGGAGGAGCTGGCCGCTGCGGGAGACCTCGGAGCCGGTGCGATGGCCGAGGCGCCGCCGTACCTGTGGAAGCCGATGCTCGCCTCCTACCTGCAGGGTCAGCGGTTTCTCAACCGCGGCTACCGGACGTTTCGGCGTCAGGAGAAGACCTACCTCGACGTCGTCGCCCACGCTTTCGCCTCACCGCCGCTCTCGACCGAGCAGGTACTGCACCCCGAGAAGTTCTGGGACAGCGAACAGCGTGACGATCCGCGCCCTCTCGTCCACCGCCTCGACGCCCTGCCGCCGGGTTGGGATCTCGTGGGCTCGACGGTTCTCGGGGAGTTGCTCTTGGCTCTGGTCGTGGAAGACGAGGGCGCGCGCGCTCCGCTCGACCTCTCCGATCCGATGGCCGTCAGCTCGATGGTCTTCACCAACGACGCGGCGGCGGGCTGGGACGGAGACGAGGCCGTGCTCCTCGCGTGCGACGCCGCGCGCGTCCTGCACGTGGCGACGCTGTGGGATGACGCCGCAGAGGCCGCCGCCTTCCGCGCCGCCCTCGAGGCCCGCCGCCCCGCCCTCACAGCGTCCGCCGCAGCCCTCGACCTCGAGGGCGTGGGCTCCGGTTTGCGCTTCGCCGCTCCGCTCGCCCCCGACGCCGTCACCTTCTCCCTCTTCCACGGTCTCTCGGCCACCGATCTCTCCGCCCTGCTCGCCACTCTTGCGCTCCGCGACGCGGCGGGCGGTTGACCGAGCACACGGGAAGTGCGCCCCTCAGGAGCGCGGGCGCCAGACGGCGGCGTCGATCGTGGCCCAAACGTGGATGATCCAGCCGAGGGCGAACACCCACAGGACGCCCGATAGGACGAAGAGCACCACCGCCTTCAGCAGGCGTCCTTGGACGAGCTGGCCCAGGCCGGGCAGCACGAAGCTGCACAAGGCGGCGATGACGTTTCCCGTGGTCCCTTGGTTGGTCATGTCGGTGTTTCGCTGGAGGGCGCTGGACTGCGGGGAAGCTCCCCCGCGGGGCGATGATCGCTTCCAGCGGGCGGGCGATGCCACCGAACTCAGCCGAAAACGAGCCGCGCACGGGCCGAAGGGCCGGGAAGCCCGCCGACCACACGACCCTGGAACAGGAAGGCGCCTTCGACGCGCCAGCCGGGACGGGGCGAGGGCAGGCCCTCCTCCTCGAGATGCCAGGGGCTGATGAACAGCTGCAGCGGCCGCCCGGGCGCATCGACCTCGCACAGCTCGACCGTGCGATCGGTGAGCGGATTGGTGAGACGGCGCAGGGAGCGCACGCGCGCGGAGAGCTCGACGCAACCATCGACCGCGCCGGGCCCCGCGTCGAGACAGGCGTCCTTCCCCGCGTTCGCCTGAGGCTCGTGGGGATCGGAGACCAGGCGGATCGAGGCGCCCCGCGGGAGGCCGAGGACGCGCGAGTCGGCACCGCCGTCGTTCGGACCGACGTAGGTCACGTCGAGGGCGAATCCGGCGCTGCTGACCGCCAGGACCTGACCCGGACGCACGGAAGCAGGCAGGCGGCGCGCGTCGCTGAGCCAGGTAGTGAACGGGAAGCTCCCGGGCTCGGCATCGGCCAGCTCCGCGGAGGGTGGGGGAGGGTTCGCCACGCCCGTCAGGACCGCGTCGAAGGGAGAGTCGACTGCCGAGGCGAGCGAGCCCACCGCGACACGAAGCCGGTGAGGGACGCGGAAGAAGGGCAGCAGCGACTGAGGCGCAGTGGCCGTCTCTCCGTCGAGCCGGAGCTCGAGGCCGTCGGCCAAGCTCAGGCGCAGGTGCACGCCGCCGGGGCCACGCCAGGGCGCGGGTTCGCCGCGCTCGCGCACCAACTCCGAGAGCGCGCGTTCGTCGACTCCGGGCGGGAAGCCGATGCACTCGAGCAGGAAGTCCACGGCGCCGAGTCTGGTCGAGAACGAGGCTCCGAGCAACAGCGACGGCGGCCGCTCGGGGGGGGCTTTGCTAGGATCCACCGGCCGCGTCCCTCGCCGCCCCCCGTCTTCTCCAAGCGCTCCGATGAACGAGACACACCGCGCCCGGCTCGCCTCCCCTCTGGGCCTGGCCTTGGCCCTCGCTCTCACCTGCGCCTGCCAGAGCGCGCCCGGCGCCGGGCGTCTGCGCGCTCCGCGCCCCACAGGGCATCCGCCGCGCGAGGAGCCGGTGGACGTAGAGCACCTCTTCCTCGACCTCGACCTCGAACCCGCCGAACGCTGGTTGGAGGGTTCCTGCACCCTCTTCCTCACCGCCACCGCCGCCGTCGTGGACGATTTCGAGCTCGACCTGGTCGATCTCGAGGTGTTCTCGGTTCGCGAGGGGAGTGGCGCCGCCCTCGACCACCGGCACTCCGACGGACGTCTGTGGATCCGCCCCAGACGACCCCTCGCGCGCGGCGAGCAACTCGAGGTCGTCGTCGCATACGGGGGCTCTCCCCGGAAAGGCCTGTGGTACTGCGCCGAGCGCGACGGCGTGCCGACCCAGGTCTTCACCCAGGGAGAGTGCGAGGACGCCCGCTTCTGGTTTCCGTGCATGGACTACCCGGCCGAACGCGCGACGAGCGAGCTGCGCGTGACGATGCCCGAGCACTGGACCTCGGTCGCCGCAGGCGAGCGAATAGCCGAGAAGGTGGAGGACGGCCGACGCACCCACCACTGGCGCATGAAAGTGCCGCACCCGAGCTACCTCGTGACCCTCGTCGCGGGGGAATTCACCGTCGTCGAGGATGCCTGGGACGGCATCCCCCTCGCGACCCTCGCCGCGCCCGAGAAGGCGCGCTGGATGGAGGCGTCCTTCGACCAGACCGACGAGATCCTGGCCTTCCTCTCCGAGGTGACCGGCCGGCGCTACCCCTACGCGAAGTATTCTCAGGCGTGCGTGGCGGACTTCCCCTTCGGGGGCATGGAGAACATTTCCGCCACGACCCTGACCGATGCCATCCTGACCGACGAGCGCGGCCGGCGCGATCACACCTCCCACGGCCTCGTTGCCCACGAGGCCGCCCACCAGTGGTTCGGTGACCTGCTGACTTGCGCTGACTGGTCGCACATCTGGCTCAACGAGGGGTTCGCGAGCTACATGACCGCCCTCTACTTCGAGCGCAGCCTCGGTCTCGACGACTTCCGCGTGCGGATGCGCGCCGCCCAGCGCGCCTACATGGCCGGTGACGTCGGCAACGGCCGGCGCCCGACCGTACACGACGTCTACCGTGATCCGATGGACCTGTTCTTCGGCGGCCACACCTACACCGGAGGTGCCGCGCGCCTGCCCCTCTTGCGGCGCGAGCTCGGTGACGAGATCTTCTTCGCCGGCGTGCGCCGGTACGTGGCCGACAATGCCGGGCGCGGCGTAGTGACCGACGACCTGCGGCGGGCGATGGAACTCGCCGGTGGAGGCGACCTGACCTGGTTCTTCGATCAGTGGTTCCACAGTCCCGGCTTCCCCGAGCTCGAGATCGAGTGGAGCTGGAGCGAGGAGCGGCCCTGGATCGACCTCGTCGTGCGGCAGGTCCAGAGTACCTCGGGCGGAACCCCGCACTCCTTCGACCTGCCGCTAGACGTGGAGGTCATGGGCTGCGACGGCGCCGTTCTGCACGAGCTGCGCATCGAGCGCCGCGAGCAGCGCTTCACCCTGCCCGCCGCGGAGCGCCCGCGCTGGGTGCGCTTCGACAAGTACGGTTGGGTTCCAATGCGGCTCTCCCTCTCGCGCACGGCCGCGCAGTGGCTGGCCATCGCCGAGGGCGACGACGATGTCAACGGCCGTCGGGACGCCGTGGCCGCCCTCGGGCGCATGCTCGCGGGGCAGGACGATCCGGGCGTGGGGGAGATCCTGCGCGCCGCCCTCGTCGAGCGCCTCGAGAACGACGGTTCGCGGGCCGTGCGCGCGGCCGCAGCGAGCGCCTTGGACGGTGCGCGCGACGGCGTCGCGCACGACGCCCTGGCGGCGGCCGCCGCGGCCGATCCCGAGGCCTCCGTGCGCGTCGCGGCCCTGGGCGCCCTGGCCGCCTACGCTCCCGACGCCGGTCTCGCACAGCTGGCGCGGGGGGTGTTCGAAGAGGGCTACAGCTGGAACGTAATGAAGGCCGCCGCGGGCCTGCTGGTGCACGCCGACCCCGCCGGAGTCGAGGCCTGGATCGGCGAGCGTCTCGACACGCCTTCGCCCCACGGCGTTCTCGAGGCCGGTTTGGTCGAGGTCCTGGGCCGGATGACGGGCTCGGCGATCACGAGCACCTTGCTCGAGCGGGCCCGCGACCCGCGGGCCCCCGACACGGTGCGCTCCGCCGCGGCGACCGCCCTCGGCGCGCGCGGGTTCGGCGAAGACGAGGTGCGCGCCTGTCTCGTGGAGCTGCTGAACACGCGTCGCTTCCGCCTGCGCCAGGCGGCGATCGGGGCCCTCGGCGCCCTCGACGACGAGCGCGCTCGGCGCCCCCTCGAGGCTCTCTACCGCCGCAGCGTGTTCCCGCGCGAGCGCCGCACGCTCGAGCGCATCCTCGAGCTCGTTCCCTGACGAGCCCCCCCGGCGAGTTAGTAATCGGTAAGGCGTGTCCTCGCCGCGCGCGCTCCGGGGAGGATCGCCACGCGCCAGACGCTATCCTCTGCTTCCATGACTTGGATCGAGACCGTCGCCCCCGAGCGAGCCGAGGGCCGCCTCAAGCGTCTGTATGAGGGAGCCGTCGTGCGCGCGGGGAGGGTGTTCAACATCGTGCGAGCCATGAGCCTCTCGCCCTCGATCATGAACGCCTCCCTCTCTCTCTACCGCCGCATCATGTTCGCCGAGGAGGGCCTGAGCCGCACCCAGCGCGAGTTGTTGGCCATCGTCGTCAGCAGCTCCAACGACTGCCACTACTGAGCGCACGCGCACTCATGGGATCTCCGTGACGAGATCGCCGAAGAGGAGGACGAGGAGACCTTGGCCCTACTGGACGCCGTGCGCGCGGACTGGCGCGAGGCGGACCTGGCTCCCGCCGAGCGCGCTCTGTGCGTCTTCGCCGAGCGCCTGACGCACCACTCGCGTGACATGAGCGAGGAGGACATCGTCGCCTTGCGCACGGTGGGGTTTGGGGACTTCGAGATCCACGACGCGATCCAGGTCGTCTCCTACTTCAACTACATCAACCGTGTCGCGGACGCGATCCACGTGGATCTCGAGGAGGAGATGCCGGCCGATCCCCGCCGGTGAACCCGCGCCGAGAACCGCACGAGGATGGCGCCCCGCCCGCTGCTCGCGGGCGGGGCGCCATTCTCACTTGACGCCCGCGCGTGATGATCCCGGGAGCGTCAGCTCTCGGTCGGTGCGACCTTGAGGTCGCGGATGTCGTCGACGCTGAAATCGACGCTTTGTTCCTGGTCGATGTTGATCAGGCGCCCGGTCCCCTTGAAGGGGTTGAAGATCAGTGCGCCTTGCACCACGCGGCCGTCCTTGAAGTGGATCGTCAGCTTGGCGGCGGTCCTCAGGTTGAGGAGCACGTCGTAGATCTTCTCCGGGAGGAGTTCCCGGCTCTTCTTGGCGGAAGTGGTCACGGCTGCTTCTCCGTCTTGTTCGGGGTGAATGGTGTGTGTGCGGTGTCGGTTCGGTTGCGATGCCGGCTCAGTGGACGGAGGCGGTCGCCGGAGCGATCAGCTCGTCGATGCGGTCGACGAGCAGACTCGACCACGTCTCGAAGTTTGCGTCCTCGGCCGCGAGCCGCTGGAGCTCCCGGACGTCCACGAGCCTGCCTTCCAGTTGGTCCGTCTCGCGGATCTCGACGCTGCCCTGCGCCCCGACCAGCTGCACCAGGCCTACGTGGACGGCGCCCACGGCGTTGGCGTCATCGTTGAGAATCCCCAGCGGCTGGGCGGCCCACGGGCCCTCCAGGTGCAGTTCTTCCTCGATTTCCCGTCTCGTAGCAGCGTAGAGCACGCGCTCGGCACCGTCGGCGGCGTCGATCGGGTCGATGTGCCCGCCGACCCCGATCGAGAGCTTGTCGTGCAGGCGCTTCTCGCCGCCGGTGCCCAAGCGGTGCAGTAGCAGTACATCTCCGCCCCTGGCGACGAGCGAGTAGGGGATCACCTGCTTCAGGCTCGGCTCGCGCTCGGCGTAGCGGCGCTCGATGAAGAACCCGTGCTCGCACACGCGCGCCGCGAAGTCGGCATAGGAGAACCCGCTCCCGAAGGGCGTGAAACCCTGTGGGTAGCACTCGGGGAACAACCGTTCCCTGGGGACGACGTGGACGAACTCCATGCTTGGACTGGGCGATCTCTGCTGGGGCGATGCTCTGCGCGAAACCGAGGCGTGCGCACGGCGGTGTCTTGCACGGCGGTGACGGGCGGCGAGCCCCAGGCTCCTGGTTCCGAGGCAAGTAGGCGAGCGTCGAGCCGAGGCTATCAGATTTCCGCGGTTTCCAGGCGACTCTCGCCCATCTCCTCGCTCCTGGACCAGGATCGGGAGAGTGTCTGACCTCCACCGCAGGCCCGATCCTAGTGGGGGTTCCGCTCCCCGCAAGTCAGGCAGATTGCCGATGGGGGACGGAGTGGCGCGAGAGGACCTGTAAGCCGGATCCTGTCCCCCTCCGAGGAGGGGTGACGGTCATTTCTCTGGGACCGGACTCGCGCCCGGCCTCGAACGACCTACCCGGAAGGTCCTGGATGCGGGTCATCAACCGTCGGCCTTCCCTATTTGGTCTTTCTCCAGGTGGGGTTTGCCCTGCCGGCCCTGTCACCAGGACCGCGGTGCGCTCTTACCGCACCTTTTCACCCTTACCGCGCCCGGCCCGGAGGCCGCCCGCGGCGGTTTGTTTTCTGTGGCACTTTCCCTAGCCTCGCGGCCGGTTGCCGTTAGCAACCACCTCGACCCGTGGAGCCCGGACTTTCCTCCCCGTGGGCTAAGCCCGCGGAGCGACCGTCCGGTCCTCTCGCGCCGCGGGAATCCTAGCCCACCGCCGGCCGCCCGTCAGCCCCGGTCTCGCCGGCGGGCCCAACGAGTACTTGCAACATCCCAGGAGCGGCCCCCGGCAGGCTAGAATCACCATCGACGCCGACGGCGGTTTCCATGCACCTCCACCCCCTCTCCCCAGCGATCGTAGTGGCCGCCCTCGTCCTCGCCGGGGGCGCGTTCGGCGCTCGCGGCGGCCCTGACGACGATGCCGAGCTCGCGGCGCGCTTCTCCCGCACGGTCCTCACCGGCAGTCTCGACGAGAGGCGCGAGGCCCTCGCCGCCCTCGTTTCCCTCGCCGATCCGGGCCAGGCGGAGGTCCTCGAGGCGGAGTTCGCGCGCGTCTCGATCAAGCTGCGCGGAGCGCGGGACGCGGCCTTCCGGGCTCGCTACGCCCTCGACCGCCAGCGCGAGCTCCTCGCGCGCATGGAGCTCAACGCCGGACGCGACTCGACCCTCGAGGAGTACCTCGCCCCGCAGCGCGAGCGTGTCGGCGAGCTGGTCGAGGAGCTCGCCGAGCAGCGTGCGATCGTCGGTGACCTCGATCCCTGGTACGACTCGCTGGGGGAGGGCGCCGGGAGCTTCTTCGCTTCACTCCCCTCTGGCAAGCGCAAGAAGATCGAGGGCGCGCTCTGGGACACCCTGGAGGACGAGGCGGTCGAGCTGACCGAGCGCCTCGCCGCCCTGGAGATGCTCGGCTGCGGCGGATCGGAGGGGACGGCGGTAAGCCTGCAGAAGTTGATCGCCGACATCTGCGCGGAGAGCGGGAAGCTCAAGCGCAAGCTGCCGCGCCTGATGGTGGACGTGCGTAAGTTCGAGGCGCGCCTGCAGCGCGAGCAGGAACAACTCGGCGGGAAGATCAGCGCCGCGCTGATGGAACAGTACCAGCGCGCGAAGAGGGAAGCCTCGGACATGCAGCGCCGGGTGACGCACCTGAGCTTCCTGTCGGACGCGGCCGTCGCGGCCGGCGCGCGCGGGCTGGCGCGTGAGGAGGGCAAGGTCCAGGAACGCTCGGTCACCGCGCTCCTGCGCGCCCAGAAGAAGGGCCACAACGGTGCGCGCCAGCGCATCCTGGCGATGCTCGGCGGCACCGCCGACGAGGGGATCAGGGCGCGGCTGCGGGGGATGATCGAGGGCGAGGAGGAGGCCAGCGCACGGGCGGCGATGATCGACGCCCTCGCGGCTGCCGGCGACGGCGGGCTGGCCGAGCTCCTGCTCGGCGGCGGCGCTCTCACCGACGAGAGCTGGCACGTGCGTGCGCGGGCCGCGGCGGCCCTGGCGCGGCTGCGCTCGCGAGTGGCCGTGGGTGTGCTGATCGAGCGCCTGGAGGCCGAAGGGGGGCGGGTGCGGACGGACATCCAGGCCGCCTTGCGCTCCCTCACGGGTGAGGACTTCGGCGCCAACGTCGAGCTCTGGCGGCGCTGGTTCGCCGAGCGTGGCGGCGACTTCGTCGTGCCGCCCCTCGGGGAGCTGGAGGAGCGCGCCAGCGAGGAGGCCCTCGGATCGGTCGGCATGACCTTCTTCGGCATCCAGAGCGACAGCCGCAGAGTGCTGTTCGTGCTCGATCTCTCGGGTTCGATGGAGTTCTCGATGGTCCCGCGCAAGAACCCCGAGGACGATCCGGGCAAGCCCTACGACATGCCGCGCAAGGGTGAGATCTCGCGTTTGACCGCCGCCAAGCGCGCCATCGTCAAGTCCCTCGGCGGCGTCGAGGACGGCTCGGTCTTCAACATCATCTTCTACGCCAGCGACGTCTGGACCTGGAATGACGACCTCGTCGTCATGGACCCCGAGACCCGCTCGGAGGCCATGCGCTTCTGCGAGTCGCTGGAGGCGGTCGGCGCGACCAATATCTACGGCGCCCTGAAGGTCGCCCTCGAGCAAGCGGGCGCGGCCGGCGGCGACGAGTGGAGCGAACCGAAGATCGACACGATCTTCTTCCTTTCCGACGGCCGGGCGACCGTGGGGCTCTCGACCGACGCCGACGAGACTCTGGCCTTCGTGCGGGAACGCAACGCCACCGCCGGAATCGTGATCCACACCATCGGCCTGTCGGGGGCGCAAGATGCCTACCTCCTGCGCTCCCTCGCTGAGCAGAACGGCGGTTCTTACACCTCGCGCTGACGGCCGACGGAGAGGAGAGAGCATGAGCGAAGGACAGCTGTTCCCCGTCAACCTCGAGCTGCGGGAGTCGGATGCGAGCGGCGAGGTCGCCTCGGGCCTCAGCCACGCCCCCGGGGGGATGTTCCTGCTCTTCGTGCAGGAGATGGCCGCCCGTGGCGAGCCTCGTGGAGCCGCCACCGTGATCCACGACGCCGGCGGCCACGGCGGCCGCTACATCGAGCTCGCCGGCGCCCTCGCCGCGCGCGGCTGGGCGATCTCGCTGCCCGACATGCGCGGCCACGGGCGCAGCGAGGGCGATCGCGGGCACTCCGCCGGCGAGAACGAGGTCGTCCGAGACCTCGCCGAGGTGCAAGCTCACCTGGCATACATGGCGCCCGATGTGCCGCGCGTGTTGATCGGCGACGGCCTCGGTGCCCTCTACGCCCTGGCCGCCGCCTCGAGCACACCCGACGTGCGCGCGTTGGTCCTGGCCTCGCCCCTCCTGACGCCGCACTTCGAGCCTCCCTCCGCTCCGGGCGGCTGGAGGCGCCTGTTTCAGAAGATCGGTCCAACCTCGCCGGGACGCACGCTCTACCGCGCGGAGCTGCTGACTTGCGATGCGGCGCAGGCCCGTGTGTGGGCGGAGGACGAGCTCGCCCACGGCGTCATCACTCTGCGCGCGGCCGAGCAGGCCGCCGAGGCCGCCGCGCTCGCTCCGCATCGGCTCGCCGAGCTGGACGTTCCCGTGCTCGTGCTCCAAGGGAGCGACGACACCCTCGGCGACCCAAGGCGCGTGCGCGACCTGGAAGGGGACGGCGTCACCGTGCGCGTGTTCGATGGCCTGCGCCACGGTCTCTTCCACGAGGAGCGTCGCGCGGAGGTCATCGCTTCGGTGGCCGACTGGCTCTCGGAGACGGTCGCCGCGCCGGACTGAGCCCGCACCGGCAAGAAACCCCCTTCGCGCTCCAGCGAGTCCGTCAGTCCCGCTCCGAGCCCCGCTCGCCGCTCTCGATCCAGTCGCGCAGGATCACCAGCGCGCTCCAACTGTCGCGCACCGCTCGCCTGCGCGCGGCGGGCACTCCCGCCTCCCGCTGGAGCTCCTCGGCGGTCTTGGTCGAGAGACGCTCGTCCTGCAAGGCGATGGCGAGCGCCGGCAGCCGCGCCCGCAGGCGCTCCACGAAGGCGCGCACCTCCTTCGCCCGCGGCCCCTCGCTGCCGTCCATGTTCATCGGAAGCCCGACTACGAGGGTGCCGACCTCGCGCTCGTCGGCGAGCTCCGCGATGCGCTCCACCAGCTCGCCGCCGTCGCCCGCGCCCTCCCAGACCTCCAGCGGGCGCGTGGCGATGCGCAAGGCGTCGGTGGCGGCGAAGCCCGTTCGCCGCGTACCGTGGTCGATGGCGAGAGCGGGGGTCTTCATCGCTGCCTCCGTCCCTGGGGACGCTCCTAGACCCGCTCCGGGTCGCTCTCGTCGAGCCGCGCCACGATCGCCTTGACCTCCTGGGCGCGCTCGCGGGGGCAGACCAGGGTCGTCTTGCCCGCGCGCACCACGACCAGGTCGCGCACGCCGATCAGGGCCGTCAGGCCCCCGTCGCCGTGCACCACGCAGCCTTGCGCATCGGAGGCGACCAGCCGCTCGCCGCCGCCGACGTGGTTGCCCTGTGCGTCGGGCGCCAGCACGTCAGCCAAGCTCGGCCAGGAACCGACGTCGCTCCAGGTGTAATCGATCCCCAGCACGCTGCAGCGTTCGGCGCGCTCCATGATGGCTTCGTCGACAGGCAGAGCGGGAAGACCGGGGTAGACGCGCGCGAGGGAGTCGGCGTCCGTCGCGTCCTCCAGCGCCGCATGGAGATCGCTTGCGTGGCGCTGGAAGGCCTCGAGGATCACCGGCGTCTCCCAGACGAAGATCCCCGCGTTCCAGCGGAAGCGCCCGCTGGCGACGAAGGCCGCCGCACGCTCGGCGTCGGGCTTCTCGACGAAGCGCAGGACCTCGTGGGCTTCGATTCCGTCGTGCTCGGCCAGCCGTTCGCCCTGCTCGATGTAGCCGTAGCCCGTGGCCGCATGGTCGGGAACGATGCCCAGGGTCACCAGGCGAGCATCTCGCCTCGCCTCGGCCACCGCCGCGACGATCGTTCGCTGGAAGCTCCGCGTGGGGCGGATCACATGGTCCGCGGGGAGCACGACCTGCACGGCCTGAGGATCACGGCGGCGGATCTCGAAGGCCGCCAGGGCGACGCAGGCCGCCGTGTTGCGGCCGACGGGCTCCAGGAGGATGTTCTCTGGGCGCAGGTCGGGGAGGCACTCGCGCACCAGCTGCTCCTGCTCGGCCGCGGCGACCACCAGCACGCGCTCGGGATCGATGAGACCTTCGAGGCGTGCGACGGTCTCGCTGATCATCGGCCGCTCGTCGGCGACGGCCAGGAACTGCTTGGGGCGCGCTCGCGTGCTCGTGGGCCAGAACCGCGTGCCGCTCCCGCCGGCCATGACCACGGCGAAGAGGTGCTCGTCTCGCATGGCGGGAGTGTAGCGTGCTCAGAAGCGCACGGGCAGGGAGGACAGCCCGGGGGCAGGCAGGCGCCGATAGGTATCGCCGACGCCCTTGAAGGCGGAGGTGAACGCTCCCTGGAGAACGACCACCGGGCGCACCATGTCGCCCCGGATGGAGACCGCCAGCAGCGTGTTCTGGAAGAAGTAGATCAGCTGCGTCAGCGGCTTGATCTTGTCCACCAGGCTGTAGCGGATCGCGAGGTCGTGGTGCAGGGTCCCGTCCATGTCGAGCGTGCCGCCACCGATCAACTTCAGGATCGGGCTGTGGACCTCGATGTCCTCCATTTGGACGACGCCGTCGGCGACGTGGAAGCGCGTGCTCATCTCGTCGAAGACGGCCGTGCGATCAAAGCCCAGCTGGGTGAACAGGTCGCGGAAGACCGGAATGGACCACATGCGGCTCTCGCGCAGCCGGCCCGCACCGCTGCCACGGATCGAGAGCAGATCGTCGAGGGTTCCCGAGAGCTGCACATCGCAGGTCAGGCTGCCGGAGTCGGAGACCGTGGAGGGGAAGAGACCCTCGAGCAGCTCGCCGACGTCGGCCTCCTCGAGCGCGACGGCGAGTTGGAACGGGTAGGGTGCCTGCAGGTCCACTGAGAACGCGGGGCCGGGGCGCGCGGGCGCGGATGCCTCTCTAGCTGCGATCCTCGAGAGCCGCCCGCGGACGAAGCTCCCTTCGAACTCGTCGAGGCTAAGGCGCGAATCGCAGTAGCTCACGAGCATGTGCGAGGGCCCGAGCTGGCGGCCGAGGACGTGTCCGTAGAGGTCGTCGATGGTCCCCCAGCCGCGCGCCTGACCGTCCTCGATCACGAGCCGCTCCACGCGCGCCGTGGCGGATCCGACAGTGATCGGCAGGCCGAGATCCAGGGACATCCCGGCCAGGAGCAGGTCGCCGGAGACCTCCAGGCGCGGCGCGCCCCTGGGCTCCTGGACGAAGACCAGGCGGCCGGCGGGGACCTCCACGCGGCCACGGAAGTCGAGGTCGTCGATCAGGGCGCCGAGGGTGTCCTCGTCCAGGAAGAAGGACAGGTGCTCGCGGTCGAGAGGAACTTCGCCCGCGGAGAAGTCGGCCTGCAGGCGGTAGCTGCCGAGACCGAGCTCCAGCTCGGCGTGTTCGAGGTCGATCGCCGTGGAACCCAGGCGGGCGCTCACATCGTCGCCGACCAAGTGCGTGTCCTCAAGATCGAAGTGCCCATCCAAGTGGGTCAGGAGGAAGCCCTCGCTTCCGCGCAGCTCGTTCGCGCGCAGGTGGAAGCGGTAGGCGGTCGAGGGTGACTCCTCGCCGCGCGGGACGCTCACCTCGGCGCGGAAGTCGAGGGCGCCGAGGAGCTCGACATCGGCGGAGGCTCCCAGCATCTCGGGGGCGTCGCTGAGCGATTCGAGCGCGGAGCGAATGTCGGCGAGCAGCGCCTCGTCCGAGGGGCGCAGGTTTGCGCCGGCCACGATCGCCCGGCCGTCCGCCTCGGGCGGGAAGGTCGCGGTGAAGGCCACCGGGACGTCCTGTCGCCAGCGCCCGATCAGCGGGGAGACCACGGTCTTCACGAGCGGCTCGACCCGCGCCCGTGGGTCCGCCGAAGGCGGCTCGACCACCTCCACCAGCACGCGGCCGCGCACGTCGTGCGCCAAGAGCGGGAAAGCCGCCGGCCGCAGGCGCAGGCGGTCGGTGGGGGATATCTCGATCAGAGTGCGCGTTTCTTCGGCCCAATCTCGCCGGGTGCGCTGGAGGAGGAGGCGCGCCGAACCCTCGGGGGCAAAGGCGGCGAGCGTCTTGCCGACGCCCTCGAGCGAGGCGTCCACGACCCGGCGGTCGCTGCCCGCGAGATCGATCTCGTCCACCTCGAGCCGCATCACCTCGAGGGTGGACCCGGGCAGCTTCTCGGCGATGCGATCGTGCTCGCGCCGCAGGCGGGCGCGCAGGGCCACGCGCGGCGCGCTGTCGAGGCTTCCCTCGAGGGCCAGGCGCACGGCGGAGTCGCCGCGCCCGTCGTCGATGAACTGGATCCGGCCACCGATGCCGTGGATGGGGGCGGGGATCTGGCTCCAGGTGGCGCTGACGTCGTCGAGCTCGAGGTTGATCTCGGCGGCCATGCGCTCGAGGCCGCTGCGCCGGGAGAGGTGCACTTCGGCGTTCACGGTCCCTCCGTCGGGCGAGTAACGCTCCTCCACGTCCGCGAGGGCTTCGAGGACCGCCAGACCGCCCATCGCCTCGCGGATCTCGTCGTCGATCACGACGCCGGCCAGGCGCAAGGACAGGTCCTCTTCCGGGCGGCCGAACCCGGGCGCGAAGGGCGGCATGTCTACAGGCGGGGACCAGGCCTGGTAGGCGAGGGAGAGCTCGCTCTGGGCGTGGCTGCCCGTGAGTGAGAGCCCGATGCAGTCGGGCCGCGGCACGCGCGGCGTGTGGGCGAACAGCAGGCGCACGTCGCGGCAAGTGATCGGCAGCGGGAAGGCGATCGGCGGCCTGCCGTCGCGCGTCGGCCAGCCGTGCCAGGTGCCGAGAGCCTCGCCAACGCTCCCCACGAGCGCGATGTACTCGAGGTGGGAAACCGGATTCTCCGGCGGCTGCCAGGCGTCGTGACAGCGCAGTCCGAGGGTCACGTCAGCGCGTGCGCGCGGAGCCGAGGCTCGCCAGGGCTGTTCCAGCCATTTCGGCCGACCGAGGAGCTCGATCGTGCGTTCGTCGAACGGCATGTCCGCCAGCTCGGCCCAGCTCTCGAACACGAACCCCTCGCGCGCCGCGATGCCCGCGCGCGCACCGCCGCCGAAGGGGTGCTCGTCCCAGCGACCGGCGAAGCGCGCGCGGGCGTCCCAGGCCTTCGGCGCCCACAAGGGATCGTCATCGTCGGGAGTGAAGGCGGCCCGCAGGTCGATCTCGATGCCCTCGATCGGTCGTTCGCCAGTCGGCGGCAGGATCGCGCCCTCGCGCAGGCTCACGCCCAGCCGGCCCGATGGAGGGAAGTCGCCGCGCACGCTCACCTCTCCCCAACCCTCCATCATCACCGTTCCGCGCGGCTCGAGGGCGCGGACCGGGGCGAGGAAGCTCGCCTCGGGGATGGCCACGGCGCGCAGGTCGATCTCGCGCCCGCTGGCCCAGAACTCCAGGCCCTCCTCCTCCGATCCGTGGCCGTTCAGGAATATCGCCGAGGCGACCGTGGCGTAGGGCGAGCGCGGGAGGGCCAGGCGCCCCTCGAGCGCCGACTGTCCCGCGGCGGCGCGCGTCAGGGAGAGGTCGAGGCGGCCGACTTCCAGCTCCTCTCCAGCAGGACCCTCGATGGCGATGTCGAGACCGCGCACCTGGATCGCGGGTAGGGCGTTCGGCGTGCCGCCGGGCGTGCCGCCGGGCGTGCCGCCGGGCCGTTTCGCCTGCAGGTCGAGCAGTCCGCGCGTCACGCGCGTCAGGTCGCGGCCCACGAGCACCCCGCCGCCATCGATCTCGACCGAGCGCAGGGCGAAGCCGCTGGCGCGGTGAAACCCGACGATCATGTGCAGGCGCTCGAGGTGGATCAGGCGGCCCTCGCTCCGGGCCGTGAAGCCGTGCAGCACGACTCCCGGCTCGGACCAACGGAAGTTCGCTCTCTCGATCTCCACGGCGGCCCCCGCCTCCCCCAGGCGAGCGTTGAGGAGGTCGAGCAGCCAGCGCTCGCCGAGCCCGCTTCGCTCGATCGCCGTGAGCGAAGCGATGAGGGCGAGGACCAGCCAGCCCAGGCCCAGGCAGAGCCGCGCCGCAAGGCTCTTGAGCTTGCTCATTCGAGGCTGGCGGTGAGGTCGTCGGCGGGGGCGGGCTCCCCGGCGGCGGACAGGCCGCGCAATCGGCTGCCGCGTTGCATCGGCACGGGGGCGTGGTCCTTGGGCCCGGCTGCTCGGGGGACGAGGAGGTGCTCGCCTCCGCGCAGGATGCGTGGGACGCGTCGGCCGACCGAGCAGGTGATCTCGTAGGGGATCGTCAGTGCTTGGCGCGCCACCTCCTCGACGCTCGGAGCGTCTTGGCCCCCGAACAAGGTCACGCTGTCGCCGGGCGTGACGCCCGGCGCGTCGGTCACGTCGATCGTGACGTAGTCCATCGAGACGTTACCCACCATCGGAGCCCGCGTTCCGCGCACCCAGACCTCGCCGCGATTGCCCAGGCTCCAGGGGACGCCGTCGGCGTAGCCCACCGAGAGGGTTGCGATGCGCGCCGGGCGCCGCGCGCTCCAGGTCGAGGCGTAGCCGACCCGCGCGCCCCGCGGAAGGTCCTTCACCAGGGCGACCTGGCAGTGCAGCGACATGACCGGGCGCAGCTCGTCGGCGCCGGGGAGCTCGCCGGGGAGCACGCCGTAGGCGCTGATTCCCGGGCGCACCGTGTCGAGGTGCGGGCCGGGCGCGGTGAAGAGGAAGGCCGAGTTGGCGATGTGGGTCCAGCCGGCGAGCCGACCCTCGGCGCGCGCCTCCTCGAGGACGCGGTCGAAGAGCGCCGCCTGGCGGACCGCCTGCTCGTCCAGGGCGCCGCGCGGAGAGCTGACATGGGACATCACTCCCGCCAGCTCCAGGTTCCCCGCGGCGTCGATCCTGCGTAGGAGGGCGGCGGCTTGCTGGGGGAGGACCCCGAGGCGACCCATCCCTGTGTCCACGTTCAGGTGCACGCGCGCCGTGAGGCCCTTGCGCTCGGCGATCTCCTGGAGGGCGGTGACCTCGCGCGCGGAGTGGATCCCGATCTGGATGTCATGGCGCATGACGGCGCTGGCCTCGCCGTCGACGATCGTCCCCAGCACGAGCACCGGCACCCGCAGGCCGGCCTGACGCAGCTCGAAGGCCTCCGCCGCGGTGCCGACCCCGAGGGCTCCGATTCCGCAGCGTACGGCGTGCTGAGAGACGGCGACGGCGCCGTGCCCGTAGGCGTCCGCCTTGACCACCAGCATCACCCGCACGCCCGCGCCCGCACGCTGGCGGACGACGTCCAGGTTGTGGGTCAGTGCGTCGAGGTCGACATCAGCCCAGACTCGGTGTCGTCGGTCTGTCACGCAGAGCAACTTAGCAAGCAGCGAGAACGGAACCAACGGGCTCGCGCGGTCGGGACCGCCCGTCCGGAGAAGGGCCCGGTTTGCCTGAATGCCGCCGAAAACCGCCAGAATCGAGGGCGAGTCGTGTTGACAGGGCTTCCGCCCCTCGCCATTCTCAGCCCTCCAATTCGCGCTCGATCGGGTCGGAACGACTCGGGAGTGACGCGGCCTCATCCGTCCCGCCGAACGGGAACACCCACCAACGGGACCACCCAAAGGAACCTCAGAGACATGGTCAAGAAAACCGCCAAGAAGAAGACCAAGACCAAGGCCAAGACCACGGCCAAGGCCACGGCCAAGGCCAAGAAGAAGACCTCGCGCAAGACGGCGAGCAAGAAGAAGCCCGTCAACATGATCATCAGCAAGTCGCGCACGAAGGCCACTGCTGGGATCAACGTTTCGGGTGACTTCTACAGCGCGCTCGACGAGGCCGTCCGGAACATGATCTGGTCGGCGGAGCAGCGCGCGACCCAGAACGGTCGTCGCACCCTGCGCCCCCACGACCTGTAGGCTTCCCGGCTCGCCGGCCCCAGCGCAGCTGCGCTGCCTCCGGCGATGAGAGGGCGAAGCGCGGACCGATGGCCCGCGCGATACCGAACACGCCCCGGACGCACGTGCGTCCGGGGCGCGTTGCGTTTGTCGGCGCGTCTTCGCAGTGAGAGCTGGGAGGTTCGCCTTCGGGGGCGACGCTGCTTGTTTCGCGCCGAGGTCAGCGCCGGCGCGCCCGCGCGGCGAAGGGCCGCAGGTAGAGCGGCTCCACTTCGTGCGCGGCCTGGCCGCCGAGAGCGGCGAGCAGCCCGCGGCCGAGGGCAAGCAGGGCTTCGGCACCCGGAGGCGCCTTGCCGTCGAACCTCGTGCACTGCTCGGGCGACAAAGCGGCGGCCTCGGTGACCCCAGGCTCGCCGAAGATCGGGATGTGCGGGGGAAGCCACGCGGCGAGCGCGTCGGGACCGAGGGCGCGAGGCGCGTGTTCGACGCGCACTCCGTCGGCGACGCGCTCGTAGAGGGCGCAGCACAGCTCGCCGCCGCGTGCGTCGAGCAGGTACACGCAGCGCTCACCGGGCTCGAGGCGCTCGAAGGCGACCGCCTCGCCGGAGGGCACGCCGCGTAGGAGCGCGCCGGTCGATCGGGCGAGGCCGCGCGCAGTGGCGATGCCGACCCGCAGGCCGGTGTAACTCCCCGGGCCTGTGCCGACGAGGACGCCCTCGATCGCTCCGGGGGCCTCGCCGAGTTCGCCGAGCGCGGCGTCGAGAGCCGGAATGAGATCGCTGGCGTGGACGCGCTCGCCGGAGAGGGTGCGCGTCACGGTCCGCTCCCCGTTGCTCACCGCCACGGACGGTCGCCTCGTCGAGGTCTCGAAGGCGACGAAGGTCATCGAGCTCCGCCGCCGACACCGATCGCCTCACCGAGGAGATCGGCGAGCTCATCGGCCAGCACCTGGATGCGGCCCTCGTCGGGGCCCTCGACCATCACGCGCGCAAGAGGCTCGGTGCCCGAGTAGCGCAGGAGCACGCGGCCGTCCTCAGCCAGCTCGGCCTCGATGCGGCGCACGGCCTCCTCGATGTTGGGAACCTCGGAGAAGTGCGGCTTGCTCGCGACCGGGACGTTCACCAGGACCTGCGGGAAGGGCCGGTAGGGCGAGGCCAGCTCCGAGAGAGGTCGACCGCTCTCGCGCATCACGCGCAGCACGCGCAGGGCCGTGTAGAGGCCGTCACCCACGTGGTGGTTCTCGGCGCCGAAGATGATGTGCCCCGACTGCTCACCGCCCAGCGGCAGGTCTTCGCGCCGCAGGGCCTCGCTGACTCGCCGGTCGCCGACGCCGACCGTGACCACCTCCACGCCGACCTCGCGCAGGGCTCGGTGCAGGCCGCGGTTGCTCATCACGGTCGCGACTACGCGTGCGCTCGACCAGGCGTGGGTCTTGACGGCGTGGCGTGCGAGCAGGGTCAGGATCCCGTCGCCGTGGACCAGTTCGCCGGCCTCGTCCACGAGCAGGCAGCGGTCCGCGTCCCCGTCGAGGGCGATGCCGAGGTCCGCGCCCGCCGCGCGCACGCGCTCTTGAAGCGCGCCGGGATGCGTGGATCCGCAGCCCTCGTTGATGTTGAGGCCATCTGGTTCGGCGAAGAGCGCGATCACCTCGGCTCCCAGTCGTTTCAAGAGCCGCGGTCCCAGCCGGCTGGCGGCGCCGTTGGCGCAGTCGATGGCGATGTTCAGGCCTCCGAGGTCCAACCCCGCTCCCGCGCTCCCGCTCAGGTGGTCGAGGTAGAGCTCCTGCAGCGCGCCGTCGAAGGCGGGCGTCGGGCCGGTGGATTCGGGAGCGAGGTCGGCACGCAGCACGCGCTCGATCTCGCGCTCCGTCTCGTCCGCCAGCTTGTCGCCGCGAGCGGAGAGGACCTTGATGCCGTTGTCGCGCGCGGGGTTGTGGGAGGCGCTGAGCATCACACCCAAGGCGAAGTCGCAGGTGCGCGTGACCAGGGCCAGGCCGGGGGTGGTGATCAGCCCGGCGCTCGTCGTAGCGAGCCCCGTCCGGTGGAGGCCGCGCGCGAGAGCCGCCTCCAGCTGAGGGCCGGAACGCCGCCCGTCGTACCCCACGACCGCGCGCCGTCCGGCAGCGGCACCTGGGCCGCCGCCGAGGACCGTGCCGATGGCGCGCCCTAGAGCCGAGACGAGCTCGGCACTCAGCCAGCCCTCGCCCGCGGTTCCGCGGATTCCGTCCGTGCCGAAGATGGGCACGCCGCCTTGCGTGTCGCCGCTCACTCCGTCCCCTCTTCCTTCTTCTGGAGCTTGATCATGCCCTCGCTCTCGAGGATCAGCTCTAGCTCCGCCAGGTCGTCTAGTTCTTCCCCTAGGCTAGCGGAGAGGCCTGCGCGCCAGCCGTCTCCGACCAGATTCCACTGCAAGGGCAGGGTCGTGCCCTCCGATTCGCGCAGTTCAGAGATGTCCACCCAGACCTTCAGGTGGTCCTCGACGAACTGGCGCACGACGCGTTCCTTCTCCTCGTAGGCCTGGGAGCCGGCCTCTTCGGTGACCGGAATGATCCCCGCCATGCGCAGGGCGAAGCGCGCCGGATCATGCAGGTCGAACACCTTCCACTGGGCGGGGTCCTCGTCGGACGCGCCGAGGTTGCTGACCTTGATCTCCTTCTCGATCGACCCCACGAGCAGTCGCTCGGCGGGAACGATGCGCAGGGTCACCTGAACCTCGCGGCCCTCGGCGATCGAGAGACCTTGCGCGCGCAGGGGCTCCGCGAGCTGCAGTCGGGCGCGACGCTCCGTGCGGTCCTGTGGGGTCAGGACGATTGGTTCGAGCTCGAAGGCCAGTTCCCCGGCGCCCAGCCGAGCGATGATCGCCCGCGGTCCCTCGACATCCACTGCGTGATCGGCGAACTCGAGCACATCGACGAGGGCCTGGAAGCGTGGGTCCAGTTCGCCCGCGGCGATCGGCACGTGCTCGGGCGCGAGAGTGATCAGGTGGTGCTCGTGGCGCTCCAAGTTCAGCAGGGGAGCCGCTCCCGACTTCCACCGGAACTCCAGGCCGAGCCGGTCACCGCCCTCTCCCACGTCCCAGACGATCTTCTCGAAGGGGAACTCGGTGGCGCCCGCGCTGACGTCGCTTCCCAGGCTGAGCAGACCGTGGATGTCGAACCCGACTCGGTCCACCTGCCCGCGCGTGCCGGAGACGACGAACTCCAGGACCTGGGCGGGAGCGGGGGAGACGAGCTGCACGTCGCCGTCGGGCAGACGGATCAGGAGCTGGCCGGGCGAGGGTATCACCCCGTCTCCCGGCTCGGAGATAGCCACCGTCAGGGACAGGTCGCGGTCGATCACGATCACTTGGTGGGCGAGCCAGATCATGCCCGCGGCGAGCAGGATCGCGGCCGCCTTGCGCGGGAGGTCGTGAGTGAACACGGCCCGTAGGCGACGCGAGAGGTGGGTGGCGTTCTCCGTCGCGGGTTCGCCCGCCTCGCCGTCGGGGGGCTGTTCCAGACGCGTGCGCAGGGCATCCTCGAGGCTCTCGGGGGCGATGTGGCGCTCCATCCTTCCGTGCTGGCAGAGCGCGATCGAGCCGGTCTCCTCGGACACCACGAGTGTGAGGGCGTCGGTCTCCTCGGTCAGCCCCAGAGCGGCGCGGTGCCGCGTGCCGGTCGACTTGCTGATCTCGATGTTCTCGGTCAGCGGGAAGAGGCAGGCAGCCGCGGCGATGCGATCGCCCTCGATCACGACCGCGCCGTCGTGCAGAGCGCTGCCGGGGTGGAAGATGCCCTCGAGCAACAGGCGCCGGATCTCCGCGTCGATCTTGACCGCGTTCTGCGTGTAGGCATCGAGGGCCGACTCGCGCTGGAATGCGATCAGCGCGCCGTGGCGTCGGGCGCTCATGGCGCACACCGCCTCGACGACGGCCTGCAGGGTCTCCTGCCGGCGCGTCTGCAGTAGGTGTACGAAGCGGTTGCGCTCCCCGAGGCGTGCGATTGCCCTGCGCAGCTCCGGCTGGAACAGGATCGTCAGGATCACCGCCAGAAAGGGAGTCGTGCTGCGGATCAGGTGGTTGAGCTCCTCGAGCTCGAGCTCCTTCGCCAGCCCCCACAAGCCGATCACGACGAACAGCAGGGCGACGACCAGCCCGCGCAGGACGCCGCCGCCGCGGGTCGTGCGCAAGAACCGCAGGAACAGGTACAGACCGGGGGCGACGATCGCTACCTGCAGCGCCCACTTGTACGTCTGGTCCAAGCTCTCAGTCCTCCCTCCGGTTCCGGGGCGTATCCCGGCGGTTCACGCCGACGGCGACCGCGACCGCCTCGCCCATCTGAGCCACGTCGTGCACCCTGAGGATCTCCGCACCGCCGAGCACGGAGAGACAGACCGCCGCCGCGCTACCCGCCAGCCTATCGTCCGTGCCGGTCGGGCGGTTGCCCTCCCAGTCGTCCCCGCGCAGCTCGCCGGTCGCGTGCGCGATGAAGGACTTCCGTGAGACCCCCAGGCAGAGAGGCCTGCCCAGGCTGCGCAGCTCGGGGAGCCGGCGCAGGAGCTCGAGGTTGTGACGGAGCCGCTTCCCGAACCCGATGCCCGGATCGAGGGTCATTCTCTGCAGTTCGACACCCACCTGCAAGCAGGCGGCCACGCGATCTCGCAGGAACTCGCAGACCTCCGCCACGGGGTCAACGTAGCGCGGAGCGCGCTGCATGGAGCGCGGCTCGCCGCGCATGTGCATGGCGATGTACTCGCACCCGCGCTCAGCCACCAGCGGCAGCATCCCGGGATCCGCGCGCCCGGCGGAGACATCGTTGATCACCTCGGCACCGGCGTCGAGGCAGGCGCGGGCCACGTCGGCCTTGGTCGTGTCGACGCTGATCCGCACGCCGCAGCGGCTCGCGAGGCCCTCGACGACGGGCAGGACGCGCTCGAGCTCGTGCTCGGCGGAGACCGGCTGGGCACCGGGGCGCGTCGACTCGCCGCCGACGTCGAGCAGGTCGGCGCCCTCGCCCTCGAGGCGGAGGCCGCGCTCCACGGCGCGCTCAGGGTTCAGGTAGCGACCGCCGTCGGAGAAGCTGTCGGGGGTCACGTTGACCACGCCCATCAGCCGCGGTCTCTCGGGCGGCGGTGCCAGGCAGCGGACGGCGCCGAGGAGCACGCGCGCTTCCGCGAGCTGTTCGGCGGCAGTCTCGAGGCGCTCGCGTGAACAGGACAGTGTGCCCCGCTCACCGTCTTCGCCTTCGTCGGTCGGCTCGATGCGCGCCCCGGCGATGCCTTCGAGGCTAGCCCGCGTTTGGGCGGAGAGAGCGCGGGGGTGGAAGGCGATGCGAACCTCGTCCGCCGCCTTCGGGAAGCCCGTGTCCGTGACTTTGAGCGCGCGCGGGCGCAGCGCGCGCGCCGTCGAACCGAAGAGGAGCTCTCTCTCGGCCGCGACGGTGGACACGCGATCCCTGCTCCGCCTAGGCAGGCGAGAGCCCCGCCTCTCCCGCGAGGTCTCCGGGCAGGGTCTTGGAGTCGTCGGTGGGGGCGGCCTCCTCCACGGTCTCCTCGACTTCGGCCGTCGCGGTCGGCTCGGGGACGGGCTCCGGGGGGCGCAGCTCCTCCATCGAGATACCCTTGAGGATGCCCTCGATCTCAGCGCCGTTGATGGTCTCGTACTCCATGAGGTTGACCGTCAGGCACTCGATCTCCGACTCGTGGGCGCGAACGACCTCGCACGCCTTCACATAGGCATCGTCGAGGATGCGCTTGATCTCCTTGTCGATCTCGCGCGAGGTCTCGTCGGAGTGCCAGCGGCCCGAGAGCAGCTCGGTGCCCAGGAAGTCACTCCCCTGGCGCTCGGCGTAGTTGATCGGTCCGATCTTGTCGCTCATGCCGAGCTCGGTGACCATGGCACGCACCAGCTCGGTCGCGCGGTGGATATCGTCCGATGCACCGGCGGAAATGTCCCCACAGAAGTGCTCCTCGGCGGCTCGTCCGCCGAACAGCACCGCGAGCTGACCGAACAGGCGCTTGCGCTGCATGTGGTAGCTCTCTTTCTCGGGCAGGACCACCGTCGCTCCCAAGGCGCGTCCGCGGGGGATGATCGTGACCTTGTGCGGGCCGTCGGTCTCCTCGAGGACCGACGCCACGACGGCGTGGCCGGCCTCGTGGTAGGCGGTGATCTTGCGGTCTTCCTCCTCGATGGCGCGCGATTTCTTCTGGCGCCCGTAGCGCACCTTGTCGCGCGCCTCTTCGAGGTGCTCCATCGTTACCTCCTCGCAGCGGGCGAGGGCGGCCATGATGGCGGCCTCGTTGACCGTGGCGGCCAGGTCCGCGCCGGAGTAGCCGGGCGTCGAGCGCGCGAGGAGCTCGGTGTCGATCCCCTCGGCCACCTTGACCTTCTTGAGGTGCACCTTGAGGATCGCCTCGCGTCCCTTGATGTCGGGCAGGTCGATCGTGACCTCGCGGTCGAAGCGGCCTGGGCGCAGGAGCGCGGGATCGAGGACGTCGGGGCGGTTGGTCGCGGCGAGGAGGATGATCCCCTCGTCCGTGCCGAAGCCGTCCATCTCGACCAGGATGGCGTTGAGGGTCTGCTCGCGCTCGTCGTGGCCTCCGCCCATGCCGCTGCCCCGGCGGCGCCCGACGGCGTCGATCTCGTCGAGGAAGATGATGCAGGGCGTGTTCTCGCGCGCCTGCTTGAACAGGTCGCGCACGCGGCTGGCGCCGACGCCGACGAACATCTCGACGAAGTCCGAGCCCGAGATCGAGTAGAAAGGCACTTCGGCCTCCCCGGCGATCGCCTTGGCGAGCAGGGTCTTGCCGCAGCCGGGGGAGCCGACGAGCAGCACTCCGCGCGGGATGCGGCCGCCGATGCGCGTGAAGCGACCGGGGTTCTTCAGGAACTCGACGATCTCCCGTACCTCTTCCTTGGCCTCCTCGGCGCCGGCCATGTCGTCGAAGGTGACGTTGGTGTGGCTCTCCTTCGTGTAGAGCTGCGCCTTGGAGCGCCCGAACGACATCACGCCGCCCGGCCCACCCTGGCCGCGCATCTGGCGCATCCAAAACAGGATCAGCGCGAAGAACAGGAGCCATGGTGCCCACATGAACAGGAAGGTCGCGAAGAACGACTCGGTGTCATGCCAGCTCGAGCCCTTGCGCGCCGTGCGGTCGAAGGTCAGGTTCTCGACCACGGCGCCCGCCCCTTGCAGCTCGGTGACGAGACTCCCCATGTCGTCGACGTCCCGCACCTCCAGCCAGATCAGACCGGAACGCTCGGGGAGCAAGTCGGCGAGGGCGAAATCCTCGGAGGTCGCGATGTCGGTGCGCGCCTTGGCGTAGGCGTGGACGAGGACTTTCGCGAGCTGCAGCTCACGCTTTACCTCGGGCACCGCCTCGTCGGAGGTGGACGACTCGAGGGTTTTCTCCTCAGTGGCGGTCAGGATGCGCGCCAGCCGCGGGCTGAACAGGCCCTTGCTCATGCCCGTGAGCAGGCTGCGCTCGGTGACCGGCTGGTAGCTGCGGACCGCCTTGATCTGCTGCAACTCGCGCTCGTGCGAGGACAGATCCGCGAATTTCACCTGGAAGGCGGCACCGTTCTCCAGCTTGCCGTCGATCAGGTTCTCCCCCCGGAAGGCCTGCTCATCGACCTGGCCGCTGTAGAGCTGCCAGAGGTACTCGTCCTGTGTGAGGTCCTTGCGTCCGGCGAGGTTCTCCTTGCCGACCATCACGAGGATGACGACCAGGACGAACAGGAACAGCAGGAAGGAGCCTACGGAGCGATTCCTCCGGCCCTTCTCTTGCGGCGGCATCTTGGGTGCGGGCATGGTCTCCTTATCGACGGGGAACGGCGCGCTCTGGAGGCACGGACGGCGCGACCTTCCCAGCACGCCATTAGAGCAGTTTCGGGGCCCCGGAAGGGCGATTGCGCTTCGATTCTCGGCTCGGTGCCGCTCTCGCCTCAGTTCGTCTCGGCCAACAAATCCAGGACGATGTCCTCGCCGGCGCGTAGGAGGGCGCGCTGGCGAGCGCCGCGCTCTCCGGAGGACTCGCCGACGGCGTAGCCGATGCGCTCGACGACGGAGGTTTCCGCCAGCACCTCGCCGTCGGCCCGCTGCACGAGGCGGGCGTCGATCCGGATGACCACCGCGCTCTCGAGGAGGGCGTTGTCCCGCGCCCGCACGCCTCCGCGGCGCTCGTAGCTCTCGAGGCGCCCGTCGAGGACGAGGTCGGCGCGACCTGGAGATTCCAGCGGTGCGCTCACCAGATCGCGGATCGTCGCGGAGAGGGTCGCGTGGAACTCGCGCTCGAGGTCCGGCTCGCGGCTGTCGTTGTGGAACAGGGCAACGCCGATGCTCGCGAAGCCCTCGGGCAGGCGCAGGCCGCCGGCGGTCGCGGAGCACCCGACCCCGAAGGCCAGGGCCAGGGCGCAGGCCAGGGCTCGGGCGGCGCGTGTGCTCAACGGGCCTGCTCCTGTTCCTTCTCCAGCTCGGCCGCGTCGTCGGGCTCGAGGGTCGCCAGGAGCCCGCGGGCTCGCGCGGCCAGGGTCTCGTCGCCGGCCCGCTCGGCTTCGTGAACGGCGCGCTCGGCGTGGTAGCGGGTGCCGAAGGGGCTGTCGACGCGCAGGTAGAACCCCGCGATCCCGATATCGCTGGCCGCCAGCCGTCGCAGGCAGTCGGTCAGGCCTCCGCGCACCTCGCCCTCGGAGGCGTGTCCCGCGTAATCGGCCAGCCACGCTTCGTACTCGATGCGGGCGAGCTCCAGGGCGCCGCGGTCGTATTCGGGGCTGCTCAGGGTGGCGAGCCGCAGGGAGGGGATGCGCGCCAAGCTGGCGGGCACCAGCTCGCTGGCTGGGAAGGCCCAGACCAGCTCCTTGTGGCGGTCGATGGCCGTGGCCCACTGCTCGTCCTCCTCGTACATCTCGGTTAGGCGCCAGTAGGCTTGCGCTCCTCTCGGTTCGTGCGGGTAGTGCAGCACCAGGTACTCGAGCGCCGCCATGCCCTGCTCGCGTGCGCTGTAGAACAACCAGAAGCCGGAGTCATCGTGGGAGAGCGCCAGGCCCGCCTCGGCCAGAAGGGCGCCGGCGGCCGCGCGCTCATGGTGCGTGGGGAAGAGCTCGTCGGTGTGCCGGATGACATCGACCGCGTGCTTGTACTCGCCGCGCGCGTTCCACATGCGCGCCGCTCGGATTCCGGCGGAGGCCGCGATCCGGCGCGGGAGTCCGACGTCGAGCAGGTCCGCGAGGTCCTCGGGGTCCGCGTCCGGGCGCGCCAACTGCTCGATGCGCAAGTCGGCCGCTCGCTCCAGCAGGGCCTGTGCGCGGTTGCGTTGGGCAGGCGGTAGCCCGCTGACCTCGCCCGCCACGTACATCCACTCCAGGGCCACGTCGGCGCGGCCGCTCTCGAGGGCCTTTTCCGCCCCGGCGATGGCCGCCGGGACCTGCTCCGCGGTCAGGCGCCTGGGCACCTCGCCCGTGCGGTTCAGTGCGTTGCTGGAGCAGCCCGCGAGGAGGATCGTGACGGCGAGCGCGGCGGGGCGCATGGCGTTCTTCTGTCTGTTCATCCGGGAGCGTTTCGGTTTTCGGTGGCCAGGAAGGCCTGGTGCGTCCGAGGGCGCGTCTCGAGATGGTAGTCCAGAAAGCGTGCGATGAAATCGCGCACCCGCACGAGCAGGTCGGATTCCAGCTCCGCGGGGGCTTCGGCCGCCGTGGCGGCCGGCCAAAGGGCTGCGGCGGCCTCCAGGGCGTCGAGGGGTAGGGTCCCCACGCGCCGCCCTGCCGCGCGCGCCTGGGCGGCGCAAGGGGCGCACAGGCGCCCGCCGGCACCGGCCGAGAAGGCGGCCCGCGAGGGGGAGCGGGGCACGGGTGGGGCCTCTCCGCCGCAGGACGCGCAGGTTTCGAGGGCGGGGGCGAGGCCGTGCACGACGAGGAAGCCGAGCTCGAAGAGCACCAGGTTGAGCTCGGGGGCCGGGAGGGGGGCGGCGAGGCGATCCAGGGATCGCTCGAGCAGGTCGAACAGGGGGCGGTCGCTCTGGTGTGGGACCGAGCCGAGGTGCGCCAGTTCGAGCATGGACGAGCCGGCGCGGAAGGCGGGCAGCGAGGAGGAGAGCGCCCGGCGGCGGCGGACGATGTGCCCGTCGACCAACTCGCCGAGCTCGCGCCGCGGGGCTCGGGTCCAGGAGAGCTCGAGGGTGTCGAAGAGGTCGAGCAGGGCGTAGGTGCGCGATCGCGGGCGGTAGGTGCCGCGCGCCAGCAAGTGCACCCGGCCGTGCTCGCGCGTCAACAGACGCACGACGAGCGACGATTCCGAGTAGGGAAAACGGCGCAGGCAGAGGGCCTGATCGCGGAAGGCGGCCACGGGCGGTTCAGGCGCTCCGAGGGGGTTCGAGCTTGCGGACTTGCACTTGGATCACGCGCCGGTCGCTGGCCTCGAGCACCTCGTAGTGGACGCCGTCGTAGGCGAAGTGCTCCCCACGTTTGGGGAAGTGCCCGAGCTCGGAGAGGACGAATCCGGCGACGGTCTCGAAGTCCTCTTCCTCGGGCAGGCGCACCCCGAAGAGCTCGTTCAGCTCGCTCACGTGCAGGCCGGCGTCGACCAGGGCTTGACCGGGCTCGATCTCCAGGAAGGGCGCCGGCTCGGGGGGATCGAACTCGTCTTGGATCTCTCCGACGATCTCCTCGAGGACGTCTCCCAGGGTCACCAACCCCGCGGTCCCGCCGTACTCGTCGAGGACGATCGCCATCTTCTGCCGCTCGCGACGGAACTCCGAGAGCAGGTTCGAGATGTGCTTGGTCTCGGGCACGAAGAACGCCGGGCGCAGGAGCGGGCCCAATTCGGTCGCGTCTCCGCCGCCCTCGGCGAGGGCCTTCACGACGTCGAGGGCCGAGATGTAGCCGACGATGTTGTCGAGGCTGTCCTCGTAGACGGGGATGCGACTGTGGGAGCTCTCGGCCGCGCCGCGCACGGCGCCGGGGAAGCCAGCGCTGAGGTCGATCCCGTCCATCTCCGTGCGCGGCGTCATCACCGCCGCAACGTCCACGTCACGAAACTCCATCACGTTCTCGATCAGCTCGCGCTCGGTGTCGTCGAGGTCGCGGTCGCGCCCGGTGTCCTGGATCACCTCGCGCAGGCCCTCGACGAGCTCCCGCTCCGAGCGCGATCCGGCGCGCACGCCGAGCAGGCGCAGCAGCAGTCGGCGACTCCACTCGACGCCGATGACGATCACTTGCACCGGCAACTGCAGGAGGGCGAAGGTGGGCAGGACCCGCAGCAGGATCGAGTCGCCGAAGCGCCGAGCGCAGGCGGTGGAGAGCACCTCGTGGCTGAGCAGTTGCAAGGGCACCGCCGTCGCGAGTGCCAAGCCGAGCGGGACCCAACCAGGGCCGTGTTCTCCGGCGAACAGGGCCAGGGGCGCCGCCAGGAGGATCACCTGGCAGGAGACCTCGCCGATCGCCGCGCTCGTCGACCAGCGCTCGACGCGCCCCAACAGGCGCAGCATGCGCTTGCGCTCGGCCTCTGAAGCCAAGAGTGCCAAGACGCGCGGCGTGTGCGCGTACAGCAGCGATGCGCGCAGGGTCGCGAAGAAGGTCGAGGCGACAGCCGCGGCGACGACCAGGGCGATCGTCTCGGAGTCGGTGCCCAGGGGGAGGAAGGGTGGCGGCCCGGAGGCGGTGGCCGGAGATGGGCAGTGGATCACGGGTCCCTCGAGGAAGCGTCGGGCGCGGGCTACGCCGTGCGCTGGACGGGATCCCACTCTACCCCATCACCTCGGCACCCCGCCCGCCTTCAGCAGGGGGGACCGGAAGGGGCTCGAATGGGAGCATGTTGTTACGGGAACGAAACAAGCGCATCGGCGGGTTCGAGCGACGATCGCCACGAGAGTGTTCTAAGCGACTTTATGATAGTAGTTTACAGATCACCTTCAGAGACTGCGGGGAACGGTACGGCTGCTGCAAGGGGAGGCCCGTGTCTACCCACACACGCCCCGCAGGAGTCGTCGCCCAGCCCTCCGATCCCCTGGCGGATCGCCCCCTCTTGAGACGCCGCCTGGCCCGCCGCGGCGTGGACCTCGCGCGAGCGGAGGGCGAGGGTGAGGACCACCGTCGCGCGCGCTTGGAGACCGCTGTCATGGCCCTCTTCCGTGACCGTGGCGGCGACGACGCCTTCGAGGTCCTGCACGCCCTCTCCCACACGACCTTGCTGCGCTCGATCACCTTCGGCCTGCGCGGCACGGCGGTCGGAGTCGATCCCGCCGAGGTGTTGCAGGACACCTTCGTCAACATCTACCGCTACGCCGCCGGCTTCCGCGACCGGCACGCGGGCAGCTTCCGAGCCTGGGCGCGCACGATCGCCCACAACGTCGGGCGCCAGCACCTCGGCCGGCGGCGACACGGCTCCTTGCAGAGCCTGCCCGAGTCCCTGCAGGAGCCGGCTGATTCGCGGGCCAATCCGGCGCTCCTCGCCGCCGGGGAGGAGGAGCGAGCCGGCCTGCGCAAGGCCTGGGTCCTGCTGCTCCTGCAATACGCCGCCGCCTTCCGCGATCTCTCGGCCCGTGATCGCTTGGCCCTGACCCTCGTGGAGGTCGACGGCCTCAGCTACACCGAAGCGTGCGAGCGTCTCGGTGTCGGCATGTCCAACATGAAGATGATCATGTTCCGCGCCCGCAAGCGCATCCGCGCCCGGATCGAGGGCGCCATGGTGCGTGGCGCCGAGGCCGCGCCCCCGCGCCGCAGGGCCGGCTGAGCCCACCGGCTCCCTGTGGGGCGGCCGGGGGCCCGGCTCCCGCGGTGATGGGTCTCGAGGTCGACCGCGGTGCCCGTTTCCGCGCGCATCCGCTGGAGGTGACCTCCCGGGTTCGGAGCCCGTGTTCCTGTAGGATCTCCCGCGTGAGCGACGGCAAGCAGGCGGCGGACCTCCTGGTGTTCGGGGCGGCGGAGATCGCCTCGCCGCGCGGGAGCGAGGCGCGCGGGGGCGCGGACCTCGCCGTCCTCGATGTCATCGAGGGCGGCGCCCTCGCCCTCGCCGACGGGCGCATCGCGGCCGTCGGCCCCGAGGCCCAGGTGCGCGCCGCCTGGAGCGCCGAGGCGGAGCTCGACGCCCGCGGCGGTCTGGTCGTGCCGGGCTTCGTCGACGCCCACACCCATCCGGTCTTCGCCGGCACGCGCGAGGAGGAGTTCGAGCAGCGCGTGGGCGGCGCGAGCTACGTCGACATCGCACGCGCGGGTGGCGGCATCCTCTCGAGCGTGCGCGGCGTGCGCGAGGCTTCAGCCGAGTTGCTGCTCGAGGACCTGCTCGCCCGCCTCGATCGCTTCCTGGCCCTGGGCACGACGACCGTCGAGGCCAAGACCGGCTACGGCCTCTCGGGCCCCGACGAGATGAAATGCCTGGAGGTGATCGCCCGCGCCGACCGCGCCCATCCCGTCGATCTGGTTCCGACCTTCCTGGGTGCCCACGATTTTCCGCCCGAGTACCGCCAGGACCCCGGCGCCTACGTTGACCTCCTGTGCGAGGAGATGCTCCCGCGGGTTGCGGAGAGCGGGTTGGCGGAGTACTGCGATGTGTTCACCGAGGACCACGTCTTCGGCAAGGAGGCCTCGCGCCGCATCCTCTCGCGCGGCGCCGAGCTCGGCCTGGGCATCCGCATGCACGTCGACCAGCTCACGCCCCTGGGTGGTGCGGAGCTGGCCGCCGAGCTCGGCGCCGTGAGCGCCGACCACCTCGAGTTCGTCAGCGAGCGGGGGATCGAGGCCCTCGCCGGCGCGGGCGTGATCCCGGTGCTCTGCCCCCTGGTTCCCCTCTACCTGGGCGTGGAAGCCGAGGCTCCGGCACGGCTCATGATCTCCGCCGGCCTGGCGCCGGCGCTGGCGACCGACTTCAACCCGGGCAGTTGCTACACCCAGAACATGGGCGAGGTCCTGACCTGGGCGGCCCTGCGCTACGGTCTGAGTGCCAGCGAGGCCCTTGCCGCCGCCACCCTCAACGCCGCCGTCTCCCTGGGGCGCGGCGCGACCATCGGCTCCCTCGAGGGCGGCAAGCGGGCCGACCTGGCCCTGCTCGACGTGCCCAATCACCGCTTTCTGACCTACGAGTTCGGGCGCAACTCCGTACAGGCGGTGATCAAGGGCGGCGAGCTCGTCTTCGAGCGCCGGTGAGGCTCGGAGTCCTCCCCGAGCCCGTCGGGGTTCGCGCGGCCCGCTGCCCGGCGTATCCTCCCAGCTCGGCCATCCGTCCATGAACCCCCTCCTCCCCGTCCTCTCCGTCTTCGCTACCTCCGCGCCGCTCGCTCCGGCGACGGTGCCACTGCCGCAGCAGGGCGCCTTCGAGGTCCATCGTCCCGAGCACGTCCGCCTGTTGCACGCCGAGCGCGAGGCGCTCCTGCGCGAGGAGTGGGTGCGGGCCGGCGCCCAGAGCCGCCGGCGGGCGATCGAGTGGGTCCATTCCCGGCGCCGCCCGGGAGAGCCCGCCGGCGCCCGCATCTCCTTCGAGACCCTGGCCGACATCTCCCGATTCCTCGACGGCGGCACCCCCGACGCCGGGAGCCCCTGGACCGAGCGCCTCGCGCGCTCCCTGGACCTGCGCGTTGCCCCCGGCGTCTTCGCCGCTCGCGAGCAGGGGCGCGGGGAGTCGATGGTCGTGCGCGTCGAGACGCTCTTCGCCGTCCCCGCGCCCGAGGGCGATCGCGAGCTCCTGCTCTCGTTGGTCTGGCTCGGTCCGGCGGGGGAGGAGGTGCCGGCCCGAACCGAGCCGGTGCCGACGACCTGCTTCGATGGGTCTGGGTTCGAGATGTTCGTTCGGCCGCCGGCATCCGAGCCGGGGCGCTGGCGGCTGGTGGCCGATGTCGGTCGCGGGGCCGAGTGCTGGCGCAGCGTCGCGGTCGGAGTCGACTGCGTCGCGGATCTCGCCGCGCGCCGGGCACGCTTGCAGCTCGAGGCGCAGCGCGCGCCGAGCCCCTTGCGCGCAGAACTGTGGTCCGCCCTCGGGCCTCTCACCGAGCACGGCCTGCGGCGCCTGGCGGGTCTCGACCTCGGCCACTGGTTCGATTTCTGTGAGGGGAGCTCCGCGGTGGAGCTTACATCCCCGGTCGTGCCCTTCCCCCCCGAGGGCGCGATGGCCGCCGCCGACCGTGCGCTCTGGACTCTGCCCCACGAGGGGACCTTCGAGCGTGGTCTGGTGATCGTCTGCGGCAGGGCGGAACATCCCAGCGACGCCCTCGCCGGCGCCGTGGGCGAGGGTTGGCGTCGATTCTCGCTGGCGCGTTCGACGCGCGTGCTCGCCGGCGCCTGCCCGACCACTTCACGGGCGGCCGTGCGTTTCCTGGAGCGCTGCGCCGCCCTCGCGACCGAGCGCGACTGGACCGCGCTGCATCTCGTCGCGCGCGGCGATCAGGGGACGCTCTTCCTGCGCGAGCTGCGGCGCACTTCCGCGCCGTCGATCACGGGCCTCGTCCTGTGCGCGACCTCGGGGGCCGTACCCGACGCGGGGGCGGAGTTCGGCGTGCCCCTGCTCACTTTCACCGCCATGGCGGCGGAGGATGCGACCACCTCCGGCGACGGCTGGGCCCGTGTCGCCTCCCGCGAGCCGGGGTTCCTGCTCGATCTGCGCGTTCCCGGCCTCGTCGAAACGTGGCTCTCGGAGGGGCTCTAGCCGCCTCTCGAAGGGCGTGATGCAGCGCGCAGACGAGCCGCAGTCCCTTCGCCAGGGAGCGCGTGCGTGAAGAGTGCTGCCCGGTCCGCCCTGGAGAGCGCCGCGCCGTTCCTCGCGTCCCTGCTCCTGCTGCTCGCGTTTCTGGCGCAGCAAACCTCGCAGCGTGCCGTCGTCGATCCCGACAGCGCGCGCCACCTGCGGCGCGTGGAGCTGGCCCTCTCCGCCTCTCGGACGCCGCAAGTCGATCGCTTCGCCGCGCACCCCGAGGGCGCGCCCCTCGTTGAGCCGCCCTTGTTCGACACCGTCTGGGCCTTGGCCGCCCGCGCCCTCTTGGGCGAGGGAGCGGGAGGCGCCGGGCGCGCCCCCGACGAGGCGCGCCTGGAGCGCGCTCTCGCCCAGGTCGGTCCGCTCTCCCTGGTCGTCCTGGCCGGTCTCGTCTACGTCGCCGCGCGCCGCTTCCAACCCGGCGGGCGCCGGGCCCCGGCCCTGGTCGCGATGCTCGTCGTCGCCACCTCGCCGACGCTCGCGGAGCAGACCCTCGCCGGCCGCCTCTCGGTGGGACCGACCCTGGCCGTCCTGACGGCCCTCGCCCTGCTCCTCGTCCGCTCTGCGGTCAGCGCGCGCGAGCCCCTCGATCGCCTTCTCGCCGGCCTCGTCGTCGGCCTCGTGACCGGGATCGGCCTGGCTGTCTCCCCGCTCTTCGCGGGCCCGGCCCTGGCCGTCTGGGCCACCCTCTTGCGTTCGGCTTGGGCGAGGGCGCCGGCCGAACGGCCCCTCGCCGTGCGCACGGGCCTGCTCTTCTCGATCGCCGCCGTCGCGATCGGCCTCTCGCCCTTGTTCGACGGCCCCTGGCAGGCGGCGCCGGCGGGGCCGGTGGCGGAGTGGGCGCGCCAGGTCGGCGTCGGGGGCGTGGCGGGCTGCGTTCCCTTCGTCCTGGCGGGCTTGCCCTGGGCCACGCGCCTGCCGGGCGCGCGCGTGGCGGACCTCTCCACCCTCGCGGCCCTCGTCGCGCTCGGCTGGGCACGCGCTGCGCACCTCGACCTCGAGCTCTCCTCGGCCAGCGCCGTGCTCGGGGCCTGGCCCTTGGCCTTCGTGATCGCCGTCCTGCCGGGAGCGGAGGTCGGCGGCTCGCCGGGCCTGCGCTCCTGCCTGCGCCTGGCGGGGGTGGTGACCCTCATCGGGGCCCTGGCCGATCCGGTGGGCGTCGCCTCCTTCGGCGTGGTCGCGGCCCTCACGGCCGGGGCCCTGCCCTTCGCGCTCGATCAGCCACGGCTCCTGCGCCGCGCCGGAGCAGTCCTGGTGGTGGGCGGGATCGCCGTGGGCGTGGCCGGTATCGCCGAGCGGGCGACGCGCCCGCAGGCGGCGCGCATCGAGCTGGTGCAGTCCCTGCGCTGGCTGCGCGACCACAGCACCGCGCCCGGACCGTGGAACGCCGCCGATGCGCGCCAAGCGTGGGCGGTGGGTTGCTCCGCCGAGATCGCGCCGCTCGTCCACTACCATGCCCGGCGGCCGAGCGTCACCCTCGTCGGCGAGGCTCGCGACCACGGCCTCACTCCCGCCGCCGCGGCACGCACCGCCGGGATCCGCTACCTCGTCCTGGAGGGAGATGCGACGCCGCCGGGGGACGGCTTCGAGGAGCTGCGCCCCGCTGGTGCGTACACTCTCTGGGGTCTCGTGGCGGAGACGTCCCCTTCGACGGGAGCGCGTGCGACACCCGCTGATTGATGGACTGGCTCCCCGACGATCCTCGCACCTGCCTGCGTCTGGCCGACGCGGTCGTGACCCTGCACTTCTGCGTCGTGGCCTTCATCGTGGGCGGCGAGCTCGCGATCCTCGCCGGGGGGCCGTGGCGCTGGGAGTGGGTGCGGCGGCGCTGGTTCCGCCTGCTCCACCTCGGCTTGATGGTGCTCGTCGCCGTGCAGTCGGTGTTCGGCGTGCTGTGTCCCCTGACGACCCTGGAGAACGAGCTGCGCTGGCGAGCCGGGCAGCCGCTCGAGCAGGCGAGTTTCATCGGACGTTGGCTGCACGAGCTCCTGTTCGTCGATGTCGAACCGGCGACACTCGCCTGGTGCTACTGCGGATTCGGGGTGCTGGTGCTCTGTTCCCTCTTCCTCGTGCCCGTTCGTTGGCGGCGCGAGCGGAGTCCGTCAGCGCGGTAGGCGGTAGGGCTGCCCCGACTCGTAGCGGCGCTTGCGGCCGGTGATCGCGGTCTCGATGCTGCGCATGCGCCGCAGGCGGGCGGCCTTCAGGGCTTCCTCGGCCGTGGCCGCCGCCTCCTCGAAGAGGCCCATCTCCGCCTGGGCGGCGGCGAGGGAGTCGAGGACGTTGGGGTCGCCGCGTTCGGTCGCCGTCGCGTTGCGGCGGGCGAGCTCGAAGGCCAGCTCGCCGTTGCGCCCCTCCGCGAGCGGACTCGTGGCCAGGATCCAGGAGCAGTAGTTGGTGAGGTTGAGATCGTCCCTGCAGTGCACGATGCCCTCCTGGAGGGCGGCCGAGAGGGTCTCCCACTGCTTCTGGTTCTGGAGCTGGCGACCGTAGTTCCACCAGGAGTGGGGATCATCGGGGCGCAGCAGCGTGATCTGGCGGTACTCCTCGAGAGCCTCGGCGAAGGCACGCTGCTGCAGGAAGCTCTGGGCCAGCATGAGTCGCGCACGGAAGTTGGTGGGGCGCAGCTCGACGGCGATCTGCAGGTGCGCCATGGCCATTTCCGGGTCGCGCAGGGCGACCATCGTGCGCGCCATCGCGTGGTGGGCGGGATCGAAGTTGTCGTCGATCTCGAGGGCCTGCCCGAGGATCGCCAGGGATTCCTCCGCACCCCGCAGGCGGATCTTGACCGAGGCGTAGAGGGTTTGGATCCAGACCGAGCGCGGGAAGGCCGCGGCCACGCGGCCGAGGGGCTCGACTACGCCCACGGCGTTGCCGATGTGGGCCTGGCGGCGCGCGAGCTCGAAGTCCTCCATGGCGCCCAGCCCCGTGCGCGGGTGGGCGGCGTCGCCCCCCGGTCGCGGCCGCGGGTCGGGCCCGGGCACGGTCTCCACGATTCCCGCGAGGTTGGTCGTCACGTCCATGTCCGGTTCGCCGGTCCCGGCCGGGTGCAGGGGGCGCGCCCGCACGCGCTCGAGGGCGGCGGTCATGGACGCCGCCCGCCGCGCCTCGGTCTCGAAGAGGTTGTGCTCCTCGCCGGGATCGGTGTCGAGGCGGTAGAGCTCGGGCTCCGAGGAGTGCACGAGCTTCCACAGCTCCACCGCACCGTCCTTCTCCTCGACCTCGAGCAGCACCCCGTGCAGGGGGCTCAGGCCGAACTGGCGGGCGCCGAGCTCGGACTCGAAAGCGACCGCTTCTCCGGGCTGCTGCTCACCCGCCAACAGGCCGGCGAGGCTGCGCCCACTCGCTCCCTCGACCGCCGGCCAGCCCAACAGCGCGGCCACTGTGGGGACGATGTCCACCTGGCCCACCGGCTGCGTGATCGTGCGGCCGGCTTCCACTCGGCCGGGGAACGACACCAGCAGGGGAACGCGCAGTGCGGCTTCGTTCGTGAGCATTCCGTGGTTCTGCTCGCCGTGCTCCCCGAGAGACTCGCCGTGGTCGCCGACGACGACGACGAGGGCCTCCGGCGCGGCCTCGGCGGCCCAGGCGAGCAGGCGGGCGAGCTGGCTGTCCACGAAGGCCAGCTCTGCGTCGTAGGGGTCCTCGGCTTTCACGCCGCGGGGCGGACGGTGGGGAGCGTTGGCGTCGCGGAAGTGCACCCAGCAGAAGAAAGGCCGCGTGTCGTCGGTCTCCAGCCAAGCCAAGGCGGCGCTGGCCGCGGCGTCGGCCTTGCGCTCGAGCATGACGCTCTTGCGGTCGGGCGAGCTCTCGAGGGTGTCATCGAAGATCTCGAAGCCGCGTGCGAGGCCGAAGCTCTCCTCCAGCACGAGTGCCGAGGCGAAGCCCGCGGTGCGGTAACCGCGCCGGCCGAATCGTTCGGCAAGGGTCGAAGGCCCCTCTCCGAGGGCGGCGCGGCCGTCGATGTGGATGCCGTGCTCGAAGGGCAGCAAGCCGGTCAGGATCGAGGCGTGGGCGGGGAGCGTTTGGGGGACGTGGGCGTAGGCGCGCTCGAAGCGCGCACCCCCGGCCGCGAGCCCGTCGAGGGCGGGGGTCTTGGCAGCATCGTGCCCGGAGCAGCCCAACCGATCGGCGCGCGTCGTGCCGAGGGTCACCAGCAGCACGCTCGGCGGCGTGTCGCCCTCGGGCGGTCTTGCCTCGGTGTCCTGAGCCGCCGCGGCCAGCAGCGGCGACAGCAGGACGGCGAGCAGGAGGAGGGCGGCGGCGGTCTTGGGCTTGGCGGTCTGCATGGCCCTCCACCGTAGCCGAAGCTCCAAGGGCCTACAATCGACGGCGTCTCGGCAGGTCGCGGGCCGCGGGCGGTCTTGCGGTCGCGCCGGGGTGAGATGGGCGCGGCGGACCGACACGCTCTCTTCGCGCGGCGGTGGGAGCCCGGCCCGGCCGAGCGCGGAGTGAGACCATGGGAGACGGAGAACAGAGGATCCAGCCGCGTACGCTGAAGGGCTTCCGGGACTACCTGCCCGCGGCCGACGGGTCGCCATGCGCTTCGATTTGACCGTTCCTCTCGCGTCGCGCGCTTCGTCGCCCAGTACGGCCACGAGCTCGGCACGCCCTTCAAGCGCTATCACATCGGCCCGAGCGTGCGTTGACGACCGATGAGCGTGCGGAACTCCGCACGGCTCCCCCGCTTGGCTGCACGGCGCAGTCAGGACCAACTGGCAGCTCAAACCCGGTGTCCTAGAAACCCGGGAAGGTCATTCAGGTGCGTGAGGATGCGGTGGACGGTGGATCGATGGGTGAGGTAAGTCGCGGTCCCGCGTAGCGGGATCGAGAGGATCCGGTGGGTCCTCTCGAAGGAGATCCGGCGATGAGTCGGCGGCGAGAGCCACGGGCAGGGCAGCGCAGGGCATCCGCTCGAAACACGCGGCGGAGGAGTTCGGCCCAGGTGTAGCGGCTCGAGTGGTGGCCGGATGGGGACGAGCTGGAGGTAGGAGCTTCAGGGCTGGTGGCCAAACCGCCGGCCTCGCTACCGGTGTCGCCGGTGGCCTCGCGGAGCCTTCATCGTGTCCAGGGCTCGACGAGACCGGCTTCCGAGGTCCGACCGATCCCCAACACGGTGCGATCGATCAACGGAACGGTCGCATTGGCGAACAGGACTGCCAAGGCCGCGCCGTCGGGGTAGGGGGTGTAGAAGCGCACGAGCATCGTGTAGAGCGCCGCGATGATCGCGAAGGCGATTCGCCCGTTGGGTGAGAAGGGCGCGGTGACCGGATCGGCGAGCAGGAAGAAGGCGGCCAGCAGCGATCCGCCACCGACCAGGTGCAGCAGCGGGTTCCCGAGCAACCAGGGCGCGTGACCTTCGATCCTGGCACTCCCCGGCAGCACCAGGGCCAGGAACGCGACAGTGGCGAGGTAGGTCAGGGGGATGCGCCAATCGACCGCACGCAGTGCCACGAGCAGCAGCCCACCGACCAGCACCGCATGCGGCGCGGCCTGCCCGAGGCTCCCCAGGGTGTTGCCGCTCAAGAGTTCCGTGAACGTCGGACCGAGAGCCCCGCTCTCCTTGGCGAGCGGACTGGCCGCGGTCAGGCCGTCGATCGTCCAGGCCGGGGAGAAGAAGTAGGCCGGTAGGATGCCCATCAGCACCACCCGCGCCAGGGCAGCGGGATTGAAGAGGTTGCGCCCCAACCCGCCGAAGGCGTGCTTCCCGAGGCCGATCGCCAAGGCCCCACCGAGCATCGCGAGCCACCAGGGGGCCGTGGGCGGCAGCACCAGGGCGAAGATTCCGCCGGTGACCAGCGCGGAGCCGTCGAATGCCTGCCCGCGGTCGAAGACCCACTCGGCCACCCAGGCGCCCACGATGGCGGAGACGATCACAACTCCCGCGCCCATCCCGTGCCGCACGACGGCCCCCAACAGGCTGGGCGAGAGGCTCACCAGCACCATCACCATGATCTTGCGGTTGGTCTGGCCGCTGTGGATGAACGGACCGGCGGTGGTCGTCATAGCCAGGTGAGGGGCAGCAGGGTGTAGTAGAGAACAGCGGCGACCAGCAGGCGGATCGGCCACCCCCTCAGGCGCGGGGGAACTGCATCGTCGCGGACGCGCGCCAGCAGGGAGTTGAAGACCACATCGAGGCCCAGCCAGGTCGCTGCGGCGCCGAGGCTCTGGACGAGCGTTCCGTACACGGGCACGGCCAGTAGCAGCCCCACCGGCGCCCAGCGCGGAACGAGCACCACCACCAGCAGGGCGGTGGCGGGCAACGCGAACCGGCCCGGAGGCTCGCAGCAGCCGATCCCATAGGCCAACAACGGAACCAGCAGCACGAGCCACCAACGCTTCGGACGGTCCAGACATCGGCTGGCCACCAGCGCCAGGAAGACTGCGTCGTAGGGTCTCATCGATTCCTTCCGAACAGGGCCAGCGCGACCGCCGCGAGCAGGAACAAGGCGCCGGCCTGGTGTAGCGCCGCGGGAAACGGAACCAGGACGAAGGCTGGACCGAGTAGCGCCGCCCCGACGTTCATGCGCCATCCGCGCAGGAAGGCGCCGCTACAGGCGATCGCGATCGGGCTCGACAGGGGGGCGACGATCGTCGTGATCCAGCCCAGGCCGACCCAGCGCAAGGCGCTGGGGGGGCTCGCTGCGAGGCCGAGCAGCATGGCCCCGGA
>NZBA01000087.1 GCA_002686265.1 Planctomycetota bacterium
GAAGGGACCACTGGGGAAGGAGGCCTCTGCAGCCAGGGAGGATTTGCCGCCGGCGGTATCACCACCATCGTCCTGGAACGCGACAGCCGCCGTCAGGCAGGTGCCGTCGCCGGCGCCGTAAGCGCCTTCGTTGGTGCTGCCCGCGCCGTCGCCCATCAGATCGACGGCCACGCGACCGGTGATCTCGTACTCGTCGCCGGTGGTGTCGGCGCCGTCCATGACGGCAAGCCACCAGCCTACCGTGCCCATGTCGCCGCTCAGTTGCAGGCCGGCGTCGCGCGCCGATCCCGCGGCTCCCAACATCGAGCGGTCGATGAAGAAGGTCTGGTTGCGGTCGATCAGGGCGCTGGTCAGGGTCGGCGCGCGGAACACGCCCATCTGGGCCGAGATGCCGCCGATGCCGAAGGTGGCGTAGGCGTCCACGAGGCCGGCGGTGCCGCCGGCGGCGTCGAGGCTGACGAAGTAGCCGTAGTCACCGTTCGAGCCGCTGGCGTTCAGGCGAACGCTGCGCAGGGCGAAGTCGCCCATGTCGGTGTCACTGTTGTTGTCGTAGGCGATGATGGCCCAGCCATCCAGAGACGGGCCGCCGTCCAGCGTGGACAGGCTCGAGGACAGCGCCTCGAGTTCCCGATCCAGCTCCGGCCACTCCGTCTCGGAGGCAAAGCCTGTCGCGCAGACCAGGGTGCCGGCCAGCGCTGTTGTGAAGAACTTGTTCATGTGAGTTGCACTCCAAAGGAGAGAAGAGAGACCACAGAGAGAAAGGGATGGGGTCTAGAGCGCGCAGAGAATGCCCTGCGCCCGGGGTCAGGAAAAGCCCCCAGCACGGAAAATCGTGCCGAGAACTGACCCTTCTGATCGGCGGGCAGGCCGATGGCCTGCCCCAAAAGCAGCCCGTACCCGGCGGGGAGTCCTAAGATATGCAAGGACAAGTGCTTGGGGCTGGGACTCGGGTGCCCACGGAGCTCTGTCGAGACCCCCGACTTGGACCAAGGAACAGCCCCCAGGTCCCGTCAGGGCTCCCCCGCTCGCTCGGAGAGTCATCCCTAAGTGGTTCTGGAAAAGAGAGTTAGGGGTCCAGCTTGCCTGCCCGCGAGGGGGCCCGCGAGCGGGGGCCGGCGGTCCACGCCGACCGCGGCCGCATCCGACGGTGGGCCGCCAAGGAGGGGGAAAAGTCCCCGTGGGGGCGCGGGATTCCCACGGACGGGCCTCGACCCCCGTTCGCGACCCTTCCGGCGGCCCTCTTGGGGCCGGAAGAGCCTCCGAGGGGCCCTTGGCGAGCCCGCGACGACGTGCTCCTTCCCCTCGTATGTCCCCCTTATTCCAGCTCGCGCCGTCCGCGCTTGGTCTGGGAGCGACGCTGCTTCTCGTCCAGGCGCCTGCGGACCGCCGCGCGCGTCGGGCGCGTGGGGCGCCGGGACTTGCGGACCGCCGTGGCCTCGCGGAGCAGGGCCGCCAGGCGCTCCCTGGCGTCCTCCAGGTTACGGGCTCGCCGGCGCGTGCGCTGGGAGGTCACGATCAGCTCTCCACCGCCCGAGAGGCGCGGCGCCAAGCGCTCGAGGGCCCGCTCCCGCTGGGCTTCGGAGAGGGCCGCGCTGCGCGTCACGCTGAAGCGTAGGGTCACGCGCGTCTCCACCTTGTTGACGTTCTGTCCCCCCGGGCCCCCCGAGCGCGAGAAGGTGGCCGCCAGCTCCTCGGGCGGGATCACGAGGCGGGAGGTCACGCGCAGCGGCTCCATGGAAGGAGTGTACCCCCGCGACGCCCGCGTCGGGGACGATCAGTCCTCTCCCGTGCCGTCCCGGCGCAGGGCGCTGAAGGGGAAGATCCCCGTGTCGTGCCCGTCGGAGAAGCGCAGGGTGAGCCCGTAGTGCCCGACGAGGCGCAGGTCGGTCTGGGTCAGGTCTGCGGGCACGCTCACGGGGTCATGGGTCCGCACGCCGGTGACCTCGTTGACGCACCCGGCACAGGGGCAGAGGCCGCGCAGTACGCTCGTGCGGTAGGCGGTCACGTGACCGTCGGTCCACTCGATGCTCACGCGAGTCGGGTCGGAGCCGGTGATGACCTTGGGTTCTTGGGAGGGCATGGCTGCACGCGGAGCGAGGCTGCGGGGAGTGCGCGGTCGCGGTGAGAGCACGCCCCGGGGAGCCATCGCGCCGCACGGCGGGCGCATGCCGCGCCGGCTTCAGAAGCTGGTGGGCGGGACCGGACTTGAACCGGTGACCCCTTGATTTTCAGTCAAGTGCTCTACCAACTGAGCTACCCGCCCGACGGAGCGCAGATTATGCCGCCCCGCGGGCGCGGGGCAACTCCCGGCTGAGGGACACTCGCCCCGCGCGGGACATTGCCCGAGCAGCCCGTGAGAGAAACGCCGACGGGCTGCTAGCGCGTCCGCTCGAGGACCTCGCGCGCCCGCTCCACGTCCCGGCCGATCTGGGTCCGCAGGGCGTCGAGGCCGTCGAAGCGCCGCTCGGACCTCAGGCGGGCCACGAACTCGAGCTCGACGTGCGAGCCGTAGAGGTCACGCTCGACACCGAGCAAGTGCACCTCGACCAACGGCTCGGGGGGGGCCTGCTCGTCCACCGTGGGGCGATAACCGATGTTGCAGGCCGCGGGCAGGGGCTCGGCCGGGGCGTCGGCGGCGCGCTGGAGGTGGGCGAAGCAGGCGTAGACCCCCGGCGGAGGGTGGAGCTGGTGGTCGAGATCGAGGTTGGCGGTCGGGAATCCCAGCTCGCGTCCCAGCTCGGCCCCGCGCACGACCTTGCCGAAGGCGCTCACCCGGCGGCCGAGCATCCGCGCCGCGCCGGTGAGGTCCCCGAGCTCGACGGCCTCTCGGATGGCCGTGCTCGAGATGGCTCGCTCTCCGGCGACCACCTTGGGCACGACCTCGACATCGCAGCCGAGCTCCCGCAGGCGCACGGGCGTCCCCCCGCGGTCGTGGCCGAACTTGCTGTCGAAGCCCAGAACGAAGGCGATCGCCCCCAGGCGGGCGACGAGGACCTCCCGCACGAAGTCCTCCGCCCTCACGGCGCGCAGCTCCTCGTCGAACTCCAGGACAAGGGTGTGGGCGACCCCGGCCCGGGCGAAGAGCTCCAGGCGGTGATCGAGGGGCGTCAGGATGCGCGGGGCGCGCCCGAGGAGGACCGCCTTGGGGTGCCCGGAGAAGGTGACCACCGTCGGCCGGGCGCCCAGGGCCTCGGCGCGCGCCAGGTTGGCTTCCAGGATGGCCCGGTGGCCGAGGTGGACCCCGTCGAAGACCCCGATCGAGACCACGGCGGTGTCCTCGGGGGCTTCCGGCAGGCTCCCCACCCCGCGGCTGGTGATCATTGGCCCCTGGCGTGCTGGCGCGGCATCGGCCTCAGCCCCGGTCCCGCGCGGCCTGGTAGCGTTCGGCGAGCTCCTCGAGGAAGGACCGGTTGCGCAGCTTGTCGGCGGGGGACATGCGATCGACCAGCAGGACCCCCTCGAGGTGGTCGAACTCGTGCTGCGCGACGCGGCTCGCGAACCCCTCGTAGGTTGCCTCCAGGGGCTTGCCGGCGGCATCGACGGCGGTGATCCGACAGCGGTCGGGGCGGCGGACCTCGGCGTAGATGCTCGGGAAGGAGAGGCACCCCTCCTCGTGCAGGGTCACGGGGCCCGAGCGATCGACGATCTCGGGATTGACCAGCACCACGTCGTCCTCGGGGGCGCCGGTGGGGTTGAAGACCAGGATGCGTCGCCGGTCGCCGACCTGGGGAGCGGCCAGGCCGACCCCGCCGCTCTTGCGCATGCACTCGAACATGGCCTCCACGAAGGCCTCGAGATCGGGGCCGAAGGCCTCCACCTCCCCAGCCCGCTTGCGCAGGACGGGCTCGGGGTAGAGGGTCAGTTGGAGCTCGAGGGCTTCGGACATGGCGGGGGCGGGGACTGCGGGAACGACGGCTGAGGATAGCCCGCGTTGACGCTCCCACGCCGCGCCCCTAAGATTTTCCGCCCCCAGCGGGTGGGCGAACGGTAGGAGGCGCGGCGGGCGAGCAGGAATTGGATTTCTCCAAGCACATCCAGAAGGCGGAAGAGGCCGCGCGGAGGAAGAACTACGACTTCGCCGTGGAGCTCTACCAGCAGTTGCTCGAGATCGACCCCGACCAGGGCGACGCGCGGGCCGGCCTGCGGCGTGTGCTCAAGAAACGACATGAGGCCAAGCAGGGCGGGCGCTTCCTGCGCGCTCTCTCCGGCGCCGCTCCGCTCACCCTCGCCCGCACCCTACGCAAGGCGGGCCGCCACGACGCCTGCGCCAAGTCTCTCGAATCCTACCTTGCCACCAGCCCGCTCAACGTCGAAGCCAACCTGATGCTCGGCCGGGAGCTCGAGGCTGCCGGGCACTTCCAGTCGGCTCGGGCGGTGTACGAGTTCGTGGCCGAGATCGACCCGCGCAACCCCGAGGGCCTCAAGAGCGCCGGGGAGATGGTGCGGCGCGCCGGCGACCCGGTCGCGGCGCTGAAGTACTACGAACGCGCTCTCGATGCCGATCCTCGGGATCAGGACGCGCTCAAGGCGCGCAAGAACCTCGCGGCGGAGACCGCCCTCCAGAGCGGGGGGTTCGAGACCGCGCGCCACAGCCGCGACCAGATCAAGGACAAGGACGAGGCGCGAGCGCTCGAGCGCTCGCAGCGTTTGCACCTCTCCGAGGGAGAATTGCGGGAGGAGCTCGAGCGCCTCGAGGGACGTTTCAGCGAGGCCCCCTCCAACCCGGACCTGATGGTCGAGATGGCCGGCGTCCACGAGAAGCTCGAGGACCCCGAGGCCGCCCTCGACATGCTCGAGCGCGCGGCGGACTACCGCAAGGGGTCCTTCGACCTCGTGCGGCGGTTGGGAGGCCTGAAGTCCAAGGTTCTCAAGCGCCGTCTCTCGCGGGCGGACAAGGACGGAAACGCCGAGGAGGCGAGCCGGATCGAGGAGCAGCTGCGCTACTTCCAGGTCGAGAGCGCCCGCAGCCTGCTGAGCCTGCGCCCCGCGGACGCGGGCCTGCGGGTGCAGCTCGGCAAGCTCCTTCTGCGCTCGGGATCCCACGATGAGGCCCTGGCGGAGTTCCAGAAGGCGGTCGATGACCCGCGCCAGAAGGCGGACGCCCTGTTCTACCTGGGACAGGCGTTTCAGAAGAAGGGCTTCGGGGACCTGGCGCGCAAGCACTTCGAGCGTGCCCTCGAGGGAGCGGGAGCCGGGGACGACCGGACCAAGGAGATCCTGTACAATCTCGGCGAGATCGCGGAGGCCGAGGGCGAGGACGAGACCGCTCGTTCCTGGTATTCCCGCATCTTCGAGGTCGACATCGGCTACCGCGACGTGGCCGGGAAGATGGAACGATTCAAGTAGGTTCAAGAGACAGATGCCGAACAACAAGCAAGCGAGCAAACGACTGCGCCAGAGCGCAAGGCTGCGGGACGCCAACAAGGTCTTCCGCAGCGCCATGCGATCCGCCGTGAAGAAGGTCACCGGAGCCGGGACGGCCGAGGAAGCCCAGGCCCACCTGCCGGAGGCGATGAGCCGGGTGGACAAGGCGGCCCAGAAGAACATCATTCACGGCAACGCGGCGGCACGCACCAAGCGGCGCCTGTCGAACGCGGTCGGCTCGAAGTCATAGCCGCCCCAGGCGTAGGCCTTCCCCTTCATGGCCGGGCGCCTTGCATCCTCGGCACGCGACGCGGACCGGAACCTCCGGCCGCTGCACGTTCCCATGCGGCGTGAGGAACTGCTGATCGAGGCGCGTTCGATGGTGGAGGACCTCGCGCGTTGGACTCTGCTCGGGGCGGACGAGGAGGGGCTCGGGGCGGACGAGGAGGGGCTCGGGGCGGACGAGGAGGGGCTCGGGGCGGACGAGGAGGGCGGTACGCTCGAATGCACCCGGGCCGGCGGGCTCCTGCGCGCGACCTCGCGGATCACGATCCGGGTTGACGGTCCGGAGGGCATTCCCTCGGCGGTGCTGAGCGTGGGCTCTCGGAGCGAGGGACGCGGCCTGTCTCGCGACCGCGCCAACGTGGTCGAGCTCGTGCGGCCCTTCGAGCGGCGCGTTTGCTGACGGACCTCTCCCCGCTCGCGACGGGTGGGGGCTTGCGAGCGGGTGGCTCCAAGGCCCGCTCGGCATCCGCCCGCGGAGGCATCGGTGATGCCAGCGAGGCTCGGCCGGAGCGACCGGGAGCGAGTCGCGGGGGGAGCGTGACGCTCCGCGCCGGGGCCGGGAGGGATCCGGCGGTGCTCGCCGGACGAATCTCTTACAGACTGGCTCGGGAAGGGCGGAGGAGGGCTTCTCCAGGCCTGTACCACACGCACATCGCCGTAGAGGCCCCTGGGAGCGTCCCGACCCCTGTGATGGGCCCGCGGAGGCGAAACCGCAGGCATGCACCACCGAGATAGAGACGCGGAAAGGGGGTTCCCGGTTCCTCAGGGCGCGATTTTCTTCCCCGAGATCCTCGTCGGAGAGCGGATTTCGGTTCAGAATGCAGAGGACGCACGAGTCGCCGCCAGCATCGTCGTGCCACTCTCAGAATCTCCCTCCACCCCTCTGCTACTACGAGGTTTGTTTGAAATGAAGCGCATTATCCCGCTCTGCACCGCGGCCCTGTTGGCTGGCGGCGCCCTGGGGCTGGCCCAGATCGAGCGCCTGACCTTGCCCCAGATGGTGGCCAAGACCGACGGCTCGGTCCACGGCACCATCACCGCGCGCGAGGTCATTCGTATCGACCCCCCCATCGACGGACCCGAGCTGTACTACACGCACCTGACCATCGAGGGTACTTCCCTCGAGACCGGTCAGGCTACGAGCGTCGTCGTCACCTATCCCGGTGGCTGGATCGACGACGAGCAGGGCGTGAACAACTCCGAGGCCCCGGCCGAGGACGACGTCAAGATCGGCAACGAGGTCGTGGCCTTCTACAAGTGGTCCGACAACATGGGCGGCGACTTGGCCGCGAACGCGCTCTACGCTTCACACGGGGGCCTGTACCAGGTCGTCGAGGGCCGGACCCAACATGTGGTCCTGGGGCAGGGCGAGGGCTATGCGATCTCGAGCAACACCGCGCTCGGCGACCTTGGTCAGCAGATCAAGTCGCTGGCCGAAGGCAAGTAGAGGAGGAAGAACACAATGAGAATCAAGAATCTGATCCTGCCGTCGGTCGCCCTCGGCACCGCTGCGCTGATGACCCTCCCGGCCCAAGAGGCCGAGGGCTACACCCTCCTGGGCTTCGCCCTGAGCCAGACCCAGCGCGACTTCCGGATCTACAACAACTTCACCGACTCCCAGGCCAACAACAACCAGGTCCCCGACGACAACTTCCCCGGCTACCAGGGAGCGGTCATGGCGATCTGGAAGGGTTCGATCGAGTGGCAGAGCGCCCTGCACAATGACGGGAACGGCGACCCGCACCAGAACGGCGGCCTCGGCTCCGGCGGTGCGAACTTCGACCCCTCCTTCCAGGGTGAGCACACCTCGACCGGCGGGATCAACGACAACGTCCACTCCGGCCTGAGCGGCGGGAGCGGTGGCGTCCTGGCCTTCACCGAGAGCCCCAGCTCCAACGGCTGGCGCATCCGCTACTACGAGAGCTGGACCTGGCACGACGGCCCGGGGACCAACATCAGCGGGATCTGCCTGCAGGGTGTCGCCTGTCACGAGGCGGGTCACGCCTACGGGCTTGGCCACACGACCACGGGCGGCGCGACGATGTATCCCTCGATCTCCGGCTCCGGCGTCTCGGCGCGTTCGATCGCGACCGACGACAGCAACGGCATCAAGGCCGCCTACGGCGCGGCCAACGGCAACAAGCCGACGATCGACGGCGTCTCAGTCTCCGGTAGCACGATCACGGTCACGGGGACCAACTTCGACAGCTCGGGCAACCAGATCTGGCTCACCCAGGCGGGTATCGGGGGCAGTGGCGTCCCGATCAAGATCACGAACCTGACGTCGAACGGCACCTCCGTCTCGGGGACCCTGCCTGCCACGGCCGGCCCCGGTGACGTTCTCGTGCGTCGCAACGGCGGCTCCCACGATGACCTCTCCGAAGCGCATCCGACCGACCTCGAGGGTGGCGGTGGCGGCGGCTCCTGCCCCGCGCCGACCAACGTCTGCGTGACCTCCCCCAACTCGGTGGGGGGCGGCATGGTCATGAGCTACGTGGGCGAGCCCAGCTACTCCGGCCAGGACTTCACGCTGGAGGCCTACGGTGGTCCCTCGAACCAGCTCGGGATCTTCTACTACGGTCCGGACCTGATCCAGGCGCCCTTCGGCAACGGCGTGCGCTGCATCGGTGCCGGGTTCCTCGGGACCTACCGCTTGCCGGTCGTTCAGCTCGACTTGTTTGGAGACGCCTCCTACACGTTGGACTGGGACAGTCCCCCGATCGGCGGCTCCGGCAACGGTCAGTGGATCGACGGCGACACCTGGTACGTTCAGTTCTGGTACCGGGATCCCGCCGACGGCGGCGCGACCTTCAACTTCTCCGACGCCCTGGAGATCGAGATCTGCCCGTGATGGCATGAAGGCGCGGCCCCGCGAGGGGGGCGTCGAACTCGTTCGTACTTCTCTTCGAGCGGGCCGGCCCTGACGGGCCGGCCCGCTCTTGCATGGGGCGGAGGATGCCATCCGCGGCAAGCGCCTCGCGGGGGCACGGAAGGCGTTGCTCAGCGTGCTCCAAGGACGCGCCCGTAGCGGAAGGTGACCTCCAGGGAGAGGACGCCCAATGCCGTCGCGTAGACGCGCCCGCCCGAGAATCCCCACGGCCCGATCGGATCCCAGGAGCCTGCGGCGGCACCGTCCTTGCGCTGGGAGGCGACCACGGCCTTGTGCATGGCCTGCTCCCACGCCCGCCAGTGCGAGCCGCCCATCTGGTACATCGCGTACGAGCCGTAGTACCAGTAGTACATGTCGTTCGTCAGGCCGTCGGGGTCCCAGCGTGGGAGGGCGCGTTCGAGGAGCGCGGCGCCACGCTCCATCGCCTCCACCTGCTCCGGATCCTGGCCGAGGAAGAAGCGGCAGAGCAGGCCCACGGCCGTCATGCACTCGGTCCGGTCGGTCGGATAGTGATCGTTCACGCCCTGCACGCGCGAGCTCGTCGAGCCGGGCGTGCGGTAGCCGATCCGGCCCGTGGTGTCGGTCACCTCGTCGAGCCAGGCCAACGAGTCGGCGAGGGCTTGGCTGTCCGCCGTCAGCCCGGCCTGTTGGGCGGATTCGAGAGCGAAGACCATCCAGCCCGTCACGGAAGTATCGCTGCGGCCCGTGGGCGGTGCGTCGTAGCCCCAGGCGCCGTAGGGATTGCGGGCTCGCGTGATGAAGCTCACCGCCGCCTGGGCGCTGCGGCCTAGGAGCGGGTTGTTCGAGAAGTAGTAGGCCTCGCACAGGGCCAGGGTGGCGATTGCGTGATCGTAGAGGTAGGCGTGGCCGATGGGCTCCGCCAGCAGGCCGCTCTCGGGATCCTGTTGCTCCTTGAGCCAGCGCACACCGCGCAGAACGTGTTCGGTGTACGCGCCGCGGGCGGTCGTGTGCCCGTCCCCCAAGAACGCCAGCAGCGCCAGGCCGGTCAGGCCCACGTCGTGCTCGGGCTGGCCGGGGCCGTCGCAGACGTCGCTCGCCGGGTCGTGGAGCATGAAGTCATCCGCGTCCCACTTCCCATCGGCATCCTGGTGACGGGCGAGCCAGTCGAGTCCGCGAGCAACGTGGGTTTCCCCCCCCCGTCCCCGCCCGCCGCGCCCGCGTCCACCCGCGAAGCGTGCTCCATAGAGGCCACCGGGAGGGCCGCCGACGCCGAGGACCTTGCCCATGGCCAGTTCGGCGAAGGGAGCGTCCGAGCGGAAGTCGGGGTCGCCCTCGGCGGGGGCCTCGCTCTGCTCGGTGGACTCGTCGAGAGGCTCGACGACGGGCTCCTCGACCAGGGTCGGCTCCTCCGGCAAGGCGGTCTCGACGATCTCCGGCGGGGCCTCGGGGGGCGGGTCGCGGAAGGTCTCCTCGCTGACGGGTTCGACCGCCGTACGAATCACCGGGGGCTCGCGCGCCTCGAGCAGTTTCCAGGGGATCAGCGAGAGCACTAGGAGGATCATCGCGTGGGTCGCCAGCGAGAGTGCCAGCCACGGCGCGCGGTCCATCCACTGCAACACAGCCTCCTGGAACGAGAGGTCTTCCTCCCACGCGCGAGGCGACGACGAGCGATCGTCCGACCAAGTGTCGATTCGTCTTCCTGACATACCATCCCTTTCCAGGCGCGCTCGCGCCCTCGTCCGCGCTCATCACCGCTCTCGGTGACGGCTGCGGGCGGAGTCTCGGAGGATCGAGTGAGCTGGGGTGGCGTTCGTCGATGGCTGGGGTAGTAGCACGCGGAGAAACGCGGCGCTCCGCGCGCGGTTCAATCCACGGCGGGGATTGGGGAGGACGAGGCCCCAAGGAGCGCCGACGATGCGAGCCCCGCCGAGGTGGGCCGCATCGAGAAGAGCCCCGCCGGCCGTGGGGCCCGCGGGGCTCTGAGCGCTCTTCCGATGCGCCGGGCTCAGCGCGCGCCGAGTACCTTGGCGTAGCGGAAGTAGACCTCGAGGCAGAGCACGCCGATGGCCGTCGAGTAGACGCGACCGCCGGAGAAGCCCCAGGGGCCGATCGGATCCCAGGAGCCGCGCGACGCGCCGGGCTTGCACTGGGATTCGAGCACGGCTTTCTTGCAGGCCCTGTTCCAGCCCTTCCAGTGCCGCCCGCCCATCTGGTACATCGCGTACGAGCCGTAGTACCAGTAGTACATGTCGTTGGTCAGTCCGTCGGGGTCCCACTCCGGCAGCGCCTTGAGCAGGAGATCGGCGTGCCTGACCATGATGTCGTCCTCGCCGGGGTCCTGATTCATGAAGAACCGGCAAAGTAGGCCGACCGCCGTCATGCACTCGGTCTTGTCGGTCGGGTACTGATCGTTCACGCCGTCCATGCGTGAACTCGGCGAGCCGACCGTGTTGTAGCCGACGCGGCCGGTGGCCTTGTCGGTGACCTCGTCGATAAAGGACATGCCGTCGGTGAAGGCCTGGCTGTCGATCGTCAGGCCGGCCTCTTCGGCCGACTTCATGGCGAAGATCATCCAGCCGGTGACCGACGTGTCGTTCATCCCGTCCGGCGGAGATTCGTAGCGCCAGGCGGCGTAGGGGTTGCGGGCTCGGCTGATGAAGTTGATCGCCTTCTGGGCGGTGCCGCGGATCAGGGGAGACTTGGAGAAGTAGTACGCCTCGCAGACCGCCAGGGCCGCGATGCCGTGGCTGTACATGTAGGAGTGGCCGATCTTCTCGCCGATCAGGCCGTCCTCGAAGTCCTGCTGTTCGCGCAGCCACTTGATGCCCTTGGTGACCTTCTCGCGGTACAGACCCTGGCGCGTCGTGTGACCGTCACCCAGGAAGGCCAGCAGGGCGAGGCCGGTGAGGCCGACATCGAACTCGGGCTGACCCGGACCTCCACACTGGTCGTTGGGCGGGTCGTGCTTCATGAACTCGTCGGAGTCCCACTTGCCGTCCTCATCCTGGTGGTTCGCCAGCCATTCGAGGCCGTCCTTGAGGGCCTGTTCGGTGCCCGAGCCTCCCGCGGCGCGCAGGTTGCGGCGTCCGCCGAAGCGCCCGCCGAACTTGCCGCCGGCGCCGCCACCGATGCCGATCACATCGTTGAAAGCCTTGTCGTCGAAGGGGGAGTCGGAGAGGAAGTCAGGGTCGCCCTCGGAGCTCTCGTAGTCCTGGTCGTCGTCCGTCTCGTTGTGGTCGGAGATCTCCGCGTCCTTCAGCACGGGCTCCTCGAGGGGCTCCTCCTCCTCGATCGGGGGCTCCTCCTCCTCCGGCGGGTCCTCGAAGATCTCCTCGGGAACCTGCTCGATGTCGGCGTTGATCTCACCGCCTTCATCGTTGGAGAGCAGGTTCCAGGGGATCAGGGAGAGCACCAGGAATCCCATGACGTGGGCCACGGCCGAAATCCCCAGCCAGGGGGCGCGGCTCATCCAGTCGTAGAGGACGTCGTTGAAGGTGACTTCCTCCTCCCACGGCTTGGGGAGGGTGCTCTCGATCTGAATGTTCTCGTAATCAGACGGGGTGCTCATTCCGGGGGCTCTCCAGGGTTCTCTTCCCAGGTCTCTCGTTCCGGTTGTCCTTGATCGGGGCCTCGGGACGGGCTCCCGGGGCCCCGGGTGCGGATGCTGGTGCGGGTGCTGGGGCCGGCGGCGGCTCCTCCCGCAGTGCTTCTCCCCAACGCGGGGGGCGTGCGGGGGTTCAGAGTATATCCACGCTTACGCTGGCGAACTACCGAGACTCCTCTCGACACCAGGCAGCCCGCGAGAGCAACGCCATCGCGCTGCTAGCGGCCCTCGGACCCAGCAGCGCCGCCGCCGGGGGTCCAGACGTAGGAGGCGGCCAGGATCTTGTCGAGGGCGCGTTTGCGGTGGATTCCGTCGCGCCGCTCCAGGAGCCGCCGCTCGACGGCCTCCTGCACCTCGAGGTCCGCGAAGGGGGGGATCGACGCGGGCAGCACCTCCCGGAGCTGGACCGCGCGCCAAGCGATGACCTCCTCGCCGCTCATGATGGGCAGGGGCGGGGTCACGCTGTCCAGCGGAGCCTCCCGCAGCCCCTCGGCCAGCTGGCCTCCGAAGAGACGCTCCACCTCGGCCAGGCTCAGGGGTTCGGTCAGCCCGTCGTTGGCGCGCTCGCCGAACTCCTCCACCAGGACGGAGAAGTCCTCGCCCTCCTCGACCTGGGCCAACAGGTCGGCGAGCAGCTCGCGGGCCGCCTCGGCCGGTTCGCTCGCGCGCACGGGGATCAGCAGCTCCTGGAGCACCAGGCGCGGGGACCGTCCGCCGATAGCGTCGAGGTTCCAGCGTTCCCGACACATCTGCCGGTAGGCCGCTTGGCGTTCACCGGGGCGAACGAAGCGGTCCTGGATGACCCGGCCCCTCGGCCCCAGGTCGCGGCCCGTAACGGTGTTCTCGAATCTGTACCGCATCACGTTTTCGCTGTAGATCTCGCGCTGGTCGGCAGCGTTGAGCAGCTGTTCCTCCAGGGTCTCCTGCATCGCCTGGACTCCGCCCGCAGTAGCGGTGCGCGAGTCCCACCATCTGGCGACGAGACGATCGATGGCCGAGGCGTCGAGGTCCAGATCCGCCCCGCCCTGGCGCATCAGCAGGTTGTCCACCGAGTTGCGGTAGATCATCTCCCGGAGCTGCTCGAACTCGCCCCGAGTGGTGATCCCGTAGCGGCGCACCTCGCGGCGGAGGATGCGCTCGAGACGGCGGCGCGTGAGCACGTCGCCATTGACGACGACCTCAACGCCGTTGAGCAGCGACCACTGGCCGCGTGCGGGGGGAGGGGCTTCGGCGGGCGCGCCCTGGAGCGCGGCGATGGCGCAAAGCGTGGTGAGGATCATGGGTCGCGGAGAGCTCGGGCGGTGCTCATTGTCCGCCCGTGCGAGGGAAGCTTCAACCCGCATGGTCCCTGAAGACGCGCGCCGACCTTCGCGAGCGGTCGCCTGCGGGCTCCTCTCGCCCCCAGGCAGTGCTCCTCGGCTCTCGCCGGCCTCGCCGACTCATCAGAGTCACCTGCGCGGGCTCGAGACCCCGAGGGCACCGCCGGGAGACGGGCAGCCGCGTTCGGAGCAAGCCTTCATGAGCGGCGTGGGTCCAAGAGACCCTCGATCCACTCCAGCGCGGCCCCGGGGGTCCGGCACCCCGCGGGGGCGCGCAGGTGGGCCAGTCCCGCGCGGATCGGGCGTAGCTCGACGGAGGCGGGAGCCAGCCAGGCCTCGAGGCGCACCCGATCGGAGAAGCCCAACAGATAGGCGTCCCCCTGCCAGCTCAAGCGCCGAACTCCGTGCTCGCCGAGGGCCGCCTGCAGGCGGAAGGTGCGCAAGAGGCCCCGAGCCTCGGGGGGAATGCGGCCGAAGCGGTCACGCAGCATGGCCTCGGCGGCCTCCAGGGACTCCTCCGAGTCGATCTCCGCCAGCTCCCGCAGCAGCTCGAGGCGCGTCTCCACCCCCCGGATCCAGTCCTCCGGCAGGAAGGCGTCGATCCCCAGTTCCAGCTCGACCCCGGTGTCGGCCAGCTCGCCGCTCGCCAGCTCCTCGGAGGTGGCCCCCGAGTGCATCCGTTCGATCGTCTGCTTGAGCAGGCGGCAGTACAGATCGTAGCCGACGGCGGCGATGTGTCCGGACTGCTCGGCTCCCAGCACGTTGCCGGCGCCGCGGATTTCCAGGTCGCGCATGCTGATGGCGAAGCCTGCCCCGAGCTGGTTCATCTCCTCGAGGGCCTTGAGCCGATCGCGTGCCGCCTGGCGCAGGGGGACGGCCTTCTCGACGAGCAGCAGGCACCGGGCCTTGTTCACTCCGCGACCGACGCGGCCCCGCAGCTGGTGCAGCTCGCTGAGCCCGAAGCGGTCCGCCCGGTGCACGACGATCGTGCCCGCGGCCGGGATGTCGAGGCCGCTCTCGATGATCGTGGTCGCGACCAGCACGTCGATTTCACCGCGCGTGAACAGCTGCATTACGCGTCGCAGCTCGCCCGCCGACATCTGTCCGTGGCCGATGGCGAAGGAACACTCGGGGACCAGGGCGCTCACGTGGGCGGCCATCGCCTCGATCGAACAGACGCGGTTGTGGAGGAAGAACACCTGTCCGCCGCGGTTCTTCTCGCGCAAGAGGGCCTCGCGGATCAGGGCGTCGTCCTCGAGGTAGCCCAGGCGCGTCTCGATCTCCTGCCTCCCCGTGGGCGCGACGGTCAAGGCGGAGATGTCTCGCACCCCCGAGAGGGACATGTGCAGCGTGCGCGGGATCGGCGTAGCGGTCAGAGTCAGCAGATCGATCTGCGATCGCAGACGCTTGAAGTGCTCCTTGTGCGCGACTCCGAAACGTTGCTCTTCGTCGATGATCGCCAGGCCCAGCTTCGCGAAGCGCACGTCGGCGGAGAGGATGCGGTGCGTGCCGATCAGGATGTCCACCTTGCCGGCCTCCGTGGCCTCGAGCACCTCCCGCGTTCGCGCGGGGTTCACGTAACGCGAGAGCATCTCGGTCGTTACAGGGAATTCGGCGAGGCGTGCGCGGAACGTATCGACGTGCTGCTGAGCGAGGAGCGTCGTCGGAGCGAGGAACGCGACTTGCCCGCCCCCGTTCACCACGCGCATGGCGGCGCGCACGGCAAGCTCGGTCTTGCCGAACCCCACGTCCCCGCACAGTAGACGGTCCATCGGATTCGGTCCGCACAGGTCGGCCTGGATTTCCTCGTCGGTCTGGGCCTGGTCGAGGGTGTCCTCGTGGGGGAAGGCCGCGATCATCTCCCGGACGATCTCGTCGTCGGCGGGCCAGGCCTCGCGGGTCGAGACGGCGCGCCGAGCGTTTACCTCCAACAGGTCTCCGGCCAGGTCCACGAGTGCCCGTTGCACCCGTTCCTTGCGCTTGCGGAAGCTCTGTCCACCGATGCGGTCGAGGGCCGGCGTAGCGCAGCCGGTGCCGATGTAGCGCTGGACGATGTCGATACGGGCGGCGGGAACGAAGACGCTCACGTCGTCGGCGAAGACGAGGTGCAGATGCTCCTCCTCGCCCTCCCCGCGAGACATGCGCTCGAGTCCTTCGAAGCGTGCGAGGCCGTGGACCGCGTGGACGACGTGGTCGCCGAGCTTGAGCTCGAAGAACGACTGGATGGCGCGCGCCTTGTGGGCCGGCTGGTCCTTGCGAGGGCGCACCCGCCCCGCGATCCCGGTCAGCTCCCGGTGGTTGACGACCATCAGGCCGGCGGCGGGGATGCGGAAGCCGCGCGCGAGGTTGCCCACGGAGGCCGCGAGGCCCGCCACGCCGCCGTGCCGTTCGACGTGCTCGCAGAAGCGTGCACGCTCTACCTCGGTGGGGCACAGCACGATCACGCGCTCGGCGCCGTCGGAGGCCTCGCGCAGGGCTTGGGGGGCCTCGAGAATGCCGACGGCCAGGGCCTGTACCGAGCGCGTGTCGAAATTGCGCCCGTCACCGGGCAGGCTCTGGAGGGTCAAGTGCGCGCGCGCGTCCCGTTCCCCCTCGAGGATGCTCATCGAGCGCCCGTGGGAGGGCGATTGGATGCGCAGGCTCTGGGAGCGGTCCTCGCTGCGCAGGGGCTCGATCTCCACCCAGACCGCCGCCGGTGCGAGCAGGCGCGCGGGATGCTCGCCGTCCCCGTCCTCGATCCCACCGGTGTCGCCGGTCAGGCTCGCCTCGATCCGTGCGAGGGATTCGACGCTGCGCTGGTCGGCCGCGTCGAAGGTGCGCAAGGACTCGATCTCGTCGTCGAAGAGCTCGATGCGCAGAGGCAGGGGGCTGGCCAGGGGGAAGAGGTCGAGAATGTCGCCCCGCAGGCTGACCTCGCCAGGGGCGGCAACGAGGGGCTGGCGCGTGTAGCCCGCCGTTACGAGGCGCTTGAGAAGATGTTCGGGGTCGAGGTGCTGGCCAAGTTCGAGTCGCAGAATGGTCGCTTCCATGTCCGCGGCTGCGGGGATCGGCTGCAGCATGGAGAGCAGCGACGCGACGATCAGGCGCGGACGTTGGGGGGGCGGTCCCGAGAGGGTGCGGGCGAGCTCGAGCCGCAGGCGCAGGTTCCCGACGTCGGCATCGCCGCGGCGCGCGAAGCTCTCGCGCGCGGGGAAGAAGGCGGGTTCGAGTCCAAGGGTCTCGAGGTCGTCCGCCACCGCCCGCGCCTCGTTGTCGGAGGAGGCGACCACGACCCACGGACCCTGAGAGCAGCGCGTCAGCGCGGCCAGGACGCAGGTTTGCGACGAGCCCCAAAGGCCGCCGAGGGCCACGGTCTCACCCGTTCTCAGGCGTTCGCTGACGCCGGGCAGGTCGAGGGTGCGCGCGAGCTCGTCGAGATCGATGAGTGGCTGCGCCGGGTGCGCGGAGTCGCTCACCCGCGGTCGGGGGGTTCGAGAACCAGGAGCGCTTCGAAGGCCGCCCAGCGCTCGGCCTCCTTCAGGTTGCGGCCCCAGGCCGCCGGGAAGCGGTTGCCGTCGGCTTCCGCCGCCACCAGGAACGCCCGCGCGTGGGCGCGGCCGCGTCTGTCGAGGGTCTGGTAGGCGGGCGGGGCTCCCCAGCGCTTCTGGCAGAGCTCTTGCAGCTCCTGCTTGGGGTTCGCGGCGCTCTTGACCTCGCGTGTGCGCGCGAACTCCTCGGCCAGGGTGGCGTGCGCGAAGGCGTGGGCGGACTCGAGTCCTCCGTCCAAGTAGACCGCACCGAGCACGGCCTCGTACAGGTTGGCGAGCACCGAGCGCGGAAAGGCCCGGCGGCGCAAGCCCGGGCCGATGTGGGCGAGTTCCTCCAGGCCGAGGCGCGTCGCCGCCTCCGCCAGGGGGCGCCGGGAGACGACCGAGGCCTTCAGCTCGGTCATCAGACCCTCGGGGAGGTCGTCGGGGTCGGCGTAGAGGTGCTCCGCCGTCAGGAGGTCCAGCACGGCGTCGCCCAAGAACTCCAGGCGCTCATTGTCCCTGCGCGCCCCCGTGGAGGAGTGGGTCAGGGCCAGCTCTCGCAGGGACACGTCGTCGAAGGTGTGGGGAATCGGCTGCACGGCGCACCTGGGAGTGAGAGTATAGAAAGCCCCGGCCGCCCGCCGGGTGCGGCGAGAAAACCGGTTTGGACCCAGAGCAGCGACGACGCGCGAACGACGACCTCGTGGAACCCCTCTTCACGGCCTTGCGAGCCGAGGAGCCCGCGCAGGGCGAGACCCCCTCCGGTCTGGTCCGGGCGCTGGCCTGGGCCGCCGCCGCTCTGCTGCTCTGTCTGGCCTTGTGGTGGGGCTGCTAGCGCCCGGTCAGCCGCGTGCACTCCTGCTCGGCGAAACGGTCGGTCATGCCGGCCAGGTAGTCGCACACCGCCCGCGGCAGGCCGACATCGTCCGCCCAGGCGCGATACCAGGGTGCCATCTCGCCGGGCGAGGCGCTGTACGCCTCGAAGAGGGCCCCCAGGACCTCGCGCGCGTAGACCGAGAACTCGACCAGGAGAGGGTGGCGGTAGACCCGCTCCCACAAGAACGCGGAGAGCTCGGCCACCTGCCCGGAAACCTCCGGCCCGTAGCCGACGAGCGAACCCGCGTGCTCGCGGGCTTGCTGCGCCCGTTCGATCCCCGCGTCGCGGATGCGCGCGCGAGAGCTCTCGATCAAGTCGTTGATGCAGGTCTTGATCAGCTGGTTCGACACGCGTTTCACGCGCAGGTTGGCGTCCTCGGTCACCGCCAGGAACCCCGGGTGCCTGCGCCCGACGACCTCGCGGGCCGTGCGCCAGGGCTCGACTTCCTCCCGAATCTCCTCCTCGCTGAACATCCCCGCCGCGATGCCGTCCTCGATGTCGTGCATGTTGTAGGCGGTTGAATCGGCCAGATCGACCACCTGCGCCTCGAGCCAGGGCCGGCGTGGCCGCGGCTCGAGATCCGCGGGCCAGTCGGCGCCCTTCTCGTGCTTGAGCAGCGATTCTCGCACCTCGCGCGTCAGGTTCAGTCCCGGGTAATCGGGGCTGCGGCGCTCGAGCAAGTCCACAACGCGAAGGACCTGCGCGTTGTGGCGGAACCCTCCGTGGTCTTCCAACAGCGCGTTCAAGGCGTCCTCGCCTCGGTGGCCGAAGGGCGGATGGCCGATGTCGTGGGCCAGGGCCAGGGCCTCGCAGAGCGGCTCGTTCAATCCCAGGGCGCTGCCGACGCTGCGCGCGACCTGGTGGACCTCGAGGCTGTGGGAGAGGCGCGTCCGCTGATGATCCCCGCGCCGGTTGATGAAGACCTGGGTCTTGTACATCAGGCGCCGGAACGCCGTGCAGTGCACGAGCCGGTCCCGGTCCCGCTCCCAACAGGTGCGTAGCGGGTCGGCGGGTTCAGGGGTTCTGCGGCCCGCGGAGCTCGCGCTGCGCATGGCGTAGGGCGCCAGCTCCCTCGCCTCGCGGGCTTCGGTGGCCTGGCGGTCGTAGGTTAGCTCGTCCATCAGGGGTCCGGTTCCACCCTCTCGACCGGCACTCCGGCGCACGGTTTCCGTATAGTGTTGGGCGCGGTCCACAGGGACAACCCTATCCGGAAGATGTTCGAGCCGAGCCAAATGAGAAACCGAGAGAGCGCGCACCGAGGCGCCGTCCTGCCCACCCGGATCCTCCCGAGTCTCCTCGCCCTCGCCTGTTGCGCCTGCGGCGAGAAGCCCGTCAAGGTCACCGGCGGCGGGGGGGCCGCGCCGCTTCCGCCGGCCCATGTCGAGGTGTCCGACGAGCCCCTCTTCGCCGGCGCGGTCGTCTTCGAGATGGCGCTCAAGGAGGTCGATTCGGGCTTCCTCTTCCTCAACATTCGGCCCACCGTCCACGCGCCTCCCCTGCTTTCGCGGCGCTACGAAGTGGCCACGGACACCTCTCTGACGGCCAACGGCTACAAACAGATCGTCTTCGCCCTCAGTGCTCGCGACAGCATGATGGGGCCGGTGGAGATCCCCGAGGAGGTGGTCCTGGAAGCCTGGTACGACCCTGACGGCATGGTCGAGACCAAGGAAGGCGTCAGCCGCAAGCCGATGACCGTCCACCGCGGAGACCTCTCGCTCGAGGTACGCCTCGACGGCAAGGCGAAGGCCAGCCCGGGCCCAGCACGACGCCCCAGCGGCGTCTGACCTCCGATCCCCGCTCTCCGAACCTCGTTTCCGCACCCACTCCCCACGGAGTCCAGCCATGCCCCACGACGTTGTCTTCAGCCCTCAAGCCGAGGAGCTCGCCGAGCTCGCGCGCAAGATCGCGGACGAGTACGTCCGCCCCCTGGCCGCCCGCCACGACAAGGAGCAGACCTACAACCGCGAGGCGGCGCAGGCCGTGGCGGAGGCGGGGCTCTTCCGCACTTTCATCCCCGAGGCATACGGCGGACACGGAGCCGGTGTCCTGGCTCTTGCGCGGGTCACCGAGGAGCTGGCGCGAGCCGACTCGGGGTTCGGCGTGGCCTTCGCCGTCAACGCCTTGGGCTCGTTCCCGATCATCCTGGGCGGCACCGAGGAGCAGAAGCAGCGCTGGCTGCCCCAGGTTGCGGCGGGCGAGAAGCTCGTCGCCTTCTGTCTCTCGGAGAAGTTCGCCGGTTCTGACGCCCAGGGGCTCTCGGTCACCGCGCGCGAGGACGGCGATGACTACGTGATCTGCGGCGAGAAGAAGTGGACTACCAACGGCGGCGTGGCGGACATCTACAGCGTGTTCTGCGTAACCGACCCGACATCGAAGTCGCGCCGGATCAGCGCCATCGTAGTGGAGAAGGGGACTCCGGGATTCTCGGTCGAGAAGGTCGAGGACAAGATGGGGATCCGCTGCGTTCCCGTCGTGGAAACCCACTTCGACAACGTGCGCGTACCCAAGTCGAACTTGATCGGCGGTCGTCCGGGCATGGGCTTCAAGCACGCCATGATGACCCTGGATTGCGCACGCCCCGGCGTCGCGGCCCAGGCCATCGGAGCGGCCCAGGGGGCGCTCGATCTGGCGATCGCCTACTCTTGCCGGCGCAAGCAGTTCGGCAAGCCGATCTCCAGCCACCAGATGGTGCAGCAGATGCTGGCCGACATGGCGATCAAGACCAACGCGGGCCGCTGGCTGGTGTACGCGGCGGCCGCCGGGATCGATGCGGGGGGGGGCGACAAGGTCAGCAAGATGGCGGCCATGGCGAAGTGCTTCGCCACCGACACCGCGATGGAGGTCGCCACCGACGCCGTCCAGGTCTTCGGTGGCTACGGTTTCATGGAGGACTACCCCGTGGCGAAGTTCTTCCGGGACGCGAAGATCCTCCAGATCTACGAGGGCACCAACCAGGTCCAGCGCCTGGTCGTGGCGCGCCACCTCGTGCGCGAAGCGCGGGAACTCGAGCACCTCGACGAGTTCATTCCCCACGAGGTGCAGCGCACCTACGCCGAGGCAGAGCAGCTCGTCGAGAACCTCAACACCTAGCCGCCCGCTGGCGTCGCTCTTGCGGGCTGCTAGCCCGCTTCCCCAGCGGCCTTTCACAGCAGAACGAGCAAGCGGCGGGCTCGGCCGACCGCCTGCGCGCCTTGGCGAGAGGCGCGGTGGCTAGGAACCAGGCAACGGGATCAACGCGCGGTCCGCAACGCTGACCGAGCGCGGGGGCCGCACGGGGCCTCCGTGGCACGCGCCGGCGGGGTGGAGAGGACCGACCTCCGCCTCGGACGTACGAGAAAGCCCTGCGGGTCGGGGCAGCTTCCGGCGCGTGCCTTCTGTGGACGAGGACGGGCCCCACCTACCGTCCATCCCCCCCCCCAGCGCATCAACGGCTCTTCGGCTCGCCCGATGATGGCCTTGACGATCGCAAAACCCGCCGAAAACGGTCCGTTCGGGGCCGATTCCCCGGCTCTTGGGGCTGTGCGGGTCTGGTCCAGGGGACTTGCTCGCGGGGACCGGAGCGTGCGCGCGGGCGCCGCGCTCATCGGGAGCCGATCGCTCCTTTGCATCGGCGGCCCCGCGCTCTCCCTTCCTCTCTCGGGAGGCCCCGCCCCGGAGTCGCAACAGTGAATCGTCAAGCCGTCACCCACGCCGATCTCGATTGCCTGCTCACTCCTCTCAGCGAGGATCCCCAGACCTACGAGCTGGAGCTGGAGGCTCTCATCCGCCACTTCGACGAGCAGGGGAACGACTTGGAGCTTCGCGATCCCCTGGACTGGAGGAGCGCCGGGTCGTGCCACCGCGGGGGAGCGTGTCGGAGCATCGAGGCGCAGTTCCGCGCCGAAGTCGACGGCATCGAGCACCTCGACCGCGCCGGGGAGGCTTGCCTGGCGCGCCGCATCGAGTTCGTTCGCCGCCGGCTGGACGTCGCCCTCGAGCGCGAGGGCATCGAGCCTGCCCACTTCGAGGGCGGTCGCCACCACCAACCCGGTAGTGGAACGTGTCCGTTCCCTTCTTCGGTGTGTCGGCGTTGGGTGGAGCTTCACGCGCTGCGCAAGGAGATGGTCGAACGCAACCTGTACCTCGTCCTGATCAACGTCGAACGCTACTCCCATACCCGGGGGAGTCGAATGGACCTGATCCAAGAGGGAGCCAGTGTCCTCTTCCGTGCCGTGGACGGGTTCGATTGGCGCCGCGGCCTGCTCTTTCGCACCTACGCCGTCCACTGGTTGCACCAAGCCTTCCGAAACCACCTCTACAACTTCGGGCACACGGTTCGCTTGCCGGTGTACCTGCAGAAGGCGATGAAGCACGTGCGCTCCGCGGTCGAGCGTCTGGGTGGTGGCAAGGCCTCCGTGGTCGACGTCGCTCGCGCGACGAAGCTGGGCGAGAGCGTCGTGGCGTCGGCCATGGCTGCGTCGCGTGCAACACACTCCATCGACTTGGGAGTGAGAGGCACTGATGAAGATCAGCGCGCTCTGCGGGATCTCCTCACCGATGGCGGGAGCGGAGATCCCTACGGCCCCGAGATGGAGGAGATCAGCATCGGCGAGGGGGTCAGGATGGCCTTCGGCCTGCTCGCCGAGCGCGAGCGCTTCGTGATCGAGCGGCGCTTTGGGATCGGCGGGCGCAGGGAGCACACTCTGGCGGAAATCGCCTCGGAGATGGGTGTGAGCCTGGAGCGCGTGCGCCAGATTCAGATGCGGGCGATGGCGAAGATGAACACGCCCGGTGTTCGTCGGGCAGTGGACCCGTTCCTGGCTTGAGCGGCGGCGGGGCCTTCCCGCGCCGCGCGCCCCCGCGGCGGACGCCCCTGGTAGCGGCGGATCCGCACCGTCCCGCAAGACGCGCGGGGTAACGGTTTGCTACGCTGTTCGGGAATCGGGATCCCCCCCCAATGTCCGTCAGTAGCAAGCCGATCACTCCCGCCTTCGACCTCGTTTCCGCGCCCGTCCCGCCCTCGGGCCAGCCGCGCCGCGCAGGGCGCAAGCCGTCCTGGCTGAAGGTCCCTCTCCCGGGGGGAGAGGGCTACGCGCGCCTGAAGACCCTGACGCGCGAACTCGAGTTGCACACTGTCTGCGAGCAAGCGCGCTGCCCGAACGTCGGCGAATGCTGGTCGGGCGAGCGAGCGACCATGACTCTGATGGTGCTGGGCAACGAGTGCACCCGTCGCTGCCGGTTCTGTGCCGTGGAGACCGTGGATCGCGCCGCGCCGCCCGATCCCGCGGAGCCCTCCCGCGTCGGGCGAGCCGTGGCCGCCATGGGGCCCGCGTACGTCGTGATCACCAGTGTCGATCGCGACGACCTGCCCGACGGCGGCGCGGCTCACTACGCGCGCTGCGTGGAACAGATCCGCCGCAGCGCGCCGGGCACCCTCGTCGAGACTCTGATCCCCGATTACACCGGTGAGGACCTCGCCTTGCTGATGAGCGGTCACCCCGACGTTCTGGCGCACAACGTGGAGGTCGTTGAGCGCCTGCAGCGCCGTGTTCGCGATCCGCGCTGCTCCTTTGTGCGTTCCCTGGACACCCTCCGCGGAGCAAAGCGAGCGGACCCCGAAGTGCTCACCAAGTCCTCCCTGATGCTCGGCCTCGGTGAGCGAGGCGCGGAAGTGCGCGAGGCTCTCGAGCGTCTGCGCGAAGCGGAAGTGGACTTCTTGACTCTCGGCCAGTACTTGCGGCCGACCGCGAATCACGCACCCGTGGCCCGTTACGTCGAACCGGAGTGTTTCGAGGAGTGGGGGCGTATCGCCTCCGACCTCGGCTTCGCAAACGTTGCTTCGGGGCCGCTGGTACGCTCGAGCTACAAGGCGGGCGAGTTGTTCGCCACGCGCATCATCGAGGCGCGCCGCCGGCGCGCGGGGACCGAACGAGAGCTGGAATAGAGACCATGGTGGATGCCGCCGCTCTGAGTGTGATTGGACCCGACGGAGATGCCGGCGGGCACGAGTGCGGATTGAGCGACGACCAGCTCCTGCACTGCTATCGGGCGATGCTCCGCACTCGCGTGTTCGACGAGATCTGCATGAAGCTGCAACGCTCGGGGCGCGTCGGTTTCTCGGTCCCCAACCTGGGGATCGAAGGAATGCAGGTCGGCGCAGCGAGCGCATTGGAGAAGACCGACTGGGTGTTTCCCAGCTACCGCGACTTCGGCATGGCGCTCTACCACGGCGTCACTCCGCTGAGGATGATGCACAACATGTTCGGGAACGGGCTCGACTCCGCCAAGGGGCGGCAGATGTCCGTGCACTTCTCTTTCGAGGAGCCGATCCACTTTTTCTCGATCTCCTCGCCCATCGGCACGCACATCCCTCAGGCGGTCGGCGCCGCTCGGGCCTTCCAGGCGCGCGGCGAGGACCACGTCTGCCTGGCGAGTTTCGGCGACGGCGGGACGTCCAGTCTCGGGTTCCACAGCGGCCTGAACTTCGCCGGTGTGTGGAAGGCGCCGGTCGTGTTTCTGTGCCAGAACAACGGTTGGGCGATCTCCTGCCCCAGCTCCGGCCAGACCGCCTCGGAGAGCTTCGCGATCAAGGCGGCCGCCTACGGCATGCCGGGCGTGAAGGTCGATGGCAACGACCTCCTCGCCGTGCGCGAGGTCGTGGGGGAGGCCGTAGGGCGGGCTCGGGCGGGAGAAGGTCCGACCCTGGTGGAAGCGGTGACCTTCCGCATGGGCGGCCATTCGAGCTCGGACGATCCGACGCGCTACGTGCCGGCCGAGGAGCTGGAGGCCTGGGGCGAGCGCGACCCCATCGACCGCTTCGAGAAGTACCTCGCGCAGCGCGGGCTGTGGAGCGAGGGCGATGAGGAGCATGTGCGAGAGGATGCCCTTGCCGAGATCGACGCCGCCGCGAAGGAGGCCGGCGCGCAGGCGCCTCCCGGCCTCGAGACGATCTTCAGCGACGTCTACGAGACCCTTCCCGATCACCTGCGAGCACAGGGCGAAGCCGTTTTCGACCTTTCGCGCCGCAAGGGCGAGGCGGCCGCAGGGGGCGGGGAATTCCCCCTTTGAGTGCGCCGAACGAGCGAACACCGAGCGAACCGAGAATCCTGTAAGCCATGGCAACGCTGACCATCGTTCAGGCCGTCAACGACGCCCTGAAGTCCGTCATGCGCGACGACCCGACGGTCCTCGTGCTTGGAGAAGACGTCGGCCCCAAGGGCGGTGTCTTCCTCGCCACCGAGGGTCTCACCGCGGAGTTCGGCATCGAGCGCTGCTTCGACACGCCGCTCTCCGAGGACGGGATCATCGGCACGGCCATCGGCATGGCGATGAACGGGCTCAAGCCCGTGGCCGAGATCCAGTTCCAGGACTTCATCTTCCCGGCTTTCGACCAGATCGTCTCCGAGGCGGCCAAGCTGCGTTACCGCTCCGGTGGCCAGTACACCGCGCCGATGGTGATCCGCACGCCCTACGGAGGGGGGATCCGCGGCGGGCTCTACCACAGCCAGTCAGGAGAGGCCTACTTCTGCCACACTCCCGGACTGAAGGTCGTCGTGCCCTCGACGCCGCACGATGCGAAGGGACTCTTGATCGCCTCGATCCTCGACCCCGACCCGGTGTTGTTCCTCGAGCCAAAGGCGCTCTATCGCAGCGTGAAGGGCGAGGTTCCGGAGGACTCCTACCAAGTCGAGCTCTCCACTCTGCGCGAGGTCCGTGCCGGTGATGACGTGACCGTGTTCTGCTACGGGGCGATGGTTCCCGTCGCCGTCAAGGCCGCTGATCAGGCGGCCGACAAGGGCATCGACTGTCACCTCGTCGACCTGCGCACGCTCCTGCCTCTCGACGAAGAGGGCGTCCTCGAGGCCGCGCGCCGCACAGGGCGGGTCGTCGTGGTTCACGAGGCTCCCCGGTTCTGCGGCTACGGCGCCGAGATCAGCGCCTTGATCGCGGAGAACGTGATCGAGTACATGGAGGCTCCGATCAAGCGCGTGACGGGCTTCGACACTCCCTTCCCCAACACGCTCGAGCACCACTACCTGCCGGACGAGCGCCGGGTACTCGACGCGATCGAGCAGGTTCACTCCTACTAGGCTGAGCAACGATGGCGATCGAGTTCAAACTGCCGGACGTCGGTGAAGGGGTCGCCGAGGGCGAGGTCGTGCAGTGGCTCGTCGGAGCGGGAGATGCCGTCGAAGAGCACCAGAGCGTCGTCGAGGTGATGACCGACAAGGCGACGGTGGAGATCCCCTCGCCCGCGACCGGCGTGATCACCGCCCTTCATGCGGAAGCGGGCGACGTCGTGGAAGTCGGCGGGGTGCTCTTCACCCTCGAGACCGCGGACGCCCCGGCCGTGGCAGGGGCCGCGAGCTCCACGGAAACCGCTGCACAGGCGGCAGGAGGCACCGGCTCGGGCGCCGTGCTGACTCCCACCCCGCCGCCGAAGCCGGTGGGGGCGAAGGCCCTGGCGACGCCGAGCGCGCGACGCGTGGCGCGCGAGCTCGACATCGAGCTGTCGGAGGTCGCGGGAACGGGACGCAACGGTGTGATTCGCCGCTGTGATGTGGAGGCCGCCCACGGCGCGGGCGGCGCGAGCACCGTCGGAGCCCACGCTTCCACGATGGACGTTCCGACGGGCGCTGGCGGCGAGACGCGCGTCCCCTTCCGCGGCGTGCGGCGCAAGATCTCCGAGGCGATGGTGAGATCGCGAGACAGCGCCGTCCACTTCACCGTCGTGGAGGAGGTGGATGTCACCGAGCTTGTCGCCCTGCGCGAGCGGGCCAAGGCCGTCGGCGCCGAGCAGGGTGTCAAGGTCACCTACATGCCCTTCATCATGAAGGCCGTCGCCAAGGCCCTGGAGCGCTTCCCGCAGCTCAACGGCCGCCTCGACGAGCAGGCGGGCGAAATCGTCCGGTGCCACTATGTGAACCTCGGGATCGCGACCGACACCGACACGGGGCTTCTCGTCCCCGTCATCGAGGGCGTCGAGCGCAAGGGTGTGCTGGCCCTCGCCGGCGAGCTCGCCCAGCTCGCCCAGAGTGCGCGCACGGGGAGAATCAGCCCCGAGCGGCTGAAGGGAAGCACCTTCTCGATCACCAATGCCGGGAACATCGGCGGCATCCACGCCACGCCGATCATCAACCACCCCGACATCGCCATCCTCGGCGTGCACCGCATCATGAAGCGGCCGGGCGTGGTCGAGGGCCCCGAAGGCGACCGCATCGAGGTACGCCAGTACATGAACTTCTCGACCAGCGTCGATCACCGCCTGGCTGACGGAGCGGACGGTGTGCGGTTCTTGGTCGCCCTCAAGGAGCTCCTGGAGTGTCCGGGGCTCTTGGCCCTCTGATCTCGGAGATGGTGGACGTGCAACGCGTGCTCGCAGCCGACGGAAGCGTAGTCGGGGCGGTCCCCGACATGTCGGACTGCCGCCTGCGCGAGCTGCTCGTTCACATGCTGCGCGTGCGGTGTATCGACGAGCGCATGCTGAAGCTCCAGCGCTCGGGCAGGATCGGCTTCGTCGGTTCCACCTTGGGCCTGGAGGCTGCCATGATCGGCTCGGCGGCCGCCCTGGGGCCGATGGACTGGATGTGGTCGGGCCTGCGAGAAGGGGCCGCCGCGGTGATGCGCGGCCTTCCGCTCGACGAGTACGTCGCGCAGATGTTCTGCAACTCCAACGACACCGCCAAGGGCCGCCAGATGTGCAATCACTTCCAGCACGCGGGCAGCCACTACCCGAGCTGGTCGTCGGGGATCGGGACCCAGCTGACCCATGGAGTGGGGGCCGCCCTCGCCGCGCACCGGCGGGGTCTGGACGAGGTCCACGCGATCTACTGCGGTGACGGCGCGTCCAGCTCGAACGGATTCCACAGCGGCCTGAACTTCGCCGGTGTCTGGAAGGCCCCCTGCGTGTTCGTTCTTGTCGATAACGGTTGGGCGATCTCCGTCTCCTCTCGAGCTCAGACCGCGGCCGAGTCCTACGCGGCCAAGGGGCGTGCCTACGGCGTTCCCGGCGTCGAGGTGGACGGCAACGATGTGCTGGCGGTTCACGGCGTCACGGCCGAGGCGGTCGAGACTGCCCGTGGCGGAGGCGGCCCGAGTCTGATCGTACTGAAGACCTATCGCATGCTCGGCCACTCGAGCTCGGACGACCCGACCCGCTACCGAGACCCCGAGGAGGTCGCGGCCTGGGCCGAGCGAGACCCGATCGACCGCTACGAGACGTTCTTGCTCGACCGCGGCGTGTTGGAAGCCGGCGGGCGCGAGCGGCTGGCCGCCGCGACCCTAGCGGAGCTGGACGAGGTGATCCGGACGCAGGAGGCGGCCGCTCCGATGTCCACGCGCACCCTCGTCGAGGACGTCTACGCCGAGGTTCCCGGCCACCTGCGCAGGCAGTACAACGACTTCGCCAGGATCCAGGAGAGCCACGGCGAGGCGCGCCCCGGCGAGGGCGCCTTCCCGCTCTAGGGGTCCCGATCCCACCAAAGCCCCAAATGAGCGCACCCAGGAGAGTCATCGTCATCGGAGCCGGTCCCGCCGGGTACGTCTGCGCCATCCGCCTTGCGCAGCTCGGCCAGGACGTCACGGTCATCGAGCGCGAGGCCCTCGGCGGAACCTGCCTGAACGTGGGCTGCATCCCATCGAAGGCGATGATCGCCGCGGGGTCCCTGATGGACCGCGTCTCGCGCGCCTCGGTCATGGGGATCACGGTCGAGAGCCTGAAGCTCGACTTGGAGCAACTCGTCACCTGGAAGGGCGGCATCGTCGAGCGCCTGACTACCGGCGTGGGCGGCTTGCTGGAGAAGAACGGCGCCAAGGTCGTGATGGGGGAGGCGACCCTGCTCGGAGTCGATCGCGTGCTCGTGCGCGGCGCCGAGGGCGAGCGAACGCTAGAGGCCGATGACATCGTCATCGCGACCGGATCGGTGCCGACCGCGATTCCGGGCTTCGAATTCGATGAGCGGCACGTCTGGTCCTCCACCGGCGCCCTGAGCCCCGACCGGCTCCCCGAGCACCTCATCGTGATCGGGGGTGGCTACATCGGCTTGGAGCTCGGGATCATGTACCGAATGCTCGGAAGCCGGGTCACCGTGATCGAAGCGACCGAGGGCGCACTGCCGGGCCAGGATGCCGACTGCGTCAAGGTCATCGAGCGCTCCCTGAAGAAGCGCAAGATCAAGCTGTTGTGCGGGAGCTTCGCCCGCGGCTACGAGGAGTCCGGCGGTCGACTGGAGGTTCGCATCGAGGGGGCCGGCGGGGAGAACGTCCTGGAGTGTGACCAGATCCTCTCGACGGTGGGTAGGCGGCCTTGCAGCGAGGGTCTCGGGCTGGAGGCCGCCGGCCTCGTGACGAACGAGCAGGGCTTCGTGGCCGTGGACGAGCGCATGCACACGGGTGTAGCGAACCTCTACGCCATCGGCGACATCGCCGGCCAGCCCATGTTGGCGCACAAGGGCAGCAAGGAGGGGCTCGTCGCGGCCGGCGTGATCGCGGGCAAGGCGGAGGTCTTCGATGCACGCTGCATTCCAGCGGTGATCTTCACCGCTCCCGAGATGGCATCGGTGGGGTTGACCGAGGAGCAGTGCACCGAGCGCGGCATCGAGTTCCGTTGCGGTCGCTTCCCCTTCTCCGCCTCCGGGCGGGCCTTGAGCCTGATGGAGACCGAGGGCTTCGTGAAGATCCTGGCCGACGCGAAGACCGACGAAGTGCTCGGCGTCCACATGGTGGGCCCCGAGGTGACCGAGCTGATCGCGGAGGCAACCCTGGCGATCGAGATGGGAGCCACGGCCGAGGACATCGCGCGCACGATCCACGCACACCCGACCCTGCCCGAGGCGATGATGGAGGCGGCCGAATCCGTGCACGGAATGGCCGTCCACATCTTCGAGCGGCGGTGAGCGACGCGGTCGAGCCCCTCGACGTGCGCCGGCTCGGTCGCGCACGCTTCGAGGACGTCTTGCAGCTGCAGCACGAGTTGGTGGGGCAGCGCATCGCCAGGGAAATCGGGGACGTGCTCTTGTTGTGCGAGCACGAGCCCGTGGTGACGGTCGGGCGCGGGGGCGACGCGGGGAGCGTCGCGGATCTCGGCCCGCCGGTCTTCGAGATCGAGCGCGGAGGGGAGGCGACCTACCACGGTCCGGGGCAGGTGGTCGCCTATCCGATCCTGGCCCTGGCGCAGGAGCGCCGGGACCTGCACCGCTTCCTGCGAGACCTCGAGGAGGTCGCGATCCGCGTCTTGGGGGAGTTCGACCTCGAGGGCACGCGCCGGCCCGGGCTGACCGGCGTCTGGATCGGCGCGGGCAAGGTCTGTTCCATCGGCGTCTCCGTGCGCCGCTGGGTGACCTGGCACGGCCTGGCGCTCAACGTCCACACAGACCTCGCCGCCTTCCGTGGCTTCGAGCCTTGCGGCCTCGATCCGCGAGTGATGACGCGCCTGGCCGACCACGCGGAGGTGCCGCCGGGGACTCTGCTGGTCGAGGTGCTCTTGATCCGTCACCTGTGCGACGTCTTCGGCCTCGAGTTGCCCGCCGTCTCTCCGCCGCCCGCCGGGGACTCGCCCTCGACCGGGCTACCGCTCCATCCGGGGCCGTAGGCGCACTCACGGGCCCCGTACGAGGGCGCGAAGGGGCCTTGCGCGTCCCGCGCACGGTCCGAAGTGGTCTTTCGCCATCAGTTCGCGGACTCCCCTTCCCGATCTACACAGCGCGGGGGGGGCACAGCCCCGGCCCTGACCTCGCGATGACCCTACGCCGCTTCCACGAGTTCCGAATGTCAGGAAAGCTCCCGGCGCCCTGCGGCGCCGGCGTGCGTCTCTTGGAGTTGGACGTCGAAGCGGGCCCGTCCTCCGATGAGATCGCGGGAGCGATCGAGACCGACGCGCTCCTCTCTCGCCGCCTGCTCAAGCTGGTCGACGCGAGCCGTCCGCCTCAGAGCCCGCCGATCGTGTCTCTCGTCGAGGCGACACGCCTCGTCGGCCCCGACCTCGCCCGCGCCGTCGGCTTGGCCTTCTCGCTGATCTCCGCCTCGAGCCGCGGCGTCTGGCGCGGCTTCGACTACGACCGCTACTGGTCCCGCGCCCTGGCGCGGGCGGTCGCGTGCGGTGCGCTCAACCGCCACGTTCGCGTGGGTGCCCCGGTCGGAGGCTTCGTCCTGGGAGTGCTGGCCGAAATCGGCCGTCTCGCCCTGGCCAGAGTCCACCCCGAGGCCTACCTCGAGCTCATCTCCGCGCACCGCTCGTCGTCGGCGCGGGAGCTCGTCGAGGCGGAGCGAGCGCGCTTCGGCATCGACCACACCGAGATGGCCGAGTGCCTGCTCGCCGATTGGCGCCTTCCCCCGCGTCTCGTCAGCGCGGTCGCGGCCTTTGAGTTCACCGACATCACCGCCGGCGAGGGGGCGCTCCGCGAGCAGGCGGAGGTCCTCGGGGCCGCCGACATCGTGGCCCGCGTGCGCGTGCACGAGGAAGATGCGACTTTGGAGAGCTGGGAGCTCTCGGCGCGCAAGGTGGCCGGCCTGAAGGCGCGCCTGGCCTGCGACGACGCCGTCTTCACCGATCTGTGCGATTCCATCGTCGCCGGCTGGCACGAGTGGGGCGAGGAGCTCGGCATGAGCACCTACCCCGCCGTCGAGCTTCAAGGACACGGCTCGCTCGAGAGGGAAGGGAGCGAGGCGCCCGCCGGAGCGGACGGCTCAGAGAGCGAGGCGCTCATGGAACCGAGCGAGGAGGGGTCGCCTCTCGCCGCCCACCAGGCCGTCGAGCCCGCTGGTCCCCTGCAGGTGCTCGTCGTGGACGACGACTCCACGGGTTTGCACCTGATCGAGGACAACCTCAAGCGCAGCGGCTATGAGGTGCGCGTGGCACCCGACGGCGAGGCCGCCCTGAGCGCGGTCATCGCCGCCCCCCCGCAGATCGTCGTATGCGATTGGCAGATGCCTCGCATGAACGGGCTCGAGCTCTGCCGCGCCCTGCGTCGGATGGACGGGGGCGCGGAGATCTACTTCGTGCTCATCACGGGCCACGACGCGCAGGCGACCGTCATCGAGGCCTTTGACGCGGGTGTCGACGACTACATCCAGAAGCCTTTCGACCCGCGGGTCCTGCTGGCGCGCATCAAAGGCGGGCGGCGCGTGATCCAGCTCCAGCGCCAGTTCGAGCGCGGCCAGCAGACGATCCAGCGCCAGGTCTCGGAGTTGCAGCACCTGACCCGCAGGCTGCGTTCGGCAGCGCTGACCGACACCCTCACGGGCCTCCCCAACCGGCGCTTCGCCATGCGGCGCCTGCAGCAGGCTTGGGAATCCTCGCTCCGGACCGGCCAGCCCCTCTCGATCGTGTGGGTCGATATCGACGAGTTCAAGCGCATCAACGACGAGTACGGCCACGCCGCTGGCGACATCGCTCTGCGACAGACCTCCGAGGTGCTCAGGTCCGTGGTCACGGTGGACGAGGACGTCTGCCGTCTGAGCGGGGATGAGCTGCTCGTCATCTGCCCCGGTAGTGACATGGCCACGGCGGCGCGCATGGCCGAGGGTCTGCGTCGGGCCGTCGGGGAGCAGGAGTTCGCTTGGGGCGAGTCAACCAGCAGGATCACCCTGAGCCTGGGAGTTGCGTCCCGCTGCCGTTGGATGGAGTCGAGCGACGCCTTCCTGGAGGCCGCGGACGAGGCCGCCTACGCGGCCAAGGAAGGTGGCCGCAACCGCGTCAGCTGCGCCTCCCAGGTGCCGCCGTCCCCTTCCAGCTGAGCGTCTGCTCTCACTCCAGGAAGAACGGGCTCGACCAGGCTAGGCCGCCGTCGGCCTGGACGACCCGCAGGTAGACGTACTCGCCGGGCTCGAGGTTCTCGAGGAAGCTGGCGGATCGCAGGTCCTCGCGATCGCCGACGAGGGTGCGTTCGGCGAGCGCACCGCTGCGTATGAGATCGACGTGCTCGATCGTAGTCGTTGCAGAGACGCGCAAGTCCAGGCGTGCGCGCCCGGCGACGGCCGCTGCGGGAATCGTCGCCCCCATCGGGTATCCGCCCAAGGAGACCTCCAGCAGGATGCGCGGGCCGCTCGTCGCGTAGGTCCTTCGCGCACGCATGGCCGCGAGCAGGCTCGCGCGGGAGAGCTCGTCGGCGCGGATCGCCGCCAGACCGCCGTTGCCGAGGCGTGCCGCACGCTTGCGGTCGGCGCTTGCTGCCTGGTACCCGTAGAAGGGCGAGAGGTGCGCCAGGCCCGGATGCCCGTCGTGCCCGTCGCTGCTGCCGACGAAGCCGAGGGTGAAGCCCTTGCCGAGGGCGTCGCGAACGGAGTTGCCCGGCAGGAACGAGTAGATGCGCGAGGGCGAGTCGGCGGCCTCGCTGCTGCCGTGGACGCTCATCACCTCGGTCACCGGCTCCAGCACCGGGTCGGGGGCGAAGGACCAGTCCGTGGCAACCGGCCCACCGGCGGAGTGATGGGCGAAGGTCAGCGCGGAGTGCCCGCGCAGGGCATCCCAGAGCTCGGCGGGCGTGTCGAAGCGCTCGTCGAGGGAGCTCAACACCTCGCCGTCATCCTCGAAGTAGAGGACGTGGCGATGGCCGTGGATCCAGTTGGTCCACTCGTAGGCGAGCAGCGTCACGAAGCGGCCAGGCTCGTGGAACGCGCTGACCTGGCGCCGGATCTCCTCCCACATCTCGGGGCGCTGATCGAGGAAGTGCATCATCCCGTAGTGGTCGTGGTCGGTGAGCGCGATCAGATCCAGGCCCGCCACGTCGCGCGCGTAGCGAAAGTAGTCCTCCGGTAGACCCGTGCCGTCGGAGAGGTTGGAGTGGCCGTGCAGGTCGCCCCAGAAAACCGGGTCGCCGCCCTCCTCGACCCAGAGCGGGTTGCTGCGCGCCTCGAAGCGCAGGCCGTCGCCTTCGAAGGTCGCCTCCACGCGCCAGGCGCCCGTGGCCGGAGCCTCGAGCAAGAGCGTGCGGCAACCGCCCTCTTCGGCGGTCAGCTCGATTCGTTCGGGGAGCGCGAAGCCCGCGGGGTGGGACCGCAGGGAGAGGCTGCCGTTCACCTCGCAGCCGTGACTAGCGGCGCCGTCGAGGACCGCGACGGTCAGGCGCACCGGCCCGCCGGGACGTGCCGTGGCTTCGAGGTGGGCCACGAGCATGGCCGCCTGGGCGGGCAGGATGTCGATCGTGGGGCAGCCCTCGATGCGCCCGCGGATTCCGTCACCGTCTCCGTCCACCGCGAACAGGAACAGGGAGCCGCGCTCGGCGTACTGATCGGGGAGCGCCCCGGCGGGCCCGGCGCCGTAGGTGAGGTCGATGTGCTCCCCTTCCTCCAAGGAGCGTCCGCCGATCTCGACCTGCAACAAGGTGCGCTGCAGGGTGCGAGGCGTCAGCTCAACGCCTTCGGCTTCGCAGCTCACGAGAGTGAAGCCCGGCGCCTGCTCGCGTGTCGGCTGCGGCGTGCTCCAACCCCAGAAGGGCGGGACCTGGAAGTAGAGCGCACCGCCAACTTGCAGGCCGTGGGGGCCGACCTCGTAGCGGAAGGTCCAGCTCTGGGGGCGGCCGACGCGCGCGTGGCCGTCTTCGCCCTCCGCGAGGACCAACCACGCGCGCCCGCCGCCGTCGGAGGGGTGGCGCTCGGCGGCGAGATCGGCGCGCAGCTCGGCAAGGACGGCGGGCTTGGCGGTCGGGGGCGCGTCCCCGTTCCCGGACCGTGAGGGGCCCGGCTTGGGTTCGTCCGCCCGGGAGCACGCCGGCGCAAGGAAGAGCACGAGACAGGCGGCGGCGCGGGTGAGGGCGGTCATGAGCGGGGAGCGCGCGTGAGCCGTGTCGGGTTCGCACGAAGCGAACCGGCACGGCGAGTGGCCCCGATGGTGCGCTCGCGCGTGCTCCGGCCGTCTATTCTGCGTACGGCGCAGGCGGTTCCACAAGCCTTCGAGACACGCAAGGAGCCGCGTCACCTGTTCGTCGTCTCGCACCCCGCCACCGGCAGGTCTGGGTGGACGTCGTTTGAGCTCCGCTCCAGGCGCCAACCGCGGACGGACCGAGGAGGGTCGGCGGCGCCCGCGGGAGTCGGTCGACCGGCTCATGGCTGCGATGGCGAGGGTGACAAACCCGCGGATCCGCGTCGGGCAGGGTGTAGACTCCCGCCCGTGGCTACCGACATCGAGATCGCGCGTGAGAAGACCCTGCTGCCCATCGAGAAGATTGCGGAGCAGCTCGACCTGGCTGAGGGCGACCTCGAGCTCTACGGCCGGTACAAGGCCAAGGTGCGGGCCGACGCCCTCGCCGAGCGAGAGCTCACGGGGAAGCTGATCCTCGTCTCCGCCGTGACGCCCACCCCCGCGGGCGAAGGGAAGACCACGGTCACTGTCGGGCTTGGCCAGGCTCTCGGCAAGCTCGGCCTGAAGGGTGCGATTTCCATCCGCGAGCCGTCGCTGGGCCCGTGCATGGGGATGAAGGGCGGCGCGACCGGCGGCGGCCACGCCCAGGTCCTCCCGATGGAGGACATCAACCTGCACTTCACAGGCGACCTGCACGCGATCACCGCCGCGAACAACCTCCTCGCGGCCCTAGTCGACAATCAAATCTACTTCCGCCACGATCCGCCGATCGACCCGCGGCGCGTCACCTGGCGCCGCGTGCTCGACATGAACGACCGCCCGCTGCGCAACGGTGTGATCGGGCTCGGCGGCCCCACCTCGGGCGTGCCCCGTGAAACGGGATTCGACATCACCGCCGCGTCGGAGGTGATGGCCGTGCTCTGTTTGGCCGAGGATCTCACCGACCTCGAGGCGCGCCTTGGGCGCATCATCGTCGGGTACGGCTACGACAACTCGCCGGTGACGGCCGCGGACCTCGGTGCCACGGGGGCGATGGTCGCCCTCCTCAAGGACGCGGTGAAACCCAACCTCGTCCAGACCCTCGACGAAACACCGGCCTTCGTCCACGGCGGTCCCTTTGCGAACATCGCCCACGGGACCAGCAGCGTCATCGCGGCCAAGACGGCTCTGCGCCTGGCGGACTACGTCATCACCGAGGCGGGGTTCGGTTTCGACCTCGGCGCCGCGAAGTTCTTCGACATCATGTGTCGCCAGTCGGGGCTGCAGCCGTCATGCGTGATCTTGGTGGCGACCGTGCGCGCACTCAAGATGCACGGAGGCGTGGCGCTCTCCGAGTTGGATCGCCCAGACCCCGAGGCCGTCCGGCGCGGGCTCCCCAACCTGGAGAAGCACCTCGAGACGAACGAGTTCTTCGGCGTGGGCGAGCTGGTGACGGTAAACCGGTTCAGCGGGGACACAGAGGAGGAGATCGCCGTCGTGCTCGAGTGCTGCGCCGAGCTCGGCTATCAGGCTGCCGTAGCCGATGTCTGGGGACGAGGGGGCGAGGGAGGCATGGAGGCGGCGCGCAAGATGGTCGCGATCGCCGACGCTTTCGAGGGCGAGTTCCAGCACCTCTACGCCCTCGAGGAGAGCGTCGAGGAGAAGATCCGCAAGGTGAGCGAGAGGGTCTACGGCGCACACGCCGTCGACTTCACGCCCCGGGCGAAGAAGGACATCGCGCGGATCGAGAGCCTGGGCCTCGCCGAGCTGCCGATCTGCATCGCGAAGACTCAGCAGTCCCTCAGCGACAACCCCAAGCTCCTTGGGCGGCCGAAGGACTTCGTCGTCACGGTGCGCGAGATCCTGGTGAGTGCCGGGGCCGGCTTCCTGGTCCCGATCACCGGCGACATCATGTGCATGCCGGGACTCCCGCGTCGGCCCGCGGCCCTCGACATCGGTCTCGACGCCGCCGGAGAAGTCCGCGGGCTGGCCTGAGCCCGCGTCTTGGTGAATCACGGGGGCTGAGGGCGCCGCCGCGGCCTCGGCTGAGTCCTCGCCGGGTCAGAGCCCGCCGGCGAGCACCTGCCACAGCCGATGATTGGCGCGGCGGCGCAGGTCAGACCACTTCGCACCGGGCAGGACCGGCGGGAGAGTCCTGGCATCCTGCTCGTCGAAGCTGTTCGTGTAGCCGCTCAGATCCCAAGCCACGTCGGCGCCCTGGAGGCCGACCTCGAGGGCCTTGGCATCGGGTTCCTTGCCGTTGCCCGCGAACTCGTTGTCGTGGATCCAGTTGCCATCGGGGGTTGGATCGACATCGTAGGCTCGCTTGCGCTCTGAGCCGAAGAGAGCGTCCAGTCCGACAACGGCGATACCGACGGTGTCGTTGTCGCGGATCGTGTTGTTCGTCACCTCGACGCGGTCGGCGGCGAGCAGCATGATCCCCGTTCCCGAGGGGACGTTGGCGACGACCGCCTCCGCAGCGGCGAAGTTCTCGTGGTTGTTGTTCTCGATCGTGTTGTCGCGCACGACGCAGTCAAGGGAGACCTTCGATGGGTTGTTGGGTAGCAGGAAGACTAGCACCCCTCCGGCGTTGTCGTGGACATGATTGCCCTCGACCACCGCGCCGACCGAGTTTTCGATTTCGATGCCCGTCACGTTTCCATACACGTTGTTGTTGCGCACGACGATGTCCTTGGACTGACCGACGTAAATGCCCGCGTCTCGCACGCCGGTGACGGTGCAATCCTCGATCATGACGCCCACGACTTCGACCGGATACAGCCCATAGAGGCCCGAATCCGAGCAGCGGATGTCGCGGAAGGTGATGTCGGTCCCCAGGTTTATCATCAGCCCGTTGGCCGTGTAGTCACGGACATCGATCCCCTCGATGGTCAAGCGCGAGCCCGAACCGGTGACCGCATCGCTCAACAGGTGCTTGCCGTCCAAGATGGGGCGCGCGCCGTTGATTGTGACGCCCTCGATCGTCAGGTCGGAGACGTCGATGGCGAGGGACTCGTGGTAGGCGCCGGGCATCACGCGAATGCGCTCGCCCGGACTTGCTGCGTCGATGGCGTCCTGGATTCGGTCGCCCTCGCGCACCACGATCCCGTACTCGTCGCGCTCGACCGCGGGGGGTGGGGGCTGCTTGCCTAGCGCCTGGAAGCGCGCGAGCTCCGGGGAACGGTTGGCGAGGCGCGACACGACCGGCAGTTCCGAGGGGACCCGCGCGGGCGGCTCGGGCAGGGCCGACTCGTCGGTCAGGGCGTGCAGAAACGCGATCAAGTCGGCGCGCTCACGCTCGGAGAACTCGAAGGGGCGGATCTTGTCATCGATGTCGATCTCACCCAGCTCGAAGGCATGGCCGCCGCCGTCGGCGTAGAAGTCGATCACGTCTTCGAGCGTGGCGAACACACCGTTGTGCATGTACGGCGCTGTCAGCGCCACGTTGCGCAAAGTCGGCACTTTGAACGCGTGCTCGTAGCCGGCGCCCGCCACCTCCCCGCGCCCGAGATCTTCCTCGGCGAGGTCGGGGTGCGGGGGCACGCCGACCACCTTGAAGTCGGGGTTGGCGAAGGTCGGCACGTTGTGACACTCGAAGCAGCGCGTCTTGAGCGAGCGGAAGGCGGCCAGACCGCGGCGTTGGGCGTCGGTGAGCGCACCGCGGTCGCCGGCGGCGTAGCGGTCGTAGGGTGAGTCGGCGGTCAGGATCGTGCGCTCGAAGGCGGCGATGGCGTCGGTCGTGTGATCGAAGGTGACCGCTTCGGTCGCCGTGCCGCCGAACGCCTCCTGGAACAAGGTCACGTACTCGGGGATCGCGGCGAGCTGCTCCACGAGCTCGTCGGCGTCCTGCGCCATTTCGCCCGCGTCCTGGATCGGGCCCGCGGCCTGCTCTTCGAGGTCGGCGGCGCGTCCGTCCCAGAACTGGCGCACGTTGTAGGCGGCGTTCCAGATCGTGGGTGAGCCCCGCCGCAGGACTTTTCCGCCGTGTCGCTCGGGTCCGATGCCTTCACCGCCGAGTCCCATGGCGAGGGCGCGGTTGTCGGAGAAGCCCAGGTCGGGGTGGTGGCAGTGGGCGCAGGAGGTCGTGTCGTCGCCCGAGAGCAGGGGATCGAAGTAGAGCAACTTCCCCAGTGCCTCCTTCTCGGGCGTCGAAGGGTTGTCGGCCCGTAGCGCCATGGGCGGGAAGCTGCGGTCGAGGTCGGTGCCCGCTGCGATGGCCTCGAAGCGTGCCAGGGCGGCCGTTTCGACGCTCTCGAGGCCGGCCCGGACGCCGCTGGGTTGGATCAGCCCGGGGATCGGGGCGTAGACGAAGAGAAGGAAGCCGGCGCCCAAGCAGCAGAGCACGGCGGACAGAGCGGTCTTGGCGCGGATTCTCATGGGCGTGAGCCTACACCTACGCCCTCGGCGCGCACCTCGTTCCAGGGGTTCTCCCCTTCTTCGGCACCCCCCTTCCCCGAAAGGACCCGGCGCGGGTTTTGATTCGGTCCTCCCCAGAGACGATTCTGGGAGCGTGCGCCCATGCCCCTAGCAGCCCGTCGAAACACGCCCTGCTCCGACTTCGCCCTCCTCGCCGCGACGAAGAGGTCTTCGACTCGCTGCGGCCCTCCTTCAACGGGTTGCTAGGGAGGCGCTGCTCCCGTGATGACCGGATTCTCCGACGCTCTGGAAGGGACCTTCTTCCGCCTCGCCGCCGGTGGGCTGTTGCCGGCGCGCTGGTTCCGTGAACGCGATCCAGCCACCGTCGACCGTGCCGCGAAGCAGGGGGAGCTGACCCTGGAGATCGTCAGCCACTGCTGGAACTACGCCCACCTACTCTCCTATCAGCTCAGCTCCCTCGTC
>NZBA01000088.1 GCA_002686265.1 Planctomycetota bacterium
CCCCCCCCCCCCCGCCCCCCCCCCCCCCCCCCCCCCCCATCCAGAGCCGCCCGGCGGCCCCGGAGAACTTCCTGATGGCCGACTTCCGCGTGGAGCTCGACGCTCCCAACAACATCGTCATGGTGACGGTCACCGAGAACGACGGCAGCGAGCACGACTACCAGTTCGACTTCGACGCCCGCACGGGGCGCTGGGAGTTCGCCGAGCGGGACCTGCTCGAGCGCGACTTCGGCGAGGAGTGGACCGAGGGGTTCGAGGATGCCGTCGAGAAGATGATCGCGGTAGCGGTCAGCGGAGGCTGAGGCCTCGTGCGCCGCGTCTTCCTGCTGGTCTTGGACTCTCTGGGTGTGGGCGCGCTGCCCGACGCCGAGCGCTTCGGCGACGCCGGGGCGCACACCCTCGACCACCTCGTCCAGGCAACCGGAGGCCTGGACGCACCGCGCCTGTTGGAGCTCGGCCTGGGTCTCATACCGGGGGTTACGGCTCTGACGCGCCCCGTGTCGGCGGCGGGCGCCTACGGGCGCTGCCGGGAGGTCTCGGTCGGCAAGGACACCTCGACCGGCCACTGGGAGATGATGGGCTGTCCTCTCGAGCGCGCCTTTCCGGTCTTCCCCGATGGCTTCCCCGCCGAGATCATCGACCCCTGGCTCGAGCGCACCGGCCTGCCGGGACTGCTGGCGAACCGCGTCGCCTCGGGGACGGCGATCATCGAGGAGCTCGGTGCCGAGCACCTCGCCAGCGGCAAGCCGATCGTCTACACGAGCGCCGACAGCGTGTTCCAGGTGGCGGCGCACGAGGAGGCCTTCGGGCTCGAGCGCCTCGGGGAGATCTGCGCGGTGGCGCGCGAGATCCTCGTTCCCCATGGCGTGGGTCGCGTCATCTCGCGGCCTTTCGTCGGCGATCCGGGCGCGTTCCGGCGCACCTACAACCGCCGCGACTACTCCCTGGAACCGCCGTGCGAGACGAGTCTCGATCGGCTCACGGCGGCCGGCGTCCCGGTGGTGGGCGTGGGTAAGATCGAGGACATCTTCGCCGGCCGTGGCGTGGGTGAGTCGGTCCACACCGAGGGCAACGAGGACGGCATGCGGCGCACCGTGGAGCTGGCTCGGACCCTCGAGAGCGGGCTGGTTTTCAACAACCTCGTGGACTTCGACATGCTCTTCGGCCACCGCCGCGACCCGGCGGGTTACCGCCGCGCTCTCGAGCGCTTTGACGCCGACCTCGTCCTTCTCGAGCGCGAGCTCGGCGAAGACGATCTCGTCCTGTTGACCGCCGACCACGGCAACGATCCGACCCACGCGGCCTCGACCGACCACACCCGGGAGTTCGTCCCTCTCCTCGCCTGCGGCCCGGCGATCGCGGGCGGCGTGGAGTTGGGGACGCGCGACTCGATGGCGGACATCGGCGCGACGGTCGAGGAGGCCTTGGGCCTCTCTCCCGCCGGGCCGGGGACTTCCTTCTACGACGCCCTCGGAGTCGGTTGATGGACTTCGCGGCCCTCCTGGCCTCCAAGCGCTCGGGCGCGGCGCTCTCCGAGGGCGAGGTCCTCGACTTCATGGGCGCCTACGTCGAGGGAATCCTCGAGGACGCCGACGCGGAGGCTCTGTTGCGCGCGATCTTCGAGCATGGCATGGAGGAGGCCGAGCTCGCCTGTTGGACCGACGCGATGCTCCGCTCGGGGTCGGTGCTCGCCCGCGGCGAGGGCGGACCGGCGCGGGTAGACAAGCACTCCACCGGCGGCGTGGGCGACAAGGTCTCGATCCCGCTCGCGCCAGCCGTCGCCGCCTGCGGGGCGCGGGTGCCGATGATCTCCGGCCGTGGCCTCGGCCACACCGGCGGCACCCTCGACAAGCTGGAGTCGATCCCCGGCTTTCGGACCGAGCTCACAGAGGAGCGCCTTTCGGCGATCCTCGATGACACGGGCATGGTCTTCGCTGCCCAGACGCCGCAGCTCGTCCCCGCCGACCGCAAGCTCTACAGCCTGCGCGACGCCACGGGGCTGGTGGCATCGATCCCGCTGATCGCGAGCTCGATCATGAGCAAGAAGCTGGCGGAGGGGCTCGACGGGCTGGTGTTGGACGTGAAGTTCGGCAGCGGCGCCTTCCTCCCCGACCCCGAGCAGGGGGCCGAGCTGGCGCGCACGATGATCTCGCTTGGCCGGCGCCTGGGCGTGCGCACGACCGCCTTGCTGACTTCCATGGACCAACCCCTTGGCGCGGCCTGCGGGCACGCCGTGGAGATCGTTGAGAGCCTCGACTGCCTGGCCGGCGGCGGCCCTGACGATCTAGCGGCCCTCGTGCGCCTGTGTGGCGGTGAGATGCTCCTACACGCCGGGCTGGTGGCCTCGGCCGCTGAGGGTGGCGAGCGCATCGCCACCGCCTTGGAGGACGGTAGCGCCCGCGATGTGCTGCGGCGCGTCATCGAGGCCCAGGGCGGCGACCCGCGTTGCGTGGACGACTCCTCCCTCTTGCCGGCGGCCCCCGACGTCGAGCACATCGAGGCCCCCGTGGATGGGACCTTGCACTTCACCGATACCAGCGCCGTCGGGCGCGCGGTGCTCGAGCTCGGCGGCGGCCGCCGCGAGCGCACCGACGAGGTGGACATGGCGGTCGGCGTCCGCTGGCGACGCAAGGGCGGCGAGCGCGTGCAGCGCGGTGATCGGATCGTGGAGGTCCACCACCGCGGCGGCGCCGGTCTGGAGCGCGCCTGCGCCCTCCTCGGCGACGCCCTCGAGATCGGCGATCCCTGCGAGCAGCCGGCCCTCGTGCTCGAGCGCATCGGCGACTGAGACGACCTCCTCAGGGCAGGATCAGCCCGGCGTTGGTGATCTCGATCGGCGCGCCCTTGTTCGTCTGGAGCCAGAGGCGATAGAGCGTCTCGCCCCAGTGATTCGTGTGGTTGCCGTCGCGCAGGGCTTCGATGTAGTGGCGCGTGACCGTCTGGTAGTAGAGCGTCGCCTCGGCCCGGTCGGCGCCGTCGGGCAGGGAGAACAGGGTGTCGTCCCAGTATTGCCCGTCGGCGTACACCGCCCCCACGACCGGGGCTCCGGCGCGCTCGAAGCGCCCGTTGGAGAAGCCACGGGGAGGGATGCGATTGTCCTTCTCGATGGTGTCCGCCAGGGCCATGTGGGTCGTCACGCCCTCTGGGAACCCGGTGGCGGCGGCCGCCGCCGCGGAGAGCCCGACGTGCATCTCGTAGACCTTGGTCGTGTCGGTGTCGAGGTGCGCCGTGTCGTAGTCGTAGTGGCCGTACTCGACGAGCAGGTCGTCCTCTTCGTCGAAGACCTTGACGTTGAGGAAGATCCTGCGGCCCTCGATGTGCCCGGTCGGGATCTTGTGGCCGGACTGGTTGGTGACGCGCACGCGCAGCTCGCCGTCGACCACCGACAGGCCGAGGGTTGCGGCGCGCTCGACCATTTCGATCGCTTTCTGGCGGCCCACGGCGATGGCCGCGGGGTCTACGGCCGGGTCGTTGGCGTAGAGGAGGCCGATGATCTCGAGCACCCAGGCCGAAGCCCCGGCGAACTCGTGCTTCGCCAAGTCCGTCCGCATCGGGCCATAGCTGGCGCCCTGCGCCTCGACCTTGGGCATGTGGCAGTCCTGGCAGGAGCTGACCACGGGATCGCCGTCGCCGCCGAACAGCCCGCCCATGTCGATGCCCCCATTGGCGAAAGCGGAGAGCTTCCACTCGCTGAAGGTGCGCTCGAGGGGGAACTGCTCCCAGGGATCCTCGGTGGGCGTGGGCGCGTTCAGACCGTTGTAGGTGTAGGTCCCGTCGCTCTGGAGCGTGACCGCGAGGTTGCCTACGTCGTGGCAGGTGCCGCACATCTCGCCGTCGCGGTGGAAGGGCGAGTGGATGTTGGCGTGGGGGCCGTTGGCGTCATCGTAGGGCCCGCGGACCTTCCCCTCGTGGTCTAGGACGAACATCGAGTTGCCGTAGTGGGCGGGGACTGAATCCAGGGTTGCCAGGGTGGCGACGTCCTCGGGCGGGCTGCTGGCCGGGTCGTACAGCGGGTCGACCATCGAGTGGCAGAAGTGGCAGCTCACCCCGTCTCGATCGAAGTCGTCGAGCGTCGAGCCGTCGGCATCGTAGGCGTGTCCACTCACGAAGGTGTTGGGAACGTGGCAGCGCATGCAGAAGTAGCCGACGTTCGCCACGTCCTGATTGGCGTTGGTCATCTGGGCCCAGAACAGGGGGTCCCGCCCAGCCTGCGCCATGAGGCTCCCCTCCCAGGTGTCGTAGGGCGAGTTCTCCGTGTCGTAGGTGCCGTGGCACGAGACGCACGAGTTCGAATCCAGGATCACGCCCGGGCCGACCTGTCCGGCGTGCGTACCCGAGATGACGAAGTCCCTCAGGGTCATGTCGAAGACTGCGGCGAGGGCGGTCGCGGCGAGCGCGCAGGCGAGGAGGACGGCGAGCAGGCGCCGGAAGGAGAGGAACCTCATGAGTGTCACACACGGGCCAGCGGCGGGGGCCAAATCAAGGGACCGACGGGTCGTCATATCCAGTGTACCTCGGCGCCCGGTCGTTGGGGACGGGGAGTGGTGGAGAAACCTCGGCTCGTGGCGGACGTGTCGCCAGCGGGGGCCGGGGCACCATGAGGGGCTGACTTCCCGCGGAGGGGTTGTTCGGGCGGTTGCTCATCACGGACCGCCGGCGCCGCTCACGCAGGCGGCGGACGGCCATCACGTAGGCTCTCGACCTGCCCGTTCCCGAGCGCATTGGCCAGACGAGCTTGGCGAGGGAGTTCACGGGGCGGCTTTCGCCCCGTGGGGTGCCGACGAAACCGGAGCCACTGCGTGAGGATGAGCCCAGGGTCCCTTTCGATCGGTTCCACAGGCCCGTGAGTCCAGCCATGAGCCTTCAAACGATGCCGCGGCGTTTCCCGCACCTTCTCGCTCTGTCACTGACCGCCGCCGTGGCGGGCGCGGCGCCCCAGATCACGGGCCGCACCCCGGCCTTTGCGCCCACACCCGCCCGCCAGAGTGCGGCTCTCTCGCCGCGGGGGGCCAACACGGCGACCTACGTCGTCTTCCTCCACGAGGGTGCGGCCTACGCGCGCAACGGGAACACCGGAGCGGGGGATTTCAGCGATCCCACCGGAGACGCCGCGGCCTTACTGCGCAACCTCATCGCGCCAGGGCGCCGTGTCTACGTGCGTGCGGGCGACTACATCATGGACGATCTCGCGCCGAATCGTCCGCTCGTGATGACCCACGACTTCACACTCGAGATGGAGGTCGGGTGCATCTTGACCGTGCCCGACGGCTACGCCGATGCCGTGTTCCTGTTCTCGGACCTCGTCAACGGCGAGCGCTTGATCAACGCCAACGTCATTGGCGGGGAGATCGCCGGCGACGCAGAGGCGGCGAATCCCGCGTGGGTAGGCGTCCGCTTCTCGGGCGACGCGGCGCCCTTCGGCGTCACGCGCAACAGCGTGGTGGGCACGCGCATCAGCCACGCGGCCGTGGGGCTCGATCTGGTCGTGACCGACCAGAACGAGCCCGGCAGCTCGGTTGGTTGGTCGGCAACACCTTCGATGGCGTCTCGCTGCTTCGTTGCACGAAGTTCATCACCCTCCGCGAGGATCCGGAGGCATTCGACGCCGGGACCTCCGGCGGCATTCATCGCAACCTCTTCCCGAACGTCTTCGGCCAGGCGCATCCCGACCGCACCTTGATCGGGATCGAGGGCATTCGCCACAGGGGGACTGCTCTCATCGCCACGACGGTCAGCGACATCTACAAGGACCCTCAAGCCTTTCCTCGGCGCTCGGCAGCCGCGAGGCGTTGCTGGGCACTCTTCCGCGTTAGCGCACGGCTTCGGGAATCTCGATCACCGCCCGCTCGTCAATCAGCCTCCCTTTCCTCCGGAAGTAGGTCCCCGCCCACAGCCAGGCGCGCGCGGCCATGTCGTCGGGGGCGTCGATCCGGTGGGCGGGCGTGATCGTGCCCACCCCAACGGAGCCGGAGGAGGCGACGAGTAGCTCGTGTCCTAGTGGCGGCAGGGTGCCTGGAGTGGGGGTGGTTGACGCCGGGACGCAGTTGCCCGGGTTGGCGGAGTCCTCGACGGAGAGCGAGCAGGTGGCGGCGCAGGAGTCGGCTCCCTGGGCGCGAAGAAGCGACGGCGCCGCGATCACAGCAGGGACGGCGAGGGGGCAGAGGCAGACCACCGTGCGCAAATGGGTCTCATTGGAAGAGGGGCTGTGTGTGCGGTGAAGGCCCCCGGGCTACACGCCATTCGCTGGCGTGGGGTGTCTCGCCCTTGCGCGCGCTGGTCTTCGAGGGTCTCATGCCAGCCCGGCGCGCGGGCGAGCCTCGCCCGCCGGGCTTCACCGATGCCGATCCTGCGCGCCCTCTGCGGCCTGGCCTTCTTCTGCGGCGTGGCCTGGCTCCTCTCCAGCGACCGCCGGCGCGTCAACCCGCGCGTCGTCCTCGGCGGCCTGGCGATCCAGTTCCTCCTGGCGCTCGCGATCCTGAAGTGGGAGGCGGGCAAGCGTGCTCTGGAGTGGTTCTCCGACGGCGTGACCCTGTTCCTGAGCTTCGGCGAGAAGGGTGCGGCGATGGTCTTCGGGCCGCTGGTCGGCTTCTTCCACGATCCCTCGGTCGAGGGCGCCGCGCCGAGCGAACTGTCGTGGTTTGCGAGCTACCCCTTCCACCTCGACGACGCCGCGCGCCAGGGAGTCGAGATCGCCTTCGCCTTCAAGGCCCTGCCGACCATCATCTACTTCTCGGCGGTGATGGCGATCCTCTACCACCTGGGGATCATGCAGTGCTTGATCGCCCTCATGGCGCGCTTGATGACCTGGGCCATGCGCGTCTCCGGCGCGGAGTCTCTGGCGATGGCGGCGAACGTCTTCGTTGGCCAGACCGAGGCTCCGCTCGTCGTTCGGCCCTACATCGCGGCCATGACGCGCTCGGAACTGATGGCGCTGATGACCGGCGGGTTCGCCACCATCGCCGGCTCGGTCCTCGCGGTGTACATCGGCCTGCTCGGCCCCGGCTACGCGGGGCACCTCCTCGCCGCCAGCTTCATGTCGGCGCCGGCCGCCTTCGTCATGGCGAAGATCATGGTTCCTGAGACCGAGATCTCCACTACCGCGGGCTCGGTCGAGGTCGCGACCGAAAAGACCGCCGCCAACGTCCTGGACGCGGCCGCGGAGGGCACCTCGGCGGGCCTGAAGCTCTACCTGAACGTCTTGGCGATGCTGATCGCCTTCGTCGCCATGGTGGCCCTGGTGGACTGGGGCCTGAGCGCGATCTCCATCGCCGACGAACCGCTCTCCCTCTCGCGCCTGTTCGGCTGGATCTTCGCCCCGGTGGCTTGGATGATGGGCGTGGCGTGGGAGGACAGCCAGTCCTTCGGCGCCCTCTTGGGCACCAAGGTCAGCGTGAACGAGTTCGTGGCCTTCACCCACATGACGGCCATGGCCCACGAGGGCGCGATGAGCGAGCGCAGCCTCAAGATGGCCGCCTACGCCCTGTGCGGCTTCGCCAATTTCGCATCGGTCGGTATCCAGATCGGCGGCATCAGCCCGCTGGCGCCCGAGCGCCGCGCCGACCTCTCGCGCCTGGCCCTGCGCGCGATGCTCGCCGGCGCCTTCGCCTCCTGGATGACCGCCACGGTCGCGGGCGTCTTCCTCTAGCGCCTCCCCGGCAGACTTCCCCGGAGCCATGAACCACGCCACGACGACTGGGCTCGAGACGCTCACCGCCTCCCTCGCGAGCCGGGGTGTCGGCGAGGCGCGCCTCGCTCTCGTCTTGGGCTCGGGCCTCGGCCGCTTCGCCGACCGCCTCGAGGGCGCGCGCGCGATTCCCTACGCCGAGCTCGACGGTATGCCGCGCAGCACGGTCCCCGGTCACGCGGGCCGCCTCGTCGTCGGAGCAGTGGATGGCGTGCGCGTCGTCGTGCAGCAAGGTCGCGTGCATCTCTACGAAGGGTGGAGTGCGCAAGAAGTCACGCGCGCCGTGCGCGCCTTCGCGCGCCTGGGCATTCCCGGCCTGGTCTTGACCAACGCCGCGGGAGGAGTCGACGCGGATTGGGAAACTCCGTCGTTGATGCGCGTCACCGACCACGTCAACATGCAACCCGTCGCGCTTGGCAAGAGGGCTTTCGCTCTCGAGTCGGGCGACTCAAGACGAAAGGACATCGTCTACGACCCTGTCATGGGTGGTGTCCTGGATTCGGTGGCCTTGGAGGTCGGCATCTCTCTTCACCACGGCATCTACGCCGGCCTCCTCGGCCCCTCTTACGAAACGCCGGCCGAGATCCGCATGCTGCGCGCCGCGGGCGCGGCGGCGGTCGGGATGAGCACGGTCCTCGAGGCCACCGCCGCGCGCCACGCCGGTACGCGCGTCTGCGCGGTGAGCTGCATCACGAACGCCGCGGCGGGGATCGGCGACGAGCCTCTCTCCCACGAGGAAGTCGTCGCCGCGGGCGAGGAGATCGCCGAGCGTTTCTGCACCCTGCTCGGTGCCGCGATCGAGCCTCTCGCGAAGGCCTTGGACTCCGACTAGCGCTCCTCGAGGATCTCGACGTCGTAGCCGTCTGGGTCGTGGATGAAGACGTACTTCGCCGGCCCGTCGGGGCGGCTCCTGCGATACCACAAGCCGCGGCGCTCGAGCTCACCGACGACCGCTTCGAGGTCGGTGACCGTGAAGGCGAGGTGGCCGAACTGGCTCCCCAGCTCGTAGTCGCGCCCATCGTGGTTGCAGGTCAGCTCGATCGCGTAACGTCCACCGTCGTCGGACAAGAAGACCAGCGTCGCCTCGTCGCCGATGGCCTTGCGATGCAGCTCCCGAAGGCCGATGAGCTCGGTGTAGAAGGCCAGCGACGCGTCGAGGTCGCGCACGCGGATCATCGTGTGGGCCAGCTTCATGGGGGCGGAGGATACACTCGCCGGCGGCGAGGCGCCCACGGCGTGCGGCGGGGCGGGCGCCGCGGCACAATGACGCCATGAAGCACCTCCTTGCAGTGCTGTTGTGGGCCGCCGCGCTCGCGTCTTGCTCCGTGCACGTCGAGGCCGGCGCACACGGCTCGCCGTCCGTGCGCCACCACCGGGCCGCGGGGGCCCTCGGCCCCTACTCCGCCGTTGTCGAGGCCGGCCCGTTCCTGTTCCTTTCCGGCAGGATCGGGGAGCGGGGCGGGTCGTACGCCAGGGAGGCCGAGACGGCCATCGACGGTGTCGAAGAGGAGCTGGAACGGCACGGCGCCTCCCTCGCGGACGTCGTCTCGGTGACCTTGTTCCTGACGGACATGGAGTGCTACGGCGAGACGAACGCGATCTACGCCGCTCGCTTCCCCGCTCCCTACCCCACCCGCACCTGTGTCGAGGTCGCGCGCCTGCCCGGCGACGCGAGGATCGAGATCACCGCGATCGCGCGCCGCTGAGGCGGGCGCGCTCAGTGTCGGCGCAGGGCGGCGACGGGGTCGAGGCGCGCGGCGCGCCAGGCCGGCAGGGCCCCGCCGCACAGGCCCAGGCCCACGGCGAAGATCACGGCCGAGCCCAACACGCGCGGCGTGAGTCGGAAGGCGAAGGCGACCTCGGTGAAGGAGTCGAAGTTGGTCGCTCCGGTCTCGATGCCGTTGAGCGGCCATGCGATCACGACGCCGACCAGGCCGCCGAGCAGGCCGAGCAGCAACGCCTCAAGCATGAAGGAGAGGAAAACGGGAACGGGGCGGAAGCCGACCGACAGGAGGATACCGATCTCGTGGGAGCGGGCGGCGAGCGCCGCCTGCATGGTGTTGGTGGCCGTGAAGACCGCGGCGATGCCCATGACGATCGCCAGGAAGCCGCCCAAGACGTTCAGGGTGGTCGAGAGGGCGTGCGTCTGGGCCGCGAGGTAGGCCCGTTCGCTCTGCACGAGAGCCGGCATCGTGTCGTGCTCCTCGAGCCGTTCGGCGAACTCCTCGATGTCCACGCCGTCGGAGACGATCCCAACGATCCGGTTGAACACCGAGCGGTGGAGGGCGTCCGCCATACGATCGACATCGCCCCAGATCTCCGACCCGTAGGGACCCTCGCTCTCGAACACGCCGACCACTTCGAAGGGCGTCGTGTTGATGCGGATGACCTCTCCGAGGGTGCAGCCGCGGATGCGCCGTGAGAGCTTCGCGCTCACGATGATCTCATCGGTCCCTTGCCGGAAGCGGCGCCCCTCGCTGATCCGCAGGTCGTCGCCGGCGATCTCGAAGGAGGTCGGTTGCACGCCGCGGATCGGGACGTTGGTCTCCCCGCCGTCGAGCTTGCGCATGCGCACGGCGAGGTACATCTCGGCCGCTGCCAGCGGCCTGCCCTCGCCGCCTACGGCGAACTCCCCGAGGGTCTTGATCATCTCCTCGGCCTTCGCGCGCGTGATGCCGCTCATGCCCTCGTTCGTGGCTCCCGGCCGTAACAGCACGGCGACGTCATCGCGGCCGCCCTGGCTGAACAGCGTCGAGAAGCCCTGCTCGAGGGCCAGGACTCCCGCCACCACGGCCACGGTTGCGCCGATGCTCACCACCGTCAGCAGGGTCGATCCCCAGCGCACGGCCAGGCTGCGGGCGTTGTAGGACAGGGGGACGAGCGCCATCTCAGACGTCTCCTCGCAGGGCGTCGACGACCTCGAGCTTGCTCGCTCGCCAGGCGGGGGCGATCCCCGCCACCAGGCCGATGACACCGGCGACCGCCGCCGCCTGCCCGAGGACGCCCAGCGTCACTTCGTAGCCGGGAAACTGGGTCGAGAGCACAGCCGACATCGGCCCCGAGGCCAGCCGCGCCAGGCCGATCCCCAGCACGCCGCCAAGGCAGCACAGCAAGAGGGACTGGCCGAGCAGGACCACGAAAACGGTCTGGTCTGTGAATCCCAGCGCCTTGAGGATTCCGACGTCGCGCGTCTGCTCGCGGCCGGCCATGATCATCGTGTTCAAGACTGCCAGGGCGATGGCTGCGAGCACGCCGCCTCCGATGGAGGAGACGAAGAAGGGGATGTTGCCCAGCATGCTGACGAACTGCGCGTTGAACTCGGCCTCGCTCGTCGCCTGGACGCGCTGGGAGTCGTTCTCGAACATGGAATCGACCTCCGCCATCACTCGCATGGTGTCGGTTCCGGGCGCGATGCGCAGGATGTAGGTCCCCGCATCGATCTCCGTCTCGCCGGCGGCTCGCAAGGTCTCCTCGAGGTAGCGGAAATCGAAGAACAACGTGTTCTCATCGATGCTCACCGAATTGGACTCGTAGATGCCGGCCACGGTGAACTCCCACGGGCTCCCGTCACCGCGCGCGTAGATCTGGCTCAACAGCGGGATCCGGCTCCCCACTTCCCAGCCGAAGCGCGTGACGAGACCCTTGCCGATCAGGCAATTCGTGCGCGCGGCCTGGAACTCCTCTAGGGACCCCTCGACCAGCTCGATCTCGTCGTAGACGCTCAACAACCTGTCGGTGTCCACGCCGAACTGGGCGAAGAAGCCCGAGCGATCCTGGTAGACCCCGCCGAACCACTGCATCTTCATCGCGCTCTCGACACCCTCGACCGTCTCGATCTTCGTCTGGTAGGCGATCGGCAGGCCGACGAAGAGGCTCACGGCGGACTGCACGACGAGTCGGTCGGATTTCGCGTCGCGCACGCCCGCGTCGAGGGCCACGACGAGGCTCTGCAGCACGCAGACCAGAAACACCGCCATCATCAGCGCTCCGGCGGTCAGGGTGAACCGCAGCGGACGCTTGAGGAGGTTGCGGAGGATCAGGCGCAGGGGCACGGCTCAGGCGCTTGCGGGGGCCTCGTTGCGCTCGACCGACTCGAGGCGTCCTTTGTCGAGGTGCACGGTGTACTCGGCGGCCGCGGCGGCGCGCGGATCGTGGGTGACCATCAGGATCGTCTTGCCGAGCTGCTCGTGGAGCCGCGCGAGCAGGTCGAGGACGCCGCCGGCGGCGGCGCGGTCCAGGTCGCCGGTGGGTTCGTCGGCCAGGATCATCGCCGGATCGGTGACGATCGAGCGCGCGATGGCGACGCGCTGCTGCTGGCCGCCGGAGAGCTGGGAGGGCCGGTGGTCGGCGCGGTCTGTGAGGCCCACGAGCTCGAGGGCGTGGGCCGCGTGCTCGCGGCGCTGGGTGCGCGAGAGCGGCGCGAGCAACAGCGGCAGCTCGACGTTGTCGCGGGCGCTCAGCACCGGGATCAGGTTGAAGCCTTGGAAGACGAAGCCGACGCTCGAGGCGCGCCAGCGCGCGAGGTCGGCACCGGAGAGGTCGGCGAGGGGTTGGCCCCCGACGCTCAGGCGGCCCTCGTCGGGGCGGTCGAGGCCGCCGATCAGGTTCAGCAGGGTGGACTTCCCCGAGCCCGAGGGTCCCATGAAGGCGTAGAAGCTGCCTTCGGCGATCTCGAGGTCGACGCTTGCGAGGGCGAAGAGCTCCTCGCCGCCGCGGCGATAGATGCGGGAGACGCCCTCGAGGACGATGATCGGTTCGCTCATCAGGACTCCTTCTTCACTCGGATGCGGTCCCCGTCGCCGAGGCTGGCGGGAGGATCGAGCACGATCGTCTCGCCGCCCTCGAGGCCCTTCTCGACGGTCATGCGGCCCATGCGCTCGGCGCCCACGACGACCTCGCGCCAGCGAGCCGTCTCGCGGTCGACTTCGAACACACCCGCGCGGTCGTCCACGCGCACGAGGGCGCGCGCGTCGATCATCACGACCGCCACGGCGGCGGCCTGCGCATCGACCTCGTTCTCGGACTCGAGGAACACCACGCGCACGCCCATGTCTGGCCTCAGGCGTTCATCGAGGGAATCGAAGGCGATGCGCACCTCTACCGTCGCCTTCTGGCGGTCGGCGGCCGGCCAGATGCGGTCGATTCGGCCGGTGTAGGGCTGGCCTGGCCAGGCGTCGAGGTAGATGTGCGCCGGTGCGCCGACGACCACGGCGCCCAGGCTCGTCTCGGGCACGTTGGCCTGCACCTCGAGGGAGGCGAGGTCCACCATCGTCACCACGGAGCCCCGGGCGCGGCTGCCGCCTTGGGAGTTGGGCGAAACCACCTCGCCGACCTCGGCCTCTTTCTGTACGACGATCCCGCTGAAGGGGGCGCGCACGAAGGTCTTCTCCAGGGTTGCCTGTGCCTGATCGCGCGTGGCGCGCGCGAGGTCGATGCGCGCGCCGGCCTCGGCGCTCGCGGCGGCGGCCACGAGTACGCGTGACTGGCCTTGTTCCGCCGTCGCGAGCGCCGAGGCCAGCCGCGCCTGAGCGGCGGAGAGCCGCGCTTCGCCGGCGGCGAGATTGCTGGTGCGGGCGTCGAGTTGGGCGCGTGTCACGTGACCGCGCTCGAAGAGTCGGCTCGAGCGTTGGTGGTCCGAGCGCGCCAGGTCCAAGTCGGCCTCGGTCTCGGCCACGGCGGCTTGGGCGACGGATCCCTCGGCGTGGCGCCGGAGGAGATCGGCCGCGGCCGCCTCCTGCTCCGCCTGCGCACGCGTGAGGCCGGCTCGGGCCAACTCGAGGTCCGCCTGGGCGCGAGCCAGGGCGGCTTCGTACTCGTCGAAGTACAGTCGGGCGACGATGTCGCCTTCGGTCACCAGCGAGCCTTCGGTGACGTTGATCTCGACCAGCCTGCCGGGCGTGTCGGCTGAGAGCGCCGCCCGCGTGCGCGCCACGACGTAGCCGTTGGCGGCGGCCCCGGAGACGGCGCTGGCGGAGGGGTTGCGCAGGGAGGCGCGAGTGACTTCGACCTCCACCAGGCGCATGCGGTCGATGAACTCGCGGACGGGGCGCTGGAAGAGCCAGGCGGCGAAGAAGAGGGCGGCCAGCAGGGCGGCGCGCGCGAGCCACGGAGAGCGTGCGCGGGGGCCGCCGGGGCGCGGGGCGCGGGTGGTGCGGTCGATTCTGAGGGCCGACAGGTCCGGTTCAGGGGCGGGCATCGAGCCGGAGAGCCTATCCGTCCGGGAGCGCGCGGCCCACGGTGAGGGCCGTATCCCGTGTGCGGACTCTCGCGTGAGCGCCCGTGCGCGGGCGGCTGCTCCGTCGCTATTCGCGCAGGGCTGGGAATCCCCTAAGTCGTTGGTAACAAGTGAGTTGTAAGCCTCGGACAAGGCCCGTGGAGGTCCTCCTTGCTCCGGCATGCTCGATTGCGGATGGCTATCGACTCCGTCCAGCCCTCGGCGTTGTCCGGGCCGTGGAAGCAGTGCATACCCTCGCCTTCGTCAACCAGAAGGGGGGCTGCGGCAAGACGACAGCCGCGGTCCACCTCGCCGGTTCTCTCGCCGTGGTGGGGGAGCGTGTGTTGTTGGTGGACCTAGACCCTCAGGCGCACGCCACCTTGGCTCTGGGTTGTGCTCTCGACGGGGAGCCGTCGGTGGCCGAGTTGTTGGCCGACGGTCTGTGGGTCGAGGAGGTCGTTCAGACCGCCGCGGGCGGGATCGACCTCTTGCCGGCGGCGGAGTCCCTAGCTGCCTTCGAGTGCCGTGCCCTCGGCCGTCCGTCGACCCGGCAGGCTCTGCGGTCGGTGCTGGCGTCGGTGCGTGGGCGCTATGACTTCGTCTTGATCGATTGTCCCTCGCGCACCGAGGGCGTCCTGGCGGAGAACGCTCTGGCGGCGTGTGACACGGCCGTCCTGGTCGTCGAGGCGGGCTTGTTCGCCTTGCACGGGGCGGAGCGATCGCTCGAGGCTCTCGACCGGCTCGCGGCGCGCGTGGAGTGCGCTCCTTTGTTGCGCGTGGTTGCGACGCTCTTCGAGAGCAGCTCGGCCATTTCGCGTGAGCTGTTGGTTGCGATCCATGCCCGCTACGGCGAGGACCTGTTCGACACGGTGATCGAGTCCAGCGACCGGTTGCGTGAGGCGACGGCGGCGGGCCTGCCGGTGCAGGTCAGCGATCCCGAGGGTAGTGCGGCGCGCTGTCTTGAGTTCCTGGCGCAGGAGGTGCGCGAGCACGCTCGGCGCAGCCTTGGCGCCGGCGTGGAGTTCGAGTCCCGATCCCCCTCGCGTTCACGCGCGGGTGTGGTGAGAGTTTCCAAACCCATGAGGCGACCGATGAATCCGATGGCACTGCTCTGCAACCTGCACGCGGCGGGTCCGGCGACCTTGCGCCGCTTGCGTTCCGCCGGCTTGCACTCGATCCCGCAGCTCGAGGACGTGTCCGAGGAGGAGCTGGCTCGGATCATGAACGGTCCGGTCGGGCTTGCTCGGCGTTTCGTGCGCGAGGCGCGCCAGCTCGCCGGCCGCCTCGAGGTGGAGGTGGGTGTGCAGGCCGCGGGCGAGTTCCGTGCGGCGGCGGGGGATCCAGCGCCGCCGATCGTCGAGCCGGAGGGGATCTCGGTTCATCCCTCCGAGCGGCCTGACGAGCCCGCGGGTGTCACCTACGGTGGGAGTTGCGAGTACCGCGACGACCTCGCGCGCTCGCTGCCTGCCTCCGAAGTGGACGAGCCGGGCGAGTTGGCTGAGGAGAGCGAGAGTGTGGGGGACGTCGAGGGAGTCGGGTGGGCCGAGATGGGCGAGGGCTTGCAGTTAGCGTGTCCCGATGTGTTCACGCATCCTTCGGAGACGGAGTTGGCTGGGGAGCGGTGGGAATCCTCCGCGGCCGGCGACGGGTCTGCTTGCCCGCCTTCGTTGGCTCGGGCCGGCGAGTCGTCGCGGCCGAAGTTCGAGCTTCCCTTGGAGCGGCGTCATCCCCTGGAGGGCGCGGAGGAGCTCGCCCCTGTGCCGGGGCGGAGCGATTCCGTTCCCGTGCTGTGGCCTGAGTGGCCGCGGGTTTTCCTCGCACGCGCCCAGGCGCCTGAGTCCGACGAGGTTGCGGTGGCCGAGGCGTTGGTGTGTGGGTTTGATCCTGAGTGCGTGGTGGAACCCGGGGGCGGGCCGTCGGTGGTGGAGCCTGCGGTCTCTCCGGTATCAGAGGAGATCGCTCGGGCCGCTGGCCTCGCGCGTGCCGTCGAGTCCGCGGGATCCGTGCCGGGCGAGGTTTGTGATCCCGGGGCCGGGGGAGGCGATCCTTTGGTTCTGGTGGAGTTGCCTGCGGGTGGCGTTGTCCATCCGTGGGGGGTGTACAGTGGCGAGCCGGCGCGGATCGAAGCTGCGCGTATTGATCCCGCGACGGTGTTGCGTCCGGAGGTGCTGGAGGCTTTGACGGATTCGATCTGTCGTTGTCTTCACGACGAGGGTGTGGGGACTCTCGGCCAGCTCGCGCTTGCGGCTGATCTCGACTTGGCCCGTCGCACGGCGATTCCGCTCCCGCTCTTGATGGGTCTTGGGCGTCGTGCGCGCCGTCTCTTGGGTTGGTCTCCCGCGGTGTCGCACACCCATCGTCACCCCACCGACAGCGAAGTACCGGACGACCGGTAACCTCCCCACTCGCTCCCGGTCCCTCCCTCCATGGGGCGTCGTCCGAGATACGACCGGCCGGGGACCTGGCATCACGTGATCAACCGCGGCATCGCGAAGCGGCCGCTGTTCGAAACCCGCTCCGACGCTCGCTTCTTCCTCGCACGCTTGGTGCGTCAGGTCCGCCTCGGGCGCGTCGAGGTCCACGCCTACTCGCTCCTGACGACCCACTTCCACCTGCTCGTCCGCAGCCCGACCGGGGAGCTCTCCGAGGCCATGCGCCGGGTCCAGAACGAGCATTCGCGGCAGTTCAATCGTCGTAGGAGGCGCGACGGCTCTCTGGTGCGGGGCCGTTACTTCTCCAAGCCCGTGCACTCCCTCGAGTACCGGCGCGCCGTGGTGCGCTACCTCGACCGGAATCCCCTGGGTGCTCGCATGGCGACGGTGATCGGCGAGCACGAACTGGGGAGTGCCCGGGACTACCTCTTCGGTACGGGTCCGCGCTGGTTGAAGCGGGACTGGGTCGAAGCCGACGCTTGCCTGCTCACCGGGCGCGCCCGGTTCTCGCCGGCCGCCTACCAGGAGGCATTCGGTTCCCGCGCGCCGGGTGATCGGCGGCACCTCGACGAGCTGATGGCGGCTCGCCAGCGGTCCCCGTCCCACGACGATCCCCTGGAGGACCTGGTCGGCGCGGCGCCCGAGCAGGTGCGCGCCTGGATGGAGCGCAAGGCGCTCTTGGCCGACGGTCACCGGCCCGGCTTGCCTGTTTGCGGTGCCGGCGCCTTGCGCGAGGCCCTGCTCGCCGACGGACGGCGGAGGGGGGTGTGGATGGTCGAGGAGGGCGCGGTCCTCAGGAGGGGTGCGGAGCTCGCCGAGTTCGGCCTGGCGCGCGACTTCTGCGGCCACTCGCTGGAGGAGATCGGGCAGCATTGCGGCGGCTCGGTGGCCCGTGCCCGCCGGCTCATCGCCGCCCACCGTCGCCTCTTGGCCCGCGACGCCGTCTACGCCGAGCGCGCCTCGTCCCTGGCCCACGCCGCCCTCGAGCTCTGCCACGGCAAGCGCCCCACCGCGGCGGGAGAGCCAGGCGGCTGAGGTCCTCCCCGCCCCTGATCCTCGCTGTCCGCGTCCTAGGGTAGTGCGGCACCATCCTGTCGGGGGGGGGTGATGGAATGCACGCGACATCGTATCGTGCTCGGGGGCGTCCGAGTCTCCTGGGAAGTACCAAACGCGCGGGCCCCGCCCTGCGGTTCGTTAGTCGGTCGCTAAGCGGTAGCGAGGAACCAGTACCCGATGACTGCGCGAGGAATCCCCGACGGCTCCTACTCCGCTTCCGACGCCCCGTCCGGTCGCACCCCGGCCGCGCGCCTGTTCGAGGAGCACCTCGCGCGGCTGGAGAGCGGGGAGGAGGCGGACATTGAGGAGCTGTGCGCCGCGCACCCCGAGCACGCCGCCGAGCTGCGCCGTGCACAGGAGCGTTGGTCGGCCTTCCACGCCGCTGCGCAGGGCCCGGTGTCGCTCTTCCGGGGCAGGGGGGCCGAGGAACGCGGCGTGGCCCCCGGTCCCTGGAACGTGGCGGCCGGTCGCGTCCTGGGTGACTACCGCCTCATAGCGCGCATCGGCCGCGGCGGCATGGGTGAGGTGTGGGAGGCGGAGCAACTCTCCCTCTCGCGGCGTGTGGCCTTGAAGCTGCTCTTGCCCGAGCGGGTGGACGAGCGCGGCCTGGACTTCTTCGCGCGCGAGGCCCGCGCCGGGGGCAAGCTGGCTCATCCGGGTATCGTGGCGGTGCACGGCACGGGCGAGAGCGACGGCCTGCACTGGATCGCCATGGAGTTGGTGGAGGAGGCCTGTGATCTGCGCCGCTCCCTGGACGCTTTCCGCGAGGAGAGCGAGGTGGGCGCGGGCTACTACCGGCACGTGGCGGAGTTCGTGGCGGAGCTGGCGGACGCCCTGGAGGCGGCGCACACAGCCGGCGTGATCCACCGCGACCTGAAGCCCGCGAACATCCTGGTGACGTGCGACGACCGGCCCAAGCTGACCGATTTCGGGCTGGCGAAGCTGGCCGACGAACGCTCGCTGTCGGTGGCGGGCGAGCTGGCGGGGACCTACTACTACATGAGCCCCGAGCAGGTGGCGTCGAAGCGCGCGGGGCTCGACCACCGCACGGACGTCTTCAGTTTGGGCGTGGTCTTGTACGAGATGCTGACGCTGACCAAGCCCTTCGAGGGCGACACCAGCGAGCAGGTGGCGCACAAGATCCTGTGGGTGGATCCGCCCTCGCCCCGCGAGCTGCGCTCGAAGGTGCCGCTGGATCTGGCGGTGATCTGCGGCAAGGCGATGGAGAAGGACCGCGACCGGCGCTACGCCTCGATGGCGGAGCTGGCGGCGGACCTGCGGCGGCACCTGGCCGACGAGCCGATCCTGGCGCGGCCCTCGGGCCCGCTGGTGCGGGCGGCGAAGTGGGCGCGGCGCAATCCGACCAAGAGCGTGGCCGCTGGCGTGGCGGCGGTGGCGCTGGTGGTGATCTCGGGCCTGGCGTGGAAGTTGAGCATGCAGGCGGTCCTGCTACAGACCGAGCGGGACAAGCTCGCCGTCTCCAACCTGGAACTGGAGAGCAAGACCGAGGAGGCCGAGCGCAACGCCGATCTGGCGACCGAGCGGGCCGCGGCGCTGGAGGAAAGACGCCGGGAAGCGGAGGCCGCCAAGGCTGAAGCGGAACAGGAGCGCGACCGGGCGGACCTGAACGCCGAGCAGGCCGAGGAGCAGCGCGTTGTGGCGGAGCGACAGGCCTACAGCGCGTCGATTCATGCGGCCGACGCTGCAGTCGGAAGCCTGAACTTTGCGGAAGCCCGCCGTCGACTAGACGCCTGCCCGGAAGAGCTTCGCGGCTGGGAGTGGGGTCATCTCGACTTGGCGTGCGATCAGAGCCTCCAGACGCTCGAGGGGCATGAGAACGTGGTGCGCTCCGTCGCCTGGAACCCCGCCGGCACGCGCATCGTCTCGGGATCAAGGGACAACACGCTGCGCATCTGGGATGCGGCCACGGGGGAGAGCCTCCAGACGCTCGAAGGGCATGAGAGCTCGGTGTCCTCCGTCGCCTGGAACCCCGCCGGCACGCGCATCGTCTCGGGGTCTTTGGACAACACGCTGCGCATCTGGGATGCGGCGACGGGGGAGAGCCTCCAGACGCTCGAGGGGCATGAGGACTGGGTGTCCTCCGTCGCCTGGAACCCCGCCGGCACACGCATCGTCTCGGGCTCTGATGACAACACGCTGCGCATCTGGGATGCGGCGACGGGGGAGAGCCTCCAGACGCTCGAAGGGCATGAGAACTGGGTGTACTCCGTCGCCTGGAACCCCGCCGGCACGCGCATCGTCTCGGGCTCTGATGACGACACGCTGCGCATCTGGGATGCGGCCACGGGGGAGAGCCTCCAGACGCTCGAGGGGCATGAGGATGTGGTGCGCTCCGTCGCCTGGAACCCCGCCGGCACGCGCATCGTCTCGGGGTCTTTGGACAACACGCTGCGCATCTGGGATGCGGCCACG
>NZBA01000089.1 GCA_002686265.1 Planctomycetota bacterium
GGGGGGGGGGGGGGGGGGCGGCGGGAGGCGGGGCGGTCGGTCGGGAGTTCCCCGCTGCGAAGCTCATGGCCGGGCACGGTCTGGCACGGGCGGGAAGAGGCGGAATCCGGTAACGAATCGGGGCCGGAGGGCGAATGCGCGGCGTCGTGGGGCGCATGAATACCGACCCTCGCTCCGCTCCGCGCCCGCGAGTAAGATCCAGATCGAACCAACCCGCCCGGCCGCCTGCGTCCGGCGCTCTCCCCGAAAGCCCTCTCGATGAAGCACCTCCACCGCACCACCCTGGCTCTCCTGGCCCTCAGCCTGCCCGCGCTCCACGCTTTCCAGCCGCGCTTCGACTCGGTCTCCTTCGCCCCCGAGGCGGGAGCGACCCTGGACAAGGAACTGACCCTCGAGGCGACCCTCTACCTCGAGGACGTCACCCTGGTCCTCAACGGCTCGGAGATGCCGCCCGAGATGTTGGGCGAGGCCATGGACGAGGGGCTGATCATGAACGCATCGGTCGAGGTCTCCGACGAGTACGTGAGCACCCGTGGAGGGAAGCACATGGAACTCCTGAGGACCTTCACCGGAATGGCCCTCGAGCTGGGCACCGAGAGCGATTCGGAGAGCATGGACGAGTTCACCGAGATCGAGGACTCGACCGTGCGCTTCGCGTGGGATTCGGACGAGGATGACTACAGCGTCAGCTACGAGGACGGCTCGGGTGACGAGGACCTGCTCGAGGGACTCAGCCCCGACATGGACTTCCTCGCTCTCCTGCCCGAGGGTGACGTAGATCGCGACGACACCTGGGAAGTCGCCGACGTCGACAGCCTCGCGACCCTCTTCTTCCCCGGTGGCCTCGCCATGCCGAGCCCCGATGACGAGGAAGGCGCCGAGCTGTTCGAGGAATTCTCCGATGATTTCGAAGCCCAGCTCAGGGACGCCCTCGATGGATTCAGCGTCAACTGCAAGTACAACGGCGCGCGCGAGGAGGGAGACGTGCGCGTTGGCGAAATCGGTTTCAAGTACGAGGGCCAGGCCTCTCTCGACCTCTCGGACATGCTCACGGAGATGGTCTCCCTACAGGGCGGCGAGATGGACATCAGCGCCGACATCGCCGCGACCGTGGACATCGAGTTCGAAGGCGAGGGGACCCTCTTGTGGGACCTGGGAGCCGGCCATGTCGCGGGCTTCGAGATGTCCATGGAGATGCTGCTCATCGGTGACGTCGAAGCCGACGTGGAGGCCATGGGCGACTCTCAGAGTGTCGAGCTCACGGCCGAGGTCTCCGGCGAGGCCGAGTGGACCCTCGAGACCGAGTAGACCGCTGACCGCGGCCCCCGCGGCGCAAGCCCAGGGGAACGCCAGGATTCAGGATGAAGAGGAGCGGCCTGGCCGCTCCTCTCTCATTTGGCCCTTCGGGCGCGCGCCCTCCCCGCGCAGGTGGACAGCGCGCGTGATCAGCGGCCCGGCGATCCCGCCGGCGAGGAGCAGTGTGCCGATACCCAGCGCGAGACGACCCACGCCGATCCAGCCGCGGGGCATCACCGACCAGAACAACGCTAGAGCTACGCCTCCGAAAATCAGGAGCCCGCAGAGCAGGATCCAACCTTCGCGGAAGAACAGGCGCAGGTCGCGTCGGGCGTGGAGGTGGTCGGCTTCGAGCACCCAGCCGCGTGGCAGGGTGGCGCGCAGGCGAGCGGGGGTGGCGCGCCTCCCGTCGCGTTCCAGTTCTGCGAGGTCCACGAGGTCTTCGATGGGCACCCGCTCGCGCCGGTGCTCGCGTTCGCGTTCGCGCTCGCGTTCGCGTTCGCGTTCGTCGGGCACCCTACTCGTCCTCGCCGATGATCCGCAGCAGGATCTCCCGCACCCGGCGCGGGTTGGCCTTGCCGGCGGAGGCCTTCATGACCGGGCCGACCGCGGCGCCCAGGGCCTTGATGCGGCCGGCGCGCACGTCGGCGACGACTTGCTCGCGACCCTCGAGGGCTTCTCGACACCAAACCTCGAGGCGACCCTCGTCCTCGACTTGCTCGAGGCCGCGCTCGGCTACGAGCGCCCGCGGCGCGGCGCCGGTGCGCAGCATCTCGCCCATGACCTCGCGGGCGCCGGTGCTGTGCAGGGTTCCCTCCGCCACCAAGGCGATCAGCTCGGCGAGATCGAAGGGCTTCAAGGGCAGCTCGTCGATCGAGGTCGCCTCGATCTTCGGGTCCGCCAGGCCGCCCAAGACATCGTTCGCGATCCAGTTGGCCGTCTCCTTCGGCCGCCCCGATAGGCGCGCGGCGGCCTCGAACCAATCGGCCACCTCGCGCACGGCGGTCAGTACGCGTGCGTCGTACTCCGAGAGCCCGAGCTCCTCACGGTAGCGCCGCCGGCGCGCCTCGGGCAGCTCGCACAGCAGACCCCGCTGGCGTTCCACGAAGGACTCCGAAAGGGCGAGCGGCGGCAGGTCGGGCTCGGCGAAGTAGCGGTAGTCGCTGGCCCCCTCCTTGCTGCGCATCGTCCGCGTGACTCCCGCGCGCACGTCGAACAGGCGCGTCTCCTGGCGTGGGAAGCGCGTCTCGTCGCCGCTCTCGTAGGCCTCGATCTGTCGCGGGATCTCGTACTCCAGCGCCTCGCGCGCATTGCGGAAGGAGTTCAGGTTCTTGATCTCGACCTTCGTGCGCCACGGTTCGCCCTGGGGCCGCACGGACACGTTCACGTCGCAGCGCAGCTGCCCCTTCTCCATGTCGGCCTCCCCGGCGCCGACATAGCGGATGATCTCCTTGAGCGCCTCCAGGTACTCGACGGCCTCCTCCGGACTCTCCATGTCCGCCTCGCTGACCGACTCGATCAAGGCCACTCCTGCGCGGTTGAGATCCACGAGGGTCTCGTCACCCCGGTCGTGGATGGCCTTGCCGGCGTCCTCCTCGATGTGGATGCGCGTCAGGCGCACGAAGCGTCCCGACGGCAGCTGGATCCCGCCGCCGGTGCAGTAGGGGCGGTCGAACTGGGAGATCTGGAAGTTCTTGGGGATGTCGCAGTAGAAGTAGTTCTTGCGGTCGAACTTGCTCTCGGCCGCCACCTCGGCGCCCACCGCCAAGGCCACGCGCACCGCCAGCTCGACGGCGGTGGCGTTCAAGACCGGCAGGGTGCCGGGTTGCCCCGTGCAGATCGGGCACGTGAGGGTGTTGGGCGGCGCGCCGAAGCGCACCTCGCAGGCGCAGAACAGCTTGCTTTGGGTTGCGAGCTGCGCGTGGACTTCCAGGCCGATGACCGGCACCCAGCGAGTGCCCGTCGAGGCTGAGATCCAGGCTGTCCCGTCGCGCTCGAACTCGGCGCTCACCGCTCGCTCCCCGCGCCCTCCGGCGAACGCTCGTGGTGGTCCGTTGACGCCTCGAAGGCGGCTGCCACGCGTAGCACGCGCGCATCGGCGAGGGCCGGTCCGATCACCTGCAGTCCGACCGGGAGGGGCGCGCCCCCTTCGTCGGCGGCGAGGCCGCAGGGCAGGCTGAGGGCCGGCAGCCCGGCCAGGGAGGTGGGGACCGTCAACCTGTCGGAGCGGTACATTGCCAATGGGTCGTCGACGCGCTCGCCGAGGGGGAAGGCCGTCGTGGGGGAGGTCGGTCCGCAGATCACGTCGACTTCCTCGAAGGCGTGCTCGAAGTCGCGCCGCAGGAGGGTGCGCACCCGCAGGGCGCGGCCGTACCAAGCGTCGTGGTAGCCCTCGGAGAGCACGAAGGTGCCGAGCAGGATGCGCCGCTTGACCTCGTCCCCGAAGGCGGCGTCGCGCGTGGCGGAGAACATGCCCTGCAGGCTGCCGTCCCCCTCACCGCGGGCGCCGAAGCCGACGCCGTCGAAGCGCGCCAAGTTGCTCGACGCCTCCGCCGTCGCCACCACGTAGTAGGTCGGGATGGCGTGGAGCGTGTGGGGCAGGTCGATGTCCACGCGCTCGCAACCCAGCTCGACGAGGCACTCGAGGGCGGCTTCCACGGACCGGCGCACGCCGTCGTCGAGGTCGTCGCCCAGGTACTCGGCAGGCACCCCCAGGCGCAGGCCGTCGAGACGCTCGGGGTGCTCGGGGCGCTCGGGCTCAACTGGGGGCAGGGGCAGGCTCGTGGAGTCCAGAGGATCGTGACCGGAGAGCACCCCGAGGACGCGCTCGAGATCGCGCACGCTGCGCGCGAGGGGGCCGACCTGGTCCAGGGAGGAGCCGAAGGCGATCAGGCCGTAGCGCGAGATGCGGCCATAGGTGGGCTTGAAGCCGTGAACGCCGCAGAGCGCCGCCGGTTGTCGCACGGAGCCGCCGGTGTCCGAGCCCAGGGCGAGGGGAACCATGTGGGCGGCCACCGCCGCGGCGCTCCCGCTCGATGAGCCGCCCGGTGCGCGCGCGACGTCCCACGGGTTGTGCGTCGGGCCGAAGGCGGAGTTCTCCGAGGACGAACCCATGGCGAACTCGTCCATGTTCGTGACGCCCACGACGATCGCGCCCGCGTCGAGCAGGCGTTGCACGAAGGTGGCCGTGTAGGGTGCACGGTAGTTGGCCAACATGCGACTGCCGCAGCTGGTGACCACGCCCTCCATGCACATGTTGGCCTTGATCGCCACGGGCACGCCGAAGAGCGGGCCGCACGTCTCGCCCGCGGCGTGGCGCTCGTCGAGCCGCGCCGCTCGCTCGCGGGCGGCTTCGCGCTCCACGGAGAGAAAGGCACTCAGCTCTCCGTCGCGCGCCTCGATGGCGGCGAGGGCGCCGTCTACGACTTGCGCGCAGCTGCGCTCGCCGGTCAGGATCGACGCCCGCAAGGCGGTGGCGTCGGGTGCGGCCGCGACGCTCAATCAGGACCTCCGACAGTCTTGGGAACCGCGTAGAAGTCGCCCACTCTGTGCGGTGCATTGGCGAGTACCACGCCCGGCTCGAGGCTCGGGCGGACCTCGTCCGCGCGCAGGACGTCGCGCACCCCGGTCGCGCCGGTCGTCGGCTCGGCGTCACCGACATCGACGCCCTCGAGCTGCCGGAACTGGCGCAGGATGGCCTCGAACTGGGGACCGAGGTGTTGCGCCTCGCGCTCGTCGAGTTGGAGTCGGGCGAGGGCCGCGGTTTGCAGCACGAGGTCGCGATCGGTGTCTGCCATGGCGGGCCGAGGGAGGGGCGGGGGCGCTCCGGGCCCGAATTCTACGCTCGCCCCCCCCCTGGGGGCCATGCGAAGGGGGGCGGGCCGTCCTGAAAACAGGAACGAGGCGGGGGCTTGCCCACCGCGGCGCGCGGGTCTAGGGTGCGCAGGATGTACGGTTCTGGCTTGCACGAATCCTCGGTGACGCGCGCTGTCGGCGGCGCGCCGGCCTTCTCCTCGGGAGTGTCCACCTCGACCTCGGACTGGACCTTCAGCGACCCGGATTGGGCCAGCATCGGCCTGATCCTGGCGGTAGTGGGGTCCTTCCTGCTGGCGAACTCGATCCTCTTTCGCCGCCCCTTGCAGATGGTGCGCGAGCGCTTCGGCGTCGTCTCGCAAGACCTGTGCACGATCCGCGAACACATCTTCCACCGCCTGCAGGTGAACCTGGGCTTCGGCTTTCTGCTGGCGGGCTTCGGGGTGCAGCTCTTCAGCCGCTTCCGGCCCCTGCCCGCGGGCGTCACTCCGCCCTTCCCGGTGCTGTGGATCGGAATCGTGGTCGCCTTGGCGGTGATCCTGCTCCTCGGCAGTTGGTGGTGGTCGCAGCGCGCCTTTCGACGCTGCGTGCGCCTGCACTTCCGCGAGCACCCGCCCGATTTCGAGGCCGACCTGGCCCTGGCGCGAGAAGTCGGCGAGCTATTCGGCCTGACCACCCACGCCGACGACACGGTCGAGTCCTTCCTTGCCCGCCTGCGACTGGAGGTCTGCGACCTCCCGTCCGCGGCGCGCCGCGCCCCCGCCCGGCTGGACTTCGAGGAGTCGGAGCTGGAAGAGGGCCTGGCCTAGCAGCCCGTCGAGGAAGGGCCGTAGCGGGCGAAGCGATCTTCGTCGTTGCAAGGAGGACGAAGTCGAGGCGGCGCGGGCGCTCCTGTAGGGCCGTCGAGCGAGGACCGACGAGCTCGACGCCGCGGCGGCGGCGAGGGCGAAGTCGGAGCAGGGCGTCGTTCAACCGGGGTTGCCAGATCGCGGGAATCCACGCGGGACCGTGCCACCCGGCGCCCGCCGGGGCGGTCCGCAAGGGCGTGGACCCCAGCGCCATCACCCCGCCCGCATGCGCTCCGCCCTCTTCGGGCGCGGCCCTCACCGAGCTGCTCGATGCGTTGTTCCCACCGCGCTGCCCGGTCTGCGGCGTGGTGTGCGAGGAACCCGGACCCTGTGCCTCTCACCGCCTGCCCGAGCGTGCTCCGGCTCCGCGCTGCGCCCGCTGCGCGGCGCCCGTCGCACCTTCGGTTCCCGACGGCACACCCTGCCCCGCCTGTCGCCGCCGGCCGCCTCCCTTCCAGGGCGCCCGCGTGCTCTTCGACTACCGCGCCTCTCGGCCCCTGGCCGCGTGGATCCTGGCCTTCAAGAGCGGCCGCCGCCGCGACCTCGCCGCGCCTCTCGGACAGGCCCTCGCGGGATTGGTCAGCGAGGCCTCCGGCGAGGACGTCCTGGTCGCCGTCCCCCTGGCCCCCGCGCGCCGCGTCGAGCGCGGCTTCGATCAGGCCCTGGCTCTCGCCCGCGAGGTCTCGGCCGCCGGCGGTCCGCCCGTCGTGCGCGCCCTCGCACGCCGGCGCTGGAGCGCTCCCCAGGGAGCCCCCGGTGCCGTCTCGCGGCGCGCCGGTGTGCGCGATGCCTTCCGCCCCCGGCGCGGCGCCGCACGCCGAATCGCCCGCCGGCGCGTCTGGCTCGTAGACGACGTGATCACCTCGGGGGCCACGGCCGCCGAGTGCGCCCGCATCCTCGGACGCATGGGCGCGCGGGAGGTGATCGTCGTCGCCCTGGCTCGTGCCGGCGGGGGGCGAACCTAGACGATCCGCTCACCCTCGCGGGCGGTGCGCGCTGCGAAGAGCCCGGCCAGGCGTGCGCAGAGCGGGCCGGCCTCACCCGCGCCGATCGTGCGCCCGTCCACCTCGACCACCGCCGCCAGCTCGCCCATGGTGCCGGTGCAGAAGACCTCGTCGGCGCGGTAAACCTCGGCCAGGGAGAGGTCGCGTTCCTCGCAAGCGAGTCCGTCGGCCGCGCACAGCTCCAGCACCGTCGCGCGCGTGATCCCCTCGGGACAGGCGACCACGCGCGGCGTCGCCAGCCGTCCGCCTCGGGCGCAGAAGACGTGCGTGGCGTTGGTCTCGGCCACGAAGCCGCGCATGTCGAGCATCAGCGCGTCGTCCGCGCCGGCGGCGTTGGCCTCCAGCTTGGCCAGGATCGACTGGATCAGGTTGGCGTGGTGGATCTTGGGATCGAGGCAGTCGGGGGGGCAGCGCCGCACGGAGCTGGTCACCAGGCGCAGGCCGCCCTTCTCGTAGACCGGCGCCTTGAACTCGGCCAGGACGATCAACGTCGGCCCGGACTGGTTCAGACGCGGGTCCATGCCGGAGGTGATCTTGCGTCCGCGGGTCAGAGTCAGGCGGATGTGGACGCCGTCGCGCATGTCGTTGGCCGCGAGCGTCCTTGCGATCTCGGCGGTGATCGCCTCGTGGGAGGGGATCTCGCAGAAGGCCAGGGCCAGGGCCGAGTCGTGCAGCCGGTCGAGGTGCTCGCGCAGCTTGAAGATGCGCCCGCCGTACAGGCGCAGGCCCTCCCAGACCGCATCGCCGCCCTGGACCGCGGAGTCGAAGGGACTGATCCCCGCCTCGTCGCGGTGGAACAGCTTGCCGTCGATGCCGATCAACAGGTCGCGGTTGCGTTCGTCGAACTGCTGCAACATGGGAGGCCGCCGCGCGGGTCAGGGACGCAGGCGGTGGGCGTGGAGGATCTCGTAGGGGCCGCGGCAGGCCTCGAGCAGCCCCGTCAAGCGCTCGGGCAGCGGGCGCGGGCTCTCGGGCGGCGGCGCGAACCCGGTCGAGCGCACGACGTTCGAGTACCAGTGGTCCGCCCAGACGCCATCGGTCGGGCGCGTCCCGGCGGGCCAGGAGAGCATTGCCTCGTCGAACCCGATGGCGAGCGCGTCGCACAACCGACCCAGCACCTCGCGCGGAGCTTCGAGCAGGTCGCGCGAGTCGATCACCGGCGGCGTACGGCCGGTGAGCACCCTCACCTGTTCGAACAGCTCGAGCTGCTGGGCGAAGCCGGTGTCCTCGAGGCCGGGGTCGCTCAGGCGCTCGTCGAGGGAGGGCAGCACCTCGCGCGGGTCGCGGATCAGGAAACAGTGCACCAGGCCCTTCAGCCACTCGCGCTCGATCTCCCGTCCGAGGTGGTGCGCCATGTGTTTCTGGTAGAACACCCGCCGCCCGTCGGGGACCGGGCCGGTGAGCTCGGCGGCCACCACGCGCCAGTCGCTTGCCTGGCTCGCGAGGACCTCGGCGGCCATCGGGTGGGGGAGATCGGTGGCGGCGAGGTAGCAGGCGTACAGCGGCTCGTCGACGACCGCCGTGTCGGTGCGGTTCTCGAAGGCGCGCATGAGCGCCGTGGAGGCCGTGCGCGGACACGACCACATGGCGACGCGCGCGGGTTCAGGAGGGACCACCGCGGGACTGTACGCTACCGTCGGCGCCGACGTGGCGTCCGTTCGGCGGACGAATCGCGGGGTGGCACCGATGATCGCCCGGTGGAGCGTAGACTGGGGACGGCTCCTTTCCTTCCCGACCACCGCAGCCAGCCCGGGCCAGCATGAATCGACCGCGCCAGATTGTCCTGTTCCCCATCCTCGCCGCTCTCTGCGGCATGGGGGTCTGGAGCGCGCTCGAGCTCTCGGGGAACTCCGGTCGCAGGCCGACCCCCCAGGTCGTCGCGGCGCCCCTCGAGCGGGAGCTCTCCGGTTCCGTCCAGCCACCCACCGACCCCGGCGCCCTCGCCGCCCCGCGTGAGTCGGACGAGGCCGCCGGCGCTGTCGACCGGGCGCCGGTCGTCGAGAGCGCCGAGGCTTCGGGCGAGGCGAGCCAGCAGGAGTTCCTGGAAGACTCCGCGCGCGTCCCCGCTGGGTCGCACTGGCTCGAAGGGCGCGTGGAGCTGCGACCGGGGACGCCCCTCGACGAGGTCGTGTGGGTCGAGGCCCGCGGCCGGCGTTTCGGCGAGCACAAGAAGGCTCCGCGCCGCTACCGCGCGCGGGTGTCCCGCGAGGGGCGCTTCCGCGTCGCGTTCTCCGCCGATACGCGCAAGGGCTTCCTCGACGTCCAGGCACGCTACCACTACCTGGAGAAGACCGTGTCCGTCTCCCGCTCGGCGATGGGCGAAGATGTGGTGCTCGAGCCCAAGCTGGGGGGAGCCCTGGCCGGGACCTGTTCGCCGCCGTTGGCCGCCGCTCGGCGAGCGGACGCCTTCGAGGAGGTGGCGGTCAGCGCCATGTGCTTCGACCGGCCATCGGGCTTGATCAGGCGCCAGGCGACCGTCGAGCCCGACGGCAGCTACGAGATCGGAGGCCTGCCTCCGGGCGAGGACTTCCACGTCTCCCTCGATGCACGCACCTACATCGATCAGAACCCGTCGGCGCCCGTGTCGGTGCGACCGGGAGAGGTCGTCGCCCTCGACTTCGACCTCGAGTTCGGCATGCGCCTCGCCGGGCGCGTCGTGGACCCCGAAGAAGAGGGCGTAGGCGGCGTCCAGGTCGAAGTGGCCGTCTCGGGCCAGAACGATGGCGGGATGTTCCGGTCCCGCGTGAGCGTCATGACCGAGCCCGACGGCACCTTCGAGGCGTTCGGGCTCGCTCACGGGGAGGTCACCCTGAATGTCTCCCGACGGGGCTTCGAGGACGCCGAGACCTTCGTCACCGGCCTGGCGCCGGGGGCAGAGCGCGAGGGCATCCTCATCCGCCTGCGGCGCGGGCTGGCGATCGAGGGCGTCGTCCAGTGGCCCGACGGCACTCCGGCGGACGCGGCCTGGGTCAGGATCGAGACCGACCAGGGCCTTTTCTTCGGCCAGGCGCCCAGCTTCAAGACCCGCTCGGACGGGCGCTTTCGCATCTCGGGCCTCGAACCCTCCGCCATCACCCTGACCGCCTCGGCGCGGCGGGCCGCGAGTGAGGAGGGAGGCGGGGCGCGCTCGCGGCGCAAGGGGCCGTCCTGGCGCGCGCGCCTGGAAGAGGTCCGCACCGGGGCCAGCGGTTTGATCCTGACCCTGGCCGAGGGCGACAGCCTCCGTGGGAGCGTGGCCGACGACCTCGGCGAGCCGATCGGGACTTTCCGAGTCAGCGCGACGCCCGGTCGAGGGGAGGCCTTCTCCGGGGGCGGCGTGAGCCGCGTCTTCCGCTCGACCGGCGGCGAGTTCGAGCTCGAGGGCCTCGGAGAAGGCACCTACGAGGTGACCGTGCGCGCCGTGGGTCACGCGACCTCGCTCACCGAGCGTGTGTCCTACCTCGGCCCGCCTTCCCACTTCGTCCTGCCGCGCGCCGTGCGTCTCTCGGGCATCGTGCGCGACCTCGGCGGCCGGCCGGTGGCCGGGGCGGTGGTGGAGGCTTCCCACTCGGGCCCCGGAGCGTCCGTGGGGCTCGACGCCATCATGCGTCGCATGAGCTCCGGCAGAACCGAGCGCACGCACACCGACGACGGGGGCGCCTTCGAGTTCAAGGCCCTGCCACCGGGTCTCCTGGAGCTCGAAGCCGATTCCAAGGTGCATTCCCACAGCGAGACGGTCGAGGTGCGGATCGCCCCCGGCGAGGAGTTGGAGGAAATCGTCCTGGTGCTCAAGAGCGGGGCGCGCCTGACCGGAGAGGTGCACGTTTCCCGGGGCGAGCGCGGCGGCTTGGCCGTCACCGTCTCCGAGGAGAACACGTCGCACCGCGAGACCGTCGAGACCGACGAGGAGGGGCGCTTCGAGGTGCTCCACCTTCCCGCCGGCCGCTACGACGTCACCGCCGCGATGGACGTCCCGAGCGTGGAGGACCGTCGCGATTCCGCCCTCCTGCGCAGCTCGAACAAGGTCTCCGCGCAGGTCTCTGTGGCCGAGGGCGGCTCGGCCCACGTCGTGCTCGGCGCTCCCGTTGCCGAGCCGATCCTCGTGCGCGGGAGGGTGACCTCGGGCGGCGAGGGGGTCGCCGGCGTGATCGTGACTTGCAGGCGCGGCGAGCACACGTCCGGCGACCAGACCGACGCCGAGGGTCGCTACGAGCTCGTCGTGAGCGGCTTTGGCGAGGCCGTCTTCCGTCTCGGCGGAGGTTGGGGCGGTTCGCTCGAGCTGCACGAGACGCTCCCCGATCAAGACAAGGTCGTCGTGGACTTCGAGCTCCCCACGGCTTCGATCGCCGGTGTCGTGAGCGGTGCCGAAGGACCTCTCGGGGAGATCAGCGTGATCCTGGTACCCCAGGAGCTCACCGATCCCGACGGCGGCCGGTTGCACTCGAGGGAGCGCACGACCAACGCCGAGGGTCGCTACGAGTTCGGCGGCCTGCCGGCGGGCACCTACACCGTGCATGCGGGAGGCGGCCAGGGCTCCTGGTGGTGGGGCAGCAGCGGCCAGGAGCTGCGTGGGCGCGAGACCCGCACCGGGCTCGAGCTCGCCCCCGGGGCGCGGCTCACGGGCGTCGACTTCGACCTCGAGGAGGGCGGCACGATCTCCTGTGACGTGATCGGCGCTGAAGGAGCCCCCGCGGGCCACGCGTGGGTCGAAGTCACCTACCCCGACGGGACGGCCCACTCTCCTCCCGGCACCTTCAGAGCGGCCGACGAGAACGGGTACTTCGTCTACCGCGGCGTCAGCGCGGGCACCTACCGCCTGCGGGCCTTCCGTGGGGGGAAGGCCGGCCCCTGGGTCGAGGTCGAGGTCTTCACGGCCCGCGAAAGCTCCGTGCAGCTGGAGTTCTCGGGTGACTAGACCCCTGCATTATTCCCCGCCGTGCCGACGCTCCTGATCGAGCCTTTCGGCGGCATGGCCGGGGACATGTTCCTGGCCGCCCTGCTCGACCTCGGCGACGAGCGCTTCACCCTGGCCGACCTGCGCGCGCTGGCGGAGGCCCTGGTCGGCGGAGAGTGCTCGCTCGATCTCACCGAGGTCCGCCGCGGTGGCCTGGGCGCCCGCCACCTCGACGTGCGCACGCGGGAGAGCGACGCCGCGCCGCACCGTACCCTGGCCGACCTCGAGCGCCTGTTGGCCGCCGCACCCCTGGGGGACGAGGCGCGCGCCCGCGCCCTGGCCGTCCTGCGGCGCATCGCCCTGGCCGAGGGCGCCGTCCACCGCATCGACCCCGAGCGCGTCCACTTCCACGAGGTCGGCGCCGTTGACACCCTCGTCGACGTCTGCGGCGCGGCCCTCGCTCTCGAGCGCTTGGGCGTCGGACGCCTGCTCGCCACGCCGCCCTTGACCGGAGAGGGGACGCTGACCTGCGCCCACGGCGTGCTGCCGGTTCCGGCTCCCGCCACCGAGGAGCTCCTGCGCGGCCTGCCCGCCGTGCGCGGCGGCGGCGCCGGCGAGCGCCTGACGCCCACCGCGGCAGCCCTCCTGCGCGAGTGGGTCGACGAGTTCGTTCCCCCGGGGGAGTTTCGTAGCGCGGCCATCGGCTACGGCGCGGGGACGCGCGAGCCCGACGAGGGTCCGCCGAACCTCCTACGCGTCGTGCTGGGCACCGAGGCGGCCGAATCGGAGCGGCGGACCGCCTGGCTCCTGGAGTGCAACCTCGATGACGCGACCGGGGAGGAAATCGGTTGGTGCGTCGAGGGATTGCGGGATGGGGGTGCCCTCGAAGTCTGGACCTCGCCCGCGCAGATGAAGAAGGACCGCCCCGGCGTGATCGTCAGCGCCCTCTGCCGCGCCGCCGACCGCGAGGCCCTCGAGCGCGTGGTCTTCGAGCGCACGCCGACCCTCGGCGTGCGCTGGGCGCACCGCGAGCGCACCGAGTGCGAGCGGGAGGTCGTCACCGTCGATGTCGACGGCCACCGCCTGCGGGTCAAGGTGCGCCGCCGTCCCGGGCGGCTGGGCGGCGTGGCGGTCGAGGAGCGCGACCTGAAGGCCGAGGACGACGACCTGCGGCGCGCGGCGCTGGCGACCGGCGAGAGCCGCCGCGACCTCGCCCGGCGGGCGGTCGCCGGGGCCCTCGCCCTGGTCCGCTCGCGGAGCTCCTAGCAGCCCGCAAGACAAGAAGCCCACTCCGGCTTCGCCCGCTCCGCCACCGCGGCGTTCGACTCGCCGATCCGTGCTCGACGGCCCTACCCGAGCGCCTGCGCCGTCTCGACTTCGCCCTCCTTGCTGCGACGAGGAGGTCTTCGTCTCGCTACGGCCCTTCTCCTTGCAAGCGACCAGGGGAACGCTCGCCCGCCTCCGGCCGCGAACGCCGATGCCCGGCGCGCGCGCCCGATTCAGTCCAGTCGCTCGTAGACCTCGACCATGCGCTCCATGCGCCCGCCGAAGTCAACCTCGCGGCAGACGCGCTCGCGCGCCGCGCGCGCGAGGGCGGCGCGCAGGGCGGGGTCGCCCGCAAGGCGCGCGATGCCCTCGGCGAGTTCGTCGGCCGAGCCGGGATCGACGAGCAGGGCGTCCACTCCGTCGCGCGCGAAGGCCTCCATGCCCCCCGAGCGCGTGGCGAGCACGCAGACCTCCATCGCCATCGCCTCCAGCACGACGTTCGGCAAGCCCTCGCGCAGGCTGGAGAGGCAGAACAGGTCGAAGCCCTCGAACAGCGCGCGCGTGTCCTCGCAGAATCCCGCCATGCGGAAGCGCTCGGGCTCGGCCGTGGCGGCGATGCGGCGGGTGAGCTCGTCACGCAGGTGCCCCTCGCCGGCGATCGTGAGCTCCAGGTCGAGACCCTCGGCGACGAGGCGCTCGACCGCCTCGATCAACAGGGCGAAGCCCTTCTCCTCCGAGAGGCGCCCGACGGCTCCGATCCGCAGGCGTCCGCTCGCGCGCGCCGACGCGCGGCGGGTGAAGCGCTCGGTGTCGATGGCGTTCTCGATCAGGTGCAAGCGCTCGGGAGCCACACCCAGCTCGGTGCAGCTCTCGAACAAGTCGCGCGACACGCACACGACCTGCCCGTGGCGCCGCAAGCACCAGCGATCGACGGCGTGGTAGAGCGGCGTCTTCCAGGTGTGGCGCACCCAACCGTGGACGGTCGTGACCAGGTGCAGGCCCAGGCGCCGGCGCAGCAGTACGCCGTAGAGGTTGGACTTGTAGTCGTGGCCGTGCCAGATGGTGATGCCGCGCTCGCGGCAGAGGGAGGCCAGCCGCCCGAGGGCGCGCGGGGAGATCGGCCCGCGCTCGCCGATGCCGGTCAGGGGGCAACCCGCCTCGCGGGCGCGCTCGGCGAGCACGCCGAAGCCGGGATCTCCGGGCGGGTGCAGGACGGCCGCCTCGGCCTCGTAGCCGGTGCCCGCGAGGAAGCGCGGCGAGTTCACGATGGTCTTCTCCGGCCCGCCCCCGGTGCCGGCCGTGATGCGGACGTGCAGGACCCTGTGGGGAGCCATCGCTCAGCGCTTCTCCCTAAACCCGCGCAGACCCTCGCCCAACCGTCGCAGGCCCTCGGCGAGGGTCTCGGCGGGAACGCCGCAGCCCACCCGCAGGTGGCCGGGGAGGCCGAAGAACTCGCCGGGGACCACGTCGACCTGCCACTCGTCCTGGAGGAAGCGCACGAGGCCCGCGGTGTCCTCGATACCGACGACGCGCGGGAAGGCGATGATGCCGTGCTCGGGGATGACGGCCTCGATGCCATCGGTCTCGCTCAGCCAGCGTTTCCAGAGCGGCCGGCTCTCCTGTTCCACCCGACGCAGGGGCTGCAGGAGCTCTGGAAGGTGCTCGAGGGCGCGCGTCCCGGCGCGCAGGGAGACGGTCGGCGGGTCGACGTAGGCCAAGTAGGCCATGTCGACGAGGTGGCGTAGCTCCCCGACGAGCCCCTCGCCCACGACCAGCCAGCCGATGCGCAAGGGGCCGAGGCCGTAGGCTTTGGTCAGGCTGCCGATCGAGATCGCGTTGGGCGCCAGGGCGAAAGCGTGGGAGCGCGCGCTCGGCGGCAGGTACTCGGTGTAGACCTCGCAACTGATCAGGACGCCTCCGGCGCGCGCCGCCTCGCCCGCCACCGCGCCCATGCGCTCGGGCTCCATCAGGGCGCCGGTGGGGTTGTTCGGGTTCGTGAGGAACACATGGCCCCGACCGTGGGCGTCGGCCAGGCACGCGCGTACTTCGGCCGGATCGACCCTCCAGCCGTCCTGCTCGCGCCGGCGCACGAAGGCCTGTTCAGCCCCGAGGAGGCCCGGCAGGGCGCGGAAGGGCTCGTAGGAGGGGACGTCGGCCACGGCCCGCGCGCCCGGGCGGAAGAAGCGCAGGGCGCACAGGTGCATCGCGGCCGAGGCGCCGGGAGTGACCAGGATGCGCTCTGGGTCGACCGCCAGGAGCTCTCCGAGGCGCGCGGCCAGCTCGGGCATGGCCTGGGCAGCAGGGTGGGAGAGGTCCACGCCGAGGCCCTCGAAGACATCGGTGTCCGGCGCGGGCATGCCCGACTGCGAAAGGCAGTAGGCCGACTTCCAAGACTCCGTGTGGGCCCAGAACATGTACGGAAACCGCAGTCGTTCGCGTTCGCTCATGGGTTGGTTGGCTTGGCAGCCCGTTGAGGAAAACGCCCTACTCCGACCTCGCCCTCCTTTCAGCGACGACGATGTCCTCGTCTCGCTACGGACCTTCCCCAACGGACAGCCAGTGTGCCGATTCGATCCGCGCGGCGCACGGCTCGCGCCGCGTTCGGTGGAGCGCACAATCCCCCGAGCCCGTCCTGGAACGGCCCTCCCCCAGGGGCTAGCCTGCCGGAAACGGGTCGTCCGCGCGCGGGGAGCGGCCCCTGACGCGGGTCGCCCCGCGCCGACATCGGAGGGGAAGCGGGCCCAGGTCCGCGGCGGACGCCTGCGACCCGCCGCGGTGGCCACGGTCCGCGCTAGGGATCAACACGAGGAGAAAACAGCGTGAAGCACATCGAGCGAAACGGAACCCTGGCGGCGATGGCCGCCGTCCTGGCGATGGGAGTGGCCTCGAACGCGAGAGCGGCGGCGGCCCAGGATCCCGTCGGCTACCTCTCCGTCGGCGCCGAGGGCGCACGGATCGTGAACTTTCCCGACAAGAAGGGGTTGGTGGTGTGGGAAGCGACTCCCGGCACGCCCCTGGCTCTGTTCGGCGATCCGGGGGGCAGCGAGTACGTCAAGGTCGGCGTGCCCGGCGGGGTCCGCGTTTGGATCTTCGGCCGCTACCTCGAACCCGCCCAGCGCCCGGGCTACCTGGTCTTGAACGAGAATCGCGTCCAGATGAGGCCGGTTCCGTCCAGCGGTTCTCACAGCTACCCGATCGGCAAGCTCTCCAAGGGTTCCCAGGTGCGGCTGATCGGCCGCGCTGAAGAGGCCCTGCCCTGGGAGGAGGACTGGATCCAGGTCTGGTCGCCGCCGGGCACGCGCGCCTGGGTGGCGGTGGGCGAGACGAGCTCCATGCCGGCCACTTCCGACGGCGCGAGCCTGTGGCGCACCGCCGTGGACGGAGCGCGCAACCTCGCCTCGCCCGCGGGCGCGAGCACCGCCGAGGACGCCGGTGACGCCGTCCCGCCCGCGGCTGACGGTGACCCGGCCGCGGCGGCCCTGACCGAGGCCGAGGCCATGATGGCGCGCTTCGAGACCGAGAATCCGCCACAGATCGTCGACGTGCGCGCCGCCTACCAGGCGGTGCTGGCCCTCGAACCCGACGCACCCTCGCGCCACCTCGTGCAGAACCAGCTAGCCCAGCTCGACCTGCGCGAGCAGTTCCTCGTGGCGCGCGCCGAGCTCGAGCGCGAGCGCGAGCGCCGCGAAGCCTTGCGCGCCTCCCTCGAGGAGGAGCTGCGCACGGCGAACCGGCGCAAGGACCCCCTGCTGGGGCGCTTCGACGCCCGCGGCTGGGTCGAGCGCTTCGTGACCGCCGAGGGCGACCCGACCTACCGCCTGCGCTGGTCGGGGCGCCTGGGACCGGAGATCGTCTGCACCAGCGGCCGCTACGGGCTCGACCTGTTCGTCGGCTACGAGATCGGGGTCGGAGGATTTGACCTGCAGCCTGTCGTTGTGGACGGACGCCGCCGGCCCCGCCTCGACATCGGCCGCATCGAGGTGCTCTCCGGCCGGGGGATGGTCCGCTGACCCTGCGGCAGTCGCTGGCCGCCTTCCTGCGGCGCCTGCTGGCCCTGGGCGGCGGCGGCTTCCTCTGCGACGACTGCAAGTACAGTTACGGCGACGTCTGTTCCCGCCCCGAGCGCCCCAACGCCCGCCGCTGCCCCGACCACGTCAAGCGCTGAGCGATCCGTCGCACGCGCGGGCTTCCTCGGGAGTGAGGCGGCGCGACATCGGCTCGACGCACTCCGCGCGCAGGCGGGCGAGGCCGCCGGCGCCGATGGCCTCGCGGACGCGCTCGAGCAGCGAGTGGAACACGCGCAGGTTGTGCAGGCTCAAGAGCGTCGCCGCGAGCAGCTCGTCGGTCGTGCACAGGTGGCGCAGGGTGCCGCGGTTGAACGAAGTGCAGGCGACGCAGTCGCAGGCCGGGTCGAGGGGAGCTGGGTCGTCGGCGAAGCCGCGGTTGCGCAGGTTGAGGCGGCCGAAGCTGGTGAAGACCGTGTGGTTGCGGGCGTTGCGCGTGGGCGTCACGCAGTCGAAGAGGTCGAAGCCCACCGACACCGCGTCGAAGAAGTCGCGCGGCGTGCCGACGCCCATCAGGTAGCGCGGCTTCTCCGCCGGCAGGTAGGGGCCCGTGGCGGACATGGCGGTCAGCATCGCCTCGCGCTCCTCGCCCAGGCTGATCCCGCCCACCGCGTAGCCCGCCAGGTCATGGGCGCAGACCGCCTCCACCGAGGCCCGGCGCAGGTCCTCGAAGGCGCCGCCCTGGACGATGCCGAACAGGGCCTGGCCGCTGGCGAGGCCGCCGAGCTCGCGGTGGCGGGCGACACAGCGCTCGAGCCAGCGGTGGCTGCGGTCGGTGGCGTCGAGCACCTCGCCGCGCTCACCGGGCCGCGCCGGGCAGTGGTCGAAAGCCATCGCCACGTCCGCGCCCAGGGCGCGCTGGATGTCGACCGCCCCCTCGGGCGTCATGCGCACGCGCGAGCCGTCGATCGTCGAGCGGAAGTCGACCCCGCCCTCGTCCACGCGGCACAGGTCACTCATCGAGAAGACCTGGAAGCCGCCCGAGTCGGTCAGGATCGGCCCGTCCCAGGCCATCATGCGGTGCAGACCGCCGAGGGCGGCGACCGTCTCTTCGCCGGGGCGCAGGTGCAGGTGGTAGGTGTTGGCCAGGACCATTCGCGTGCCGACCCGCCGCAGGTCGGCGGGCAGGACGCCCTTGACCGTGGCGCGCGTTCCGACGGGCATGAAGGCCGGCGTCTCGACCGCCCCGTGGGGCGTGTGGAAGCGCCCGCGGCGGGCGTCGCTGTCGGGGCAGGCGGCGAGGCGCTCGAAGGCGAAGGGAGCGTCGCTCATCGTCCCAGGGTCTCCAGGGTCGCGCCCGGGTAGTAGTGAGACAGGATGCGCTCGTAGTCCCAGCCCATGCGCGCGTAGCCCCGGGCACCCTCCTGGCACAGGCCGACGCCGTGGCCGCGGCCGCGCCCGGAGAAGTGCAGCCCGCCCGTGATCGGCCGGCCCGGGGGGGGCCAGGTGCGCAGGTCGCCCGCGCTCGCCAGACGCTCGGGGTCGAGCAGCCCGCGCAGTTCGGTCAGCTCGACCGTGCGGCGGCGCGAGGGACCGTGCAGGCGCACGCTGAGCCAGCGGCCGGCTGCATCGACGCGTTCGGGGACCAAGCTCTCCAAGCGCTCGCCGAGGTCGAGGGCCCCGGCCGCCCGTGCGAGGTCGGCGGCGGGCGCGGTCCACTCCCAGCGGTCGCGCTCCGAGCGCGCGCAGGGTGCGCAGTCCACCGCCGGCGACCCCGGACCGGTAGCGGCGCCGAAGACGTCCTCGGTGCGCGCCGTGCTCCCTCCGCAGGCCGCGTGGTAGCGCGCGTCGAGCAGGTCGTCGCCCACGAACAGGGCCAGGCCGCGCGTCGCACCCAGCGCGCGCTCGAGGCGCCGGGCGGCGGCTCGTCCGCCGTCGCTCGCGTCGGGGACGTGGCGCCCGGCGTAGACCTGGTCTCGCACGTCGTCCCACAAGAACCCGCCGGGGCCCCGGCCGAGCAGGGAAGCGACGGCGTAGGTGCGCGCGGCGACGGCCTGGGCCTCGAGCTCCGCGGGCTCGGCCGACCACAGGGCCAGCTCGCCGGCGACCACTCCGGCGACGTACTGCTCGAGGTCCACGCGGTTCTCCACCCGCAGGCCGCCGCTGGGCCGTGCGGCGATCCACAGCTCACCGGGGTAGGGCGTGGCGGCGAGGGTCAGCGCACCATCGGAGTCCGCGGGCGCGAGGCGGAAGTCGCGCGCCAGGCGCCCGTCGCCGCGGCGCACGAACTCGCCCGCGCGCTCGAACGTCACCGGGTCGCCGGCGTCCCCGAGCACGCGCAGCTCGCGCGCGCCGTCGACCTCCGCCAGGCGCACGCGCACTTTCGCCGGTCCGCGCACCTTACCGGTCGCCGACAGGCTGGCGACGGTGGGGGAGGAGGGCGTCGAGCGGCAGGCACCGAGGGCGGCGATCAGGAGTACGCAAGCCGCCACGCCGCGTACCCCCAAGGAGAGCTGGGAGCGGCCTACGGGAACAAACCTCCCCGGCTGCCGTCGCCGGCGTCCGGTTCGACACCGATCGCCCGACAGCCCTCGGCGGTGATCTGCCGCCCCCGCGCCGTCTTGCGCAGGAAGCCGCAGCGCAACAGGTGGGGCTCGAAGACCTCCTCGATGGTGTCCTCGGACTCGCCCACCTCGGCGGCGATCGTCTTGATGCCCAGGGGAGTCTCGGGCGTGCGCGCCAGGCTGGCGAGGATCGCGCGGTCGGTGCCCTCGAGCCCGTGCTCGTCGATGCCCATGCGCCCCAGTGCCTCTTCCGCCAGGCCGGCGTCGATGCGCGCGGCGCCGGAGACCTGGGCCAAGTCGCGCGCGCGGCGCAGGAAGCGGTTGGCGATGCGCGGGGTCCCGCGGCTGCGGCGTGAAACGAGCTCGCCGGCGGCTGGAGCGAGCTCGATCCCCAGGATGGCCGCCGATCGGGCGAGGATCTGCTGCAACTCCGCGGGCGCGTAGGGGGTGAGGCGCTCGAAGAGGCCGAAGCGGCTGCGGAAGGGCGCCGAGAGCAGGCCGTCCCGGGTCGTCGCGCCCACCAAGGTGAAGCGCTCCAGGGTCATGTGCATCACCCGCGCGTGGGGCCCCTGGTCGAGGGTCAGGTCGACGTGGAAGTCCTCCATCGCCGTGTAGAGGTACTCCTCGACCGCCGCCGGGACCCGGTGGATCTCGTCGATGAAGAGTACGTCGCCGCGGCGTAGTTGGGTCAGGATCCCGACCAGGTCCCGCGGCCGGTCGAGGGCCGGACCCGTGGTCGAGTGCAACGAGCCGTCGAGCTCACGGGCGAGGATGCGCGCGAGGCTCGTCTTCCCCAGCCCGGGAGAGCCAGAGAGCAGGACGTGGTCGAGGACGTCGCCACGGGCTCGGGCGGCCTCGATCGCCACTTGCAGGTTGCGCTGGGCGGGCTGTTGGCCCACGAATTCGGCGAAGGCGGCCGGGCGCAGGGTGGCCTCGGCGTCCCGCTCGCCGACCTCCGCCGGGGCCGGGGCGTGCTCGAGGGCGCGCGGATCGAAGACGTGCTCGGCGGGGCTCATGGCGCGCCGAGCATAGCCCCCCCACGGCCCTCGGCGAAGGGCGGGCGGTGGCCTCTGAGCGCCGCCCGGGCCCGCGGCGATCCTCTCGTGCGGCCCGTGCGTGGTGTGCGAGAGCGCACTCCCGCTCGCGGTGAGTGAGCGATCCCTCTCGCCGCTCCGTGGCCGAGGGCACGCCTAGAAGGCTCTCGAGGAGCGCGTCGAAGTGACGTAAAGGACTGTCTGGAAGTTAGTTGTAGCGTGTTCCTAGCATCCTTGGACGCATTGGCGGAGGACGGCACGTTGCTTGTTCGCTGGAGGCGGCCGCGCGGGAGGGCTGCGCGCGCCCGACCGCTTGCGGTGGGGTCTGGTGCGGGCCGTTGACCGGCGAGCCGGCGCCGTGCCGTACGATCTGGATTCGATACACTGTGGCCACTACCGACCCTCTGCCCCCCATCTGGAACCCAACCCCAAGTCCTTCGCGAGGTCCGCGGGGCGGCTTTCGGTGCCCTGGGCTGGTCATTCGCGGGCGGTCGCGGCATCCTGCCCGGACCCGCGCGCGCTCGACCGTATCCGGGACGGGCCGTGGGGGTATCCGTAGCGTCCGAGGAAGTCTCCCCACAGCCGGTTCCGTGCCCCGCTCCCACCCCCCCGATCCCATCTCGACCGCACATCTCGAGCCCTCCCGCGAGCGCCCCCGCCGCTGCGGCTTCCCCGAGAACCGTCTCCCTTCGACCTTCGCTCCCGCGATCTCCCGAGCATCGACCGAACGCTGATGAAGCACTCCGCACGACCGCGCCCTTCCTTCGTCGCGCTGACCCTCTCCCTGGCTGCCTGCACCGGTGGCGATGGAGGCGGTGGAAGCGGAGGCGGACCGATGGAAATCGTCCGTGTCTCGACCGGTTTCGGCGAGCTCCTGCCTTACAAGATCTTCGCCGTCGCATCGGACGGGACGCCGTCGGGCAACCTGATCTCGATCCGCGACTACGACGACCTGGCCGACAACGCCACCTTCAGCAATCCGGTGCTGCCGATCCCCACGCTGGGGGACACGGCGATCCTGCCCGACGGCTTGCCGGGGAACCAGTTCCTCTACGCGAGCTTCAGCAAGCCGATCGACCTCGACAGCGTGCTCTCCAGCCTTCCCGGGGCGCAGTCCGACAACGGCATGACCGGGGCGATCACGGTTGAGGCGCGCAACCCTCAGTCGGGTGACGTGACGATCATTCCCGGCCGCGCCTTCATCGACGGTTGGACCTACGCCGGAGACCCGAGCGGGGACCCCATGCGCCTGCCCCTCCAGCGCTGGGTTTCCCTGCAGGAAGGCGCGACCGTGGTCGAGGACGTCGACGGCGCCTTCCCCGGCGCCGGGTTTCCCGGAGTCGGTGGGGCCTTCAACGGCTCGTCCGAACTCGTCAATCCGCGCACCCTGGTCTTCGTCGTCGACTCCGACGACGACCTCACAACTCACGAGACCTTCCCGGCCGGCCCCCTGATTCGCATGCGCATCGGCACCGGCGTGCGCGATACGGGCGGGCGCAACCTGGCCGAGTCCGGGCTGGCCTCCACGACGGTCGGTCCCAACACGATCACGCCAGAGGTGGCGGTGACTCCGCCGCCCAACAGCTTCCCCGAGGTGATTCCCGGCAACGGCGACGACGACGTCGACCCCTTGACGACCATCGTCGTCCAGTTCACCGAGCCGCTGCAGCCCCTCACCCTGGGGGATCTGCCGGCGGACGGACCGCCCAACCTCAGCGCCGCTCTCTTGATCCAGTTCGGGCCGCCTGCCCAGCGCGTGACCGTCCCCTCCGAGGTCCTTCCGCTCAGCATCTACGACTTCAGCCGCTGGGAGGTGCTGCCGACCTTCAACTTCCCGGGTGAGGGGCCTCAGGACGAGGAGTGTGGCGTCTTCAATCGCGTGGACGTCACCGTCAACCCCAACCAGCTCCAGGACCTGGCGGGCAACTTCAACCTGCTGGCGGCGACGACCTTCTTCGAGACAGGGCCGGGACCCGGACTGGTCAATGCCCCGGTCGCCCCCGACGCGATTTACATCGGTCGTTCGGGCTCCGAGAGCGGCATCTCCGTCATCGACCTGAACGGATTCGGCGCCGGCACCGGGAACCCGTCCTACGACGACACCGGGAACACGATCACCGAGGGTGACAGCAACTACCCCAACAACCCCAACGTGCGCCTGCAGGGGGCGATCATGCGGCCTCCGTTGGTGCCGCCGGTGTGCACGGTGAAGGGCGGTTCCCAGGGCGCCTTCACCCTCACCAAGGACTCGACCCTCAACGACCTGGTCGTGCGCTCACCGGTCGTACTGTCGGTCGGCGACATGATGCTCGGCCACGGACTGGACAGCTCGTTCAACAACGGGCCTGCACCCTTCGGCTGCCAGGGTGGTGGAGGGAACCTGTGCGCCCTACCCGGCCTGAAGCTCTACCAGGTGATTCACGGCGGACCAAACACCCTCACGCCTCCGATCCTGAACAACCCGATCATCAACTCGGTCACCGGCGGGGAGAACGTGATCTCCTGGGCGCCGCATCCCAACCCGCCCCCGCTGCAGTTCCCGCCCCTGTGCCTCTCGCCCTTCATCGGCGGGCAGGAACCCACGGCGATCGACACGCTACTGTCGCCCACGGGGAATGTCTGGGGTCCGCCCTGCGCGAACTGTCCAGCGCTGACCAACCTGCTCGTTCCCGGCGATCCGTTCGGCAATCCCAACCAGACCCCGCCCGAGCCGCCCTCGGGTCTGTTGAGCCAGGAGCAGAACTCGTTCTTCGAGGGTCCCTCGCCTCCGGCTCAGACCCTCGGCGGGTGCTTCCCCTACATGATCCGCCAGCAAGTGGGGCATTTCCTGTACGTCATCGACCGTGGCCGCAGCGAGGTGATGGTCCTGAACTCCAACCGCATGACGGTCATCGACCGCATCTTGTTGCCCGACCCGACATCGTTCGCGATGTCGCCCAACGTCGACTTCCTGGCGGTGACCAACCAGAGCGTGAATCTGGTGAGCTTCATCGACATCAACCCCGCCTCGGCCACCTTCCACCAGGTGGCGATCCAGACCGTGGTCGGTGACTCTCCCAATGGCATCGCCTGGGAACCGGGCAACGAGGACATCCTCGTCTGCAACGAGGGGGACGACACGATGTCGGTCATCTCGGCCTTCAGCCTCGCCGTTCGCAAGGTCATCAGCTCCCAGCTCGATCGGCCCTTCGACGTTGCGATCACCAACCGCCAGGCGGGCTTCGGATTCTTCCGCAACGTCTACTTTGCATACATCCTCAACCGCTCCGGTCGGGTCGCTATCTTCGAGTCGGGCCCCAACGGCGTGAACGGCTGGGGCTATGACGATGTCGTCGGCATCGCGTCCCAGGAGTTCAAGAACCCCAAGGCGATCCAACCCGACCACCTCAATCTCGGGTCGGCGATCTGGATCGCCCACGAAGGGCCGATCGACACGGAGACGCAGGAGGCCGGTTCCTACGGTGAGCCGGCGGTCAGCAATCTGCGCATCGATAGCGCGATCATGGGGCCGTTGCCGCTGAACGTGAACTCGCTCTTCATCCCCAATTTCCGGGACATGGCCATGCAGGTTGACGTGGCGCTCGGGCCCGACCAGCTATCGGGGATCCCGGTCTCTCTGGCGTTCGACAACATGCGCAACTTCGGGGGCCTGACGACCTTCCAGACCTTCTATAGCGCGGGCATTCCGGCCCAGATCAACGGCAAGAGCCTCGTTCGGACGACCCAGCAGATCGTCAACACGAGCGAACCCGAGTTCATGTTCGTAGCCGTGCCCAGCCCGACCGCCGGTTTCGAGGGGCTGGTCGACGTGATCGACATCGGAGGCGGTTTCTTGCGCGTGGACACCAACGCGTTCCACTCGGGCATCCAGTCGATCGAGGTCGACAATGCCGTCGTCCTGATGGACTACTTCCGGCAATAGGGGACCCGCCGCCCCTCCCGCCCTCCTCCAACGAGCTCCCCACACAGACCAGCAGGACTTGAACACTCGATGGCCCAAGACCAGACCGAGAAGACCATCCTCGTCGCTTTCCTCGGCGTCGCGTTCCTCACCGGGTGCACCGGCGGCGGAGCTAGCGGCGGAGGGGGAAACCAGATGGACATCGTCAGGGTCTCCAACGGCTTTGGGGAACTCCTGCCGCACAAGACCTTCCGCATGGCGGGGAACGTCGCTACCGATGAGGTGATCGCCCTGCGCAGTCAGCAGGACCTGGTGGACAACCTACGATTCTCGAATCCGGTGCACGCACCCGCGGTCTTCTCCGACGCGGCCATCGTGCCCGGCGGAGCGGCCGGCAACCACTTCCTCTACATCACCTTCACCAAGCCGATCGGCATCGACTCGGTGCTGACGGACCTGCCCAGCGCCCAGGCCGACAACTCCTTGACCGGCGCGATCACGGTCTACGCTCGCGATCCGGTGCTCGGCACGGTCACCCCCGTCAAGGGACGCGCCTTCGTGAACGGGAGCACCTACGCCGGGACCCCGCAGGGTGACCCGCTCTCGACTCCGCTCCAGACCTGGGTCCAGTTGGAGGACGGGCAGCCGACGGCCATGCCGGTGGACGGCGCCTTCCCCGGCTTCGGTTTCCCCGGCACCACCGGCGGGTTCGCCGGGATGCAGGACCTGATCACCCCCGAGGCCTTCGTCTTCGTCGCGGATACCGACGGAGACCTCTCGACCTTCGAGACCTTTCCCAGCGGCGTGCAGCTGGCGATGCAGATCACCACGGCCGTGCGCTCGGCCGGGGATCGGGCCTTGGTCCGTTCGGGTCTGGCGAGCACCACCGTGGGCGCGGACACCATGCTCCCCGAGATCATCGTCACCCCGCCCCCGAGCAGTCTGCCGGACGTGACTCCCGGCGGCGGCGACACGGGCGTGGACCCCCTGACCAACATCCGCGTGCGCTTCACCGAGTCGGTGCAGCCGGTGAGCGTGGGGGACTTGGCCGACGGCCTGGCTCCCGGCCTGCTGAGTGGAGCGATCGCCGTGCAGTTCGGCCCCTCGGCGGCCCAGGTCACCGTGCCGTTCAGCGTGCTGCCGACCAGCGTCTACGACTTGTCGAGCTACATCCTCGAGCCGTCATTCCACTTCCCTGGAGAGGGGCCCGAGTTCGCTGAATGCGGCGTGTTCAACCGCGTCGACGTCTCCATCCACGCGGGGCAGGTGCTCGACACCTCTGGAAACGCCAACCAGAACGCCGCGACGACCTTCTTCACGACCGGCGAGGGCCCGGGGCTGGTGAATGCACCCGTGGCGCCCGATGTCGTGTACGCCGGCCGCGGCGGCGGGTCTCCGGGGCTTTCCATCATCGACCTCAACGGCTACGGCGGCGGGAGCGGGAATCCGACCTACGATCCCTCCGACCCGATCGAGGAAGGGAGCTCGAACTTCCCCAACAACCCCAACGTGTCCTTCCAAGGAGGGACGATGCGTCCGCCGCTCCAGGCCGGAAGCTGCACCATCAACGGCGGCTCCGCGGGCGTCTTCACCCTGACGAAGGACAGTTCGCTCGAGGACCGCATCGTCCGCTCACCGGTCGTCCTCGACGTCTCTGATATCCACCTCGGCTGGTCCTTGGATGTGTCCTTCAACAACGGTCCGTCTCCGTTCGGCTGCCTCGCGGGCGGTGGGAACCTGTGCGCCGTGGACGGGATGAAGCAGGTGGCGACCGTGATCGACGGGAGCACCCTCAACCCCGGCGCCACGAACCCGACCGGCATCCAGGTGCTGATCGACGGTGGCCCGAACATCGTGGGCTGGGCTCCCCATCCCAACCCGCCGCCGATGGTCTTCCCTCCCCTGTGCATCTCGCCGTTCTTGGCCAGCCAGGAGCCCACCTCGGTCGATTCTCTCGGTTTCAACCTGCTCGTTCCCGGCGACCCCTTCGGGGACCCCGCCCAGAACATCCCTCCCACCGGGTTGCTCTCGGTGGCGCAAAACGCCTTCTTCCAGGGGCCGTCACTGCCGACGACGAACATCGCGCAGTGTTCGACCTACGGCTACCGCCAGCAGATCGGGCAGTTCCTCTACCTCGTCGACCGCGGAGGGAGGGAGATCGTCGTGCTCAACTCCAACCGCATGACGGTCATCGATCGCATCGCCCTGCCGGACCCGACCACGGCGGCGGTGGGCACCAACTTGGACTTCCTGGCGGTCACCAACCAGGCGGTCAACACGGTCTCGTTCATCGACATCGATCCTTCCTCGGCCACCTTTCATGAAATCGTCAAGACCACCCTCGTGGGGGAGGGCCCGCGCGGCATCGCCTGGGAACCTGGGAACGAGGACATCCTGGTCTGCAACGAGCAGGACGACACGGTGTCGATCATCTCGGCTTTCTCCCTGAGCGTGCGCAAGCACATCAGCGCCAACCTCGACCAGCCCTTCGAGGTTTCGATCACGCCGCGCCAGAACGGCTTCGGCTGGTTGCGCAACGTGTACTTCGCCTGGATCCTCAACCGCAACGGGCAGGTGGCGCTGTTCGAGTCGGGCCCCAACGGAGTCAACGGCTGGGGGTACGACGACGTGATCGGCGTGGCGGGCAGCACCTTCGAGTCCCCCAAGGCCATGCAGGTAGACCCCGTGTTCCTCTTCAGCGGGGTCTGGATCGCGCACGAGGAGCCCATCAACCTCGAGACAGGTGAGCCCGACGGCGATCCCGGGGAGGGGGCGATCTCCAACCTGGTCATCGACTCGGCGATCGCGGGCATGCTGCCCTTGAACGTCAACTCGCTCTTGATCCCGCAGTTTCGGGACATGAATCTCGCCGTGCGGGCGTCGGTCGGGGAAGACCGTCTGACGGGCGTGCCCGTGGACATCGCCTTCGACAACCACCTGAACCTGAGCGGGATCATCAACTGGCAGACCTTCTACAGCGCGGGCTCGCCCGTGCCCCTCAACGGCAAGGCGATCGTGCGCTCCGCCGGGGGCGTGGTGGGCACCAACTCTCCGCGCCTGTTGCTCCTGGCGGTGCCGAACCAAAGCAGCGGCCCGGGAGGGGTGGACGTGCTGCTCCTTGACGGCCCCTTGCAGCGCTTCGATACGAACGCCTTCCAGGAAGGCATCGACTCCATCGACATTCCGGACGTGACGGTCTTGTCGGACTACTTCCGGCAGTAGGAGCGCGGGGTGTGCGGCGCTCCGGCTCCGCGAAGTCGGTCGCGCACGCCACCCAGAGGCGCGGGCGGGTGATTCCGTCGACGCTGCACCCTATGCTGCGGCTTCCATGCCCGAGCCCGTCCAGGTCCGTTCGATGTTCGCGCGCATCGCCGGCCGCTACGACCTGCTCAACCGAGTCTTGTCGGCGGGTATCGACCGGCGCTGGCGGCGGGCGGCGGTGGATTGCGTCGGTACCGTCGAAGGCCGGCTGGTCGTGGACGCTTGCTGCGGGACCGGCGACTTGTCCATGGAATTCGTGCGCGCCGGGGCGGGCGTTGTGGGCGTCGACTTCACGCCCGAGATGCTGGCGCGGGCGAAACCCAAGCGCGGAGCGCGGGGCGGAGCGTGCCTCTTTGTTCACGGTGATGCCCTGCGCCTGCCGTTGGTGAACGGTGCCGCGGACGCCTGCAGCGTGGCCTTCGGCTTGCGCAACGTCGCCGACCGGCACGCCGCCATGGGCGAGATGCTGCGCGTGGTGCGGCCGGGAGGGCGGCTGGTCGTGTTGGAGTTCTCCACCCCCCCCGGGCTCCTGTTTGGAGGACTCTACCGTCTGTACTTCACGCGCATCCTGCCCCTGGTGGGACGCTGCGTCTCGCGCCACGACGACGCCTATCGTTACCTCCCGCGGACGGTGCTCGAGTGGCCGCGGCCCGACCTCCTAGAGGACGAGCTCGAGCGCAGCGGTTGGGAGGAGTGCGGGCACAGGCTGCTGACCGGAGGCATCGCCTGTCTGCACTGGGGGCGAGCTCCGCGAGGAGGCGCCGGTGAACGCTGACGAGGAGGAGCGCGCCGACGGGGGAGGTGGCGAGCGGGAGGCCGATCCCGACGGCTGGCACGCCGAGGGGTGGGACCACCTGCATCTGCGCAGCCTGAGCCTGGGCCTGGTGGCCATGGTGCCGCTCTTGTTGGCCTACGAGCTGGCGGCGGGTGGGCAACGCAACACCGCCGAGGTGGTGCTCTTCCATCCCGGGACCTTGGCCGGGCTTCCGAGCGATGTCGTCCGCAGGGCGGTGATGGTGGTCGCCCTCGCCGCCGCCGGCGCCCTGTGCTTCACGCGCCGCATCGCCCTGGGGCCGGGCGTCCTGCGCATCGTGCTCGAGGGGCTCGGGGCGGCGATCGTCCTCGGACCGACGCTGGTGGGGGCCATGAAGTGGCTCGGAGCGGAAGGCGTCCTCGCTCCGCGCGGTTTGCAGCCGAGCGAGATCCCGGCCCTCGCCGGGGCGGCGCTCGCCTTCGGGGGAGCGGCCTACGAGGAGCTGCTCCTGCGCGTGGGCGGCTTCGGTCTGCTCTTCATGGTCGCGCGCCGCGTGGGCCTGTTCTGGGGGCTACCCCCGCGCGCGGCGCGCTGGGCGGGGGAGGGGGCGGGCGTCGTGGGGACGGCGGTGGCCTTCGCCGCCTTCCATCTGGCGACCTTCACGGCTTGGCTCGGCCCGGGGGGCGAGGCCTTCGACGAGCGCGTCTTCACATGGAGGCTCCTGGCGGGCATTCTGCTCGCCGTCCTGTTTCGCTGGCGTGGCCCGGGCGTGGCTGCCTGGTCCCACGGCCTGTTCAACCTGGCGCTCTTGATCGGAGCCGGCCCCGAGGTCCTTCCATGAGCCGCTTCTTCATCGGTATCACCGGCGCCAGCGGGCACGCCTACACCGAGGTGGTCGTGCGGGCACTCGTGGCCGCCGGCCACGAGGTGGATCTGGCTCTGACCGTTGCCGGCAGCAAGGTGCTGCGCCACGAGCTGGGTGTGGACGCGGGGGCGGGCGGAGAGCACCTGGCCCGTGAGCTCGAGCCCTGGCTCGGGGAGGAGGTCGCGCGCTCGGTGCGGGCCTTCGCCGCCGACGCGATCGAGGCGCCGCCCTCATCGGGAACCGCGCTGACCGCGGCCTGCATTCTGTGTCCGTGCAGCATGGGGACCCTGGCCCGTGTCGCGGCGGGGTTCAGCTCCAACCTGGTCGAGCGCGTCGCGGACGTCGCCCTCAAGGAGGGGCGGCGCCTGGTGATCGTCCCGCGCGAGACGCCTCTCTCCGTCGTGCACCTGGAGAACATGGCACGCCTCGCGCGCCTGGGAGCCGTCATCCTGCCCGCCATGCCAGGTTTCTATCACCGCCCGCGCACGCTCGACGACCTCGTCGCGCACCTGGCCGGGAAGATCCTCGACCGCCTGGGCGTGGAGCACGCCCTCGGGGCGCGCTGGTCGGGGACCGGCGATCCGCCCGGGGAATCCGGCATCGGACCTGGGGCGTGATGCGCCCCATCGAGCTCCTTTCCCTGGTCAAGTTCGGCCACTCCATCTTCGCCCTGCCCTTCGCCTTGCAGGGTGCCTGGCTCGCGAGCGGAGGCGTGCCGGCGCCCGCGGTCCTAGGCTGGGTCGTGCTGTGCGCCGTGGCGGCGCGCACGGCGGCCATGGCGTTCAACCGGCTCGTGGACCGGGACACGGACGCCCGCAACCCGCGCACCCGTGAGCGCGAGATCCCCTCCGGGCGTGTCTCGCCGGCGGCGGCAGCGGCGCTGGTGATGGCCTCGGGAGCGGTCTTCGTGGCCGCCGCCCACGCCCTCAATCCCCTCTGCGGCCGCCTCTCTCCGCCGGTCCTGGCCCTGCTGCTCGGCTACAGCCTCACCAAGCGCGTGAGCTTCCTGGCCCACGGCGTACTCGGCCTGTCCCTCGCGATCGCTCCCCTCGGCGCCTGGCTGGCCGTGCGCGGGGAGTTTGGCGGTGACCTCGCGCCAGTGCTCTGGCTGGCCGGCGGAGTCCTCGCCTGGGTGGCGGGGTTCGATCTGATCTACGCCTGCCAGGACGCCTCCTTCGACCGCTCCGCCCGCCTGCACTCGATCCCGGCCCGCTTCGGCGTCGCGCGCGCCCTGAGTCTGTCGAGCGCGCTGCACGTCTTGGCGCTATCCTGCTTCGTCATGCAGGGCGTCAGCGGCGAACTCGGGGTCTCCTGGTGGGCGGGGCTCTCCGCCGCCGCCGCGCTGCTCGTGTGGGAGCACCGAATCGTCTCGCCCGCCGACCTCTCGCGGGTGAATACCGCCTTCTTCACCATCAACGGCTGGATCGGCGTCGGGCTCTTCGCGGGCTTGGCCCTCGACCTCGCCCTCGGCGCGGGAGGGAGTTGATGGCCGCCGCCCGCCGCCGCGAACCCGACCCGCCGACGCAACTGCGCGGATTGGCCGCCGCTATCGAGCGCGACGGCTGCCCGCGCGCCGCCCTGCTGCGCGGCGAGGAGCGGTACTTCCGCGAGCGCGCCATCGAGCTCTTCGTGTGCGCGGCGGGTGCGGCCGAACTAGAGGTCTGCCGCCACGACGCCGACGACCCAGAGTTCGATCTCACCAACCTCTTGAACGACCTCGCGGCCTCGCCGATGTTCGCCAGCGCGTGCTGCGTCATCGTGCGCAACGCCGGCGGTCTGCTCAAGAAGACCGCCGGAGGCGACGCGCCCCTGACCCGCGCGTGCAAGGCGCTGCTGGCCCGCGATGACGGCAGCGTCCTGGTGATCGATGCCCGCTCCCTGCGCGCCGACCACGCCCTCGCGAAGGCGATCACCGCAGGGGGCGGGCCCCTCCTCTCCTGCCGCAAGCTGTGGGAGACGCCGCCGCCTTGGAGTCCCGACCCGCGCAAGGTGGAGCTCGTGCAGTGGATCCTGGGCCGCGCCCGGGAGGTGCGCGTGCGCCTGTCGGCCGACGACGCCGTCTACCTCGCGGCCGCCACCGGCAACGATCTTGCGGCCCTCGATGTCCAGCTCGAGAAGCTGCGCCTCGGCGGAGGCCGGGCCCTGCGTGAGCTGGTCGGCTGGCAGAGCGGCTCCACGCCCTGGCGCGTCGCGGAGGACCTGCTGGCCGGAGACGCGGCGCGCGCCTTGGCCGGGGTGGAGGGGTTCTTCCAGAGTGGCATGCCCTCCAAGAGCGGCGGCCGGCGCGAGCTGAACCCGGTCGCCCTCTCGGCTATCCTGCTGGCGCAGGTGCGCTCGCTCGCCCGGAGCTCCCTCGTCGTGGCCCAGGCCCAAGCGGCTGGGGGGTCCTTCGAGGACGCCGCGCGCGCCGCGGGCGTGACCCAGCCGTTGGCCGTGGCGTCCTTGCGCGAGCGGGTCCGCGCCCGCTCCGCCGCCGAGTGGCTGCGCATCGGCGAGGAGGTCGCGGCTCTCGAGCGGCGCGTGCGCACCGCCGCCGGCGTGGACGCCAACGACTTCGCCCGGGCCGCTGCGGCCTGGAAGCTGACTCGGGAGCCGGCGCGATGAAGGGCGAGAAGGCGGCCGGAGAGGCGGGAGTGATCCGGGTGCTCGACGAGCTGGTCCGCAACCAGATCGCCGCCGGTGAGGTCATCGAGCGGCCTGCGTCGGTCGTCAAGGAACTGGTGGAGAACGCCGTCGACGCGGGGGCGCACCGGATCCGCGTCGACCTCGAGGAGGGTGGCATGCGCCTGGTGCGCGTGACCGACGACGGTGGAGGCATGGGCACGGCGGACCTCGAGCGGGCCTTCGTCCCCCACGCCACGAGCAAGCTGTGTGACGCCGCCGATCTCGACCACATCGCCAGCCTCGGTTTCCGAGGCGAGGCCCTGGCATCGATCGGGTCGGTGGCGCGCTGCGCGATCTTCTCGCGCCGCGGGGGCGAGGAGCTCGGCGGCCGCATCGAGAACGAGGGCGGCCGCCTGACGAGGGCCGTGGAGGCCGGCGGTCCGGGCGGGACCTGTGTCGAGGCGCGCGATCTGTTCTTCAACACTCCCGCGCGGCGGCGCTTCTTGAAGCGGCCTTCGACCGAGCTCGCGCGCTGCACGGATGTCCTGCAGCGCGCGGCTCTCGGGCAGCTCGGGATCGGCTTCGTCCTGACCCACGACGGCGCGCGGGTGCTCGACGTCGAGCCCGAGATGGACCTCCGCTCGCGCGTGCGCCGCGCCTTCGGTGCCGACCTGGCGAGCTCCCTGGAGGAGGTCGAGGCCCGAGACGGGACGACGCGCCTCCGTGGCCTAGTCGCCCCTCCGCGCTTCGCCCGGCGCGACTCCTCGCGCCAGATGTGGTTTCTCAACGGCCGCCCCCTGCGCGACCGCGTCCTCCTGCGCTGCCTGAAGGATGCCTACCGCGGCTTCGTGCTCGACGGCCGCCAGCCGGTGGCCTTCCTGCACCTCGCCATGGATCCGGGCGCGGTCGATGTCAACGTCCACCCGGCCAAGGCCGAGGTGCGCTTCCGCGACGGGCGCCGCCTGTTCGGGTTCCTGGTGAACGCTCTGAGGGAGGGCGCCGGCAAGACGGACATGGCTACCCCGGGAGCTTCGATGCTCGCTGCCGCCGCCGGGGGATCGCCGTCGGCTCCAGGCCAGGGAGCCATCGCCGACCCCGGTCCCATGCCGCGCGGCCGGCGCGCCTGCGAGCCACTCATCGTGCGCGAGGTGGCGGAGGCCCAGCCGCTCACGGACCTCCCGGCCTTCGGCCCTGATGGCGCCGCCACCCTGGTCGAGCCCGCCGACGATCTTGCCGGGCCGTACCTCACGATCGCCCGGACCTACGTGGCGCGGGCCGTGCCCGACGGCTTCGAGATCGTCGACCAGCATGCCCTGCACGAGCGCGTGACCTACGAGGAGCTGCTCGCCGACGCGCGCGGCGGTTCCGTCGCAGTGCAGCGCTACCTGGTGCCCGAACTGGTCGAGCTCTCCGCCGCACAGGTGGACCTGCTGGTGCGCCAGGCTCCGGCCCTCGGGCGAATCGGGATCCAGCTAGAGGCCTTCGGGGCGACCACCGTGGCCGTCGGCGGCCTGCCGGCGCGCCTGCGGAACCCGGACCCCGAGGAGCTCGTGCGCGTGGCCCTGCGGGTCCTCGAGGACCAACGCGAGGCGCCGGCCGCGGAGGAGCTTCTCGAGGACGTGCTGCACAGCGCCGCCTGCCGTTCCTCGGCCATGGCCGGGGACGTGCTCGACCCCGCCGAGATCCGCTCCTTGCTCGAGCGCGCGCGCGCCTTCGACGGCGCCCGCACCTGTCCCCACGGCCGCCCGACCCGCGTGCGCTTCACCCTCGCCGACCTCGAGCGCGCCTTTGGGCGGCGCTAGCGTCCGCCGTCAGCCGCCGGTGGCGTCGTGGGACGGAAGTCCGCCGGCGTGAGGGGCGCGCGCAGGTCGAGGCCCTCGTCGTCGACCCACAGCTGGACGCGCGGCACGCTCACGAACTGCGCCGGGCGCGCGGTGGCGTCGGCGCCGTAGATCAACACCTCGCGCGGGATGGAGAATCCGTCGCGCTCGAAGTGCCCGCGAAGCTCGAGCAGCAGGGTCGTGCGACCGATGCGGCGCGGCCCGTCGCCCTCCTGCAGGATCGCCAGCTCGATGTTCCCCGTGCGCGGGTGGCTCCCGATCAGGGCGCGGTAGAGAGGGACGCCGTGCGCCGCGGCGGGGGGGGCGCGATCGAGTGAGAGGCGCAAGTCGGGGCTCAAGAGGGAGAGCCACGAGAGGCGGGCGCCGTGCTCGGCCAGGCCCGCGGGCAGCTCGGGGGGGGGGGCTTCGGGGAGGTCGAGTCCGGCGATGCGCACCGAGCGGGGGTCGGTCAGGGCGATGAAGTTGCGCGCGACGGCCACCGTCTCCTCGATCTGCCGGATGTCCTCGGCGCCTTCGCGTCCGAGCAGGCGTACCTCGCGCTCGCCGTCGAGCAGCCAGTCGCCCCGGTCTCCGCGCAGGTGGCCGCGTCCGGTCTCGCGCACCTCCGAGCGCAGGTAACCCGGGCTCGAGAAGCGGATGCGCGTGTCCACGTCGTGGGGCTCTTCGCCGCGGGCGCGCAAGTGGAACGACACGTCGAAGGCGGTGATCGGCTCGGGGGCCAGGGTACCCTCGCACAGCACCGCCCAGGCGGCGCGAGCAGCGGGGGTGGCGTCGGCGGGCAGGACCCCCGGGCGCAACGCATCGTCGGCCTGGGGCGGCGGCGGGGCCCCGCCGGGGTCGTCGTCCTGCGCTGGGGCGGCGGCGCACAAGAGGACGCCGGCGAAGAGCACCCCAGCGACGCCGTGCGGCACCGGGCGGGCGGCCGCGCGTTTCCTGGTCCTCGCTCCACAAGTCATGGCGAAGAGCCTACGACGGCCCTTCCGGCGTCGCTAGGACGGCTGCACAATCCTGTCGGTCTCCCCTGGCCCTCGCCCATGGATCCCGCTCCCCGCACCCCCGACGACATTCTCGACCGCAGTGAGCTGTGCTGTCTGGTCGGGCCGACCGCGTCCGGCAAGAGCGAGCTGGCCCTGGCGGTCGCCGAGCGAGCGGGGGCGGAGATCGTCTCGCTCGACTCGATGCTGGTCTACCGCGGCATGGACATCGGCACCGCCAAGCCCGACGCCGCCATGCGCGCGCGCGTGCCGCACCACATGTTGGATCGGGTCGAGCCAGAAGAACCCTACGACCTGCAGCGATACCTGACTGACGTGCGCGTCGTGCTCGAGGAGTTGGAGCGGCGGGATGTACGAGCGCTGTTCGTGGGCGGCACGGCCCTCTACCTGAAGGCCCTGGTCTACGGGCTGTTTCCAGGCCCTCCCGCTGACCGTGAGCTGCGGGCGCGGGTCGAGGAGGAGGTGCGTGAAGAGGGCCCTGCCGCCGCCCACCGGCGCCTGGCCGCGATCGACCCCCCGGCCGCCGAGCGCATCCACGCCAACGACACGCGGCGCGTCGTGCGCGCTCTGGAGGTACACGCGCAGACCGGCCGACCGCTGTCGCAGTGGCAGCGCGAGTGGGGCTGGGGAGCGGCCGGCGGCGCCGAGGGTCGGGCGCGACGCCTGGTCGGCGTGCGTCTCGGGGGTGCGGAGTTGGAGGCGCGCGTGGAGCGGCGCACCGAGGCCATGCTCGATGCAGGCTGGGCCGCCGAGGCGGCGGCGGTGCGCACCGCGGGCGGCTTCGGGCCCTCGGCGGTCGCCGCTCTCGGCTACGCCGAGGTGCTCGAGCTCCACGACGGCACGCTCGCCCGCGAGGAATGCGTCGCGCGCATCGTCTTGCGCACCCGTCAGTTCGCCCGCCGCCAGCGCACTTGGTACCGCAAGTTCCCCGAGATCCGTTGGGTCGGGGCAGCGGCCGCCGACGAGGCCCTGGAGGTCTTCGGGTGGGCGAAGGGCGGATGAGCCGGTGCGCGGCGAGTGCGGCCGGATACGAAGCGGGCCCGGCCGTGGCCGGGCCCGCTCTTCGGTGCAGGATCGCCTTCGCGGCTCAGCGCTCGCGCCAGGACGCCTGGGCCCCGTCGCTCTCGCAGCAGGCCACGTTCAGGAAGCTGACCGTCAGCTCTCTGAGGGGGTCGAGGGTCGTCCCGAAGCCGGCGATGAACTCCTCGGTTCCGCCTTCCTCCAGGGTCCCCAGGATCGAGCTCACCGGCAGGGGCAGGAACCCGGCGCCGGAAGCGTAGAAGATCCCGCCGAAGGCCAAGGCCTCGAGGTGGAAGTACGGGAGCGGGGACGGGAGCGGGCTGTGGTTGGGGCGCTTGGCATTCCAGTTGGGATCCTCGTCCTGGAAGGGGTTCTCCGGGTTCCAGTTCAGGAAGTAGCGCTTCATGAACCGGTTGATGTCCTGTTTCTGCTCCCACTGGGAGTCCAGGTAGTCGCCGTCCACATCCGGCTCGTAGCCCAGGAACACGCGGGTCGCCCGCGGAGCGACGGATTCGGCGTTCCAGTGGTCCCAGTCCCGGCTGGGGCTCGTGGTGCAGGCGCCGAGCACGAGACCGGTGAGGGCGGCGAGAAGAGAGAGCTGCTTCATGGGGATGGATCGGGTCCTGGACGGCGGGCCGGGCTGGAGGGGTCCGAGAGCGCGGGTGCCTCGGGAGAGGATTGCGCACCAGTCTAGTGGGGGTACCCTCGGGCGGTCAATGGCGCCCGAACTCGACTTCAAAGCCGCTCTCGGGTCCGCCGGAGCCGAGGAGACCGGTCCGAGGCCGGTCGGCCGCCGACGCCCGAGGGAGGGTCGGTGCCGATCGCCGCACCCCCTCTCTACCCCGCCCGGGGCCGGGGTTTCGTCCCGATCCGTCCCTCGGACGAGAGCGGGGGGGGAGCGGTGAGCGGGGGCCGGGGGCAAGCCTCGAGAGGAGGCCCCGAAGGGGGCGCGCGGCCGCGCGTGGGCCTGTTCGGAGGGTCCTTCGACCCGGTCCACGAGGGCCACCTGCACGCTGCGCGCACCGCCCGGGACGCCTTCGGCCTCGAACGGGTCGTCTTCGTCCCCGCCGCCCGACCGCCCCACAAGCCCGGCCGCGCCCTCGCACCCGCCCACCACCGCTTGGCGATGCTGGAGCTGGCCCTGGCCACAGAGGCGTCCTTCACGGTTGATCCGCTCGAGCTCTCGCGCCCTGGGCCGTCATTCACGATCGACACCGTGAGCGAGTTCGAGACGCGCGCCGGCGGGCCCGCGGCCGTGGAGCTCTTCCTCATCCTGGGGAGCGACAATCTCGCCGGCCTCGGCTCCTGGCTCGCGGTCGGTGAGCTGCTCGCCCGCGTCCGGCCTGTCGTCGTCGGGCGCGGCGCCGACGCGGCGACCCTGCTCGAGAACCTGCGGGAGGAGCTGGGCGCCGCGGCTGTCGCGCGCCTGGAGGACGGCCTGCTCGACCTGCCTCCCGTCGATGCGGCCGCAACCGACCTGCGCGAGCGCCTCGCCCGCGGCGAGGATCCCGGTGCTCCGCTCGCTCCGACGGTGCTCGAGTACGCGCGCGCCCACGACCTGTACACGGGGGCGCGGTGAGCCCGATCGCCGTCGGGCTGGCGGGGGCGCTCATCGCGGCGGCGGCCACCGCCGGGGGGGCCGCCCTCCTCCGACGCCTGGGCCTGGGAGATGCGCCGGACGCGCGCACCCGCAACCGCAAGCGGCAGTCGTCGGCGGTGCCCTTCGTCGGCGGCGGCGCCCTGCTCCTGGCCTGGATCTTCCAGGCGAACTGCGCCGGCGCGCCCTGGGCGCCCTCCCTGCCCGGACTCCCGGCGGCCGCCGCGGGGACCGCCGCTTCCTGGGGGCCCTGGGCGGCTCTGGGCGCCGCCTTCGCCGTCGGCCTGGTCGATGACCTCCGCCCGGGAGGTCTGGCGCCCGCGCCGAAGCTCTGCGCTCAGGGCTCGGCGGGCGCGGTCTTGGCGGCGGTGGTCGCCCTCGCCGAGGCCGGCGGCGAGCCCCTGCGCCTCGACGTCTCCGCCGTGAGCGCCGGCGCGCTCTGGATCGCCGCTGCCGTGGCGGCCATGAACCTCGCCAACACCTTCGACAACGCCGACGGCGCGGCCACCGGGCTGGGACTCGCGGGCCTGCTGGCGGGGGCACCGGTGGCGGCCGGCCCCCTGGCGGGCTTCCTGCCCTTCAATCTCTGGCTGCGGCGGCGCGGTGACCCGCGGGCCTACCTCGGTGACTCGGGGAGCCACCTGCTCGGAATGCTGCTGCTGCTCCCCCCCGCCGCCTGGCCCGTGTTTCTGCTGCCCCTGTTCGACCTGATCCGCGTGGCGCTGCGGCGCCTGCGTTCGGGGCGGGCGATTTGGAGCGCCGATCGCTCACACCTCGCCCACGGCCTGCAGGCCGCGGGTTTGTCCCCGACGGTGCTCTGCATCGTGCTCGTCGGCCTCGCTTCCCCCGCACTCTGGTTGCCGCGGTGGTGGGGTGCGGGGTGCGTGGCCGCGCTTTTCCTGGTTTCAGCGGGGCTGACGCGCGGCGGGGGAGCATCGGGATCGCAACTGGGGCGACGTGGGGAACCTTGCCCCCGCCGCGAGTCGGGACGATAATCCTCGGCTCGAATCTCCCGGCGCAGCGCGCCGCCCATCGAGCTCCCAGCCCGCATCGCGTGGACTACCCCCTGACCGCCATTATCTCCGACCTGCACGGCAACGTGCCCGCCGTCGAGCTCGCGATCCGAGACGCGTGCGAGCGCGGCGCGCGGCGCTTCGTGTGCCTCGGTGACGTCGTGGGCTACGGCGCCCGGCCCCGTGCCTGCCTGGACATGGTGATGCAGATCTGCGTCCCCGGCGCGCGGCAGTGGAAGGACGGAGGCGCCCTCGAGGACGGCCTGTGCCTGCGCGGCAACCACGAGGACGCACTGCTCAACAGCGCCGAGGACTTCAATCCCAAGGCGCGCGCCGCGATAGAGTGGACGCGCGACGAGATCAATCGCGCGGAACCGCGCGAGCGCTCGTACGTCTACTGGGACTTCCTGAGCGAGTTGATGGCGAAGGAGTGCGACGAGGTGGCCATGTTCGCCCACGGCAGCCCGCGTGAGCCCGTTCGGGAGTACATGCTGCCGCGGGACATGATCGACCGGGGGAAGATGGAGGCCAACTTCAACTGCATGGAGCGCGACGTGTGCTTCATCGGTCACAGCCATGTCCCCGCGGTCTACTACGACGACGAGCGCTTCTACCAGCCCACTCAGACCGAGGGGCCGTACGACCTCGCCCTGGAGAAGGGCAAGAAGGCGATCGTGAACGTCGGCTCGGTCGGCCAGCCACGGGACGCCGATCCGCGGCTTTCCTACGCCTTGTTCGACGGTCGGAGCCTCTGGTTCGTGCGCCTCGAGTACGATCACTCGCGCGCAGCGGACGAGATCCGCGCAATCCCCGAGCTACCCGACTACCTGGCGGACCGCTTGGCGGTGGGGCGCTAGGCCGCCTGTTCCAGGCGCAGACCGAAGGCAGGAGAATCCGTGGAGAAGCGACTCTTCTTGGCGATGTTACTTTCGTTCCTGGTCATCATGGCCTGGACGGTCTTCTTCGCGCCCCCGCCGGCCGAGGAGGGGGTGGGCGGGGCCGCGGTCTCCATGGGCGCCGCCCCAGCGGATCACTCCGAGCCCGGCCGGATGGGGGCGATCCCCGCGCCGCCGGCCAAGCCCGCCCTCGGGGCGCTGGTCACGGCCACCGAAGAGCGCCAGCTCGTGCTCGAGTTGGGCGAGCCTGGGGAGGCCGGCCACTACCGCGCGGTCTTCACCAACCGCGGCGCACGCCTCACGCGCCTTTCCCTGGGGGACTACTACCGGAGCGAGGGCCTCGACGAGGTCCAGCGCCGCGACCCCTCCAACTGGGTCGACCTCCTGGTCCCGATCGCCACGCCCGAGGGGACGACCGGCTCCCTCGCCTTGGCCGCCAGCCAGTCCTCCGCCGCGCTCCTGCGCGGCACGCCCCTGACCGAGGCTCTGTGGGTGGGCGAGGTGCTCGAGGAGCAAGGACAGACTGTCGGCGTGCGCTTCAGCTACGCGCCGGGCAGCGGCGTGACCTTCACCAAGACCGTGCGCTGGCTGACCGGTACGCACCAGTTCGACGTGACCCTCGCGCTCGCCAACGACGCCCTACAGGCCTCCGGAGAGCGGCAATTCACCTTCACCCCGGGTCTGTGCGTCCCGCCCGCCGGCCAGGAGCGCTTCTACCAGGAGCCGCGCGCCGGCGCGGCCTGGCGCGACCGCAACGACGAGGCGGCCTGGAGCGACGTCCCGGCCAAGCCCGACGGGGGCCGCGACCGCGGTGGGTCGCTCCCGGGCAGCGGGCAGTTCTCTTTCGCCGGTGTCCACAACAAGTACTTCGCGCTCTTCCTTCGGCCCCATCCCGATGACGAGCTCTCGGGGCCCAGCATCCGCGGTGCGAGCTACCGCCGCATCCGTGATGCGGAGTTCGCCGCCCAGCACCCCGCCGAAGCGGATGCGTCATGGAGATTCCTGGCCTGCGACCTGGCCGTCGTCCTGGACCTGGGGGAGATCGGGCAGACGACGACGCGCCGCTACCGCGTCTTCGCCGGCCCCAAGGACCGAGACGAGCTGGTCGAGGTCTGGCCCGACCACCGGGCGTTGATCGAGGAGGAGCTGGGCTTCTTCAGCGGGATCGCGCGCGGCATTCTCGGGATCCTCGGCTTCTACCAGGGGCTGGTGGGCAACTGGGGCTGGGCCATCATCCTGATGACCTTCACGGTGCGCCTGCTGCTGTTTCCGATCAACCGCCGCTCCCAGACGGCGATGGCGCGCCACGCGACCAAGATGAAGCGCGTGCAGCCGCGCCTGAACGCGATCAAGGAGAAGCACGCCAAGAACCCCAAGCGCCTGCGGGAGGAGCAGGCCAAGGTCTTTCAGGAAGAAGGGCTCGTCCCGCCCCTCGGCGGCTGCCTGCCGATGTTCCTGCAGTTCCCCGTCTTCATCGGCCTGTTCCAGGCCCTGCGCGTCGACTTCCACTTGCGCCAGGCTCCGTTCATGGGCTGGATCAACGACCTGTCCAAGCCCGACCGCCTGCTGACTCTCGACCTGGACACGCACCTGCCGTTCATCGGTGTGATCGAGCACCTGAACGTGCTCCCGATCCTGATGGTGGTGCTCATGATCGTGCAGTTTCGCAGCATGCCTACGCCGACCGACGAGCAGCAGGCTCGCATGCAGAAGATGATGCAGTGGATGCCGATCGTCTTCGGCTTCCTGCTCTACAACTACGCGGCCGGACTCTCGCTCTACATGATCACCAGCTCGACCCTGGGCTTGGTGGAGACCAAGGGCATCAAGAGGATCTGGCCCATCGACGACCGCGAGTTGCCGAAGAAGAAGAGCGGCTTCATGGCGCGCCTGGCTGAAATGCAGAAGGACCAGGCGCGCAAGCTCGAGCAGGCTCAACGCCGCAAGGCGGGCGCCGGCGGGGCCAAGGGCAAGCGCCGCGCGGGGTCCAAGGGGCGCTGACAGCCCGTTGAAGAACGTCCTACCGCGACTTCGCCCTCTTCGCCCCCGCGGCGTCGGACTCGTCGATCCGTACTCGACGGCCCTACGGGAGCGCCTGCGGCGCCTCGACTTCGCTTTCCTTGCAGCGACGAAGAGGCCTTCGCCTCGCTGCGGCCTTTCCTCGACGGGCGGCTAGGAGGCGACGGCGACGGCCCGCGAGACGATCTGCGCCATCGCCAGCCCGCCCGGTCCCGGCCGGCGCGCCGTGATCCGCGTCAGCGGTCCGCGGACCCTCGAGCTGGTGCGCGCGGTCTGGGTCGGTGACGTCGCGCCGAGCGAGGGGCTGCCTCGGGCTGTCCTCAGCGGTGAGTTCGACGACGGGCGCGGGCGCCAGCCGCTCTTGTTGCTGTGGATGCCCGGGCCGCGCTCGTTCACCCGCGAGGACGTCGCCGAGTTCCACCTGCCCGGCTCGCCTCCGCTGGTGCGCTGCGCCCTCGAGCGGCTCTTGGCCGAGGGGGCGCGCCTGGCCGGACCCGGCGAGTTCACGCGCCGCGCCTTCGAGAGCGGCCGCATCGACCTGACACGCGCGGAAGGCGTACTGGCCCTGGTCGAGGCGCGCGGAGCCGAGGAGCGCCGCGCGGCCCTGGCACTGGTGACCGGAGGACTGGCCGGGCGCGTCGGGGACCTGCGAGCGGCACTCGAGGACCTGCGCGTCACCTGCGAGGCGAATCTGGACTTCGAGGAGACCGAGACGGGTCACGTACCGCGCTGCGAGCTCGAGAGTACGGCGCGCGCCGTTGCCGAGGGATTGGCCGAAGCTCTCGCCTGGGAGGAGCGCCGGACCCCGCCCACGGGGGAGGCGCGCGTCGTCCTGGCGGGTGCGCCCAACGCGGGCAAGAGCGCCCTGTTCAATGCACTGGTCGAAGGCGGCGCCGCGCTCGTCAGCGAGCTCGCTCCGACGACCCGCGACGTGGCCGAGGGACCTTGGATTCTGGGGGACGTGCGCGTGGCGCTGGTCGATTGCGCAGGGGTTGGGAACGACGACGCCCGCGCGGGCTCGGTCGAGGCCCTGGCCCATGAAGGAGCCCGCGGGGCCCGCGCCGCTGCCGATCTGCTCCTGTGGGTCGTCGATGCCACGCGCAGCGATGCCGCGGCCCTCGCGCGGGAGGCCGCCCGCTTGCCCGCGGACGTGCCGCGCGTGCTGGCTTGGAGCAAGACGGACTTGGCGGCGGCCGTCCAGCGCCCGCCCGCGGAGCTCCTGGCCGTCGGGCGTCCCGCGGCCTGGGCGGCGGTCTGTGCCCTGGCGGGTGGGGGACTCGAGGAACTCACGACGGCCTGCGCCGAGAGCCTGGGTTTCGCCTCCGCCGGCCTCCCGCGCGAGCTGTCGGCACGCCACCGAGAGGGCCTGCGCGCTGCGGCGAGCGCCCTCGGCGAGGGGCTCGATGGCTGGCGTTCGGGCGCGCCCCTCGACCTCTTCGCGGCGCACCTGCGCGAGGCTTGTGACGCCCTCGACGCGATCGACGGGCGGACGACGCCCGAGGACGTGCTCGAGCGCCTCTTCGCCCGCTTCTGCATCGGGAAGTAGGAGTGCGGTGCTCCGGAGCGCCGGAGCAGAACCTGCGCACCCCCTGCGGTGGTCGCTTCGTTGACACACAACATCTTGCGTGTTCTCCTGCCCTTTCGCCCGGGAACCGGTATCGCCGCCGGGGCCCGCGCGAATGCTCTCCCCGCTCCAGCTGGCCGCTGGAGGGGACGCCCTCAGCCAAGATGAAGTGCCCGCACTGCAAGCATGACGACGACCGGGTCGTGGACTCGCGCACCTCCGGCGAGGGGCGCGTGATCCGCAGGCGCCGCGAGTGCTTGAGCTGCTTCATGCGCTACACGACCTACGAGCGCATCGAGGAGACCCCGATGCGGGTCATCAAGAAGAGCGGCGAACGCGTGCGCTTCGACCGCGAGCGGTTGTTGAAGGGCATGGTGCGCGCTTGTGAGAAGCTGCCGGTCTCGATCGAGGACCTCGAGCGGGCAACGGCCCGCGTCGAAGCGCGCATCGCCGAGTCCTACGACCGGGAGGTGCCCAGCGCCGTCCTGGGGACGGCGGTGATGGAGGAGCTGCGCGACCTCGACCAGGTCGCCTACGTGCGCTTCGCCAGCGTCTACCGCGAGTTCCGCGACGTGTCCCAGTTCCTCGACGAGCTCAAGCCGATGCTGGAGGGCGGGAAGGGCGGCTCATGAGGGTGCGCCGTATCCGCAAGCGCGACGGCGCCGTTGCCCCCTTCGACCCGGCCAAGATCACGGCCGCCGTGGCGGCGGCTCAGGTGGCGGTGGGCGATGAGGACCCCGGCTTCGCGGGCGAAGTCGCGGAGTTGGTGGAGTACGCTCTCGGCCGGCGCCACGCGCTCTCGGGCGATGCCGTGGCGGGAGAGGCCGTCCCGGACGTCGAGGAGATCCAGGATCTCGTCGAGCAGGCTCTGATCGAGCTCGGCCGCGGCCCGGTGGCCAAGTCCTACATCCTCTACCGCGACCGCCGCGCGCGGGTGCGTTCGTCGCGCGCGTCCGGCGAGGTGCCCTCGGCCGAGGAGTCCTCCGACGCCGTGCGCGGCTTGGAGGTGCGCGATGCCCAGGGCCGCTTCCCCTGGAGCAAGGCGCGCATCGTGGCCGCCCTGGTGAATGAGGCGCGCCTGTCCCGCGAGCGTGCCGCGGAGGTCGCCGGGCGCGTCGAGGCGCGCATCCTGCGCTCGGGATTGCGGCGCCTGGGCACGGGTCTCGTGCGCGAGCTCGTCGACAACGAGCTGGTGGCCATGGGCCTGGAGTCCGCCCTCGCGCGCCACAAGCCCGTCGCCTTGCCGCGCCACGACCTGCGCGAGTTGCTGGAGGCGCCGGTGAGCGCCCGCGAGAGCGGGCGGCCGCCGCGTACGCCGGCCGGCGAGCGCCTGGGTGAGCATTCGGTAGAGGGCGCCGTCGCGGGTGAAATCCTGCGCCGCTACACCCTCGAGGACGTGCTCGACGAGGTCGGTGCCGAAGCCCACCTGGGCGGCGACCTGCACCTGGCGGATCTCGAGCGGCCGCACCTGCACCTGGTGCAGACCGTGCCCGCCGAGCTGATCGCGGGGAGCGGGCGGGGAGCTGGCGCGGCCTTCGAACTGCTCGATGAGCTGGCGCCCCTGAGTGGCAGCGTCTCGCGCGGGATCGTGCTCGAGGGCGCGGGCCCCCTGCTCCAACCTCTCGTGCGCGGACGCCGCGAGCGCGAGCGCGCCGGCGAGGAGCTCAGTCCCCTAGCGACCTGGCTCTGTGCCCTGCGCGCCCTCGGCCACGCGCGGGCCCTGCACCTCGACCTGTCCCTGATCGGCGCCCGCTCGCCGGGGCTGATCGCACGCGTCGTCGAGGCTCTCGCGGAGCTCGAGCGCGGCTTGCCGCCGGGGCCCTCCCCGCGCCTGTTCCTCGAACGCGACGAACTGCACGCGCTGCTGGCCCACGACGAGGGAGTGCGCCCGCTCCTCGAGTCCTTGCTGGCGGCGGGCTTGGTCCTGCCCACCTGGGCCGGTGCGGGCGAGCGGATCAGTGGTCCCGGTTGTCGCCGGCGCGTCCGAGAGCGCGGCGCCCTGGCCTGTGGCGGCGCCGTGGCCTTGAACCTGCCGCGCCTGGCGCGCGCCGCCGGCCCCTGGCGCGAGGACGCCATGCTCGAGAGCCTTGCCGCTACCGTGGAGCGCGCTGTCGACGCCCTCGCGCGCCTGGCCGGCTTTCAGCGCGAACAGTGCCACGCGCGTTCGGGGGGAGCGCGCGGCCGCCTGTCCTACGCCCTCGCGCCCGTCGGCTTGCTCGAGGCCTTGCGCTTGCTCGGCGACGGGGAACCGCAGCCTGACCAGGGCGCCCGCGTCCTGGGCCTGTGTGCCGAGGCCGCCCGGCGCTTCGGCGCGACACGGGGCCTCGCGGTCGTGCTCTCGCCCTTCTTCGGCGCGCGTGCTGGAGCACGCTTCGCGCGGCTCGATGCGCAACGGCCGCGCCTCGTGCAGTCCACCCTGTTCGGCGAGGCCGGCGGAGCAGCCGAGCGTGCCGGCCCTTACTCGCACGGCTTCGACCTTGCCCAGCCGGCACACCTTCAGGCCGCGGGCCGGCCCGGCGAGGCGGAGGCCGAGATTTGCTCGACCGTCGCTGCCGGCGTGTGGATCCCCTCGAGGGCCCCGACCGCGTCAACCTCGGTGACGCCCTTGCTCGACGCCTGGGAGCGCTTCGACGGCCTGCGCGAGGCTCGCCGGGAAGCACCCGCCGAGCGCCGCGTGGCCGATGACGCCTCGCTCTTCCCTCCCGAGGGAGGAACGGACGCTCCGGCTCCCGATGAGCGTCGCCGAACCCAAGCTTGACCCCAGCCGATCCTCCCCCGCCTCCCTCCATGCGCCTCCATCGCCTCGAGTTGCTCGGTTTCAAGTCCTTCGCCGACCGAACTGTGTTCGAGTTCGGCGGCGATACCCTCACGGGGATCGTCGGCCCCAACGGCTGCGGCAAGAGCAACGTCGTCGATGCCCTGCGCTGGGTACTCGGCGAGCAACGCCCGACCTCCATGCGCGGCAAGGAGATGACCGACGTCATCTTCAAGGGCTGTGCCAGCCGGCCGGCCCTCGGCGTGGCCGAGGCGACGGTCGTGCTCGACAACACCCGCCGCACCCTTGCCGACTGCGGCGAAGAGGTGCAGATCACGCGCCGCGTGTTCAAGAGCGGTGAGGGCGAGTACTTGATCGACGGGCGGCGCGTGCGGCTCAAGGACGTACGCGAGCTGCTCTTTGACACGGGCCTGGGCAGTCGCGGCTACTCGGTCCTTGAGCAGGGGCGCATCGACGCCGTGCTGTCGGCGAATCCCGTCGACCGGCGGCGGATTTTCGAGGAGGCTGCCGGGATCAGCCGCTACCGCCAACGCAAGCACGAGACCGAGCTGCGCCTCGCGCGCGTTCACCAGGACCTCGCGCGCCTCGGCGACGTGACCGGCGAGCTGCGCACGCGCGTGCGCTCACTCAGGATCCAGGCTGGACGCGCCGAGCGCTACGTGGCGGCCAAGGAGGAATGGCAGTGCGAGAAGCTGCGTCTGTTGCGCCACCAGCTGCACTCTGTCGAGGGGAACCTGGAGGACTGTGTCGGGACTATTCGCGCCCGCGAAGAGGGGTTGGCCTCCTTGCGCGAGGGACGCGAGGCGTTGGACGCCGAGCTGGGCCTGCGACGCGGAGAGCGCGCGAGCCTCACGGCGCAGCTCGAGCGCGTCACGGCCGAAGTCACGCGCCTGGAAGGAGACGGGCGCGCCCTGGACGAGCGCAAGCGACAGCTCGACCTGCGTATCGTGACCTTCGAGCGAAGCGCCAGAGACGAGGCGGAGCGGGCGGCTACCCTCGCGACCCAGCTCGAGGCGCGCGGCGGCGACCTCGATGAGCTGCGGGCCACGCGGACCGACCTCGAGGGCGGGGTCGAGGGGGCGCGCGAGGAGGTGCTCGAGCGCTCGGGCGAGCGCAAGCGCGTCGACCGCGCCACGCGCGAGTTGCGCGGGCGGTCGGAGGAGCAGAACGCCGTCGTGTTGCGGCACCTGCACGAGAAAACCGAGGCTGCCAACACCCTGCACCACCTCGAACAAGGTCGCGCGGGCGTCGAGGAGCGCGGTGCGCGGGTGGAGGAGCGCCTGGCCGAAGTGCGCGGGGAAGTCGATGCGACGCGCGAGCAAGCGAGAGGGGAGAGCGTGGTGCTGGCCGGGGCCGAGGCCGAACTGGCGCGCAGCGAAGCAAGGCGTGAGGAGTCAGCGGCGCGCTTGGGAGTCCTGGGCAGGGCCCTGGAGGAGAGTGAGGAGGGCCTGCGAGAGCTCGAGCTCGACGGAGCGAGGCGCGCCAGCGCGATCGAGTCGCTGCTGGATCGCGAACGGGAGCGCGCCGACCTCGGTGTCGGTTCGCGGCTCCTGCTGGAGGCCGCGGAAGCCGGCACCCTGGCTTGTTCGGCGCGGGAGCTGACGGGCCTGGTCGCCGACCACCTGCGCTGCGGCACGGAGCTGGCGCGCGCCCTGGACGTCGTCTTGGGCGACCGCGCGCGGGCGCTCGTGATCGAGAACGGCGAGACGGCGCGGAGTCTGGCGGGGTGGCTGCACGGCGGCGGCGGTGGACAGGCCGCCCTGTGCGTTCCCGCCCTGCTCGGTGAGCTTGCGCCTCCCGCGGGCGAGCTCGATGCCGCCACTCGTTCGGCGGTGCGCTGCGGGTTGGTCGATGAGCTCGAGTGCGACGACGGGTTCGAGCCTCTGGCGCGCGCTCTGTGCGGTGACGTGCTGGTGGTGGAGGACCTCGCGTCGGCCCTGGAGGTCGTGCGCGCCGCCCCCGGTTGGCGGTGCGTGACGCCCGCCGGTGAGCTGGTGGACAGGGCCGGAGTGATCGCCGGCCAGCGCACCCTGGCCCAGGGGCCAGTGGGCCGGCGCTCCAGCGCCGCGGACCTGCAGGAGGAGCTCGATGCCGTCGAGCTGTCTCGGCAGGCGGCGGAGAGCGCCCGCGATCTCTGCCGCCGCGCCCTGGAGGAAGCGCGCGAGAGTGAGGCTCGCCTGGAGGCGGAATTGGAGCGCGAACGTGAAGCCCTGGCGCAGGCGCGGAGCGCCTCGGCCACGGCCGCGGCACGGGCGGACGATCTGGCCGCAGCCCTCGAGACCCTCGCGTGTGAGAGCGAGGAGGTACTGGCCGAGCGCGAGCGCTTGCACGAGGCTCTGGCGAAGGCCGAGGAGCGACGCGTGGAGACCGTCGCTGCCTTCGAGCGCGAAAACGCGCTCCTCGAGACCCTCCAGGGCGAGCGCCGGGGGCAAGAGGAACAGCGCGACGACCTCGGGCGCCGCGAAGGGCGCAGCCAGGTCGAGTTGACTCGCATCGAGGAACAGCTCGGCGGGCTGGATCGGCGCATCGAGGACCTCTTGGCGGTGCGAGCGGAGAACGAGGCCGAGCTCGAGCGCGCCCGACGCCTGGCGGCGGAGGCCGCCGACGGAGTGGTCGCCGGGCGCGCCGAGCGTGAGCTGCTGGCGAGGCAGGCGGCCGCGGGGCTGCTGGAGCGGGGGGAGGTGGACGAGCTTCTGCGCACCCTGCGGGAGCACGCCGGTGAGGGCGACCGAATCCTCGATACGCTTCGGGGGCGGCGCGATGAGACTGCCCGCGAGCACGAGACCGAGAGTGCCGCTCTGACCGAGACGCGCCTCGAGGAGCAACGCATGACCTTGGCGCGTGAGGATGTCCTGCGGCGAGCCGAGGAGGAGCTGGAGCTCGACGGTGAACGCCTACTGGAGGGCTTCGCGCCCGAGGAGGAGCTGGCATGCCCAGAGACCCTCTGCGCCCTGGAACGGCGCGTTTCCGAGTTGCGCGGTGGCCTGGACCGGTTGGGCCCGGTGAACATGGACGCCCTGGGCGAGCTGGAGGAGGTCGGCGGTCGCCTGACCTTCCTCGAGGAGCAGACCGCGGACCTCGCCCGCTCGCGCAAGGCCCTCGACGAGACCCTCAAGAAGATCGAGCGCGAGAGTGAACGCCTGTTCAAGGAGACCTTCGACGAAGTGCGCGTCAACTTCCGGCGCATATTCCGACAGCTGTTCGGCGGCGGTCGGGCGGACGTCACCCTGGAAGAGGGTGTGGCCCTCCTGGACGCGGGCGTGGAAATCGTCGCGCGTCCTCCGGGACGCGAGCTGCTGCCGATCGGTCTGCTCTCGGGCGGCCAGCGCAGCATGACCGCCCTGGCCCTGCTCTTCGCCGTGTTCGAGGCGCGCCCGAGCCCGTTCTGCGTCCTGGACGAGGTGGACGCCGCCCTCGACGATGCCAATATCCAGCGCTTCTTGGCCATGCTGGAGGGCTTCCGGCGCTCGACGCAGTTCGTACTCGTGACCCACAACAAGGGCTCGATGACGGCTTGCGAGAGCCTCTACGGCGTGACGATGGCCACCAAGGGTGTCTCCCGACAGGTGCGCGTCGAAGTCGACGATGTGGACGCTGTCGTTCCGGATGCCATTGGTCAGGGGGAGACCGGTCAGGGGGAGGCCGTACCGGGCGCGAAGAGCGAGGAACTCGACGCGGAGAGTGGCGAGCCCGTGAAGGAGCTCACCCCTGTCTCGGTGCAACCTGGAGTGGGCGCCGAGTCCGAAGGGTCAGCCCCCGAGCGCGAAGCTCTCGACCCCTGCTAGGCCGCGCAGCAGGATCCTGCCGAACACCTCCAGGCTCTCCACCGAGCAGTGCTCGGGCGTGTCCTCGATGGTGTGCCACCAGCGGTTGTCAGGACCGTAATCGAGGTCGATCAGGTCCACGCTTGGGATCCCGATTTCCAGGAACGACTGGTGATCGTCCTTGATCGGGATGCGCCGGCCCTTGACGTGAGCCCCGAGCCCCTCCGCGCGAGCGGCCTCGCGGAAGATCCCCATCAGGGCGCGATCTGAGTTCATGTCGTCGTCGAGGACCAGGTCCTCGTCGCCGACGAGATCGATCACGACGCAGGCCTTCACGCGCCGGGCTAGACCCGAACGCCGCAGTCCGGCGGCGTGGTGGCGCGAGCCGTAGCGGTTGTCCACTTGGCCGCGCGCATCGTCCCAGTTCCACAGGACCGCCTCTTCGCCGTCGACGAACAACAGGCGGTAGGTGACGGCGCGCTCTCCGGCCGCGGCCAGGACGCGCGCCAATTCGATCAGCACAGCGGTGCCCGAGGCGCCATCGTTGGCACCCACGAAGCGCGCGGCCCGCTGGGGGGGGTCCCAGTGCCCGTCGAAGCGCTTGGTGTCGAAGTGGCTAACCACGAGCACCAAGGGGGCGGGCTCGCCTCCGCGCTCGCGACCGGGGAGGTCGGCGTAGACGTTGGCCATCGAGATCTGGCCGCGCGGCGTGGAGGCGGTGAACGCCTCGCGCACCGGCTGCAGTCCGCAGCCCTCCAGGGCGCCCTCGATGTAGGCCCGCGTGGCCTCGGCGGCCTCGCTGCCCGAGGGGCGCGGCCCGAGGGCGACTTGGGCTTCGAGGTGCGCCCAGGCGCGCTGCGCGTCGAGAACGAGGGGCGCGTCGGCCGATCCGGCGCTGTCCCCGCCGCTGCAGGCGATGGGCGGGACCGCGGCGCAGGCCACGAGGGCGAGCAGGGGCGGGAGGCCCCAGAGGCGCTTGGAGGGGAGCATCGCTGGAGGATAGCGCCCCCCGACGGCCGATGGGACCGTGGACTGCACGCGCGAGCCGGATTCCGCCCGTCCCGTCCCGTCCCGCTCGCCGCCGCCGTTGTGGGAACCCAGCGCCGAGCGAGGTTCAGGTCCGGCGGCGATTGTACCGACATGGAAGAGGGCGATTCCGTGACTGGTCTCCTCCGTCCACTTCGCCAGCGCCCCCCGCTACCCACGCCACGCCGTCATGAGTGATCAGAACGCCAGCGAACCCGACAAGTCCCTTCTAGACCTGGTGCAGAGCGAGCGGGAGTGCGAGCAGTTCCGGGCCTTCGCCTGGGAGGGGAGCTTCCCGGACTACTTCGAGATCCTACAGCGCGATCCGCTCGTGGCCCGCAACGCATGGCAGCGGCTGTACGACATGATCGCGTCCTACGGCTGGACGGATGGCGGTCCAAAGACCCAGGTCCGACGTTGGAAGCTGTTCGACGATCCCGAGGGTGACGGGCGCGACGCGGTCTACGGCCTCGACGAGCCTCTCGCGAAGCTCGTTCAGATGATCCGGGCCGGCGCCTGCGGTTTCGGTCCGGAGCGCCGGGTGATACTCCTGCACGGGCCCGTCGGTTCGGCCAAGAGCACGATCGCGCGCTTGATCAAGCGCGCCCTCGAGCTGTACACGCGCACGGATGCGGGGGCTCTCTACACCTTCAGCTGGCACGTGGACGGGGAGGTCATCCCCTCGCCCATGAACCAGGATCCGCTGCTGCTGGTCCCTCCCCTCGCCCGCCGGCCCGTCGAGGAGCGTCTCGATCGGGGTGCGCGGTGTGAGTACCACATCACCATCGCGGGCGAGCTCGATCCGGTCAGCCGCCATTACTACGGCGAGCTGATGGCGCGCCATGACGGTGATTGGCGGCGCGTCATCGAGCACGTGCGCGTGCGCCGATTGGTCTTCTCGGAGGCAGACCGCGTCGGTGTCGGGACGTTCCAGCCCAAGGACGAGAAGAACCAAGACTCCACCGAGCTCACCGGGGACCTGAACTACCGCAAGATCGCCGAGTACGGTTCGGACTCCGATCCCCGGGCCTTCAACTTCGACGGCGAGTTCAACGTTGCCAATCGCGGAATACTCGAGTTCGTCGAGGTGCTCAAGCTCGATGTCGCCTTCCTCTACGACCTCCTTGGTGCAACGCAAGAGCACAGCATCAAGCCGCGCAAGTTCGCTCAGACGGACATCGACGAGGTGATCATCGGGCACACCAACGAGCCCGAGTACAAGAAGCTGCAGAACAACGACCTGATGGAGGCCTTTCGGGACCGCACGATCAAGATCGACATCCCCTACAACCTTTCAATCGCCGACGAGGTCAAGATCTACAGGAGGCAGTTCCGCGGTAGCTCCGGCTCCGCACGGTCCATCGCTCCGCACGCCCTCGAGATGGCGGCCACCTGGGCCGTCCTGACGCGCCTGGAGGAGCCGAGCCATCCCAGCCTGACCTTGCTCCAGAAGGCGCAGCTCTACAACGGGGAGCGTGTTTCGGGCTTCAGCCGGGAGCACGTGCGGGAGATGCGCGAGGCCAACCACGGCGAGGGCATGAGCGGCATCAGCCCGCGCTACGTGCAGGACTCGATCGCCGCCTGCATGGTGTCGGATCGGCCGGTTATCAGTCCGCTCGACGTGCTCGACGCCCTCGAGCAGGGCCTGCGCCACCACAGCCTGCTCTCCAACGAGGAGACCCGCAAGCGCTACGCCCAGCTGTTCTCCGTCGCACGCGAGCAGTACGAGGAGATCGTCAAGCGCGAGGTCCAGCTCGCGATCGCCTCCGACCGCGAGGCCGTCGACCGCTTGTGCAGCAAGTACATCGACAACGTCAAGGCCCACGTGACGCGTGAGAAGGTCCTCGACCCCGGCGGGCGCCAGCGGGATCCCGACGAGCGCCTGATGCGTTCGATCGAGTGCAAGATCGACATCGCCGATTCGCGCAAGGAGGACTTTCGCCACGAGTTGATGAACTACATCGCGGCCGTCCACCTCGAGGGCAAGACCTTCGACTACCGAGAGAACGACCGTCTGCGCCTCGCGCTGGAGCTCAAGGTCTTCGAGGACCGTCGCGACACGATTCAGCTCACGAGCCTGGTCTCGACCGTCGTCGATCCCGACACCCAGGACAAGATCGCCGTCATCCGTGACCGCCTGATGCGCGAATTCGGCTACGACGAAGTCTCGGCCGACGAGGTCCTGCAGCACGTGGCGAGCCTGTTCTCGCGCGGTGAGGCGCAGGCGGGGGACGAGGAGGTTGCCGCCTGACGGCGGGCCGATGTTCCGCATCGAACGAGATCGTGCGCGCTTCCGCGAGATCGTGCGCGGGAAGTTGCGCCAGGACCTGCGCAAGTACCTCTCGAGCACGGAGTTGATCGGCCGCCGCGGGGACAAGGCGGTTTCGATCCCCATTCCCCAGGTCGAGCTGCCGCGCTTTCGGTTCGGCGACAACTCCGAACGCGGTGTGGGACAGGGAGAGGGCGAGGGAGGGCAACCCGTGGATGGCGACGCCGGCGAGGGAGGGGGCGCCGGTGGGGCGGGAGATCAGGAGGGGAAGCACATCCTGGAGGTCGATGTGGACCTCGCGGACCTGGCGGAGATGCTCGGGGACGAGCTCGAGCTGCCGGACATCCAGCCCCGCGGAGACCGGCTGCTCTCGAGTGAGGGTGGGCGCTACTCGGGAATCCGCCAGGCCGGCCCGCGTTCCCTGCGTCACTTCCGCCGTACCTACCGCAATGCGCTCAAGCGCACTATCGCCTCGGGGGCTTGGGACTCCGCAGAGCCGCGGGTGGTGCCGGTGCGAGACGATGAGCGTTTCCGCTGGCGACGCAACTGCCCGCGCCCCGAGTCCTCCGCCGTCATCTTCCACATCATGGACGTGTCCGGCTCGATGGGGCGCGAGCAGAAGGACGTCGTGCGCATCAAGGCGTTCTGGATCGACACTTGGCTGCGCAGCCAGTACCAGAACCTCGAGGTCGTCTACGTCGTCCACGACGCCGTGGCCAAGATCGTAGATCAGCAGACCTTCTTCCATCTGCGAGAGTCCGGCGGCACGAAGATCTCCTCGGCCTACGAGCTGTGCCTGGACCTGATTCGCGAGCGCTATCGGCCGGAGGAGTGGAACATCTACCCGTTTCACTACTCCGACGGAGACAATTGGTCGGCGCGCGACACCGAGCGTTGCGTTGGAATCCTCCGTGACGAGATCCTGCCGCGGGTCAACCAGTTCTGTTATGGACAGGTCAAGAGCGCCTACGGTTCGGGTCAGTTCAAGAAGGACCTCGACTCGTCCTTGGTGGACGAGGAGCGACTGGTGACCGCGGCCGTCGACGATCGCGAGGGCATCCCCGATGCGGTGCGGGCGTTTCTGGGGAGTGGGAGGTAGGCGTGCGACGCATGGGCTCTCTCACCGCCGAGCTGAGCGACCTGTCGGTCGCCATCGAGGACGTGGCCCGAGACTCGGGTCTGGACTTCTTCGACGTCTCCTTCGAGCTCCTCGATGCGCGCGATGTGAACGCCATCGCTTCCTACGGCGGCTTCCCAGTGCGCTATCCCTCGTGGCGATTCGGGATGGAGTACGAGCGCCTGGAGAAGGGCTATCGCTTCGGGCTCTCCAAGATCTACGAGCTGGTCATCAACAACGATCCGACCTACGCCTACCTCGTCAGCTCCAACTCGCTGATGGAACAGAAGCTCGTCATGGCGCATGTCTTCGGCCACGCCGACTTCTTCAAGCACAACGTGTGGTTTCAGCCGACCGAGCGCCAGATGGTCGATGTGATGGCAAGCCACGGAACGCGCATGCGGCGCTATGTGGATGCCTTCGGGCAGGATTGCGTCGAGCGCTTCCTGGACCTGGCCCTGGCCCTCGACACGCTCATCGATCCCTACCTTCCCGTACGGCACCTTCGCGGAGGCGCGCCGGTGGAGGGACGCGAGGATCATCTGTCCCGAGCGAAGCGCTCCTTGGACCGAGCCTGTTCCTCGCCGGTGGAACGAAGGTTGGCACCGGTCGGGCGAGCGCCGGCTCCGGCTCCCGGGGGGCCGACTTTCGACGTCCTGGGATTCCTCGCCGAAGGAGCGGACCTCGATGAGTGGCAGCGCGACGTCCTGCGCATGGTGCGCGCTGAGGCGCACTACTTCGCTCCGCAGCGCATGACCAAGATCATGAACGAGGGCTGGGCCTCGTTCTGGCACAGCCGGATCCTGACGCGCGGGGTCCTGGAAGTGGAGGAAATCGTCGATTTCGCTGACTGTCACAGCGGCGCTACGGCCACGGCTCCCGGGCAGCTCAATCCCTACAAGCTCGGCATCGATCTCTTCCGTTACGCGGAGGAGAAGGGCATGGATCTCTTCGAGCTGCGTGCCCTTCACAACGACGTGAGCTTCATCGACGCCGTCGTCGACGAGGAGTTTGCCGAGCGCAGCCGGCTCTTCGTCTACGCCCGCAATTCGCGCACCGGGCGCACCGAGGTCGTCCCCCGGGACTGGCGGGAGATCAAGGAGGAGCTGCTGCGCAGCCTGTCGTGGGGCGGTCTGCCGCGCATCGAGTTGGCGGACGTGGACCACGACGGGCGCGGGGAGCTGCTCCTGCGCCATCACTTCGACGGCCGCGAATTGCAGCTCGATCAGGCCGGCGAGCTCCTCGTGCAGCTGGCCTCCCTGTGGGGGCGGCCCGTGCACCTGTTGACGCGCGAGGAGGGCGGGGGCCGGCGTCTCACGGCCGATGGCGGCGAGGTTCGCCTGGTCGAGGTGCCCGGCGGCGGCGAGACCATCGATCGCGGGGAAGGTCTGCGCGCGGGCTGAGTGCCCACCGGCCGCCTCCCGCCCGCGCTTGCGCCGCGGCCCGCGTCCGGCCACACTCGGGTCCATGCCGAGACCCGCCGCGTGCGTTTCCCTCGCCCTGTCGCTGTGCCTGTTCACCTGCGCCTGCCGGGACGCGCGCGAGACGAGGGAAGGTCCCCTGGCCTTCGATCCCAACACGATCGGCTCGAATGGCTGCGCGGGCGGGGCATCTTCCTTCGCCGCGGCCCCCGAGATCGTCCCGCTGGCGAGCTTCACGCCCGACGCCGCGAGCCAGATGGCCGCCGCGCTCGATGACAGCTTGCTCTACTTGAGTGGCGCGGACGCCACCCTGTGGGTCGTCGACGTGGCTGACCCCGCCGCTCCCATCGAGCAGTTGCTCGTCTCGCCCGGCGTCGTCGCCGGCGCCCTCGCGCTCTTGGGCGTCGATCCCGCCGTGGTCCCCGTCCTCTCGGGCCTGGCGGTACTGGACGCTGAGACCCTGCTCGTCGTGGAGCTCTCGACCCACGTAATCCTCACCGTCGACCGCGATTTCGCCGACGTCGTCTCTCTCTACGCCGGGCTGCCGCTGGTCACGCCCGGACATGCCGACGGGATCGCCGGGCTGGCGCGCTTCAGCTTCCAGGTCGGCGCCGGGATCTGTCCGAGCAGCTACGGCGTGTTCGTGACCGACCCGGGCAATCACGCCCTGCGCCTGATCCAGGACACGCAGGACGATGACGGGACGATCATGCGTCTCGTCTCCACCCTGGCCGGCATCGGCGCGCCCCTGACCGCCGACGGGAGCCTGCAGGCGACGGCCTTCGACACGCCGATGGGCATCACCGCGACCTGCTTCGACACCCTGATCGTGACCGAACGCGGCGACTTCGGCTCGGGCGAGGTGCTGCGCGGCGTCACCGTTCTGTCCGACACCAATCCTTTCTTCGGTCCCGACGGCTTCGTCGAGACCTTGGTGGGGGAGGCCGGCGATGGGCAGACCCGCGGCGGCGTGGACGCGACCGGCGAGGAGGCGGGAGTGGCTTTGGCCCTCGCCGCCGGTCCCGTCGCACCCCTGGCCACCACCGACGGCGACGTCTACTGGATGGACTCCCAGACCGGCGTCCTGCGACGCTGGAGCGGGCGTGAGGTCGACTGTCCCTTGGCGGCGGACTGCGACACCGCCCTGGGCGCGCCGAGCGCGACGGCAGACGGCTCGCACTCGCTCTGCCAGTCGGCTGGGGGGGACCTGTACCTGCTCGACGTCGACCCGCTCGGGCCGACGGCGACCTTGTCGCGCATCGCCCCGTGAGCGGGCTGGTCCACGAGCTGTCCTGGTCCGCGTCCCGGGCGGCGAACTTCGGGACCTGCTTGCGGCGCTACTACCACGACTACTACGGCTCCTGGCGCGGGTGGGACGCGCGTGCTCCCGAGTGGCGCCGGCGCACCTACCTGCTCAAGAAGATGACGCGCATGCCCATGCTGGCGGGCGACTGCCTGCACCGGGTACTGGCGGCGTGGATCGAGGAGCGCGGCCGCGGGCGCACGGCGACGGCGGAGGAGCTGGAGGCGCGCGCCATCGAGCTGTTGCGAACGGGCTACCGCGAGTCGCGCGACGGCTCCTGGCGCGCGAAGCCCGCCAAGCGAACACGCCTGGCGGAGCATCATTACGGCGAGCCGGAGATCGAGGAAGCTGGCGGAGCGGCGGCGGAGTACGGCGGACGCATGGTCGAGCGCCTGCGCCGCTGCGTGCGGCACTTCTTCGCCCTCGAAGAGCTGGAGCAGGCGCGCACGATCGACGCGGAGGCGTTCTTGGGCCTCGAGGAGATGGGGACGATCGAGCTCTTCGGCACCAAGGTCTTCTGCATCCCCGACTTCGCGACCGAGGTGCGCTCGGAGGGAGCGCGCACGATCCGCATCTACGACTGGAAGTCCGGCCGTCCCCGGGAGGCCGACCGCTTTCAGCTGGCGGTCTACGTGCTGTACGCGCGTGAGAAGTGGGACGCGCGGCCGGAGGAGGTGACCTGCAGCGACGTCTATCTGGCCGATGGCGCCGTCACCGTCGAGCGCTTCGGTTCCGAGGACGTGGATCGCGTCGAGCGGCGCATCGCGGAGTCCATGGACGAGATGCGCGCCCTGCACTTCGACGCCGACGCCGCCGATGGAGACATCGGGGAATTCGCGATGATCGCGGATCCCTCGTCGAGGGAATGCACCACGTGTCACTACCGCGAGCTCTGCGCCCGCTGACGCCGCCGCGACTCCCGTTCGATCCCATCCGAACCCCAGTGAAGAGCCCATGAGCACGGACAGGCGAGCGATCCTCTTCGGTGTCGGCGTTTCGGCCGTACTGTCGGCCACGATGGTCGTGGCGGGGCTCAAGGCCGGGATCACTCCAGGGGTGAGCCCGCTCGTGATCCTGTGCGCCTGGGGCGCCTTCGCCGCTGCCTCGCGCGGCGCGGGCGGTCGACGTTTCTTGAACTTGGCCCAGGTGGCCGGCTCGGCGGGCATGGCCATCGTTGCCGGGGGGATTTTCACGGCGCCGCTGCTGCAGCACCTGCACCTCGCCCGTGCCGAAGAGGCCCTGCGCGCCGCCGCCTACGCCGGCGACTTGCGCGCACTGCCCTGGAGCGAGGCCAGCGAGGTTCTCGCGGCTCACGGACTGTCGGTGCCGACCGTGGACGTCTGGGTGCTGATCGTCATGAGCCTCGCGGGCGCCTTGATGGGGTACGGCTTCGTCGGGCTCGCGACGCGCAAGTTCCTGACGGACCCCACCCTGCCCGCTCCCGAGGCGCGCGCCTGCGAGACGATGATCCGCACCGCGACCGCCGACGCGGCCCGGCGTCCGGCGATCAAGACCTCCCTGGTCCTGGGGCTCGTGGCGAGCTTCGTGAGTCCGCTCCTCGTCCACCTCTCCCTGGCCCGTGAGCACATCGTGCTCTTCTCGAAGAAGCTCGCCGACCGCTCGTTCCAGCTCGACTTGCCCTTCGCCCCGATCTACATCGGCATCGGCGGCCTCCTGACTCTGGCGACCGCCCTGCTGGTGTTCGCGGGCTCCTCCCTGCGCCTGGTGGGGGATTGGGCCCTGGCGAGCATCGCGGGCGGCAGCGATCTCGCGGCGCTCTACCCGGCCAACTCGATGCGCTGGGTCGGCGGCGGTGCGATGACCGTGGCCGTGGCCTACTCGCTGGTGAAGTTCATGGGCCCGCGCTCCTCGTCCACGGGGGCCGCCGCCGCCGACGCCCTGCTGGAGATCGAACCGCGCGTGCGCCGTGGCCTCGGCATCTGCATCGCCCTTGGCGTCGCCATCCTGATCGCCTGGCTCGTCTCTACCGATGGTGCGACGCCCTTCGCCTTCGCCATGACCATCGCGATCCTCGTGATGGCGATGCTGATGGTGACCCTGGGCGCGATTCTGTCCCTGCAGATCGGCAGCTCCGCATCGCCCGTCTCGGGAACGATCTTCGTCACGACCCTGGTCCTGTGCCTGGTCGCTCTGGCCGTCGGCCGCGCCTCGGTCGACGACGTCCCGATCCTGACTGCTCTGCTCGTAGGCGCCTGCGTTGCCGTCTGCACGGCAAACGACTCGAGCCAAGACTACAAGACCCTGCAACTTTGCGGCGTCGCGCCGCGCGACGGCTTCCGGGCCCAACTCGCGGGCCTGCTCGCGGGCTGCGTCGTGGTGCCGCTCGCGATCTTCGTGGCCCACGAGGCCTACGGCCTGGGCTCGAACCAGCTCACCGCTCCCCAGGGCGAGATGTTCGCCACCCTCGTGGACGGCCTCCTGATTCAGGAATCGCTTCCCTGGCACCCGATCCTGCTCGGTCTGCTGGTGGGCGCCGTGGCCGTGGGGATGGACGTGCTCGCCACGCGCCGCGGGCTGCAGCTGCCGGCCATGGCTCTGGCGGTCGGGATCTACCTGCCCGGCTACCTGGGTGTGGGGATCCTGATCGGCGCGCTTTTCCGCGCCTTCGGCGAGCGCGCACGGGCGGCGGAGACCGGACGGAGGGAGCGCACCCACGAGTCGATCCTGGCCGCCGCCGGGCTGATCACCGGCGCCGCCGCCCTGGAGCTGTTCCTGGGCATCGCGATCCTCTTCCGCTTCGATCTGGACAGCCTGAGCCTGTTCAGCAGCACGCAGGAGGCGGGGAAGTTCCCGATTCCGGCCGGGGTGCAGGTCGGCGTGGGCCTGCTGGGCATCGGGGTCCTCGGAGGCCTGCTCTACCACAACGCCCGCCGAGGTGGCGCGGGAGAGACCGAATAGGGCGCCTGGACGCGTCCATGACTCTCCGCGAGTCATCTCCCGAGGCACCGCTACAGCCCGGGGGACCCGCGGAGCGATCTATAATGATGGCCCACCGCCTGCCCCCGTCCCCTCCATGGCCGATCCGCGCTGTTCGATCCTGCTCGTGACCCGCAACGGAGCGGGCCACCTCGAGCGCCTGCTGCCGGTGCTGGCCGAGCAGCGGCTGGCGGGCGGTGTCGAGCTGGTGGCGGTGGACTCGAGCTCCGACGACGCAAGCCGCGCGCTCCTCGAGCGGGCGGGCGCGCGTGTCCTCGGCATCGAGCGCGAGGCCTTCCGCCATGGAGCGACGCGCAACTTGTGCGCCCGCGAGGCGCGCGGGGAACTCCTGGTCTTCCTCTCCCAAGACGCCCTGCCCGAGGGCACCCTCTTTCTCGCCGACCTTCTAGCGCCCTTCGAGGACCCGCGGGTCGCCGGTGCCTGCGCGCGCATCTTGCCCCACGCCGACGACGACCCCCTGACGGCGCGCACGGTCCTCTCCCTGCCCGAGTCTGATGAACGCCCGTCCGCACAGGAACGGACCCGGCTGGCTCCGGCGGCGGGGGGCGGCGCCCCCGACCCCGAGGCCCCGCGCTTCAACAACGTCGCCAGCGCCGTGCGTGCCGCCGTCCTGCGCGAGCTGCCGTTCCCCGACGTGGAGTTCGGTGAAGACTGCGCCTGGGCCGAGCAGGTTCTGGCCGCGGGACACAGCCTGCGCTTCTGCCCGACGAGCGTCGCTCGCCACGCCCACGCCTACACCTCGCGCGAGGCCTTCCTCCGCTATCGCACCGACGCCGCCTTCCAGCGCGAGCGCTGGGGCCGCCGAATCCGTCCCAGCCTGCTCTCGGCGGCGCGCGGTTTCCTCCACGAGGTCGGTGCGGACCTGCGCTACATGGCCGAGCGCCGCCCGCCTGCCCGCCTACGCCACACACTGCGCTCACCCGTCCTGCGCGGCGCGCAGGTCCTCGGCCAGTACCTCGGGAGTCGTGGCTGAGATGGGCGCGGCCGCGTTGCGATCGACTCGCCGAGTCCGGATACTCAGGAGCCGCCGAGGCGGCCGGCCGTGCTGATGCGCCCCATCCAGTCCGTCTCCGTGCTCATCCCCACCTTCCAGGGGATGGAGTTCCTCGGGCGCCTGCTCGATGCCCTCGCCGGGCAGAGGATCGACATTCCCTGGGACCTGACGGTCATCGACTCGGGCTCCGACGACGGCACCTGGGAGCTGCTCGGCGAGCGGTCCGAGGGTCTCGGGGTGCCCCTCGTCCGCGAGCGCATCGATCCGGTCGAGTTCGACCACGGCGACACGCGCAACCTCCTGGCGGCCCGTAGCGCAGGCGATTTGCTGTGCTTCCTGACTCAGGACGCCGTGCCGCTGGGAACCGATTGGCTCGCGAGGCTCGTGAGCAACTTCGCCGACGACCGCGTGGGCGCAGCCTACTGCCGCAACGTCGTCCGCCCAGGGGCCGATGTCCTGACGCGGGTGTTCGCCGAGGCCGACCCCGGCTACGCGACCGAGCGCCGCGAGACGCGCCTGAGCGGGCTCGACGATTACGCCGCTCTCGGTCCGCACGAGCGGCGCCTGCTGTACAACTTGAACGACGTCGCCTCGGCAGTGCGACGCGAGCTGTGGGAGCGACACCCCTTTCCGCGCAGTGCGTTCGGCGAGGACATCCTGATGGCCCGCGCCTTGCTCGAGGCGGGCTGCACGGTCGTCTACGACGCCGAGGCCGCGGTCGAGCACAGCCACGAGTACGACGCGGAGCAATGTCGCGAGCGCGCCCGCGTCGACGCCCGCTTCAATGCGGAGTGGTTGGGCCGGATCTGTGTCGCCTCCAAGGCGGACGCGCGCATCCTGACCGAGCGCCAGCTCGAGCGCGACCAAGCCGCCCTCGAACAGGCCGGCTGCGCGGGGGAGGAGCTCGCGCTCCAGCTCGAGCGCGCCCGCGACCTGCGCGCGGCCACCTTCGAAGGGCTCTGGGAGGGTGGGCGCAGCAGGGTGCGCCGACCGGCCACGCGCCTGTTGGAGCGAACGGACCTCTCGATCCTGTTCGTCGTGCACGGCTTCCCGCCCGACACCTGGGCGGGGACCGAGATCTACACCCAGAACCTCGCCGCCGAGCTCGAACGCCGCGGCCATCGCTGCACCATCCTGGCCCGCGTCCCCGCTCCCGAGGGCGCGCGGGAGCCGGAGGACTTCGACGTCAGCGAGACCGAGTTTCAGGGCCTGCGCGTCCTGCGCATGACCCATCGCCTTCATCACGCAGGTCTGCGCGAGAGCTACCACCAACCGCGGGCCGAGGCTGCCTTCCGGCGTATTCTCGGGCACGAGCGCCCGGACGTAGTGCACTTCCAGCACCTGATCCACACCTCGGCCGGCCTGGTCGCCGTGGCGCGCGAGATGGGCCTGGCGACCATCGTCCATTGCCACGACTACTGGGCGCTGTGCGCGCGCGTGCAGCTGATTCGCCCCGACGGGGTGCGCTGCGAGGGGAACATGGGCAGCGGGTGCTTCCTGTGCGTGAAGGAGAAGGCCGGGGCCTACGGCCACATCCCGCGCCTGGCGAGCCTGGACAGGGTGGCCGGCGGACTTCTGGATGGACTGGCTCGCGGCCTGCGCAGGGGCCGCGCCCTCGGCGCGCACTCCGCCCGCCGCTGGGAAGGACTAGGCGACATGCGCGCGCGCCACGACTTCGTGGTCGGCGCCTACGCGGCGGCCGACCTGCGCATCAGCCCCAGCCGCTTCCTGCGCGCGAAGCACCTCGATAGCGCCGCGTTCGAACCGCACACATTCCTCTTTTCCGACAACGGCATGCGCACCGACCACGTGCGCGCCTTGGAGAAAGCGCCCGCTTCCGATGGTCGCGTGCGCTTCGGCTTCGTTGGCTCTCTGGTGTGGTACAAGGGCGACGAGGTCATGGTGCGGGCCATGCAGCTGCTGGCCGGAACGCGGGCGGTGCTGAACGTCTACGGCGACTTCCGCCCGCGGGAGGATCCGCACCACGCCGAGCTCGGGCGCGAAGCCGAGGGCGCTCCGGTGGTCTTCAAGGGCCGCTTCGACAACGCCCGTCTCTCGGAGGTCTACGCGGAGATCGACGTCCTGGTCGTGCCCTCGATCTGGTTTGAGAACTCGCCGATCACGATCCACGAGGCCTACCTGACCCGCACGCCCGTCCTGGCCAGCGACATCGGCGGGATGGCGGAGTTCGTGCGCGACGGCGTGGACGGGCTGCTCTTCGAGGTTGGCAATCCCGAAGACCTGGCGGAGAAGATGCGCCGCTTTCTCGACGAGCCCGACCTGGCCGAGGAACTCTCGCAGGATTTCATGGTGATCAAGACCATCGCCCAGAACGCCGCCGAGACCGAGTTCCGCTACCGCGGCCTGGCTTGCCGCGTGCGTGAGCCGGGTCCGCGGACCCTGCTGGAGCTTCGGGCCGCCGAGGCCTGCGAGCGGGAAGGACCAGTCGAGGCTCAGGGGACTGACCTCCTGCTCTTGCGGCCCGGAGGCGCCGTGGAATACGACCTGAACGGGGTCGGCGGCGGCGCAGGGACCCTGACCGTCGAGGTCTTGGCCCTGGGGAGCGAGCCGGAGCTGCAACTGGGCGGGCGCGTCCTGCTCGACGGGCGAGAGATCGGTTCCCTGGGACCCGTACGCCCAGGCGGGAGCGACACCCTCAGCGAGGAGGAGCTCGCCCTCGAGCTTCCGACAGGCGCTCGGCGCCTACGCTTGGAGGCCCCCGCCGGGAGTCACTTGCGCCTGCGCAGCCTGCGCCTGTGCGAGCGGCCCGCCCCCGCGGATGGAGGCGGGCGGTGAGCCGCCGCAGCCGACGCCGAGGCCGCCGGCGCGCCGCGACACGGCGCAAGCCCGCGCCCGATTCCGCGCCGCGGCCCGCCCCCGCGCCTCTCGATCTCGCGGTGACGCCCGGTGAGGTTATCGCCGAGACTGACCTTCCGCGCTGTGCGATCGTGATCTTGAACCTCGACGGCCGCCACCATTTGGAGCCCTGCTTCTCCGGCTTGCGCGCCCTCGATTACCCGGAGGATCGCTTCGAGGTGATCCTGATCGACAACGCCTCGACCGACGGGAGCGTCGAGGCGATCAAGAGCGAGCACGCCTGGGTGCGCCTCATCGAGAACGACACCAACGTCGGGTTCAGCTCGGGATGCAACCAAGGGGCCGCCCTCGCGCCGGACGCGGAAGTCCTCGTGTTCCTGAACAATGACATGCGTGTCGAACCCGCCTGGCTGCGCGAACTCGTCTCACCTATCGCCCGCGGCGAGTGCAGTACGACGACGGCCCGCATGTACTCCTGGGACGGCAAGCTGATGAACAGCGCCGGCGGAGGGATGAACTTCCACGGGATCGGGATCCAGCGCGGCTATCTAGAGGAGCCCGATCCGACCTACGCCATGGCGCGCAAGACTCTCTTCGCCTGCGGCGGCGCGATGGCCGTTGACGCCGCCGTCTTCGAGGAGGTCGGCGGTTTCGATGACGAGTACTTCGCCTACTACGAGGACGTGGACCTCGGCTGGCGCACCTGGTTGGCGGGTAAGGAAGTCTGGTACGTCCCCTCCGCCGAGTGTTATCACCATCACTCGAGCACGAGCGGCAAGCTGCCGGGGGAGATGATCCGTGTGCTGCAGGTGCGCAACCCGATGTTGACCTGCTTCAAGAACTACTCGGACGAGAACCTGCGCAAGATTCTCCCCGCCATGCTCGGCCTGGCCATGCGGCGCATGTTCCTCGTGTCGGGGCTGCAGGACGACACGCCATTCCGCATCGAGCACGCCGGCCGCGGGCGGCGCGGGCCCGTGCGGCGCGCCTGGGACAAGGCCCGCACGGGAGTGAACCAGGCCGTCTTGGTGCGCAAGGTGTCGGCGGCGGACATGATCGGTGTCAACGATCTCATCGGGCGCTGGGATCACTGGATGGAGCGCCGCCGGAGCGTCCAGGACCTGCGACGGAGGAGCGACCAGGAGCTCTTCGGCCTCTTCCTGCGCCCCCAGTGGTGTGTCGAGGACGAGCCCGCGTACGGAGAGCTCCAAGCGGGCCTGACGGAGTTCCTTGGGATCGATGAGTTGTTCAGAGGCCTCGATGAGGCCGGCCCCGAACCGAACAAGTAGCAGCCATGAAGCTCTCTGTCGTGATGCCCGTCTACAACGAAGAGCGCACCCTCGAGGAGATCGTCGAGGCTGTGCTCGCGACGCCGTACGAGAAGGAGTTGCTGCTCGTCAACGACGCCTCGGCTGACGGTTCGCCGGAGATCATGCGGCGCCTAGCCGAGCGCCACGCCGAGATCCGCTGCTTCCATCACGAGTGCAATCGCGGCAAGGGCGCTGCCTTGGCTACTGGCTTCGCCGAAGTGCGCGGTGATGTCGTCGTCGTGCAGGACGCCGATCTGGAGTACGACCCACGCGACTACGGGGCTCTCTTGCGGCCGATCGTCGACGGGAAGGCCGACGTCGTCTACGGAAGCCGCTTTCTGGGAGGGGCCTACGTGCGCGTCCACCTGTTCTGGCACTACCTGGGGAACCGCATGCTGACCCTGCTCAGCAACATGTTCACCAATCTGAACCTGACCGACATGGAGACCTGCTACAAGGTCATGAAGGTCGAGGTCGCCAGGCGCCTGGACATCCAGTCGCGCACCTTCGCGGTGGAGCCGGAGATGACGGCCAAGATCGCTCGCATGAAGGCGCGTGTGTTCGAGGTTCCGATCTCCTACGCCGGACGCGACTACGCCGAGGGCAAGAAGATCGGGCTCACCGACGCCTTCATCGCCGTGGGGGCGATCCTGCGCTGGAATCTCTGCGAGCCGGCCCCCGCCCCCCTCGATGGGGACGATCCCGCCTAGTGACACCGTCGGCTCGTGGGGAGCGTCGGCGGTGTCACCTTCCCCAAGACGCCGTTGGTGAACGACCCGCCGCGCCTGGAGCACGGCCCTCCCGATGCCCTGTGGGCTCAGACTTCCAGCGCCGGGCCGATCGCGTCCTGGGCGGCCGCCAGCACGCGCACGTGCCCCAAACCGAGGCGCTCGAGGGCGGCGACGGCCACCTCGAGCGCCAACTCGACGCGATTGGCCTTCTTGGAGATGTGCGCCAGCACCAGGGTGTGCAGTCCGGGGTGCGCGAGGTCGGCGAGCATCGTCGCGGCCTGCTCGTTGGAGAGGTGCCCGCGGTCCCCGCGGATGCGCTCTTGCAAGGCCTGCGGGTAAGGCGCGGTGCGCAAGAGGGCGGGGTCGTGGTTGGACTCGAGGACCAGGATGTGGGCACCGGCGAGGGCGCGCGCCACCTCCGCACGCGGGTGGCCCATGTCGGTCAGGATCACCGCTACCCGTCCCGCGTGCTCGAACCTGAAGGCGACCGTCGGATCACAGTCGTGGGGGAGCAGCACCGCCTTGGCCGCCAGGGAGCCGCGCCCGTCGCGCCCGTCGAGTAGGAATTCGCCGCCGATCGGGAGTGCCGCCTTGCGCGGCGCCCGGTCCAGGGCGCGGTGGGTCATGATCGTCTCCGCGCAGTGCAGGACCGCGCCTTGGCGCTTGGCCACCGCTCCCGCGCTACGCGAGTGATCGAGGTGCCCGTGGGTCACCAGCAGGTGATCCACGGCACGCGGCGCGAGACGAGCGGCCTGCATGCGCTCGGAGAGGACCCGTACGCCGAGACCAGCGTCGACGAGAACCGTCACCTCGCCGGCGCGCAGCAGGTACGCGTTGCCCTCGCTGCCACTGGAGAGGACCTGCAGGCGCACGCGCGCCCCTCAGTCTCCGCTGCCCCAGCGGGCGAGGTCCGCATCGAGGACCAGAGCCACGAGCCCTTCGGCGATCAGGTCGTGACCGCTGGCGGAGGGGTGCCAGAAATCGTTGACGAACAGCTCCGCCTCGGGTCGGCCTCCGGCGATCACGCGGTGGAAGGCGCCGCGGGCGTCGGCCACCTGCAGGCCCTCGCGAGCGGCGGTGGACATCACGGCTCGGCTGTAGAGGGTCAGCACGGGGCGGTCGCGTTCCGCGCGCGCCTTGCGCGGCATGCTGACCAGCACGAGCCGTCCGCCGTCCGCCCCCACGAGGTCGCGCAGCTCGGTCAGGGCCAGGCTGAAGTCCTCGAGAGATACGCGCCGCTCACCGGGCCACTCGACGCGCCCGGACGACTTCATCAACTCGTGCTCGCGGCGCTTCTTCTCCAACCAGACCTCCGCCAGGCGCTCCTTGCCGCCGTGAGCTTCCAGTTGCAGCCACGAGATGGCGTGCAGGATGCGCAGCTCGTCCCGCAACCCGTCCGAGAGGCGCTTGCGCCAGGCGAGCTGTGTTCTCTGGTGCTCGATCTTCCGTCGGTCGGGCAGGTCCAGGCTGCTGTAGTGGTCGTTGACGGCGCCAAAGGCCGCGACCACCACATCCGGTCGGTAGGCGGAGAACACCTCCCGGTAGCGCTCGAGCCCCTGGCGCACGGTGAAGCCGACCACGCCGCCGTCGATCACCTCGGCCTTGCGTCCGTCTGCTCGCAGGCGTTCCTCGAGTCGCCCCGAGTAGGACTCGCCGTAGGCCACGCCAAGGCCGAAGGTTGACGAGTCGCCCAGGGTCACCACCCGCAGGGTATCCAGGGGGGCGGTCCTCTCGCGTGTCGGGCCGCGCCAGCCCTGCTCGTTGACGACCTCCTCGTCGCCCCAAGGGATCGGGGCTCCGGGTCGCGGGCGCCACAGCTGGGCCGGGTCGTAGAGGTGCAGGCCCGCGCCCTCCTCCATGACCTTGTCCTCGAGCTTGTTCCAGATCAGAAGCGGAACCTCGATACGCTTGTGGCGGAACCCCCCCAGGCGCAGCCCGCCCTCGGCCAGGGCGAGGGGAATCGCCACGGAGAAAACCGCGAGCGTGAGCTTCTTGAACACGGACAGGGGGGGGGCGGAGTCCGGCATCGTGCCCCCTTCTACCGGCCTCCGCGCAGGGGCGCAAGGCGAGGGACGCGTGAGTACCATGGGCGCCATGAAACACCTCTCGAGCGGACTGCTGATCCTCGCCGCAGGCTGCGCCCCCCTGACCGCACCGGCCAGCGTGCCGACCTCCGGCGAGGACGCCCGCGCTGAGCGCTTGAGGTCCGATGTGGCCTGGCTGGCCGACGATGCGCGCGAGGGGCGCCGGGCGGGGACCGCCGGCGAGCAGGCCTCGGCGCTGTGGATCGCCGAGCGCATGGCGCGGCTGGGGCTGGAGCCCGCCGGGGAGGATGGCACCTTCCTCCAGGGATTCGGTGTGCCCCTGCCCTCGGCCGACGGCGGCGATTCGTGGTTGGCGGTCAGCGGCGCGAGCGGCTCGGCGAAGGCCGAACGCTGGGACGCGGGTCTCGCGCCGCTGTTCTGCTCCGCACCGGGAGGCGCCGAGGGGAGACCGGTTTTCCGCGGCTATGGGATCGAGGACGACGAGTCCGGGTGGCTCGACTTCGGCGAGCGACCCCTCTCCGGGCAGGCGGTCGTGATCGTCGTGCGCGGTACGCCGCGGGTCGCGACTCCCCCGGCGCGGGCGGCCGAGGGGGACTCCCACGGCTCCGAGGGAACGAACACAGGGTGGGGCCACGGCGGCTCGATCTTCACCAAGGTCATGAACGCCAAGCGCCGTGGCGCGCGGGCCGTGCTCGTGGCCCAGCACCCCGACGACGCGGGGGAGGACCTGCTCGCCTTCGACCCGAGCCGTGGAGCGCGGGCGGGGATCCCGGCCCTGTTCATCGACGCGCGCCTGGCGGCGCGCCTGGTGCCCGCCTTCGCCGAGCGCGTGCGCGATGCGGACCGGACGGCGTGCTCGAGCGCGCCGCCCGCCGCCGGGAGCGACTTGTGGGTGAGGCTCGAGAGTGACGTGCGGCGCGAGAGCGGCACGGCCCACAACGTGCTGGGCGTGCTGCGTGGTCGCGGCGGGCCGACGGTGATCGTGGGCGCTCACTTCGATCACCTCGGGCGCGGTGGGACCGGCTCCCTGGCCCCCGACGGCCTGGGTCTCATCCACAACGGTGCCGACGACAACGCCAGCGGCAGCGCCGTCGTCTTGGAGCTCGCGCGCGCCTTCACCCGCCGCTCCAGCCCGCCGGCAGGCGACGTGATCTTCGCTCTCTGGTCGGGCGAGGAGCTCGGCCTGCTGGGCAGCGAACACTGGTGCGCCCAGCCGACCGTGCCCCTCGCCGAGGTGGCGGCCAACCTCAATCTGGACATGGTCGGGCGTGCCGACGACGGTGCCCTGACGATCCTGGGGGCGGGCACTTCGCCGGCCTTCGCCGGCTGGATGGACGCGGCGGGAGCGGCTGCCGACCTCGAGCTGGCGGTCTCGCTCTCCGGCCAGGGCATCGGCGGCAGCGATCACCAGAGCTTCCTGCGGCGCGAGATTCCCGCCCTGCACCTGTTCAGCGGGCTGCACACCGACTATCACCGACCGAGCGACGACACCGAGCGCTTCGAGGCCGATGGCGCCGCGCGCGTCTGCGAGTTGGCCCTGGACCTGATCGGGCGCATGCAGGGCGAGCAGGAGCTGGCCTATGCAGAGCCGCCGCGCGAGGTGGGCGAGGAGGATCAGCGGCGCTCGCGGGGCTTCCGTGTGCGCTTCGGCACCGTCCCCGACTACGCCTGGGACGGGCCGGGCTTGCGTCTGGCCGGGACCTCGGCCGGGAGCCCGGCGGAGAAGGCCGGGATGCTCGCGGGGGACGTCCTGATCTCGGTGGGGGACATGGAGGTAGAGACGATGTACGACTTCGTCTACTTCCTCCAGGTCCACAAACCCGGAGACGTGGTGCGGGCGGTCTTCCTGCGCGACGACCGCGAGGAGAGTGCTCTGGTCACCCTCGAGTCGCGCGAGGTCGAGTAGCCCTCCGCTCCCGGCGGGTCAGTCGCGCCACTCGGCGATGAAGACGTTGGTGTCCCCCGCAGGACCGTCGCCGCGGTTGCTGGAGAAGGCCAAGTAGCGCCCGTCGCGGCTGAACATCGGGAAGCTGTCGAAGTTCTTCCCCGGTCCGGCGTCGAAGTGCGTGATGCGCTCCAGGCGACGGCCGGTGACGTCGATTGCGAACAGCTCGAAGTCGATGCCGTTCTCGGGGCCGTCGTGGTGGTTGGACGAGAAGATGATGCGCTGGTCGTCGGGGAAGAAGTAAGGCGCCCAGTTCGCTCCGCCGAGGTCGGTCACCTGGAAGCGACCGCTGCCGTCGGGGCGGATGATCGCGACCTCCATCGAGTGCGGCCGCACGAGGTCGTCGGCCAGGAGGGCGCGGTAGCGGGCGTGGTCTTGCTCCAGGTTCGCCTCGTCGAAGGCGGTCGCGCGGAACACCAGCCAGCGGCCGTCGTGGCTGAAGAAGGCGCCGCCGTCGTAGCCGAGCTCGTGGGTGACCTGCCGCGGGTTGCGGCCCTCGACATCGGTAATCCAAAGCTCCACGTCACCGGAGCGCGTTGAGGTGAAGACGATCTGGTCACCGCGCGGGGAGACGGTGGCCTCGGCGTCGTAGCCGGGGCCGCCGATCAGAAGGCGCTCGGCGCCCGAGCCGAGGTCCTGGACGTAGATGTCGTGCTCGGGGTAGAGGGCCCAGGCGTAGCCCTTGCTGCGGTCCGGTTTCGGTGGGCACGCGTCGTGGACGGCTTGGGTCGAGGCGAACAGGACCCGTTCGTCGTCGGGCATGAAGAACGCGCAGGTCGTGGTGCCGCGTCCGCTCGAGATCTGGCGCAGCTCGCCGAAGGCGTCCATCACGCAGATGCGATCGCAGTCCACTCCTTCCCAGCGGCGCTGCATCGAGAGCTGACCGCCGCGGAAGCTGAAGTAGGCCTCGGCGTTCTCACCGCCGTCGGTCAGCTGCCAGAGGTGGGCGAAGTGCTTCTCGCCGCGCTGGATCAGGTGGTCCACTGGGCGCGCGCTCTCGAGCAGGAGGTCCGTCGGACCGGTGACCCGGCAGGCGGCGGTGGCTACCAGTAGCGCGGACGAAAGGACGGTTCTGACGACGTGGGGGCGCTTCATCGGTGGCGAGAGCCTAGCGCGGCGCACTGCCGAGGGGCAATCAGCTACCCGACCCTGTCGTCTCCTTCCGCTCCCGGCGGGACGGGATCGAACCCGCCCTTGCCGAAGGGATGGCAGCGCAGCACGCGCCAGAGGGCGAGGGCGCCGCCGCGCAGCAGGCCGTGGACGCCGACGGCCTCCTGGGCGTAGGCGCTGCAAGTGGGGCTGAAGCGGCACATCGGCGGTGTGAGGGGCGAGATGAAGCGCCGGTAGAAACGAATCGGGGCGATGGCCGTCCGGCGCAGGAGGTTCACGCCCTCTCCGCCGGGTTCTTCTCGCCGTAGCGACGCCAGGCCTTGCCGACCAAGCCGACGAGCTCGCGGCGCGTGCGCTCGAGGGTCGGCTCGAGGGCCTTCTCGGCCGGGATCAGGACCACGTCGATCCCCGGCGGCAGCGCGTGGCGCTCGAGGCGGAAGGCCTCGCGGAAGAGGCGCCGGACCCGGTTTCGGCGCACGGCGTGGCGCCAGACCGAGCGGCCCACCGAGAGGCCGAGGCGCGTATGCTCGAGGCCGTTGGGCACGACGACCACGCGCAGGAGCGCTCCACGCGCCCGGGAGCCCTGGCGGTAGGCGCGGGCGAAGTCGCGCGCGCTCTTCATACGGTGGTGGGGGCGAAAGCGGAGCTTCACGGTCGCGGGTGGCGGAGGGCGCGGGGGTCGGATCCGAGCGTGTAGGATACGCCACGGCCTTGGAAGAACGCACCGGATCGGACGGAGAGGACGCGAACTGGATCGGCGGGGTGTGGCGATCCGCCCTGGCGGGGGGGAGCTTCGCCGCCGCCGGGGTCGAACGGGCGGATCGTGCAGGTGCGGCCGACGCGGGCTCGAGCGTGCGCCGCCGCGGTCGTCGCTGGCCGCGATCTGGCACCGAGGACCTCGCCCGAGCCCGCGGCGAGGCCGGAGACGGGCCTCGCGCCTGGAGCGCCCTCGAGCCCCGGCGGCGGCGTGCGCTCCTGGAGGACGCCCTGGTGCTCCTGGCGCCTCGGTTCGGCACCCTCGGCCGCGAGATCGGCCTCGCTCTCGAAGACGATGCCGGTGTGGGCCTCGGTCCTGACGCCGTCCGAGTCGAATGCCGCGCCGGCCGTGGAGAGGGCCGCGAAGCCCCCGAGGAAGCCCCCGAGGAGAGCCGCGAAGCCTCTCGCCGGGAGGCCCCTCCCGATCCCCTCGCCGACCTGCTGCGCCTGGCGGGCGCCGGTGCCCCGGGGAGCCGCGCTCCCGATCCCGAGGCGGAAGGTGCTCCCGATCCCGCGGGCACCTTCCGCCTCGTGCGCGTTGCGGCGGCCGAGGGCCTCGCGGGGCTCTGCCGCGCCGTCCTCGAGGGTCTCGTTTCCGGCGGCGCCGTGCTGCTCGTCTCCGATCCGGCCTGGCCCGCGGCGGCGCGAGCCCTCGCTGGTGCCCTGGACGAGGCCGGCCTGCCCCCCGGCGCCCTGTCGCTCCTGCATGACGATGGCCGGACGGTCCTGCGCGCCGCCCTCGGGCGGTCCGATCTGGCCGGTGGGCGCGTCAGCGGCTCGCCGGAGTGGCTTGCGAGCTTGCGGCGCGCGGCCACGGGCGACGCCCAGCCCTTCGGCGCGGGCGTGCTCGAGCAGGGGACCTCGACCCTGGAGTGGAGCTCGCCGGTCAACCGTACCGCTCTGGTCCTGGCGGGCGAGGATCCCGCGGCGGCTGCCCGCACCCTCGTCGAGCGCTCCTTCGGCGCAGCGGCGGCCTTCTGTGGGCAGCGCGCCGGACAGGTGGGGCGCGCGGTCGTGCACCAACGGCTCTTCTCCGCGCTGACCGCGGCCGTGCTGGAGGCGGTCGACGCCCTCGGTCCCCCGGCGGCCTTGCTCGATCCCGGCCTCGCCCGCGAGCTCGAGGAGCGCCTGCGCCTCGGCCTCGACGAGGGCGCCACCCTCCTGAGGGGCTCTCCCGGCCGGCTGGCGGGGTCGCGCGGCGAGGGTGGGCGGGGTATCCTCTCCCCTTGCGTCTTCACCAACGTGGAGCCTGCGATGCGCCTCGCGGCCGCCCGGCGGCCGGCTCCCGTGCTGTGTCTCTTGAGGGCCACCGATGACGCGGCAGCGCGCTCTGCGGCCCGCGAACTCGACCATCCCGCGCCCCCTCGGCGCACGACCGACCCCAGTCTTCGCCCATGACCGAGCCCACGCGCGTACACGAGACCCTGGCCCGCCATCAGCTCGCCGACGGCTTCCCGATGGTCTTGGACCTGGCGCGCTCGCACGGTTCGTACCTGCACGATGCTCGCTCGGGCGAGGACTTCCTCGACTTCTTCACCTGCTTCGCGAGTTGGCCCGTCGGCTACTCCCACCCGGGCCTGGCGGAGCCGGAATTCGTGGAGGAGCTGACCCTCGCGGCCGCCAACAACCCGGCCAACTCCGACCTCTACACGGCCCAGATGGCGGACTTCGTGGAGGCCTTCGCGACGCGCGTCACGCCTGTGGAGTATCCGCACCACTTCTGGGTCGCCGGCGGCGCCCTGGCGGTCGAGAACGCCCTCAAGGCGGCCTTTGACTGGAAGGCCCACAAGCTCGGCGTGGACGCGGTCGCCGACGGCAACTCCTTGGTCGTGATGCACTTCCGCGAGGCTTTTCACGGCCGCAGCGGCTACACCCTGAGCCTCACCAACACCGACCCCACCAAGGTCGAGCTATTCCCCAAGTTCGACTGGCCGCGGATCTCCAATCCCAAGCTGGAGTTCGATCGCCAGGGAGGCCTGCTCGGCGACCCCGAGGCCGACGAGGCGCGCGCCGTGGCGGAGATGGAGGCGGCCTTCGAGCGCTACGGCGGGCGCGTCGCGGCGATCATCATCGAGCCGCTGCAGGGCGAGGGCGGCGACAACCACTTCCGCGCTGAATTCCTCGCCACCCTACGCCGTCTCGCGGACGCGCACGAAGCGCTCCTGATCTTCGACGAAGTCCAGACTGGGTTCTACGGCAGCGGCGAGGCCTGGCTGTGGCAGACCAAGGGCGTGGCGCCGGACCTGGTGGCTTTCGGCAAGAAGAGCCAGGTCTGCGGCTTCTACTCCAACGGTCGCATCGACGAGGTCGAGCAGAACGTCTTCCGGCGCTCGAGCCGCATCAACTCCACCTGGGGAGGGAACCTGGTGGACATGGTGCGCTCTCGACGGTTCATCGAGATCATCGAGGCGGAGGGCCTGGCCGAGAACGTGACCCGGCGCGGGATGCAGCTGGTCGAGGGCCTGCGCGAGCTGGCGGCCGATCGCGACCAGGTTTCGAACGTGCGCGGTGTGGGCTCGCTCGTGGCCTTCACTCTCGAGAGCACCGGCCAGCGCGATCAGGTGCTGGACGACTTGCGCGAGCGGCGGCTCTTGGCCCTCGCCTGCGGCGAGCGCACGATCCGCTTCCGCATGCCCCTGGTGGTGAGCGAGGACGAGGTGCGCCTGGCCTTGGAGCGCATTGCGGCTTGCGTGCCGTCGGGGATCGGCGCCTGAGCGCGACCCCGCGTCCGCTCACGAAAGCGTGCGCAGGCGCAGTTGGCCGCAGGCCGCGTCGCTCCCGGCGCCGCGTGAGTGGCGCACGGTGGCGACCAGGCCGGCATCGGCCAGGCGGACTCGGTAGGCCTCGACGGAGGCCGGGTCCGGGCGACGGAAGCCGGAGGCCTCGACGGCGTTGAAGGGGATCAGGTTCACCGAGCAGCGCCGGGAGACCAGGCGCGCGGCGAGGGCGGTGGCGTGCTCGCGCGTGTCGGTGACGCCCGCGAGCAGCACGATCTCGTAGGTCACTTCGCGGCCGGTGCGCTCGAACCAGTCGTCGCCGGCGGCGAGGACGTCCTCCACCGGCGTGCCGCGCATGGCGGGCACGAGCTGGGCGCGCTGCTCGTCGAAAGGGGTGTGGAGTGAGATCGCCAGCTGGAAGGGCGGGCGCTCGGGCGCCAGGCGGCGCAGGCGCCCTGGGAATCCGACGGTCGAGACCGTCACGCTGCGCGCGCCCAGCTCGAAGGGCTCGCGCACGCACTCGAGGGCCGCGAGTAGGGCGGGCATGTTGAGGAAGGGCTCGCCGATGCCCATCACGACCGCCCGCGAAACGGGGCCAAGGGCGCGCCCGCGCAGGAACTGCTCGATGATCTCGTGCGGCGCGAGATTGCGCTGCAGGCCCGCGCGCCCCGAGGCGCAGAAGGGGCAGGCGACCGGGCAGCCGACCTGGGTCGAGACGCACAAGGTGGCACCGCGCCGGGAGCGGGCCGAGCGGGGCGGGATGTAGACCGTTTCGACGCTCGCCGGGGGGCCCTCCGCGCTTGGGAAGGACAGGAGCAGGCGCGTGGTGCCGTCGGCGGCGAGCGCCTGCTCGCGCTGTTCGGCGGCGAGCAGCGGCACCTCCGCCGCCAAGCGCCGACGCAGGTCTTCGGGTAGGGAGGTCATCGCGGCGTAGTCGAGGACGCCCGCCGCCAGCACGCGCTCGCGGACCACCCGTGCGTGGAACGGCCTTCCTCCGGCGGCCACGACCCGCCGCTCGAGATCCTCCTTCGAGAGGGACAGCAGGTTCGCCGCCACGGCCGGTCAGCTCGGGCTGAGGGCGCTCGCCAATTCGCCGGCGATCTCCGCCGCCACCCGCCGCGCATCGTCGAGCGAGTCGGGGTTGGCGCCGCCGACGGCGCGGTGCCCGCCGCCGCCGTATCGCTCCATGATCTCGCCGATGTGGCACCCTCCCGCACCGGGAGGGTTCCAGGGGTTCTCGCCACAGGTCACGTGGAAGCCGGAGCGTGTCGGGATGACGCCTACGGCGTAGTGGACGCGCGAGTGGTGGTAGAAGGCCGCGAAACGCTCGCGGCGGATCTTGCTGCTCGACGCATCGTAGAGCAGGACGCCTTCGCGCTCGCCGATCACCGTCTGGGGGAACTGCTCGAGGGCGCGGTCGCGGTTGCGCGCCGCACGCTGGTGGGCCTTCTCTACGGTGGCCGAAGAGGCAACCTGCTCGAGATCTTGCGCGATCAAGGTGCCGACCAGGCCATCGATCCAATCGTTGTTGGGCGCGACGGTCAGGGCGCGCGCGATGCGTAGGGCGGGCTCGTCGCCGAAGATTGCCTGGTCGACGCTGTCGTAGCGCGCGGCGTCGACGATGTCCGACCAGCGAGCCATCTCCTCGAAACGCGCGGACGGCTCGTAGCCCCAGTGCTCGCGGGCGTGGCGCAGGATCAGCGGCGGGCAGGAGGGTGATGCTTCGTCCCAGGCCCAGCGGGCCGAGGGGCTGTAGAGCGTCCGCAGCTGTGGCGTGAGGAAGGTCGTCGGATGGTGATCGAACCAGTACTCGGCCTCGGGATGGAAGTGGAAGTCGACGATCGCGAAGCGCGTCCCCGCGCCGAAGTTCTCCCAGTCCCGCCTCTGGTCGTAGTTCACGCTTTCCCAGGTGCACTCCTCGCCGCGCTGATCGCGCAGCAGGGCGGCCAGGATCGCGGCGGAGCACAGGCCGTCGAAGTCGCGGTGGTAGTGGATGCAGAGGGAGTCCATCGGGAGCGGTGGAGGGGTGCGGCGACGGGGGAGTGAGACGGGGGATTGAGACGGCGAACCGTGTCCGACCGGGCGAGCTCACCCGGTCTCGCCAGCCCGCAGGATAGCGAGCCGGGCGGTGCGCTCGCCACCCTACCCCACGCACGCCCTGAACGCAGGACGAGTTGTGTTTGGTTGCCCTGAAGACGAGTGCCCGCGACACTGTGGTAGTGAGTTCTTCCCGTGCCCTCCTCGCCGCCTGCGCCGCCCTCTTGGCCTCCGCTCCGGTCGCGGCCGCGCCGAAGGCGGTCTTCGCGGACGGCGGGGGCCTCGTGCAGCGCCACCTCGATCTGGCCCGCTCCTGCGCGGCGGCTGGGGATCTCGAGGGCGCGCGCGCCCACTTCGAGCGCGTCCTCGAGCGCGACGCGAGTCACCTCGCGAGCTTGGCGGCCCTGGCGCGCCTGGCGCGCGACGGCGGGCGTGCCGACGAGGCCGTCGACCACGCCGGGCGCTTCCTCGACGCCTGGCGGCACCGCGGCGACCCGCCGCGCGAGCTCTTCGACACCCGGCGCGAGCTTGCGGCCTTCGTGCGCGAGGCCGATCCTCTGCGCGAGGACCTCGTGCGCCTGCGCCGCTCCTACGTCGGCAGCCTCCTGTCCCTCGCCGCGCGCCAGATGGACCGCGCCGCATGGCACTCTGCGCGGACGATGCTGGCGGAGGCGCTGGTCACCGACCCCGAGCACCCCGATCTGGCGGCCGGACTGGCGCGCATCCGCCTCGAGGGCGGCAACGAGCTGGCGGTCGAGGACGAAACCGGGGGCGCGGATCCGATGGGCGACGTGTCGCCCGAGTGGATCGCCGAGCACGATCCCGAGCACGCGAGCTGGCCGACGGCGTGGACCCTGGAGACCGAGCACTACCGCATCCGCACCGACGCCGGCTACCGCGTCCTGCGCATCGTCGGCCACGCGATGGAGCAGATGCAGCGCTTCTACCGCGTCTTCCACCAGTACAAGGTGGACGGCGGGGCCGTGCCCGTGGCCGGCGTGCACATCTTCAAGGACCGCTCCGAGTACCGCACCCTCGGCGGTTCGCCCGTGGACTGGGCCGCGGGGCACTGGAACGGCACGAACGTGGTCACCTACGACCAGCGAGAGGGCGGCCAGGGTTCCCTGCGCGACACCCTCGGGGTCTTGTTTCACGAGGCCAGCCACCAGTTCACTTCCCTGGCCGGCGGCTCGGCCGTGCCGGCCTGGTTGAACGAGGGCATGGCGTCCTTCTTCGAGGGCACGCGTTTGCTTTCCAACGGGCGCATCGACTGGAACCTCGTCGCGCCCGGCCGGCTCTACCCTTTGCTCGACGACTTGCGCTCGGCGCGGCCCCACGACTTGCAACGCGTCATCACCGGCGCCGTGGACGACTACCGCGTCTACTACCCGTGGGGCTGGGGCATCTGCTACTTCCTCTACAACGCCGAGGACGAATCGGGGCGGCTGCTCTACCGCGCGCTCATGCGCGAGTACTTCCAGGAGTACGACAGCTCGGACCATCTCGCTCGCTTCGAGGCCTTCTTCATCGAGCGCGCCGCGGTGGAGGGCGTCTCGTCCCTCGACGAGTTCGAGCAGCGCTTCGTGGCCTTCGTCGAGCGCCTCGAGGCCGAGGACCGCGGCCTCGTGGACGCTGCGCGCGCCATGGAGGAGCGCGGGGACCTGCAGGCGGCGCGCGAGGACTGGGAGCGGGCCTCGAAACTCTACGACCGCTCCCTCGAGCGCGACCCCGACCACCCCGGCGTGCTCTGGAAGCTCGCGCACGCCCTCGAGGAGGCCGACCTCCTCGACCGTGCCGCCGGCGCCCTGCGGCAGTGGCTGGCCGTGGTGCTGCTCGAGGGCGGGGCCGAGGGCGACCCTGAGGGGCGCGTGGTCGTGGCCGAGGCGCGCCTGCGCCGCCTGGACAAGACAGCGCGCCGCCTACAGGCCGTGCGCTCGCGCTTCCATACCGAGTCGGTTGCGCTCGCCCGGAGCTACCGGGAGCTCGGCTTCCCGCGCACCGCCCTGCGCGTCCTGCGCGGTCCGGCGACGGCCGTGCCCCCGAGCTTCGAGGCGCGCGAGCTGTTCTTCGCCATCGAGGACGAGACGGGCCTCTCCCTGGCGCGCTGGAAGCTCCTGTTCAACGAGCGTGACTTGAGCGGGTTTTACGGCGGAGGCGAGGGCAGCTTCCGGGTCTCTGACGGCGTGATCCTGGCGCGCGTGGAGGGTGAGCAGAGTGGCGCTGGCGGCGCGCCGGCCACCGGGCCGGTGGAGGACGGTGGCGACGTCTTCCTCTTCCGGCGCCTGTTCATCGATCACGAGCCGACCGGGGACTGGTCGCTGGAGGCGGAGGTCGCCATGGGCTCAGACTGCCGCATGGCGGGCGTGTGCTTCGGGAAGAAGGCGGACGGCCTCTTCCACGGCGTGGCGCTCTTGCCCGGCGGCCACCTCGACCTCTCGTCCTTCGGCGCCGACGGCCGGCCCCTGGTGCGCGTCGGCGTCGCCGAGGGCGAGGGCTGGCGCACCCTGCGCGTGGACGTCACGGGGACCAATCTGACCGTCGGCATCGACGGTGCGCAGGCCATCGAGTACGCGTTCCCCTCCCGCGCCGCCCTGCGCGGTGACTTCGGCCTGCTGGCGGGGTCGGGCAGCTCGTCCTTCCGCGAGGTCAAGATCCTCGACCACGACCGCGGCCTGCCTCGGCGCCTGCGGGTCGGCCGGCGCGCAGGCGCCGCCGCGGGGGGGGGCGGTGGCCTGGCGGCGGGCGAGCGCGCGCCCGCTGCCCTGACGCGCTACTTGGGGAAGGCCCCGCCCCTGTTGCGCGGTCTCGAATGGCACGGCGACGCTCCACAGGGCGGAGACCTCGACCGCCTACTCGGCTGGCCGCTGGTGTTGGTGTTCTGGACCAGCTTGGTGGAGACCTCGGGCACGACGCGCCTCTTGGACGGCCTGGGAAAGGTCGAGGAACTCTGCCGGGCCCACGCGATCCCGCTGCTGTTCATCGACAACGAGCCGCCCGAGGCGCTCGCGGCTTGGCTCGCTGAGCGCCCCAATCCCTGGCCCGTGGGCAGCGGCTACGGACAGGAGGCCTACGAGGACTACGCGATCGCCGATCCGACCGTGCAGCTCCCGCGCGTCTTGGTGATCGGCTCCGACGGCCGGGTCGTGTGGGAGGGGAATCCCGACTACCACCCGGATTTCGGAACCTACGCGGACCAGCCCCTCGCGGAGTTGGTCGAGCGCGAGGAGTTGGCGGCCCTGCTCGCCGCGCGCGAGGCCGAGGCCGCGGCGCAGGCGGCTTGGGTCGCGGGGCGCTACGCCGAGGCGGGGCGTCTGTGGGGGCCGATCGCGGCCATCGAGAACGCCCTCGCCGCCGTGGTGGTTCGGGCGCGGGAGGGCTTGGAGCGTTTGGCGGTGCTGGCGGCCGACCGGCGGGACGCGGCGCGGGCCTTCGAGGCCGACGGTCGCCGGCTGCAGGCCATGGCGGCCTTGCGGGGAGCGGCGAGCGAGTTTGCCGGGACGCCCGGCGGCGAGGAAGCGGCGCGCGAGGCCGAGGAGCTGGCGGAGACCAAGGCCTATCGCGCGGCTCTGCGGGTCGCCCACCGCCTCGAGCGCGCCGAGCGTGGGCTGGGAGGTGATCCGGGTGCCCTGCGAGCGGCTCTGGAGAAGGTTCTGGCCCGCTCCGAGCCCACGGACGATCCCTGGGTGGCGGAGCGCCTCACCTGGCTGCTGAAAGCCCTGGAGGGCGGCCTGGAGGGCGAGGGGCTCGTCGCGGCCTACGGCGCGGCCTTCCCCGAGCGTGCTGGGGCGGGGGGCTGAGTCCACAGGCGGGTTGCGTGGCGCCCCGTGGTCCCTCATGAGGGCGCCATGAACTCCAGTTCGCGGCCCGGCGTCGGTCACCTCCGCCCGATGCGCTTCGGCCCCGCCTTCGCGGCCCTTTGCATCCTGGCCTCCTGCAGTGCGCCCGGGTTCTACGCGGCGCCGCGCTACGGAACCTCTCTGGCGGTGGCCGGCTCGTTGGGCATCACCGAGGGCGCGCCGCCGACCGGCGTGGAGAACACGGTCGACGAGCTTGGTGTCGGCGGCAACGACGGCTACTACGGCGGCCGCCTGGGGCTGGAAATGGGCTCGGTCCACCTGATGCTAACGACCCAGAGCTCGGTCCACGAGGGCGCGGGGCAGCTGGCGGTGGGGATCGGTGACGGCGGCGCCGTGATCGCCGAGGATGCGTTCGTCGAGACGGACTTCCATTTCGGCTTGCACCGGCTCCTCTTGACCTTCGACGTGATCCCCGAGGGCAACGTCAGGCTGGGCCTGGGGCTGGGGGCGACTTCCCTGGCCTTCGACATGGCGATCGACGAGTTCGAGCTCGACGAGTTCGACGGTGAAACCCTCATTCCCACGGGCGTGCGGATCGAGGCGGCCTCGGACGCTCCCCTCCCGGTGCTCGGCCTGCGCTTCGCCGCGATCTTCGGCCGCTTCTCGATCGCCCTCGACCTCTCGGGCAAGGACATCGACATCGGCGGCGACCAGCTGAGCTTCATGGACGCGGGCATCGAGGGCACCCTGCGGCTGCTGCCCGAACAAAGCCGCGCTCACTTCGCCCTGCTCGGCGGGTACCGCTACACGAGCATCGGCCTCTCGGCGGACACGGGCGAGTCGCTCGTTCATACCGACGTGAGCTTCTCGGGGCCTTTCATCGGCCTCGGGCCCTCGTTCTGATCCGGCCTTCGGGGTGCGGCCGCCTCGTTCGTCGGCCCCGTCAGCCCAGTACGGGGGGGCCGGGAGCGGGGGGGCCGGGAGCCGGGAGCCGGAAGCGCGACCGCCGCTCAGGCGCTCTCGCGGTCGGTCTCGGGGAGCTCCGGATCGTCGGAGGGACCGTCCGCCACGGAGGAGCCGTCCTGCGTGCCTTCGGCGGGATCGGCCGTCAGGCCTCGCGCGAGGGGCTTGCGGCCGAGCACCACGTCCTCATCCACGGTGAAGGTCTCCGTGTCCTTGCGGGCGGGGAGCTCGTAGAGCAGGTCGAGCAGCATCTCCTCGAGGATCGAGCGCAAGGCCCGCACGCCGGTCTCGCGCTCGATGGCCGTCTGGGCAATGGTCCGCAGGCCCTCGGGCGTGAACTCGAGCTGCTTGCCCTGGAGCTCGAAGATCGTCTGGAACTGGCGCACCAGGGCGTTCTTGGGCTCTTGGAGCACGCGCACCAAGTCGTCGACGTCCAGGGTTTCGAGACTGGCGACGACCGGCAGGCGCCCGACGAATTCGGGGATCAGCCCGAACTCGATCAGGTCCTTGGGAATCATGTAGCGCACGTACTCGTCTCGGGCGCCGGGCTCGCTCAGAGACGGGAGGCCCGGGGCTTCGCTCTGTTGGGCCTCCGCCGTGCCACGGATGCTGCGTGCCTTCTCCATCGCCGCTGCCTGGCGGTCGAAGCCGATCGCGTCGCGCCCGACGCGCTTGGCGATGATCTCCTCGATACCGCTGAAGGTGCCGCCGCACAGGAACAGGATGTTGCGCGTGTCGATCTGGATGTAGGCCTGCTCGGGGTGCTTGCGCCCGCCCTGAGGCGGGACGTTGGCGACCGTGCCTTCGAGGATCTTCAGGAGTGCCTGCTGCACGCCCTCGCCGGAGACGTCGCGGGTGATCGAGACGTTGGCCGTCGTGCGGCCGATCTTGTCGATCTCGTCGATGTAGATGATGCCCTGCTGGGCGCGCTCGACCTCGAAATCCGCCGACTGCAGGAGCTTGAGCAGGATGTTCTCGACGTCCTCGCCGACGTAGCCGGCCTCGGTCAAGGTCGTCGCGTCGGCCATGGCGAAGGGGACGTCGAGCATGCGCGCCATCGTGCGCGCGAGCAGGGTCTTGCCCGAGCCGGTGGGGCCGACGAGCAGCACGTTCGACTTCTCGATCTCGACCTCGGTGTCGGTCGCGCTCGCCTGGTGTCGGAGGCGGTTGTAGTGGTTGAAGACCGCTACCGAGAGCACCTTCTTCGCTCGCTGCTGGCCGACGACGTATTCGTCGAGGCGGCGGGCGATCTCGATCGGCGTCGGCAGCTGGGAGCCGCGGTCGTCGAGGATTCCGCCACCGGGGGTGGCCTCGCCCTCCGCGCGCGCCGCGGGCGTGCGCCGCTGTTCCTCCTGCAGGATCGAGTTGCAGATCTCGATGCACTCGTTGCAGATGTAGACCCCGGGCGGGCCCGCGATCAGCGAGCTGACGTGGTGGCGCCGCTTCTCGCAGAAGGTGCAGCGCTCGACATGGCGTCCGCGGCCGGTGGAACTCATCTTCGTGCCCTTGCGGGTGGTGTTCTCCAGGCGGGGCGTCGATACGCCCCGCCATGTTCGACTCTACTCTGAATCGCCGGCTCGCGCGACGATGTGATCGATCAGGCCGAACCGCTGGGCCTCCTCGGGGGAGAGGAAGTTGTCGCGCTCGGTGGCCTTGGCGACATCCTTGGCGGTCTTGCCCGAGTGGCTGGAGAGGATCTCCTCGAGCTTCTTCTTGAGCTTGAGGGTCTCGGTGATTTGGATCTCCATGTCGATCGCAGTCCCTTGGGCGCCGCCCCAGGGCTGGTGGATCATGACGCGTGAGTGGGGCAGGGCGTAGCGCTTGCCCTTGGTGCCACCCGCCAGGAGGATCGCGCCCATGGACGCGGCCTGGCCGAGGCAGTACGTGGCGATCTCGGGCTCGACGAGCTGCATGGTGTCGTAGATCGCCAGACCGGCGGTCACGGAGCCGCCGGGCGAGTTGATGTAGATCTTGATGTCCTGGGAATGGCCGGTCTTGTCCAGGAACAGGAGCTGGGCCATGACCGAGTTGGCGACCGTGTCGTTGATCTCGGTCCCCAGGAAGATGATCCGATCCTCGAGCAGGCGCGAGTAGATGTCGTAGGTGCGCTCCCCGCGGCCGGTCTTCTCGATGACGTACGGGACGTAGTAGTTCACTTCGTTCATGGGAATGTTGGTTCGGCCTGGTTGGCGTTGGCTGGTCTGGGCGGGGGCGGGGGCGGGGGCGGGACCTTTCGGCGGTCAGCTCGGCTGGGTGATGTCGGCGTTCTCGCGCAGGAGCGTACGTACTCTGCGCTCCACGAGCTCGATGGCGACCTGGTCGAGCAGACCGTTTTCGCGGTAGTAGTCCCGAACCTCCTCCACGCTGGCCTGATTGCGTTGTGCGATCTGGGTCAGCTCCGCTGCCATGTCCGTGTCGGAGATCTTCACCCCTTCTTCTTCGGCGATCTTGCTCACCAGGAAAAAGGCCTTAGCGCCCTTCTCGACCGAAGTTCGCAGATTCGGGGTCTCTGTCTCAGCCTGTTGGTCGGCCTCTTCCTCGGTCTGTCCCTGCTCGACGAGCTGCCCGCGCAGGGCCTCCAGGCGGCCCTGGAGCTGGTTCTCGACCATCGTTTCGGGCAAGTCGAAGTCGTGGCTCTCGAGGACTCGCTCGAGGAGCTTGCCCTCGACGCGCGTCTGTTCGCGCTCCTCCTTGAAGCGCTCGATGTCCTTGCGCACGCGCGCGGTGAAGGCCTCGGCGTCCTCGGCGCCGGCCATCTCCCACAGCTCCTCGTCGCTGGGAGGCACCATCCGGAAGACCTCGCCGACCTCGACCCGGCAGACGCCCTCGGCGCCGCGCACGTCCTCGCGCTCGAAGTCGTCGGGGACGGTCATCGGGACTTCGATCTCGGCGCCGGCGCCGGCGCCGGTCATGTGCTCGCTCCAGACTCCCTCCGCGACCCCGGGGATCGCGTCGCTGGTCGACAGGCGCATGCCCTCGCGTTCGAAGATCGTCTCGTCGCCGACCTTCCAGGCGAGCTTGCACAGGGCCATTCCGCCCTCTTCCAGGCCTCCGTCCTCGAGCGGCTCGGGCGTCGCACGCGAGCCGCGCATGGAGTCGACGGCGCTCTCGATCTCCTGCTCCAGGACCGGCTCCAGCTCGCTCTCGATCGTCAGGCCCTTGTACTCGCCGAGCTCGATTTCCGGTCGCAGGTTGACGCCGAAGGTGTGCGAGAACTCCTCGCCCTTCACGACCTCCAAGGAGGCCGGATCGATCTGCGGGTGGCCGATCGGCGCGAGCGAGTGCTCGCTGATCGCTTCGCGCAGGGCCATGCCCAAGAAGTGCTCGGCGGTTTCCTTGCGGGCGCCCTCTCCGAACTGTCTCTCGAGGATCCCCAGGGGGACCTTCCCCGGGCGAAAGCCCTTCATGCGCACGCTGCGCCCGTGGTGCTTCAAGACCTGCGCGGCCTGACGCTCGAACTCCTCGCTGGGGACGGTGAGGGAGACCGTGGCCTCGCAGGGGCCTGTTCTATCGACGGTGACTTCCAAGAAACGAACTCTCGAGGATCAGGGTCAGGTGGGGGAGGGTAAGTCCGGGCGGGAATCTACCGCCTGGTGAAACGAGTGGCCAGCGCGCCCGTAGAAACACGTTGCCTGCGGATCGTGGCCGGCGGTGGCTCCGCTCGCTCATGCTACCCTCTGGCGACCGCCGCCCGTACCCACGATCCGCCCCCTCGATGTCTCGAGTTCTCAAGAGCCTGATCGCCGTGCTCGTCATCGCGGCGGGCACCGCCGGCGCCCTGTGGCTGTTGGAGTGGGCGCGCCCGGTCCCCGAGCGCCGCGCGGCGACGGGGCCGGGCCCGGTCCCGGTCGCCGTGCGCCGCCTCGAGCCCACGCTGGCCGAGGTGGCGGTGCAGGCCTTCGGGACCTTCGAGCCCTTGCGCCAGGCCCGGGTCGCACCCGAGGTCTCCGGGCGGCTGGAGTGGGTGCGGGATCCCTGGCGGCGGGGGACCCCGGTCGCGGCCGGGGAGGCCCTGCTGCGCCTGGACGCGACCCTGCTCGATCAGCAGCTGGCCCTGGCGGCGGCCGACCTCGATCGGGCCCGGGCGGGGGTGGAGGCGGCCAGCGCCGTGCGCGACCAGGCGCAGGCTCTGCTGCCCGCCGCCCGCGAGGCCCTGGAGCTGGCCGCGCGCGAGGAGCGGCGCCTAGAGCGCCTGTTCGAGGGTGGAGACGCCTCCCAGAGCGCCCTGGACCGGGCGCGCGAGAAGCGCGTCGGCGCCTCGGCGGCCATCGAGGAGCGCCTGGGCGCCCTGGCTCTCGCCAGCGCCCGGCGCGGCGAGGCGGACGAGGCCGTGCGCGCGGCGAGCGCGGCCGAGGCCTTGGCGCGCGAGCGCCGCGCTCGCGCCGAGCTGCACGCCCCCTTCGACGGCCTGCTGGTGGATCCGCCGCCCGCGGTGGGCACCTATCTGCCGGCAGGGGCGAGCGTCCTGCGCCTGAGCGACCTCTCGATCCTGGTCCTGATCCTGCGCATCAACGAGGACGATCTGCCCGGCCTGCGGGTCGGCCTGCCCGTGCGCGTGAGTCTGCCCGCGCTCCCCGGCGAGGCCCTCGAGGCGCGCGTGGCGGCCGTCGGCGTCGAGGCCGACCCGCGCACGCGGACGGTCGCGGTCGAAGTCCACCTGCCGGGCTCGCCCGCGGGAGCGGAGGGCTCGGCGGCGCGCGTGCTGCGCCCCGGCCAGTTCGCCGAGGCGCGTATCGCGGTGCGCTCCGTGCCCGACGCCCTCGTGCTCGCGCGCTCGGAATTCGTCTGGTTGGACGGCGCTCCGACCGCCTTCGTCGTCGCCGAAGCAGCGGCCGGCAAGACCGTCGAGGCGCGCAAGCTGACTCTCGGTGTGCGCGTCGAACAGGGATTCGTCGTGAGCGCCGGTCTCGTGGCCGGCGAGTGGCTGGTCACCGCGCCCCTCGGCCGGCTCCTGGGCGGCGAGCCCTGCGTGCTGCGGGAGGAGAACGAGCTGTGATCCGTGCGCTCGTGCGGGCCGCGGTCCGCAACCCCGTGGCGGTCAATCTGGGCGCTCTCGGCTTGTGCTCCCTGGGGCTGCTGGTCTACCAGGACATGCCGCGCGAGGTCATCCCGATTCTCTCGCCCCAGAGCGTGCACGTGATGACGGTCTACCCCGGCGCGTCGGCGGAGGACGTCGAGCGGCTGGTGACCCTGCCCATCGAGGACCAGTTGGCGGGGCTGGACGACATGGAGGAGCTACTGAGCACCTCGCAGGAAGGCGTCAGCACGATCACGCTGACGACCTCGCGCTCGACGGACATCACCCGCTTCCTCGACGATGTGCGCGCGCGCCTGCAGTCGGGTGACCTCGAGCTTCCTCTCGACGCCGAGGAGCCGGCCGCCCGCGAGCTGCGCACCGAGCTGCCGGTGATCGCCGTCTACGTGTACGGCTGGGCGGACGAGGGGGACCTGCGCCGCGCCGCGGAGGAGCACCAGCGCCGCCTCGAGGACCTCGACGGAGTGAGTAGCGTGCGCATCACCGGCGTGCGCCGACCGCGCCTTTGGATCGAGGTCGATCCCCTCGCCCTGGAGCGCTACGGCCTGACCCTGGACGGGCTCGGCCGGGCGATCGAGAGGCGCAGCCGAGATTTGCCCCTGGGGAGCCTCTCCACGGAGCAGGGCGAGTTCCTGATGCGCGTCGACTCCGATGTCGCGCGGGCGGCCGACCTGGAGAGCCTGCCGGTGCTCGCCGGCCCCGACGGCACCTGGCTGCCGCTCTCGCGGGTGGCGCGCGTGCGCGACGCCTTCGAGCGCCCGGTCACCCGCGCGCGCTTCAACGGCCTCCCCGCGGCTCAGCTGCACGTGCGCAAGAAGGTCGAAGGCGACTTGATCGACATCGCCGCGGTCATCCACGACTACGTCGACGAGCAGGCCGCCGAGACGCCTCCGGGGATTGCTCTGGGCGTGAACTCCGACCTCTCGGTGTACGTCGTGAATCGCCTGCGCGTCATGCGCAACTCCGGCCTCATCGGGCTCCTGCTCGTCGGTCTCTCCCTGCTCTCGTTTCTGAGTGCGCGCGTGGCCCTGTGGACCGCCCTGGGTATCCCGGTCTCGTTTCTGGGCGGCATCTTCCTAGCGGGCACCGTGGGTGTGACGATGAACATGGTCACGATGATGGCCCTGATCGTCGTGCTGGGGATGATCGTCGACGACGCGATCGTGGTGGGGGAGAATGTCTTCCGCCTGATGGAGGAGGGGATGGAACCCGAGGCGGCGGCCGTCGAGGGCACAGGGCAGGTCGGCAAGCCCGTGCTGGCGACGATCATGACCAGCATCGTCGCCTTCCTGCCGGTCCTGATGATGGGCGGGACGAGCGGGGAGCTGATGCGCCCGGTGCCGTTGGTAGTGAGCTTCTGCCTGGTCGTCTCCTTGGTGGAGGCGTTGACGCTGCTGCCGTCGCATCTCGCGCACTGGGGCGCGGCGCGGCGGGCGGCCGGCGCCGCGGCAGTGGGGACCGCGGTGGCCGAGCGCTGGTACGAGCCGGTGCGTCGCGCCTACCTCGCGCTCCTCGCGCGGGCCCTGCGCTGGCGCTACGTGACTCTCGCCGGCGTCTGCGGCGTGGCGGCGATCGTGGGGGGCTTCGCGATCTCCTGGCTGCCCTTCGTGCTGTACGAGGAGTTCGAGTCGAAGCTCTTCCACGTGAACCTGCACATGGCCCCGGAGACCTCCCTGGCCGAGAGCGAGCGCGTGGCGCTCGGTATCGAGCGCCTGCTGCGCGAGAACCTCGCCGAGACCGAGGTCGAGAGCGTGAACGTCATCGCCGGCGTCATGGCCCGCGACGCGAATCGCTGGGAGCTGGGACAGGATCTGGCTCAGGTGTGGGTCGAGCTGCGCGAGGGCGAGGGACGTTCGCTCTCCACTCGCGCGATCGTACAACAGGTGCGCGATCTGCTGCGCGACGCGCCGCACCCGATCGAGAGCACCGAGGTCGACATGCCCCAGGGAATCGGCACGGGCAAGGCCCTGGACCTGTGGGTTCGCGGGCCTGACCTCACCGAGCTGCGAGCGGTCTCAGCGGAGTTGACGCAGATCCTGGGCTCCTACGCGGGCGTGCACGCGGTGACCGAAAACGTCGATACGGGGAAACTGGAGTTGGTCGTGCACGTGAGCGACCGGGCGCGGTCGCTGGGCTTGGACGAGACGCTGCTCGCCTCCCAGCTTCGCACCGCCTTCGAGGGAGTGCGCTACGGCCGCATCCGGCGCGGCCGGGACGACGTCGAGTTGACGCTGAAGATCCCCGAGGAGCTACGCACGGATCCGATGGCCCTCGACGACGTGCGGGTGTCGCTCCCCGGCGGCGGCCGCGTGCCCCTGGCGTCGGTGGCCGAGGTGCGGCCGGTCCACGGACTCTCGCGCATCACGCGCAACGACCGTGAGCGGGCGATGAACGTCGTGGCGGACGTGGAGACCGACCAGAGCTCGGTGAGCGATGTCACCGCCCGCATCGCGGCCGACTTCGAGCGCATCGCCGAGCGCCATCCCGGCTACGAGCTCGTCGTCAAGGGGGACCAGAAGGAGACCGAGGAGTCGATGGCCGACCTGCGCCGCGCCTCGTTCGTCGCCCTGGCCCTGATCTTCGTGATCCTGGGGACGCTCTTCCGTTCGGCGCTGCAGCCCCTCGTGATCATGTTCATCATCCCCTTCGGCGGCGTCGGCGTCGTCGTGGGCCACGCTCTGATGGGACGGTCGATCAGCATGCTCTCGATGATCGGCCTCTTGGCCCTGACTGGCGTGGTGGTCAATGATTCGCTGATCCTGGTCGAGTTCGTGAACGAGGCTCGCCGCGGTGGGGCGGAGCTCATCGATGCCCTTCTCGAGGCCGGGCGCACGCGTTTCCGTCCGATCCTGCTCACCACGGTCACGACCATGCTCGGCCTCACGCCTCTGACCTTCTTCGTCACTGGCCAGGCGCGGTTCCTGCAGCCGATGGCCATCAGCCTCTTCTTCGGCCTGGCGGCGGCGACCATGCTCGTGTTGGTCGTCGTGCCCTGTGCCTACGCGGTCCTCGAGGACCTCCTGGCCTTCGTGCGCCGTCCGCGGCGCGTGCTGAGCGAGCTCCTCGCCGACGAGTGCGCGCCCGCCGGCGGGGACGTCGGCTAACATCACGCCCGTGGAAGTCCAGCTCAGGCAGATCGAGAGTCGCGAGGGGGCGTCCGCCCTCGCCGGGCGCCTCACCGAGTGCGCGGCGGCGGCCGTGGCGGAGTACCGCGAGGGGGTCCTGCCGGCGGGGATCGGCGCACGCATCGCCGAGGGCCACTTCGACGCTCCCGAGCGAGTGCTCTTGGTGGCGGAATCCGAGCCGGGCGCCGCGGACTTGGGCCTGTGTCTGACGGGGCCGTTCGAGGATCCCCTGACCGGCGAGCGTCAGCCCTTCGTGCGCCTGTTGTTCGTAGAGCCCTCGGTGCGCCACCGCGGCTTGGCGCGCGCCATGCAGGGAGAGGTGCGTGCGATCCTGGCCGAGCGCGGGCTCGAGGTCCTGGCCGGGCGGGCTCCCCACAACGACGACGCCCTGGTCTCGATGGGCGAACGCTGGGGGTTCGTGCGCCAGTGGGCCTACCTGGTCTACGAGCCCTGAAGCGGGGCTCGAGCTCGAACGTCAGTCCGCCGCCTCGACCCGCCGCCCCAGACGCTCCAGTACACTGGCCAGGCCGCGTTCGAGCTCGCCCTTGGCCCAGGGCAGGGCGAGCTTCGCGAGGGGGTCGGGACCGACGTCTCCGCGGCAGATGAGGGTCACTTCGGTTCCGGCGGCGGCCGGGGCGAGCAGGATCACTCCGCGGATCGGGTGGCGGTCGTCTCCGAGGTGCACGTCGAACCAGACCCCGCGCGCCGGATCGCTGGCGGTGAGCTCCAGCCGGCCGGGGCCGAGGCGCGAGGGCCCCCAGTGCAGTCGTGCGCCGGGGCCTCGCACCGGTCCCGTGCCGACCTCGAGGAGCGCGGCGTCTGCGACGGCCCAGGACCTCCAGCGCCCGACTGCGTCCAGCCAGGGGTGGACGGAGGCCGGTGGGGCGTCGAGGGTGCGGCGCGCCTCCACTTCCCAGGTGGAGTCCATGCACGTGGCGACGATCAGGGGCACGCCGATCAGCAGGGCGGCGAGAGCGAGGGTGGTCCGGAGGAGTTTCACGGGGTGCGGGAGGGGCGGGAGGATAGCCGTGCGGGACGCGGATCCGCAACGCGGGCGCGGCGTCGCGGCGGGAGAGGTTGCACCGGAACCGTTCCTGTGGGATTCTTCGGTGCCCGAGCCTCACGATGCAGTTCCAGCTTCTCCTCTCCGCGACCTTCGCCGCCGGCCTCACCGGTGGCTCCGTCGGTGGTTTGACCGCCGGACATTCCGAGAGCTGCGCCCCCGACCGCGCGGGTCGAGACGAGACGACCGTCCGGCGCCTCTCGGATTCGCTCCATCTGATCCACCGCTACGGGGCGAACATGGTCGTCTTCACGGGTCCCGACGGCGTGCTGAAAGTGGACGGGGGATTCCTCGACGCCGCGCCCGAGATCGAGCTGGCCCTCGCGGAGCTCACCGACGAGCCCGTGCGCTATCTGATCAACACCCACTGGCACAAGGACCACACCGGAGCCAACGCCTACTGGGGCCTGGCGGGGGCGACGGTCATCGCTCACGAGAACGTGCGCATGCGCATGTTGGGCAGCGGTGACAAGGAGGGCGAAAAGATGCTCTTCCACGATCCGCCGATGGACCCCGAGGGCTTGCCGACGGTCACCTTCCGCGAGCGCTTGGAGCTCACCTTCAACGGCGAGCCGGTCCTGATCGAACACTACGCCTTCGGCCACACCGACGGGGATTCGGTCGTGTACTTCCCCGGACAGAACGTCGTCGTGATGGGCGACCTCTACCGCCAGGACAACTTCCCCTACATCGAGCTGCGCTCGGGAGCGCGGCCGGCGGGGATGCTGAGGGCCATCGAGGCCGTGCTGCGCCGCGTTCCCGCCGACGTGACGGTCGTCCCCGGCCACGGAGCTGTCGGCACCCGTGCAGACCTGCGCGAGTTCTACGACATGCTCTGGGACGCCAACGAGCAGATCAAACGCGCCGTGACCGCCGGTCAGGATCTGATCGCCCTCTACAACAACAAGATGCTCGGCGAGTACGAGGATCGCTGGGCGGACGGGGGCCAGCGCAACCGAGTGCGCGGTTTCTTGCAGATCATGTGGTACTGCTACGCGCCCAAGTCCGCCCGCGGTCTCGGAGAGGATCGCGCCCCGGCCGTGAAGCCCGAGTTCTGACCGGCGGGGGCGGCCGGTCTTGCGGTCTTCACCGCGCCTGCTCGCCCACCGCCGGGACCCGCGGCCGCGCTCAGCGCAGGCGGCGGTACTTGCCTGCCCGCGACCCGGCCTTCTCGCCGCTCTCGCGGCGCAGCTTCTCTCGCCACTCGTGGTAGGACTCGTAGTCGCCGGGGTGGAAGTACACGACGGAGTCGCCGTCGAAGGCGAGGATGTGCGTCGCCACGCGGTTGAGGAAGTAGCGGTCGTGGGAGACGATGATCATCGAGCCGCGGTACTCGCTGATCGCGTCCTCGAGCACGCGTAGGGTATCGAGGTCGAGGTCGTTGGTCGGTTCGTCGAGGATCACGAGGTTCGCGGGCTCGCGCAGCATCTTGGCTAGGAGCACGCGGTTGCGCATCCCGCCCGAGCACTCGCCGAGGCGTTTTTGTTGCTCGTCGCCCTTGAAGTTGAAGCGCGCGACGAAGGCGCGGCCGTCGATCGTCTTGCCGTCGAAGGGGAGCTGCTCGTTGCCGCCGGTGATGTTGTCGTAGACCGTCAGGTCGTCGTCGAGCACGGTCCGTGACTGGTCGAGGTAGACCATCTCGACCGTCGAGCCGATCGTGATCGTGCCGGAGTCGGGCTGCTCGTCGCCCATGATCATGCGCATCAGCGTCGTCTTGCCCATGCCGTTCGCGCCGATGACGCCCAGGATGGCGCCGGGCACGACCTCGAAATCGAGGTCGCGGATCAGCGTCCGGTCCCCGTAGCCCTTGCAGACCCCGTGCACCTCGAGCACGCGGTCGCCCAGGCGCGGCCCGGGGGGGATGCGGAAGTCGGTCGACTCGAGCTGCGCTCCCGGGCGCATCTCCTGTAGCTCCTTGAAGCGCGCCAGGCGCGCCTTGGCGCGCTTGGCGCGTGCGGCCGGCGTCTTGCGGACCCAGTCGAGCTCGCTCTGGTACTGTTTCTCGAGGCGCGACTCGGCCTGGCGCTGGACGTTGAGCAGGCGCCGCTTCTGCTCGAGGTAGGTGCTGTAGTTGCCCTCGTAGGGGACGCCCTTGCCGCGCTCGATCTCGAGCATCCATCCCACGACGTTGTCGAGGAAGTAGCGGTCGTGGGTGATCAGCATGACCGTCCCGGGGTACTCCGAGAGGTAGTGCTCGAGCCACTCGACCGAGTCTGCGTCGAGATGGTTGGTGGGCTCGTCGAGGAGCAGGATGTCGGGCTGGCCGAGGAGCAGCTTGCACAGGGCGACTCGCCGCCGCTCGCCGCCGGAGAGCTTGGTCACGTCGGCGTCGGGCGCCGGTACGGAGAGGGCGGTCGCGGCCTGGTCGAGGCGGCTCTCTATCTCCCAGATCCCGTGGTGTTCCATCGAGAGCTGAAGCTGCTCGAACTCCTCCTCCTTGCCTTCGAGGTCGGCGCAAACCTCGTTGTAGCGCTCCTCGATGGCGAACAGTGGCCCCACCGCTTCGCGCAGGTTCTCCCAGACGTCCAGCTCCTCGTTGAGCGGCGGCTCCTGGGAGAGGTAGCCGATCGAGACGTCGCCGTTGGCCTTGGCGATGCCGTCGAACTGCGTGTCCTCGCCGGCGATGATGCGTAACAGGGTGGACTTGCCCGCACCGTTCTTGCCGATCAGGCCGATCTTGGCGCCGTAGTAGAAGCCGAGGGTGATGCCCTTGAGCACCTCCACGAGTCCGTAGGACTTGTGTAGATCCTGGACCTGAAAGATGATCTTCTCGCCCATCAGGTCGGAGAGGATAGCGTTCGCGCGCCGGTCCGCTATGCTCTTCCGCCCGATCCCCCCCCCACGCGCGAGCGAGCGTGCGAACGGTCACACCTGGAGCACTCGGACGATGGACTTTCTCGAGGAACTCGGTATCGAAGCGGTCAACTCCGGCGCCTACTGCGGCGAGTGGTTGGAGACGGGCGGAGCGCTCGTGGACTCGCTCAACCCCGCCACCGGCGAGTCCATCGCCGGGGTGCGCCAGGCGACCTCCGAGGACTACCAGCGCTGCATCGACGCTGCGGTCGAGGCCTTCGGGCGCTGGCGCTCGGTTCCGGCCCCGCGGCGCGGCGAGATCGTGCGCCAGGTCGGCGAGGCCATCCGCGAGCACAAGGACGCCCTCGGGCGCCTGATCACCCTGGAGATGGGCAAGATCGTGCAAGAGGGCTGGGGCGAGGTGCAGGAGGTGATCGACATCACCGACTTCGCCGTCGGCCAATCACGCATGCTCTACGGCCTCTCGATGCACTCCGAGCGCCCCGGGCACGCCATGCGCGAGCAGTGGCACCCCCTCGGCGCGATCGGTGTCATCACCGCCTTCAACTTCCCCATGGCCGTCTGGGGCTGGAACGCGATGCTGGCCTGGATTTGCGGCGACGCCTGCATCTGGAAGCCGGCGAGCACGACCCCCCTGTGCGCCGTGGGCCTGACCAACGTCGTGCGCGGCGTTCTCGAGGAGGAGGGTTTCGGCGCTCTCGCCACGCTGGTGGTCGGCTCCGGCCGCGAAGTCGGCCAGGGGATGCTCGAGGACTCGCGCTTGCCCCTGATCTCCTTCACCGGTTCGACCGCCGTCGGCCGCGGCGTCGCGAGCACGGTCTCCGGCCGTTTCGGGCGCACGATCCTCGAGCTCGGCGGCAACAACGCCGTGGTCGTGATGGAGGATGCCGATCTCGACCTGGCCCTGCCGGCGATCCTGTTCGGCGCGGTCGGCACGGCGGGCCAGCGCTGCACCTCGACTCGCCGCGTACTCGTGCACTCCTCGATCGCCGAGGAGGTCGAGGAGCGCCTCGTGCGGGCCTACGGCGGAATCCGCGTCGGCGATCCGATGGACCCCGAGACCCTCTGCGGGCCCTTGATCGAGCCCGGCGCGATCGACGCCATGGCGAGCGCCGTGGCGCGCGCGCGCGAGGAGGGCGGGACCCTGCTTTGCGGCGGCGGCCCGGCGGCGCTCGAGGGCGCGCTCGCCGGTGGGAACTTCGTCGTGCCGGCGGTGATGCGCGTGGAGAACCACTACGCGATGGTGCAGGAGGAGACCTTCGCGCCGCTGTTGTACGTGATCGCGTGCGACGACTTCGATGACGCGATCGCCAAGCACAACGACGTGCCCCAGGGCCTGTCTTCGTCGGTATTCACCACCGACGTGCGCAAGGCCGAACGCTTCCTCTCGGCGGTCGGATCCGACTGCGGCATCGCCAACGTCAACATCGGCACCTCGGGGGCCGAGATCGGCGGCGCCTTCGGCGGCGAGAAGGAGACCGGGGGGGGGCGCGAGTCGGGCTCGGACGCCTGGAAGGCCTACATGCGCCGCCAGACCAACACGATCAACTACTCCGACGAGCTGCCCCTCGCCCAGGGGATCCGATTCGGCTGAGCGCCGCCCGCGCTCACTCCCACAGCTCCTGGACCAGGCTCAGCAGCGCCGCGCGGTTTTCGATGTGGCCGTAGGCCTCGGTCCCCAGCGCAGCGGTAGTGAGGGGCGCCCCGAGCATCTCCGCCGCGCGGTCGAGGAACAGCCAGTCGCCCGTCAGGCGGAATCCGTAGGCGAAGGACGACCAGGTCTGGTAGGCGTCGCCGCCCAGGATCGCATCCGGCGGCGGGGTGTCGCAGAAGGAGGGCAGCTCGACGTCGTAGGGGCCCATGACGGCCCAGGTGGCCGGTGCGTTCTCCTCGGGGTTCCAGACCTGCTCGCTGATCATCGCGGCCAGGTTCGGGGCCAGGACCGCGTCCAGGCGCCCGCGGAGGTCCGCTCGGCGTTGGCCGAACACCGAGGCCCGCACGCCCCACAGCCCGTTTTGCAGGATCGCCTCGCTGATCGACTGGCGCAGGCGGTAGTCCCCGTCGAAGTGCACGTTGTTGGGCGTCGAGCCGAGGACCCCGTTGCAGGCGAGTTGGCCGTCCTCGAGCAGGACCAGGATCCGCTCGAACCAGGGCAGCACGCGCGCGCGCCAGCTCTCGTCGGCGAGAGAGAAGTAGGCCGCCACCGCGTCCAGGTACCAACCCTCGCCGCGGTCGATCTGGAGCCCGTCGGCGGGGCGCTCGGCGACGTCCTGCAGGAGGCGCAGCATGCCGGTGGGGATGCGGTTGCCGTAGTCGTTCTGGGGGAGCGCGCTGAAGGAGGAGCGGGCGCACTCCGCCTGCATGCGCAGGTCGTCGCGGGCGAGGGCGTCGTTTCCGAGCCACACCAGGACCTTCGGCGAGCGTGTGTAGCGGATGAGGTGCTGATTGTCGATGTGCTGGTAGTCGAGCAGGAGCTGCTCGTAGGGCGGCTCCAGGCCGGAGGCTGTGACCGCATCGACCTGGAACGTGGGCGCGTCGGTGAAGCCGAAGGGGTCTCCGAGGGAGAGCCAGGGGATCGTGAACATCCACAGCGGCATGACCGGCCCGTCGGGGCCCTCGTAGATCCAGTCCTCCTCGGTAAGCGCGTCCCCGTCGCCGTCGTAGAGGGCTGTCGGGTGGCGGTCGGTCATCGTGCGGTGGATGAGCTGGGTCAGGCGGTAGCCCTCGTGCGAGGCCGCCCAAGCCGGGCGCATCCCCTGGTAGAGGTATATCTCGCCGCCGCCGTGGGCGTAGCCGACGGTCGGCCCCCACGGATGGGCCCAGCCGAGGTTCTCGACCAGGAGCGGGGACGGGTCAGCCGTGCCGGCGGCGACTCCGGCCTGGTAGACGGCCAAGCTCTCGGCGAGCCCCTCGCGCCAGTACGAATCGGCCTGGTGGTCGAGGCGCGGGAGGGTCTCCTTCTGCGGGAAGTAGCGCGCCGTGGACGGGTTCCACCAGGAGAAGAGCTCGAGCCCCTCCTCGTTGCCCGCGCGGCAAAAACCCAGGGTCTCCTCCAGGAGGGTGGCCCGCGCGCGCTCCTCGGATCCGGCCCGGGCCACGACGAGGCGGCGGTGGAACTGGGAGCGGGGCGGGACCATGTGCAGGGTGCCGTCGGTGGAGGCGTCCACGAGCCCGACGACGCTCCGGCCGTCCTCGGCACGGGGCTCGCCGAACAGTGGGTTGTCGAAGGCGGTGAGCACGACCCAGCCGGCGGGCACGGCGAGCTCGAGGGCGTCGAAGTAGAGCTTCCCCATCGGGTCGTCGAGCGGATCGGCTGGATCGACGCCGTCGTGACCGTTGTGCAGGCGCAAGTCGAGGGAGAGGAAGTCCTCGCCGGCCCAGGTCGTGATGTAGGCGTGGACGCCGAGGTGGTGGGGCAGGGCGCCGTCGGGGGCGCCGACGGGGTCGGGTGAGAGGAGGCTCTCGTGGGTGCGCACCTGCCGCGCGAGGGCTCCGTCGCGCCGCACCACGAGCTCGGCGTTCCGCTCGCGCTCGTCGCGCAACAGGTCCGCCGTATAGATGTGGCCGAAGACGTCTCGGGTGCGCAGCTCGAGCGCTTCGGGAGCCTGCAGGAGCGCGTTCACCTCGGCGGTTACACTCGGCTCGGCGGGAGGGTGAGGCGACCACACGACGTCGAAGGTGAGGCGGTCGCCGGGGGCGCTCTGGGCGGGTCGCGCGACGCGCGCGAGGACCTCGACCACGTCCGCGCCGTCGGCCGCGCGGGCGTAGCGCGAGACGACCTCGGTCTGGGCGGGTGTCTCGACGCCGGCGGCGTCGCGCACGGCGAAGGGAGACCAACCGGCCTCGAGTGGGTACACGCCACGCGGGACGGGGAAGTTGCCGCGCAGGACGAACTCGGCGGGGGCCGGCGCGCCGAGTTCGAGGCGCGCGAGGATCTGGCCCTGTTCGTAGAGCGGGAATCCGAGCTCCTGCTCCTCATCGCCGCCGCCGGGGTCACCGCCGAGGTCGGGGTCGGGCAGGGGCGGGATTCCCAGGTCGCTCGAACAGGCCGCCAGGGCCAGGGCCGCGCCCAGCGCACCCGCGGCGCACCCCTTCCTTGGTCTGTCCCCTCGCCCGTGGCGTGCGCTACCGTGGTTGCTGCTCATCCATCGGGGGTCCGGCGCCGGGCGCCGGCAGCGTGCTTCCCCCCCCCCGGTCCAGAGTCGGCTCGCGGCGGGCCGCAGGATGAGGGTTCTCTCCTTATTTCCAGCTTCCTAGAGCAGAACGTACTCAAAGTCGGCCGGCTTGCCATCGATTCCCTTGGCGGGCGGGGCGATCCAGCCCGCCATGCGCCCCGGCTCGGTGACCCGTTGCATCAGGGATTGGACGAACTCGCGGTCGGCTTCGGTCGGCAGCCAGCGGCCCATCTCGCGCTCCCAGACCCCTTCGGCGAGGGGCTTGCCCTCGACGTCGAAGTGGGCCTCGCCGTACTCGCCGATGCTGCGGTTGAAGCGCCGGTGGGGCAGGCGGAAGCGGAATCCGACGCCGGCCTTCTCGCAGACGCGATTCCAGTACTCGACGCCCTTCTCGTTGTCCTTGATGTACTCGTCGCGCAGCACCTCGTTCATGGCGTTGCGCAGGGGGACCTGTTCGGTCGAGAAGGCGCCGTCTTGGAAGCGCTCGAACTCGTAGGCGTTCTCGAGGGCCTGGTGGTCGTCGTAGCGTTCCTCCCAGGCGCGGCCCTTGAGTCCCGAGCGGAAGAAATTCGAGGCGTTGCTCGAGACCTCCGCGCCGAATAGGTCGACGCTCGAGGAAGCCCAGAAGTTGATGTAGCGCTGGATGAGGTCGAGCGGGATTCCGCCGAGCTCGCGCACGTCCTTGCCGGGGTTCTCGTCCATCAGCTCGCAGGTGCGCTGGATCACGCGCGCCACCCCGGTTTGGCCGACGAACATGTGGTGGGCCTCCTCGGTCAGCATGAAGCGGCAGGAGCGCGCCAGGGGATCGAAGCCGCTCTCGGCCAGGGCCAGGAGTTGGAACTTGCCGTCGCGGTCGGTGAACATCGTGAAGCAGAAGAACGACAGCCAGTCGGCGCAGGGTTCGTTGAAGGTGCCCAGGATGCGCGGGTGGTCGGGGTTCCCCGAGCGCCGGTCGAGCAGCTCATCGGCTTCCTCGCGCCCGTCGCGCCCGAAGAAGGAGTGCAGCAGGTAGACCATCGCCCACAGGTGCCGGCCCTCCTCGACGTTGACCTGGAACAGGTTGCGCATGTCGTAGAGCGAAGGCGCGGTGTGGCCGAGTAGGCGCTGCTGCTCGACCGAGGCCGGCTCGGTGTCCGCCTGGGTCACGATCAGCCGCCGCAGCCAGTTGCGGTACTCGCCCGGCACCTCCTGCCAGGCGGCGTCGCCTTCGTGGTCGCCGAAGCCCACGCGCCGGTCTGCCTCGCGTTCGGTGAGGAAGATGCCCCAGCGGTAGTCGGGCATCGGCACGTAGCCGAAGTTGGCCCAGCCGTCGCGGTCGACGCTGACCGCCGTGCGCAGGTAGACGTCGTGCTCGTTGAAGTCGGTCGGACCCGCGGAACGCCACCAGTCGATGTAGTCGGGCTGCCAGCGCTCGAGGGCGCGCTGTAAGCGCTTGTCGGAGGAGAGGTCGACGTTGTTGGGGATCTTCTGGGAGTAGTCGATGGAGGTCATGGTTCGCTCGTTCCTCAGGTGCGCTGCCAGCCGAAGACCGGCGCCTCGGGGGTTCCGTAACAGGTCAGTGCTCCCCGCTCGCCGACGGCATTGGGGCGCTGGAAGATCCAGTTCTGCCAGGCCGACAGGCGCCCGAAGATCTTCGTCTCGGAGGTCTCGGGACCGGCGAAGCGCAGGTTGGCCTCCATGCCGGTCATCGCGTCGGGCGAGAAGGAGACACGCTCCTCGACGGCGATGCGCAGCTCGTCGCTCCAGTCGATGTCGTCGGGGGCGAAGGTCGCCAGGCCCAGCTCGTCGGCTGTCTCGGCGTCGAGGCGCTCGCCCGCGTGCTCCAGCACCCTCCCGACGGCTTCGGGCGTCCCGAGGAAGCGGGTCTCCAAGCGCGAGAGGTCGTTGGCCATGGGGAACAGGCCGGCGTTGGCGGCGCTGACGCCCAGCTCGACCGGGCGGTCGGGATCGCAGAGCAGGTAGGTGCGGTCGGCGGCCAGGGCCAGCTCGAGGAAGGTCCCGACGAAGCAGGTCTCCTCGTCGGCCACGGCGTAGAAGCTCTTGGCGGTCAGGTCCATGCGCTTGAGGACGCGCTTGACCAGGTGGCGCGTCTCCTCGACGAACCAGTCGCTGTCGTTTGCCAGGAGGGCGTCGGTGGCGAGTACCGTCTCCGGGCTCCCGGCGGTGCGCACGAGCACCAGGCCGACGTCGGGCCGGTTCATGCGCAACTCCAAGAGGGCGTCGTCCAGCTCGCGGAAGGCGCGCAGGACCCACCAGGCGGCACCCTCGGCGTGGGCCTCCTCGGCGGTCGCGGGCGCTTGGTCGGGCGCGCTGATCGCAAGCTGCAAGGTGCGCTCGGCGGGGCCGGGCAGCAGGCTGACGTACCGGTAGCGCAAGGCGTCGCCGTCGCGCTCGCCCTCGATGTCGTCGAGCGCGACTCCCTCACTTCCCCGCCGCTCGACCCCCTCGGCCATGGCGCGCGCCTTCTCGGCCACCGCGTCGTCCCAGCGCGAGAGGGGCGCGAGCTCGTCCACCAGCCCCCACTCGACCGCGCGCTTGCCCTTGACGCCCTCGGCGAGGGTCCCGAACCCGTCGCAGCGGTCGCGCCGGATCTTGCGCTTGTCGGTGATGCGGGTCAGGCCGCCGGTTCCGGGCAGGACGCCGAGCAGGGGTGCCTCGGGGTAGGAGACGGCGCTGTTGCGGTCGTCGATCAGGAGGATCTCGTCGCAGGCGATCGCCAGCTCGTAGCCTCCCCCCGAGGCGGTCCCGTTCAAGGCGGCGAGAAAGCGCAGGTTGGAGTGGCGGCTGGCGTCCTCGATGGCCAACCGAGTCTCGTTGGTGAACTTGCAGAAGTTCACCTTGAAGCCGTGGGCGCTCGTGCGGAGCATCACGATGTTCGCGCCGGCGCAGAAGACCCGGTCGAGGGTTCCGGTCACGACGACGCAGCGCACCTGGGGGTGCTCGAAGCGCAGGCGCAGGAGGGCGTCGGCGAGCTCGATGTCGACCCCGAGGTCGTAGGAATTCAGCTTCAGCTCGTAGCCGGGATGCAGGCCGGCGTTGGGATCGACGCACAGGCGCAGGGTGGCGACGTCGTCGTCCACCGTGAGCTGCCAGTGACGGTAGTCGGAGGGGCGGGTCTGGAAGCGCAGGGGCGCGGCTGGGGTGGCGGTCGCTTGAGGATTCACCGGGATCAGCTCACTGGGATGGGGCTCAGTGGGACGGGCGGAGGAACGGACGGGCAGTGCCCTTGGCGGCGGACGGCGAGGAGCCGGAGATCGCGGCGGCGAAGAAGGGAAATATCTTGCGCACAAATGGCTGTGGCGTGCAGTATAGATCTCAGATGAGCCCTGCCAACCCCTTGCTCGTCTCTTTTGCCGAGCGCCTGCGCGCCGCCCGCCTCGAAACCGGTCTGTCGGTCACCGAGCTGGCCGAGCGCGCGGGCCTGTCGCGGCGCACCCTGACGGAAGCCGAGGCGGGCCGGGCCAACCCCAGTCTGGTCAAGCTGGCCGCCCTGGCTTCCGGCCTGGGCGTGGGGCTCGGTGAGCTGCTCGATCTGCCCCTGACCGCCCACCGCGGCGAGCGCCTGGCCCTGGTGGGCCTGCGCGGTGCGGGCAAGACCAGCGTTGGGCGCCTCCTGGCGCGCTCCTTGGAGGTGCCCCTGGTGGAGCTCGACGCCTGCGTAGAGGAGCGCGCCGGCCTGACCCTGGCGGAGCTCTTCGAGGTGCACGGAGAGCGACGCTTCCGAGAGCTGGAGGCCGAGGCCCTCGAGGAGGTCCTCGCCCGGGGCGACCGCATGGTACTGGCGACCGGCGGGTCGATCGTCGCCTCGCACGCGACCTTCGAGCGCCTCCGCCGCACCTGCCACACGGTCTGGCTGCGGGCGCGCCCGGAGGAGCACTTCCAGCGCGTGCTCGACCAGGGCGATCGGCGCCCGATGCGTCAGCGCCCGCGGGCCATGGAGGAGCTGCGCGACTTGCTCGCCGAGCGCGAGCCCCTCTACGACCGCTGCGAGCACGCCGTGGAGACCTCCGGCCGCTCGGCCGAGGAGGTCGCGGGCGACGTGCTCGAGCGCATCGGTGCTCTCCGTGGAGGCGCGCCCGCCCCCTGACGGATCTCAGCGGTGCTCCGCCCCGTGGTGGGAGCGGATGTGCTCGAGGTCCTCGGCGGAGAAGTACAGCGCGCTGAACGACAGCGCCGTCTCGCGCAGGGCCGCGACGTAGGCGCCGTCGGTCGTCTGCTTGCACTTCATGGCCGCCACCGTCAGGCGGTGTAGGTGCGCGAGCCGGTCGTGGTAGGCCGCCGTCGCCGCGGCGTCCCCCGCGTCCTTGGGCGCCTTGATGCGCTGCGCCAGCCAGTAGGCGGCGAGGGTGTCCTGGATCGCCTGGGCGTGCTGCTCCTTGTTCACGACCCAGCGCACCATCTGGTTGTGGTCGGGATGCTCCTCGCCCGCCATGGCGCGCAGGGTGGTCATCGCCTTCTCGATCGTGACCGCGTCCTCCATCAGCATGTCGATGCGCATGCGGTCGCCGTAGATGCCGCAGGGCACCTGGCAGTGGACGGCGGGGGGGGAGGGGAGCGCGGGCGCGGCGGTCGGCGGGGGAGCGAAAGCGGCACAGAGAGCGCCGCCGGCGACAAGCGCCGGCAGGAGGGGGCGCAGCATGATCGTATTCCTCGATGGGGGAGCGGGTCTGAGTGCGGCGGGACGCCCGCCGCCCTGCGCAGGATAGCGACCGCGCCGTTTTCCTCCAGGCTCCCCGCCACCGGCGGCCATGGAGGGAGGAGACGGATGCGCTATTCTCTTCGCCCATGGACACCCCGCCCACGATCGTCGACGTCGACGCCAACTCCATCCAGACCGAGGTACTCGAGCGCTCGCGCTCCGTGCCGGTCCTGGTCGACTTCTGGGCCACCTGGTGTGCGCCCTGCAAGACCCTCGGGCCCCTGCTCGAGAAACTCGCCCGAGAGCACGCCGGACGATTCGTCCTGGCCCGCGTGGACGTCGACCGTGCGCCGGAGCTGGCCGAGGCCTTCCGCATCCAGAGCGTTCCGTCGGTGCTCCTGGTGTGCGACGGGAAGCCCATCGACGGCTTCGCGGGCGCTCACGACGAAAAGCAGCTGCGCGAGTTCCTCGAGCCGCACCTCGGCCAGGCGAACGCGTCGAACCCCGTCGAGGACGCCCGCGCCATGGCGCAGGCCGGGTGCGCCGACGAGGGCATCGCCCTCCTGCGCGAGCACCTGCGCGAGGCGACCGACGACGGCGCCGCCCGCATCGCCCTGGCCGAGATGTTGATCGACGAGGGGCGCGAGGGGGAGGCGCGCAAGGTCGTCGAGCGCCTGACCGACGAGCAGGCCGCGAGCGCCGAGGCGCGCGCCGTGCTGGCGCGCCTGGACCTCGCGGGGGCCGCCGGAGACCTCGCAGAGCTCGAGCGCGCGGTGACCGAGGCTCCCACGGACGCGGGCGCACGCGTCACCTACGGCCAAGCCCTCGCCGCCGCGGGCCGGAACGAGGAAGGGCTCGAGCAGCTGTTCGAGGCCGCCCTGCTCGACCTCCACCACGACGGGGACGCGCCGCGCAAGGCACTGCTGTCCGTCTTCCAGGCTCTGGGCCCGACCGACCCGCTCACCATCGAGTACCAGCAGCGCCTGTCGGTCCTGCTGTGCTCGTGACGCGGCGCGAGGTGCCTGGGGCCGCTCAGGGCTTCGTCACCACCGGCAGGCCCACGCCCTCGATCTCGACCGCGAGAGCCTCCAGCCAGTTCGCGTCGAGCCTGCCGACACGCCGCGCGTCGGGCTGCCGCACTCGGCGCGCCAAGCCGTAGAGCTGGACGCCTGCCAGCCCCAGGTTCTCGCGCACCGCGCGCCGCAGGAGCTCGAGGTAGGCGGCGCGCTCGTCCTCGCCGGGCGGGCGGCCGTCGGTGGCGAACACGCAGGTTTGCACGAAAGTGCGGGAGAGGCGCGCGCAGGCGGCCAGGCGTGCGTAGGCGCGCTCGATGCCGCCGGCGAAGTCGTTGATGCGCGCCAGTCCCGCGTCGGTGGCGCTGTCGAGCTTGAACCAGACCTCGCCGTTGGGCTCCCCGAGCTTGGCGATGCCGCGCGCGACCTCCTCGCGGCCAACCAGGGAGCCGTTGGTGATCAGAACCAGGCGCGTATGCGGCCGGAGCTCGAACTCGTCCATGACCCGCGCCACGAGGCTCACGGCCCGCTCGAAGTTCGGTGAGGAGGTCGGCTCGCCGTCGCCGGAGAAGGCCACGTCCTTGGGCCGGTGCGCTCCCGGCGGTAGACCCTCGAGCCGCGTGTCCCCGCGCAGCAGGCCCTCCAGGAACCCCCGCAGCTCCTCCTCGAGCAGCCGCTCGTCGACGGGTTCCGGCTTGCCCCGCACGAGCCCCTCGACCTGGCAGTAGACGCAGCGGAAGTTACAGGCCTTGTCGGGGTTGAGGTTGACGCCCACCGACACGCCGCCCGAGCGCCGCGAGAGCACGGGGTAGACGTGCACCAGCCCGGCACCGTCGCGGTCGTGGCGGTCGGTCGAGAGTCGCATGGCCGGCAGGATACCCGGCACAGGCTCGGTGGCGTGGCGCCGACTTCACACGCCGCGCAGGGCGGCGAGGTGGGCCGCGGCCGAGGAGGCCAGTGCCGCGAGGTCGTAGCCGCCCTCGAGCATCGAGAGCAGGCGTCCCTGTGCGCAGCGCTGGGCGAGGGCGCCCACGGCCTCGGTCATGCGCGCGTAGGCCGCCGTCGTCACGCACGTCCCCGAGAGCGGGTCGGCGGCGTGGGCGTCGAAGCCGGCGGAGACCAGGATGAACTCCGGGGCGAAGCTCTCGACCTCGCGCAGGCCCTCCTCGAGGGCCGCCAGCCACTCGCGGTCGCCGCTCCCGGCGGGCAAGGGCAGGTTGCGTGTCGTGCCCTCGCCCTCACCGGACCCGTGCTCGTCCGCCGCGCCGCTGCCGGGGTAGTGAGGCCATTGATGCAGGCTCAGGAAGAAGACGCTCGGGTCGTGCTCGAAGGCGTGCTGAGTGCCGTTGCCGTGGTGCACGTCCCAATCGATGATCGCCACGCGCTCGATGCCGTGGACCTCGCGCAGGGCGCGGGCGCAGACCGCGACGTTGTTCAAGAGGCAGAAGCCCATCGCTTGGGCGTGCTCGGCGTGGTGGCCGGGGGGACGCACGGCGGCGAAGGCGTTGCGCCACTCGCCGGAGAGGATGCGCTCGGCGGCCTCGAGCCCCGCGCCGGCGGCGCACAGGGCGGCCCGCCAGCTGTGGGTGGAGATCGCCGTGTCACCCTGGTCGAGCAGCCGCGCTCCGCGCTCGACGGCGGCGCGCATGGCTCGCACGTGACCCTCGTCGTGGACCGCGAGCAGGCGCTCGAGGGGAGCCGGGGGCGCCTCGATGCGATCGACGTCGGCCGCCAGGCCGCTGCGTTCGAGCTCGGCGAGGAGCGACGTGAGGCGCGCGGGGCGCTCGGGGTGCGCCATGCCTGTGTCGTGCTCCGTGCAGACCGACGCCGTCAGGAATCCCGTTCGCTGGGACACGGTGGCGCCGGCGTGTCAGTCATCGAGCCGGAAGACCTCCTCGCGATAGCGAGGGTGGGCCGCCAGCTCGGCGAAGACGGGGTCCTCCGCCAAGGCCCGCCGCTGCATGTAGGAGAGCGGCGCGCCCTCGAGCCACTTGGCCGCGTCCTTGAGCTTACCCATGCGCGCGAAGCAGCGGGCGACGCCCACGTAGTCGTCGGTCATCGGGCGCGAACTGCGTGAGCTCGTCGCCAAGGCCTCGCGATAGTCCTTGATGGCGCCCTTGAAGTCCTCGATGCGGTAGAGGATCGCGGCCCGCTCCTCCCAGACGAGGGCCCAGTCCTCCTGGCTCTCGATGCGGTCGTCGTAGGGCTCGAGCAGCTCGTGCCGCGCCGCTCGGTCCCCGGCCAGGGTCAACGCCACGAGGGCCGACTCGGCGAGGGCGCGGTCGGAGGAGGCCGTCAGGCCCTTGAGGGCCTTCTTGAGCTTCGAGTCCCAGTGACGGCGCAGGCGCGCCAGAAGATCGACCAGGGCCCGCGCCCCTTCCGATGAGGTCCGAGAGTCTCGCGCCAAGTCGAGCAGGGCCGTGCAGACCTCTTCATCACCGACCTCCTCGCAGGCGGTGAAGTAGGCGGCGAGCGGCAGCGCGAGGGGTGCGCCGGCCGAGTGGGAGGCGAGCAGGATGCGCACCTTCCCGGCGAGACCGGTCGAGCGTGCAAGGGTCGCGGCCTCGAGGGCGAGGCGCGCCAGCTCCAGGTCCTCGCCGAGCAGACGCTCGCCCAGGAAACGCTCGTTGTCAGCCCCGCCGATGCGTGCCAGGGCGAGCAGGGCCGGCTCGTGCAGACTCTTCAACTCGCCCTCGACCAGGGCGCGGATCGCCGGTCCGACCCGCTCGGGGTGGCGCGTCTTCTCGAGCACCGTCAGGGCGTTGCGCCGGCCCTCGGGCGAGCCGCGCGTGAGCATCGCGAGCAGCTCCTCGGTCACCCCGTGAGCCGGGAAGGAGGCCAGGACCAAGGCCACTCGGTGGGGCGGCAGGAGCTCGCCGCCGCGCGCAGGCAGGCCCGGGTCGAGGTACGCGAGGAGCAGCGGCGCGCAGCCGGGACCGAGGGCGCGCAAGCGCTCGCCGAGTCTCTCGAGGTCCTTGCGGGCGCCGACGCGGGCAGCCTGGTCCATCTCGGACATCAGCGAGGTCACCTGCCCGCGCAGCTCGGCCAGCATGCGGTCGCGCTGCGCGCCGTAGTGCTCGGCGAGCCCCTCGAGGGAGACACGCTCGCCGTCGCCGTCCGAGACGGCGCGGGAGGGAACCGCGGCCGTGACCGCTGGCGCCAGCGCGAGCGCCAGCGCGAGGACGGACGAGGGGGCTGTGGGCGAGTCGAAGTGCACGATGGACCTAGCGAGTACCCTAGTACCCTAGGCTCACCGCGGTTTCGCGCAAGCTCCGCGCGCGCTCCCTACCCGGCTGAGGCGGGCGTGGCGCTCAGGCGGGACGCGGCATGGGGTAGACCAGCACGTAGCGCGCGCGACGCAGCACCGTGCCCGGGGTCGCGCCCCCGGAAGGCCGTTTGGGCGCCTGGTAGCCTCTGACCCCCGCGGCGGCCGAGGGATCGGGCCGCACGGCGCCGAAGATGACGCGCAGACGGACGCGGTGACGGAAGACCCAGGAGTGCACGGGGAGCTCATCGACGCCGCGTGGGTCCTCGATTGAGGTCCAGGGCGGGAAATCCGCCTCCCCACCTCCCGCCCGGGCCCTCGGGGCGCTCCAATGAGCGGCCGCCCGCGAGGGCCCACCATGCAATCGCGCTTCGACGACGACTCGGCCCGGACCCACCCGCACCCGCCGCCCGCCCCGGCGCCGGGGCGGCTCGACCTGATCGTGGTCGGCGGCGGCCACGCCGGGATCGAGGCGTCCCTGGCCGCGGCGCGACTCGGTGCGCGCGTCGCCCTGGTCACCTGGCGCGCCGACAGGGTCGGGGAGATGAGCTGCAATCCCGCCATCGGCGGTCTGGGCAAGGGGCAGCTGGTGAAGGAAATCGACGCCCTCGGCGGTGCCATGGGCCGCGCCGCCGACGAGACCGGGATCCAGTTTCGGATGTTGAACACGCGCAAGGGCGCCGCCGTGCGCGCCCCGCGCTGCCAATCCGACCGGCACCGCTACCGCGAGTGGGTGACGGAGGCCGTCCGGCACGCCGAGGGCGTCGAGCTCGTCGCCTGCCCGGTCGAGGGCCTCGTTCTCGCAGGCGAGCCCGGCGCGGTGCGCATCGTGGGTGTGCGCCTCGCCGACGGCCGCGAGCTCGGCGCCGCGGCGGTCGTGCTGACCACCGGTACCTTCCTGCGCGCCATGATGCACACCGGCGAGGAGATCACCAGCGGCGGGCGCGTGGGAGAGCGCTCGTCGGTTTCCCTCGGAGAGCAGCTCGCTTCCCTCGGCGTCGAGACCGGCCGTCACAAGACCGGCACTCCGCCGCGACTCGACGCGGCCAGCATCGACTTCGAGCACCTCGAGCGCCAGGGCGGCGACCCTCGGCCGCGGCCCTTCTCCTGGGTGACCGACCGCGCGGACTTCCCGCTTCTCGAGCAGATCGCCTGCCACGTGACCTGGACCAACCCCAAGACCCACGAGCTGATCCGCTCCAACATCCACCGCGCGCCGATGTACGCGGGGCGCATCGACGGCGTCGGTCCGCGCTACTGCCCTTCGGTGGAGGACAAGGTCATGCGCTTCGCCGACCGCGACCGCCATCAGGTTTTCTTGGAGCCCGAGGGCCTCGGCACCGAGGTCGTCTACGTCAACGGCGTTTCGACCTCGCTCCCGGCCAAGGTCCAGGAGGAGTTCGTGCGCACCATCGAAGGTCTGGAGTGCGCCGTCTTCCTGCGCCACGGCTACGCGGTCGAGTACGACTTCGTTCTCCCCGGCCAGCTCTCCGACACCCTGGCCGTGCGCGCACTGCCGGGCCTGTTCCTCGCCGGACAGATCAATGGCACGTCGGGCTACGAGGAAGCGGCGGGCCAGGGGCTCTTGGCGGGCGCCAACGCCGCCCTGTGGATCCAGGACCGCGCGCCCCTCGTCATCGGCCGCCACGAGGCGTACCTCGGCGTCCTGGTGGACGACCTGGTCGTGCGCAACCCCAGCGAGCCCTATCGGATGTTCACGAGTCGCGCGGAGTACCGTCTTCTCTTGCGCCAGGACAACGCCGACCGGCGCCTGACGCCGGGCGCGGCCCGGCTCGGCCTGGCCGGCGCCAGACAGCTGGCCGCCTGCGAGGCGCGTTCGCGGAGCATCGAGCGGGCCACGGCCCTGCTGGCGACCCTGCGCCGCGACGCGGACCACACTCTCGCGGAGCACTTGCGTCGGCCGGAGGTGCGCCTGGAGGAGCTGGCCGGCGCGCGGGGGGAGCTGGCCTGGCTGACGGGAGATCCCGAGCTGTGCGAGGCCGTCGAGACCGAGATCAAGTACGAGGGCTACGTGCGCCGTCAGCGCGAGAACGTCGAGCGCTTGCAGCGCCAGGAGCGCACCGAGATCCCCCTCGACTTCGACTTCGCGGCTATCGATGGGATGGGCGGGGAGGCGCGCGAGAAACTCGCCGCCTCGCGCCCGATGACCCTCGGGGCGGCCAGCCGCATCGACGGCGTGCGGCCTCCCGATCTGGCTCTGTTGGCCGTACACCTCGAGCGCAGGCGGCGGGAGCGGTGCGCGGCGGGCGAGCGATGAGGCGCGGACCGGCGCTCGTCTTCTTGCTGGCCGGCGTCGTCTCCCTGGCAGCCCTCGCCTGGTGGATGATTTCGCTGGAGTCCGCGGAGCCCGGTCTGGTGGAGGTCGGGGCCCCCGGCGGGCGCGGCTCGCCCGCGGCCCTGCCGGCCTCCGACCTCCCCGGTGCCCACGGCGCCGGCGGTGGGCGCTCGGCCCTCTCCGAGCCGACGCCGGCGGTGGAGGAGGCGGGCGGCCCGCCGTCGGCCTGGGTTCCCGCGCCCCCCGACGGGCCGCCGCACGCGCCGGTTTCCCTGCTGTTGGAGGACGGGCGCACCGGGGAGTCGGTGCCGTCGTTCAGCATCGAGCTGTGGGGCCCCGGCGGTACTCGCGAGCGTCTCTCGAGCGACGCCTCCGGCGCCCTCACGACCGCGGCCGCTTTTCCCCTCGGCCCCGTGCGCGTGACGCCTCGCGACCACCCCGGCCCGCGCGCGGAGACGGGACAGGCGGTGACGATCCAACATCCGGGCGAGGGCGGCGTGGCCCTCGTCCCTCTCGCTCTGGGACCGACCTATCCGCTCGATCTCGACCGACCTCCCGAGCTGGGCGCGCTGGCTCTCGGCGCGCGCCTGCGCCGACCGACCGACCCTCTGTGGACGAGCGCCGCCGACAAGTTGCGCCCCGTGCGCCCCGGCGATCCCGAGTGGGTGCGCTTCGCCCACGGCGACGTCCGCTCGGGCGGTAGCCCGGATGCCTGGGTGTTGGAAGTCGCGAGTCCCGACGGGCGTTGGGCGGGGCGCGCGCAGGTCGATGCGATCGTCGGCGTGTACCCGCGACCGGTGCGCATCGAGCTGCGCCCGCGAGCCCTCCTACGCGGGCGCGCGAGCGCTCTGGGCGAGGGTGTCTCGGGCGTGTCTGTGACCCTGCGCCGCGCGGACGGGGCCGGCGGCGAGTGGTTCGACCGCAGCTTCAAGGACGGCAGCTTCGAGCTGCGCTGGCTCGAGCCGGGGCTGCACACCCTGACCGCCGTCTCCCAGCGCTTCGATCCGATCGTGAGAGAGGTCTCGGTCGAGCCCGGAGATCACAACCGCGTCGAGCTCTCGCTGGCGCCCAAGGCCGTGGCGGGCGCCATCGGCGGTCTCTTGCGCAGCCGCTCGCGTTCCTTCGGTCGTGGGGGCAAGGCGCAGGGCGCGCTCCAGCGGATCGAGCTGCGCTCCAGCGAGGGCACCGGCTGGCGCAATCACGCCCTGGTGCACTGGAGCGAGACGGGCGAGGGCATGATCGGGGAGTTCACCTTCCCCGACGTGCCGCGCGGCGCCTACGTCGTGACGCCCCAGGCGGTCGGCTACTGGTCCTGGAAGCCGCCCTTCCTCGCCGTCGAGCCGCCGGCCACGGGTCTGGAGTTCGTCCTGGCCGACGGCGGCGGCGTCTGCGATGTGGCCCTCGCGGCGCGGGACGCCGCCGATGGCCGTGCGCTCGCCGGCGCGACCGTGCACCTGTGGGCCGCCGGTCGCGAGCTTTCCTTCTCCGACCTGGCACCGGGCGCCGTGTTCGTGGAGGCCTGGCCCGTGGCCACCGAGTTCTCCTGGACTGTCGAGCACCCCGGCCACGCCCCCGCCAGCGGGTCCTCGGCCACCCTCGTGGCCGAGGAGGAGGCGGCGGGCTGCATCCGGACCCTGGCCGTCTCCCTCGAGCCCGGCTGGGGCGCGACCTTCGTCACTCTCGCCCTCGACGACCTCGACGTCGAACGCCCGCTGGCCGGGGTCGAGCTCCTCCTGGACGGCGAGCCATGCGGCGTGACCGATGCGCGAGGCGAGCTCAGCGTCCGCGCCCCCCGCCCCCCCTCGGGCGCCGTGTTCTCCCTGGCGGGCTGGCGCCTGCTCGACGGCGACCTCGCGCCCGACGGAGCCCCCACTCCCCGCCGCGCACGCATCACGGCCCGCTTCACCCGCTTGCGCTGAGAGAGTCCCGGGGAGGCCTCGGCTACCGCACCGATGCGCGACCTCAGGTCCCCTTGCGCAGGAGGACGACCTTGATCGTGTTGAACAGGATCGAGAGGTCGAAGAGGAACGACTGGTACTTGATGTAGAAGAGGTCGAACTGGAGCTTCTGCAGGGCGTCCTCGCGGGTGTTCGCGTAGGGGTAGTTGATCTGGGCCCAGCCGGTGACGCCGGGCTTGGCCAGGTGGCGCTGGGAGAAGTAGGGGATCTCGCGGGCGAGCTCGTCGACGAAGTGCGGGCGCTCGGGGCGCGGACCGACCATCGACATCCTGCCGGCGAGGACGTTGAGCAGCTGGGGCAGCTCGTCCAGTCGCGTGCGGCGGATGAAGTGCCCGACGCTCGTGATGCGCGGGTCGTTGGCCGTCGCCCACACCGGGCCCGTCTCGCTCTCGGCGTCGGCGCGCATGGAGCGGAACTTCAGCAGCGTGAAAGGCCTGCCGTTGCGGCCCACGCGCTCCTGGGTGAACAGCATCGGTCCGGGCGAGGTCCAGCGCACGGCGAGCCCCGTCGCGAGCATCACCGGCCAGAGGAAGAACAGCCCGCAGAGGGAGAGGGAGATGTCCACCCCGCGCTTGAGCAGGTTCGCCCACGGATTGCGCACGAAGCCCTCGTTGAAGATCAGGTACGAGGGCCGCAAGGCCTCGACCGAGATCTTGCCCGCCACGTGCTCGAAGGTCTCGTCGTAATTGCACACTGGGACGCCGGCCAGGCGACACCGTAGGAGGTCGTCGATCGGAAGACGACGCCGGCGGTCGGCCAGAGCCACTACCAGGGTGCCGATGTCGAGCCTCGCCACCAGCTCGGGCAGGCTGAGAGGCGCTTCGCCTGTTCCCTCCGCGACATGCCTGATCCCCTCCTCGGCCAGTACCAAGTCGTCCAGGACCAAGTCGGCCGTGCCCGTGCTCTCGCCGTCGAAGGCGGCCTCGTCGGTGTCATCGGGGAGGGGAACCTCGGCCAGGATGCCCGCCACCATGTAGCCGGCGTCGGCGTGCTCGCGCATCTCGCGCGCCAGAGTGTGGCCGGCCTTGCCCGAGCCCAGGATCAACACGCGCTCGTCGAAGCTCGAGCGCAGCAGCACCCGGTGGAAGAAGGTGCGCCAGGCGAAGAGCACCACGAATCCGACCAACAGGCCGAACACCACCACGCGGACCTTCCCCACCAGGGTCAGGCCCGGGAAGTCGAAGGCCGAGCCGAGCTCCCAGATCTCCGCCAGACTGATCGCCGTCAGGCAGGCGAGGGTGGCCGACCCCATCGAGCCCACGAAGCGCGAGGCGCGGTCGTAACGGGATGACGAGATCCGGATGTCGTAGAGCTCGTTGAAGGCGATTGCGAGCTGCGATAGGACCGAGAGCATCAGGGCCGTCAGCACGGCCTGTGTGCGAGCCTTGTCGATGCCCAGGTTCTCGAGGGCCAGGGTGCGGTAGACGAGCTGGTTGGGGTCCCACAAGTGCGCCGTGCCCATGGCCGCCAGAACGAGCGAGAGGGCGGCCGTCTCGCTCAGGATCAGCAGCACCTTTCTCAGGGGCAGGTAGTGACGAAGGAGGCGCAACATGGGGGGACCGCCGAGGATCGGTCTTGGGGCGCCCCGGGGCAAGCGGGGGCGCCGTTTCTCACCGGCGGGGCGCACCTGGCCCGCGCCCGGGCGAGGCCTTCTCAACCCAGGGGATCGGCAGGCGGTGCGGCGGGGGTGAGGGCCGAGGCGCGGAAACTCGTCGGGGGAGGCCGCAGGACCTCTTCGCGCACCTCGACCAGGCGCCCGCCGCGGCCGACGAGCACCTCGACGAGCCGGACCCGCGGCGCCGGGCGCCCGGCCGCGGAGGGCGTGCAGGCCGCCAGGAAGCGTGCGCAGCGCCACAGGCGCTCGGTGCGCGCGCGGTCCACCCGCAGGCCCGGTCGCCAGCGCAGGTCCCACAGGCCCGCGCCTGGGCGGACGCGGGCGGCCGGCCCGCCCGCCGCTGTCGGCTGGTCCCCGGCCGGGGCCGGCCGCGGGGCCGGGAGGCGAGCGAGGCGCCCGGCCTTGACCTCGACCGCGGCACAGACGCCGGCTCGCACGGCCCACAGGTCTACCTCGCCCGCCGGAGTCGCGACCCGCCGACCGAGCAAGCGCCAGCCCGCGTGCAGCAGGTGGCGCGCCGCGAGCTCCTCGCCGACCAGGCCGAGCTCGTCCCGGTCGGCCTCGCAGCAGCGGAGGAAAGTGCGCGGCGCGCGGGCGATCAGCATCCCGCGCAGGCCGCGCTCGAGCGCCCGGCGCCACCCCTTCCTCGGTTTCGCGGCTTCCGCCGGTTCCTTCTCGCCGATCATCATCGAGAGGACCGGCGCGGAGTCTCGGCGGTGACGGGCGCCGGCGTGGGAACCTGCCGCCCAGGGTGTCAGCGCGCGGTCAGGTCCGCGCCGGCTCCTCGGAGGCGCTCTTCTTCTTCTTCTGCTGCTCGTCCGCGCCCTGCTTGTCGTCAGCCAAACCTTGGACGGCCTGCAGGGAGAAGCGCACCCGGACCCCGTCGGCGATCTGCAGGGTGACCGTCTGGTCTTGGATCTTGGTGACCGTCCCGTACATGCCGCCGTTGGTCAGCACCTTGTCGCCCTTGCCGATGTTGTCGATCATCTCCTGCCGGCGCCGGCGTTGCTTGCGCTCCGGCCCGATCACGAGGAACCAGAAGATCGCAACCAGGGGCAGCAACAGGAAGACGATGTTGGGCCCCGCGGTTTCCGTGGCGGGCGAGTCCTCGGGCATGGAGGCGAGCAAGGCGAGGGTGTTGGTGGTGAAGTTCATCGTGCTCAGGGTGGGGATGCGGGGGCCGCGCAGGATACCGGAGAGGACCCCGCGTACAATCCTCCGCCACCACCGGTCCCCGTATGGCACCACAATCCAGGCCTCGAGCGCCGTGACCCCCGACGATCCCGCACTCCAACGCCGCTTCGTCGTCGCCATGAGCGGCGGCGTGGATAGCTCGGTGGCGGCGCTCCTGCTCGCCCGCGAGGGCCTGGAGGTGATCGGCCTGTTCATGCGCAATGGGGTGCAGGTGAGCGAGGAGGCCTCCCGCCGGAAGTCCTGCTGCTCGGCGAGCGACGCGCGCGACGCGCGCATGGTGGCAGCTCACCTCGGCCTGGCCTTCCAGGCCGTCGATCTCGCCGGGGACTTCGAGCACATCGTGCGCGCCTTCGTCGACGACTACTCCGCGGGCCGCACGCCCAACCCGTGCGCGCTGTGCAACCGCGACCTGAAGTTCGACCGCTTGCTGTCCCTGGCCGACGAGCTGGGGGCCGAGGGCGTCGCGACCGGCCACTACGCGCGCCTCGACCACGAGCGGGGACGCGTCGTCCTGCGCCGCGGGGTCGACGCCGACAAGGACCAGTCCTATCAGCTGTTCTGCGTGGCCGAGGAGCACCTCGCGCGCACGCGCCTGCCTCTGGGCGCCCTGGCGAAACCCGCCGTGCGCGCCCTGGCCCGCGAGGCCGGCCTGCGCACCGCCGCAAAGGCCGACAGCCAGGAGATTTGCTTCGTGCCCTCGGGCGACTACCGCGAGCTGCTCGCCGAGCGCGGCGTGGAGCTGCACCCCGGCCGCTTGCTCGACACGGCGGGGAAGGTGCTCGGAGAGCACGCCGGCACCGAGCACTTCACCATCGGCCAGCGCCGTGGCCACGGCGTGGGGGGCGGGACGCCGTTGTACGTGGTCGAAGTGAACCCGGTGCAGGGCACGGTCGTTCTGGGGACTCGCGCGGAGGCCTGCTTCGGAGCGTGCGATGTGGATGCGGTGAATTGGATCGGTTTCGACCCACCCGCGAGCGGCGAGCTGCGCTGCCTCGTGCAGGTTCGCTACCGCAGCGAAGCGGTCGCGGCCGGCGTGTCCCTGTCCTCGAAGGATGGGGGGGAGCCGTGCGCACGGGTCGTCTTCGACGAGCCCCAGCCGGCGGTAGCCCCCGGTCAAGGTGCGGCGTTCTACCTCGCCGACCGCCTGCTGGGCGGCGGCTGGATCCGCACCGCCGAGCGCGTCGAGACCACCGCCCCCCCCCCGCGGTGAGCGAGCACGACCAACCGATCCCGCGCTCGCCCAGACCGGGCCCCGATCGAGTTCTAGGAGTCCTGTCGCGACGCCTCGCCGGGGCCTGCGCCGCCCTGGGTCTGCTCGGCGTGGCCCTGGGTGCCGCCCTTTCCTTTCCGCGAGCGGTGAGCGAGGGGCGGGCGCGGCCAGCCCTGCGTGCCCTGCTGATCGACGCCTCGGCCAGTGCTACGCGGTGCAGGTCGACTTGGAGCTCCTGGGCGCGCCGCATCCTCTCGCGGGAGGCACGCGCAGCCCTGGACGCCGGTGAACACCTGGCCGTCGTCCTCTACGGCGCGGACACGCGCGAGCTCTTCCCGCCCGGCCCGCCCGAACGAATCCTCGATCGGCTCGCCGGCCGCGACGGCGCCCCCTTGAGCCTGCTCCTTGAGGGGCGGGCGGACACGGCCTCCGAACTGGCCCGGGCCTTGGGGCTGGTCGAGGACGAGCTGGGCGCGAGCGACCGCGCCCCCTCCCATCTGCGCCTGGTCGGCGAGGCGACTTGGACCGGGCGTGACCCCGCCGGGGCCCTCGCGCGTCTGGCGCGCGCGGGAGTGACGATCGAGCGTCTCGCGCCGCCGGCGCCCGACCTCCCGGACCTGGCTGTGGGGGAGCTGACGGTTCCCTCCGCCCCCGCCGTCGGCGAACCCCTGGCGATCTCGGTGGACCTCGCGCTGGCTCCCGGGGCCGGGGGAGTCGCGGCTTTCTTCGAGACCTGTTCTCCGCGGCTCGAGGTGCGGATCGAGTCGGCGGCGGGGGCATCGACGCGCCTCCTGCCCCTGGCTGCTCCCCTCCACCCGCGCTTCGGCTCGCGGGGCTACTTGACCTGGCCCTTGCGTCTCGACCTGGGCCCGGTGGCGGGCGGACGCACGCTCGTGAGAGTGAAGGTGCGCGTCGAGGGACCCGGCGCCTTGCGCGCTGGTGATCCGGTGGAGGAGAACGACACCCTGGCCTGTGTCGTGACCGCTGGAGAGCGTCGCTTGGCCGTGGCCGTGGCGAGCGAGGAGGCCGCGCCGGACCTGGCGGCCTGGCTGGACCATCTCGCGGGTCCCGCCGACTTGCAGTGGCTCGTGCGGCGCCCCGAGCAGTTGGCGGGCCTGGCCGGCCACCTCGACTTGCTGTTGACCCTCGACCTGCCCCTCGCGCGTCTTCCAGCGACCTTCGTGGAGCGCTTCGTCGCCTCGGGCGGGGGCTGGTTGCACTGCGCCGGATGGACCTGGCTGGAAGCGGCGGGGACGGGCGTCGGTTCGAGCTCCGAGAGCGGCGGCGCCGCGAGCAGCGCGCGCGCCGCCGAGGCCGCCGACCGTCTGGCCTCCATGCTACCCCTGCGCCCCGCGGTTCCCGATGCTCCCGAGCGCTCGGTAGTCTTCTTGATCGACGGCTCGGGTAGCATGGCCGGTGAGCCATTCGAGCGCGTCAAGGGCGCCCTGGCCGAGCTGGCGGGAGCGGCGGCTGGAGGCGACGAGATGCAGCTCTGCCTGTTCACGGGCGCGCTCCACGATCCGGTCCCTCTCGTTGGGCGTCGCGCCCTTGCCCGGCTCTTGGCGACTACCGTGCCCGGTGGTCCGACGGCCATCCTCTACTCCCTCGAGCAACTCGCCCGTCGGCGCTCGGGGGCCGCCCTGCCGGGGGTCGTGATCCTGCTCTCCGACGGGCGCGACTCGAGCGCCTTCGACATCGAGGAGCGCGCTGCCGCCCTGCGCGTTTCCCTGGCAGCCAGTCGAACGCGCTTGGCCGTGGTCGCGGTCGGCGAGAACGCCGACCGCGACCTTCTGGGGGCGCTCTTGCCCGCGGGGGTCGAGCCGATCTCCGCCGGCGACCTCGGGGAGCTGACGGAGATCTTCCACCTCGAGGTCAACCGCGAGCGCGTGCTCGAGGGGCCGGGCCTGCGCGTGGTCCCTGCCGATCCCGCGAGCCTCGCGAGCCTGCCGCCGGCGGCGAGTGCCCTCGAGGCCATGGCGGTCTCGCCCGTGAGCGGATGGCCGACTTTCCACCGCGCCGTGCGGGCCGAGGCGCGCGGAGGAGCGGGCGTGCTCTGGAAGAGCGCGGAGGGCGACCCGCTGTTGGCGGTGCAGCGCGTGGGAGCGGGGCTCGTCGCCGCCTGGGCCAGCGCGCCCCTGGCGGATTGGTCGCCGGAATGGGGGGCGGCGACCGCCCTCACCGCGCCCCTGCTGCGAGCCCTGGCGCGGCGAGACGGGCGTGGAGAAGAGCTCACCGCCCGCGCGGTGGGCGGCGAGTTGGTGCTCTCCGCCTTCCCGGACACCTGGCCGGCCTTGTTGCGCGCCGAGGTGCTGCTTTCCTCGCGGCCGGTGGGGGGCGCGGGGGCGGTCGAGGCGACGTTGGGGACCATCGACCTCGCGCCCCCGGCCACCCCGGTGGGCCTCGACCCCGGCGCGCTGCGGACGGCGCCCCTGCCGGTTTTTCTCGGTCGCGCGTCCCCCGCGAGCGTCCTGCGCCTGGAGGTCAGCGACGCGCGGGGTGCGTACCTGGGGCAGGCGCCCCTGGTGCTCGCCCGCGCGGCCGAGTTCTCTCTGCGCCCCGAGCGCCTGGGGGAGCTCCCCGCTCCCGTGGCCGGGGAGCGGCGGGTGCGCCCCAACGGGCGCCGGCGGGCGCACCCCGCGGCCCCGACGGTGCTTGGGGCGGGCCTCGGGTGCCTGTTTCTGGCGGGGGCCTTGGGGCTCTTTCGCCGGTCGGGCTCAGGCCCCGAGCTGATCCGGACGAAGAAGGACTGACGGCTTCCACTGGGGCCGTCCGGTTCACGAGCGCCCGCTCCGGGCGCTCCGCTCGGAAGGCACCCCATGCACTTGCGATCACCTCTCGCGGCCGGCGTCCTGGCGCTCGCCGCTTCCTGCGCGACCACGGCCGGCGACGCCAAGAGCCGGCAGGCGGTCGGTCCCTGGCTGGCGCCCTCGCCCAACCTCTCTCAGCAGATTCAGGACCAGGTCACGCGTCTACCCTGGACCCACGGCATCGAGCGCGTGGAGACCATCCACTGGTTGGCGAGCGTCGGCGAGCCGGCCTATGAGAACCTCCTGGATCTCGTGAGCGATCCTCGCTCCGACGTGGCCGGGGCTGCCCTGGCCGCCCTCGGCGCGACCCGCGACAGCCGCCTGGTCGAACCCCTGCGGCGCATCCCCTGGCCCGTGGAGAGCGAAGACGCCCTGGGTCTGGAGCGGGCGCGCGCCCTGCTGCGCCTGGGAGACTGGAGCATGATCCCGCGCCTGGTCGATGGGCTCGAGCACGAGAGCTTCATGGTGCGCACCCTCTGTCTGCAGGCCCTGCGGGAGGCGACCCGCGAGGACTTCGACTACCACCCGGGCGAGAAAGAGCTCGCGCGGCGCTTCGGCGTGGTGCGCTGGCGGGAGTGGTGGAACGCCCGCTCCTCCGATCCGATCCTGACCGGCGGCGGAGGCTGAGCCGCCGCGCCTTCCGGCGCGGGGCGGTTCAGCTCGGATCGACCTGCAGGAGACGCACCAAGCCTCGGAAGCGGACCTCGTCGCGCAGGCTGGCCAGGTCGGGGTCGCCGAGCAGGAACTCGAAGTCGTCGTAGCCCAGCTCCACCGAGCGTTCGAGGGCGTCGAGGGCGTCGTCGCGGCGCCCGAGCAGAGCCAGGGAGCAGGCCAGGTTGTAGTGCACCGTCGGGTTGTGGGGCACGAGGCGCACGAGGCGCCGATCGACTCCCAGGCCGTTCTCCCAGCGTCCCAGGCGCGTGTAGAGCTGACCGAGCTCCGCGAGGGCGTCGAGGTTGTCGGGGTGCCGTTGCGTTTCGATCTCGAAGAACGCCGTCAGGAAACCCGTGCCCGCCTGGTCGAGAGCCTGGCGCAGCTGGGGGTCGGGGTTGAGGGGGTCGGTTCGCACGAAGTGTCTCTAACGCCTAGGAGGGCGTTTGGGGGGCTCGATCCTGGTTCGCCGTCGCTGGGAAAGGCAGAATCTCCTTCGGAGGATGGGCTGTTTACGGCTGCTAGGTTCCAGGTTCCCCGAGCTCCTGTCAAGGCGACGGGGCGGCACCGATCGTATACGAGCCGGAGGTGAAATGAGCGAGGGAGAAAGGCGAGCCATGGAGATCCTGTTCTGTGATCTGTGCAACGAGTCGGTGCCCGAGGTCGACCTTTCCAACGGGCGCGCCGTGCGTCTCAAGGGGCGCGTGGTGTGCGCCTCGTGCGAAGCCTCGATGGGCGGGCTCGCTGGTGAAGCGAGCCTCAGCCCGAGCGCGCCGCCGTCCAACGCTCCGCCGCTCTTGCGTGCCCTGGGAGCTCCCTTGACCGCGTCCGAGCCTCTAGCGCCCCTGGCGCCGTCCGCTCCTCCCCCCCAGGCTCCCTCCCGCCGCGGTCTGCTGGTCGGCATCGTGGCCCTGGTCTTCTCTGTCTCGGCGGCGGTGTCCCTCTCCGACGAGCTCGAGACCCTGCGCCAGACGGGCCACGACGAGCGCATCGCCCTCGACGGCGGTGTCACCGGCGTGCGGATCGACATGGCGCGCGTTCTCGGTCGCGTGGACAGCCTGGGGAGCGAGCTCGCCACTCGCATGGAGACGCGCATCGAGGAGGCTGGAGAGGAGCTTTCCGCGGAGTTGAAGGCCGTGGCCGGCGAGCTCGCCGGCGCCGGCGAGAGGGTCGCCGACTTGCAGACGCGCTTGGCGCGTGTCGATCGTCAGCGCAGCGACGCGGACGCGGAGCTGGAGCGGCGCCTGGGTGAGCTGGCCTTCCAGCTGCGCTCGAGCCGCGAGGACGTGCGCTCCCTGGCCGAGCGCATGGGCAGCGTGGAGCGCTCGGGCGTTGGCGCTGCAGCGGTCGCCGCTGGGCCGGACACTCCCGCCGCTGTCACCGCTCCCTGGCACTCGGAGCTGGAGGGGCTCGCCAGTGACAACGCGGGCACGCGTTGGAACGCGGTGCAGGCCTTGGGGGAGACCGCCGATCCGGCTGTCGTCCCGCACCTGATGGATCTGCTCGGCGACGAGGACGTCTTCGTGCGCATGGCCGTCGCGCGCGTCCTAGGTGACCTCAAGGTCCCGGCTTCCGTCGATCGGCTGATCGACGCCCTCGAGGATGTCGAAGCCGTCGTACGGGAGTCCGCGATGGTCTCCCTGCGCGACATCACCGGCCGCACCTTCAAGTTCGACGCGGTGGGCTCGCCTTCCGACCGGGCCAAGAAGGTCAAGGCCTGGCGCCAGTGGTGGAGCAAGGCCCGCGACGGGTTCGTGCCGCAGGATTGAGGGGCGCATCTCGCCTCGGGTAGCGGTTCTCGACACCATTCGGGTAGTGCGGGCGATCGCGATCGCGTAGAATACGCGCGCCCGTAGGGAAGCGCCCCACGGGCCCCACGGGAGACCCTGTTGGGCGGGACCTTCCCTTGGCGCATCGACCCTTCGTACATCGGGTCCCCCCGCCCCCCCCCCCCCCCCCCCCCCCCCCCCCCCCCCCCCCCCCCCCCCCCCCCCCCCCCCCCCCCCCCCCCCCCCC
>NZBA01000090.1 GCA_002686265.1 Planctomycetota bacterium
GATTATCCCGCAAAAGTAACGGCAACAGGTCATTCGAGCCACGATCATTTGTTCCATGGTGGCAACATCGTTATATTCGCTAAACCAGACTTTATTTACAATGGTTGTGGCGGCCAGGTCACATGCACGCTGTGCGCATGGCGCGAAGAATGGCCTGGGAAGAAGAAGTACCGTGCCACACGACTGGGAATTCTCGCTTGCTACCGATAGATGGAGTGAACGCCATGGGGATTAATGTTCGCCGCTCGTCCGTGCTTACAGGTAGTTGTGTCTTGCTCGTCTGTCTCGCCGCCGTTTCGCTTGGAGCGGTGTCGCTCGGGGCTCAGCCGGTGATCCGCCCCGACACGGCGAATGAAGTGACGTTTTCAACTCGGCAGGCTAAGTTTGTTCGCTTGCTGATTCACGCTTCTTCCGCGAGTCAACCCTGCCTTGACGAACTGGAGGTTTTCGGGCCGGACGGCGAACGCAACATGGCTGCGGCGGACGCGGGTGCCAAGGCTACGGCGTCGTCGTGTCTGGCCGGCTACGCGATTCATAAGATCGAACACTTGAACGACGGCCAATACGGTAACGATCACAGTTGGATCGCCGCCGGATTGGTGGACGAATGGGCTCAGATCGAATTGCCACGTGCGATGCCAGTGTCGAAAGTCGCTTTGTCACGCGATCGCAACGGGCGCTACGGCGACCGTGTTCCGACGGAGTTCGACGTGCAACTGTCGTTGGACGGCGAGCAGTGGGAGACGGTCAAGACGGTCGTGGGTCGAGCACTACGCATTGTGCCGCGACGCAATTCCGGTTTTGCCTCCTACATTCCCAATCCGCCGCCATCGCCTTTCTCAGCGCTGGGTCGCCGGCGGGAGCCTTCAACCGAATCGGCGAAACTCGCGGTAGGGCCCGTGGCTCGGTCGGGAGACCGGGCGCAACTGGAGTATGCGTTCCTCGCCGAGGAGCACGCTTGGTTGAAGACCTACGGTCGTGCGGACTTGAGTCCGCGGTTGGTGCCGTACAACGGTCGCGTGAAGCAGTTCCCGAAGCACACGGGCGACGACCGGCTGCCATTGCCTCCGCTGGCGAAGGAACCGAAGTTTGACGGGCGATTGGACGACGCGGCCTGGGCAGGTGCGTCCCGTGGCGTCGCGCGTGTCGCGCATCTCGTTGAGTTCAAAGAGGGATCCAAAAAGGGGTCAGGTACCGTTGTGCGAAGCACCCGCGGAGCCGTTCCGGCAACGGTGCCTGACCCCTTTTTGAATCCGCTGGTCGAGACTGCCGTCATGGCCGGCCATATCGACGAGTCCCTCTATCTGGCGATCACGACAGACCGGCTGTTGAGCGGCCATGTGGCGGTGGTGTCGAGCGCGGACGGTCTTGGTGGCGGAGTGCTTGCCGTGGAAGACGACCACCTGGAGTTCCGCACGTACAAGCCAGACGGCCAACTCGACCGGTCGACGCGGGTCGACGGTGCGTTGAATGCTGAGCTGACCTGTTTCGAAGCGAAGCTTCCGTTGAGTTGGTTCCCGGACTGCCGCGAGCTAGGTTTGCGTGTCGGTTTGGGAATGGGCGGCAAGCACACGCCAGTGTACGGGCGGGCCGTGAACTTCGTCTTCGCACCGCTGGCCATCGCAGAACTCGCTTCCAGCCCTGGCGGCACGTTCCGCGTTCGGTTGGCCGCCGCGGCCGATACGAAAATCACAATCACGGGAAACTCCGATTTATTACGGCACGAAGTCGTCCTGCAACCTGGAGAGGTCATTGTGATCTCCGAACCGGCTTCGCCCTCCGAGACCGATGCTCCGAACGTCGGCCCTGGCCCGATCGGACGGCAGTTTGATCTGACCGTGCAGCAGCAGGGCGGCGAAAAGTTCGGGCTGCATCTATTTCGTTACGATCCGCTCGAGCGGACGCTTGCGTTGATGGCAGAAATGGCCGCTCGATTCGAGGCCCAGGGACTCGACGTCAGCAAGGAGCGTGGCAAACTTGCGAGCCTGCGGGAGTGGCAAGTTCAACTGAACACTGCTTCGGTGCGGGACCGGGCGGCTGAACGGCGAGCGTTTTTCGAAGCGCGCCTGGCCAAACGACAGCTCTTCTTCCGCGCCAAGGAGTTGGCGTCACTGGAACAGATTCTGTTCGTCAAGCGGCACGCGTTCGAGCCATCACACAACTACAGCGTGTTGCTCGATTCGCGCTACCGGCCGGGCGGCGGCGTGTTCGTACTGCAGATCCCCCGCCGTGACGGAGCGCTGGAGCCGCGCGAAGCGACGCTCACGAAACTGTTCGATTCAGCTGGCGGCATCGCACGCAACCCGGTGGCCAACTTCGATCTGACGAAAGTCTATTTCGGCTATCGCCCGTCGGCCGACGGTTATTTTCACATCATGGAGATGGCCCCCGACGGCAGTCGCGTGCGGCAATTGACTGATGGGCCATTTCACGACTACTGGCCGTGCCCAGTGCCTGATGGCGGCCTGGCGTTCATCTCGACGCGGTGCCGCGCGCGGTTCTTGTGTTGGCGGCCGCAGGCGGCCGTGTTGTTTCGCATGGATGGCGACGGCAGCGGGATCCGTCCCTTGTCGTACGCCAACTTGACTGAATGGGGGCCCTCGGTCACGAGCGACGGGCGAATCATCTGGCAGCGGTCCGAGTATATCGATAAAGGGGCCGACTTCAGCCACACGTTGTGGACCATCCGACCCGATGGCAAGCATCCCGAACTGGTCTTCGGCAATGACATCGTCCAGCCGAACGGCTACGCCAACGGGCGCGAAGTGCCGGGGACGAGCGAAGTGCTGTGCACTTTGATCTCGCACTTTGGCGACTTGAATGGGCCGCTGGCATTGGTCGATCCGTCTCGCGGGCGTTCCAATCCGCAGGCCATTACCACACTGACTCCCGAAGTCCCTTGGCCGGGGATGTGGCCCAAAGAAGAATGTTTCCGCGACCCCGTACCGCTGGCCCGTGACTACTTTCTCTGTTCGCACGCGCCGCGCGACCAGTTCGGCTTGTTCGTGATCGACCGCTACGGCAACCGCGAGCTGTTGTATCTCGATCCGGCGATCGGCAGCATGTGCCCGACGCCCTTCCGCGTTCAACCGATGCCACCGGTGATTGCTGGCGGGCTCGCCGACGTGGCACGGTCTCCCGACCTACACGAACAAGAGCCCGGCGAGCTTTTCTTGGCAGACGTTTATCAAGGTATCGATGGCCGCGTTGCGCGGGGTTCGGTCAAGTACCTGCGCGTCTGCCAGGAAGTGCGGGCAGATTTGGAGGAGTTGCCGGGCGGTGAACTGCGGCACGACCATCCCGAGTTCTTGGAATGGTACGCCACGCCGATCCACAAAGTGAAAGGCCCGTTCGGCTGGCCGTCGTTCGTGGCCAAAGCGTCGCTGGGCGTCGTGCCGGTCGAGGAGGACGGTTCAGCTCGGTTCAACGTGCCGCCAGGCAAAGTCGTTTACCTGCAGGCTTTGGACGAGGACTTCAACGAGGTGCAGCGCATGCGGAGCGTCTTGCAGTTGCAGCCGGGCGAGCGGCGCAGCTGCATCGGCTGTCACGAGCCACGCCACGCGGCCCCGCCCGCCAGTTTACCGCTGGCCCTGCAGCACGCGCCCAAGCAACTCGAACCGCCCCCGTGGGGTGCCGAACCGTTCGCCTACGAGAAAGTCGTCCAGCCGGTGTGGAACAAGCACTGCATCGAATGCCACGATGCGAAAGACCCGAAAAAACTCGACTTCACCGCCAAACTCGACACTGAGAAAGTCCCAGCGTCATACCGCACGCTGATCGAACAAGGCTGGGTCCATTACCTCGACTGCGGCTGGAATTCGGGCGGCAACAAGAAGGCGGAGCCGCTTACCTTCGGCACCGTTAAGAGCAAACTTTGGAAAGTGTTAGACACCGACCACCACGGCGTCACCCTTTCGACCGAAGAGCGACGTCGCATCAAATGCTGGACGGACCTCAACTGCCCCCTCTGGCCCGATTACATCCGCCGCAGCGAGCGTCCGAGCGGGGAACAGAATCAGGTCAGCGTCAGCGATTGAGTTCGTTCTCAAACCAGACAGGCCCACCCCATTTGCCCGTAACGACGATGTCGAGATCGCCGTCACCATCCAGGTCCACGACGGGGATGTTCATCCCGGCTCCCACGCGCTGGTTGAACGAAATCGCGTGCTTCGTCCACGGTGTCGTGGCCCCGGGGCTCAATTCGTACCAGTACAATCCCAACGGATCGTAACCGCCCGGATCGTTACCGTTATGAGCCATGAACCGCTTGCCCGTGACCAGGTCCAGGTCCCCGTCGTTGTCCAGGTCGGCCATCGCGAGGTTATGGGCCTGCGTCCAACTGGCGTCGATCACATGCTGTTTCCAGCGCATGTCTTTGCCGTCGCGGATCTGTTGATACCAGAAGATCCCGTACTTGTGCGCGGAACTGGTAACCAGATCATTCAGCCCATCCGCGTTCACATCGCAGACCCAAATCTGCGGCGTGTGGTCTGCCTTGCCCTCTTGGAGATGCCCGAGCGTCAGGGGACGTTCCTTCCATGTTCCAGACCGCGGCTCCCGGGGAGCTTCGTACCAGGCATCAGGCCGTAGCAGATCGGGACGCCCGTCTCCGTTGACATCGCCGACCCCACATCCCCAGGCGAGTTGCTTGTCGGAGACGATATGTTTGACGATCCCACGTTTGCCGTCGTCGCGCACGCCCGCTTCATACCAGATCGTGCCCGTGACCGAAGGTAGGATCTCGTTCTTCTTCCCATCGCCGTCGACATCCCAGAGGTCGCCATGTTCGAAATGGCCGTTCTCCTCGATCAACGTTCGTGGCCACAAGCCGGGGTTGCTGCCGGTGTTGCGATACCACTCGGAGCGCTTGCCATGCCACGAACAGGAAACTACATCCAACAGCCCGTCTCCGTCGACATCCAGCGGGATGTTCATGAAGTCCCAGTAGTAACCCTTGCCTTCCTCATCGACGTCGCCCTCCAGCTTGCGAATTCGTTGCGGCGTCCAATCCTTGGCCAGGTACAAGAACGGGCCCGCCACGATATCCAGTTTGCCGTCATTATTGAAATCACCCACACCACACGATTCGCTACGGAACATGCCGACGCGGTGCATCGTGAAGCGGACCGGCGTTTCGGCCCGCACCACAACCGACGGCAACAGTAGATTGACCATTGAACTGAGGAACAGCGCAAGAATCGTCGATGCAGGCCATGTAGAATGTCGCATGATGCTCACCTGGAATTTACTCTGTGAAAACCTTATAGACAGAGCTGTGATTATAATGTTTCGACGTGGAACCTGCCAAGGATCGAACATCCTGGCACAACAGAGTCCTCAATTGCCAACGAAAGGCACGCCATGAAGAAACCGATCAACCGGCGCAGTTTTCTGGCAACCGCAGGCGTGACGGCCACCATGGCGCTCGGCCGCCGCGCTGTCGCCGGTGCCAACAGCCGCATTCGCTGTGGCATCATTGGGGTTGGCCGCCGCGGCACACATTTGTTGCGTTTAGCGTTGAGTGTCCCCCAGGTGCAGATTACCGCCGTGTGCGACATACAGCCGGTGCATCTCGAGCGTGGTCGGGAGATGGTAGCCAAAGCGGGCCAAGCGCGGCCGGCCGGCTTTGGCCAAAGGGGTCCCAAGGACTACCTTCGTATGCTCGAAAGCAACGATCTCGACGCCGTGATCATCGCCACACCGATGCAAGACCACGGCGTCATGGCCATCGATGCTCTGCAAGCCGGCAAGGCGGTGTTGAGTGAGGTGGCTGCCTGCATGACGTTGGACGAATGTTGGGGATTGGTGCGGGCCGTCGAGGCGAGCGGCAGCTTTTACATGCTGGCCGAGAACGTGTGCTACTTTCGCGACTGTATGGCGGTTATGAACATGGCCCGCCAAGGATTGTTTGGGGGGATTACGTATGCCGAATGCGGGTACGTACACGATTGTCGTTTCCTGCATTTCGATCCGGACGGCTCGCTCAATTGGCGCGGACAACTTGCCCGCGACTATGTCGGCAACCTGTATCCCACGCACGCCATCGGTCCCGTCGCACAGTGGACGGGGATCAACAAAAGTGACCGCATTGTGTCGTTGGTGTCGATGACCAGCCGGTCCTTTGGTGCGCACAACAACGCCTCGAAGAAGTATGGACCGGAGAGCCCACAATCTCGCATCGCGTTCAGCAAAGGCGACACGACAACAACGATGATCCAGACCGCCAATGGAGCGGTAATCGATTTGCGGTACGACACTACGTCGAGCCGCCCGCACCGGACGACCGTCTACCACACGTTGCAGGGCGAAACGGCATCGTATCGATCGTTGACAGGCGACGTCTGGATCGAATCCAAGAGCGAAGGCTATCGTTGGGAACCGTTGACTCGGCACATGGCCGAATTCGACGACCCTCTGTGGAAGCAGTCAGAAGATCAGGCAGCCAGCAGCGGACATGGCGGTGCGGATTTCTTTGTGATCAACGAGTTCTTCGCTGCCTTGCGCGACGGCAGGCCATCGCCGATCGACGTATACGATGCCGTGACGTGGAGTTCGGTCATCCCACTTTCCGCCGCATCGATTCGCCAGGGAAATGCGCGAATCGAAGTGCC
>NZBA01000091.1 GCA_002686265.1 Planctomycetota bacterium
ACGCCTGTCCAGAGACGATCGGCCGCAACTACGACGTCGCGGTGGGCATGGCGGGTGATCCGAAAACGGTCCTGGCTCAACTGCTGGAACAACTCGCCCGCATGGATCACGCGCCGCGGTTGTCGCCGGCGCATCGCATCGGCGACATCAAGCAACGCATCGTGGCCTCCGCGAGCGACGACCCCACATGGCAGTTCGTCGAGGCAATGGCCCGGGCGCTGCCGCGCGACGCCTTAGTGACCAATGATGCCTCCGTCGTGAACGGCTGGGCGCTGATCGGAATCCCGCGGTACCTGCCCCGGACGATCAACATCACGCGCAACCTCGCCGCCCTCGGTTTCGCCTTTCCCGCCGCCGTCGGCGCCAAGGTCGCCTACCCGGACCGTCAAGCTGTCGCGGTCGCGGGCGATGGTGGCTTTCTGTTCACCAGCAACGTGCTGACCACGGCCGCGCAGTACAAGCTCAATGCCGTAGCCGTCGTTTTCAACGACCGATGCTACAGCACCATCAAGCATATCCAGACCGAGCGATTCGGCCGTACCATCGGCGTTGAGTTGCAGAACCCCGACTATGTTATGCTCGCCGAAGCCCAAGGCGCGGTGGGCGTGCGCACGACGCGCCCGCAACAGCTTCATGACGCGTTACTCGACGCCTGGCAACGCGATATCCCGACCGTCATTGAAGTTGCTCTGGACAAGCAGACACAGCGCTTACCTTGATGAAAGTGTGCGAAGCTGAATGTCCCGTGGAACACTGTGGCAGAATCACGCACGGTGATTTAGCGTGCACGACGATCGTGCAACACGATGAAATCGAGACCCCCAGGCTTGAGGATGGGCCGTCAGGTCACTGCCGTGGGGTCTTCCAGGTGCTGCTTCACCGCCCGCAGGAATCCCACCGCCTCGCTGCCCGTCACAATTCGATGGTCGTAGGTCAACGCCAGGTACATAACCGGGCGGATGACAATCTGACCATCGCGCACGACCGGCGTGTCCTGGATCTTGCCGATGCCCAAGGTGCCGCTTTGGGGCGGATTGATGATGGGGGTGAAAGTCAACGAGCCCAGCACGCCCGAGTTCGTGACAGTGAACGTCGACGGCGCGAGGTCCTGTGCCTTTGTGGCGCCTTGTTTGGCCTCGGCGCTCAACCGCCGCAGCTCACGGTCGACTTCTGACAGGGATTTGCCGTCAACCGCGGCGATCGTCACGACGACGAGGCCCGCCGGGCTATCCACGGCCACGGCGACGTTCACCGGACGGTGCAGCAGGATCCGATCACCGTCGAGGGACGCGTTGAGCATCCGATGGTTCGGCAGGGCCAGGCCGACGGCTTTGACCACGACGCTGGTGTACGTCACGGCCTGATTCTGGTTGAGCTGCGCCGCGGCATGCATGTCCACATCCACGATGGTGGTCGCCGCCGCGTTGGTGTGGGCGCTGTGCGCCATGCGCTGCGCCATCGCCCTGCGCAGCCCTTGAAGCGGGAGTGTGTCGAAACCGTCCGCCGGATCGTCGCCGCGCCGCGTTCCCTGCCTCGACCGGATCGCCGCTTCCACGTCGGCCCTGGTGATCCGGCCATCTTCGCGGCTGTCGAGGCCGTCCAGCTCGATGCCGTGCTCCGCCGCCAGTCGCCGTACCGAGGGCGTGGCTCGGATCCTGCCGCCGCCCGCTGAGGCGCCTCGGCCCGCAGTAGCCGCTTCTGCCGTTGGGCGCTCGGCGGCGCCGCCGTGTGACGGTGCCCGATGCTCAACCGGACTTGGTTCGGGCGGCGTTTCGCCGGGTTCACCCAGCCAACCCAGGACCGTGCCCACGGGTACCTCTTCACCGTTCGCCACAGTGACTGCCAGCAGTACCCCGGCCACAGGTGCTTCCACCTCGACGACGGACTTATCCGTCTCCACCTGGAGCAGGATTTCGCCCGGACGGACCGATCCGCCAAGGGCCTTTCGCCACGCCACCACTCGGCCAACCTCCATTCCCTTGCTCAAGCGCCGCATGATGAGCGGTGTTGCCATGGCGCGTCACTCTTTCAATCGTAGCTCATCGTGCGACGAATCGCGGCCACCAAGTCGTCGACGCTCGGCAGGGCGAACTTGTGCAGGGCGGCGCTGTGAGGCACGGGCACACCCGGATTGGCCACACGCATGATGGGCGCCCGCAGGTGCTCAAAGGCGTCGCTGTCGGCGATCGACGCGACCACCTCTGCGCCGAAGCCGCCGCGCCGCACGGCCTCGTGCACGACCACCAGTCGGCCGGTCTTGCACACGGATTCGACCACCGTCTGTCGATCGAAAGGCACCAAGGCCCGCAGGGCGATCACCTCGATGCTGACGCCCTCAGCGGTCAAGCGATCGGCGGCTTCCTCCGCCATCGGCACCGTGCTTCCCCAGCTCACGACCGTCGCGTCCGAGCCCTCTCGGCACACGTTCGCTTTGTCGAACGGGACGGTGTAGCTTTCACTCGGCACAGGACCGCGCATGGCGTACAGGGCTTTGCTTTCGAAGAAGATCACCGGGTCAGGGTCCCGGATAGCTGAAAGCAGCAGTCCCTTGGCGTCGTGGGGATCGGTGGGCATGACGACCTTCAGACCTGGCACGTGCGTGAACCACGCTTCCAGCGCCTGGCTGGCGTACACGCTGCCCTTGCCAAGGTTGAGCGTTCGCACGACCATCGGCACGTGCATCGCGCCGTCGTGCACATAGCGAGCCTTTGCCGCGCTGTTGACAATCTGATCCATGGCGATCGTGATCAGGTCCGTGAACTGGATCTCCACGACAGGTCGCATGCCGACCAGCGCCGCGCCCACCCCCGCACCGACGAGCGCGGATTCGCAAATGGGCGAGTCGATGACCCGGTCGGGGCCGAACTGTTCGAGCAGGTTCTCCGTGACCCGGTACACGCCGCCATGCGCCGCCACGTCTTCGCCGATGACAAAGACACGGGGGTCATTGGCCATTTCCTGGGCCAGTGCCTCACAGAGCGCCTGGTTGCCACGAAGCTCCCGCATCAGCTCGTCATTCGCTCCGATTTAATGGCGTAGATGTTCGTGAAGACCTGTTCGGGGTCGGGCATCGCGGCGGCCTCGACTTGCGCAATCGCGCTGTCCAGCTCGTCACGCACCGCCTGCGCCATCTGGTCGATCGCCGCCTCGTCGAGCAGGCCCGACAGTTGGAGCCGATTGGCCAGGATTTGGATCGGATCGCGGGCGAGCCACCTATCGCGCTCCTCTTGGGGCCGATCTTCGTCAAACACCGGATAGTGCGGCATGAACCGGTAGGTCTTGCATTCAAGCAACGTGGGCCCTTCCCCGCAGCGGGCCCGCGCCACGGCCGTCTGCGTGGCGTCATGGACCGCTTCGACATCCTGGCCGTCCACGATCTGACCCACCATGCCGTAGCCCGCCGCGCGGTCGTCGATGTCGGTGATGGTCATCGCGACCGAGGCGGGCACCGTTTGGGCGTAGAGGTTGTTCTCGCAGACGAAGATGGCGGGCGCCTTCAACACAGCGGCCAGGTTCAGGGCTTCGTGGAAGTCGCCGCGATTGGCCGCGCCGTCGCCGAAGAAACAGACCATCACGTGATCGGTCCCCTGCATGCGCAACCCCATGGCAACGCCCGTGGCGACGGGAATCGAGCCACCCACAATGCCGGTGCCGGCGAGAATCCCAAGCTCCGGATAACCGCTGTGGTGCGACGTCTCCTTGCCGCCAGAGATGCTCTCGGCCGTGCCGCACATCGCATGAAGCTGTTGACGGATCGTGACGCCTCGCGTCCAGAATGCTTCGCTCGTGCGCAGCGAGGGGAGGACCCAATCGCCGGCTCTCAACCCATAGCACGCGCCCACGCCGACCGCCTCCTGACCGACGCTGGGGTGCAGGCCCTGAGGCACACGCCCCTCCGCATGCCACGTCAACGCCTGTTTCGTGAAACACCGGCTCAGCACCATCAGTCGACACATCTCGACCCGGTCGCAGTCGGTCAATGATTTCGCTGGCTGATCCAACATATCACCACACGCGTGTTGGGAGGCACCGGTCGCCCATAGTATAACGACACGGCACGGCACGACACGGCACGGCGGCGCCGTGGGGCTGGTGCGAGAGATTATGATAGAGACGATCCGCCGAAGCGCTTCAGGCAAGGGAAGCTCACTGTGTCGCGACTGGCTACTTATCGTGATCCCGCGCAGATGACCGTGCCCCGCACGATGGACGCGGTCGTGCTCAGCGGGACCGGTTTCGAGAACCTGTGTGTTCGGCAAGTGCCGGTGCCTGAGCCGGGGCCTGACCAGGTGTTGGCGCGGGTTGACGCGGCGGGCGTCTGCTCGTCGCTGTTGATGATCGTGACACAGGGCGCGGATTTTGTTTCCCTAAACGGATGGGACGTGAACCGATACCCCATTATTCTCGGTGAGGAAGGCACGGTGACGATCGCCAGAGTCGGCGGCAACCTCGAGGAGCAATACGAAGCCGGCCAGCGATTCGCCGTCCAGCCGGCCGTGGACGTGGTGCCCATCAACCATCGGGGCCGCTATAAGGACCACGCCCGGGGCGTGAACAAGGTCGGGGTCGGCCTGACGTTACCCGGCCTGCTGGCGCAGTACATCTTGATCACCGAAGAGACGCTGGCTGGACGCTGCCTCGTGCGGTTGCCCGACGAGGACATGCCGTATTTTGCGGCCGCGCTGGCCGAACCGATCGCATGTGTCTATGCGGCCCAGCAGCACCACCTGCATTTCCACAAGCAAGGCCCCCTCGCACCGCGTATCCCCAAGGCCGGGCTGCGCGCGGGTGGTATCACGGTCGTGATTGGCGCGGGGGCCATGGGCCGCATGCACGTGGAAATGGCCTTGCCCTATCGTCCCAGGCTCATCATCCTCTCGGATCTCGTGCAACACCGACTCGACAATGCACACGCGCAACTGTGTGAAAAAGCGGCGTGTGGTGGCGTCGTGCTGACCACTGTCATGGCCGACCAGTTACAGGCCACGGTCAGCGAGGTGAGCGAAGGGAAAGGCGCAGATGACGTGATCCTGGCCGTGGGCAGCCTGGATGCGCTACAGCACGGCTTGGGCTTGTTGGCCAAAGGCGGTGTGGCCGACTTCTTCAGTGCACTGCCGCCCGACGAGCACAAGGTGACGTTGGATTCGAAACTCGTCCATTACGACGAGGTGACCCTGGTCGGCTCCACCGGCGGCCAGCCGTCGGACCTAGTTGCTGCCCTTGACGCGATGACCAGTGGTCAGATCGATCCGGGCAGCTACGTGTTCAGTGTCGGTGACCTTGAGCACTGTCCACGTGTCCTGAAGATGATCCAGCAAAAGCAGATTGACGGCAAAACGATCCTTTACCCGCACACACAACTCTCTCATCTACAATTCGTCAACCGGTGGGACACGCCGCGCGAGCAGGCGCACCTGGAGGAGCATCTACGGCTATATCATTCGTACCCTGGGCGGTGATGTCGATAGCGACGGCTCGGTTACGGACGAGGACGTTGCGCAGGTAGCGGATGCCAAACGTGCACCCATAGCAGCCTACGTGTGCGATCTGTCAGGAGGGTCAATGAGCCCTTAGACAAAAGAGCGCCCAGGGCAAATTTGCGCCCCGGGCGGGAATCCTATGACCGATGGGATGGCAATGGCGTTCAGTTCTACTTCGGGTACGACGCGACGCCGAATCTGAAGAAGATCGCAGACAACCTGCTGAAAAATAAGTGGAAAAAGCTTAAACGGCCCCCGTCGTACCAGGTTCGCACCCCAACCACTGAGTGGATCGATCCTGTGTCTGGTAAGCGCCTTACCGGTTCTCTCCAGGTCATCAGCAGAATCAAGATCAGATCTGAGATTGTTGCGGTACTGGTTTTCAACAGAGCATCCCTGTCCAGTTGTCTGTCCCCAGCCATCTCTGGTTCTGCCAGATTGCGGCAGTGCGTAGCGCAGAAATGAATGGGAATGGTCGAGCCCCTTATGACGGCGATAGGCTTTCGGCGGGAATCCGCAACGGCGGCGTGGGCAGCGGCTGCGGAAGCCGGTACTCGCGGCGGTTCATCTTCGGGTGCTGGAACAGGTTCAGCTTCAGCCTCAGCGCCGTGAACGCGGCCGCGCCGACGGCCCCCAGCCCCAGCAGCTGTTCGGCGGCCGTGGGCTTGCCCAGTACTTCATGGCAGCGCAGCTCAAGCTGCCGCAGCTCGCGGCGCGTTTCGCGCGTGGGTCCAAACATCCGTCCAGGTCGGAAGGCGGGGTAGGCGCTGCGCACAGAAGCGGCGAATTTCACGGCCTTCTTGCGCATGATCGGGATGTTGGAGTCTTTCCACTTCAAGTAGCCGTTCAGCCACACCTCGACGGTGCGGTAGATCGAAGGTCCCAGACGGCGGAAATCCTGCCGGAAGCAGTCGGCCTGGATCGCCTCGATTTC
>NZBA01000092.1 GCA_002686265.1 Planctomycetota bacterium
ATTGACATCGACGGCATGCAAGGTTACCACTACCTCACCCTCCCGGCTCTTATCGCTGGTCGGTTTCAACCTCAACTGCGCCTCCTCTAGCCGGTAATCAGCTGTAACTCCAGCTTCGGTCGATCCAGTAATCCCTCCACTACCAAAAGCCTCGGCCGTGCCTCCTTGATCCGTTAAAGCGGTGGCATCTTCCACACTAACTAAATCGGTACCCATAAGGCTTAGCTGGTAAACCAGATCATCACCCCAACTCAAATCTTCATCGCTGAAAATCTGCTGCAGATCGATAGTGATACTGTCACTACCCGCCGTCACTCTCCGTACAGGTTGCGCCCCTTCTAGCTGTGTACTAATGGCCGCCTGCCAGCCGTCAACGATAGTTGGAGCCTGGTTTTTAACTGTCAACAGATAGCTCAGGTGGTACAGATCAGCCGTTAGCTGGTTCTCACTCTGTGTGGTAGCCAACATCTCCAGTTGAGCCGGTTGCTCACCGACCGCTTCTGACAGCAAGACCACGGTATCTGCCGCCTGTTCACCGTGACTAAAAGGCAGGCTAATGGTCAGTGGGCTGTCCTTGAAATCGCCATCTATGCCTGTGTCTACACCCTCTCCGCTAATTTCAATCCGGATCATCTGTTCCGGCATACGTTGAGCCAAATCAATGGTAGCCGGCAATATGGCTTCGACCTCCTGCTGTGGGGCCGCTGTTATACTGGTGGTGACTCGGGTCCCTAAGTCGGGTAACTGCAGGCCAATCTCCCCCACACCTGCCACCTCAAAGAGGCGAGTGGGTTGGCTCTCAATTGTCAGATTAGCTGGGATGAGGGTAGAGGTAATGTGGCTATCCAAAACAGTAATTTCCGTCTCGGCCAAGAAATCACCCTCCGTATCTTCGACCACAACGATCACCTCATCACCAATCTCGGCTGTCACCTGGCTGGCGTCTTCGTAGAGTAAAATGGTAAATTGACCGCTGGTTGAATCAACCGCAGCGATTTCATCAATAGTGTCAAATCGCTCTTGCTCAGCCGAAGAGACGATGGCATATGCTTGCATACCTGGGCTGAGTTCACCCTGAGCTTGGCCAACAATCTGCAAGGCACTGGCTTTTATTTCCACTTTGAAGGACTCCGGCGGCGAAGTGGCTTGACTCATATCCGTCGCCTGCAAGGTAACCTCAATTTCTCCCTCTTGGCGTAAGTCATCGGTTATATCCAATATCAGACTCTGGTCATGGATGGTGGCTGTTACAAATGGCTGATCCGAAGGCGTAATTTGGCACTCAAAATTTAAGCTTTCCCTGATGGAAAACCAATTCACCCTGTTATTGCCACGAAAACTGATATCGGCTAGCCTTTGGGCAATGTCTAAACCCGTCAACTGATAATTATCTATCAGGACCTGAGTGCCGGAACTATCAAAGACTTCAACTAAAAGAGTATCGTCTCTAAATGCAACTGGGCCAGCCTGATCTATGTTCAGACGCACAATTTCATATGTCCCGTCAGTATTGGTAATACTTTCGGGAAGGACCTCCAATTGGGTCTGGTTAGTTATTTGAACATGTGAGCCAGAAAGTGGTGTTCCACTACTATCCGATATGTTCCCTGCTATAGTCAGAACATCAGTTGATTGCTGATCATCTGTCGGCAATGAGGCTATATCTGGATCTGAAAAAACGGTTGCTAAGTCTATAGTTATGTCGTTGTCTCCAGCCCATACGGTCAGATCCTCAATAGAATTGCCAACACTAACAAATGGCGCATCATTGACTGCACTGACCGTTATTTTGGCTACTACTTGATCGCTACCGCCACCTCCCGCATAATCGACCTCAAAAAGGATTGAATCTGTCCCACTGTAGTTGTCTTCCGGACTATATAACACTTGGCCTGTAGCTGAGTCGAAGGCGGAGAGCTGTCCCCGATCCGATGGAGACAGAATTTTATATTTGGCCACCGTTTTGGTTGAATCAACTGGTGAAAAATTGATAGTTTGGGGGATGTCCTCTACCAGACTAAACAGTTGGATATTGCTTTCAATGATCTTATTGATAATTTGCAAAGGCATTACTACCCACGAGTGTTCAGCAATGAATTCATTAGAGGCATTCAGAACATGAATTTTCAACACATCGCCCAAGCTGATAAAGCTGTTATCGAGGTCTCCATCATCGAACATATCCATAAACAGGATTTTATACAGCCCCTCGGCATTGGTAGTGGCCTCCTTGGTTTCTAAAGATGTGTTGGTCTGGTTGCTGACTTGCACTTTGGCATTCACCATTGCGGCACCGGTACTATCAGCTACCTTGCCAGCAACGACAAAAATGGGGTTAGCCCTAGCATCAAAGGCCAATAGTAACATTATTAGCCCGAATGCTAATTTTGACATTGGTAGCTTAAAATCGAATCCGTGTTTCATCTTACTTGATCTATCCTATTTCAGAATTATCATTTGCCGGGTGGCGGAGAAGGTCGATTTATCACTCTCAGCCGAAAGAGAATAGAAGTAGACTCCGCTAGCCACCTGTTCACCTAGTTCTGACTTGCTATCCCAATAGGCAGCCCGAGTGCGCGTAGTATAAAGCCCAGCATGTCGGAAGCCGAGGTCTATGGCACGAACAGGTTTGCCAACAATATCGTAGATGGTAATTACCACCTCTGATTGGCAATCAATTTCGAAGGGAATCCAGGTTTCAGGATTGAATGGGTTGGGATAATTGGGTAATAGGCGTGAGATCTCGGGTATCTGGTTATATTCAATCTTCTTGACGGTAAAGGCTTGCTGTAGATCATCCGCATCTATCACCAGATCGGTATTTCCAATTAGGCGATCCTGTAGATCGAAGACTTCCAGCTTGAATTGGTCTTGAGGTTTGATCACCGACCTTCTTAGCTGGTCTACCATTACCAGACGGAAACTATTATCAGCTAGTTCAGCCACCGGATCACCGGTCTGCAGGCTGCTATATTCCGTCAAAATCTGGCCCGTCAGTGAATCGGTTAGCCTGAAGTTCATAGAGCCGCCTGTGTGCAATTCAGCCGGCAACTTTCCAGCCAAGACAAAAGCCCATATATTCGAGTCAGTATTTGCTGACGGTGCCGCTATAGCCAAACTATCAGCAACAACTGGTGTTGTAGCTGGTGCTGCGTCAACCCAAACCTTGCCAGTGAAAGCACTACCTTTGGCCTGTGTGGTATTGATAATGTAACCTTCGCCTCCATTGATGGTAAATCCGTTACCCGTTTCAATAGTAGGAATATAGGCTTCAAAGCGCTGCAGTGTTTTGTCCAGGCGGATGATCAGAGTAACATCACCAATCTTTTCGGCTAAAGTTTTGGCCGTATAAGGTGTGTTCGGTTTGTTAGGCAAGGACATTATATTCAATCCCTGCACGAAACCAAGCGTATAAGTCGTTTCAATCCGCCCTAAAACAAGAGCATCCAGCAAACTTCTCTTATTACTCCCAATACTGATGGCCGCAGCATTAAAGTTTGTTTCCCCACTGCCATTTGTGTTCTCGTTCAGAGCATTGACTAAACTGGTTAAGGTCACTTGTAGGAAAGCTGCTGATATGGAGAGATCTACATTTTGTGTGGCGGCATCAAAATTCCCCCCACCGTTCAGAGCATCAATCAGTTGAGCTTCAGTGACAGAAAGCCGGTTAGCCACAGCCGCTTTTATGGTCACACTACTGCTGCTATCTGGATCAGTATAGGTGTATGCGTCAAGCATCTGCTGTAGTGTGACCGCCGTTACCTGGGTTTTATCAGGCGTCACCAGACTTAGCAAGGCGGCAGCAACTGTGATATCCACACGTGCACCGCTAAAGCTACCTATCCCTTCCGCGGCGGTAACTGCCGCCTGCAGGAAACTTGATGGATCAACGGATAGGCCAACGGCCGCTGTGGACAGGGAGTTGTTATTGGCCAGTGCAATCCTCAATGTCTGCAGTTCAACCGTCTGATTCAACCAGTCCAGTTGGGTAACTACTTCGGTGGGGGTGACTCCCGCTGGCAACAGCGAAGTCCGAGTTGCATCGTTGATATTGATAGCGGCTTGTAATGTATTTGTGTTGACTGTGGCATCAGAACTGTTTTTGAGATTGATCTCTGTCAGCCCCACTGAACCACTACCATCGTCATCTTTAGCTTTGCTGATGGCAATAATCAATCTCTCAACACCGACTGTTTCCCCCAGTTCTCCTAGGGCCGCCACCACCTGACTGGCATTTACGCCATCAGTACCGTCAGTACCATATGTAAATGGATAGGGATAACCACCATCGTTAGCCAGATTAACAGCTGCGCCCAATTGATCCGCCGTTACGCTACCAACCTTGTTAGGCGGTAATTGCGCATGAGAGGTGGATACATCACCGGCCGTGCCATTGGCCAAAGCAATAATCAGGTCCTTATGGTCGAAGGTGAAGTCTGTGACAGCTAAGACACTTAAGGGAAGTTGAGCGAATTCATCAATTACGTCTTGAGCGGTAACAGAGCCCGGTAAAACATTACCGCTATGTCCCTCTGTCAACCGAATAGCGGCTGACAGTTGATCGGTGGTCATACTACCTCGCTCTATTGGTGACAATTGGTTAAAGGCACTCGATTTATCCTTTGCTGTAGCATTGGCCAGTGCGATGACCAGATCAGAGGCGTCAAAGCCGAGTACCAGGTTCAAGCCGTCCAGCGGGGGGGCTCCAAATTGGTCGATTACCCCTTGCGCATTGCCTGAACTTAAAGTGTAGCCGTTATGCCCTTGGGCCAGCTTGATGGCCGTTGACAGCTGTTTAGCTGTTACGCTGCCTTGCTTAGTCGTTGGCAATTTGGCCCAGACGGTTGATCGGTCACTCGCCGTGGCTTCAGCCATAGCTAGAGTTAGATCATCCGAATTGAAGCTGAGTGTTAAACTCAGGTTGTTCAGCGGAGCAATCCCAAATTGATCGATTACCCCTTGCGCATTGCCTGAACCCAGCCTAAAACCGTTACCTTTCGCCAGGTTAATGGCCGCTGACAAGACCTCGGTCGTTAAATCACTGCTGACACCAACATTGGCTAAAGCGGTAATGATATCCGCCATTTGTCTGGTGCTGGCATTCAATGAAGCCTTCGTCAACTGACTGGCTGTTGGCGGTGTCAAAATACCGGACGTCAGCCCTGACAAGGGGGAGATCTTTAACTGGTTCAGCACGGCAGAAGCCCTGATGCCGTTAGCAAAAGCGGCCACTGTTAGCTGCTTGGTTGACCCGTTTGAGATATTGCCCGCTGTATCGACCACATGTAACCGATAATGCCCTTCCACCGACGGGGCAACTATGGTGGTTGTACCACCCGCGGCCGTGGTCATTTGATCTCCAGCTGATAGTGGTGTAGCTGATAAATCAACCATCTCCCTGACCAGCCAGACAGCGCCCTGGTCTGAGGCGGCATTGAGAGTAACAGTCTGGCCAACTAGGACTGTGACCGACGAGGCAAAGACCGTGTTTTGATTGTCTGGTTTGGTCCGATCTATAGTTACGCTACTGCTATCAGTGGTAGCACTGACGTTTGTCCCACTATTACCCGCCGCATCGGCGTAGCTGGAGATAGAGAAGGTTACACCGACTTCAGGCATAGTGCTTATCACAGAAACAGAGGCCAACCAGGAGTCGGCCGAACCGACCACAGTGGCAGTCTGACCGGCTATGGTCACTGTGGGTGGCGTTGTTAGCGACTCGTTGGCAGTCAAGTTCAAGGTGATAGTATCAGCCAGTTTGGCCTGATTAGTAAGGTTGTTAGAAGAGGTTATTCTTACTTCAGTCAGTGATGGCGCTGTCTGGTCTACTGTCAGGGTAGCGGTAGAAGGAGCAGAAACATTACCGGCCGTATCGATGACAAAGAGCTTATACTCCCCCTCCACCATTGGAATCATAATGCTGGTGGCTACGCCACTGGTTGCCTTCTTGAAGGTGTCGGACTCAGTAAATGGAGCCGCAGTTTTCGAAGTGGTAGCTGGTACCAGCCAGACCTGGTTGGCAGCCTCGCCTGAACTGGCAATCGTTACTGAGCCTGCACTTATCAGTTGATCGCTGACCAGGATGGTGTTCTCAGTAGTTGGAGCAGTAGTATCCAGTTTCAAGTTGCTGTGGCTAATGGTTGTACCGACATTGCCGGCCGCATCGGTCAAGGTCAGACTAATAGTCAAGTCTCCATCTGACAAACCGGACAAATCTATG
>NZBA01000093.1 GCA_002686265.1 Planctomycetota bacterium
GCTCCTCGGCGTTGGCCGCCAGCTGCTCCTCGAGGGCCTGCTTGCCCTCGATCTCCGCCGTGTGCAGCAGACGCAGCTCCTCGACCAGCTCCCCGTGCTCGGCCAGGTCCCCCGCCAGGGTCTCGCGCTCGAGGGTGTGCTCCTCGGCGTTGGCCGCCAGCTGCTCCTCGAGGGCCTGCTTGCCCTCGATCTCCGCCGTGTGCAGCAGACGCAGCTCCTCGACCAGCTCGCCGTGCTCGGCCAGGTCCCCAGCCAGGGTCTCGCGCTCGCGGGCATGCTCCTCGAAACTGGCCACCAGCTGCTCCTCGAGGGCCTGCTTGCCCTCGATCTCCGCCGTGTGCAGCGCGCGCAACTCCTCGATCAGCTCAGCGTGCTCGGCCAGGTCCGCCTCGAGGATCTCGCGCTCGCTGCGCGTCTCCTCGCGCGCGCGTTCCAACTCGGTCGTGGCTTCCGTGACGGACTCCCTGTGCCCGGTGAGGTCCGCCTCGAGGGTCGCGATCACCGCACCTTGCTCCTCGCTCTCACGCTCGGCCTCCCCGCGCACGAGCGCGAGCTCACGCCGGATGGCCTCGAACTCGCCCTCCAGGTCCTCGATGACGGCATCCTGCTCGACTCGCAGGTCCGTGATCTCCGCCAGGGAGCCGCGGTGCCCCTTCAGGTCGGCCTTGAGTCCCTCGATCACTTCGGTAAGCCGCCCCCACTCACCCTCGACGACGTCGCGCTGGGCATCGAAGCTCAGGAGTTCGCCGAGCAGGTGAGTGGGCGCCGCAACCGCCTCGCGCTCGAGCACCCCGTCGCTCAGGATCGCTTCGGCATCCGGCAGTGGAGCTCCGTCGAGAGCCGAGACTACCGCGTGCCTGTAGACAGGCGCCTCGTGATCGTGGGAGTAGATCAGCTCGTTGTAGAAACGGTGCAGTTGGCGCGCGATTCCGCGCAGGGGAGCGTCCCGATCCATGTACATGGAGAGCATCATCAGCGGCAGCCAGCGCGGCAGGCTGGCGTGGCCGATGCTCACGACCCGACCGCCGAGCTTGTGCAGTTGGCGCTCCACGTCCCCGCGCACGGGAAGCCCGTGGGTGTGATGCTCCTCGAGGTAGCGGTGCTCGGTCTCCAGCTTGTCGTTCAGGAACTCCCGCAGCAGCCGCTCAGCGCGTTGAACAGGACCGGTCCGGTAGGGGCCGGCGATGATGACCCAGCGCCGCGCCACCCGGGAGCACTCCCTGATGAAGCGGGGGCGACGCCGCTTCGGCACGTGTTCGAGGGGGTCGAACGCCACCACCGCGTCCACCGAGCCGGTGCCGAAAGGCAAGTCCGCACCATCACCCAGCACGAGCCCAGGCTCCTCGGACGTCTCGAGGTCCACGATCTGCACGCGATCGCGCGGGAGGAAACGGCGCAGAAGAGCCGTCCGACCTCCAACATCGAGGATGGTGAAGCGCCGCCGCCCCACGCGCAGCTCGTCAAGAACGTCCGCGACGAGGCGGTAGCGCTGAAACTGGTCGAAGGGGAGGTCGAGGAGGTCCTCGTTCACGAGGGCGATTCCCGCTCTCGCGCCTCACCGCCGGGAAGCGAGCGCCTGACGGACCAGACCGTCGGCAGGTAGAGCAAGCCGTGCTGGTGGTGGCGCGGATCGATGACCTCGAAGGTCACGGCGTGCTCTCTGTGATCGATCGCGGTCGGCGCTGGCTTGCTGTGATCGTAGAGGAAGGTCGTGACGTAGTAGCGCCCCTCGAGCACCGGCATGGCGTCGAAGCGCATCTCCACCTCCCCCTCCTCACCGGCTCCGACCTCGCCCAGCTCGATCGGATGCTCGCGCCAGTGGTGGTTGGAGCCGTTGATGTAGGTCCCGTCCGAGCGGTAGATCCCGACGCCGAACACCGGTTGGCGGCAGGCCTCGTGCGCCAGGTAGCGCAGGACGATCCGGAACGGAGCCCCCGAGGAGAAGACGTGTCCCTCCTCTCCGTTGCCGTCGAACATGCGCACGTCGAGAACCTCCATCTCACCCGTGCCCCAGCGCGGATACTCGCCGGTATCACGGTTCAGGGCTGACAGTCGCTCGTTGCCCCGCGCGTGGGCCCGTTTGAGGTACTCGTCCGCCACTTCCTCGGCGGTTCCCTGCTCGAGCACCTCGCCGCGGTCCATCAGGACCACGTACTGGCACATACTCTTGACCGCGCCCATGTCGTGAGACACGAAGACGATCGTCCGCCCCTGCTCCCGAAACTCGTTCAGCCGATTGATGCACTTCCCGCGAAAGTGCTCGTCACCGACGGACAGGGCCTCGTCGATGAGGAAGATGTCGGGATCCACGCTCGAAGCAACCGAGAATCCGAGGCGCACGTACATGCCCGAGCTGTAGGTCTTGACCGGGCGATCGATGAAGTCACCGAGCTCGGAGAACTCGACGATCGATTCGAAGCGCTCGTCGACCTCTGCCTCGCTCATGCCCAGGATCGAGCAGTTGAGGTAGATGTTCTCGCGCCCGGAGAACTCCGGATGAAAGCCGGCGCCGAGCTCGAGGAGCGAGGTCATGCGACCGTTCACGTGGACGTCGCCGGTAGTCGGCTTGGTGATCCCGTTCAACAGACGCAGGAGCGTGCTCTTGCCTGCGCCGTTCTCGCCGATGATGCCCACGGTCGCCCCCTGGGGTACGTCGAGGTAGACGTTGCGCACGGCCCAGAACTCACGCGCCCGTCGTGTGCCCGGCAGGAGGAGGTCCCACAGGCGGTGGCTGGGTTTGTCGTAGAGGTCGTAGGCCTTGCCGAGGTTGCGAGCCACGATGGCGCTCGTGGTGCGCTCCGTCCCTGCCCCCTCCGGGCCCGTCTTGGTGGCGACTTCGGACATCACAGGAGGTCGGGGAAGCGGTCCTTCTGGCCGCGAAAGAAGGTCGCGCCGAGGGCGAACACGACCAGGGCAGCGAGGGCGAAGCGCCCGAGCAGGCCGGGATCGGGCCAGGAGGCGAAGAGCACCACCTCGCGGTAGGAATCGATCAGCCAGTGCATCGGATTGGCCTCGAGGATCCAGGCGAAGCGCCCCCCGTTGCCGGTCTCGACCAGGTGCGGCGGATAGAAGATCGGCGTGGCGAACATCCAGACCGTGATCCCCACGCCGACGAGATGATAGGTATCCCGTAGGAAGAGGTTCAGGGCGCTCAGCAGGTAGCCCAGGCCCACCGTGAAGATGCCCTGGAGCACGATCAAGAGGGGCAGCATGAGCAAGGGCAGACCGAGGGCGAGGGCGCGGTGGGTCGGTTCGGGCAGGATCTCCTGGGTGGCGAGCGACGCCACCTCGGCGTCCGTGCCGCCGACGAAGGCGAAGTAGGCCACGCCGGCCAGAACGATCGGCATGCCGATCAGCATGTTGATCAGAGAGGAGATCGTCAGGTACGCGGGCAGCACTTCCGATGGGAAGACGACCTTCTGGATCAGGTTCGCGTTCTCCACCAGCGAGTTCGTCGCGCGCCCGACGGTCTCGGCGAAGGCCGTCCAGACGACGATGCCCGCGAGCATCCAGATCGCCACGTCCTGCGGCGAGGCCTTGTCCTCCCAGCGCACGTTGAGCACGTAGCGAAACACGAACATGTACACGATCAGATTGATGAACGGGTACACGACCGACCAGAAGAAGCCCATGCTCGAGCCGACGTAACGGGCCTTGAGGTCCCGCACGACGAGCTCGCGCAACAGGCGCCGGTTGCGGAACAGGCTGCCGATGAGGTGGGTCACCGCGGCGACCTCCCAGGTCCGCGGGTCGACGCTAGAGAGTGGTGAGACAAGGCGCGCGCCATCCTATCGCTCTAGAGGGGTCAATGGGTCCGCGCGCTCAGGGCTCCGAGCAAGGCCCCCTGCATGACCGGATCGAAGGTCCGCGCCCGCAGGCGCCGCTGCAGCTCGTCGATCTCGGCCAGACCGCCCCACTCCCCGAGGGCGAATCCGACGCGTCGGATGTCCTCGGAGGTCGCTCGGGCGGGCGGCATGGCGAGTTCCTCCCGCAGGCGGAAGATCCCCACGCGGTCGATCAGCACGGCCGCCGCCAGCACGCTGCGGTCGAAGGGGCCGCGCCAGAGGGCGGTACGCACGACGCCCAAGGCCTCTTCGTAACGTCCCCCCACGAGCGCCCGCGCCAGGTGGTGGTTGAGGAGCGGCCGGCGCTCGAGCGGGAAGACCTCCGCCAGGAACTCGAGGTCCTCCTCGCTGCCGGAGCTCCCCAGGGCGCGCACGACCAGGACTCCCAGCTCCCCGTCGGGGAGCCTGCCGCCGAGGGCCTCGCGCAGCACGATCAGGGCGCCGGGACGGCCGGCGAGTCCCAGGGAGGCGGCCACCCGCAGGCGCCAGTCGCCCTCGCACAGTTCGAGAGCCTCGCTCAAGAGGTCGCCGACCACCGGGTCGGAGGCCATCTCGCAGGCCATGCGCACACGCAGGGCCCAGCCGGTCTGCTGCGGGTCGAGCAGCTCGGTGCGCAGGCGGCTGATGGCCCTGGAGTCGGCCAGGCGCGCCTGCGCCAACAGGGCCGCCGCGGCCACCGCGGGCTGCGGGTCGTCGCCCCAGTCGGCTAGGCGCGCTCCGACGTCGGGGCGGTGGGTGTTACCGATGGCGCGACAGACCAGGATTCGCTCCCCCGGAGCGAGGTCTTCCCATTGAGCGCTCAGCTCCTCGAGATCATCGTAGACACCGCCGCGGGAGAGCAACTCGATCGCCCGCAGGTTCAAGCCGGCGCTCGCGCGAGCGATCCCCAGGAGGTCGACGGCTTCGCTCGCCAGTGAGCGAGTACCGATCTCATCCAGGATCCACTCCCAATCCGCCCGCGACGGTCGCCAGAGGTCGTTCTCGACCAACAGGGCCAACTCCACCGGTAGCCCCGCGACGGCGGCGCGCACGGCCCACTGACCGCCGACCTCGAGGAGCTGCGCCAGGAGGTGGTCCTTCACGCCGGGGGCTTGGAGGCGGGCGCTCTCGGACAGGACGACCGCGTCGAGGAAGCGCTCATCGGCCAGAAGCTCGCCGAGCAAGGTGATCGACCAAGCCTGCCCGTCCACCAATCCGTAGGCGCGCGCCGCGCTCCAGCGCAGGTCGAGCAGCAGGCGCGGCGCCGGGAGCTCGCCGGCGGCGAGCGGGTCGGCCTCGAACAGCAGCAGGTCCCGCGCCCGCTGCGCCAGGTCCGAGCGTCCCCCGCGGGTCAACTCGTCCACGCGCGCGCGGGCGGAGAGGGTCCCGGTGCGCAGCAAGGCCAAAGCCGCGCAGGCCGCAAGCTCGGTGTCTGGATCGTCGCACAGTTCGGACAGGCGGTCTTGGACACCGGTGCCCAGTTCTCCGAGGGCCAGGATGGCGGCCTTGCGCTCAGCCGGCGTCCCTTCCGCCGACCAGGAGGCGAGCCGCGCGCGTTCGATCGTCGTCCCCGTGCTGCCGAGCGCCATCAGGGCCACGCCGCGCTCGACGGGCCCGAGCCCGCTGCGCTCGAGGGCCGCTCGGGCTGCGACGGCGCTGCGCGGAGTAAACGAAGCGCGCTCATCGCGCCGCAGGCGCTCGGGCCAAGCGGCCTGTACGGAGGCCTCGGCGAGCACACCGGCACGTGCCGCGCGAGCGGGATCCTGCCGGGGCGGGAGACAGGCCGGGACGAGCAGAGGTGCCAGGGCGAGGAGATTCATGAGAGGGGGGCGGGCAACACTCTAATCGGCAGTGAGGGTGCGGACCTGGAAACCCCTGCGAGCCTTCGCGGGCCCGCGCGTCCGGGTGAACCTCGCCGCCGCTGGGAGGGTGAGGGCCGCTCGAGCGGAGCGCGGGCGGGCCTCGCAGGCCCGCAGGGCCCCTCCCAGGGCGCTCGGCGTGCCTCGAGACCCGCGCGGGCTCGCAAGACGGCGGCCCGCCAGGGGCCGCGGCGGGCCGCCGCTCCCTCCCAAAGAGGGGAATCCGCGCCCCCGCCGAGGGGGCTCAGGCCACCGGCTCCCCGAGCAGGGCGACGATCTCGTCTCGGCGCCGGTCTCGCGTTTCGGCCGACTTCGCCTCCAGGTTCAGGCGCAAGAGGGGCTCTGTGTTGGAGGCGCGAACGTTGAACCACCACCAGTCGGCGTCCGCGAGGTCGCCGAACTCGATGGTCACCCCATCCAGTTCGTCGGAGCGGCCGCCCGTGTAGGTCTCGGCCAGGCGCGCGAAGGCCCCCTGCTTGTCCTCGACTCGGAAGTTGATCTCCCCGGTGGCGTGGTAGCGGCGCAGGTCGCAGACCAGCTCGGAAAAGGGGCGCTCGCGGTTCTCCTCGCGCCCCAGCAGATTCAGGGTCGAGATCATCGCCAGTACCCCCGAGTCGGTGGTGAAGTTGTCGGCGAAGTAGAAGTGGCCCGAGAGCTCCCCGGCGAAGGCGGCACCGCGCTCGCGCATGGTGGCCTTGATGAACGAGTGCCCGACGCGGTCGCGGATCGGCTCACCGCCACCGCGCGCGATCTCCTCCTTCACGACCCACGAGGAGCGCAGATCGTACACGACCGGCACGGCGCCCTTGCGCGCGAGGAGGTCGCGCGCGAGGAGCGCGGTCATCAGGTCCGCCGGCACGGTGCGGCCGGTCTCGTCCACGAAACAGCAGCGGTCGGCGTCACCATCGAACCCGACGCCAAGGCGCGCGCCGGTGCTCGCGATCAGCTCGCGCACGCCGTCGAGGTTCTCCTCCTTGAGCGGGTTGGCCTCGTGGACCGGGAAGGTGCCGTCCGGCTCCATCAGCATGCACTCGGCGCGCACCTGCGGCAGGCGCTCGAGGATCGACGGCAGGGTGTACCCGGCCATGCCGTTGGCGGCGTCGATCGCGATCGTGATCGGGACGTCAAGGTCGCAGAAGGAGACCACGTGATCGGTGTAGGCCTCGAGCAGGTCGATCTGCTCGAGCGTGCCGCGCTCGGCCGCCGGTGACGCGGGCTCTCCGGCGCAAGCGTGTTCGATGTCCAGGATCCCGTTCGCCGCCGAAATCGGCCGCGCCCCCTCGCTGCACAGCTTCATCCCGTTGTACTCGCCGGGGTTGTGGCTGGCGGTCACGCACAACCCGCCGTCACAGGTCTGGGAGCCGATGGCGAAGTAGGCCATGGGCGTCGAGGCCAGGCCGATGTCGAGCACCGAGGTCCCGGCGCCTCGGACGCCGTCGATCACGGCGGCGGCGATCTCCGGGGAGTGGGTGCGCGCATCACGGCCGATCACGAGCCGGCGAGCGCCCAGGAGCTGGGCGAAGGCGCCGCCGATGCGGCGCGCGAGGTCGGTGTTCAGCTCGTCGGGGACGAGCCCGCGGATGTCGTAGGCCTTGAAAACGCCCATGGAAGCGATGGAAGAAGGAAGGAGTGAGGGGATGGGGATCGGGATGGACGGAATCGTCAGACGGATTCCAGGTGCTCGCGGACGCGGTGTACGCCCTCCCGGATGTTCTCGATGCTGTTCGCGTAGCTGAAGCGCACGTAGCCTTCGCCGAGGGCGCCAAAGCTCGTCCCGGAGATGGTGGCGACGCCGGCGTCGTTCAACAAGCGTCCCTCGAGCTCGCGCGATGAAAGCCCGGTGCCGGAGGTGTTGGCGAAGGCGTAGAAGGCGCCCTTGGGCATGCGACAGGTCACACCGGGGATTCGATTGAGCTCCTCGACGATCACCGCCCGGCGCTCGTCGAAGGCCGCGCGCATGTGGTCGACGGCATCTTGCGGCCCGCGCAGGGCCTCGACGCCGGCCATCTGGGCCACGGCGTTGGTGCAGGACACGCTGTTGATTTGCAGGCGCTCCGCCTCGCGGATGAGGCTCGCGGGCCAGACGCCGTAGCCCAACCGCCAGCCGGTCATGGCGTAGGTCTTGCTCCAACCGTCGAGCAGGATCGCGCGCTCGCGGATCGATGCGTACTCGAGGATGCTGACGTGCTCCTCGCCGTCGTAGAGCAAGCGCGAGTAGATCTCGTCCGCCAGGACGGTGACCTGCGGGTGGTCCTCGAGCCCGACCACCAGCGCGTCGATCTCGGTGCGAGGCACGACGCCGCCGGTGGGGTTGGCCGGCGTGTTGAGGATCAAGAGGCGCGTACTCGGCGTGATCTGCGCCAGGACCGCCTCGGCGCTGAAGGAGAAGTCCTGCTCCTCGCGCAGTTCGATCGGCACGGCGGTCGCCCCCGAGCAGCGGATCATCGACTCGTAGATCGGGAAACCGGGATTGGGGTAGAGGATCTCCACGCCGGGCTCGCCGAACATCAGGATCGCGTAGAACATCGTCGGCTTGCCGCCGGGGACGATCAGCACCTGCTCGGGATTCACCTCGACCGCGCGCCGCGCGGCGATGTCCTCGCAAACGGCCTCGCGCACCTCGGGCAGGCCCTTGGCCGGCGTGTAGGCGTGGTAGCCGTCGCGCAAGGCCTTGCAGGCCGCCTCGACGATGTTCTCGGGGGTCTGAAAATCCGGCGCCCCGATGTGGAGGTGGACGATGTCCCGGCCAGCCGCCTCGAGTGCCTTGGCCTTGGCCAGCACCTCGAAGGCGGTCTCCGTCCCCAGTACGGACATGCGTTCGGCGAGTCGTGTGGACACCTTGCTCCTAGTCGTGAACCGCGGTCGGCGGACCCGATAGCCTAGCGGATCATCGGAGAGGAGCCGCAGCGAGACGATGACATCTTCGTCGCTGCAAGGAGGGCGAAGTCGGAGTAGGGCGTTGTTCGACGGGCTGCCGGCGGATCGAGGCGGCCGTCAGTGGGTCCCACCCGGCGAGGAAGTAGACTGACGCCGGTGTGTCCTGCCACCCCCACGACCGCTAGAGAGTCCCCCATGAAGCGCGCCCGCCCCCCGCACCGCTCACGCCCGGCACTCGTCGGCCTCGCCCTTTCGGCGGCCGCCTGCGCTCCCGAGCCCGACATCATCCTGTACTGCGCCCTCGACGAGGTCCATGCAGCCCCCATCGTGCGCACCTTCGAGGAGCGGAGCGGGCTTTCGGTGCGTGCCGAGTACGACATCGAGGCGCACAAGACCGTCGGTCTCGTGCGGCGCATCCGCGAGGAGCGCAACCGCCCGCGCTGCGACGTCTTCTGGAACAACGAGATCGCCCACACCGTGAGCTTGGCGGACGACGGACTGCTCGCCGCCTACGACTCACCTAGCGCGGCCGACATCCCCGAGGAGTTCCGTGACCCACAGCGACGCTGGACCGGATTCGCCGCCCGTGCGCGGGTCTTGATCGTCAACACCGACCTGGCCGACCCGGCGCAAATCGGCGGCATGTGGGACCTGGTCGATCCGCGCTGGCGCGGGCAGTGCGGCATGGCGCGCCCCCTGACGGGCACGACCCTGACCCACGCCACGGCGTTGTTCAGCGTGCTGGGCGAGGAGCGCGCCCTCGAGTACCTCACGGGCGTCAAACAGGGCGACGTACACCTCACCAGCGGCAACGCGACCTTGATGCGCCTGGTCAGCGCCGGTGAGTTCGCGTGGGGCTGGACCGACACGGACGACTTCAACGTGGCCCTCGACCGCGGCGCGCCGGTGGCGGCGGTCTTCCCCGACGCGGGGCCCGACGGGGTGGGTACGCTCCTGATCCCCAACACGGTCTGCGTGCTGGCCCAGGCTCCCCACCCCGACGCGGCGCGCCGCCTGGTGGACTTCGTCCTCTCGGCCGAGGTCGAGGAGACCCTGGCTCGCTCGCGTTCGGCCCAGATCCCCCTGCACGCCTCCCTGACCGACCTCGAGCACCCGCTGCCCCTGGAGCGCATGAAGGTCATGCAGGTGGACTACGCCCGCGTCGGCGCCGAGATCGACGAGCGCCACGGGCAGTTGAAGGAGATGTTCCTCGATTGAGCCGGCCGCTGGTCATCGCCGCCGCCGCGGTCTTCGCCCTCGCCTGCCTGGCCCCCGTGGTGGTCATGGCTGCGCGCGTGGGCCCGGACGACGTGGAGGGATTGCTCTCCCCGCGCACCCTCGACCTGCTGGGACGCACGGTCTGGCTGGGCCTGGGGGCGAGTGCGGTCGCCGTCGTCCTCGGCGCTCCCTACGGTTTCCTCGTGGCCCGCACGGACGTTCCCTGCGCGGCTCTCCTGCGCCCGCTGGGTCTGGTTCCCTTCATGCTACCGCCCCTGTTCTTGGCCATCACTTGGACGGCGGTCAGCGAGGTGCGCGGCGCGCCGGCCACGGTCTGGATCCTGGGCGCCAACACCTTTCCCCTGGTGGCCCTGTTCACCGCCCGCGCCTTCGAGCGCATCGACGCACGCCGCGAGGAGGCCGCCCTGCTGGTGGGCGGACTCGGTGCGACCCTGCGCATGGAGCTGCCCCTGATCCTGCCGGGCGCGGCCTGCGGCGCGTGTCTGGCCTTCGTCTTCGCGGTCAACGACTTCGCCGTCCCCGACTACGTCTCCTCGGTCGGCCCGAAGTTCAACGTCTACGCGGACGAGATCTTCGCCTCCTGGCAGGGCGATCAGGAAGCGGGGCGCGCCGTGGCCACGGCCCTGCCTCTGGTCTTGCTGACCCTGGCCATGCTGCTGCCCGCCCTGGCCCTGCGCCGCCGCGGCGCCCTGGCCACGATCGACGGGGACTTCCGCTCGCCCGCGCCCCTGGCCCTCGGCCGCCTGCGTTGGCCGGCCCTGGCCTTCTGCTTGATCGTCGTCGCCCTGTGCGCCGGCCTGCCCCTCGCACGATTGACCTGGGAGGCGGGCGGCGGCGCGCGCGGCTGGTCGGCGGCCGGCTTCCGCGACGCCATGTCCCGCACGCTCGACCTCGAGCGCACCTTCCTCGCCAACAGCCTCGTCTACTCGGCCCTGGCAGCGACGCTCTGTACGCCCCTGGCCTTGATTCTCGGCCACGCCCTCGAGCGCTCCCGCCGCGGGCGCGCCCTCGAGTTCCTCGCCCTGCTCCCGCTCGCCGTCCCGGCGATCCTGTTCGGCATCGGTAACATCGCCCTGTGGAACCGCGACGCGGCCCTCATGGCCGCCGTCTACAACGGAGGTGCGATGATCGTCGTGCTGTTCGTCGGCCGCTTCCTGGTCTTCCCGCTCCTGATCTCCTCGGGAGCGGTGGCCGCCCTCGACCCGCGTGGTGAGGAGGCCGCGGAGCTGGCCGGCGCGGGCCCCGCGGCGCGCCTGGCGCGCATCGTCGCCCCCGGCGTACGCCCCTCCCTGATCGGCGGCTGGACCCTGGTCTTCGTCCTGGCCATGCGCGAGCTGGACGCGGCCATCCTGGTCCCCGCGGCCAACGGCACGGTGATCTTCAAGGCCTTCAACCGCATCCACTTCGCCCGCGACGACGCGGTCGCCGCCTTGTGCCTCCTGATCGTCTTCTTCATCGTGCTGCCCGGGCTCCTGTGGGCGCTCTTCGGCCGACGGCGCCTGGAGGTGATCGGATGACTGTTGCGATCGAACTCGAAGGCCTGACGGTGCGAGCCGGCGGGCGCGACCTTCTCGGCTCCGTCGATATCTCCATCGACAGCGGGCAGCACGTCCTGATCGTGGGGCCCTCGGGCTCGGGCAAGACGACGCTCCTGCGTGCGATCTGCGGCCTCGCCCGGCCCTGGGCAGGGAGCGTGCGCCTGTTCGGAGCGCTGGCCAGCGACGGGTCGCGGCTGCTCGTCCCCCCCGCTGCGCGCGGTGTGGGGATGCTCTTCCAGGGCGGTGCCCTGTGGCCCCACATGAGCGTCAGGCGCACCCTGGCATTCGTCCTCGCCTACAGCGGGACGCCCCGCGCCGAGCGCGGGCGGCGCACGGACGAGCTGCTGGAGCTCGTGCATCTCGAGGGCCTCGAGGACCGGCTCCCGGGCACCCTCTCCGGAGGCGAGGCCCAGCGCCTGGCCCTGGCCCGCGCCTTGGCTCCGAACCCACGCCTGCTTCTGCTCGACGAGCCTCTCGGCCCGCTCGACGCCGATCTTCGCGCCTCCCTGCTCGCGCGCCTGTCCGAGGTGCAGCGCAGCCTGGGGCTGACGATGCTGCACGTCACCCACGACCCGGGCGAGGCCGCGGCCCTGGCCGATCGCACCCTCGAGATGGCCGCGGGTCGTCTCGTGGGCGAAGGAGAGCCGACCTCGTGAAGGGCCTGCGCACGGGCCTCGGGGTGGCGGTGGGCGCATTGGGCCTCTGGGCTGTGGCCGCGGTTTTCGCGCCCGGAGAGGAGGCGGCCCCGGCCCGCACGTTCACCTCCTCCCAGCAGTGCCGTGAGTGCCATGCCGAGGTCTTCGCGGAGTGGGAGGCTTCTTGGCACCGGGAATCCTGGCGCGACCCGGACGTGGTCGCCCTTTCCAACGACTTCTCCAACACCGACTGCATCGACTGCCACGCCCCGCGACCGGTGCTCGAGACCGGGATCGGCATGCGCGTCCTGCCGCGCTCGTCGCGACGCTCGGAGGGGGTCGACTGCATCTCCTGCCACGCTCTGCCCGGAGGCGGCATGGCCGGCACGATCGACGCGCCCGCCGCCCCCTGCCGGCCGGTCGCCACCCTCGACCTGCAGCGCCCCGAATTCTGCGGCGGCTGCCACGACCAGCACAAGACCGTGCAGCAATGGAAGGAGTCGCGCTACTTCGAGCAAGGCATCGCCTGCATGGACTGCCACATGCCCTTCCGCGACGGCGACCCCAACCGCGGGCGAGACCACCGCTGCCTCGGCGGCCACGACATGGACCTCGTGCGCTCGGCCGTCGAGCTGCGCGGCGTTCGCGAGGGCGGAGGTTGGGTGATCGAGATCGAGAACGTCGGGGCCGGCCACAGTTTCCCAACCGACGAGCGCTCGCGGGCAGCGGACCTGTTCTGGCGTCCGGCGACGGCTCAGGGCGCGACGCCCGCGCCCTGGCGGCACGTCTACCGCATCCGCAGCCCCTACCGACACGAGGTGGACATCGTGGACAACCTGCTCGAAGCCCACGAGACGCGCCGCGTGCCCCTCGATCAGGAGGGCGCGCTGGAGGTGGCCCTCTTCTACCGCCTGACCCCCTACTACGCCGACGCCGATCCGGCGCTGTGGGATCCCGAAGGCGACGCCAATGCCTTCCTGGTCGAGAGCCTGGAGCTCACGCCGTGAGACGCGTCCTGATCGGTGCCCCCCTGCTGTGGGTAGCGGCTTGCGGTGTGGAAGGGCCCGCGGCGCGGGCCGACCACCGGCCGGTGGTCGCCGAGGCCCTCGCGGAGCTCGACGCGCTCCTGGCAGCCGAGGAGCGCGAGCCCCCTGCTCCCCCCGCTGCCGTCGAACCCGAGCACCTCTCCGGGCTGGTCCGGATGCTGGCCTACTCCAGTGGGCGCGCGCGGGAGCTGCCGCTCGAGGAGGTGCGCTTGATGGGCGCGGGCGCGACGCCGCTGTTGGCCGCCATCGCGGCCGAGGCCGGGCGCGCCGACGAGGAGCGAGCCGCCGCCTGCGAGCTGCTGGCGGTCGTCGGCGGCGACGCCGCCCTCGAGCAGCTCCTGACCCTCTTCGAGCGCGCGAGCGAGGGTTGGCTCAGGGCCAACGCGGCCTACGCTCTCGAGCGCGCGGGGAGCGACTGGGTCATCCCGCGAGTGATCGCGCGCCTGAAGTACGAGAAGCACCCCGAGGCCATCGTCTGGGCGGCGAGCTGCCTGAGTTCCCTCGGGAACCACGCGGGGCTCGAGGCCCTGTGGGGTGTTCGCAACACGGCGGGCGCGGCCGACCCCGCCCTCCTGGCCGCGGTCGACGAGCGCCTCGGCGCCCTGGCCGCCGTGGTCGGCGTGGATCAGCCCGACGAGCATCTGCGCCTGTGGGCCAGCGGCGACCCCACCGGGCGCCTGGGCGCGCCGGTCCCCTCCGCGCGCCTGAGACGGGCGGCCTGGGAGCGCATCTCCCAGCTCTCGGGAGAGCACTTCCAGCTGCGCGGCGTGGACGATGCACGCTTCGTCTTGGCGCGCCTGGGGATCTGGATCGTCGACCCGCTGTGCCGTGCCCTAGGCGACAGCGACCGCTACGTACGGGTGCACGCCGCCCAGTGCCTGGAGCGCATGGGAGCGCGCGCCGTCTCCGCCGGCCCCGCCCTGGTGCGCGCCCTCGGCGACCCTGACCTCGCCACCGAGGCCGCGGCCGCATTGGGCAGCGTCGCCTACCCCGAGGCCGAACCTGCCCTGCGCGCCCTCCTCGCGCCGAGGATCGGGCACGAGCGCCGGGTCGCGGCGGCGCGCTCCCTCGGGCGCCTGGGCCTGGCCGATTCGACCGTGGCTCTGGAGGCCCTAATCGCCCCCCCCGAGCCCCTCGACCTGCGCCAGGCGGCGGCCACGGCCCTGGTGGCCCTCGGCGCCGGCGACCGCATCGCCACCACCCTGCTGGCGCTCCTGGAGGACGAAGCCGCCGACCGCGCCCTGGCCGAGGCCAGCGTCGAGACCTGGCTCGCCTCGCGCCCCGACGCCGCGGCGCGCACCCTGCTCGAGCGCTGGCGCGCCCTCGCCCCGCCCCCGGGGATCATCCCGCGGGTGGAGCAGGTAGCCGAACGCCAGGCGGCGCGCTCGCGGCTGCTGGCGGAGGCCCTGGACGGCCTGCTCGGCGGCTAGCCCGTTCCAGGCGCTAGCTCTCACCCTGGGATGCGCGGGCGAGAGGCTCGGCCGGCGCTCAGGGACCGCCCCAGAACGCATCCCCCCAGAGCACCGCCGCGACGGTGGCCAGCCACGCGAGACAGTTGCCGACGAACACCGCATCGCCGCCGAGCAGGGTGCGGGCCGGGCTCCCGCCGGCGCGCTCGTTGGTCACCAGCAACATGTAGCGGGCGAGCCCGAAGACGACGAAGGGGACGGTCCAGACGAGGTGCTCGGTCTGGAACTTGCTCACGGTCTCGTCGGAGACCGTGTACATGGCGTAGCAGAGGATCGTGCAGGCAGCCAGGACGGTGACCATCTGGTCGAGAAAGCGCACGTTGTAGGCGCCCTCGCCGAGGGTTGCCCGGTGCTCCCCGCGCTCGACGCCGAGCAGGTCCGTCTCCGCTCGCCGCTTGCATAGGGCGAGGAACAGCGCCAGGAAGAGCGTGCAGAGCATCAGCCACTGCGAGAGCTGCGCGCCGGCGGCCACGCCGCCGGCGATGACCCGCAACAGGAAGCCCGTGGCGATGCAGAAGACATCGATCAGCACGACGCGCTTGAAACCCGCGCTGTAGAAGAAGTTGAGCGCCATGTAGGCCAGCACGATCCAGGCGACCGAGAGCGGCTCGCCGCCCGCCGAGTGGCCGACGGCGAGGGCTCCGCCCGCGCAGATCACCGTCGCGGCCCGCGCGGCGCCGGGCGCCAGCGCCCCCGAGGCGATCGGCCGCAGGCGCTTCGTGGGGTGAGCGCGGTCGCGCTCCACGTCCCAGAGGTCGTTCAGGAGGTAGATCGCGCTCGAGCCCAGGATGAAGGCGACCAGGGCCAGCAGGGCCGAGCGCACATCGCCATCGCCCCCCCCCGACCGATGGTAGTCGGTCGACCAGCTGCCCCCGGCGGCGCGTGCGAAGAAGAGGGGCGCAAGAACGAAAGCGTTCTTGACCCACTGGTGGGGTCGCATGGCGCGCAGTAGAGAGAAGACCTTCATCGGGGTCGACGTACTCACCGGTATCGGCCGACGGGGCAGGATTCCCTCATCCTCCCTCGAGTGCAAGCTCGACGGGCGCTGAATCGGTGACTCGAAGCCCAGTCCGGGCCGAACCGCGGGCCGGTCCGGATCCAACCGGGGATCAGTCCAGGCTCAGTTTGCGCAAGACCTCGATCGGCGAGTCCGGCCCCACGATCAGGAGCGCCTCGTCCTCCATCAGGGTGCCGTCATCCTCGAGATCGGCAATCTCGAAGGTGCCGACGTTGCCGTCCGCGTACAGCACGACGGTCGTCGTGCGGTGGTTCATGCCTCCGTCGTTGTCGTCCGCCACCAGCGGCTCCTTGCCGCTCCCGGGAAACTGCCGCAGGGGAAACTCATCCTGGTCGCGCCCGGCGTAGGTCGAGTAGCCGCCGTCCACCAGTTCGAGGTCCGTGTACCAGTCGGCGGGATCGAGGTCGTTGCAGGTCAGCACGCCGTAGTCGACGCCGGGGCAGGTGAGCTTGATGGCGCTCGCCTCGACCGCCTCGAGAGTGTTGGTGTCAATCAGCTCAGCGAAGAAGCGCACGCCGCTCTCGCGCGGGATGCGCTTGAACTTCAGCTGGTAGAGCTGAAGGCCCTTGTAGATCTCCTCCATGTTCTTGCGGCAGGCGGTCACCTTCGCCGCGTCGATGGCCTCTGGGATGCGCGGCAGAAGGAAGGCCATCAGGATGCTGATGATCAGGATTACGGCCAGCAGCTCGATCAGAGTGAAGCCAGCTCGGCGGGCGCCCTGGGCAGTCCGTCGCAGAATGGTTCGCATGTGAGGAGTCGGTGCTCTGGAGACGAAAAGGGGTGGGCGCTCGCTGTCGCCCGCCCTCTTCTACCCCATCTCGTCGGTTGAGTCACCCGGCGGCCGGGAATGCGCCGCCCGCCGCTCTGGCAGCCCGTTCGCGATTGCCTCGCGGGCTCCTACGCCGGGGTTCCGACCGCGGCCTTCAGCTCGGCGGTGCGGTCGGTGGCCTCCCAGGAGAATTCGCTGCGGCCGAAGTGGCCGTGGTAGGCCGTGCCCTCGAAGATCGGGCGCTTGAGGTTCAGGTCGGAGAGGATCCCCGCCGGTCGGAGATCGAAGGTAGCCTCCACGGCGCGGTCGAGGACATCGTCGGAGACGGTTCCGGTGCCGAAAGTGTCGACGCGCACCGAGAGCGGCTCGGCCACGCCGATGGCGTAGGAGAGCTGCACTTCGCAGCGTGAGGCGAGCCCGGCGGCCACGACGTTCTTGGCCACCCAGCGGGCGGCATAGGCCGCTGATCGGTCGACCTTGCTCGGATCCTTGCCCGAGAAGGCGCCGCCGCCGTGGCGACCCATCCCGCCGTAGGTGTCGACGATGATCTTCCTTCCGGTCAGGCCACAGTCGCCGTGGGGACCGCCGCGCACGAAGCGCCCGGTCGGGTTGATGTGGAAGATCGTCTCCTCGTCCAAGAACTCGGCCGGGATCACCTGGCGGATGACCTTCTCAACGATCTCGTCGTAGATCGTCTGCCACTCCACATCCGGGGAGTGCTGGGTCGAGATGACGACCGTGTGGACGCGCACCGGGCGATCGTCGTCGTACTCGACGGTCAGCTGACTCTTGCTGTCTGGGCGCATCCAGGAAAGGGTGCCGTCCTCGCGCAGCTCCGCCATGCGCTCGACGAGGCGGTGTGCGTAGTGGATCGGGAAGGGCATCAGCTCCGGCGTCTCGTCGCAGGCGTAGCCGAACATCAACCCCTGATCGCCGGCGCCTTGCTCGGCGTGCAGGCCCTCGCCGGCGGTCACGCCCTGGCTGATGTCCGCCGACTGGCGGTCGAGGCTGACGAGGACAGCGCAGGTGTCGGCGTTGATGCCGAAGTCATCGCTCGTGTAGCCGATGCGTCCGATCGTCTTGCGGGCGATGTCCTGGTAGTTGATGACCGCGTTGGTCGTGATCTCGCCGGCGACGACGCACAGGCCGGTGGTGACCATCGTCTCGCACGCGACACGGCTCTCGGGGTCCTGCTCGAGCAGGGCATCGAGAATGGCATCGGAGACCTGGTCGGCCACCTTGTCGGGGTGACCCATGGAGACCGATTCGGAAGTGAAGAGGCGTCGAGCCATGGAACTGGGTCGTTAGGGGGGAGAGGGGGACGGGGGAACGGAGCGGAGGGAGGAAGCGGCGCAAGAGCGAACCCGGGGAGGGCGAGGAGGAGCGCCTCCGGCCGTCCGGCTCCGATTCCCTTCCATCGACCGGGACCGAAAGAGACTTCAGCACCGAATGGCGGGGATCATACCCACCGTGCCCGGTTCCCACCACGGGCGCGCCCCTCAGGGGTCGGCCGTCGGGATCAGCCCCCACCTCCCGAGGGCCTCCAGGGTACGGCGCGAGGCCCCGGCCTGGGTGGCGGCCACCTCCATTCCAGCGCGGGACATGCGCTCTCGGCGCTCACCGTCGTCGAGGAGCTCTCGCAGAGTCGCGCCCAGCTCCTCGGGGCCCGCCAGACGCAGGCTCGCTCCCGCGCGCTCCAGGAGCTCGGCCTCTTGACGGAAGTTGTCGACGTGCGGGCCGTAGAAGGTCGCGCGCCCCCCGGCGGCCGGTTCGAGCATGTTCTGGCCGCCGTGAGGTACGAGGCTGCCGCCGACGAAGACCAGGTCCGCAAGGCCATAGACGCCCTCGAGGTCGCCGATCGTATCCACAAGAGCCACCCGGGAGGGGTCGGGGGCCTCGCTGCCCGCGCGCAAGTCGGTCAGGCGCTGGGGCACGCAGCCGCGCCTGGCGAGGGCCTCGCAGATCGCCTTGGCCCGGCCGGGATGCCGCGGGACCAGGATCAGGCGCGCCTTCGGAACGCGGTCGCGCCAGGCCGCGGCGAGCAGGCGTTCCTCGGGCTCGTGAGTGCTCCCGCAGACGAGCACGGGCTGGGCCCGCTCCCCGCCCAACAGACGCCGCAGCTCAGCCGGCGCCTCACGGCGAGTGGTCTCCAGTGCGTCGGCCTTGACGTTGCCGGTGACGACCAGCCGGCTCTCCTCGCGCGAGAGCTCGAGGAAGCGGCGCGCATATCGCTCGTCCTGCACGCAGTAGAGGCTGATGCGGTTGAACTGCGGCAGCAAACGCCGGAAGAACAGGTAGTGGCGGTGGCTCTCGCTCGTGATGCGACCGTTGGCGACGGCCACGGGGATCCCCAGGCGGTTGGCGTTGCGCAGGAAGTTGGGCCAGATCTCCAGCTCGACCAGGACGACGCAGGTGGGTGCGATGCGGCGCAGAAAGCGACGCACGAGGAACGAGGGATCGAGCGGGAAGCGGACGATCGTGTACTGTGGGTAGAGCCGCAGCGCCAGGGCGTGTCCGGTCAGGGTCGTCGTGCTGATGACCCCCTCCAGCTCCGGATGCTCGCCCTCGATGAGGCCCACGAGCGGCCCGGCTGCCTTCACCTCCCCGACCGATACGCCGTGAATCAGGACGCGCGCACGCTCGCCGGCTCGGGGCGGAGCGGGCAGGCCGAAGGTCAACCGGGCAGAGGCCATGCGTCGGAATTCCCGGTCCCGGGCGCAGCGCCACAGCCACCAGGGGCTCGCTCCCACGATCGCCACGATCCAGACGGCGTCGTAGACGACGTGCAGCACCATCCGCATCCAGCCCGGGTTGGGATCGGTGCGGATGGCGGGCGGGAAGCCCGTTTCGCTCGACGTGGCGGGCTCGGAGGTCACGGCACCGGCGGGCATGGGCCGCGGCTCAACCTCGCCCGCTGCCGTGGCATTTCTTGAACTTCTTGCCGCTGCCACAGGGACAGGGATCGTTGCGCCCGACTTTCTCGCCGTCCGGCTCGGCCCCTGCCGGCGGTGCCGGCGGCTGAGACCGCTCCGGCTGCGCGGGCTCCGGTTCGGGAGCCTCCCCCCCCCGCACCCGGGCCGCTTGCTCCATGAGCTGCCGCCGGCGCATCATGTCGAAGGCGTGGCTGGCGGGGACGCCGCCGCCGGCTGGCCGGCGCCTCGTTCCCGCCGCGAGTCCCCGCGAGGAGACCATGCCGCGCGGTGCAAGCTGCCCGGAATCCGCGGCCTCTCCTCCCTCGCCCTCCCCCTGAACGCGAATGCGCAGGATCAGACTCGTGACCTCGTCCTCCACTGCCTCGAAGAGGCGGTCGAAGAGCTGAAACCCCTCGCGCTTGTACTCGTTCTTGGGGTCCACCTGGGCGTAGCCGCGCAGGCCGATCCCGGCCTTGAGAGCGTCGACCGCGTGCAGGTGGTCCTTCCATTTGGCATCGATGGCGTTGAGCAGCACGTAGCACTCGATGCGGCGCATCAACTCCTCCCCCACCCGCTTCTCGCGTTCCTCATAGCGGCGCGCGACCTCCTCGGCCAGGGATCGGGTGCTCCCGTCGTCGGGATCGACCGCCTGGGCGCAGATCTCCGCCTCGGACTCGAAGCCGAAAGTCCGCTGGACCCATCCCTCCAGGCCGCTCGCGTCCCCCGTGAAGGTCACGCAGACGCGGTCGATGACCCGCTGGAGCATGTCGAGCACCTTGTCCTTGGTCTCGGTGCCCTCCAGGACGTCCTGACGGACGCCGTAGATTTCCTTGCGCTGGACGTCCATCACCTCGTCGTACTCGAGGAGGTGCTTGCGGATCTCGAAGTTGCGATCCTCGACCTTCTTCTGCGCCTTGGCGATGGCGCGCGTCACCATCCCGGATTCGATCTGCTGGCCCTCGGACATCCCGAGCCGCTCCATCAGGTTCTTCGTCCGCTCGCTGTAGAAGATGCGCATCAGGTCGTCCTCGAGGGAGAGGAAGAAGCGCGACTCCCCCGCGTTCCCCTGGCGTCCCGAGCGGCCGCGCAGCTGGTTGTCGATGCGGCGCGCCTCGTGGCGCTCGGTTCCCAGGACGTACAGTCCACCCAGCTCCAACACCTCGCACTCGTCGGCCTCGCAGCGCACGCGCACGTCCTCGCGGATCTTGTCGATCTCCTCGAGGTGCTCGACGTCGCCCTCGGAGAGCTCGGCCTCCTCGAGGGCCTTGCCGAGGCGATACTCGAAGTTTCCTCCGAGCTTGATGTCGGTGCCGCGCCCGGCCATGTTCGTCGCGACGGTCACCGCTCCGCGGTCACCTGCGAGGGAGACGATGTTCGCCTCACGCTCCCACTGACCGACCTTGGCGTTGAGGACCGAGTGCTCTACGCCGCGGCGCTGCAGCATGCCTGAGAGCAGCTCCGACTTCTCGACCGACGTCGTACCGACGAGCACCGGCTGTCCCCTCTCCCGCAGGCGCTCGATCTCCCCGACGATGGCGTTCCATTTCTCCTTCTCGGTGCGGTAGACGACGTCGAGGCCGTCCTCGCGCGCGACCGCGACGTTGGTCGGGATGCTGACCACGTCGAGTTCGTAGATCTTGTGGAACTCCCCGGCCTCGGTGAGTGCGGTCCCGGTCATCCCACCGAGCTTGTCGAACATCCGGAAGTAGTTCTGGTACGTGATCGTCGCGAGGGTCTGGTTCTCCTGGCGCGGGGTGAGCCCTTCCTTCACCTCGACCGCTTGGTGCAGACCGTCGGACCAACGCCGTCCCTGCATCTTTCGGCCCGTGAACTCGTCGACGATGATCCCCTCGCCGTTCTCGACGACGTACTCCTTCTCGCGCCGATACAGGCCGTGGGCGCGCAGGGCGTTCTCGATGTAGTGCGGCCAGTCTTCGTTGCCCGGGGTGTAGAACGACTCCACGCCGACCATGGACTGGGCGACCTCGATCCCCGGTTCGAGCAGGCTCGCGGAGCGCTCCTTCTCCTTGACCTCGTAGTGTTCCTCCGGGATCAGCTTGCGGGCGATGGTGTTGGACAGCTTGTACTTGTCCGACCCCTCCTCCGCCGGGCCGGAAATGATCAAGGGCGTCCGCGCCTCGTCGATCAGGATCGAATCGACCTCGTCGACGATCGCGAAGTACAGCTGCTTCTGCACCTGCTCCTCGACCCGCGTCTTCATGTTGTCGCGCAGGTAATCGAAGCCGAATTCGTTGTTGGTGCCGTAGACGATGTCGCAGGCGTAGACCGGTTGGCGGTCCCAGGGACTCATCGACGACTGGATCGCTCCGACGGAGAGGCCCAGGAACTCGAAGATCGGGCGCATCCAGTCCGCGTCGCGCCGCGCCAGGTAGTCGTTGACCGTCACCAAGTAGCAGGTGCGGCCGGTCAGGGCGTTCAAGTACAGGGGCAAGGTCGCGACCAGGGTCTTGCCCTCGCCGGTCATCATCTCGGCGATCGCGCCCTGGTGGAGCACGATGCCGCCCACCAACTGCACGTCGAAGGGGCGCAAGCCGAGGGTGCGCACGGAGGCCTCGCGCGCCAGGGCGAAGGCCTCGGGGAGGATGTCGTCCAGGGTCTTCTCATCGGAGGCGAGCACGCTCCGCAGGCGCTCCGTCTCGGCCCCGAAAGCCTCGGCCGCCAGGCCCTGGGCCCAGGGCTCGAGTTCGTTGATCTCGGCCACGAGGGGCTCGAGGGTGCGCACGACGCGCTCGTTGCGCGAGCCGAAGGCGGTCTTCAGCGAGCGACCGAGGCGGTCGCCGAAGACGGTGAGCTTGTCTGATACAGATTCCCAGTCCATCTCGATCGTCGTTCCTGCCGGTTGTGCCGGTCGCCGGAGGCGGCCTGGGCACGAGTCGGGCCGACCATTTCATGGGCCGGCCCGCCCGGAGGAAAGGGGGGCGCGGAAAACTTCTCGGGATCCGGCCGACCACCGCGCCCAGGCGGCCTCAAGTGGTCAGGCGTGATCGCTCTCGAGCAGGCGCTCGAGCATCGTGAAGAGCAGCTCCCGCGGGTAGGGCTTGCGCAGGAAGCCGCTCACTCGCTGCAGGCGCTCCAGGCGGATCGAGGAGGCGGTGGCCATCAGGACCGGCAGGCGCTCGGTCCGAGGCTCGGCGCGCAGGCTCTCGAGGACCTGGTTTCCGTCCAGCTCCGGCATGGCGTAGTCGAGCAGGAGCAGGTCCGGCAGCGGGTCACGCGCCAGGCGCTCGAGCACCTGCCGTCCGTCGTAGCAGCACTCGCAGGTGTAGCCGCGCCCCTCGAGCAGGGCGGCGATGCCCGCGGCCACGTGCTGCTCGTCGTCGGCCACCAGGATGTGGGCCCGCTTCTCCCCCTCGCGCTCAACGCGCGCGAGGCCCTCGGCCAGAGCGCGGAGGTCGCGATGAGTCGGCAGGCCCGCCTCGTGCCAGGCAGTCTCGATGGCCTCCTTCAGGGTTCGATTGTGAACCTTGAGCTCCTGCCACTGGGCGTGGTCCGGACTGCCCGCGGCGACGTCGATGTGGTCGTCGTGGGTGTCGACCGAGAAGAAGAACTCGCCATCGACGAGGTACTCCTGGATGACGAGCTTCATGAACGGGTAGCGCTCGTTCCCCAGGCGCATGGTGTAGCGCGAGTGGGCCGGTTCGCTGCCGCCACCCTCGGGTTTGCGGCAGAGAGCGAAGAGCTGCTCGAGGGTCGCCGCCTCTTCGAGCTGGGCGGGATCGAAGATGGGCACGGTCTCCGCCGGCCGCGGCCAGGCGCGGTCCATGTAGAGCGAGACGGCGCGCCGGACATGGGCCGAAGTCAACTCCTCGAGCCTCAAGACGGGACCTTCCTCTCGGTCTCCAGCGTGCCCACCAACTCGCGCACACTCGCCACTCCCTCTGCATCGAGCAGGGCCTCGACGCGCACTGCGAGGTTCCCGGGCAGGGCCGGATCGGAGAAGGCCGCCGTCCCCACCTGCACCGCGCTGCAACCGACGACGACAAACTCCAGGACGTCCTCCGCGCTGCTCACCCCGCCGCAACCGATGACGGGAATGTCCACCGCCCGTGCGCACTCCCAGGCGCAGCGCAGGGCGACGGGTTTGATGCCCTTGCCCGAGTAGCCAGCCTGCACATTGGCGACGCGCGGCCTGCCCGTGCGCCAGTCGACGGCCATGCCGAGGAGGGTGTTCACGGCGGTCACCCCGTCCGCGCCCCCGGCCTCGGCTCCGCGCGCGATCTCGCCGATGCGCGTTACATTGGGCGAGAGCTTGGCGAAGATCGGCTTGCGCGTCGCCGCGCGGACGCCGCGCACAACGGCCTCGGCGAGGGCAGGCTCGGTCGAGAAGGGCAACCGGCCGCCTCCGACATTGGGGCACGAGAGGTTGATCTCCAAGGCGTCGACCTCGGTGCGTTCGTCCAGCATGGCCGCCAGCTCGGCGAACTCCTCGGCCGCCTCCCCGCCGATGTTGGTGAAGATACGGGTGTCCGCTCCGGCGACCTCGGGCAGCACGTCTCGCAGGTAGGCCTCGATTCCCCGGTTCTCCAAGCCGATCGAGTTCAACAAACCCGCCTCGGTCTCGTGAATGCGGGGAGCGGCGTTCCCCGGACGCGGACGCAGGGTGACGGTCTTGCTCACCAAGCCGCCCATCTTCTGTGGCGACGAAAACCGCTCCATCTCCAAACCGTGGCCGAAGGTGCCGGAGGCCGAGAGGATCGGGTTGCGCAGGGCGAGCGAAGCCAGCTCCACAGAGAGGTCCGCCATGGCCTGCAATCTAGTTTAGCGGGCCGGGGAGGACAACGAACCGTCGCCGTCCGCCCTGGACGGGCCCTGGTCCGCCTCCAGTCCGCTCAGGAGCAGCAGGATCGCTCCGGCGGTGATGCAGGAGTCGGCCAGGTTGAAGGTAGGGAAGTGCCATTCCCAGTGCGCGAAGTAGACGTCGATGAAGTCGCGCACCCAGCCGAAGGTCTCGCCCTCATGGCGCTCGAGGAACAGGTTGTCGAATAGGTTCCCCAACGCTCCAGCCAGGACCAAGACCATGGCGACGCTGAACCAGCGCCGGCGGACGGGGAGGCGCACCAGGAGCCAGATCAAGAAGGCGACCGCCAGGATTCGCCCGCCGACCAGCAGTTGAGGGTAGTCGGCGAACTTGCCGAAGGCGGCGCCGCGGTTCTCCGAGCGCATGAAGGTCAGCCAGCCGGCGTCGGGACCGAACAGGTGCAGACGCCGGTGGCCGTGAGGACAGGAGCGCGCGAGCGCCGTCGCGGGGTTCTCCAGCAGGGCGAACACAGAAGCCTTGGACCACAGGTCGGCGAGCACGAGGGCCACGACCCAGCCGGCGCGCCAGAGGAGCACGCCGAGCCCGGGACGCTCCTCGGGGGGCGCCGCCTCGGCGCGCTCTGCGTCGGCGACGGTCGCGGGGCCTGCTTCCTCCAAGGCGCTCACTCCGCCTCGGCGCCCCGCTGGCATTCGATGCAGTTGCGGGCGTGGGGGACGGCCCGCAGGCGGTCCTTGCGGATCCACGCAGCGCACTTGCCGCAGCGCCCGAAGCTGCCATCGTCCACGCGTTCGAGGGCGTCGAGGAGCTCCTGCACGGTCGACTCGTCGTGTTGCAACAGCTCGAGGCTGAAACCCTGAAAGTAGCGCTCGCCCTCGTCGCCCTGGTGCTCTCCGTTGCCGCTGTCCACCTCGTCGCGCAGATGGCTGATATCACCGCTGAGCAGGCCCAGCATGGCCTGTAGCTGTCCCTTGAAGGCGGTGAGGTCCTCCGCTGTCGGTTTGCGACCGGGCATGGTACTGCGCGGGGCGGCGCGGCCCCGGTGGCGCGGGAGTATAGACGCCGCTGTGAGTGCACTCAAGCCGGGGTGATCCTTGATGCGCCACGGCCGAAGAGCGACCCTCGGCACATGGGCGACGGGCGTACCGCGGCGGAACCGGGACGGGGATTCGCCGAGGGTCTCGAGGATTTCCTCGAGGCTCTGGCGATCGAAGCCGGCCTGGCGCGCAACACACTGCGCTCCTACCGAGCCGACCTCACGCGCCTGGCTCTGTGGGCCGACCGGCGCGGCTTGCGGAGCTGGAGCGCCTTGGGCGAGAGGGACGTGATCGACTACCTCGCCTGGCGGCGCAGCGAGGGTCTGGCGGAGGCCACCCTTGCCCACGACTTGACCGCGACGCGCATGCTGATGCGTCACCTCCACGCGGAGGGCCTCCTGCCGGGCGATCCCACCGCTCTGCTCGACTCCCCCGCTCTGGCGCGCAGCTTGCCGGGCACCTTGGCGATCGAGGAGGTCGAGGCCCTGCTGGCGGCTCCCGAGGGAGACGGCTGGCGCGCCCAGCGTGACCGCGCCCTGCTCGAGGTGCTCTACGCCTGCGGAGCGCGCGTGGCCGAGGCCGTCGGCCTGCGCACGGACTCCCTGCAGCCGTCCCTGCGCGTCCTGCGCCTGCTCGGCAAGGGCTCGAAGTCGCGCATCGTTCCCCTGGGCGGACTCGCCCGAGAATCCCTGGAGACCTGGCTCGCCGAGGGCCGCGCCGAGCTCCCCGGAGCGGCCGCCCGCCCCGAGGTCTTCCTCTCCGCCCGCGGTCGCCCCCTGGACCGCACCAACGCCTGGCGGCGAGTCAAGGCCGCCGCCCTGCGAGCGGGCCTGAGCGCCGCCATCTCGCCCCACACCCTGCGCCACTCCTTCGCAACGCACCTCCTGGCCGCCGGAGCCGACCTGCGTGCGGTCCAGGAGATGCTCGGCCATGCCTCGATCCGCACGACCGAGGTCTACACACACCTCGACACCGAGCACGTGCGCGGCCTGCACCGCCTCTACCACCCGCGCTCCTGAGCGCGTCAGCCTTCCCGCAGGTGCTCGCGCACCGTTCGCGCCAGCTCGGCTCCGATCCCCCGCACGCCCGCGATCTCCTCGACGCTGGCGGCCTCGAGCGCCCCAACGCTCCCGAAGCGCCGCAGCAAGGCCCGGCGGCGCACGGAACCGACGCCGGGGATCGCGTCCAGGCGGCTCTGGATGCGCCCGCGTTCCTTGCGGTGGTAGGTGATCGCGAAGCGGTGGGCCTCGTTGCGCACGCGCTCGAACAGGTGGCGTACGGCGGAGTGGCGCGGGAGTACGAGAGGCTCCTCGACACCCGGCAGGAACAGGCGCTCCTCGGTCGCCGAGCGCCGCGCCGGGCCCCTCCCGCGCGCCGGCCGCGCCTTGGCCAGGCCGACCATCGCCACGGACCAGGCCCCGGACTCCTCGCGGGCAGCCAGGCCGCAGTCGAGCTGCGCCCGTCCCCCGTCCACGACGACCAGGTCCGGCAGGTCCGCCTCGTCCCCCCCCCGCCGCAGGCTGCGCCCAACGACCTCCCGCATGGCGGCGAAGTCGTCGGGGCCGTCGAGTTCGCGCAGCTTGAAGCGCCGGTAGCCGGCGCGGTCGGCGATCCCTCGCCGGAAGCGCACGCGGCTCGCGACCGTGTGGGCCGCCTGGGTGTTCGAAACGTCGAAGCAGTCGATCACTTCGGGCGCCTGCTCGAGATCCAACAGGCGCCGCACCTGCTCGATCAGCTCCGCGCCGTCCTCGCTCTCCGCGTCCAGGCGCGCCAGCTCGACCCGCGCGTTCTCTCCGGCGAGGTCGAGCATTCGGCGCCGCTCGCCGCCGCCGGGGACGACGATCTCCAGTTCCTCGCCCAAGGCGCGCTCGAGGGCCTCCGCCTCCGCCGGCCGACAGGGCAGAACGAGCTCGCGCGGGACCTCCCGGCGCCCGCTCCCGTAGAAGGCGGTCACCACGGCGTGCAGGAGCTCCTCGTCGGGCAGCTCGGACCGGAAGCGGTGCGGGCGGCTCTCGCTCATGCGACCGCCGCGGAAGGCGAGGCGGTAGACGAGGGCGTCGTCTCCGCGGCGGGCCAACCCGAGGACGTCGCGCTCGACGCGGTCGCGCGGCCGGACGCCCTGGCCCTCGACCGTCCTCCGCAGGGCGCCGAGGCGGTCACGCCAGAGCGCCGCCCGCTCGAAGTCCAGACCGTCGGAGGCGGCACGCATGCGCCGGTCGAGGTCGCGCTCGAGCTCCTCGGTGTCACCCGAGAGGATGCGCGCGGCGCGCGCCACGTGGGCGTCGTACTCGGCTACCGTCACCCCCTCGACGCAGGGGGCGCAGCACTGTCCGATCTGCTGCTTGAGGCACGCACGGCTGCGGTGGGTCATGACCGAATCGGGACAGTCTCTCAGGGGGACGATGCGGTGCAGGTCCGCGAGGGTGCGGCGCACCGAGCGCGCCGAGGAGTAGGGCCCGAACAGACGCGAACGCCCGTCCGGCTTCCCCACGCGCGGGCTGTGGGCGCGCACGAGCTTGAGGCGCGGAAACGGCTCGCCGTGATCGAGACGCAGCATCAGGAACGACTTGTCGTCCTTCAGGCGCACGTTGTGGATCGGACGGTGCTGCTTGATGAGCGTGTCCTCGAGCAGTAGGGCCTCGGACTCCGTGCGCGTGACGATGGTCTCGACCGCCTGCGCGTCACGTTCGAGAAAGCGCACGGCCAGGCGGCCGTCGCCCCCTGGCCGCCGATAGCTCGCCAGGCGCGAACGCAGATCGACGGCCTTGCCGACGTAGATCACGCGCCCCTCCGCATTGCGGAAGAGGTACACCCCCGGACGTCGCGGGACGTCTTCGTGCCACCAGACAGGCTCGTCCACGCCCCCAGGATAGCGCGGCCGATCGAAGCCGACGAGGTGTGTCAGCGCTCCAGCTCGAGCTGCTCGAGGTGCTGCAGCTCATCGCGCAAGGAGGCCGCCCGCTCGAACTCCAGCTCGTTGGCGGCGCGTAGCATGTCGTCGCGGATCTTCTCCATCTCGGCGCGCAGGCGCTCGCGACTCCAGCCGGCTGATTCCTCCTCCCGCACCTCGCCCGCGCCGTCGCGCTCCAGCCCCCCGACCTCCGCGTAGTCCATTTCGTAGAGTGACTCGATGCTCTCGCGCACGGGCTTGATGATGGTCTTGGGCGTGATCCCGTTCTCGCGGTTGTAGGCCCCTTGCAGCACGCGCCGTCTCTCGACCTCGTCGATGCACGAGCGCATGGAGGCCGTCACGCGGTCGGCGTACATCAGCACGCGCCCGTCGGCGTTGCGAGCCGCCCGCCCGCAGGTCTGGATCAGGGAGGTCGTCGAGCGCAGAAAGCCCTCCTTGTCGGCGTCCAGGACGGCAACCAGGGCGACCTCCGGCAGGTCGAGGCCCTCGCGCAACAGGTTGATCCCCACCAGGACGTCGAACTGGCCCAGGCGCAGGTCGCGCAGGATCGCCGAGCGCTCCATCACGTCGATCTCCGAGTGCAGATAGCGCACGCGCACGCCGAGGTCGTCGTAGTAGGCGGTCAGGTCCTCGGATGAGCGCTTGGAGAGGGTCGTCACGAGTACGCGGAAGCCGTCGGCCACGACCCTCCGCACCTGGGCGAGGAGGTCATCCACCTGGGTGGCCGCCGGGCGCACCTCGATCAACGGGTCGAGCAACCCCGTGGGTCGCACGATCTGCTCGACGATCTCAGCCCGCCCGCGCTCGAACGGGCCGGGCGTGGCCGAGACGTAGACGACCTGGCCAACGAGGCGCTCCCACTCCTCGAAGCGCAGAGGGCGGTTGTCGAGGGCGCTGGGGAGGCGGAAACCGTGCTCGACCAGAGTCTCCTTGCGCGACCGGTCGCCGCGGTACATCCCCCCCACCTGGGGAACCGAGACGTGGCTCTCGTCGACGAAGACCACCCAGTCCTCGGGGAAGTAGTTCAGCAGAGTCGAAGGAGGCTCGCCGGGAGCGCGACCGTCCATGTAGCGCGAGTAGTTCTCGATCCCGTTGCAGACGCCCGCCGCGCGCAGCATCTCCATGTCGTGCCGCGTGCGCTGCTCGAGGCGCTGGGCCTCCAGCAGCTTGCCGCCGCCTCGCAGCTCGCTCACGCGCGCCTCGAGCTCCTCACCGATGCCCTCGAGGGCGGTCACGATCCGCTCCTGCGGCGTCACGTAGTGATTGGCCGGATAGACGGTCGCGCGCTCGAGAGAGCGCAGCACCTCGCCGCGCAGGGGGTTGACCACCTCGAGGCGGTCGATCTCGTCGCCGAAGAGCTCGATCCTGATCACCTCGTCCGCCTCGTAGGCGGGGAAGACCTCGATCACGTCGCCGCGCGCGCGGAACGCGCCCTGGCGGAAATCGAGGTGGTTGCGCGCGTACTGCATCTGCGTCAGGCGTCGCAGCAGGTCGTCACGCTCGATGACCTGCCCGCGCTCGACCTCCACCGACATACTCTGGTAGTTCGAGGGCGAGCCGAGGCCGTAGATGCAGGAGACGGAGGCGACGATCACTACGTCGCGGCGGTCCAACAGAGAGCGCGTGGCACTGTTGCGCAGGCGCTCGATGTTCTCGTTGCGGCTAGCGTCCTTCTCGATGAAGGTGTCGCTCGAGGGCACGTAGGCCTCGGGCTGGAAGTAGTCGTAGTAGCTGACGAAGTACTCGACGGCGTTGCGCGGGAAGAGCTCGCGAAACTCGCTGTAGAGCTGGGACGCGAGGGTCTTGTTGGGCGAGAGGATCAGGGTAGGCCGATTCACCTCAGCGATCACCGCGGCCATGGTGAAGGTCTTCCCCGACCCGGTGATGCCGAGCAGGCACTGTTCGCGAACCCCGCCGCGCAGCCCCTCCGCGAGGCGCGCGATGGCCTGGGGCTGGTCCCCGGTGGGCTCGAAGGGGCACTCGAGCTCGAAGGGTCTCGCAGGGGAGGTCATGGCTTGGCGGCGGCCCGGCAGTCGGCAACGGTGGGGTAACGCGCATTCTCCTGCGCAGCCGGAGAAATGCTCTCCAGTGCCGCACCCTCGCCAGCTGCGCCCGTGGGCGTGCGACACCCTACTGAACATCGAACGCCACCGCTCCCACGCCGGCGGGTCCGCGCCACCCTACCCCGGTGCGCCTTGCAGCGTCCTCGGCCAAGCTTTATCTTGCTTCCCGTCAACGACTTGGGCTACCGACCCAATCCGCCACCACCTCACCTACCCACGCGCGCCCAGCCGCTCATGATCATCGAATGTCCCGCATGCGGCGCCCGCGCCAAACTGCCCGACAACAAGGAAGGCGCCAAGGTCCGCTGCGCCGAGTGCGAGCGCGTCTACCACGCACGCCCCTCGGGCGCGCGCACCGCCGCGCGCAGCAGCAGCTCGGCCGTGCCCGTCGGGGTCGGCGCCGGGGTGGTCGCCCTGGTGATCGTCATCTTCGCCATCACCAACCGTGGCCCGGCGACGACCGCCGCCCCGCCGGTGGAGGAGGCCGAGGAGCGCGTGTTCGTCGCCGTCGACTACGGCTTCGACTCGCCCCTGTGCAAGTTCGCGCGCGGCCTGCACGACGCGGCGGCCCTCGGCGACGAGTTCCTCCTCCAGAGCTCCATCGACACCGAGCGCGTGTGGGAGCGTCTGCAGACGGCCACTGGCGGCGAAGAGCTCGGGCGCGACGACTTCATGATCGGCGTTCTCGACAGCCTGCTCTCCAAGGACACCTCGAACCTGGTCGGCACCTGGATCCCCTTCGACGGCGAGGTGATCGAAGAGGGCGACACCGATGCGATCCTGCGCTTGGTCCTACAACCCCGCGACGCCGCGGCCACGGGTGGGACGCGCCACATCGAGTGGCACCTCTCACGGGCCGGCGCCCAATGGAAGGCCTGGTCATGGGAGCGCTGGATCTCCCCCGAGGAGGAGCGCAACAACCGCATTGCGCGCACACGTAGGAACAAGAAGATGACCCTCAGCGACGGTTCCGTCGTGCTCGAAGCCGAGCCCGAGCCCATCGCCCACCTGGACTCGACTCCGCCGGAGCTGCGCGGGCGCATCGACGAGATGATCGCAGACCTGCACGGCCTCGACGACTTGCGACCGCGGGAGCTCACGCACCTGCGCAACGAGCTGGTCGTCATCGGCAAGCCTGCCGTGCCGGCCCTGCTGACCGCGATGTACGAACTCGACGAGGCGGGCTGGACGGACGAGACCTTGATCGTCGGCCAGCAGCTCCACATGCTCCTGCAGGACATCACCGGTTACGTGACGACCTTCAAGGCTCACGAGGCCCTCGGCGGCACCCTCGAACGCCGCGACAGCGGCGTTCGCCAGTGGTTCAGCTGGTACGATCGCAAGTTCAAGCGCTTCGAGGAGCGCGCCGAGGAGACGGACCTGCTCGAAACGGCGATCGTCCCCAAGACCGAGCGCGAGAAGCGCGAGTTGGAGAAGTACAGGCGAATCACCGAACAGGAGCGGAGCGACGGCTGACCCCGGAGGTCAGGTGCACTCCTCCGCCCCCCCCCCCGCCCGCGAGCGGGCAGCGTTCACGGCCTGAAACGAGAAGGACCCATGAGTCATCGCATCGGAACCTGCGCCTCCTGCGGCGCCACCTACAAGCTCCCCGCCTCCTTCGCTGCCGACAAGGCGCGCTGCAAGGAGTGCGAGGGTGTCGTGGAGATCGGCGCTATCGAGGGAGCAGCCCCGGCAGCCCCCGCCCCCGTCCCCGCGAAGCCCGTCCCAACCGCCAGAGAGCCCAAGCCCAACAAGCCCAAGGGGGAGGCGAAGAAGAAGCGTAGCGGTCCGAGCATGAAGGAGCGCCTCCTCGAGCAACGCCGAGCCGAGACCGAGGCGGCGATCGAGGAGAAGCCGGCCGTGGCCAAGAAACCCGCGGCGGCGAAGAGGCCGGCCCCCGCTGCCAGGGGAGCCAGGAAGGCCGCCCCGATGACGGGACGGCGCCGGGCCTCTTCCTCCCGCGCAGGGCGGGGTGAGGGAGGCGAGGAGGTTCGGGACCGCCTACGCAAGACGAAGAAGTCCCCGGTTCTGCCGGCATTGGCCACCCTGGCAGCCATCGCCTTGGTCACCTGCGGAGGCTGGTACATCATGAACTCTGGATCGCCCGAGCCCGATGAGAAGACCGCGGCGGTCGAAACACCCGAGAGCGCGGGGGGCGAACAGGCGCGCGCCGACGAGGCCCAAACGGAGCCCGAGCCCGAATCCGAGCCCGAGCCCGAGCCCGAGCCCGAACCGGAGCCCCAACCCAAGCCCACCAAGCGCAAGGATCCCGCCTCGATCGACCTGACCCTCATCGACGACTACGGCGCGGTCGGCGGTCTCTCCGGCGACGAGTTCCTGAAACTCCAGCGCCAGGCTGTGATGATGATCGACCCCGAAGCCGGGGCCGCGGGCAACCGCGCCCGCATGAGCCTGCTGAAGGCAGAGAAGAACGCCTTCCCCGTCGTCCTGAATGTGATGAAGGACATCGACTACTCCACCGAACAGGGTTTCCGTGACGGAGACCTCTGCCAGCGCCTGCTGACGGAGATCTGCAACGGGAACAACTTCGGTTGGAAGTACTCGGCCGTGGAAGAGGACGAGTGGTACAACAAGTTCGTCGTCCAGCGCTGGTGTACGCAGTGGGACCGGGCGAAGGATGACGAGGCCTACTGGCTGAAGTTCTCCAAGCAGGACAGCCAGCCCGAGGCCTCGCAGAAGCCGGCGAACACCGAGCCCGAGATCAGCGACGACGACCTCGACGATCTCGACGACCTCGACGGCTAGCAGCCGCGCTCCCCCCCCCCCCCCC
>NZBA01000094.1 GCA_002686265.1 Planctomycetota bacterium
AAATCGAGACGGCGCAGGCGGCCCTGTCGGGCCGTCGAGCACGGATCGACGAGTCCGACGCCGCGGCGGCGGAGAGGGCGAAGTCGTAGTAGGGCGTTTTTCAACGGGCTGCTAGAGGTTCGCGAACATGGTCGTGAGCTCGAAGGTGCGCGCGCCGCCGCGCCCCGTCCATTCGAGACGGACGCTGACTGGCAGGACGATGTAGTCGGCGGCGTGATCCTCGCCGTCGATCTGGGCGTCTCCGTTCAGGTCTCGCGGGAGGCCGAGCACGTCTACCGTGGAGTTCTCCAGGAGGAGCGCGCCCTCGCTGGGGAGGATCACCGTGCCCACGAAGCCACCGGAGGCGTCGGTTCTCGGGGTCAGGAGGGGGACGTCGATCACCGAACCCTGAGCCGTGCCCGGCCCGTCGGGGTCATCGGTCGGGTCGGCGTTGTAGCGGGCGAAGATCTCCTCGAACGGGACGTTGTGCATGTCCTCGAGTACGTTCTTCGCCGCCTCGACCGCGATCGCTCGCTCGCGCTTGGCGGCGGTGTGCACTGCTGCCGACGAGATGGTCCTGGAAAGCAGGGACACGCATAGGGTCATGATCGCGATGGCGATCATGACCTCCACCATCATCATCCCGGCTCGGCCGCGTCGGGAGCGCATGGCTCGCTGGGTTGTTCGTCGGTAAGTCATCGGACGGTCGCATGGCGTTTCTGGCTGCGTGGGTGCCCGGTCCCCGTGACGGTTCTTTCGGACGGAGTGGGGGGCCGCACCTGAATCGGATGGGTGGAATATTCTTCCGGAGGCCACGGGCGACCAAGGAGGCGGCTAGGGCGGCCCTCTCTCCTGCACGCTCTGCCGTCCCGTTCACCCGCGGGCGAGCCGGGTTGCCCGCCGGCGCACGGGTGTGCAAGATCCCCGCGTCGTGAACCCGCCCGTTCTGGTCGAAGTCTGTGTCGATTCCCTCGATGGGGCGCTCGCCGCCGTGGAGGGAGGCGCGGGCAGGATCGAGCTCTGCGCCGGGCTCGCCGAGGGCGGTACGACCCCGAGCCTGGGACTCATCGAGGCCGTGCGGGAAGCCGTTTCGGTCGAGCTGATCGTGCTACTGCGACCCCGCCCGGGGGACTTCCTCTACTCCGAGGGCGAGTTGGACCTGATGCTGCGTGATGCCGCCCACGCCCGTAACGCTGGAGCTGACGGTCTCGCTCTCGGAATCCTGCGGGCCAACGGGAGCGTCGATGGAGAGCGGACGCGCGCTCTGGTCGAGGCCACCGCCCCCCTGTCGGTCACCTTCCACCGCGCTTTCGACCTCGCCCGCGACGCTTGCGAAGCCCTCGAGGGAGTCCTCGCCAGCGGCTGTCGCCGCCTGCTCACCTCCGGCCAAGCGGCCCGCGCCCCCGAAGGGCTCGCCACCCTGCGCACCCTGGTCGCCACCGCGGGGGACGGGCTGTCTGTCATCCCCGCCGGGGGCCTGCAGCCCGACAACGTCGTGCGCGTGGTTCGCGAATCGGGGGCCCACGAGGTCCATCTCTCCGCCTCCGGCCGATGCGTGAGCGCCATGGGATTCCGCCGCGAGGGGCTGGCTCTCGGGGCGGGCACGCTTCCCGGAGAGTACGAACGGCGTGCTACGCGAGCGGAGCTCGTGTGTGCAACGGTCGCGGCCGTCGCCGGGCTCGAGCGCGCCTGACCGGCGGCGTCGGGCCGCTGGGAAGGCTGAGCTCAGAGCTCGCGCTCGGCGAGCGCCGGATGAGTGGCCGGGATCCGCGTGGCGCGGAAGAGCCCTTTGACGTCCATGTTCGGGCCGCGTCCCCGACCTCCAGGCGGGCCGCGCCGGCCGCGCGGACCGGGGGGGCCGCGCCGAGGGCCGGGAGGACCGCCACGCCGGTTGGGGGGACCGCCGGGAGGACCGAGGTCCACCTCGCCTCCGAAGGGGTTGAGGTACTCCCAGACGACCTCGCCCTCGGACGTCACCTCGAATACGCGCGCCTGGGCGCCCGAGCAGATCAAGGTGTTCTCGTTCGGCAGACGCTCGGCACCGGAGATGAAGCCCGAGAAGAAGCTCTCCCGCTCCTCGGCCATGTAGGTCCAAGCCAGCTCGCGCGGGCCGAAGGCCTCTCCCTCGGCGCGTAGGAAGCCCCGCTCGGCGTCGAACGGCAACTCGAGCTCGTCGACCGAGGAGTACGTCCCGTCCGGGCGGCCCTCGCCGTTGTTGAAGACCGTCAAGCGCGGCGGCTCGGCGCCGGTGACCCAGCGCGCGTCGTGCTGGGCGTACAGAGCGCGTCCGACGCTTCGGTCCATCCCGTAGTTGCGCGGGTTCCCCCAACGGTAGAGCAGGTCGCCACCCTTCCCGTGACGCCCGCCCTCGCTGCACGCCGCCTCCTCGCTGGTGGTCGAGTGATCGATGACCCAGACCTCGCTCAGGCTGCGCAGGCTGAGGACGATCAGGTCGAGCTCGGCGCTGTAGTCGATGCCGTTGGTGTGCAGCCAATCCTGGCGCGGGCGATCGCGGCGCTGGGGAGGCCCCTTGTCCGCGGCGCGCCCGTCTCCCGAGACGTCCTCTTCATCCTCGTCATCTCCGATGTAGCCCAGCTTGCGCATCTGCTCCTCGAGCTCGGCCTGGCGCTGGCGCTCGGCCTCCGATGTGGGCGGGACGGATCGGTGGTCCACGTTCACATCGATGCGTTCGGGGTGAAGGGTGACGTCGCCGTAGTAGGCCTTGTCGGGGTCGAAGTCCTGGATCAAGTGATCCCAGGCGTGCCACTCCCACACGACCTCGCCTCCGCCGGGCGGCAGCGGTCGGATCTCGAACACACAATCCGGCCAGATGCCCTCCCCGTGGATCCGTGCCGGGTCACGCCCGGCGGAGATCGCGTCCTCGCGTGAGCGCGCCTCCCAGGAGATCAGCAGCACGTTTCCCCCCGGGAGTGGCTCGATGTCGTGGTGCTGCAAGCGTTCCGCGTCGGACCAGAGGAAGTCCCACACGAGCTCTCCGTCCCACGTGAACTGCTGGATGCGCCCGCCCTCACCCCCGCCGCTGAAAACAGGGTTGCCTTCGCGGGCGGTGCGCAGGAGGTGACCGTTCTCCAGCAGGTAGACGGACTGGCCGGGAGGATGCTCGCTCTCCCAGGTGTGGACGGCCTGCCCGTCCATGTCCACGAGGTAGGTGCTCGTCGAGCGAATCGGGGTGAAGAGGGTGAATCCGTCCAGGGCGCCCTCGGAGCGCTGTATCAGGCCACGCCGCGGCGCCTGCTCGCCCTCGGGCACGGGGCGGCCGACCTGGACGGCTGCGCCCGATGGAGAAGCGAGGAGGCTGAGGGAGAGAGGGAGGAGTGTGGAGAGGCAGCGATACGGAAGATGGGCCTGGGTCATGGGAAACCCCAACCATCGAGTCCTAGAGCGGTTTCGAGTCATCGAAGGGGCGCTGAGGCCGTATCTCATTCCCTTGGAATACGCTCTTCGCCCTCGCTCCGCCGCCCCGCGCCCGACGATCGGGGAGATCTGAGGTGAGCGCGCCACAGCGCGTGGAAGTGGGACCGCACGCAACCGGCGGAGAGAACCCGGAGCGATCCAGTTCGGTCTCGCCAGGCAAGCCGTTCTTTGCATTCGAGCGGGAGCATTGGAGTCGGATCGATGAGGAGGAATGGCATGGGGCGTCTGGGACTGAGGACCGTGATCGGTATCGCCGTCTGTGCTCTCGCCTCACGCGCCGCCGGCGCCCTCCCTCAGGTGGATCACGCAGCCCTCGCGCGTGATCTGCTCGCGCGAGACGGCCTCACCAGCGAGGACCGAGAGCCGACCGACTACCTCGCGTACATCCGCGAGCGCTCCCTGACGGCCTCCTTGGGGGCCTTCCACGTATCGATCTCGCGAGCTGCCCTCGAGGAGAAGCGAGCCGCTCGCGATTTCCGCGACGCTTGCGTCAGCCTGGTGGAGGTGCAGGAGAGATGGCTCGCTTGGACGGGAACGGACGCCGAGCTCGACCCGGCCCAGGACGACCTCGAAACCCTGCGCTCGTGGGTCTCGAAATGGAACCTGCGGACGCTACGCAAGGCGAGCGCGGAGGGACACAGCCTCGCCTCCGCCCTCCTGGGTGTGAACGCGGAGATGGGGGCCGTCCTCGAGCGCCTCGGGGCGAAGTCAGGGGAGAGCGGGGGGAATCCCGTGAAGGTCGTCCTCGCGCCTTCCCGCGGTGAATTCGTGGGCCTGTGCTCTCTGGCCGGTCTGTCGCGCCCCTCGCTCCGCTCTCACTTGTGGGTGAAGGGAATCGAGAAGTGGACCTGGTTCTTCGTGGAGGACGTGCGTTTCGTCGCCTTCGAGTACGCCACGCAGAGCGCATCCACCGGCGATTACTCTCGCGGCAATCGGATCGACTCGCGCAATCCCACGGGCTTGCGGCAGCACATCTCCCAGCTCGCCGTGAACGAGATGCTGCGGATCAGATACGGCGACGACGTGCCCGCCGCTTTCGTGAGCGGCATCGCGATGAACCTCGTCATCGACCTCTTCGGCGAGGTGAACACGCGCATCGAGGGTGACCTGCGGGGCCGGATGACCCAGGCACGCGAGATGTTCATCCCCGGCGGCAACCCCACGGGCGGAGTGCTACCGAAGATCAGCGCCGAGAGTCGCTGGCGGGTTGACCAGGGCAAGTTCCATTTCGTGCGAGTCTTGCGCCAGGTCCAGAAGGCAGGCGGGAAGCGCAAGCGCGGAGTGGACAAGGTGCGGACCTTCCTGCTGCAGAGTGACAACGGGAAGCTCGCCTACGCCCTGCGGGCACCGGTACTCGGTCCCTCCGCCGTGGCGACCGTCACGCCGCCCGCCTGGGCCGAGGCAGATCGTCTCGAGTTCATCCGCGCCTACAAGAGCGCTTTCCTGCACTGGCTGCGCGAGCACGGGACAGACGATGACGGCGACGCTCAGGCCGCCTTCGCTCGCCTGCTCTCCGCCCTGGAGGAAGCGGGCGGCGAGGTGTCGTTCGAGAAGACGGTGGAAGCGATCTACGGGGTCCCCCTCAGCGAGGCGGAGCTCGGTGAGGCCTGCTTGGAGGGGCGCTTCTTGCGCTGGCTCTCCAAGCAGCGGGGGTAGTCCGTACGGAGCCGCATCTCGGATTCTGAGATGTGCGGTACGTTGCTGTCGGTGGAGTGATGATGGGTGTGCGACACCGTACGGTACGGCGATGCTGAATCACCTGCTGCTCACCGCCGGTCTCGCCCTCTCCGCCCTCCCCGCGCCCCGGCCCCTTGGGGATCGGATCACCGGCCGGCCCTTCGCGACGCGCTCCGAGGTGATCGCACGGAACGGGATGGCCGCCACGAGCCAGCCCCTCGCGACCCAGGCCGCGATCCAGATCCTGCGCAAGGGCGGCAGTGCGGTGGACGCCGCCGTCGCCGCGAACGCGGTGTTGGCGTTGGTCGAGCCGACCGGCTGCGGGTTGGGGGGGGATCTGTTCGCAATCGTCTGGGACGCCGAGGGCGAGCGCCTGCACGGGTTGAACGCCAGCGGCCGCTCACCGCGCTCCCTCGACATCGACCACTTCCGACGCCTCGGACTCGAGCGCATCCCCAGCCACGGCCCCCTGCCGGTCTCCGTGCCCGGAGCCGTCGACGGCTGGTTCGAGTTGCACGGCCGCTTCGGCCGGCTCCCGATGGAGGAGGTGCTCGCCCCGGCAATCCGCCTGGCGCGCGAGGGTTTCGGGGTGAGCGAGCTGATCGCCCACTACTGGGCGCTCAGCGTGCCGATCCTGAAGCGCTGGCCGGGCTTCAGCGAGCAGTTCACGCTCGACGGGCGGGCGCCGGCCAAGGGCGAGGTCTTCGCGAACCCCAATCTGGCCGACACCCTCACGCTGCTCGCCAAGGAGGGCCGAAACGCCTTCTACCGTGGCGACATCGCGCGTGCCATCGACGCCTACATGAAGCGCGTCGGGGGCTTCCTCTCCTACGAGGATCTGGCCGAGCATCGTTCCGAGTGGGTCGATCCGGTCTCGACGTCCTATCGTGGCGTCGAGCTGTGGGAGCTCCCTCCCAACGGCCAGGGCATTGCCGCGCTGCAGATCCTGAACATCCTCGAGGGTCACGATCTCGCGGGCGCGGGTTTTGGGAGCGTCGAACACGTCCACCTCTTCACCGAGGCCAAGAAGCTAGCCTTCGAGGACCGCGCCCGCTGGTACGCCGATCCCGAGTTCGCCCAGCTGCCGGTGGAGGAGCTGATCTCCAAGGAGTACGCCGCCAGACGGCGCGCCATGATCTCCCCCGAGCGGGCCGCGGCGAGCTATCCCGCGTTCGAGGCTCTCGAGGAGGGCGACACGATCTACCTCTGCACGGCGGACGAGGCGGGCAACATGGTCTCGCTGATCCAGAGCAACTACCGCGGCATGGGATCGGGGATGGCCCCGCCGGGCCTGGGTTTCGTGCTGCAGGACCGAGGCGAGCTGTTCGATCTGACGCCCGGTCGGCCCAACACCTACGCGCCCGGCAAGCGCCCCTTCCACACGATCATCCCCGCGTTCTTGACGCGGAGCGGCAAGCCTTGGGTGGCCTTCGGCGTCATGGGCGGCGCCACGCAGCCTCAGGGGCACGTGCAGATCGTCCTCAACCTGGTGGACTTCCAGATGAACCTGCAGGAGGCCGGCGATGCGCCGCGCATCCTGCACTCCGGCTCTTCCCAGCCGACCGGGGAGCGCATGCGGGACGGGGGGACACTGTCCCTCGAAACCGGCTTCGATTACGAGGTGATCCGCGCCCTGGTGACCCGGCGCCATCGCGTGGGTTGGAACGTCGGTAGCTACGGGGGCTACCAGGCCATCCTGCGCGACCAAGAGACCGGCGTGTACTTCGGTGCGTCGGAATCCCGCAAGGACGGGCAGGCCGCCGGCTGGTGAGCTCCCTCGACGCCGGCGCATCGGGCCAAGGTGACGGTGCAGCTCCGAGGGCGGGCGAGCCGCTCACGCGGTGAACCACCGCCGGGCTCAATCGGTAGGGACGCCGGTCTGCCGGGCCCACCGCATCCACAAGCTCGCAAGCCGCTCCACCCTCTCGGGCACCTCGGCCGCGCGATCGTGCATCTCGGTGCGATCCACGGCGAGGTCGTAGAGCTCCCAGCGCTTGCGCCTGCGGTCCCAGACGAGCTTGGTGTCCCTCTCCCGCACCGCTCGGTTGCCGGCCCACTCCCAGAAGAGGGGGCCACGAGCCTCCTGGGAAGCGCCACGCAGGACGCCGGCCAGGCTCCGGCCCTCGACGGGCGGGAGCACGGTCTCTCCGCGTCGATCCGGCAACGGCGCCCCCGCCAGCTCCGCCAGAGTAGGCAGGAGGTCGATCACGTGACCCACGGTGTCCGACCGGCTCCCCGCTTCGATCTCCGCTGGCCAGCGTGCGACGAGGGGAGTCGCGATCCCGCCCTCGTGAACCCAGGCCTTGTAGCGTCGAAACGGCGTGTTCTGCGCGAAGGCCCAGCCCGGCCCGCAGGTCGTGTAGTGCTCCATGGGGCCGGGAGTGCGAGCGGGGTCCTCGCCGCCGGGAGTCTCCGCGCAACCGCCGTTGTCCGAGAGGAAGATCACCAGGGTGTCGCCGGCGACGCCCTCTTCTTCCAACGCGTCGAGAACGCGGCCGATCCCCTGGTCCATGCGATCGACCATCGCCGCGTAGACCTCCATGCGATCGGCCTGCCATTCGGAATCGCTGCCCCCTGCCCAGGGCTTCGTCTCCCGCTCCAGCGGCGGCAGGTCCCAACGCGGGTCAACAAGCCCGAGGGCCAACTGGCGGAGGTGCCGCTCTTCTCTCAGAGCCTCCCATCCTCGGTCGTAGCGCCCTTCGTAGCGTGCGATGTCCCCGGGCGGCGCGTGCAGCGGGTAGTGAGGCGCGGTGTAGCACAGGTGCACGAAGAAGGGCTCGTTCGCTCGCGCGAAGGAGCGGATAGTCGCAACGGCGTGCTCGGTGAAATCGTCGGTCGTGTAGAAGCCCTCGGGGAACTCCTCGATGCGCCGCTCTCCTTCGGCATACACGCGCACGCGACCCCCCTTGAAATCCGGGTCGGGCCGGGAGGGATCGAAGTAGTTGCAGCAACCGTCGAGCAGGCCGCGGAAGACGTCGAACCCGCGATCGATCGGGCGACGGGGCGCCGTCGAGCCGAGATGCCACTTCCCGCTCAGGGCCGTGGAGTAGCCAGCCGCCTTGAGCACCTCGGCGACAGTGGCGGTTTCCTCTCCGAGGAGCGGGCCGTCCCGGCGCGGGTAGAGCCCAGTGAGGAGCGAGGCACGCGTCGTGGTGCACTTGGCGTTGTTGTAGAAACGTGTGAAAAGCACGCCTTCGACGGCGAGCCGGTCCACGTTCGGCGTGCGGATCTCCCCCCCGTAGCAGCCGACGTCCGACCAGCCGAGGTCGTCGCAGAGGATCAGGACGATGTTCGGCGGCGAGAGCCGGTCCTCAGCGGCCCGGCACATCGCGCACGCCGAGCCGAGGAGGAGCGACACGGCGGCGGTGGCGATCAGGATGCGCTTCACGACGGAGCTTCGAAGTGTACGCCCCGGCCGCCCAGCGCACATCGCCGGCCTCCAAGAGGCGTGCCCACACCGTCCGTGCCCTGCGCACGTGCTCTGGCGCCGCCTGGAGAGCCGGACCCGCCTACTCGCTTCGGGCCGTCGATGCGGGGCATGACCTCCTTCTCCCCGAGCTCGCCGGCGGCGAGGCTGCCGGGCGGCCTCGTGACGACCGATCGTGATCCGCCCGCGGCGGGAGCTTCGCGCAGCCCTCATCACTTCCCTGGCAGCTCGGGGGGGGCGCATCACGCTCCTCGCTCGGAACCGCTCGCCCTGACATTCCGCACTCTCAGGCGCGTGAGCCTGTGGACGTGCGGTACTTTGCTGTCGGTGGAGTGATGATGGGTGTGCGACACTGTACGGCGCTGGGCGTCCTGTTGATCTGCCTCGCGGTCGCCGAGGCCGTCGCACGCTCGGTCTACAGCGCACCGTGGTACGAGCGGCTCGCCGCCGAACAGGGTGAGCACCGCGAGTTCCCCTACGAGCGAAACCGCTACAACCTGCGCGGCCCGGCCCACGCACACCCCAAGCCCGACGGCGTGAGGCGGATCCTGTTCCTGGGCGACTCCTTCACCTTCGGCATGGGTGTCGAGCGCGACGAGGACACCTTCGTGCGGATCCTGGAGCGCCGGCTCACCGAGCGACTGGCGCCCGAGGGGGTCGAAGGTGTCGAGACCTTCAACGGCGCGATCATCGGCAGCCTGACGGACCTGTGGATGGAGGTCTGGGACGAGATGAAGACCCGCTTCGACCCCGACCTGGTCGTGTTCGTTTTCTTCCTCCGAGACGGGACGCTCTCGGGCTCCATTCCCGAGTTCTTCGAGGAGATCCGCAACGAGGTGGCCCTGCGAAACCGCGGCTCGACGTTGTACCGCGTCTCGTACCTCTACCGGCTGTACCGCGACGCCCTCGACGCAGCCCTCATCCGCGAGCATCACACGGCTCGCTTCGTCGATGCGTACTTCGGGACAGAAGAGCAGACCGCTGAGTGGATCCGCGCGCGCGAGCGTCTCCTGCGCATCCGGGACGATGCCCGCTCACGCTCGGTGCGGACGGCCTTCGTCGTCTTCCCGATCCTCGCCGGCCTCGGCGAGGGCTACCAGTTCGAGCCCATCTGCGCCCTCCTGGAGGAGTTCGCCCGCGAGGCCGGCCTGCCCACTCACTCCCTGTTGGAGGCCTTCCGGGACGAGCACGGGCCGGACCTGTGGATCTCGGCCCACGACCAACACCCCAATGAAGCGGCCCACGCCATCGCCGCTGAGTCCCTGCTCGGGTTCCTCGGCGGCCTGCTCACCGAGGATTGACGCTCTCCTTCTTGGCGCCGCCCCTCCCCTGCCCCGGAGGTCTCGCGCACACCCGTTGGGATCTCGGAAGCGGGTGCGGCGGGTCAGGCGCACAGAACAGGGTCGGGGGGAACAACCTCGTCCCGCGTCGTGGTCCGCAGAGCGCTGCGATAGTCCGGGCGCAGGGCCGCGCCCGCCCACTCCCCGTGGGGGGAGAGGGCGATCATCGCGACTTGGTCGTCCGCTGCGAGGTCGTGCTCCTCGCGGATGCGCCCGAGGGCACCACCGAGCGCCTCGCGGGGGCTCGCTCCGGACCGCATGCGCTCGACGGCATCGAACGAGCTGCACAGGCCCATCACCAGCTCCCCCTTGCCGGTCGCGGCCGCGGCGCCGTGTGCGGGGTGCACGTAGAGGCCGTGGCCGATCAGGGGCGAGTCACCCACGCGCCCGGGCAGCTTCCAGGCCATGCCGCTCGTAGAGCAACCGCCGCTCAGGTTCCCCGCAGCGTCGAGCGCCAAGACGGCCACGGTGTCGTGGGAGCGGGCGGCGTCGGAGGCGGGAGAGGAGACGTTGGCGGGATTGTAGGCAGGTCGAGCGTCACCGACGGGAGGGCCGGAGGGTCCTCCCAGGGTGGAGGGGGCGGTAGGTGGGAAAGGTGAGGGGAGCCTCGCACGCCACTCCGCCCAACGCGCACGAGCCCACTCCGACAGAACAACGCCCGCCTCGAAGCCCTGGGCCGCCGAAAAAGCGTCCGCGCCGGGGCCGGCCAGCATCACGTGCGCACTCTCCTCCATCACACGCCTCGCCACCGAGACAGGGTGGGGACAGAACGACATGGAGCAGACGCTGCCGCACCGCGCGGGCCCCCTCATGACGCAACCGTCCAAGGTCACCTGGCCCTCGGCGTCCGGCAATCCGCCCAAGCCCACGGACTCGACGGCTTCGTCCAGCTCGACATGGCGACAGACCGCCTCAACGGCGTCCAGACCGTCTCCTCCCGCGAGCAACCCCGGCCAAGCCACGGCGTTGGCGGCCTGGCCAAAGGCCCAAGTGGTCAAGAGGATCGGTTCACCCACGGCGCGCTCTCAGCGCTCACCACGCATCATCTCGATCATGCGCCCTAGGATGAGCTCCCCATCGACCCGCAAACCGTTGTGCTCGTACTCGTTAGTGATCCAGGCGCGCAGGCCACCGATCGCCCGCGCCGCCTCCAAGGAGAACGACCGCTCAACGTACATGTCATCGTCGTAAATCACCGCCACGCACGGAACCTCGTTCTTCGCGAGGCGCTCGGGGTCGTAGAGGCGCGGCCAATCGGTCCGCTCCGCCAGCAGATGCGCCGCCTCCCCGAGCGGCCGGAGCTGCTCGTATTCGGCGAACATCCAGGGGTAGACCATCTCGCCCGTGAAGAACAAGCGCCCTCCGGCAGCGGCATCGAACTCGGGATGTTCCGAGCGCACGCGCTCGGCCGCCCACGCCGGCGCGGCTTCCTGGGCATAGCAAGCCTCGTGCAAGAGGGCGTAGAGCGGATTGGCGTCGAAGGGCTGGGCCCGCTCAACGCCGCTCAGAAAGGCGTAGGAAAGCTCCGCCCCCTCGGGGGCGCAGACGAAGGCGTCCTCGACGAGGTAGTGCACCTGCTCGAAGCCGTCGCTCTGGCCGAAAACCAGCCCCAATTGCTGGAACCGGCGGGGCGTGAGGCTCCCGCCGCCGGGCAGATGAACATCGCGAGCTTCCAAGTGCTCGAGAATGCGGCGAACGCGATCGACGTCTGCGGGGTAGCGCTCGTAGTACCGCCGGTTGCGCTCGAGCACGCGCGGGTAGGTCGCCCGGTAGACGTCCTCGGCGGGCCTCGACAGGGACGGCAGACCTCCGGTGATGTAGACCTCCCGCAAGCTCTCGGGAAACGTCGAGAGGTAGTGAACGGCACAGAAACCACCGAAGCTCTGGCCCAGGACACTCCAACGCCCATCCCCGCCCAGGAGCTCCCTTCGCAAGAGCTCCGCGTCACGCACGATCGAGTCCGCGCGGAAGTGGGTCAGGTACTCCGCCTGGTCCCCGGGACTGTCGAAGCGCGCGAGAGACTGGGTGCAGGCGCGGCTGCTACGACCGGTACCGCGCTGATCGAGCAGCAGGACCCGGTACTCCGCGACAGCCCTGCCGATCCAACCGCCACGAGACGGAGGACGGGGAGACTCGAAACCGGGGCCGCCCTGCAGGAAAACGAGCCAGGGCCGGTCCTCCACCGCCCCCCCGCGCGCGACGATCTCGCGCGCGAAAAGCGACAGCTCTCCGCGCTCGGGGGCTCCATGGACCAGGGGAACACGGAACTCGTGCTCGACCACGCCCAGCCCGGGGAGGGCGATACCGCTCTCGCTCATCCAAGCAGCATACGCACCGGCGACGACGCATCACTCCCCAAGCCCCTGCTCCGGGAGGGCACGGGCTCGGCCCCGGCCGCGCTCGCGCCGCTGGGGGCTCGGCGCGCCCCGGCACCTTGGAATCGCCCCCACCGAAAGGGGGTAGACCGCGTTTCTCGGGCCGCGGAGGGAGGGTGCGAGGAGAAAACAGCCCGTGGAACGGTTTCACGGAACCCCGCGAGAACCCGCTCCGTCTACTTCTGTGGACTCGGAACCCTCGCGGGCAGCCCCAGGCACCCGGCGGCGGCAACCCTGCGGGCTCTCTATCGAGATGCTCACTAGGCGTCCTATCTGCCCACGAGGCCGAGTCCGTATTCGCCTCCCCTCCGCTGGCATCCGGAGAGTGGAGGCGAATCCACTTGGCGCGAGCGCCCCCGCTCCGGCCCGCGGGGCTCAGCGCCCCAGGCTCGCCTCCAGCGCGCCGCCGACCTCACCGGGCGGGTGCTATGATCCCGCGCCCATGAGCACTCAGAGCGAGACGGGAGGCGACGCAGTCCCCTCTGTGCACCGCAACTTCATCCAGGCGGTGATCGACGCGGATGTCGCCGCGGGTCGCGATGGGGGTCGAGTGGTGACGCGCTTCCCCCCCGAGCCGAACGGTTACCTCCACATCGGCCACGCCAAGGCAATCTGCCTCAACTTCACCATCGCGGAGGAGTTCGGCGGGCGGTGCAACCTGCGCTTCGACGACACGAACCCGGTGCGGGAAGACGCCGAGTACGTCGAATCCATGAAGGAGGACATTCGCTGGCTCGGCTTCGACTGGGGCGCGGGGGAACACTACGCCTCCGACTACTTCGAGCAGCTCTTCGACTTCGCCCTCGAGCTGATCGAGAAGGGGCTCGCGTACGTGGACGACCTGGATGCGGCGGAGATGCGCGCCTATCGGGGGACGGTGACCGAACCGGGACGCGGCAGCCCCCACCGGGAGCGAACGCCCGCGGAGAACATCGCCCTCTTCCAGAGCATGCGCGCGGGCGAATTCCCAGACGGTTCGCGCACCCTGCGCGCGAAGATCGACATGGCCTCGCCCAACATGAACCTGCGCGACCCGGTGCTCTACCGCATCCTGCGCGTACATCACCTGCGGACCGGCGATGCGTGGTGTATCTACCCGATGTACGACTGGGCACACGGCCAGTCGGACGCCATCGAGGGAGTGACCCACTCCCTCTGCAGCCTGGAGTTCGAAAACCACCGCCTCCTCTACGACTGGTTCCTGGACAACCTCTCGACGACCTACCGCCCGCGGCAGTACGAGTTCGCCCGCTTGAACCTCACCTACACGCTGACGAGCAAACGCAAGCTGATCCGGCTGGTCGAGGAGGACCTGGTCGAGGGCTGGGACGACCCGCGCATGCCGACCCTCAGCGGCCTGCGGCGGCGTGGATACACGCCCGCGGCGCTCAGGGAGTTCTGCGCGGGAATCGGCGTGGCGAAGTTCAACAGCACCGTCGACATGGTGAAGCTCGAGAACTCGCTGCGAGACGACCTCAACCGTCACGCCCAGCGGCGCCTAGCCGTGCTGCGGCCCCTGCGAGTGGTGATCGCGAACTACCCCGAGGGCGAGACCGAGCAGATCGAGGCGGTCAACAACCCCGAAGACGAGGACGCCGGCACGCGCAAGCTGCCCTTCTCCCGCACGCTGTACATCGACCGGAACGATTTCCGCGAGGAAGCGCCACGCAAGTTCTTCCGCCTCGCTCCAGGGCGGGAGGTGCGGCTGCGCTACGCCTACTGCATCACCTGCGATGAAGTCGTGAAGGACCCCGAGAGTGGCGAGATCACCGAGCTGCGCTGCAGCTACGACCCGCAGACCGCGCGCGGTCAGACTCCGGACGGGCGCAAGGTCAAGGGCATCATCCACTGGGTCAGCGCCGCGCACGCCTTCGATGCCGAGGTACGCCTCTACGATCACCTGTTCGCGACACCCGACCCTTCAGGAGTCGAGGAGGGAGAGGACTTCACCTCCAACCTGAACCCTGACTCCCTGGAACGTCTCCAGCACTGCAAGCTGGAGCCCAGCCTGGCGGACGCCGAAATCGGCGAGCACTTCCAGTTCGAGCGCCAGGGCTACTTTTGCGTCGATACCACGGACTCGGCCCAGGGCCGCCCGGTGTTCAACCGCTCCGTTTCGCTGCGAGATGCGTGGGCACGCATCGAGAAGAAGGGCACTCAGAGGTAGAAGTCGGGAATCAGCTCCCCACCGGGGACCAGGGCGTAGGCGTCGAAGTCGGTGACGCCCTCGGCCGCCAAGACCTCCTCGTCGGTGAAGAAGTTCCCGGTGCACTCGCGCGCCCGCTTGGTCAGGACCGCGTGGGCCGCGTCCGCCATGATCCTGGGGCTGCGGCAATTGGACGCCTCGATACCCTCGCTGACCATGGCCAGGGCGGCGGTCTGGATGATGGTCCGCGGCCAGAGCGCATTCACGGCGACACCCCGCTCGCGGAACTCCTCGGCCATGCCCAGCACGCACATGCTCATGCCGAACTTCGACATGGTGTAGGCCACGTGAGGCGCGAACCAACGGGGCTCCATGGAAAGCGGCGGTGAGAGGTTGAGGATGTGGGGATTCTCCGCCTCGAGCAGCACCGGCAGACAGGCCTGAGACGTCGTGAAGGTGCCGCGCACGTTGACCGAACTCATCAGGTCGTAGCGCTTCATCGGAGTCTCGAGCGTCCCCCTCAAGAAGATCGCGCTGGCGTTGTTCACGAGTATGTCGATGCCTCCAAACACCTCCACGGCCCGCGCGACGGCACCCGCGACCTGCTCGTCATCGCGAATGTCACAGACCACGGGCAGGGCACGCCCCCCAGCTGCCTCGACGGCCTCCGCCGCGGTGTGGATGGTCCCCGGAAGGACCCGGTGCGGCCGGGCGGTCTTCGCGGCGATGACCACGTTCGCGCCGTCCTCCGCCGCGCGGATCGCGATCGCCTCGCCGATGCCCCGGCTACCGCCGGTGATGAACAGGGTCTTCCCTCGCAACGAATCCATGCCGCCTCGTCCTTGCGCCCGTGGGGCGCTCAGTACTTCTCGTCGTAGAACGCGTCCAGGACCGCTTGGTGCTTGTCGATCACGATCCGCCTGCGGAGCTTGAGCGACGGCGTGAGCTCCCCGGATTCGATGCTGAAATCGCGCTCGAGGATCGAGAAGCACTTGATCGTCTCATAGGAGGGAAGACCCTCGTTGATGCGCTCCACCTCGCCTTCGACGAGCGCCTGGATCCGCGGGCTCCGAGACAGCTCGGCCAGGCCTTCACCTGTGACGCCGTTCGCCCTCGCGTAGGCCGTCACGCTCTCCTCGTCCAGGGTGATCAAGGCCGTCAGGAACTTGCGTCGATCTCCGTAGACGGCGACCTGGCTGACGTAGGGCGAGCCCTTGATCGCATTCTCGATGTTCTGCGGAGAGACGTTCTTCCCACCGGCCGTGACGATGATGTCCTTCTTGCGATCGGTGATGGACAGAAACCCCTCGCCGTCGATAGTCCCGATGTCACCGGTGTGGAACCAACCGTCGGCATCGATCACCTCGGCGGTGGCCTCGGGGTTCCCGTGGTAGCCCCGCATGATGTTCTTCCCGCGCACCAGCACCTCTCCGTCATCGGCGATCCGCACCTCGACCCCCACGAGCGGCTGCCCCACCGCTCCCAACCGAGTCTTGCCGATGCGAGTCACGTGTGTCGCGGCGGTCGTCTCCGTCAAGCCGTAGCCCTCCAGCAGGTAGAGGCCAGCGCTGTGGAAGAACTGGGCGACGTCCCGTGATAACGGCGCGCCGGCGGTGATCAGAAAACGAATGCGGCCACCCAGCTTCTCGTGGAGCTTGCCGAACACGAGCTTCTTGGCCAATCGAAAGCGCCACTCGCAGAACGCTCCAGGGGAGCGCCCCGCCATGAGCGCGGTCGCGCGCTCCCACCCTACGGCCATGGACCAGTCGAAGATCGCGCGCTTGAGGCCGGTCGCCTCCTTCACGCTCGCCATGACGTTGGTGTAGACCTTCTCGTAGATGCGCGGGACACTTCCGAAGAAGGTCGGTCGCACCTCGGCCATGTTCTCCATCAGCTTCGGGATGCTCTCGGCGAAGGCGACGGGGACGCCGATCTCGACCGAAGCGAACATCATGATCTTCCCGAAGATGTGAGCCATCGGGAGGTAGAGCAGTTGCAAGTCTCCCGGCTGGAAGGGCAAGGAGATCGACGCGGACTGGGCTTCGAAGACGAAGTTCCCGTGGGTGAGGACCACGCCCTTCGGCGGTCCGGTGGTCCCCGATGTGTAGACGATGGTGCACAGGCTCTCGGAATGAAGCGCCACGCGGCGCTCCTCGATCAGGGCGCGGCCCGTCGCGTCGAGCTCCGCGGTCCCACAGAACTCCTCGAAGGAACACACGAGCTCCGAGCCCGGACCGCCGAGAACACCCGCGAGCGTCAGCTCGGACCGACCCTCCTCGTCGGGTTCCTCGAGGGTGACCCGCTCATCGAAGCACACGATCCTCAGCATCCCCTCCAGGCGCTCGAAAACCGACAGCAGCTTCGCGACCTGTCCGGGGTGCTCGACAAAGACCATCCGGGAGCCCGAGTCTTCCAGGATGTACGCGCTGCGCTCCGCGGTGTCGGACGAGTAGACGGGCACGGTCACCGCGCCCGCCTTGAGGATCGCGATGTCGCACGAGAACCACTCGACCCGGCTGTCGGACAGGATGGCGACCCGCTCACCGAACTCGATGCCGGCGCGGGCGACGGCCGCCGCGATCCGGTCCGTGCTCGCGTTCACCTCGCCCCAGGTCACATCGGTCCACACGCCTTCAGCTTTGTGGCGCACGGCCACGTGGTCCGCGCTCGCTTCGATACGGTCCCTCAGCAGTTGGAGGACGGTCTGGGTTTCGTTCATGGCGCGTCCGGTGAATTCGACTCAGTGCAAGGCAGGGAATGTGTCCGGTGTGGAGATGATAGACAGGGACCGACTCTGCCTGCGCGGAGAGAGCGACGGATTTTCGGACCGCCTCCGCGCATACGAACATCGGCCGGCCGACCCCTCGGTGGCCCCCCAGCCGCACCACCGAGGTCGATTGCAAGCGCGCGCGGGCTTGGTTGCGGGGGAGTCGTGACCCTCCCCCGGTTCGATGGACACCGGACTTAGGGTGACAGACTGATCGGGGCGCGAAGTGCCATCCGACTGGATCGGGGGAGCCGCGCGGAGCTGA
>NZBA01000095.1 GCA_002686265.1 Planctomycetota bacterium
AAACTGCTGAGAAAGACGAAAATGGCAATGCTACTGTAGGCGATACTATTCTAGAAAACACAAAGAACAGTTACGTAAATGCTGAGCAGCGCCTGGTATCTGTAATTGGGCTAGAGGACGTTATCGTAGTAGAAACCAAAGATGCCGTTATGGTGGCACACAAGAACGATGCGCAAAGCATTAAAACGGTAGTGAACAAGCTTAAAGCAGAGCATCGTCCAGAGTTTGAGTTCTATCGTGAAGTATTCCGTCCATGGGGAAGCTACGATTCTATCGACAGCGGCGCCCGTTTCCAAGTAAAACGCATTACGGTTAAGCCTGGTGAGAAACTATCGGTTCAAATGCACCATCACCGAGCTGAACACTGGATCGTAGTCTCTGGTAGTGCAAACGTAACTATCAATGAAGAAACGCAACTGGTTACAGAAAACGAGTCAGTCTACATTCCTATCGGTGCCGTTCATGCGTTAGAAAACCCAGGGAAAATTCCATTAGAGCTTATCGAAGTTCAGTCAGGTGCTTACCTTGGTGAAGACGATATTGTTCGTTTTTCTGATAGATACGGCCGTGATTAAGGTATAACTTAAATTAAAGTATGGTTTCAAAGCCCCCTTTATTAAATGTCGTAATAGCTTGGTTCTTACTTAAGAATGGCATTTAAGCTTTGGGTAAGAAGGGGGCTACTTTTTGCTGATTGAATCAATGAAAGTAAGTTGTACGTTTTAAGCGAAGAGGAAGCAGCCCACTCAAATTGTGCTTGTATCAAAAAAACATTAGTGCGACCATAGTTCTTGATATTTTTCCTCTTCAAATTACTCAGTGATCCTAAGAATAACGCTCGTGTATCATTTTCTCCTAATAAAAATACTATTCTTAAAGAACTATATTTCACTACGTTTTTCTAATAAACGTAGTGAAATGAATATTGAGCTCTTTTTAGATTCACCATTTTTTGACGCAGAGTGGTACCAAAAGCAATATCTAAACAAGCCATCGTGTAATAATTATTCTGCTTTTCATTATTATTATATAGGTTGGCTTCTTGGCTTTGATCCATCACCAAACTTTTCAACCAAATTCTATTTGGAAAAATATGATGACGTAAGGAATGCGAGGGTAAATCCACTTTTACACTACTTGAGAAACGGAGAAACCGAGGGAAGAAGAAGACTCCCTATAAATTTACTGTCGCAAACTAAGAACATTGAAATATTATTTTTTTTTGGTATGCCTCTCGATAGTGAGCTCTCTGAAGGAGCAATTGATCTTGTTCGCGAATTGGAGTCACAAAATTTACGAGTTTTCACATATAGTAATAACGCTCAAGTGCTGAGGGATGTGAAGTTCTCAGAGCGAATAGAATTTTTTTTTGATGAAATAGAAAGCTCAAAAAAATTGGACATAACCTTACTCGAAGACTTTATAGACGAGATTGCTACTTTGAATTTGTTAAAAAGTGGTGAGATTTTGGACAGTCTAGTAAAGAGTCGGAAAGCCACTATTACTGCTTTTCATAACTGGTATTTTGCATTAAAGAAAAATCAACCAAAATATTTAATTATTTGGGGGTCAACATCTCCTCTTAGTAGGCTGTTAATATATCTTTGTAGGATATTGGAAATAACTTATGTCATTCTAGAGCGCGGACATTTCACAAACACATTTTCTGTAGAGACGGGTGAGCAGTGGGGGAGAGGAAGGAGTCTGCTCTCACCTCAATCGAACTGGGTATTTCATGATTCAAAGCTTAGTAAAACTGACCTCGAACAAATACGCACACTTCGAAGGTTCGACAGTCAAAAAAATGAAAAATCGAAGAGCAAAGAAGAGAAACTTGGGCGTTATTGGTTAGTTTTGGGCTGCAATGATTTGGGAGCTGGAATTACTACTGGAAGTAATACAGCAAGAAATAAGCATTCTAAGTTTGTGGGAAGCACGAAGGAGCTTTTGCTTTTGGTTCTCGAAGCTAAACGAATGATTGGAGAACCGGAGGTGAATATTCTATTTAAGCCCCACCCTAGTGATCCGAATAATTATGAAGGTTTGGACGGATTTTCCGTCGACATTGAGTCATCAGTGGAGCGATTAGTATCGCAATGTTCCCTGTGTTTTACCATTTCGACAACGGCAAGTGTTAATTGTTTATTGTATGAGAAGCCACTGATACAAGTAGGTTTATCAGATATGACAAACAAAGGTTTAGTTTATCAGTGCTATGCAGCAAGCGATTTGGTAAATTATGTTAAAAAAATAATTAAAAAGGGTCATAGCGAAGAAGTTAGAGAGCGTGGGTTTAAGTATCTTATCTATCTTATAAAAACTGACTTGATTGGGTTTAGTAATTCGTTTGTAACAAAAAATGTTTCAGATTTTGGGTTATGTATAAAGCAAATAGTGAAGGGCAAATAGTGAAAAGATTAATATCACCATTTTTAAGAAAGCAGGATGTAACCCTAATAAAAGACTCAGAGCTATTTGACAAAGAGTATTTTGTCAAAAATAACAAAGGTCTAATTGATAGATTGTTTCCTATACATTCGTTTTTAATGAGTAACTCTTCTGATATAAAAGAACCGAGCAAAGCGTTTTCAGCTACTCATTACTATTCAGAATATCCTGATGTTTCGGAAGCTGGCCAAAACGCTTTACTTCACTATTTAAAGGTGGGGAAAGAAGAGGGAAGAAATATCACTCCATCCACAACCAACAATAGTAAATTTTCGGATACTATTAACTCTGAGTTTTCATCTTTACTTGAAAACGTAGATGAAGCAATTTCGTGTCTCGATTTTGAGAGTGCTGAGCGAAAATTACATGAAGTTAATCATTTATTTTCCAATGAATTTCTATTTTGCTTTAATTATGCAAAAGTTCTGATCTTAAGGGGAAAACTCGATGAAGCGCTAAAATGGTGTGAAAGGAGTTGTTCTTTAGATAAAACACCGGTTTCTTTGCGGCAATTAATTGATGTTAAAAAGAAATTAGGGATATTCAATGATTCGGTAGATAAACTATACAAGGAATTGTTGTCGGTCTCTGAAAACAAGGCATTGGTGTATTGTGACTATTTTTCTTTTGTTTGGGAAAGGCAACCTGTAGACGAATCTTTATTTATCGAGTTTGAAGAAGTTCTTCGTAGGCTGCAACTTACCGGAAGAACGCAAAATACGAAGGGTTCTATTTCAGTTCAGAGAAATAAGGGAAAGCTTTTACTCATATACGCATCCATGCTTGCAAGTGTAGGAAATGTAAGCAAAGCGTACAAAATGTACAAAGAGGCTCAAAAATTCAAAGCAATCGATACTCACTTTGTTTATTTACGCTATATGTTGTACAGCTCAACTGGTAAGAAAGGATTCGTTAATGAGCAGGAAAAACGTTATGTGCAGAAGTTTATTTCGCACGGAAACAGATTGAGGGAGTATGTATATCAATGTAGGGATTCCATTTACGTAATTGGAAATGGTCCAAGTGCAATAGGTAAAAAACTTGGAAGCAAAATAGACAGCGCTAAATTAGTGTTTAGGTTTAATAACTATTCGACAGACTTCCCTTTCTGTGAAGACGTAGGTACTAAAACGGATGTTTGGGTCAGGATGCCTTTTCACCCCTATGTTAAAAGGCAGCTTGCCCCGGATGTTAAACATGTAGTTTTCTCAGGTTCTAATAGAGCGGTCCGACCATCTACCTTTTGGCAAGATATGTTTTGCATGGCAGAAGAAGGAGTCGAAATTGGGTTCTTTGACCCGCACATTTTTTACGAACTACAATCAATTCTGAAAAGTCCCCCTACGGCAGGGATATACATTTGCTATTATCTATTTAAATTACTCGGCCCCAAGGTTCTCGAGAACTGTATAGGTTTTTCTTTCGCTGACGAAGAAAAAATAGCTACTGCGTATCACTATAGCGATTCGTTTGCCAAATCTAGTCACAGGCATAGCTGGGATAATGAGGCACTCTTATTCAATAGTTTATTAGAACATGAAGAGGCTACTTTTACTCCAAAGGAGTTTGAGTTTAGCTTGGAACAAACAAATGGGGACGAGTACTTTCGAAATGAAAGTTATGATGTTGTAATAAATGTGTCTCCAGGAATCGAAAAATACAGGCTTTTTGGAGCTACGCAGTATAACGTTAGCTCGTTAGCAATTGAGAAATTTCTAAACGGCGAATTTGCAGGAGAAGAAGCTGAAAGAATAATACACAAGGTTGAAAAACAGAGAGTTTGTGTCGTAGGCTTTGGTCGCGCGAAAACAGGAGTATATGCTGAAAAGCTTGCAGAAGCTTTAGGCGCAACGTGCTATTTATTGGAGTATGGCCTTATATCTTCAATGCACTTACCTAGCGAAAAACAGTTTAACTTCTCATTAATTCTAGATGATATGGGTATCTTTTATGATACAAAGACGTGCCAGAGTAGAATAGAGAGAATATTGCTAAATGACGATTCGTTAGGTGACAGCCTAAATCTTGAGCGAGCAGAAAATGCGATTTCTCAGATAAAGAAACATAATATTACTAAGTATAATAACTCGCCTGATATTAAGTTGGAAAAGTCGAATAAGTACCGAATACTAGTCATAGACCAGACAGCTAATGACAACTCCATAATTTACGGACAGTGCGAACTCTTCAGTTTCAAAGATATGGTCGAGCACGCACTTGAACAAAAGGGCGCTGAAATTATTGTTAAAGTTCATCCTGAGACTGTAGCAGGTGCTAAAAACGGAAACCTTGATGTACTGGATAGATATAGTCAGTTGGAAAATGTCACTGTAATCGACTCGCAATGCAATGTAATTTCACTTATAAAGCAGGTCGACGAAGTATATGTTATGACAAGTGGCGTAGGGCTTGAGGCTTTATTGGTTGGAAAGAAAGTTCGGTGCTTCGGTGTTCCATTTTATGCAGGGTGGGGGGTAACTACAGATATGTCTCCGATAAAAAACCAAAGAAGAAATTTATCGATTGAAGAGATATTTGTTGCTGTTTTTATAAAATATACTTCTTACTTCGACCCAATTACGATGCATAAATGTGCTCTGGAAGACTGTCTTCATTACGTGATTGAAAACAAAAATAGCAGTCAAGCAATAAGTATTTAAAAAATTTACATAAAAGGACAAGATTAGATGCAGTTATTAGATTGTACTCTCAGAGACGGTGGATATTACAATCAATGGGATTTTGATAAGAAACTAGTAAACGAATATTTAGAAGCCATGGATGCCGCTGGTGTTCAAATTGTCGAATTAGGCCTTCGTTCGAATATCAACAAAGGTTTTAAAGGGCCTAATGCCTTTACAACTGAACCTTATTTAAAGTCACTTAACATTCCACAGAGCCTCAATGTAGCAGTTATGGTTAATGCCTCTGAACTATTAGCGGCTGAAGATATGTATCAGATTTTGGCCATGCTATTTCCTGTTAATGCCGCTGAATCTTTGGTAGATGTAGTTAGAGTGGCATGTCACGTTCATGAATTTGCTGAAGCGCTTCGTGCGAGCAAGTGGCTTGAAGAAAGAGGCTATCGCGTGGGTTACAACCTCATGCAGATAGCAGATAGATCTAATGATGAGATTGAATCACTAGCTGCTTTAGCAAACGATTATCCACTTGAAGTGCTATATTTCGCAGACAGTATGGGAAGCATGGATGAGATTCGTACAGTAGAGATCGTAAAACTCATTAAAAAGCACTGGAGCAAAGAAATTGGTATCCATACACACGATAATATGGGTAAAGCATTGTCTAATTCTTTAGCCGCTTATAAAAATGGCGTAGCTTGGATTGATTCTACCGTTACAGGAATGGGCCGAGGACCTGGAAATGCAAGAACAGAAGAAATCATTATAGAGTTCGAATCGAAAATCAATCGAACAGTGAACATAGTACCTGTATTAAGCATTATCAGAACCTTCTTTGAACCGTTAAAGAAAAAATGTGGTTGGGGATCAAACCCGTTTTACTTTCTCACAGGGAAATACAGTATTCACCCAACTTATGTTCAGGAAATGCTGTCTGATGCGCGATATAGTGAAGAGGATATACTCTCTGCTATAAATCATTTAAAAACCGGCAAAGGCAAAAAATTTAGTTTCAATACTTTAGAGTCTCTTAGGAATTCCTATGGGGATGAGCTATCAGGTGATTGGACGCCATCGAAAGTTCTAAAAGACAAAGATGTTCTTATATTGGGGGCGGGCGAAGGCGTTGTTAAGCATAAAGAAGCAATCGAAGCGTTTATAAAGAAACATAATCCGATAGTGTTAGCTATAAATACGCAAACATCAATCTCTAGTAGTTTAATAAACTACAGAGTCGCTTGCCATCCAATCAGGCTTTTGGCTGATTGTGAAATTCACAAAAAATTAGAACAGTCTTTAATTGTACCTTTCAAATCGTTACCTCAGGATGTCAGAAGTCAACTTTCTGGCAAGGAAATTCTAGATTTTGGTTTGACGGTAAAAGAAGGCGTCTTCGAGTTTAACCAAAATAGCGCCTGTACGCCTAATGCATTAGCAGTTAGTTATGCTTTTAGTATTGCTGCTAGTGGAGGTGCAAGTTCAATCAAGCTTGCTGGTTTCGACGGCTACTCTCTTGATGACAAACGTTATCATGAGATGAACGAAACAATAATGTTGTTTAGAAATGCATCTGGTTCGATTCCAATTGAGTCAATTACTAATACCAGCTATGAACTACCTCAAAGCTCTGTTTATTCTCTAATAGGCTAATTCATGAAAACAGCAATTATTATTCCGGCCCGCTATTCATCTACTAGGTTTCCGGGCAAACCATTAGTTGAGTTATTAGGTAAACCAATGATTCTATGGGTGTGTGAGCTTTCTTCGAGAGCTGTAGGAAAGGATAATGTTTATGTCGCTACAGAGAGCAGTAAAATAAAAGATGTTGTTGAATCAAGTGGATTTAGGTGTGTAGTGACATCAGATAATTGCCTTACTGGTACTGACAGAGTCGCGGAAGCAGCTAGATCTATAAATGCCGATAATATTATTAATGTTCAAGGTGATGAACCTCTTCTGGATCCAGAGGATATAATAAAGGTTATAAAGCATCAGTCAGATTATCCTAGTGACGTAATAAATGCATATTGCTATATGTCTGAAAGTGAAGACCCATCAAGTATAAATGTTCCAAAAGTAGTAACGACTGAAGAGAATAAACTTTTGTACATGTCAAGAGCAGCGATTCCTTGCTCCAAAAGTCCCACGAAGTTCGATATCGCTTTTAAAAAGCAAGTTTGCATTTATTCGTTTAGTAAAAAGCAGTTAGAAATGTACAGTAAGCTGGGAAGAAAGAGCTACTTAGAGGAAATTGAAGATATTGAAATATTGCGTTTCCAAGAGCTCGGAATAAATGTAAGACTCGTCGAAACATCCCCAGGAACTCACGCTGTTGATGTTCCCGAAGATGTGGATAAAGTTGAAAAAGAGCTGAAAAAGTTATGGAATCTTTAGATTTAGATAAATACTCTACTTTCATTTTTGATTGTGACGGTGTTTTGTTGAACTCTAACCAAATAAAAACAAAAGCATTTTTTGATACAGCATTACCTTATGGAAGTGAAAAAGCTCAACGTTTAGTTGAGCACCATGTTTTACACGGAGGTGTTTCACGCTATCGTAAATTTTCTTGGTTTGTCAATGACCTACTGGAAGAGGGCAGTCCTGCACTTATTGAACAGCTAGTAAGTACTTATGCACTAAAGGTAATAAAAGAACTTGAACGATGTGATAGCGCCCCACTCAACGAAATTAGAGCTAGGTTTGCGTCAACAAATTGGATGGTGGCTTCTGGGGGAGATCAAAGTGAGCTCAGAAAAGTATTTGATGTACGGTCTCTTACACCATTATTCGACTTAGGAATCTTTGGAAGCCCAGATGATAAGTCGGTAATAATCGAAAGAGAAATAGTCGCAAATAATCTGCACTCGGAAGCCGTGCTTTTTGGTGATAGTAAATATGACTTCGAGGTTGCAAGGCAGTTTGAGATTGACTTTGTTTATGTTTCTTCTTGGAGTGAGTGGCATCCTACGGGAAAGGAAGAGAAAGACTTTACGGGAAGAATAAGCTCCCTCGATTGCCTGTTAGATAACTAACATCTGAATACACTAAGTTTGCCATTATTTGCAATAGTTTGTGTAACAACAAGAGATTTATTCAGCCATATTTTTGTTGATGTAAAACTGTTGTTTTATAACTTTTTAAAAGCATAAAGAGTTTCTGCTCAGATTATTTAAATCAATCGTTTTTACTTTGCTGTAAACTGAAGTTTAGATTAAAAACGCACTGGGAGTTAAAAGTGATAAGGACTAGTATATTTTTATACAGAAGAGATAGACTGATCTCAAGAATAAGACATTTGGTTTACGGATGGCGTTTTGCAAAAAAAGTAGGTGCTGACTTTAATATGATTTGGTTGCCTACGACAAGAAAATATATCCCAGAGGATGGTAAACATTTTGATATTAGTTATATATTAGATGTCTTCGATTTAAATACTGATGAATTTTTTAAAGATTTAAATATAATCAATGGCGATATTGATGTCGATATTAATTATCCTCATGTAAAAGAGGTGCTTAAAATCGATTCGCCGAAGGGGAGAAATATCGAGCCCTTCGAACTATACAGATATGGACATAAATTTATTGCTGATGATTTAGTCGGTTATAGATTTAATAATGAGTCCAGACATAATATTTATCAAGACGTATCTAGACTGTTTAGTTTGCTTCCAATTAATAAGTTTTTATTGAAAGAACTAGATTGCTTTTTTGAAAAAATTGGAACTACTCAGTTCGTAATTGTCCATATCCGTAGAGGAGACGTGATTCGTGTACTGAGAGAAAATATAAGCAAAGGAAATGTTGCAGATGACGATCTCAAGCAGTTCGTCATGAGAACATCTCCGTTATCTTGCTATTCTGAAACTTTGACTGATTTAAATTTAGAAAGAGATGTAAGAATCATAATTTCATCCGATTGTGAGGAAAGTGCGAATAAGTTTAAGAAGCTCATAAATTCAGATGACGCCTTTATTCTGGGAGACTACGAATTCGACGCGCTGCCGATACAGAAGTCGTTTTTTGATTTTCTAGTATTTACAAAGGCCATGCACGTGATCGGTACTAAATCTAGTGTTTATGGAAAATACGGAGCAATTTTCGGGAAAAATAGTTTTTATAACGTCCTAGATACTTACACGGAAAGCTTACTGCTAAACCATTTCGAAGATGAAATATTACAGAAAGTAGATGTACCAGATGTTGAAATTGAGCATCTTAAAAAGAGGTTATTAAGTTTTATTTGAGTTCCTTGCCAGTCTGAAAAGTTCAGCCAAGGTCCAAGTCGACTGGTTCAAAAGCGTTCTTTGAGAATAAATAAAAAGGAAGTAACTAGTTAATCGGATTCGCAGTTTTGGTAAGACATATTAAAACCAAAAAATTTATAAAATATTGAGAAGCAACCAATGAAAAAAGCATTAATTACCGGTGTTACAGGTCAGGACGGCTCTTATCTAGCTGAATTTTTAATAGAGAAAGGTTACGAAGTTCACGGAATAAAACGTCGTGCATCTTCCCTGAACACTCAAAGAGTAGATCATATATTTCAAGATCCCCATGTTCAGAACAAAAATTTCATTTTACACTATGGAGATTTAACCGACTCTTCGAATTTGACTCGCATTCTTCAGGAAGTACAGCCAGATGAAGTTTATAACTTAGGAGCGCAATCTCATGTCGCGGTGTCTTTCGAATCGCCAGAATACACAGCAGATGTTGACGCAGTTGGGACTTTACGACTTTTAGAGGCAATACGTTTATTAGGCCTGGAAAAGAAGACTAAATTTTATCAAGCTTCTACGTCAGAGCTTTATGGCCAAGTCCAAGAGATTCCACAACGAGAAACGACTCCATTTTATCCAAGATCGCCATATGCAGTAGCTAAAATGTATGCCTATTGGATTGTCGTCAATTATCGTGAATCATACGGTATGTATGCATGTAACGGCATTCTTTTCAATCATGAATCCCCAAGAAGAGGCGAAACCTTTGTGACTCGAAAAATTACCAGAGGGCTAGCAAACATTGCCCAAGGTTTAGAGACTTGTTTATATATGGGAAATATAGATGCTTTGCGCGATTGGGGTCATGCAAAGGATTATGTCCGTATGCAATGGATGATGTTACAGCAAGAAAAAGCTGACGACTTTGTAATTGCTACAGGAGTACAGTATTCCGTTCGACAGTTTATAGCTTGGTCTGCTGAAGAGTTAGGCATTACTTTGGAGTTTACTGGTGAAGGTGTACATGAAATTGCTACTGTTACTGCGATCTCTGGCAATAAAGCACCAGCTTTAAAAGTTGGTGATGTCGTACTTAGAATCGATCCACGTTACTTTAGACCTGCAGAAGTGGAGACGTTATTAGGCGACCCTGCGAAAGCCAAGGAAAAACTGGGTTGGACACCTGAAATAACCGTGCAAGAAATGTGTGCAGAAATGGTGTCTGAAGATTTAAAAATTGCGCAGCGTCACGCTCTTTTAAGAGCGCATGGGCATGAAGTTCCGGTTTCAATCGAGTAGCAGTATGAAGATTTTACTTACAGGTGCCAATGGCATGGTCGGCAAAAATATCATAGAGCATGATAAAGCAAATCTCCACGAGATTCTTGCTCCAAAGCGTTTCGAATTAGATTTGCTTGATGAACGTGCTGTAGATGAATATTTGCGCACCAATCTGCCAGATGTAGTTGTGCACGCCGCTGGGATCGTGGGTGGTATTCAAGCAAATATTGCTAAGCCCGTTAAGTTTCTAACAGATAACATGCGTTTGGGCATGAATGTGATTTTGGCATCCAAAAAAGCGGGAGTTAAAAATTTCTTAAATCTAAGCAGCTCGTGTATGTACCCTAGAAATGCCAAAAACCCTCTCAATGAGGATCTTATCTTAAAAGGTGAATTGGAGCCTACTAACGAGGGGTACGCGATTGCGAAAATTGCTAGTACTCGTCTGTGTGAATACATACACAAAGAAGATGAGAGTTTGTTATACAAAACAGTAATCCCGTGTAATTTATATGGTCGTCATGATAAGTTTGATCCCAATCATTCTCATATGATACCTGCTGTAATACAGAAGCTCTGGAACGCTAAAAAGCAAAACTTGAATGAAGTTGATATCTGGGGTGATGGTAAAGCTCGAAGGGAATTTATGTATGCTGGAGATCTAGCTGACTTTATTTTCTACGCACTAGATAACTTTGAAGCTATGCCCCAAAATATAAACGTCGGACTAGGTACGGACTACACGATAAACGAATATTACGCCGAGATCGCTAAAGTAGTTGGCTTTGATGGGGGCTTCGTTCACGATTTGGCTAAGCCTATTGGTATGAAACAAAAATTGATAGACGACAGTAGGTTACAAAGTTTTGGCTGGAAACACAAAACAACTTTACAAAACGGTCTTAAAGAAACATTTGAATATTTAAAGGACATTCATTAATGACAACCTATTCTTTAGCAAGTAGTACTTGGGATGAAAAAGAATACGCAGCAATTCAAGCAGTAATTGACTCCGACATGTTTACAATGGGTAAAAAAGTAGCGGAGTATGAAAGGCAATTTGCTGAATTTTTTGGATCCAAGTATGCATTGATGGTTAGCTCTGGTTCCACAGCAAATTTACTTATGATTGCGTCTTTATTTTTCACGAAAGATAAATCAAAACGATTAAAGCGTGGTGACGAAGTCATTGTGCCAGCAGTTTCTTGGTCTACGACATACTTCCCACTGCAGCAATATGGCCTCAAGGTAAAGTTTGTTGATATTGACAGAGATACCTTAAATATCGATATAGCTAAACTGGGTGATGCAATTACTGAGAAAACAAAGGCTATTTTTTGTGTCAATCTTCTTGGAAACCCCAATGAATTTAATAAGATTCAACATCTAATAAGAGATAGAAATATTACTTTATTAGAAGATAATTGTGAGTCTATGGGCGCGACCTACGAAGGCAAACAAGCCGGCACATTTGGGGTCATGGGTAGCTTCAGCTCTTTCTTTAGCCATCATATAGCGACAATGGAAGGCGGTTGTGTAGTGACCGACGATGAAGAGTTATACCATATTTTGTTAACAATCAGAGCTCATGGCTGGACACGCAATTTACCTAAAGAGAACTTAGTCACTGGTACCAAAAGCGATGACCCTTTCGAAGAAGCGTTTAAATTCGTTCTTCCAGGTTACAATGTAAGGCCTTTGGAAATGAGTGGTGCAATTGGTATCGAGCAACTAAAAAAACTACCAGACTTTATTCATAAAAGAAGAGAAAACGCTAAGCTTTTTGTCGAGTTATTTGAAAACCATCCATTTATCCAAATACAAAAAGAAATTGAACAAAGCAGCTGGTTTGGTTTTTCTCTAATTTTAAAAGAAAATTCACCAATTTCACGAAAAGAACTAGTTGTAAAGCTTCAAGAGAACGGTATTGAGTGTAGACCGATAGTTACAGGTAACTTTGTAAAGAACAAGGAAGTTTTGGAATACTTTGATTATGAAGTTTCGGGGAAACTCACAAACGCTGAGTACATAGATGAGCATGGCTTATTTGTAGGTAATCAGCAAATTATGATAAGAGAGGAATTAGAACACCTCAAAGCGGTGCTTGAATCGTTATAAATTAAAATGAAATTGAGTCGAAGAGATTTCTCTAGTGTAATCAAAAATGCCCCCCTGTTTTCTATCGATCTTGTCCTTGTGAATGAGAGCAACGAGGTGTTGTTTGGAAAAAGACTTAATTCGCCTGCGAAGAATTTTTGGTTTGTTCCAGGGGGGCGAGTATACAAAGATGAGTCTTTAGCGGATTCATTCGAGAGAATTACTAGAGATGAATTAGGAATGGTATTTAGTTTAGATTCTGCTAAACCGTTAGGGCTTTACGAACATTTTTATAATGATAGTGCTGTTTCAAACGACATCTCGACCCACTATATAAACACTCCATATCTGCTCGTAGTGAAAGAAAAATTTAGCTGTTTACCTAATACTCAGCACTCTGAATATAGATGGATCCGAGCCGACATGATTAATAGTGCTGATGAAATTCACTCTAATAGTAAACTTTTTTTAACCAAACTTTTGTCGAAAATATGATTCTCTGATTTTTAGATTACAGTATCCAAATTACTGTCAATTTAGTTTCAAGCTCGAAGCATATTGTTAAAACTAGTTTATAACGAATGGCGTTCTACAGTTTACAGAATTTTGAAGTATCACTTTACGTTTCAACGCCAAAAGTAAAAGAGGGGATTGATACGCTAATTGAGTCTGTGACCTATTGACCCAAATTCATCCTAAATATACTTCGCTTCTCTATAAAGGACTGTAATTAAATGATTGCGATTAGGCGTTTGTCATAATGAACAATAAAGTTAAAGTGGTAATACCAGCGAGATATGGCTCTAGCCGATTGCCCGGCAAGCCGTTGTTAATTTTAAAAGAAAAACCGATTTATTGGCACGTGGTTCAGCGTGTAGTAGAAGCAGGTGTATCGTTGGACAATATTGTTGTTGCAACTGATGATGAAAGGATAAAAGAAAGTGCGCTAAATGAAAAGATTCCTGTAGAAATGACGTCACCCGAGCATGTTAGTGGTACAGATCGTGTTAATGAAGTTGTTAACCAAAGAGCTTGGAGTGATGATACAGTAATACTAAATGTTCAAGGTGATGAACCGGTAATTCCTCCCGAGCTTATTGCCGGCCTAATACGGTTTAGTCTAGAAAATAGGAACTACCCTATCACGACTGCTGTAACACCAATTTCAACTGTAAGTGAGCTCAATAATCCTAATATCGTCAAAGCTATTATTGCCGAGAATAATAGAGCTCTATATTTCACTCGTTCATCTAGTCCGTTTAATCGTGAGTGCCCAGGTGATATCTCCTATTGTTTTAGGCATATAGGCATTTATGGGTATTCGGTTTCAGCATTGAAGCAATTCTGCTCGATGCCTGAAGCACAGCTCGAGGCTCTTGAAAAACTAGAACAGTTAAGAGCACTTAGTTTTGGAATACCAATTGGTACTCTTGTTGTTAATTCAGCGCCACAACATGGTGTTGACACTTTCGATGATTACGAAAGGTTAAAAAGATTGATGGGTGAACTATGAGGCCTATAGAAACGGCAAAAGAAGTGATACAGGTTGAAATCGAAGGCTTAAGGTTCATGTCAGAGCGGATTGATGAAAGTTTTACTACAGCAGTCGATGCAATAATAAATTCTAGCGGTCGCGTCATTATATGCGGGATGGGGAAATCTGGGATTATTGGAAAGAAAATAGCTGCATCTTTTGCCAGTACCGGCACGCCAAGTTTTTTTATGCATCCAGGAGAGGCTTTTCATGGTGATCTCGGTATGGTTAAAGAAGAAGATATCTTTATTGCAATATCTAACTCAGGAGAAACTGAGGAGATACTCAAGCTACTCCCATTTTTGAGAAGTAATGGTAATTTTGTTGTTGCTATTACAGGCAACCCCTTCTCAACATTAGCTAGAAATGCAGAATGTCACCTTGATGTCACAGTTGAGAAAGAAGCTTGTAAACTTCAGCTGGCGCCCACATCATCTACCACTGCAACACTTGTAATGGGGGACGCTTTAACTGTAGCCTTGATGGAGAAAAGAGAATTTCAGCCAGAACATTTTGCGCGTTTTCACCCTGGTGGGAGTTTAGGAAGACGATTACTTAGTAAAGTCAGAGATGAAATGGTTTCAGATAACCTACCTATCATCTCTCAAGATGATTCGTTAATCAGTGTTATACACACCATTAGTAGTGGCAAGCTGGGACTTGCGCTGATTATTGATGGTCAATCAGATGTGTCGATAATAACTGATGGTGACTTAAGGCGAACGATAGAAGAGCATCAAAAGGCAGCTTTTGACTTAAGAGCCAGGGATTTTGCTAAAGTTAAACCTTTGTCTATTTCCGCCGACTCAGGAGTTGAACAGGCTTTTGAGTATATGAATGAAAAAGGAGTTAGTGCTCTTATAGTGTATGACAAAGGTAACCTTGTAGGTATTCTTAAGAAATAGGTCCAGTCACATAAGCGACTGTTCTAGTGCATAAAGTAAGCGGGATTTAAAATTTTGAAAAGTAAAACTATAAATATTGATAATATTGAGCTGTCTAACACAAAGCACTTTGTTTTATTCGGAGGTATGAACGTCCTTGAGTCTCGGGATTTAGCTATGCGAATAGCTGAGCACTACGTTAATGTTACAGAAAAACTAGAAATCCCTTTTGTGTTCAAGGCATCGTTTGATAAAGCAAACCGCTCTTCTATTCACTCTTATCGTGGCCCTGGCATGGATGAAGGATTGAAAATATTCGAAGAGATCAAGTCAACTTTTAATGTTCCCCTTATTACTGATGTTCACGAACCATACCAAGCAGCGCCAGTAGCAGAAGTTGTTGATGTTATCCAGCTCCCAGCATTTCTAGCTCGTCAGACCGATTTAGTAATCGCTATGGCAAAAACAGGAGCAATCATCAATGTGAAAAAACCTCAGTTTTTAGCTCCTCATGAAATGCGCCATATCCTCACAAAGTTTACAGAGGCTGGAAATGATAAAGTTGCACTATGTGAACGCGGCACCAGTTTTGGTTACAATAACTTAGTTGTAGATATGCTAGGCATGGATGATATGAAAGCAATAGCCCCTGTCATATTTGATGCTACTCACGCATTACAGAGACCGGGTGGAAGATCTGATTCTGCTGATGGCCGCCGTGCTCAAGCTACAGAGCTGGCTCGCTGTGGAATGGCTTTGGGTATTGCTGGACTATTTATTGAAGCGCACCCTAATCCTGATGAAGCAAAATGTGACGGACCTTGTGCGTTAGAGCTTGGTCAACTTGCAGAGTATTTAAAACAAATGAAAGCTATAGATGAATTGGTAAAGAGTTTTGTGAGCCCAGAACAATCATAGGTTCCTGAAGGTGGGGTACTCTGATGTATATTAAGTTATAATGTTCTCAGGCGTTTCAAATACTCCTGAGAGCATTATTTTAGACTGTCGAAAGCAAATTAAATTGCTGATAATTGTGTCGTGCTGGAGTTTAAAATTATTATGTAGCGGTTCAGTTCTGTTGATACTTTGCTCAGGAATGTGTAGTCCGTAAGTAACAGGTAGAAAGGAATTAGCGGGAAGTTTCCAAGGCTAATATTTTTAAGGTTAGCAGTTATCAATATAATCCGTATTTTGTAAAGAATTTTTAGTGGTTTAAATTTAGCAATAGCTTTTATCTAGAGCTGCTTTGTCAGCTTGGTACTAGATGTATAGCACTTATTTGAAAATAGTTACTTGTCCCTCTTAAAGTTGTTCAATTTTTGAGTTTAGAAAAATATTTTTCGCCAGCTAAAACTTCATCATATCAGTCTCATTCAAATGTTTCTTTACTATCTCACCAGAAACAGCTGTAATCTCCCTTAGATTCGCTTATGAACAAGCACTTGGGGTAAAAAAGGTTTACGGTATTTACTCAAATACTGGGGCAACTTCTATGTCAGAGGTGAGGAGATATGGTTACCAGTAAAAGCAAAGATTCTTCATAAGCACTTGAGGGTGCACCCTAATCATACTAGCATTTTGCCAAATGCTATCAGGACCATTGGGGCTTGCGACCCTTCGAGCGTATATGCTCATTTGTTGTCGCTTAAGGAGAAGCTCCCGCACTATATTTTGTTGAAATCGAGGCTGCTATCGTAAGAAAGCAAAGTCAAGGAACTAGTTGTTAATAACACCATTTAGGCGTATACAAATATTTATAGTCGACTTTTCAATGCTTTGCCGACTGAAGAATTTCGCTTTGTAGGCTTAAAACGTAGATATAAAAAATTTAAAGCGATTGTCAGATTTGACCAAACTAAAGCCACAAGCATTGCATGCAAACAGACGTACTAGCCAAACATATCAGCTCCCTAGTAGTATTAAGCGGCTTAAAGCACATCTATACCATAATTATGAAATCATAGACGACTTTTGATAAAGCTATAAGAAAGGAACTTTAGTGGCAGTTTATTCAATAATTACTCAGCGAGTAGATAGCGCAACATCCCATACAATTCGATGGCATCTCGATTTTCCATCTAATCGCCAAACTATTGATGGGAGCGAATTAGCCCAGGACGGGCTCTTGTTCCAAGGCTGGTTATTGAACGAAGGAAAGTCAGCAGCAACGCTAGTGATTTTAAATGGTGATCAAGTGCTGCCAATACCAATTGTTCGAGCCCGTCCAGATGTCGTATCAAGAGTCCTAGAGCAAAACCCAGAAAATCACGATTTACTGTATTGCGGGTTTTCGGAACGAATTAAACTCAAACACTCAACCTTCACATTAGGTCTTATTCAAGATGGTACATTCACAGAGTTAATGAATGGCAGTGTTGAAGGTAAATTTCAAATCTTAGAAGGTAAAGATGGCTGGCTTTTTCTTGATAACGACACTAACAAGAGTATTGAACAACATACCGGGAAACTTAAATTGTCCCGCACTGCCCAAGCTAAATGGAAAGAGTACCTAGTGTCGTTAAATGACTTTTCCAGCTCATCTGGGACGCCAGTCTGTTTACTAGTAGCACCTTCTAAAGAAACGGTCTACCAAGAGTATTACCCTTATAGTTTTTCAAGGAAAGCGCCTATTCAAAAGCTTAAAGAGTTGATACCCGAGTCGCTTAATTTCATCTTGCCGATAAAAGAGCTTCAAAGTTTGGAGCAGCGATCTTTTAGGGTTTGCGATACACACTGGACACTACATGGTGCAAGGCTCGCTGCTCAACTGGTTGCAAGTAAGTTGTCTTCTCGAAGTGTTCCTGAGCTTGATGTTTTTTCTAATGATGTTTATCAAAATAGAAAGAGTCGGGGCGATCTAGGCTCAAAGTTATATCCACCACAACAGCACGAAGAAGACGTTCTTACGAATTTTAATTATAGACGCTGCGTCGTTTTTGACAATAACGTTGACAACTTTGGTCGTACTATTGTTATGTTTCATCAACACGCTGTATTTGATGAAACTTTGTTGTTATTTGGTTCATCTTCATCCTATACCATGTTTCATTACCTTTGCCGCTTGTATACTTCCGTCGTTTTCATCCACACAGCCGGTAATGTTGATCATAAGATTATTGACATTGTGAAACCGAATTGTATTTGTGTTCAGACTAATGCGCGGTTTGTCGTAAAAGCCCCTAAATTTAATGACTCGGTTGTTAATTACATAAAGCAGAAAAAAGATAACGGGAGATTAGCAACAGCATTTACAGCTGAAGTGTTACCTCGTGAGTGTATAGGATACATTGAGTATTTTAAGCGAATTTTGGGTTAAGGTTATACTTGCTTTCCTCCTCCCGCTGAAAAATGTGATTGTATTCACCTGGGTAGTTTTTGCCAGCAAAGGAGAAAGTTTTAGGGCTAGTTACAATTTGAATAGTCTAGCTTTTTATCGGTTCGATGGAAAACTAAGTAATAAAGTTGTCGATGATGATTAAATTTTTTTTGTGGTGTGTAGGTAGATAGATATTCCCTTTGTTGAGACAATAGATGGCAGTATGTATTGTTGGGAAAGTCAAAAAGACTGGCTCGTAAAACCTGGTGCAGAGCCGTTAACTCGTGTATTGATAGAAGCAGCAAATTCGACTATTGCCGTATAACTAGCAAATAGTTTGACAGAAATAATTCGAGAAAATTAAAAAGGAAAAGAAATGAAAAGGAAAGGGATAATTTTAGCAGGTGGTTCTGGCACTCGGTTGCACCCATTGACGAAAGTCGTGAGCAAGCAACTGATGCCAGTTTACGATAAGCCGATGATATATTATCCCCTAGCTACGCTTATGATGTCTGGAATAAGGGATATTTTAATTATCACAACACCAGAAGAGCAGAGTCGTTTCATTGAGCTTATCGGCGATGGGAGTGAACTGGGAATTAATGTTCAATACGCAGTTCAGCCTTCACCCGATGGCCTGGCCCAAGCATTTCTTATAGGTGATAGCTTTATTGGTAATGATTGCTGCACGCTTATTCTTGGTGACAATATCTATTATGGACATGATTTAAAGCGCTCTCTGCAGAGCGCCTATAACCAAGAGCAGGGAGCTACTGTATTCGGATACCATGTCAATGACCCAGAACGCTATGGTGTAGTTAGCTTCGATGATGACTGGAACGCGCTTTCTATTGAAGAGAAACCTGCTGTTCCCAAATCTAATTACGCAGTTACAGGGCTCTACTACTACGACAACAGAGTTGTTGATTTCGCGAAAGAGGTAAAACCATCACCTCGTGGTGAGCTTGAGATTACCGATTTAAACAATCTTTATCTAAA
>NZBA01000096.1 GCA_002686265.1 Planctomycetota bacterium
CCGACCCTGCGCGACCCCGACCGTCTGGTCTACTTCAAGGAGGAGGTCGGCGGCCTGGTCTACGGCGGCTACGAGCTCGACCCTATCCCGGTCGCCTCCGGCGAGATCACGAGCGACTTCCACTTCCAGCTCTTCGAGCCCGACTGGGACCACTTCCTACCCCTGGCCCAGGCGGCCGCGAGCCGCATCCCGGCCCTGGCCGACGCCGGCGTGCGCCTCTTGACCAACGGGCCCGAGGCCTTCACTCCCGACGGCAAGTTCATCCTCGGGGAGGCACCAAGCGTGCGCGGCTTCTTCGTCGGCGCGGGCTTCAACGCCTTCGGCATCGCCGCCGGCGGCGGAGCCGGGCGCGCTCTGGCCGAGTGGATCGCCGGCGGTGAACCGAGCTCTGATCTGTGGCCCGTGGACCTGCGCCGCTTCGGCCCGCACCACGGCGACGCCACGTGGGTCCGCGAGCGAACCCTGGAGGCCTACGCTCACCACTACACCATGGCCTGGCCCGACGAGGAGCTCGTCTCGGGGCGGCCCGTGCGGGTCTCGCCACTCTACGAGCGCTTGGCGCGGGCCGGCGCCTGCTTCGGCTCGAAGAACGGCTGGGAGCGTCCCAACTGGTTCGCACCGAGCGGCGTCGAGCCCGCCGACGAGCACACCTTCGCCCGCGCCAACTGGTTCGAGCACGTGGCCGCCGAACACCGCGCCACCCGCGAGGCCGTGACCCTGTTCGACGAGAGCTCCTTCTCCAAGCTGCTCGTCACCGGCCCCGGCGCCGAGGAGGCGCTCTCCTGGCTAGCCGCCAATGACGTCGCCCGCCCACCGGGGCGCGTCGTGTACACCCAGCTGTGCAACGCACGCGGCGGGATCGAATGCGACCTGACGGTCACGCGCCTGGACGCCGAGCGCTTCTACGTCGTCACCGGGACCGCATTCGGTGTCCGCGACCGCTCGTGGATCGAGCGCCACCTCCCGCCGGGCCCCGCGCTCTCGGTGGCCGATGTGACCGAGGACTTCGCCGTCCTGGGCCTGATGGGGCCGGCGGCTCGGCGCGTGCTCGCCGCGGTCACCGACGACGACGTGAGCGAGGAGGCCTTCCCCTTCTCGCACCATCGCCGCCTGCGCATCGCCGACGCGGCCCTCGAGGCCCTCAGGATCAGCTTCGTGGGCGAGCTGGGCTGGGAGCTTCACATCCCGCGCGACGCGGCGGGCGCGGTCTTCGACGCTCTGTGGGAGGCCGGTGGTGAGCACGGGATGCGCCACGCCGGCTATCGCGCCATCGACTCCCTGCGCCTGGAGAAGGGCTACCGAGTCTGGGGCGCCGACTTGACGCCCGACGACACGCCCCTCGAGGCGGGCCTCGGCTGGGCCCTCAAGCTCGACACGCCGCGTCCGTTCCTGGGGCGGGTGGCTCTCGAGGCACAGCGCGCCGCCGGCCCCCCGACCCGCCGCCTGGTCTCCCTGCGCCTCGCCGATCCCGAGCCCGTCCTGCACGGGGGCGAGACGATCCTGCGCGACGGCGAGCGCGTCGGCTGGCTCACCAGCGGGGGCTTCGGCCACACCCTCGGCGTGCCCGTCGGCCTGGGCTACGTGCGCGCTCGCGGAGCGGTCGACGCCGCCTGGATGGAGGCCGGTCGCTTCGAGGTCGAGGTGGCCGGGGAGCACTTCGCCGCCCTCGCCTCTTTGCGCGCGCCCCTGTGAGTGCGGGGCGCGGCCGCCTAGCGCACCCAGAACGGGCGCCTGGGAGCCGGGCCGAGGGCGAAGGTGATCGCGGCGAAGGCGCGCGTCGCCCCATCGAGCGAATCCAGGTCGCTCTCGGTGGTCTCGACCCCCAGGGAGTAGCGCAGGTCCGCCGACTCCAGGTAGGTCAGGGTCGCGCCCACCGTGCGCGTGGAGCGCTCGGGAGCGTCGAGCTCCTCGGAGACGTCGTAGTGCGCGCCCACCAGCCAGCGCTCGCCCAGCTGGAGCTGGGTCCAGGCGTACCAGGCCTCGGGCTCGTCGGCGGGCCCCGCTTCGCGCTCGATCTCCGCGGCGAGCCACTCGCCGCCCACGCGCCACGCATTCAGCCCCTCCGCCCGCGGGGCGCGCCAGGTGTAGAGAGCGTCCGCTCCCAGGAGGTCGGTGCGCCGCTCGTCCAGGTCCGCCTGCCGGCCGTGGTACCAGGAGCAGCCCGCCCGCACCTCGTGCGCCTCCCCCGCCCCCCGCGACCAGGCCACGCGCGCCGCCTGGGCGCCGGTGGCGCCGCCGTCGTCGATCGTGAGCGGCGGGTTGCCCGAGTCGAGCAGGTCCCAGGTCGCGCGCAACTCGCCCGCCCCGCCGGGCAGGTCGCGGGCGTAGGACGCCGAGCCGCCCAACTGGGAGTAGCCGTCGATCCCGAAGAACTGGGTCAAGGCCCGCGGTCGCCGGAGCTGAGGCAGGTCGAAGACGCGCTCGCCGTTGAGGAAGCCGAAGTGGGTGCGGAACTGACCGAGCTGGAAGGCGAGCCCGGCGGGCAGTTCGCCCCACAGGGGCGCGTTGCGCACGCTCAGGTAGGCTTCCTCGACGTCCACGCGGTACTCGGTGTTGATGCGGTTCGACTGCACGCTGGCGGTCATGACCGCGTCGACGCCCTCGACGAGGGTCGCCGAGAGGGAGAGGTCCACCTGCCGCAGACGCGCGATGTCGGTCACGTCGCCATCGTCGGGGGCCGGGTCGCCCTCGATCCCGTGATCGTCCTTGCGGGCGAGGAAGCTCGCGTAGAGCCCGAAGCGTAGGTCGTGCCGCTCGAGCCAGTCGGACGGGCGCGGGGCGGGTGCCGCCACCACGCCGGCGTCCTGAGCCGGGATGGAAGCGCAATCCTGGGGCAGAAACGGGAGCAGGAACCCGAGCAGGGACGGGTGCATCAGGCTGAGCATCCCCGCGGCCCTCGGCTGCTCACGCGTGATCGGAAAGGAGGGTCTCGATGCGCCGCAGGGTGTCGCGAATCTCCTCCAACACGGGTTCTCGAGCGGGGTCGTCCATGGGTCCGGCACCGCCGGCTCCGGCGACCCGATCGCGCTGGTTCAAGACCGCGTCGCGGAAGGCGACGGCGTCCACGACGCCCGGCAGGGAGACCTGCCCCATACTGCTGCCGCTCCCACCTCCGGCGGTCTCCACCTTCAGGCTACAGAGACCAAAGTGGCGCAAGATCGGTCCCTCGTGCAGGGCGAGGTCGGTGATCTTGTCCAGCGGAACCGTCTTCTGGACGCGGACCAGGAAGCCCCTGCGGATGTTCAGGCTGCGGTGGCTGAGCTCCGCTTCCAGGGAGTCGAAGTGCCGGCGACAGAGGTACTGGCCCAGGCCCAAGAGCCAGATCGGGATGAGCGGGATGGTGACGAACATGGCCGCCATCGGTAGCAGCGCACCGAGCAGGTAGTAGGTCTTGAGGCGCTGGTCGAACTCCGCCTCCAGGAGGATCTCCTCCTTCCTGGAGCCCGCCCTGTCGGTAGTCACCATCCTGTGCTCATCCACGAGCGTCTTCCGACGCCGGGAGGATCCTGCCCGATGACCGCCCTCCTGTCCAGAATGCGCGGCGGGGTCCCCTGCCCAGCGCTCCCCGGGCCTTCGCCCATGTGAACGGCGCGCTCGCGGGGCGGCGCGGGAAGTCAGCAGCACGCCAGCCGAGCGCGAGGGGCACTCCCCTCACGCTCGGCCGCCCACCGCCGCGAACCCGCGTCGGAGTGACGGGCTAGAACTCGAAGACCACGCCCTGCTCGGGCAGCGAGTCCACCTCCAAGGCGGGCGCTTGGGCGAAGCCGTCGCCCTCGCCCCGCCTCTCCACAGGCTCCAACCCCGGCCCCTCGGCCTGGAGCTGGTAGCGGGCCATTTCCTCGTAGTCGTCACGGAATTGCTCGCTGGAGAGCAGATCGAGCTCGGCCTCCTGCCGGCTGCGCACCTCGGCCAGGCGGGCGGTCATCTGGTCCAGGCTGGAGCAGTCGAAGCGCGAGCACTCCTCGATGGTGCGGTTGCGCTTCTCGAGCAGCCCGATCAACCGGTCGTTGCGCGCGATCGCGTCCACCTGGCGCGAGAGCTGCCAGATCTGCCCCTGGAACTGGGCGCGCTCATTCTCGAGCTGGCCCAGGAGCTCCTCGAGGCGGTTAGCCTGCTCGTGCAGGTAGGTCAAGTCGTGCCCCGCGTCGGCGGCCCGGTTGGCGTAGGCCACGCGCGTGTGGCGGATCTGATTGACGCGCGTCGCGGCGCGCTGAACGCTCACGACCTTGTGGCCGAGGGCCACGCTCACCGCTCTCCGCCCCGCCCCCTCCTCGCGCGGGCCCGCGGCCCGCGCCACGAGGGGCTCGAACTCCTCGAGGTCGCTGTCCGCCATGGCCACCACGCGCTCGCTGATGGCCTTCTCGCGCTCGAGCTGGCGGATCTGCTCGTGCAACTCCGCGAGGTCGCCGCGCACGGCGGCGATGCGCTCGGGGTACTCGCTCTCCAGCTCCGAGAGCTGGGCCCGCAGGGCGGTCGGGTCGTCGATGCACCCGTCGATCCTGGAGAGCAGGTCACCCTGGACCTGGTCGATGACCGCCCGGGTGCGCATCGGCCCCGCGATCAGGATGGCTCCGCCGCCGAGGACGACGCTGCCGAGCAGCAGAAACACCCCGGCCTTGGTGATGGTCTTGAACATGGATCGGCTCCTGGGCCGCGGAGGCCCTCTGGTCGTGATTGTGTGGTGGTTCCAGACTCGACGTCCCCCCGGCCGCTCGGCCGACGGGGTCGCCACCGGTGTTCTTGGGAGGTGGGCCATGGCGGTTTCAGCCCGCGCCGCTTTTTCGGCCACGAACACCTCCGGCCCCGAATATTCGGCGCCGGGGAGCGTTACAGAGGGCGAATCAGGCCCCACTTGCACGACATCACGACCCATTTCATCCGCCGCCTGCGCGAGCGCGAGCCCCAGGCCTGGTTCGAGCTGTGGGAGACCTTCGGTCCCATCCTGCGTTCTCAACTGCGGCGCTGGGGCCGCGGGCGCATCGGCCCCGAGACCGTGCAGGACCTCTCGCAGGAGACCCTGACGGCCCTCGCTGGGGCCATCGACCGCCACGACCCCTCGCGCGGGGCGCGCTTCTCCACCTGGCTCTTGACCATCGCGCGCTACACCCTGACCGACGAGTTCGACCGGCGTACGGCCGCCAAGCGCGGCGGAGGAACGCGGCCGGCCGCCCTCGAGGGGCTGGCCGACCCCCTCGACGGCGCGCCCTCCCCTCCCGCGGCCTACGAGGAAGCGATCTTCGACGCCAAGGTCGCCGCCGCCCTGCGCCAGGTCGAGCGCGACTCGGAGTTCATGGAGTTCGCCGTCTTCCGCATGCGAGTGCTCGAGGGGCAGGGCGGCAAGCACACAGCCGCCAGCCTCGGGATCAGCGAGCCCACTGTCAGCCGCCGCCTGGGGGCGGTCCGGCGCCGCCTTCGCGCGCGGTTGTTCGAGATCTTCTCGCGCTACAGCTTCACGCCGGAGGAGATGGCGGAGCTGGAACGGAACGGGATCCACCTGAATCCCAATAAGCAGCAGGAGGCCGGCCTCGACCAGGCCATCGCCGACATCTACCCCCGCAGCTGCGCGCGCGAGGCCACCGGCGCCCGCCCCTGACCCTCCCCCGCCACCGACCGCCACGAAGGAGCCCAGCCGATGATCCCGAGCGCCATCGCCCTCATGAAGGTCCTGGTCATCCTGTGCGTGACGGTCGCCCTGCCCGTGGCTCTGATCTGGGGCGCGGTGCGTTTCCTCCAAGGCACGTTCTGGCTCCTGGGGGCCTTCGCACGGCTCGCGGGCGGGTTGTTCGGGCGCCTGTTCGGCTTCGTGCGCGACACGATCACGGACTCCCTGGGCCTGTGCGGGGCACTCCTGACCACCGCCGTGGTCCTGCCGCTGGCCGTGCTGAACGTCCTCGTCTGGCGCTGGGACGCCGCGGGCCACTACGGGCGCGCCCTGGAGGGCGAGCTGGAGGAGATGGGCGTCGCTCTGTGGCGACTGGCCGTCGGCAACCCGGTGCGACTCTTGGGGCTGGAGCGGCTCACCGAGGGCATCGAGCGCCGCCTGCCACGCCTGCTCGCTTCCGCTCCCGCCGCACGCGGCGGAGCGCACGGCTCCTTCGACGGATTCGAGATCCTCGACACCCTACCCGCCGGCGGCTCCGGAGCGCGCCTGTTCCTGGCGCGCCCCACGCGCGACAAGCTGGCCCGCTGGCGCCAGGACGGCAAGCCGGCCCCCGGCAGAGTGGTGATCAAGTCCTTCGCCCTCGACGCGGGCTCGACCCTGCCCCAGATCGTGCGCGAGAGCCGCGCCCTCGAGGCCGCCAGCCGCCTCGGCTTGGTCTGCGAGCACGAGTTGGATGACACCGCCTTCCACTACGTCATGCCCTACGTGCCGGGCGAGGAGCTCGACGGAGTGATCGCGAAGCTGCACGCCCGCCGGGGCGCCGCCGGCCTGTGTCCCGCGGACCTGGCGCTGGTGATGAGCTACGCCAGCGACCTGCTCTACACCCTCGACCGCTTCCACTCCGAGGGGCTGTGGCACAAGGACATCAAGCCCGCGAATCTGATCGTCTCGCGCGGGCGCGCACACTTGGTCGATCTGGGGCTGGTGACGCCCTTGGGGTCGGCCATGACCCTCACGACCCACGGGACCGAGTACTACCGCGATCCCGAGATGGTGCGCATGGCGCTCAAGGGCGTGAAGGTGCACGAGGTCGACGGCGTGAAGTTCGACCTCTACAGTGCCGGCGCCCTGCTCTACTCGATGGTCGAGGGCTCCTTCCCCGCCCACGGCAGCCTCTCGCGCATCACGCGCGCCTGCCCCGAGGCCCTGCAGTGGATCGTGCGCCGCTCCATGGGTGAGGTGAACACGCGCTACCGCTCGGCGGGCGAGATGCTCGCCGACCTGCGGACGGTCGCCATGGCCCGCGATCCGCACCTGCTCAAGCCCGCCGACCTGCCCTCGGTCTCGGGGCGCACGGTGGACTGGAGCCGCTTGGGCGGCCTGGGACCTCCGCGCACCACGGCCTCCCCCGCGCCCCACGCTGCTCCCTCCCTGCGCCGCGCCCCCCGCTCCGCCGGCGGTGTGCCCGCCCGCGCTCTCGTTGCCGCCGGCCTCTGGGGCCTGTTCCTCTACGGCACGGTGGACTTCCTCTTCCTCGCGGACGCCCCCTCTGCGTCCGCCTCCGAGAGGGCCGCGCGCCGCCCGCACGAGCCGCGCGACCCGCGCCGACTGTGGGCGCGTCACCTCGACGCCGACCTCGGTTCCGCGGCCGCCGAGGGGGCCATCGTGGTCATCGACGAGCTCGGCGAGCACGTCGACCCGCGTATCCTGGGCGCCCTGCGCGAGGAGCTCGAGGAGCGCGGCTTCGAAGTCCTCGGCGGCCCCGGCGGCGAGGGCGACGAACGCGAGATCCACTTCGTGGCCGGTGCCCGCCGGGCCGTGGGCCTCGCCGGTCCTGACGATCCCGGCGCTGTAGCGGCTCTCGAACGCCACCTGGCCGCCGACGGCGTCCTGCAGGGCGCGATCTGGCTGACAGTGGCGGAGGAGCCCGAGAGCCTCACCTACCGCTTCGTTCGGCCGCGGGCCCACGGGCCCGAGGCGGCGCGCACGTTCTCGGTCCTCGGTATCGCCGACGGCTCGCGCCCTAGGGGGCCCGCCCGCTCCCGCAAACGAGCCCGAACCGCCGCATCCCAGCGAGCCGCAGCCGCATCGGCGCACGACGGCACCGGGAGCGCCGACTAGCAGCCCGCAGGAGAACGCCGACGGGCTGCCAGGCGCCGAGTCTCAGTCCGCGCAGGTGAAGCGCCACGTGCCGCCGCGTCGGGTGCCGCTCACGCCCACTTCGTCCACGCGCCAAAAGTAGGTCTCCCCGGGCAACAGCTGCGGCGGGGCCCACAGGTTCCCGCTCTGGGTGCCCACGAACGTGAGGGGCAGCTCGGTGCCGAAGTAAACGTCGTGGCCGAGCGCTCCTTGGCCCGCGTCCCAGGAGAAGGCGGCGCCCGCCGGCGGATCGACGCCGGTCGCGAGGTGCGCGGGGAAGCGCACGCGTGCGGGCTCCGGAAGGCTCGCGCTCTCGGTCGAGAAGCGCCAGCTGTCTCCGATCGTGATCCCCGGCGGGTCGATCGTGTCCACGCGCCAGACGTAGGTCAGGCCGGCCTCGAGGGGAGCGAGGGAGTAGGCGCCCACGTCGCCGGACAGGCCGCCGGCGACGAACTCCAATCCTCCCGCCGGGCCGAACCACAGGTTCTGCTGCACGGCGCCTCCCGGCGGAGTCCAGGCCAGGTCCGTGTCGAGGTCGACGCCCTCCTGCCGGTCGAGCGGCAGGGGAGCGCTGCACAGGGCCGGACCGTCCGCGCCCCCCGCCTGGGTCGTGAAGCTCCACAGAGGCGAGGAGGTCGAGCCATTGGCGTTGCTGCCCACGACGCGCCAGAAATAAGTCGTAGCGGGTTGGAGCGTGCCGGCGTTGAAGCGGCCGATGACGGGGCCGAGGTGCTTGAAGGCCTGGAGCGCATCGGGGTCGGTGCCCAGCCAGACGACCTGTTCCGCCGCTGCCGAGCACGGAACCCAGGTTGGGTCGACCGTGCGCACGACGTCCACGGCGCCGTCGGCGGGGAAGGGAGTCTTGGCGCGCAGAGGCGTGCTCTGGGGGCCGCTGGTCGAACCGAAGACAGGCGCGTGGTCCGCCTCGTCCCCCCACCAAGCGGACAGGCGAGTGCGCAAGGCGAGCATGGACCTCTGGACCGCCCCCTCTTCGCTGCGGTCGTGCTCCTCCCAGGGATCCAGGCGCATCTGGTAGTACTCCTCGGCGTGCCCGAGCTCATCGGCGACGAGCTTCTCGTTGCGCGTGCGGATCATCCGTGCGCGCACGATCGTCGGCAGATCCTGGTGGCCGAACTCGCAGAAGAGGTCGTCGCGCCAATCCGGAGGCGGAGTCGCGTCCACCATCAAGTCCAGGAGACTGTGGCCGTCGAGGCGCTCACGCAGGCCGTCGGGGGCCGGGAGGGCGGCCATCTCCATGACCGTCGGTAGCAGGTCGACGTTGCTGGAGAGTTGCTCGATCAGGCGCCCCTCCGGCAGGACGTCGGGCAGGCGCGCGATCAGGGGAACGCGCGTCAATGCGTCGGACATGCCCGCACCCTTGTCCCAGGCGCCCATCTCCCCCGACATCTCGCCGTGATCGGCCGTGAACAGCACGAGGGTGTCCTCCGCCAACCCGAGTTCGTCGAGGCGGTCGAGCACGCGCCCGATGTTGTAGTCGACCTGGGTGATCAGGCCGTAGTAGCAGGCCAGGACCTCGCGCCACTCGTCCTCGCTCATCGAAGCGTAGATGGCCTGCCGGTTGGCCAACCGCTGGGTCGTCGCGCGCTTGTCGTGGTTGGGCGGCAGGTCGAGCTCCTCGGAGGGCTGGTAGAGGTGCGCCCAGTCGTGAGGATCGGCCGGGCCGCTGGGCAACAGCGGTCCGTGGGGACCGTAGAACGAGAAGAAGCACAGGAACGGCCGCCCGTCGCCTCCCGAACCCGCCCGCTGCTCGAGGAACTCGAGCGTCTGGTCGGTGAAGTACCCGGCGGGGTGGAAGGCGTTCTCGTTGTGCGTGTAACCGGTGAAGTACAGGTTGTCCGGTAGGCCTTCGACGGGAGTCCAGTTCCCCGGAGCCGTGTGCACCTGCCGGCCCTGCCCTTGGCAGTGGGTGACGTAGTCGCCGAAGTCGATGACCTCGTCGAACCCCAGGTCCTCTTCGAGGGGCCGCTCCTGGTCGAGCCACATCATGTGGTGCTTGCCGATCGTCGCCGTGACGTAGCCGGCCGCGCGCGCGAGCTCGGCCAGGGTCACCTGGTTTCGGGGCTCCCAGACCCCGTTCCAGCGTAGGCCGTGGTGGTGCGGCTCGCGCCCGGTCAGGATCGAGTAGCGCGAGGGGCAGCACTGCGGATCCGAGACGAAGGCGTTCTCGAAGCGCACGCCCTCGGCTGCCAGGGCGTCCAGGCTGGGAGTCAGGGAGGTCTCGACCCCGCCGAAGCCGTTGTCGTAGCAACCCAGGTTGTGCACCGAGAGTTGGTCCACGATGACCACCAGCACGTTCGTGGGCGGGTTGGCCTCGTCGTCCTCGGAGGAGGCGGACAGCGGCGCGAGCGGGGAGAGCGCGATCGCCAGGCAGGCGGCGCGCGACAGGGAAAGCAGCAGCACGTTGTTCATGTCACCCTCGGCGGTACGGTGGAATGCGGGGTTGGATGCAGCGCTCGCATCCTAGCCCATCGGCGCCGATTCCGCCGGTTTCCACCGCCGTGCGGTCCCCCGGGGAGACCGCCAGGCTCAGGGTGGCCCCGCCGGAGCCTCGGCTGCCCGGAAGAACAGGAGGTGCTGCCACGGCAAGCCACCGAACTCTCCCGCCGGCTCGAAGCCGTTGGCCCCCAGCGGCGGGCCAGCTCCAGGGTGTGGTAGCCGTTCCCGCAGCCGAAATCGGCGACGGTCCAGCCTGGGGCGAGGCCGAGGGCGCCGAGCATGGCGCCCGTGCTCTCCTCGCGCTCGCGCCCGTAGCGCAGGAGCCAGCCGCCGGCGCTCCAGTGCATGGTACGCGCGATGCGCCTGCCCATGTACTCGGTCAGGGGCGGGCCGGGGTCCGCGGGCGCCTCGAGGTGGACGTCCGCTGCCTCCAGGAGTACTTGCGAGGGGGACTCAGCGGCTCCTCGACCGCGGCCCTGACAGCCGAGGCCGGCACAGACGGCTGCGCCGGCCACGAGGGCGAGAGCGTGGAGAGCCCGGTGGTCCATGGTCCCAGAGCCTAGCAGCCCGTTGAAGAACGCCAACGGGCCGCTGGCGGCCGGCAGGAGACCGGCAGGAGAAACGCCAAACGGGCCGCTAGCGCGGGAGAAACGGCCCCGCGATCCCCCCGGAGCGCGCGGAACCGCCAGGTGCCCTTTTCGCGATACCGCCGGCACGCCACCGGGTATGGGCTACACTTGAATGATCGCTCTCCCGGCCCCGAAACGGGGTCTCCCGCCTTCTCGCGGCCCCACCGCGGCCGCAAATCCAAGGGGATCACACTGTGTCATATCGACTCCTCCCGCGCGTGCTCTGGCTCCTGGTCCTCACCAGCCTGACCTCCGCGCAATCGTCCGAGCAGCGTACGCAGGCAGTTGGAAGCCGGGGGCGAGATCTGGAGTATCGCAGGCAAGACGACCGCTGGCTGCGCGTCGAGCCCGCCGGCACCTTCGAGGTCGACTCCGAGGTCGTCTCGGTGCGCTTCGCGCCGGGGGTCGCCGACCTCGCGGCCTTCCGCGAGAGAGTCGGGGCCGACTTCGAGCCCTTGGATCTGGTGCGTTCCAACCGCCTGGGGATCGTGGACCTGCGCGTGAGGGAGGGCAGCGACGTGCTCGCCGTGGTGGCCGCCCTGCGCGCCACGGGTCTTGTGGAGTACGCGGAGGAGAACACTCTGGGGCGCTGGATCTCCGACCCCAACGACGCGCTGTATTCCGACCAGTGGAGCCTCAAGAACACGGGTCAGACCGGCGGCTCGTTCGACGCCGATATCGACGCGGATCTGGCCTGGGACCTCGGCGGGGGGCTCCCTTCGGTGGTCGTGGGCATCCTCGACAGCGGGACCGAGATCTCCCACGAGGACCTGACGGACAACGTCTGGATCAACCCGGGTGAGATCCCCAACAACGGCGTCGATGACGAGGGCAACGGGTTCATCGACGACGTCTACGGCTGGGACTTCGGCAACGGCAACAACTCGGTCCCGGGCCCCTTCTGGCACGGGACCTCGGTGGCCGGAGTGGTGGGCGCGACAACCAACAACGGCATGGGCGTCGCGGGCGTCGCGGGCGGCTTCGGCAACGGCGACGGCTGCAGACTGATGATCCTGGGGGTCGGCGACAGCGCGCCCAGCGGAGCGATCCTCGACGACGCGATCCTGTACACCGCGGACAACGGCGGGGCGGTCATCACCATGAGCCTGACCGTCGGACAGTCGAACTCCATCGACAACGCCCTCGATTACGCCTGGGACACGGTCGGGGTCTTCACCGACTGCGCAGCGGGGAACAGCGGCGGTTCGGTGGGCTACCCGGCGCGCCACGACAAGGTGGTCTCCGTACCGGCCACCGACGACCAGGACGATCGCCCGAGCTGGTCATCCCAAGGTCCGGAGAACTGGATCGCCGCCCCGGGCGTCGACATCCGCATGCCCACGACCGGGAACGGCTACCACTACTCGAGCGGCACGTCCTTCGCCGCGCCGCACGTCGCCGGCGTGGCCGCCCTGCTGCTCTCCGCGCTACCGGCCCTCGACAACGACTCCCTGAAGGAGATCCTCAAGCTCACCGCCGACGACGTCGGCAATCCGGGCTTCGACAACCAGACCGGCTGGGGGCGTCTGAACGCCCACGCCGCGGTGCAGCACGCCCTGGACAACGACTGCAACCAGAACGGTGTCTACGATCCCGACGACATCGCCAACGGAACCTCCGCCGACGCCAACGCTAACGGCATCCCCGACGAGTGCGAGTGCACGGCGCCGTCGAACTTCTGCGTGAGCGCGCCCAACACGGCCGGCGCGGGAGCCCTGATCACGTCGATGGGCAGCCAAAGCGTGGCCGTCAACGACGTCACCCTCGCGGCCACCGACTGCCCTCCCGGCCAGCCGGGGGTGTTCTACTACGGCCCCAACACGACCCAGATTCCCTTCGGCAACGGGTTCCGCTGCGTCACGGGCACGACGCACCGCCTGCCGGTGGTCTACATCGACGGGATCGGCGTGGCGCGTTTCGACTTCGACCTCACCACCGCCCCCAATCCCGGCGGCATCCAGCCCGGCGACCTCTGGCACTTCCAGTACTGGTATCGCGACCCCCTGTCGGGGGGCCCGAGCACCTTCAACCTCTCCGACGGCAGGACGATCCCGTTCTGCTTCTAGAGCTTCCCTTCCGCGCCCGTGCGCCCGCGCTCCTTCCATCGAGACAAGGACTGTAGGATGAGCGGCCAGCGTCTCTCCAACCGGAGCCTCTCCATGCAGCGCCGCATCGTTCTGCCGTCCTTGCTGTTCGTCACCCTCACCGCGTCCTGCGAGTCCCCCCGCGCGGGCACGCCAGACCCGCCGCCGATGAGCCCCGAGGAGATGATGGCGGCCGTCGTCGAGCTGGGCACTCCAGGCGCGGAGCACAGGGTCCTCGAACCGATGCTCGGTACCTTCCGCGCCGCGCTCACGATGTGGGCCGAGCCGGGGACCGAACCCATGACCTCGACGGGCACGATGCACAGCTTCTGGATGTTCGGAGGACGCTTCCTGCGCGGGGACTACGTCGGCGACTGGATGGGCCAGCGCTTCGAGGGCTTGTCCTTGTTCGGCTACGACAAGGCCCAAGGCGTCTACGTCGGGACCTGGTGCGACTCGATGAGCACCGCCCTGGCCCCGATCTCCACCGGCCACGCCAGCGCCGACGGCTCGCGCCTGGAGATGACCAAGCGCATGCACGATTTCACGACGGGCGAGGATGCCCTAGTACGCGACGTCGTGCTCCTCGACGGCCCCGACGCCCACACTCACGAGATGTACGTGACCCGCGCCGGCGGAGAGGAGTTCCTCAACATGCGCATCGAGTACACGCGCGCGGAGTAAGGGGTTCCCGCCGGGCGTCGGAAGGCGGCGGCGCTCAGGAATCACGGATTCCCTCGAGGTCGTCGTAGAGGCGCGCGAGGCGCGCGCCGATGGCGCGCCAGTCGTAGTGTTCCAGGACCGTCCGGCGAGCGGCATCGCCGAGGGAACGCTGCAACGCGGGATCGGCCGCCAGGCGCGCGAGGGTATCGGCCATTTCCACGGGAGTGTCCGCGAAGAGGATGTCCCCGCCATCGGTGCAGGCGATGCCCTCGGCACCCAGGCGCGTCGAGACTGTCGGCAGGCCCAGGGCAAAGGCCTCGAGTACCTTCAAACGCGTACCGGCGCCGTGGCGCAAGGGGACGACACAGATGGCGGCGCGCGTCAGCACCGCCGCCACATCGGGGACGAAGCCGGTCACCTCCACATCGGGGTGAGCGCGGGCGCGCGCGAGGAGGTCGCGCGGCGGGTCCTTGCCGATCACCGTGAAGGCGAGGTCCGCGATCCGACCGCGCAAGAGGGGCAGCACCTCGTCGATGAACCAGCGGGCCGCGTCCGCATTGGGAGCGTAGGCCATGTCTCCCACGAAGCACAGGCGCCCGGCGCGCGCGGCCTCGCCGCCGTCGGGGGCGCGAGGCGCGAACTGCGAGCAGTCCGCGCCGTTGGGGATGACCTCGATCCGCAGGGTGGGATCGCGCGAGAGGACCAGGTCGCGCTCGGCCTCGGAGCACACCATGACCGCCCGCGCTCCGCGGAAGATCGCCGGCTCCCGCTCCCTGAGGAGGCGCGCCTCGCGGCGCTGCAAGGCGCCCAGGAGCGGATTGCGCTCCAAGACCGCCGAACGCTCGTAGAAGACCCAGTACAGGTTCTGCGTGTCCAAGACGAAGGGTGGGGAGCCCGACGCCGGCAGGCAGGCGTGAACATCGATGTGGTTGAGGTGCACCCAGCGAAAGGTCTCCTCGGCCAACAGCGACACGACGCGCCGGACGAGGTGCGGATTGCGGTTGTGGCGGAGCACCGCGGGGTCTCCCAGCGCGAGGGCCGACAGCAGGGTGCGCGCACGACCGGCGAGGCCCGGAGACTTGACATCCTCGACGAGATGAACGGCGCTGCACAACGGTTCGAGGGCCGCCCGTGCCTCGCCTTCACCCACGCCGCCCGCTCCGGTCGCGACCAGGGTCACAGGCCCCCGCTCGGCGAGGGCCGACAGAAGGTGGAAGGTGCGCAGGTTGCCGCCGTCCGAGACGGGCCAGGGCAGCTTCTGGCTGACGAACAGCACGGGAGCGGGGTGCACTCGGTCGGCGAGGGACATGGAGGAATTGGAGTCCGCGACGGCGGAGAAAGCACGCCCTTTCCCGTGCGACCGAGGGGACCGTCCCGACGCACTGCTACACTCCCGCGCCGTGCCCGCCGCCAACCCATCTCCGCGCCGCACCCGCTCTCCCCTAGTCACGGTCTTCCTGACCGTCTTCATCGACTTGCTGGGGTTCGGGATCGTGATCCCCTTGCTGCCGGTCTACTCCAAGGCCTACGGCGCGAGCGAGCTCTCCCTCGGCCTGCTGTTCGCCAGTTTCTCGGCCATGCAGTTCGTCTTCGCCCCCTTCTGGGGACGCGTCTCCGACCGCTGGGGACGGCGGCCGGTGCTGCTCGGCGGGCTGGTCGGAACGTCGCTCTCCTACGTCCTGTTCGGCCTGGCGAGCTCGATGACGGGCCTCTTCGCCGCGCGCATGCTGGCGGGCTTCTTCGGCGCCAACGTCGCCACGGCCCAGGCCTACATCGCCGACGTGACCGACGAAAACGACCGCGCCAAGGGCATGGGCATGGTCGGCGCGGCCTTCGGCCTCGGGTTCACCTTCGGGCCGTTGATCGGCGGAGAGCTCGCTGCCTGGGAGATGGGCCTGCCCGGCTTCGCCGCCGCCGGCTTCTCGGCCTGTGCGGCACTCTACGGGTTCCTGCGCCTCGAGGAGCCTCCCCGGAAACGCGAGAGCTCGTCGCGCCTCTTCGGCCTCGAGACCGTGCGCGAAGTGACCGGAGACGGACGTATCGGGTGCGTGATGCTGCTCTACTTCCTCGGCATCCTGGCCTTCTCGGGGTTCGAGACGATGTTCATCCGCTTCGGGTTGGCCCGCTTCCCGAGCGTCTTCGGGCTCGAGGGAGCCCTCGCCAGCGCCAACCTCGAGGAGATCCAGGCCGCCGCGCCGATCGCGGGGCGCTACATGTTCTTCATCGGCCTCGTCGCGGCCGTGATCCAAGGCGGCCTGATCCGCCGCCTCGTGCCGCGCTTCGGCGAGCTGCGCCTGATCGTGGCCGGCCCGGCTCTGCTGGGTCTCTCCCTGGCGATCATCGGCCTCGCCCAGAGCTGGTGGGTCGTGATCCTCGGCTGCGCGGTGATGCCCTTCGGCTTCGGCATCAACAACCCCTCCCTCAACGGCCTGCTCTCGCGCGCCGCCCCGGCCGCGCGCCAGGGCGCCGTCCTGGGCATGAACCAGTCTCTCGCCAGCTTGGCGCGGGTGCTCGGCCCGTTGCTGGCGGGACTGCTGTTCGGCGCGGTCGGCCCCGGAGCGCCCTTCTACGCGGGCGCGGCCATCCTGGCCGGGGCCGCCCTGCTCGCGGCGCGCTACCGCGCGCGCCACGGGGCCACCTTCGCACGCTCTGACGCGCCCACGGGACGGGCCCGAGAGCCCGCATGAGGACCGCCAACGGGCTGCTGGATCTTTCCTCCCCTGGAGGGTTCTGGAAGTTCGTTCCCTGGACTAGCCTCGAACCAGGCCCACCGAAGGCGAGTTGACGCTCCCCGGCGTCGCGCGCCACCGAGCCCCACCCTTGCGAGAGGACTCCGCCGTGCCGACCACCACCCCGCTCCTCGCCGTCCTGCTCTGCCTGTCGAGCGCGAGCGCGCCCGCCCTCCCCCACGACCGCCCGCTCGTGGAACGCTCCGCGGGCGAGACCCACCTGTCGCTGCCCGGCGGCGCCCCCTTCCACCGCACCTCCGCCGAGGTCAGCGACGAGCGCCTGATCCCGATCCCCGGCGGACCGGGATGGGCCGCCGTGTGGAGCGAGGACCCCGGCGGAGGGAAGGAGTCCTGGTGCGCCCTCAGCCTGGACGGCGAGCTCTTCTCCCGCGCCCGCGCGACGACCTTCGACTTGCACCTCAAGCGCGCGCGTTTCGATCCGCTGCTGGACGCCCCCGACCTCTCCTCCTCGCCCCTGGAAACGTCGAGTGGCGTGTACATCGTCCAGTTCCACACCCTGCCGCTCGAAGCCTACCGCGCCGACCTGCGCGCGCGCGGTGCCGCGGTCCACCACTTCCTGGCGGACAACGCCCACCTCGTACGCATGACCGCGACCCTCGCGGCCGAAGTCGCCGGCCTGCCCCACGTGCGCTGGGTCGGTCCCTACCACCCCGAGTTCCGGCTCGAACCCTGGCTGCTCGAACAGCTCGCCGCCGGTACCCTCGGCGGCGCCCTGCGCTGCTACGTCCAGGTCTTCGAGAAGGGAGCGCGGCAGAAGGAGCTGGTCGCGGCGCGCATTCGCGAGCTCGGCGGCACGATCGAGACCCTCTACCCCGACGGCTACCGGCTCGAGGCGACCTTGAACGCCGCGCAACTCGCGCGGGTCGCGACCTTCGAGGAAGTCCTCTTCATCGACCGCTGGTCCCCGCCCGAGGCGGACCTCAACCACGTGCGAACGGCGGGCGGGGCGAACCAGCTCGAGAACTCGACCGGATTCACCGGCCAGGGCGTCACCGGCGAGTGCTGCGACTCGGGTGTGCGCGAATCCCACAACGCCTTTCAGTCCAATCCGATCCTGATCCACGGCAGCGACAACTCCGACAACGATCACGGCACCAAGGTCACCGGCTGCGTCTTCGGCGACGGTACGGGGCAGACGTCCGCGCGGGGCCTCCTGCCCGACGGACAGCCGGTCTTCGCCTCCTTCTACAGCCTCGGGAACCGCTACCAGCACACGGCGCAACTCTTGGCCTCACCCTACTTCGCGGTCTTCCAGACCAATAGCTGGGGCGGGAGCCTGACGACCAGCTACAACTCCACTTCGATGGAGATGGACGACATCCTGTTCGACTTCGACATCACGATCACCCAGTCGCAGAGCAACTCCGGCAACCAGCAATCGCGCCCCCAGGCCTGGGCCAAGAACATCATCGCCTGCGGCGGCGTCCGCCATCAGAACGACTCCAACCTGAACAACGACGCCTGGAGCGGTACGGGCAGCATCGGCCCGGCGGCGGACGGCAGAGTCAAGCCCGACCTCTGCTTCTGGTACGACAGCATCTGGACCACCGACAACGAGTCCAACAGCGACTACACGACCGGATTCGGCGGCACGAGCGCTTCCACGCCCTGCGTGGCCGGACACGTGGGCCTGGTGCAGCAGATGTGGTCCGAGGGCGTTTTCGGGAACGAACCGATCGGCTCCACGGTCTTCGAGCGCCGCGCCAAGGCGACGACCGTGCGGGCCCTCCTGGTCAACAGCGCGACCTCCTACAGCTTCAGCGGCACCGGTCACGACCTGACGCGCACGCACCAGGGCTGGGGGCTGCCGGACGTCGGGACCCTGCACGACCGGCGCGACGAGCTCTTCGTGGTCGACGAAACGGACCTGCTCACCCACCTCCAGAGCAAGTCCTACTCCCTCGAGGTCGAGCCGGGCCAGGGGATCTTCAAGGCGACTCTGGTCTACCTCGATCCGGCCGGGACGACGAGCTCCTCCCTGCACCGCATCAACGATCTCTCCCTGCGCGCCACCTCGCCCACGGGCGTCACCTACTGGGGCAACAACGGCCTGCTCGCGGGGAACTGGTCAACGAGCGGCGGCGCGTCCAACACGATCGACGTGATCGAGAACGTCTTCGTCCAGAACCCCACCGCCGGCGTTTGGATCCTCGAGGTCTTCGCCGACGAGATCAACGCCGACAACCACGTGGAAACCGGCGCCGTGGACGTCGACTTCGCTCTGGCCGTGAGCGGCGTGCGGGAGACCTCCGCCTGCGACGACCCACTGCCCTACTGCAGCGCGAAGACGACGTCGATGGGACTGGAGCCGCAGATCACCTGGTCAGGGGATGCGAGCCTCTCGCAGAACGATCTCGAGATCCTCGTCCAGAACGCGATCCCCAATCAGGCGGCCCTGGCCTTCTTCAGCGACAGCCAGAACAACCTGCCGTTCATGGGCGGGACCCTGTGCCTCGCTCCGCCCTTCTCACGCACCTGGCCGGTCCAGACCGACCTGTTCGGCGACGGCGCCTGGCTGCTGGACATCTCCGATCGCACTGCCGGCGCGACCCAGTTCTACCAGGTGTGGTTCCGGGATCCGGCGGACCCGACCGGCTTCGGCGTCGGCCTGACCGCGGCCCTGGCCGTGACCTACTGCGAGTGAGGGCGCGCGGGCCCCGCTCGCACCAATCCGCTTGGCGGCCTGCGAGGGAATCGCCCTACTCCGAGGCCGCTCTCTCCGCCGCTGGGGCGTCGGACTCGCCGATCCGTGCCCGATGGTCCTACCGAGGCGCGGCGGCGACCGCCGCCAGGAGACGCCGGGCGCGGTCCTCGATCAGGTCGAAGCGCCCGGCGGCGACCTCGTCGGGGTCGAAGAGCGGGGTCACGAACCCCAGGGCATGGGCCCCCGCCGCCAGGTGGGCGGCGGCGTTGGATGCGTCGACGCCTTGGGTGGGGACGATGCGCAGGAACGGCAGGGGGCCGAGGCAGGCGCGCACGTAGGCGGGGCCGTCCGCCGGAGCGGGGAAGAGCTTCTGCAGGTGGGCTCCCCCACGGTGGGCGCGCAGCATCTCCGTCGGCGTGTGCGTGCCCGGCATGGCCGCCAGGCCGCGCGAGAGCGCCTCCTCGATGACCGCCTCGTCGGTAACCGGCGAGACCACGAAGCGCGCTCCGGCCTCGGCGGCGGCGCGGACGTCCTCTGGCTCGAGCACCGTCCCGGCCCCCACCAGGAGGTCGGCGCGCCGCGAGAACTCGCCGATGCGCTCCAAGGCGCCGGGAGTGGTGAGCGTGAACTCCACGGCCAAGAAGCCCGCCCGCACCGCCGCCTCCATGGCCCCCGCCGCGACCTCCTCGATGGGCGTGCGCAGGATCGCCGAGGCGCGCAGACGGCCGAGGGTCTCGACCACGTCGGCGGCGGTCACGAATGCTCTCCCGGTCGGTTCGCCATGAACCCGAAGCTAGCCCGATCGGCCGGGCCCGCACAAGGTCGCAGGCGACGATCCTCCTGGCGGCGGCTTCTCCCGCGTGCGGACCGCAGGCTACCCTGCGGTCATGACAGCACTCATCGCCGCCATCGATCAGGGCACGACGTCCACGCGCTGCATCCTCTTCGACGCCGACGGCGACCCGGTCGCCGCCGCCCAGACCGAGCACACCCAGCACACCCCCGCTCCGGGCCTGGTCGAGCACGACGCGGAGGAGGTGCGCCGCAACACCGAGGCGGTGGTCCGCGAGGCGCTCGAACGGGCCGGCTCGCCACGGGGGGAGGCCGTCGGCATCACCAACCAGCGCGAGACGGTCGTGTTCTGGAATCGGCTCACCGGCGAGCCCTACACCAACGCCATCGTCTGGCAGGACACGCGCACGCGCGAGCTGTGCGAACAGCTCGGCGGCGACGAGGGCCCCGAGCGCTTCCGCGCCACCTGCGGCCTGCCCCTGTCGACGTACTTCAGCGGTCCCAAGATCGCCTGGGCCCTCGAACACGTGGACGATCTACGCCAGGAGGCCGAGCGGGGCCGCGCCCTGTGCGGAACGATGGACTCCTGGGTGATCTGGAACCTGACCGGCGGGCCACGCGGCGGACGGCACGTGACCGACGTCACCAACGCTTCGCGCACGATGCTGATGGACCTGGCGACCCTCGACTGGGACGAGGAAGTGCTCGCCGCGCTCTCCATCCCGCGCTCGCTCCTGCCCGAAATCGTGCCCACAAGCGACGCGGAGGCCTTCGGAGTGACCTCGGCCGACGGCCCGTTCGCAGCGGCGGTGCCGATCACCAGCGCCGTCGGCGACCAGCAAGCCGCCCTGATCGGCCAGGGCTGCTTCGCTCCCGGCGACGCCAAGAACACCTACGGGACCGGCTGCTTCCTGCTCTCGAACACCGGTGAGCGCCCGATCGTGTCCACCTCCGGCATGCTGACAACCCTCGCCTACCGCTTGGGTACGGCCCCGCCGGTGTACGCCCTCGAAGGATCGGTGGCCATCGCCGGCGCCCTCGTTCAGTGGCTGCGCGACAACCTCGGCTTCTTCGAACACGCCGGCGAGATCGAGGCCCTCGCCTCCCAAGCCACCGATTCCGGCGGCGTCTTCATCGTCCCCGCCTTCTCGGGGTTGTTCGCGCCCCGCTGGCGGCCCGACGCGCGCGGGGTGATCGTCGGCCTGACCCGCTACGTCGAGCGCGCGCACATCGCCCGAGCGGCTCTCGAGGCGACCTGCTTCCAGACACGCGAGGTACTCCAGGCGATGGAGCGCGACACGCACCTGCCCCTGGAACGCCTCAAGGTCGACGGTGGGATGGTGGCCAACGAGCTCTTGATGCAGATCCAGGCCGACCTGCTCGGTATCCCGATCGTGCGCCCGGCGGTTACGGAGACCACCGCCGTCGGGGCGGCCTTCGCCGCGGGAATGGCGATCGGGTTCTACCCCGAGCCCGACGAGCTCGCTCGCCGCTGGCGCGAGGACCGGCGCTGGGAGCCGCGCATCGCCGATGCCGAGCGCGAGGAGCGCACGCGGGGATGGGAGCGCGCCGTGGAACGCAGCCTGGACTGGGTCGAGTGATGGCGCCCGGGGATCCTCAACCGCCCGGCGCACTCCAAGCCGCCAAGCGCTCGAGGTCGACCCCCGCCCCGCCGCAGACGATGACCCCGACCGGATCGCGCCCCTCGAGGACCGCCGCCCGCCCGTAGACCGCCGCCAGGGCTGCGCCGCAGGCCGGCTCGACCAGCACCCGGTGGTCGCGGGCGAAGCGCACGCAGGCGGCGAGGGCGGCCTCGTCGGTCACGACGCAAGAGCGCACCGTCCCCCGCCGGGTCCAGGCCAGGGCTTGGGGGGCGACCCGGCGCGCCCCCAGGCTCGTCGCCACCGAGGTGATCTCCTCCAGGCTCACCGGCTCCCCCGCCTCCATCGCCGCCGCGAGGGAAGCCGCTCCCTCGGTCTCGACGGCCACGACCTCCACATCACCCCAGCCGACCGCCTCCAGGCCTTCGAGGACGCCGCACAGCAACCCGCCGCCGCCCACCGCCACGACCACGCTCGCCGGGCGCGGACCGCGGGCGGCGACCTCGCGCACGAGCCCCGCGTAGCCGCTCCACAGCAGGGGATCGTCGAAGGGGTGTAGGTAGGCCGTCTCCTCCCCCTCCGCCAACTCCAGCGCGTGCAGGTGTGCCTCGTCCCAGACCGCCCCGTGCTCCGACACCTCGGCGCCCTCCGACCGAATGCGCTCGCGCATGGCCTCGGGGGTCGTGCGCGGGACGACGACGAGAGCCTCCAGGCCCAACCGCCGTGCGGCGTAGGCCACGGCCACACCAGCGTTCCCGCCCGAGGAGCAGACGACTCGCCGCGCTCCCGCGGCCAGCGCCGCCCGGCAGGCGGCTCCGTGCCCACGCAGCTTGAAGGAGCCCGTGGGCTGAAAGGCCTCCATCTTCAGCCAGACCTCCGCTCCCAGGGCGCGGGAGAGGGGAGCCGACTCCCACAGCGGCGTTGCGACGTGCAGCTCGCCCACGCTCACATGTCGAAGCCTGACGGGGCCTTCTCCCCGCCGGGCTCGAACCGCCACTGCTCCAAGTCGTAGCTCGTCGAGGGACGGACGCACAGGAACAGGGCCAGGATCACCGTGAACACGCCGCCCACGAGCGCCAGGGGGAGCCACCAAGGCAGGAGCTCGGTACCGCCCAGGTTCTCTCTTGCGCCCGCCCAGGAGCGGGCCGCTTCGGGGTGCGTGATGATCTTCACCACCCAGGCCACGCCGATGACCAGGTAGATCGCCCAGTAGTTGCGGAGCAGCCGGGAGCGCACGGAGGCCAGCATGCTGAGCTTGAAGCGAGGCCGGAATAGATCCTCCGCGACCAGGGACCCCCAACGCTCCTCAGGGCTGACCGGGTCGCGGCGTAGGATCGGGCCGTAGAAGTTCTCCTCGATCATCCGCACGCGGGCCCGCCAGACATCCGCGTAGCGAAAACGCCGCGCCTCGAAGAGCAGGAACACCGAGACGATCGCCAGCCCCCCCAGGAGGATCCAGTGGGAGTGCGGGCCCTCGCCAAAAGAGAACGTCAGGAGCCCGGCGGTCGTCAGTACGGCCCAGTTGGTGGTGTTGTCCAGGCGCAGGCGCCAGGCATTGGCGCGGTGCAACTCCCCCCGGTAGAGGTGCACGATCGCCGCGATGTACTCCCCGCGCGTGAGCGGCGTGCTCTCGTAGTCGGCCCCCGGCTGCGGCTCGTCTGCTCGGTTCTCGATGCCCACTCGGTCACCAGTCGTACTCCTTCACGGCGTGCCCGAGCAAGGCCGGTGCCCGCGAACTTGGACGCGGCGGCGACAAAAAAAGCGCGCCGGGCGGCGAGGCCGCCCGGCGCGCTTCGTTCAGCAAGGGCCGAGGATCAGTTGAAGATGATCGTGTGGCCGTTGGTCAGGTTGAAACCGGCTCCGCAGGGGCTTCCTGCGGGGTCGCGATACCAGCCCTGGAAGTGCTTCGTGTCGCCGGGAACCCAGTTGGTGTTGGGCAGGGGCGAGGTCCAGCTGGCGTTGCCACTGGCGTCGGGGCCCTGCACGCCGTGGCGCTGCACGCCCTGGCCGGCACAGCGCAGGCCGTCACCGAAGGTGATGCCCGTGCCGCCGTTGATGGCGTTGTTGCCGCTGAAGAGCAGAGCCGGTTGGCCGGGGATCAGGCCCGAGGCGTTGTAGCTCTGGTTCCCGCCGGCCGCGGAGTCGCCGGTCGCCGCGAGCGAGGCGCCGCCGCCGCCGCTGTTGCCGCAGCCTTCGCCCGTGCCGCCGTTGTTCCCGCACGGGCAGGCGGTGCCGGCGCCGTCGCCGAAGCAGAAGGACGTCCCGATATCCTGGGGACCGGCCGGGTCGATGTTGAAGTCATCGAAGTAGACCGGCGAGGGGTTCGGGAAGCCGGGGCCGTCGGGGTACAGGTCGAGGGCGTCGATCTGCAACGAGGCGTAGCTGTCCGTGCCGAACACGCCCATGCTGGGCGGATAGCTGGCGAGGAAGCTGCCGTCGTAGTAGATATCGACGTTGTCGCCGTCGAGGTCGAAGTCACACTTGATCTCGGCCCAGTTGCCGAAGTTCAGCGGGGCCGTGACGGTGCCGTTCGTGCCGCAGTCACACTCCACCGTGCCCGAGTCCATGTTGAAACCGATCTGCACGGACCACTCGTAGGGACCGAAGTCGTTGTAGTCGTTCATGACGATGTAGTACGTCTTTCCGACCGATCCGGTGGGGCAGAGGATCTTCTGGGTGAGGCTGAACCCACCACTGCTCATGTTGATCGGGGGCAGCAGGTCGTAGTCGCAGACGGTGTCCGCGCCGACGGCGACTTCCGCCGACTGCACGCCACCACTGGCCTGGGTGTTGACCACGTTGCTGAACAGGGTGTTGTTGGAGTCCCAGCCCTTCCAGCGGCCTTGGCCGTCTAGTTGCCCGAGCGGGTACGACTCCATGTCGTCGGTCCAAACTTGAGCCTGGGCGGTGCTAGCCATCACGGCAGCCGCGCCAACGGCCATTGACAGATTCCTGAGGTGCCACATCTTCGTTGATGCTCCTTTGAGGAGAAAAAGAGGTTCTTGGGGAGAGACCCTCAGTACCAGATGCGCCTGGGGTCGATTGAACCCTAGCGTACCCCAATCAGCGTCAGAAGGCTACCGGGGCTCCAGGCCCCCCCTCCGGACGACCGATCAGGGCAGGAAGGTGATCGAACGCCCGTCAGAGAGGTCAAAACCGCTGCCCCCCGCCTCGGGGTCGCGGTACCACGCTTGGAACTTCCAGGTCGAACCGGGGTGGATCCGGGAGGGATTCGGCGGGTTGACGTGCTCGTAGTCGACGGCGCTGATGAGGTCGCCGAGGGGATTGGCCGTGACGATCAGGAAACGCACGATGCCGGCCGTCCCGCCGCCCACGCAGCGGAAGCCGTTGCCGAAGGGAATCTGCGTCTCCCCAGGACCGTAGAAGAAAACCCCGAACTGGCCGGGGGTGACGTTGTCCGCCACCAGGACCAGATCGTCCGCGCTGATGCTCGAGCTGCCGACCGACCCCATCACGCTGGCCTGGCCTGTGGAGTTGGGCTCCGAGGTGCAGAAGTTGTACTCCAGCCCGGGCGCCAGACTCCCCGCCACGGTCAGGTACTCGTCGTGGAACGGCTGGCCGGCTCCGATCGGCAGCGGCACGAGCTCCCAGGGATCCGTCTCCAAACCGGACGCGGCGCGCAGCTGGAAGAGCTGGTCCGAGACCGCCATGGACGGGACCAGGAACTCGCGGTGGAGCTTGAAGCGTCGGCTGTCGGGCAACATCAAGGAGTAGCCCACCTCGCGCATGTCCGTGGCCAACTCGCGGGCACCGTTGTCCTCGTGGAACTCCGCGCGCGATGCGGTCCGGGCGTGCTCGACGATGCCGATCGAGGCGTCCTCGAGCACTGGCAGGAACGAGATCCCGTCCACGTCCCCGGCGCCGCCTTCGACGAAGTCCATCGCGGTCTTGAACACATCCACCATGTCCACGATGGCATCGCTGCTCCGTCCGGGCTGGTCGATCCCCTCCCAGTTGACGATCATCGGCACGCGCATCCCACGCTCGTACACCGAGCTCTTGAAGCGCGCTGACGCCGAGCCTAGCAAGGCGTCGTAGGTCGCTCCGAGGTCGTAGAGGTGGTCGTCGCGCGCCGACTCGAGCACGCGCTCGTCGGTGCCGTTGTCCCCCACGACGATGATCATCGTGCGCTGCCTGCGGCCGGGATCGAGGCCGTTGACGAGATTCCCCAGCTCCGTGTCGAAGGCCTCCACGGTCGCACCGTAGTTCTTGAGGATCGTCGGTGCGCCCTCGAGGTACTCGGCTGTGTTCACCAGCTCGGCGGGCGGCAGCTCGTCCCAGGGAGAGTGGCACGCGTTGGGCGCAACCAGGGCGAAGAAAGGCTCGTGCACCTCGTTGCAGTACTCGAGCGCCTCGGCGAACTGCAACGTCGTCACGTAGCCGGTAAGGGGCTCGATGTTCCCGTTGTCGCTACGGAAATAGTGGTAGTAGCCGCCCTGCGCTCCAGGCGGGAACGGATGGTCGTCGAGGTTCCGAAAGGTGCAGCGGTAGTCGGCGAAGCGGCCGCGCTGGGCAATCCCGTCCCAGCCGAGCGCCCCGGGCGTCCCGTTCCCCCCCGGGTCCATCTCGGGGGTCGGCAGCCCGAGGTGCCACTTACCGAACAAGCCCGTCCGGCGCCCGCCGGCCTGCATCACATCGGCGATGGTCAGGTACACGAAACCGGGGTCCCCGAACTCAGCCAGACCGAGCGGGTACTCGCCGACGTGGTCGTAGCGTATGGAGGTCCCCACGCCGTGGCGTCGCGGGTAGACGCCACTCAACAGGCTGGCCCGCGCCACGGAGCAGACCGGCCCCGCGTTGGCCTGGGTGAAGGTCACGCCGCCGTCCGCCAGCGCCTGCAGGTTGGGCGCGTCCACGTACAGCAGGCTAGCGAAGGGGTCGGTGGAGCCCTCGTAGGGGTTGATCGAGTCGTACATCTCCAAGACGTCGACCGCCAGGTCGTCGGCCAGGACGACGATCACGTTGAAGGAGTTCTCGCACTCGTCGGGGATCGTGTTGGAGTTCGCGTCCTCGCTGGTCCCGTCGGTGGTGTCGCACTCGTCGGGGGAGCCATTCTGGTTGCAATCCTCACTCGTCCCCGCCCCGATGTCGCAGGCATCGGGGACGGCGTTCTGGTTGCAATCGGGGTCACACTCGTCGGGAACGGCATTGGAGTCGCAATCCGAGCTGGTGCCGCTCGCCAGGTCGCAGGCGTCGGGGATCGCGTTCTGATTGCAGTCCTGCGCGCTCCCGCTCGCCAGGTCACACTCATCGGGCTGTCCGTTGCCGTTGCAGTCGGAACTGCCGCCGCCCGCCAGGTCACACTCGTCGGGCACGCTGTTGCCGTTGCAGTCCGACGAGGTCCCCGCGGCCAGGTCACAGGAATCGGGGATCCCGTTCTGGTTGCAGTCAGGGCTCGCTCCCGTCCCCGTGTCACAGTCGTCGGGAACTCCGTTCCCATCGCAGTCGACCTCGCACTCGTCGGGGACGAGGTTGGCATTGCAGTCGAGGCTGATCCCGTCGCCGGTGTCACACTCGTCGGGTGCACCGTTCTGGTTGCAGTCCTGTGAGATCCCGTTCGAGAGATCGCAGTCGTCGAGGATCCCGTTCGCGTTGCAGTCGGCGCTCGTACCCGAGCCGAGATCGCAGGAGTCGGGAACGCCGTTCTGGTTGCAATCCAGGGCATTGCCCTCGGCCAAGTCGCACTCGTCGGGAACGCCGTTCTGGTTGCAATCCAGGGCATTGCCCTCGGCCAAGTCGCACTCGTCGGGGACGCCGTTCTGGTTGCAGTCCGCGCTCGTGCCGGCGGCGATGTCCTGATCGTCGGGGATCCCGTTCTGGTTGCAATCCGCCCCCAGGCTCCAGGCGGTGGGCGACGCGAGCACGAGGCACGCGAACGCACGGGCTGTCAGGGGGGCAGGCATCTTCGAGGGCAGCCGCGCTCCGCGCGCCCACGGCCGGCGGGAGTGCCGATCCGGAGGGGACGCGGGGGCGCTCTGAGGTCCCTGAATCCTACCTCCCCCTGGCCGATCCGGCTCGCCCGACGCCTAGGATAGCCCCCGTGGCCCGCTTCCCTCACACCCGTCTTCTCCGCGGAGCGGCCGGCGGCCACCGGGAGGCGATGTGAGCTCGGACGCCTACCGCACCGTGCGCACCGTCGCACGCTGCGAGATCCCCAAGATCAAGGGCTCGCGCTTCGCCGGCTCCCTCTGGCCCCTCGCCGCCGAGGAAGCCGTCGGCGAGCACCTCGCCGCCCTGCGCAAGGAGCTGCCCGGCGCCGGACACCACTGCTGGGCCTGGCGCCTCGGGCGCGAGGGCGAGCACTTCCGCTGCAGCGACGACGGCGAGCCCAAGGGCTCCGCCGGGAGGCCGATCCTCCAGCGCATCGACGGCGCCGGTCTGACCGGAGTCCTGCTGGTCGTCTCGCGCGTCTTCGGCGGAACGAAGCTGGGGGTGGGCGGGCTGGTCTCCGCCTACGGCGCTGCTGCGGCGGCGGTCCTCGGACGGGCGCGGGTGGTGACGGTCGTCATCACCCGCCGCCTGCGGGTACGCCACCCCTACGAGTGCTCCGGCGCCGTACACGGCCTCCTGGCCGCCATGCAGCTCGCCGCCTTCGAGTCCGAGTTCGGCGCCGAGGTGAGCTTCCGTGTCGAGGTCCCCGACCGACGCATCGACGAGTTTCGGCGCGAGCTCGCCGAACGCACGGCGGGCCGGGGGAGCGTCGCCGCCGATTGAGCTCCCCCGCCCCGACCGCCGCTCGGGCTCAGTGGTTCTCGCGGGGGACCGCCGCGCCCCGGCAACCGACCAGGAAGTCGAGGTCACAGCCCCGGTCCGCCTGCAGCACGCGCTCGACGTAGAGCCCCTGCCAACCGCCCGACATGGCGGGCTCGGGCGGTCTCCAATCCGCCCGCCTGCGCTCGAGCTCATCGGGCTCGACCGCGAGCTCCAGGCGCCGGCCGGGGACGTCGAGCTCGATCCAGTCGCCGTCACGCACCAGAGCCAGGGGGCCGCCCGCCGCCGCCTCGGGGGCGACGTGCAGGACCGCCGTGCCGTAGGCCGTGCCGCTCATGCGCGCGTCGGAGATGCGCACCATGTCACGCACGCCGCGCGCCAACAGGCGCGAGGGCAGGCCCATGTTCCCCACCTCGGCCATCCCCGGATAGCCGCGAGGGCCGCAGTTCCGCAGCACAAGGACCGAGCTCTCATCGACCTCGAGCGCCGGATCATCGATGCGCGCCTTGTAGTCCTCGATCGAGGTGAAGCACACCGCACGCCCACGGTGGACGAGCAGCTCGGGCGAGGCCGCCGAGGGCTTCACGACCGCGCCGTCGGGCGCCAAGTTGCCGCGCAGGACAGCGATCCCGCCCTCGGCGCACACCGGCCGCACGAGGGGGCGAATGACCTCCTCGGAGTGGTTCGGCGCACCGGCGCAGTTCTCGCCCAGGGTGTGTCCATTCACCGTCAACGCCCCGCCGTGCAGCAGGCCGCCCTCATCGAGGGCGCGCAGCACCGCCGGCAGACCGCCCGCATAGTAGAAGTCCTCCATCAGGAAGCGGCCCGAGGGCTCGAGGTCCACCACCGTCGGCACGCCGCGCCCGACGCGGTCCCAGTCATCGAGGGAAAAGTCGACCCCCACCCGCCCGGCGATCGCCAGGAGGTGCAGGACCGCGTTCGTCGAACCGCCGATCGCGCCGTTGGCGCGCACGGCGTTCTCGAAGGCCTCGCGCACGAGGATGCGCGAGGGACGCAGGTCCTCGCGCACCATCTCGACGATGCGCCGGCCGGCGAGCTGGGCCAAGGCCAAACGGCGCGAATCCACCGCCGGGATGGCCGCGTTCTGCGGCAAGGCGAGGCCGAGAGCCTCGACCATGCAAGCCATGGTCGAAGCCGTGCCCATCGTCATGCAGTGACCGGCGGAGCGGGACATGCAGGCTTCGGCCTCCAGGAACTCGTCCAGCTCCATCGAACCCGCCCGCACCTCCTCGCTGAAGCGCCAGACCGCAGTCCCCGAGCCGAGCTCGCCCCCGCGGAACTTCCCGTTGAGCATCGGCCCGCCCGAGACGACGAGCGCCGGTAGATCGCAGCTCGCCGCGCCCATCACCAGCGCCGGTGTCGTCTTGTCGCAGCCGCACAGCAACACCACGCCGTCGAGTGGATTGCCGCGGATCGACTCCTCGACGTCCATGCTCGCGAGATTGCGGAACAGCATCGCCGTTGGGCGCAGGTTGGTCTCCCCCAGGGACATGACCGGAAACTCCAGGGGGAAGCCCCCGGCCTCGAGCACGCCGCGGCGCACGCGCTCGGCGATGCCGTCGAGATGGGCGTTGCAGGGCGTGAGCTCCGAGGCCGTGTTGCAGATCCCGATCACCTCTCGGCCGTCGAACAGGTCCGCTGGATGCCCCTGGCTCTTCATCCAGCTGCGGTGGATGAAGCCGTCGCGGTCGGCCGCGCCGAACCAAGCGCTCGAGCGCAGGACCCGTTCCTCTACATCGCCCAAGGCTCAGCCTCCAAACTCGGCGGGAGGCAGACCGCCGACGCCCACCTCCGCCGCGAAGAGACCGTCCTCCGCGGTCGTCACGTACAGCAAATCGAGCTCCTCGCCGCCGAAGGCGCAACTGGTCACGTCGCGACCCGCGATGTGCAGGACGCGCTCCACGCTCCCGTCGGGTGCCAGGCGCGAAACGCGCCCACCGGCCCAGTGAGCGCACCACAGGAAGCCCTCGGCGTCGTAGGTCATGCCGTCGGGCAGGCCCTCCTCGGAATCGAGGGTGCGCAGGACCCGCCGGCCGGAGAGGGCGCCGTCGGTCGGGTCGCGGTCGAAGGCGAAGATCGTGCGCGCGAGGCTCGCGGTGTGGACCATCGTGCGCCCATCGGGAGCAAAGGCCGGTCCGTTGGTCACGACGTAGCCCGTGTCCACGCACTCGACGGTCAGATCGGGGGCGAGGCGGTAGAGCGAGCCCGTGGGCCGCTCGCAGGCGTCGTCCATCGTCCCCGCGAAGAAGCTCCCGGACGGGTCGCACTTGCCGTCGTTGAAGCGGTTGCCCGGCAGGTCGTCCTCCGGATCGGCGATCGGTACGAGGGCGCCGCCCTCGAGGTCGAGGAAGGCGAAGCCCGAGCGCGCCGCCGCCACCAGCCCGCCCGCGCGCCGCGGGGCGACCGCGCCGACCTCCTCGGGCAGGTCGAAAACCTCCCGCGCGCCCGTCGCCGGCGTGAAGCGGAAGGCCCGCCGCCCCTTGATGTCGAGCCACAGGAGCGCGCCGTCGGCGACCGACCACACGGGCCCCTCGCCGAGGGTCGTGCCCGGATTCCAGACCGAGGTGACCTGCACGAAACCCATCATCGGGCGCGCCGCGCCCCCGCGCAAGCGAGCCGCGCGAGGTCGCCGCCGCAGGTCAGTCCTCCTCGCCGCGCAGCTCCTCGTCGCGCTCCTCGAGAGCCCGCTCGAAAGCCCGCTCGAGCAGGCCCTTGAGGTCGATACCGCCCCGGGCGCCGCGGCTGCCCAGCTCCCCCGAGAGCGCGGCGTCGCAGGGTCCCTCGTCCCCCTCGGGGTCGATCGTCCCACCGCCGGCGTAGAGCAGCGAAAGGGACAAGCGCTCGGCGGCGGCGTCGACCGCCAGCACCCGCACGCGCACCTCGCGCCCCGGCGGTAGGTGCGCGCGCAGGCTCCGCCCCGGGCCGAGGCCGGTCTCGCCGGCGTGCACCAATCCCTCGACTCCCGGCTCGACGCGCACGAAGGCGCCGAACTCCGCCAGGCGGGTGACCCTGCCGCCCACGATCTCGCCGGGTTCGAGAACACCGGCGACCACGGCCCAGGGATCCTGCTCGAGTTGCTTGCAGCCGAGCTCGATGCGCGCCCCGCCCTCGCGCACGCGGAGCACGCGCGCGCGCAGGGCGTCGCCCACCGCGACGACGTCTGCGGGGTGCCGCACGCGCTCGTGGGTCAGGTTGGAGACGTGCACCAACCCCTCCATGCCGCGCCCGAAACGCACGAAGACGCCGTAGTCCTCGACGCGCACGACGTGCCCCTCCACGACCCGCCCACAGGCCAAGGCGCTCAGCTCGCGCTGGTGGTCGCTGACGCGCTCGCGGTCGGCGACGAGCTTGCGCGAGAGGACCACGCGCTGACGCTCGCGTTCGACCTCCACCACCTCGCACACGAGCTCGCGGCCGACCAAGGGCGCTAGCGGCTTGCCGCGCGGCAGGCCGCTCGCCGAGCGCGGCAGGAAGGCGTGCAGGGGACCGACCTTCAGCTCCAGCCCGCCGGAGACCTCGCGCGAGACGCGCGCGCTCACCAGACACCCCTCGTCCAGATCCTCCCAGAGCGCGAGGCTCTCCTCGGAGCACAGGTGCAGGGCCCACAGGCCGTCCTCCCTGCCGCCGAGGGTGAACTCCGCCACATCCCCGACCCGCGGGGGCCGCGCGAAACGCCGCACCGGCACAACCCCCTGCATGCGCGGGCCGAGCTCGACGAAGACGTCGTCGCCGTAGAGGCCGGTGATCGTCCCCTCCCAGACCCGCAGGGTGTGGGCGCCGTGATCGGAATCGCGGTGCTGGTCGGGAGAGGGAGGTCTCACGCTACGCACTGCAAGCTACGCGCACTCAGCGGCGGCGACAAGCGCCTGGGCTGACGAGAGCGCCTGCCCGCGCCGACGCCCGCGCCGACGCCCGCGCCGACGCCCGCGCCGGTTCAGGAGCCGAAGGCGGTCTCGAGCCTCTGCTGTAGGGTTCCGCTGCCGAACTCCTCCTCGACGATGTCGCTGCCGCCGACCAGCTCGCCGCCGATGAAGACCTGAGGAGTGGTCGGCCAGCTGCTGTAGCTGACCAGGTTCGCGCGCGTGTCCTCCTCGTCGAAGATGTTGACCACCTCGTAGGGGCGGCCGGTGCGATTGAGGATCTCCATCGCGTGAGCGCTGAAGCCGCACATCGGCTGGAGCTTCGACCCCTTGGCGAACACCACGACCGGGTGGCTCTCGACGATTTCCTTGATCTGCTCCGTATTCATCGCTGTTCCTTCGCCCCCTCAGGGGGTGCTGGTCTTGATCTTGAGGGCGTGGATGGCCCGTGTCAGGTGTTCGCCGCAGGCGGCGTGCACCAGCTTGTGCTGTTCGATCAGGCTCTTGCCCTCGAACGCGGCCGAGACGATGCAGACCTCGAAGTGGTCCGAGGTCCCGGTCATGTCGCGGACCTCGACTTCGTCGCCTTCGAAATGCTCCTTCAGTAGGCTCCTGAGTCCCTCGACGCTGATCAACGGTCCGTCCTCCGTGGTTGCGATCCGGCCACCCGCCGACGGCGGGCACGAGGGCGCCACTCTACTCTCTCCCTCGCGTGAGGGACAAGCTCCTCCGCCCCCGCTCCCCGCTCACTCCCGCCATGGCCCTCATCACCCGCCGCATCGGCCGCATCGTGCGCGGCAAGGCGACGCCCTTCCAACTCCTCGCCGCCACCCTCGTGACCGCCGAGCTGATGTTCGTCCCCGGCCTCACCCGGGCCCCGGGGCTCGTCGTCGCCCTCGGCGCCCTGCTCTTGTGCGTCAACGCCAACCTCCCCCTGGCCTTGCTGCTCGCCGGCCCCCTGCGCCTGGCGGCCCTGGCGTTGTTGCCGCTCTCCTTCGCCGTGGGGCGCTTCCTGCTCGACGGGCCGACGCGCGGGCTCTTCGAGCGCGCCGTGGACGCTCCCGGCCTAGCCTGGTGCGGTCTCGACCACTACGCCACCAGCGGCGGTGTGGTCGTGGGCGCGGCAGTCGGCCTGCTCGGCGGTCTGGTGTTGGTGCGGACCCTGAGCGGCCTGCGGCGCAAACTGGCCGGCCTCGAGCGCGACTCCGACGCGTACCAGCGCCTGACCGGCGGCCTCGTCGCCCGCCTGTTCCTGTTCCTGTTCGTCGGCGGCTCGCGCGGCAAGCTGGACTGGGAGACCCTGGCGGAGCGCCGCTTGGGCAACCCGATCCGCCCCGCGGGCCTGATTCTGGTGCTCCTGGGCGCTGTCGGCGCCTTCTCCGCCCAGGGGGCTCTCGGGGAGTCGGTCCTGACCGCCGAGTTGCGCCGCGGGCTCGAGGAGCTCAACGGTGCGACGGTCGACCTCGCCGGCGCTTCCCTCGACCTCGCACGGGGCTCCCTGACCCTGCGGGACTTGGCCCTCGCCGACCCCGACGACCTCGAGCGCGACCTGTTCCGGGCCGCGACCCTCAACGTCGACTGCAGCACCCGCGACCTCCTGCGGCGCCGCCTGCGCGTCGAGCGTGTCCTGGTGGCCGGGGCTTCCCAGGGAGAGCGGCGCGAGCGGGCGGGCGAGCGCTTCGCGCCGCCGCCGCCGCCCGCGCGCGAAACCCCGCGGGACGAGCGGCCCGGAACGACCGGCCTGGAGGACCACCTCTCCGACGCCCGTCTCTGGCGGGCGCGCCTCCAGACCCTGCGCCGCTGGCTGGAGCGGCTGGCGCCGCGGGAGGACAATCGCGAGACCCCCGAGGGCACGGCCCCCCCCGCGTCCGGCGAGACCCTCGCCGAACGCCTCGAGCGCGAGGTGCACGAACGAGGCTACGCCGCCGTGCGCGCCCCCCACCTCTCGCGCGAGGGCCCGCGGGTGCACGTCAGCGAGCTCATCGTCGAGGAGTTGCGCCTGGCCGCCTTGGGCGAGCGCTCCCTGAGGATCAGCGCCCTGGACCTCTCGAGCGACCCCGAGCTCCTAGAGCGCGCGCCTCGCCTCTCGGCCGTGTCGGACGACGGCGACCTGCGTCTCGAACTGGACCTCGGCGCGCCCGCCGCCGGCGGGGAGAGCGGTCGCGTGCTCTTCACCTGGCACTCGATCCCCGCGGCCCACGCCACCGGCGCCCTCGCCCGCGACGGGCACGCGCCCTTCTCCGGCGGAACCCTCGACCTCACCCTGGACGGACGCTGGAGCCCACGCGGGATCGGCCACCTCGACCTGCCCCTGGAGATCGTCCTGCACGACACGCTCCTGCGCCTGGGCAGCGGCGAGGAGGCGCGGGTCGAGCGTTTGGCCTTCGGGATCGGCCTCTCGGGCCCGCTCGACGAGCTGGCGCTGGAGGTCGATGGCGAGGCCCTGGCCGACGCCCTGGTACAGGCCGGCGCGGACGCCCTTGCAGATGCCCTGCGCGAACGCGCCGACGAGGCACGCGCGGAGCTGGAGGGGCGCGCGCAGGAGGCCGTGGACGAGGCGCGCGAGGAGCTGCGTGAGCAGGCCGCCGAAGCGATCGAACAGGCGCGCGGGGAGCTGCGCGAGCAGACCGACGGAGCCGTCGAAGAGGCCGTCGAAGAGGCCCGCGAGGAGCTCGGCGAACGAGCGGACGAACTGCTGGAAGGGCTGCTCGATGATCGACGGCGCGGCGGCCTGCTCGACGGCCTCGGCGGGCGCGGCTCGCGCAAGGGCGGCGGGCGCTCGGGGAAGCGCCGCGACGGACGCTGAAGCGCGGAGCCGCGCACGCCGGGGATCCTGGCCCGACCCGCTGGCGCCGCGTAGAGTGAGCCCGTGCTCCTGTCCCTCCTCTTCGCTTTCTGCCCCCAGGACGCGGCCGCGGCCGAGGCCCTGCGCCCCCGGCCTCCGGCGGTGCGGTGCCGCGACGTCGATGCCTGCGAACGGACCGCCGAGAGGGCCCGACGCGGGCTGCGAGTCGGCTTGCAGCGCGGGCTCGCCGAGCGCAACTGGGAGCGGGTCACGCGCGCCTTCGAGCCGCACGCGCGGGGGTTCTTGCCGGCGGCCGAGGCGGGGCGCCCCCTGACCGCCGTAGGCGCGACCTTCCGTTTCTTCGACCAGGCGGTCCCCGCGCCCCTCGAGCGCCCCGACCTCGTGAGCGCCCTGCGCTCCCACCTGGCCGACTGGGCGGCGGTGGACCACGCCGTGATCGAGATCGACGCCTTCGAGCTCGCCGAGGACCTCTCCCGCGCCCGCGCCGTCCTGCACCTCGCCCTGAACGGTTCCCTGCCCGACGGCGGGCGCGCCCTCTTGGAGGCCGATCTCTCCTGCGAGCTCGTCGCCCGCTCCAAGACGCGCTGGACCATCGAGCGCGTGCTGTGGACGGGCGGCCACACCGCCCGCGGCGATCCCAGCGCATTCGTGGACGTCAGCGGCCCGCGCGGAGTGCAGTGGAACACCTCCGCGGCCAACCGCGACCTGACGCGCGGCCTGGTGAACGAGCGCGTCCTCGACGCCCCCGGCGGGGTGAACGTCTTGGACTGGAACCGCGACGACTTCCCCGACCTGCTCCTCACCCGCCGCGGCCAGGCCAGCCTGCTGCTCCTGAACGACGGCCGGGGTGGCTTCGAGCGCGGTGCTCTCCCCCTCGCGGGCCCCGCCGAGAGCCCCGCCGTCGTGGCCTTCGTCGACTTCGACGGCGACGGCCTCGAGGAGCTGGTCGGCGGCCGCGCCCGCCCCCTCGCCCCCGATCGCGCCGCCCTCGACCTGTGGACGCGGGTGGACGGCGGGTGGACGGCGGTCGAGGGCGCCCTGGAGTTCACCGTCGAACGCGGCGTGCGCGACCTCGACGTGCAGGCCCTCGTCCCCGCCGACTTCGACGGCGACGGTCGCCTCGACCTCTTCGCCGGCGTGCACTCCGACGCGCGCACGGCGCGCGCCTCGGGCGACACCTTCGCCGCCTTCGACGGCGGCGACGACCTCCTGTTCCTACACCGAGGGGGCCTCGCTTTCGACGAGCGGTCCGACGAGCGCGGCATCGCCGGGCGTGGGCTGACGCGCTGCGCCGTGCCCCTCGACTTCGACGGCGACGGCGACCAGGACCTGCTGGTGGGCCACGACCGCGGGCCCGACCAGCTGTTCGAGAACCTCGGCGGCGGACACTTCGAGGCGCGCGCCGAGCCGGCCCTGGTCGGCGTCAGCGCGGCCACGGGATCTATCGCCGTGGAGGCCGGGGCGCGCGCGGGGACCTTCGAGGTCTACTTCGCCGGCACCCACTCGAGCGCCGCCGGGCGCATCGTCGGCGCCACCGCCGGCCTGCCGGCGGCCGTGCGCGCCGCCGTCGGGGCTGCGGGGGCCGGGGGGCGCTCGTGGACCGTCGGCGCCGAAGGCGGCTGGACGCCCTCCGGCCGCGGCGCGGCCCTCGCGCGGGCGGGGCGCAGCTGGGCCGCGCTCTTCGTCGACCTCGACAACGACGGCACGCGCGAGCTCCTCGTCCAAGACGGCGGTTCGACCCACAGCGCCCGCCGCGCCCCGGACTGGGACACCTACCACTGGCGGCAGGTCGTGATGGACGCCCTCGCCGCCCATCAGGGAACCCCGCGCCGCGCGATCACCGCCGGACGCGAGCGGGATTTCGAGGGTTCCCACGCCGGTCACCAGCGCGACCGCGTGTTCGTCAAGGTCGCAGGCTCCCCGACGGGCTACGTCGACGCCGCCGCACTCCTCCGTCTCGACCTCGAACGCGACGGGCGCAGCGCGGCGCCGATCGACTTCGACGGCGACGGCGATCTCGACCTGGTCCTGCTCGGCCTACGGGACCTGCGCCTGTTGGAGAACCGCACGGCGGCGGCCCGCTTCGCGCGCGTGCGCCTTCGGAGAGCGGACGCTCGAGCGACGGCCGTGGGCGCGGTGGTGACCCTGACCGCCGGGGGCGTGGATCGACGAGCGGTGGTGCGCGCCACCGGCGGCTTCCAGAGCGCGCTGCTCGAGGAGCTGCACTTCGGCCTCGGAGCGACCGAGAGGATCGAGCGCCTGCGCGTGGCGTGGCCGGGCGGGGAGACCGAGGAGTGGACCGACCTGCCCGCCGACCGCCGCCTGGTCGTGAGCGAGGCCGAGGCCGAGGTCGCCGCCCAGGCCCTGACGGCCTGGCCCGCCGGCTGGGCCCTGGCTCCCACCGACCCGGCCCTGCGAGAGATCCCGGCCCTCGGGGTCCTCGGCCGCAAGACCCCCGTGCTCTCCAGCGAGGGCCCGACCGTCCTGGCCTTCATCGGCTTCGAGGACGCAGCGGGCCTCCCTGCCCTCGAGGCCACCGCGGCAAGCCTCGACGCCACGGTGTACGTCGTGCGCGTGAGACCCGGCGACGACGGTTGGGCGGGGGTGCCCACATCAGGCACCATCGAGCAATTGCGCGCCGACGCCGACCTCCTGCGGGCCAGCTTCCCCCCCGACGGACAGGCACGCCTGCCCTCGCTGTTCGTCTTTGCCGCCGACGGGAGCCTGCGCCGGGCGATCGGCGGCTCCCTCGATCTCGCACGCCTCGAGCCGGTCCTGGCCTCCCTCGAGGACGAGCCCGAGTGCGTCCCCTCCCTCCTGCGGCTCGGCCGCCGCCACGCCCGCCGCGGGCGGGCGGAGGCCGCCCTGGACTGCTTCCGCCGCGCTCTGGCCGTGGACGAGGACCTGGCGGGAGCACACCACGAGGTCGGTCGGCTGTGGCTGGCCGTGGGCGAGGTCGAGCGCGGCGAGGCGCGCTTCGCCGCCGCCTGCGACCTCGACGCCGACTTCGCCCAGGCCCACTACGACCTCGGCGTGGCGCGGGTGCGCCTAGGCCGACCCGCCGAAGCCCTCGCTCCCCTGCACGCCGCCTGGCGGGCGCGCGGCGACGACCTGGCGATCCTGCTCGCCTTGGGCAACACGGCCGCCCTCACGGGCGACCACGAACAAGCCCTCGAGGTGCTGGCCACGGCCGCCAGGACCTTCCCCGAGAGCGCCGAGTGTTTTGAGCTACGCGGCCTCGTCCTGCGCGAAATCGGGCGCATCGAGGAGGCCCGCGCCCACTTGCGCCGGGCCCTCGACCTCGACGGTGAGCTAGAGCGCGCCCGGGAGACCCTAGAGGAGCTCGGCGGGCGCTGACGGGCGTCCTCTTCGTCTTCGGCCCGGTCTGCGTGTCCGGCAGCCCGGGACGCACGGCCACCCCGCTCGACGAACTCGAGAGCGAGGCACCCCCGCCCGCCTCTCGAGCGGCCTGCGCTGAGCCCCTAGCCGCCCGGCGCTCGGGATCCGCCTGAGGAGTTGGTACGCGCGGCGAGGGCCGTAGAATCCCGGGTTCGCCGGCGCCGAGCGCGCCGGGCTCCATGAACACGCGCGCACCCGCTCTCGATCCCTCCGGAGATCGGCCCCCCACCAGGACGGCCGCTCCGTGATCATCGAGAAGACGACGAGCCCGGAATGGCTCTCCAACACCTACCTGGTCGCCGACGAGCCCGGGGGCCACGCGGTCATCATCGACACCGGCGGTCCCGTCGAGCCGATCCGTGCGGCCGTCGAAGCTCTGCGCGTGGAGGTCACGCACGTCCTGTGCACCCACCACCACCACGACCACGTCGCGGCCAACGCTCTCTACCGAACGGAGCACGGCTGCCCGGTCTGCGGCCACGGCGCCGAGCGCGAGCTGTTCGGCGACCTGGACCTCGAGCTGGCCGACGGGAAGGAGATCGAGAGCGGCGGACTCGTCGTGCGCGCCCTGCACATTCCTGGGCACACGCGGGGGCAGCTCGCTTTCCTGGTCAACGAGGAGCGCGTCTTCACGGGCGACACCCTCTTTCGCCGCGCCGTGGGCGGGACCCGCGCGCCGGGGCACGGGACCTTCGACCAGCTGCACGAGTCGATCATGGAGCGTCTCCTGCGCCTGCCGCCGGAGCTGCCCGTGCACCCCGGTCACACCGAGGAGACGACGATCGGCGAGGAGTGGGAGCACAATCCGTTCGTGCGCCTGTGGCGCGGGCTCGACGCACCCGCCGAACGCGCCTGCACGGTCGCGGGGCAGCAGGCGAGCCTCCTGCTCGAAGCCCGCGACTACGACGGCGGCACCAAGTGCCTGGTGCGCTGGGAAAACGGGGAGCGGGACGTCGTCCCCGGCTCCCGCGTGACCAGCGACGCCTGAGCGGGGAAGACAGGACCCATGCGGCGCGAACTCCCTTTCCTGCTCCCCTTCCTGCGCCGACACTCGGCGGCTTACGTGATGGGCAGTGTCTGCGTCGTCGCCAGCCTGTTCCTCAAGCTGCGCATCCCCGCCTTGCTGAAGGACGCCTTCGACGTTCTGGAGAGCCGCGGTCCACGGGGGCGCGAGGAGGTCTTCACGATCGTCCTGTGGATCGGGGGTTACTCCCTGGCCACGGCGCTGGTGCGCACGACGAGCCGGCTCTTGGTCCTGGGCAGCTCCCGGCGGCTGGCCCACGACCTGCGCGCCGAGCTCTTCGAGCACCTGACGCGCCTCGCGCCCTCGTTCTTCGTGCGCAACCCCGCCGGGCAGATCATGTCGCGCTTCCTCAACGACATGCAGAACGTGCAGGGACTGGTCGGCCCGGTGATCCTGTACCTGGCCGAGGTCCTGACGCTCTACCTGATCGCCATCCCGATGATGGCGGCCATCGAACCGACCTTGACGCTGCTCGCCCTGGCGCCCTTCCCGTTCTTCCTCTACGCCTCGCGGCGCATCGCGGTGCGCATCCAGGAGGGCAGCCGCGCCGCCCAGAACTGCCTGGGCGAGATCAGCGCGCGGGTGGACGAGAGCCTCAACGGGCAGGCCGTGATCAAGACGCTCACCCTCGAGGAGGCCGTCAGCGAGCGCTTCGACGCCCACTGCGGGCGCTATCGCTCCCTGAATCTCGCGGTCACGCGCAAGCGCGCGCTCCTGATCGGCCTGATGGTGGGCCTGGCCTCCCTCTCGACCCTCGTCGTGCTGCTCGTCGGCATCGGGCGGGTCGTCCCCGCCGGAGCTCAGGGCTTCACCCTGGGCTCGATGTTCTCGCTGCTCTTCTACCTGGGCATGTTGACCTCGCCGACGCGCACCCTCGGCTTCGTGATCAGCTCCGTGAAGCGCGGAACGGCGGCGCTGGGGCGCCTGCGCGAGATCCTCGACAGCGAGGTGGTCCTGGCCGACCCGCCGGGCGGCCCGCCCTGGCCGCGGGTCGGCCCCGGCGCCGTCGAGCTGCGCGGGCTCACGGTTCGCCACGCGCCCCTGGCGGAACAGCCGCACCTCTCCGGCAGCCGGCCGAGGAGCCTGGGCGATGAAGCCCGGGCCGACCGCGGCCGGGTCGTGCTCGACGACGTCTCGCTCACCGTGCCCGCCGGCTCGACCCTGGGGATCGTCGGGCACACCGGAGCGGGCAAGACGACCCTGGTGCGCGCCGTCGCGGGCCTGCAGGAGGTCGAGCGCGGCCAGGTCTTCGTCGACGGCGTCGACGTCAACGACCTGCGCCCCGAGGACCTGCGCGCGGCCGTGGGCTTCGTCTCCCAGGACGCATTCCTCTTCAGCCTGAGCCTGGCCGAGAACGTCGCCTACGGCCGGCCCGACGCGCCGAGAGAGAGCATCGCCCGCGCCGCCGCCCTCGCCCGGCTCGAAGAGGACCTCGACCAACTCCCCGACGGCCTCGACTCGCTGCTCGGCGAGCGCGGCGTGAACCTGAGTGGCGGCCAGCGCCAGCGCGCGGCCCTGGCTCGGGCCCTGCTGTTGGACGCGCCGATCCTGATCCTCGACGACCCCCTCTCGGCCGTCGACGCCCACACCGCCGAGGAGATCCTGGCCGGGCTCGCGAGCTACTGCGCGGGGCGCACGACCCTGTTGGTGGCCCACCGCCTCGCCACCCTGCGCCACGCGGACCGCATCGTCGTGCTGGCCGAAGGGCGCGTGGGAGAGTCGGGAACCCACGCGGAGCTGCTGGCCGACGGCGGGACCTACGCCGACCTGTGGGAGCGGCAGGCGCGCCGCGAGGCCGCCCGGGAGGAGGGCTGATGGCGCGCCTTTTCCCCCGAGACGGAGCCGTCGGGCGCGCCGTCGACCTGCGCCTGCTGCGCCGCCTGTGGCCCTTCGTTCGGCCCCAGCGGGGCCTGATCCTGGCCAGCCTGGCCCTGCTGCTGACGACCTCCGCCGCGGCCTTGGCCATGACCTGGGTCGTCATGCTGATCATCGAGCGCCACGTCGAGGGCGACTCGAGCGAGGGGCTCGGGGTCCTCTTGGCCTGGTTCGCCGCCCTCGCGCTCTTCGAGATGCTCGGCCGAGCCCTGGGAACGTGGACCGTGGACGTCGCCGGGCAGAACGCCCTGCTCGGCCTGCGCTCGACGCTCTTTCGCCATCTCCAAGCCCTCTCCTCGGCGTTCCACGACCGCACGCCGACCGGACGTGTGGTCGGCCGCGTGACGACCGACATCGAGGCCCTGCAGGAGATGTTCTCGTCGGGGGTGGTGACGGTCCTGGGCGATGTGATCTTCCTGTGCGCGACGGTTGCGCTCCTGTTCACCCTCCACTGGCAGCTGACCCTGGCGGTGCTGGTCGTCGTGCCGCTGCTGATCGGTCTCACGCTCTGGATGCGCGTGCGCGTGCGAGCGGCCTACGCGGACATGATCGACAGCCGCTCGCGACTCAACGCCTTTCTCCACGAGCACATCGTCGGCATGGCGGTGGTCCAGATGTTCACCCGCGAGAGGCGCGTGCGCTCGGCCTTCGGGGGTATCAGCGGCGACATGCGCGACGCCCAGCTGCGCAGCGTCTCGTGGGAATCGGTGCTCTCCGCCTCGACTGAGCTGCTCAGCCATCTCACCGTGGCCCTGATCCTGGCCTACGGCGGCTCGCTCCTCTTGGGCGAGTCGTTGGCCACCGGCCTGACCCTCGCCGCTCTCTTCGCATTCATCGACTACATGCGCAAGTTCTTCGTTCCGCTCAATGACCTGAGCCTGAAGGTGACGGTGATGCAGAGCGCGATGACGGCGGCCGAACGCATCTTCCACCTGCTCGACCACGACGACTTCATCCCCGCCCCCAAGAGCGTGGTCCCGCTGCCCGCGGCGCGCGGCGCGATCGCGTTTCGCGGCGTGACCTTCGGCTACGACCCGGCCGAGCCGGTCCTGCGCGACGTCTCCTTCGAGGTCGCTCCCGGGGAGCGCGTCGCCATCGTCGGCGCCACCGGCGGCGGCAAGACGACCCTGCTGAAGCTCCTGACTCGCCTCTACGACGTCGGAGAGGGCTCGATCACCCTCGACGGCGTCGACGTCCGCGACTACGCCCTGAGCGAGCTGCGCTCACGCATCGGGATCGTGCCTCAGGACGTGTTCCTCTTCGGCGGCGACGTCCTGCACAACGTGCGCCTCGGTCATCCCGAGATCTCCGAGGCCGAGGCGCGCGCGGCCGCCGACCGCCTGCACCTCGACCAGGTCGTGGCTCGCTTCCCTCTCGGCTACCACGAGCCGGTACGCGAGCGGGGCGCGAACCTCTCCTCGGGCGAGCGCCAACTGATCGCCTTCGCACGCGTGCTGGCGGTCGCGCCGGCGGTCCTGGCCCTGGACGAGGCGACCTCGCAGGTGGACACGCGCACCGAGCACCTGCTGCAGGACGCCCTGCACGATCTGACGAGGGAGCGCACCTCCCTGATCATCGCCCACCGCCTGTCGACCATCCGCGACGTCGACCGGATCCTGGTGATCGCGAACGGACGCCTGATCGAGCAGGGCACCCACGAGGAGCTCCTGCGAGCGGGCGGGGCCTATCGCAGGCTGAACGAGCTGCAGTTTGTCTCCGACCGTTGAGCGGAGCATCGCCGGGGAGGTTGGACTCTCCGCGCACGGCGTGGAATAGTGGCCGCGTGCCGGAGGAGAGCTACCGGGTCGAGGCGCTGGATCTCGCGGACGGGGGAGTCGAACTGCGCCTGGCGGGGGATCTGGTCCTGGAGCGCGCGGACGCCCTGCGGCGGAGCCTCACGCAGGCCGCGGCCGCGGGCACCCTCACGCGTCTGGACCTCTCGGGCGTGCGCAGCCTCGACGGCGCGGCGGCCGCCATCTTGGCCGAGGCCTGCCTCGCGGCGGAGGCCAGCGGCCCGCGGCCCGCCTTGGTCGGCGCTCCCAAGAAGGCCGCCCTGCTGCTCGAGCTGACGGCCCAGCGCCCGCCGCGCCCACCGGTACACGGCGCCTTGCCCGACGCTTCCTTGCTGCGCACGATCGGCCAGACGACCTCCAAGCTCGGCGAAATCGGGCGGTCGGTGCTGACCTACCTGGGATGCCTCGCCCACTCCACCCGCGCGGTCTTCTCCCAGCCACGCTCCGTACACTGGGTCGACGTGCCCCGCCTCGCCGAGCGGGCCGGAGCGGATGGGGCGCCGATCGTGCTCCTGATCGCCCTCTTGATCGGCGTCATCACCGCCTACCAGGCAGCCACCCAGATGCACCAGCTGGGCGCGGACGCCTACGTGCCCGACCTGGTGGCGCTCTCGATCACTCGCGAGCTCGGCCCGCTGATCACGGCCATCGTCGTGGCCGGGCGCTCGGGAGCGGCCATCGCCGCCGAGCTGGGCACCATGCGCGTCTCCGAGGAGATCGACGCCCTGGAGACCCTGCGCCTCGATCCCTTGCGCTTCCTGGTGCTGCCGCGCGTGATCGCCCTGACCCTGATGCTGCCGCTGTTGACCCTGCTGGCCGAGGCGGTGGCGATCGGCGGCGGTCTGGTGATCACGACCGCCGAGCTCGAGCTCACCCCGGGCGTCTACCTGCGCTCGACGCGCGACGCCCTCGACACCTGGGACGTCGCCGGCGGGGGGATCAAGGCCGTCGTCTTCGGCGCCCTGATCGCCCTGATCTCCTGCGAGCGCGGCCTGGCGACGCGCGGCGGCGCCGAGGGCGTGGGGCGCTCGACGACCGCCGCCGTGGTCGCCAGCCTGTTCAGCCTGATCGCCGCCGACGCCGTGTTCACCCTGCTCTACAGCCGCTTGGGCATCTGATGATCCGCATCGAGGACCTCAGCATCGGCTACGACGGCCGGCCGCTCATGGAGCACCTGGAGTTCCAGGTCGCCCCCTCGGAGGTGTTCCTGATCCTGGGCGGCTCGGGCTGCGGGAAGTCGACCCTGATGAAGACCATGATCGGCCTGCTGCGCCCCCTGGCCGGGCGAGTCGCGATCGGCGAACGGCCCCTCGCCGAGGACGGGCCGCCGCCCTTCGGGGTCCTGTTCCAGTCCGGCGCCCTGTTCGGCTCGATGAGCCTGGCCCAGAACGTGGCCCTGCCCCTGCAGAAGTGGACCGACCTCGCTCCCGACACCATCGAGAGCCTGGTGCGCTGGAAGCTGCGCCTGGTGGGCCTCGACGGCTTCGAGCACCACTTGCCGGCGGAGCTCTCGGGCGGGATGCGCAAGCGCGCGGGGATCGCTCGCGCCCTGGCCCTCGAGTCACCCCTCCTGTTCCTCGACGAGCCCTCCGCCGGCCTCGACCCGCGTAGCGCGGCGGACCTCGACGAGCTGATCTTGACCTTGAACGAGAGCCTCGGAGTCACGATCGTGATCGTGACTCACGAGCTGTCGAGCATCTTCGCCGTCGGCGGGAGCTGCATCCTGCTCGACCGCGAGGCGCGCGGCATCATCGCGCGCGGCGACCCTCGAGCCTTGCGCGAAGAGTCCGACGACGAACGCGTGACCGGCTTCTTCCGGCGCCGCTCCACCGCGAAGCCAGACGAGAGAACCCCCTCATGATCGCTGCCCCGACCGACCGCTGGAAGCTAGGTCTGTTCGTCGTGATCGCCGCGTTCGTCGGCATCGGCGCCCTGTTCTGGATCGGCGCACAGCGCCTGAACCGCGACGCGGTGGAAGTCGTGACCTTCTTCCAGGAACCGGTGGGCGGCCTCGAGGAGGGCTCCGCGGTCAAGATGCGCGGAGTCAGCATCGGCGTCGTGGACACGATCACCATCGCCCCCGACCGGCGCTCGGTCGAGGTGCGCGCGAGCATCTACGCCGATGTGCTCGAGATGCTCGGCGTGGACCCCGAGGCTCAGGGCTCGGGCCGCATCGGTCCGAGCGACCTGCGCACCCAAGTCGCCATTGCGGGCATCACCGGCACGAAGTACGTGCTGGTCGATTTCTTCCCCCTCGCCCAGCATCCCCTGCCGCTGCTCAGCTTCGATCCCGGCGACCACTACCTGCCGTCGGTGCCCTCGACGCTCAAGAACCTCGAGGACGGGCTGAACCTGATCGTCGAGGCCGTTCCACAGGTCACGGCGGAGCTCGGCGCGCTACTACGACTGTCCAGGGAGCGGCTCGAGGCCGTCGACACCGCGGACCTCTCACGGCGCACGGCGGCGCTCTTGGACCTGGCCCACGAGCGCCTGGCGGCCCTGGACACCACGCGCCTGACCGAGGCGGGGATCGAGGCCCTCGCGGCCCTACGCGACCTGCTGCGCGGCCTCGAGGCCGCCGACGGCCCGCTCGCGAACACCGCCTCCAGCTGGCAGGCGGTCGCCCGGCGTCTGGAGGGGGTCCTGGCGGAGGTGGACGCGGCCGCCACCGCGGGCTCCCTGCGCGAGGCCTCCGCGGCCGTCCGCGGCCTGGCGCGCGACGCCGGCGGCGCCTCCAGCGAGCTCGCCCGGAACCTGCGCTCCTTCCGCGAGGCCACAGAGGCCGTGCGCGCCCTGGCGGAGCTCCTCGAACGCGACCCCGGCGCGCTCCTGCGCGGGAGAGCCCAAGCCCCCTAGCAGCCCGTTGGAAACGCCCCACTACGACTTCGCCCTCCTTGCAGCGAGGAAGGTATCTTCCTCTCGCTACGGCCCTTCTTCAACCAGCTGCTAGCCATGCGAAACGTCCTCGCCGCCGGAATCCTGCTGACCCTGGGCTGCGCCTGCCTCGCGGGCGGCGGACCGGCCTCGATCCGCCACTACAGCGTCACGCCGCCCGCGGGCGAGCGCGAGTCCCCGCCTGCGGCGCGGCGCGAGCTGCGCCTGCGCGACGCGCGCGCCGCCGGACACCTGCGCGAGCGCATGGCCCGGCGCACCTCCGCCCTCACCCTCGAGTTCCTCGAGCTCCACCGCTGGAGCGAGCCGCCGATCGCCTACGTGGAGCGCGCCCTCGCGCGCACCCTGTTCGAAGTAGGCGACTTCACGCGTTCGGAAGCCCACGCCGCCCCCAGCCTGGATGTCGAGCTCCTGGCTTTCGAGCGCGTCCCGGGCGCCACGCCCGGCCTGGCCGGCGTGCGCCTGGTCCTCGTCCTGCGCCTGACCGACGCCGAAGGGCGCTCGCTCCTCGACCGCACCGTCGAGCAGCGCATCGAGCACGCGGACGGCTCGCCCGAGGCCGAGGCGCGCCACCTTTCCCTGTGCCTGGAACGCGCCGTGAGCGAAGCGGCGCGGGCGATGGACGAGGCCTTGCCCTGACCCGGCAGCACGGGCCGTCACTTCCAGCGGCCGCGCTTGCACCCCCGCCCGACCGGGTCCCTACTAGCAGTCCGTTGAAGACGCCCGACCACGAATTCGCCCTCTCCGCCGCCGCGGCGTCGCCCGGGTCGATTCGGGCTCGGCGGAGGTGCGTTCGGCTCGCTACAGCCCTCGTTCACCGAGCTGCTAGCGGCCCGCGAGAGAAACGCCAACGAGCTCCCGGGCGGCCGTGAAGCTCCGCGCGCACGGCAACCTGTGGGCCCTCACCAGCGGCCAGCGCCTGCGCTACCTGGCGGCGGTGGCCTCGACCGGCCTCACGGCGGTCTGCCTCTTCGCATCGCCGCTGGTCGTCAAGGCCTTCATCGACGGGCCCCTGGCCATCCCGCGCATCGACCTCGGCGCGACCGACGCCACCCTGTTCGGACTGCCGGCCGTCGTGCGCGCGGGGATCGAGTTCGGCCTGTGGAGCCCCTCGGGGGCGGAGTTGCTGGCCGTGCGCCTGACGCGAACCTACGGCCTGGGCGCCTGCCTGTGGGGCGGGGCGGCCCTGCTCGTGGCGCTCTCCGCCGCCGGCGCCCTCTTCCTCTACTGGCGCGGACGCCACGCGTCGATCGCCTCCGAGGCCATCGTGCGCCGCCTGCGGGACGCCCTCTACGATCGCCTGCAGCGCTTGCCCTGCGCCTTCCACGACCGCTCGGAGACCGGGGACCTCGTCCAGCGCTGTACCTCGGACGTCGAGACCGTGCGCGTCTTCCTCCAGGCCCAGGTGGTCGAGATCGGGCGCGCCTTGATCCTGCTGGGAGCGGCGCTCCCGATCCTGCTGTCGATCGACCGGGGGATGACCCTCGTCTCCGTCGCGCTCTTCCCGCTGATCATCACCTTCGCGATCCTCTTCTTCCGGCGCATCAAGCAGGTCTTCCAGAGAATGGACGAGGCCGAGGCGACGATGACCACGGTCCTGCAGGAGAACTTGACCGGGATCCGCGTGGTGCGCGCCTTCGCGCGCGGCCCCCATGAGGTGGAGCGCTTCGGCGCGACCAACGAGGCCTTCCGCGACCGCTCCTACGACCTGATGCGTCTGCTCGGCGTCTACTGGTCCTCGTCGGACCTGCTGTGCCTCGCTCAGCAGGGTCTGGTCCTCGTCTGGGGCTCGAAGCGCGCCATCGACGGCGACCTCGAGCTCGGAGAGCTGTTCGTCTTCATCACCATGATCGGCATGGTGATCTGGCCCGTGCGACACATGGGGCGCGTGCTGACCGACGCCGGCAAGGCGATCGTCGCCCTCGGGCGCATCGAGGAGATCCTCGACGAACCTGTCGAGAGCAGGCCAAGCGCGCCACTTTCGCTCGCCGAGCGCCCGGGGCGCATCGAGTTCGACGCGGTGGGTTTCTCCTTCGGCGACGAGGCCGTGCTGGAGGACGTGTCCTTCTCCATCGAAGCCGGCCAGACCCTGGCCCTTCTGGGGCCTACGGGCTCGGGGAAGTCGACGATCTTGCACCTGCTGTTGCGCCTGTACGAGCGCGATCACGGGTCGATTCGCATCGACGGGGTCGAGCTGGAGCGGTTGGAGCGCGGCGAGCTGCGCTCGCGCATCGGCGCCGTGCTCCAGGAGCCCTTCCTGTACTCCCAGACGGTCGCGGCCAACATCTCCGCCGGGCGCGGCGAGATGCGCGAGGACGAGATCTCCGAGGCCGCCCACGCCGCCTGCCTAGTGGAGGCGATGAGCGAGCTGGAGCACGGCTTCCAGACCTCGGTCGGCGAGCGCGGAGTGACGCTCTCGGGCGGGCAGCGCCAGCGCGTGGCCCTCGCCCGGGCCCTGCTGAAGGACCCGCCGATCCTGGTGCTCGACGACGCCCTCTCCGCCGTGGACACCCACACCGAGGCGCGCATCGTCGCGGAGCTCGAGCGCGGGCACGCCGGGCGCACGACCCTGCTCGCAACCCACCGGCTCTCCTCGGTCGTTACCGCCGACCGCATCCTGGTCCTGGAGCACGGGCGCGTCGTGCAGAGCGGCACCCACGCCGAGCTCCTGGGGCGCCCGGGCGCCTACCGTTCCTTGTGGCGCGTGCAGGGCGGCATCGAGGAGCGGATCGACAGGGGAGAAGCGCCCCTCGATGAGGGAGGGCAGGAGGCGTGAGCGACGATCTCCTCGACGACGCGCCGGCCGAGGGCGGCTTCGACCTCGACCTGTGGCGCAAGCTGTGGGCCACGACACGCCCCTACCGCCGCCGGTTGAGGCTGCTGTGCCTGTTCGCCTGCACGGTCGGCGCCGCCGAGGTGGCCCTGCCACAGCTGACGCGCCATCTGCTCGACGGGCTGCTCGAACGCCCCGAGACCGTGAACCTGTGGACCTACGCGGCGGCCTACGCGGCGATCTGCCTGGTCTTGGTGCTCTCAGTGGTGTCTTTCATCTACGCGGGCGGGTACCTGCGTACCGCCATCGCCCACGACATCCGCCGCGACGGCTTCGCCAACGTGCAGCGCCTCTCCTTCTCGAGCTTCGACCGGCGCAGCGTGGGCTGGCTGATGGCGCGTTTGACCTCCGACTGCGAACGCCTCTCGAACATCCTCGCCTGGGGCGTACTGGACGTCGTCTGGGCGGCGACGCTGCTGCTCGCCATCACCGCCGCGATGTTCGCGATGAACCCTCTGCTGGCGAGCGGTGTTCTGGCGGTGGTGCCCCTGCTGGTCTGGGTCAGCGCCGTCTTCAAGCGCCGCATCCTCCACAGTGCGCGCGAGGTGCGCAAGGCGAACTCGCGCCTGACGGTCGCCTACAACGAAGGCGTCACGGGCCAGCGCACGAGCAAGGTCCTCGCCCGCGAGGAGACCAACCTGGCGGAGTTCGGCGTCCTCTCCGAGGGCATGTTCTCACGCTCGGTCCGCAATCAGCTACTCAACGCGACCTACGTGCCGCTGATCATGACCCTCGGCAGCTTGGCCGCGGGCCTGGTTCTGGCGGCGGGCGGGATGAAGGTCGCGGCCGGCGGCATGAGCTTGGGGTCGTTGATCGCGTTCCTGATGTACGCACGCTTCTTCTTCGACCCGATCAACGAGCTCTCGCACTGGTTCGCCGAGCTGCAGATGGCCCAGGCGTCGGCCGAGCGCGTCCTGGGCCTGATCGAGGAGGTGCCGGAGATCGCCGATTCCCAGGCAGTCCGAGAGCGCCTGGCCGAGACCGCCGCCACCCCCCCGCGCGAGGGAGTGGCGCCGGACGGCTACGCCCAGCGCATCGGCGAGCTCGAGTTCCGCGGGGTGGGTTTCGCCTACCCCACCGGCCGTCCGATCCTAGAGGACTTCGACCTGCGCGTGCGCGCCGGCGAGCGCGTGGCCCTGGTGGGCTCGACCGGCGGAGGGAAGTCGACCTTGATCAGCCTCCTGTGTCGCTTCTACGAGCCGACGGCCGGCGCGATCCTGATCGACGGGGTCGACTACCGCGAGCGCAGCCTGGACTGGTACCAGTCCCAGCTGGGGATCGTGCAGCAAACACCCCATCTGTTCAGCGGGAGCGTGGCGGACAACATCCGCTACGGGCGTCTGGACGCCGGCGACGACGAGATCGCGCGGGTCGCCCGTCTGGCGGGAGCCGACCTGCTCGACGCGCAACTCCCCGACGGACTTGGGACCGAGGTCGGCGAGGACGGCGGGAACCTCTCGGTCGGGCAGCGCCAGCTCGTCTCCCTGGCACGCGCCCTGCTCGCCGACCCTCAGATTCTGGTCATGGACGAGGCCACCTCGTCGGTGGACGGCGAGACCGAGCGCCGCATCCAACGGGGCCTGGACAGGGTCTGGAGCGGGCGCACGAGCTTCGTCATCGCCCACCGCCTCTCCACCGTGCGCTCCGCCGACCGCATCCTGGTCATCGAGCGCGGGCGCATCGTCGAGAGCGGCACGCACGAGGAGTTGCTGGCGCTCGCGGGCCCCTACCACGCCCTCACCACCCAACAGAGCCTGCGGGAGTCGGGGCGGAACGAGCGCGACTGGGGGGCGAGGGGCGCACCGGCGGGCGCGGCCGACTGACGCTCCCTTGCCCGTCGGCGAGCGGGCGCCGATCATGGCGCGCGTGAACCCCTCCCCCCGATCCTGCCAGCTCTTCGTCCCGATCTTCCTCCTGCTCGGCGCCTGCAACGCCCGCCCGCCGCTCTTGATCGCCCACCGCGGGAACTCCTCGGCGGCTCCCGAGAACACCCTGGCCGCCGTGCGTTCGGCCGTGGCCCTGGACCCGGCCCCCGACCTGTGCGAGATCGACGTGCACCGCAGCGCGGACGGCGAGCTGGTGGTGATCCACGACGACACCCTCGAGCGTACCGCCGGGGCGGCCGGGCGCGTCGCGGACCTGACTCTGGCCGAGCTGCGCCGCCACCCGGTCGGGTTCGCCGAGCGCTTCGGCGAGCGCTTCGCCGAGGAGCCGCTGCCGGTCCTGGGCGAGGTGCTCACCCTGCTCGAGGACACCGACACCGACTTGATGATCGAGATCAAGGTGCGCGGCGTAGGCGGTGAAATCGCACGCCTGCTGGCCGAGCGCGGCGAGCTCGACCGACACCTGATCGCCAGCTTCGACCCGGGAGTCGTGGTGGACGCCTCGATGGCCGTCGCGAGCGTGCGCACCCTGCTCCTGCGCGGGGAGTCGACGCCCGAAGAGCTCGAGCTCGCGCGGCGCATCGGAGCCGACGTGGTCGGCGTCTCCGCGCGCTCCCTAACGCGGCGGGCCGTGGGGCGTGCCCACGACTCCGGCCTGGAGCTGTGGGTCTACACGGTCAACGATCCCGACCGCGCGGAGGAGCTGCTGGACTGGGGTGTGGACGGGCTGATCAGCGACCATCCGGCGCGGATGCGCGCCCTCCCGCCCCTCGCTCCCCGCTAGACGGGCCGCCAGGAGCGGCCTGATTCAGGGCAAGCGCCGCGCGAGGGCGGGCGAGAGGCGTCGGGTGAGCCAACCCGGAAAACGCGACCACGCACCGCGCAGGGCGCGCGTGCGCGGGTTGGAGGGCGTGAAGCTCGGCGTGGATCGGCTGCGCACGAGGTGATAGCGATAGGCGAGGGAGCGCGCTTCGAAGCCCTGGTTGCGCTTGAAGGCGACCGTACCCGCGTCGCGCCTGCTGCGCCCGAGATCGAATCGCAGCAGGCCCTTGTCGCGAGCCCACTCCCCCAGCTCGGCGATCATGAAGCTGGTCGCCGAGCACTCGCGATTGGCCTGGGGCGTCGTGCCGATGTAGTACATGGCGAAAGTGTCGCCGTGGACGAAGGACATGCTCGCGGCGAGGGTGCGCCCACCGCGCCGAGCCGCATGGACCACGGCCGCCGAACCGAGCTCCTCACCGACGGCGCGGAACCAGGCCGGCGGCAGACTCGGTGAGCCCAACCGACGCTTGCTGTCGTGGAACAGGCGCTCGAGGTCCGCGAGGTACTCCGTTCCCTCGACCAGCTCGAGGCCGTGGCGGTCTCGCGCCCGGCGCACGAGGCGCCGCTCTTCCTTGGGCAGGCCCGCCAGGAGATCCTCGCCCACCGCGGGCAGGTCACGGGCGAAGGAAACGTAGAGATCCGAGGAGGTGAGGTCGGCCAGGCCCGGGTCCTCCTCGCAGCGCAACTCGAGGCGTCCGACGCGCTCGATGCGCGCCAGCTCCACGGCCGTCGACACCAGGGAGCGAACGACGAAGTCATCCTCTCCGAGCGGTCCGGCGGCGACGCCGTAGGGGACCGAGATCAGGTGCGGCGGCCCGAAGAGGCCGCGGCAGCGCGCCAGGGGCAAGACCCCCACGATGCGCCCGGCGCGCCAGGCAACGAGGTCGCGCCGCGCGTGGCCGAAGACGCGCTCGCCGGCGCGCAGCCAGCCGGCGCGCTGGGCGAAGCGCCCCCGCGGGTGGGCCGCCACGAAGGCGTCACGCTCCTCGTCGTCCGCGGCGCAGCCGGCGCGCACCTCCAGCGCTTCGCTCTGCGAGGGCGGGAAGGCTGATCCGTCGGGAGGGGGCTGCATGCCGATCTGGGGACGCTGCGCTACCTCGCCCTAGGCCTTGCTCATCGGCTTCACGGCCGCCGAGGGTGAAGTGTTCAGACTCCCGAGCGCCCTAGCGGACCAAAGCGCAGGCCGCGAGCCAAGCCCCTCGGCTCGGCTCACGGCCTGCGTGCCCTTCTCGCGGCAGTGACCACCTCGGTTCCTCCCCGAATCGGGAGCGAAGACCGCTTGGCGGCGCAGAGCCAAGTCGCGAACAAGGCCGCCTAGAACGTGGTCAGGTAGCGGTCGACCTCCCAGTCGTGGACGGTCGCGATGTACTCCTGCCACTCGGTGCGCTTGGCGTGCACGAAGTGCTCGAAGATGTGCTGCCCCAGGGCGTCCTTCATGACCTCGTCCTTGTCGAGGGCCGTGACGGCCTCGCCGAGGTTGGCCGGCAGGCTCTTGATCTTCAGACGCGAACGCTCGCGGGCGCTCATGCGGTAGACGTTGGCCGAAACCGGGGGCGGGGGTTCGATCTGGTTCTTCACGCCGTCGAGCCCAGCGGCCAACATGACCGTGAAAGCCAGGTAGGGGTTGCACGTCGGGTCGGGCATGCGCAACTCACAACGCGTACCGATCGCGCGTCGGGCGGGCACACGGATCAGGGGAGAGCGGTTCCGCATCGACCAGGCCAGGTCCGTGGGAGCCTCGTAGCCGGGCACCAGCCGCTTGTAGGAGTTGACCAGTGGGTTCGTGATGGCGCAGAAGGCGCGCGCGTGCTTGAGCAGGCCGCCCACGTACCAGCGCATCGTGTCGGAGATCCCGTCGTATTCGCCGTCGGGATCGAAGAAGGAGTTGGTCCCGTCCTCGCGGAAGAGCGATTGGTGTACGTGCATGCCCGAGCCGTTCTGGCCGTGCAGCGGCTTGGGCATGAAGGTCGCGTGCAGGCCCATGTCGCGCGCCACGCGGCGCACGACGAAGCGGAAGGTGGCCAGGTTGTCGGCGGTCGCCAGGGCGCTGCCGTACTTGAAGTCGATCTCGTGCTGCCCCGGAGCCACCTCGTGGTGCGCTGCCTCGATCTCGAAGCCGAGGGCCTCGAGGGCGATCACGATCTCCCGCCGGCACTCCTCGCCGAGATCCATGGGAGCCAGGTCGAAGTAGCCCGCGCCGTCGTGGGTCTCGGTCGTGGCTTGGCCCTCGGCGCCCTGGAGGAACAGGAAGAACTCGGCCTCGGGACCGGCATTCATGACGAAGCCGAGCTCCGCGGCTCGCGCGCACATGCGCTGCAGGGCGAGGCGCGGGCAACCCTCGAAGGGCGTTTCGTCGGGGTTGTAGATGTCGCAGATCAGACGCGCCACGCGCCCCTGGTCGCGACCGCCGTGACCGACCGAGACCCAGGGGTCGATGCGGTAGGTCGCGTGGTCCGGCTTGAGGAGCATGTCCGACTCCTCGATGCGCGTGAAACCCTCTACGGAGGACCCGTCGAACTGGATCTCACCGTCGAGAGCCTTCTCGAACTGGCTGGCGGGGACCTCGATGTTCTTGTTGATGCCGGTCAGATCCGTGAACTGCATGCGCAAGAAGCGCACGTTGTGCTCCCGGGTGTGCTCCAGGATCTGCTGGCGGTCCATCCGGGAATCGATCGCCTGGTAGGCCTCGAGCTCGCTGGGGCTGATGGTGCTGGTCATCGCGGTAGGTGTGCGTGGGATGGCGGTTGAGGGGGCCTCAGGGCCCTCGTGGGGAGGGGTATCACAATAACGCGACCCCCGACTCTGCTACACAAAACGAGCGCCGCTGTCATTTCTTGAGCGCTCCTCCGCAGATAATGAGGCCGAATTGGCCGCGCCGCCACCCAATTCCTGCGCATTCTGTGCTTTTTCGGGATCACCGAGCCCAACAGAGGGTGCGGGAGGGGCGCGCCCGCCTCCCGTGCCTGGCGCGGGGGCTTCCCCTCCCCGCCGTGCTTGCCCCCCCGGTGTGATCGGACCAAGATCCCTGCCCCGCCCGCGGGCGGCCCACGGAGACGGAGATCATGCACCCCCCCCGACGCAGCTGGACGAGCGGCATCTTCCAGCGCCGCTACCGCGAGATCACTCCCGAGGCGATCGGCTTCGGCATCCTGATCGGGGTGGTGATGAACGCCGCCATCACCTACTCCGGTCTCAAGATCGGTTTCACGATCGGCGGCAGCGCCATCGCCGCCGTCCTCGGCTGGGGCGTCCTGCGTGGGATCCTGCGCAAGGGCAGCATCGTCGAGAACAACGTGGCCCAGACCGTGGCCTCCTCGGTCAACACCTCCAACAGCGGCGTGATCTTCACGGTCCCGGTCCTGTTTCTGCTCGGAGTGCGGATCGACTTCTGGTGGCTGACCGCGGCCTGCACGGCCGGCGCGATCCTGGGGGTGGCGTTCATCATCCCCACGCGCAAGCAGATGATCGACTGCGACCGCCTGCGCTTCCCGACCGGAACCGCCGTCGCTGCCGTCCTGCGTTCTCCCGGCGAGGGCGTCGAGAAGGCGCTCGTGCTCATGGGCGGCATCGGTCTCGCGATGGCGGTCTTCTTCTTCACCCAGAGCCACGCGGTGCTCGGTATCCCCGGCTACGCCCAGCTGGGAATCCCAGGCGTCGGCGAAGACGTTCTCGATGTCGGGATGTGGATCGCCAGCCTGCCGGGCGTCGGCGGCCTGTGGCACGACTCGTTCCAGTTCACCTGGGCCATCGCGCCTTTCGCCCTGGGCGCAGGGTTCATCACCGGCCGCCCCGGTCTGGTGGTCCTCGCGGGCGGGCTGCTGGCGGCCTACGTGATCACGCCGGTGGCCTTCGACAACCAGTGGATGCCCGCCGGAGTGGAAGCGGACGGCGCCGCGGGCTGGGCGTTGTTGAACATGAATCGGCCCTTGGGGATCGGGCTCTTGATGGGCGGCGCGCTGGTCGGGCTGCTCTTCGCCATCCCCGCCATCGGGGCCGCCCTGAAGTCGATGCGCGGCGCCGGAGAGAGCGGCCGCGAGCGCGACGAGCTCCCCCTGGGAGTGCTGGCGGTCGCCGTCGTCGGTGCCTTCTGCGTGCTCTTCGGCGCCGCCCACGCCACGGTGTCGGGGGGCAGCCTCGGCCAGGCGGCCCTGATCGCCGCCGTCGGCACGGCCTGGATGTGGTTCGCGGGGATCGTGATCGCCCAATGCGCGGGCATGACCGACTGGAGCCCGATCTCTGGCATGGCGCTCTTGACGGTCATGGTCTGCCTGCTCTTGACCGACAACCAGGTCGTCCCGGCGGTGCTGATCGGCGCGGCGGTGTGCGTGGCGATCACCGAGTGCGCGGACATGATGCAGGACCTCAAGACCGGCCACATGGTCGGCGGCTCGCCCCTGCGCCAGCAGTTCATGGAGCTGTGCGTGGTCTGGATCGGCCCGGTGGTCTGCCTGGCAACGGTCTACCTGCTCGCCGAGCGCAACCTCGGCGAGTACGGCGTGGCCTTCGGCCCGGGCACCGACTCTCCCGCCCCCCAAGCCGCGGCTCTGCAGGGAGCGATCGACACGATCCGCAGCGACAACGCCCCCACCGGCCTGTACGCCATGGGCGGCGTCCTCGGCGGGCTGATGAGCTTCTCCGGCATCCCCGGCCTCGGAGTCCTCGTCGGCCTCTCCATGTACCTGCCCCTGCGCTACCTCCTGCCCTACGGCCTCGGCTGCGCGGTGCAGATGCTGCTCTCACGCCTCAAGGGAGCGAACTGGACCGAGAGGTGGGGCACTCCCTTCGCCGCCGGCCTGCTGGTGGGAGAGGGACTGCTCGGCATCGTTTTCGCGGCCATTCAAGTTCTGAGAGGGTGAACGGATGATCGGCAAACTCGGCAATCTGCTGTTGGTGATCGGGACCGTGGTCGGCGCCCTGGCCGCGGCGGACAGCGTCAAGGCCTACCGCCGCATCGACCTCTCCGCGGACGCGGACCTCTCCGGCGAGTTCCTGTTTCGCGACGTCCTCGCCGACGACGAGACTCTCCTGGTCCCCGCGAACGAGGCGCTCTCCACCGAGCGCGTGGCCGCCCTGCGCGCCGCGGGTGTCAAGAGTGTGCGCGTGCGCCGACCGGCGCGCCCGTTCGAGCCCGCTGCCCTCCCGGAGGCGCGGGGCCGGGTCTTGCACTCCCCCGTGACCCTCGCGGGGCGCACCGAGCGCATCCGGGCGGGGCGCATCCTCACCCCCGACCTCGCGGAGCGCGCGCGCGCGGCCGGAGTCGCCTCCTTGACCGCGCGCGAGGGCGAAGCGATCGACCTCGCGGCCGAGGCGATCGACTTCTCGCGCAAGGCGCGCCTGGCGGAGGAAATCGAGCTGCCCGAGCAGGTCCCGGCCGGGACCTACCTCGACGAGGTGCGCCTGAACGAGCTGGCCGCGGCCGGAATCGAGCGCGTGGAGGTCAAGGTCCCCGGGACCTGGAACCTGGCCGACTGGACCCAACGCTGGAGCTTCTTGGGAGCCGTGCTCGCCACCCTCGCCGGGGTCGCGCTCCTGCGCCGGGCCTCTCGGGCCGATGTGCAGGCGACTTCCACCGGCGGCCCCGCGGGCGCCGTGGCGAGCGAGAACCCCCACACCACCCTAGAGCGCTTGCTGACGCAGACCGAGACCCTCGCGGAGAGGGTCGCCTCCCTCGACGCCGCGGCCCTGCACGAGGCGGTGGACGACCTGCTCTCAGGCCCGCTCTACACCCTGATCGAGGGTCGCGAGGCCTTGCGGGCGCGCCACGGCGTACGGGCGGCGGTGGCCTTCATGGCGCCCCTGGCCGGGGCCGAGCGCCAGCTGAATCGCGCCTGGTCGGCGGCCGTAGACGGCGCCGTCGAGGAGTCGCGCGACTGCGTGACGCGCGCCCTCGCTCCCCTGCGCGAGGCGCGGGATGCCTACCCGGCTTCCTAGTCACAAGGTGCTTCCGCCGCGCGCTTGCGCTAGGCTCCACGCTCCGGAACACCCCACCCCCACGAGACCATGATCCGCCCTGCCGCCCTGCTGCTGATCGCCGGCCTGACCGGCGCCGCCACCCTGCCCATGCTCGGAGACTACACGACCCTGCCCGCCGATCCGGCCGAGGTGGAGAGCGCCCTGCGGGGCAACACGCTCTCCCTGGCCGAGGCGCTCGACATCGCCGCGAAGGACACCGGCGGCATCGCCAGCGAGGGCCGCATGCTCGCCGGTGGGGCCGTAGGCGCCGAGGTCAAGGTCTACGCCGAAGGCCAGGCCTGGACCGTGAACGTGGGTGCCGGCGGCGAGGTCAACTCGAAGGAGCTCACCCCGCGCTTCCCCGGCGCGCCTTGCTCGGGCGCCTGGACCGAGACACCCTCGGGCATGAAGTACTACGACCTGGTGGTCGGCCAAGGCGAGACTCCCAGCGGCCCCGCGGCGCGCGTCAAAGTCCACTACTCGGGCTGGCTGGTGGACGGGACGATGTTCGACAGCTCGGTCCAGCGCGGCCAGCCGGCGACCTTCGGCCTCAACCAGGTCATCAAGGGCTGGACCGAGGGCGTGGGCAGCATGAAGGTCGGCGGCAAGCGCAAGCTGATCCTGCCCTTCGACCTGGCCTACGGACCCATGGGCCGCGGGCCGACGATTCCGCCCAAGGCGACGTTGATCTTCGACGTCGAGCTGCTCGAGATCGTCGGGCAGTAGGCGGCCTGACCGCGAACGCGGGGCGCGCTCGCGGGTGGCGCACGCATCCGCGAGACTCAGAGCCCCGCGTCCACGAAGGTCACGCCGCGGAAGCGCGCCGGGGCTGCTCCGTGGCTCATCTCGGCCACCTGCATCGGGTTTCCCTTGCCGCAGTTGGGCACGCCCCACAGGTCCCAGTGGTCCTCGTCGCAGATGGCGTCGCAGGACGCCCAGAAGGCCGGCGTCGTGCCCTGGTAGGTCGGGCTGCGCAGCAACCGCCCGAGCTTGCCGCCCCGCACCTCGCGCCCGACCTCGCAGGTGAACTGGAAGTTGAGCCGGCGCTGGTCGATCGACCACATCTTGACCGTATCGGCGAAGACGGCGCCGTCCTCGGTGTCCGCCAGCAGGTCGTCGAAGCTCCAGCTGCCCGGCATCAGGGAGAGGTTGGTGATGCGGATGATCGGCGGGTCGTACCAGCCCTGTGCCCGCGCGGTGCCGCGGCTGCGTTCCTCGCCGATGCGCCCGGCCCACTCACGGCTGGTGTGGTAGCCGCTGAAGACGCCGTCTCGCACCACGTGCCAGGACCCCGACGGCACGCACTCGTCGTCGAACCCGCGCGTGTCCAGGCCACCGGGCAGGGTCGAGTCCGCCACCAGGTTCACGAGGTCCGAGCCGTAGCGGAAGCTGCCGAGCTTGTCGGTCGTGGCGAAGGAGGAGCCCGCCAGGTCCACCTCGTGGCCGAAGACGCGGTCGAGCTCGTTGGGGTGGCCGACCGACTCGTGGATCTGCAGCATCAGCTGGCTGGCGCCGAGGATCAGGGTTCGCTCCCCGGGCGGGCAGGGCTCGGCCGAGCACAGCTCGACCGCCTCGTCGCGCACCCGTTCGCCGTGGCCGGCGAGGTCCATCGACAGGACGTGCTCCCAGCCCGCGCTCTTGTAGTTGCCGCCGAAGGACGCCGGGTAGCTGCGCGTCTCGACCTGGCCGTTCGCGGCAGCGGTCGAGGAGAGTCCGGCACCGGTGCGCACCAACACCTGGTGGATTGCCGCTCCCTCGCTCGAGGCCTGCCACTGCTCCTCGCGGCGCAGGCTGCAGGAGGCCTCGCGCACGACGGTCTCCTCCCGCCCTTCCATGGTCGCCTCGGCCTCGCGCAAGAAGGCAGCGCGCTCGCTGAGCGGGACGGCGAAGGGGTCGATTTCGACTGGCGTCGCGTATTCGCCTCGGTGTCCCTCGCTGCCGGCCAGGATCGCCGGCTCGACCACAGCGAGGGACAGGTGTCGGGCGGCGTCGACGGCCCGTTCCGCGAGGAGCTCCGCCGTGGCCAGCTCCTCTCCGCTCTCCAGGGGCGCCGCCGCGAAGCCGAAGCAGCCGCCGTGGCGCACGCGCACGCCGAGCCCGAAGTGCTCGTCGGCCTGCGCCTGCCCCACCTTGCCGTTACGCACGGAGAGCTCCTCTTGCTGCTGGCGGTTGACGCGCGCGTCGGCGTAATCGGCTCGCGCGCGTCCGCCGGCGTTAGCGCTGGCGCTAGCGCTGGCGCTCATCGCCGCTTCCACGGCGGCGCGCGCGACCTCCATCCTCTCGATCATGGCGACACTCCTCCGCTCGGGGCTCAGAACTCGGTGCTGGAAGTGAACTGGAAGTCCTCGATGCGCAGGGCCGGGCAGAGCGCCTCGCCATCGAAGAGCGCACCGGCCACATCCAGGTCGCGGCCCACGCCGCTGATGCGCCCGAAGGCTCCCACGAGGCTCTCGGTGAAGCGCAGGTTGCGGGCGGCCCCGCGCAGACGGCCGTCCTCGATCAAGAAGGTCCCGTTGCGGGTCATCCCGGTCAGGGTCAGCTCCTTGGGATCGATCATGTTCGTGTAGTGGAACTGGGTCACGAGCAGGCCGCGCTCGACTCCGCCGATCAGCTCGTCGAGGCTCTCGGAGCCGGGGGCGACGACCGTGTTGAAGGCCATCGGCCCGTGGCTGCTCGGCTGCGGCAGGGCGTGGCCGGTGTTCGGGACCCCCAGCTTGGCCGCCCAGCGCCGGTCGGTCACCGGCGTCCCCACCACGCCCCGCTCGACGAGGGAGATCGGGCGACGCGGAGTCCCCTCGGCGTCGAAGGCGTAGCCGCCCGCGTAGAGCGGGTGCAGGGCGTCGTCGGTGATGCCGAGGCTCTCGGGGAAGAGGCGCTCGCCCGAGCGGCCGCACAGAAACGACGAGCGCTCGTGCACCTCTTGAGCGCCCCAGCCGTGGTAGCTCGCGAAGAGCAAGAGAGAGCTGACCGCCGACGGCTCGAGCACGACCGTGTACTTCCCAGGCTCGATGGGCGCGGGCTCGCGGTTGTCGAGGGCCTTGCCCACGGCGCGCGCGATGACGCCCTCTGGGTCGAGGTCCCCCACGCGCTCACGGATCTGCTCGGCGTAGCCCGAGCCGCCCTCGAAACCCGGTGCGCCGGCCGTCAGAGAGAAGGCCGCGCGGGAGCGCGCCCCGAAGACCTCGCGCCCCGCCGAATTGACCAGGCAACAGGCGGCTCCGGAGGTCTGGGCCAACCCCGCCGGCACCAGAAGCGAGCGTGCGCAGGCGTCGAGGGCCTTTCGCACCCAGTCCGCCTTCTCCTCGAAGGTGTGGGCCAGGGTCAAGTCATCGGGATACCTGTCCTCGACCTCGACCGCTCCGCCCAGGGGCGGGAGCTCGGGGTCGGCCGGGGCGCAGCGCGCCAGCTCCGTCGCGCGTTCGAGGGTCGCACGCCACACGGCAGGATCCACGCCGTCGCAGGTCGCGCGCGCCTCCTTGCGCCCCCCGGAGTCCTCGAAGAGCGCTCGCACGGCGAGATGGTAGCGGCCGCGATCCGCGCTCTGGGTCGGCCCGCTCCCAGCGAAGCGCACGAAGCGGTCGGAGTGCGAGGCCAGGGTGACCTCGGTCTCGTCCGCCTCGCTGGCGGCCAGGACGCGCCGGGCCAGCTCGAGGGTCTCTCGCCTGCCGAGCAGCTCCATCAGCGCACGACGAAGTTGACCAGCTTGCCGGGAACCACGACCGCCTTCAGCAGGCGCTTGCCCTCGAGCTGGGCGGCGACGATCTCGGCCGCCTGGGCCTCCAGCGCGGCAGGCTCGGCCGCTTGAGAGACCTGGGTGCGCCCGCGCAACTTGCCGTTGACCTGCACGACCAGCTCGTAGGTCTCCTCCTCCAGGCTGGCCTCCGCTACCTCGGGCCAGGGGGCGTGGGCGATCGGGCCGGTGTGCCCCAGCCGGTTCCACAGCTCCTCGCAGAAGTGCGGCGCGAGGGGCGCGAGGGCCGAGAGGAAGCGCTCGGCCTGGGAACGCGTCAGGGCTCCGCCGCGCTTGCCCGCCTCGTTGACGAAGCTCATCAGGGCCGCGATGCCGGTGTTGAGGTTGAAGCGTTCGTAGGAGTCGTCCACGCGCGAGAGGGCTCGGTTGACCTCGCGCTCCAGGAACAGGGCATCGCCTTCGAGTGCAGCGTCGGTCTCCTCGAGCAGCCGGGGCCGCACGGGAGCGGGATCGTCGGGGTCGACGAGCATGCGCCAGGCGCGGTCGAGGAAGCGCCGGCAGCCGGGAATGTCGCGCGGGTTCCAGGGCTTGGAGTCGGCCAGGGGGCCCATGAACATCTCGTACAGGCGAAAGGTGTCCGCGCCGTACTCGGCGATGATGTCGTCGGGATTGACGACGTTCCCCAGGGACTTGGCCATCTTGGTGACGATCTGGGTGAGCTCCTCGTCGCTCCCGACGCGGAAGAAGCGGCCGCCGCGCGCCTCGACCTCGTCGGTCGGGACCAAGCGCTCGGTCGCGTCCTGGTAGGCGAAGGCCTGGATCATCCCCTGATTGAACAGGGCCTGGAACGGCTCCGCGGTGGAGACCAGCCCGGCGTCGTGGAGGACCTTGTGCCAGAAGCGCGCGTACAACAGGTGCATCACCGCGTGGGCGGCGCCGCCGACGTACAGATCGACCGGCCCCCAGTAGGACTCGGCCTCAGCGGAGAAGGGCTGCTCGTCGTTGTGCGGGTCCATGAAGCGCAGCCAGTACCAGCAGCTGCCGGCCCAGCCGGGCATGGTGTCGGTGTCGCGCCGCGCGGGCCGGCCCGTGCGCGGGTCGATCGTGCGCGCCCAGTCGGGATCGCGCGCCAGGGGAGCGGAGCCCTCCGCCGAGGGCGCGAAGTCCTCCATCACCGGCAGCTCCAGCGGGAGGTCCTCCTCTGGCAGGAGGGTGATCGATCCGTCCTCCAGGTGCAGCAGCGGAAAGGGCTCGCCCCAGTAGCGCTGGCGCGAGAAGAGCCAGTCGCGCAGGCGGTAGGTCACGCGCGCCCGCCCCGTGCCGCCGTCCTCCAGGAGCTCGACGGCTCGCGCGATCGCGGCCGGAGTCGGGAGGCCGTCGAGGAGGCCGCTGTTGACCGCCGTCCCCTCGCCCGAGAAGCACGCGCCGTCGCCGGCGCCCGGCGTGCCCACCGGCGGCTGGACGACCTCGATGACCGGCAGGTCGAAGCGGGTGGCGAACTCGAAGTCGCGCTCGTCGTGGCCGGGGACGGCCATGATCGCGCCCGTCCCGTAGCCCATCAGCACGTAGTCGGCGACCCAGATCGGCAGCCGCGCACACTCCTCGCCGGCGTCCATCAGGGGATTGACGGCGAAAGTGCCGGTGAACACGCCGCTCTTGTCCCGCGCGAGGTCCGTTCGCTCCAGGTCGCTCTTGGCCGCCGCCGCGCGCGCGTAGTCCTCGACGGCGGCGCGCTGCTCATCGGCCACGAGGCGCTCGAGAAGCGGGTGCTCGGGAGCGACGACCATGAAGGTCGCCCCGAAGAGCGTGTCGGGGCGGGTGGTGAAGACGCTCAGCGCCTCGTCCTCGAGTCCCTCGACGGCGAAGTCCACCTCGGCTCCCTCGGAGCGGCCGATCCACTCGCGCTGCTGAATCTCGATCGACTCGGGCCAGTCGATCTCCTCGAGGTCCGCCAGCAACCTGTCGGCGAAGGCGGTGATCTTCAGCATCCACTGCTTGAGGGGCCGGCGCTCGCAGGGATGGTTGCCGCGCTCGGAGCGGCCGTTGATGACCTCCTCGTTGGCCAGCACCGTCTTGAGCTCCTCGCACCACCAGACGGGCACCTCGGCCTGATAGGCCAGGCCGGCCTCGAACAGCACGCCGAACAGGCGCTGGGTCCAGCGGTAGTAGCTCGGCGAGCTGGTGTCGATCTCCCGCGACCAGTCGTAGGCCATGCCGATGCGCTTGAGCTGAGCACGGTAGTTGGCCGTGTTCAGAGCGGTCGTCTCGGCGGGGTGCTTGCCGGTTTGGATGGCGTACTGCTCGGCGGGCAGGCCGAAGGAGTCCCAGCCCATCGGGTGCAAGACGTTGTAGCCCTGCATGCGCTTGCGGCGCGCGATGGCATCGGTGGCCACGTAGCCGAGGGCGTGTCCGACGTGCAGCCCCGATCCCGAAGGATAGGGAAACATGTCGAGCACGTAGTACTTCGGCCGCCCCGGGTCGAAGTCGGCGTCGGAGGGGTTGGAGGCGTGGAAGGTCCCGCGCTGCTCCCAGAGTCTCTGCCAGCGGGACTCGATCGCGTGGGGTTCGTAGCGGTTCTCGGCGGGCATCGGCTCGATTTCGGGGTCTGCGGGACGAGCGGCGGCGATGATACCGCCCCCTGCACGCCGCCCACGGGGGTCGGCGCGAGAAAGGGGCGAAAAACCACCCCCGGGAGTGGTTGACTCGGGCGGGAGCCGCGGGCATTCTCCTTGCCTCGATTCTCGCGCTCGGCTCCATGAGCAGTCCGCACGCGAGACGCGAGAGACGGTCTCCGGGAATGGCGGCGCATGGCACGCGGTCACCGAGACGCAGGTCTCCGAGAAACGAGGTCTCTGAGAAACCAAAGTGCAGCGCGAGGGGCGACTCCACAGGCTCCCGTGCTACCTGGGATGGGTCGGGTCTAGAGCGAACCGATTGTCCATCCCAGGACCGGGGCATTAGCTCAGTTGGTAGAGCGCTTGAATGGCATTCAAGAGGTCAGGGGTTCAACTCCCCTATGCTCCACCAGTCCAGCGACCGTCGCCCGCGGCGGTCGCCTTGAACGGTGGATCGACAGGTGGGCGGCGCGTGCGCCGACTGGCAACATAGGCAGCGACGCATGACCGAACTCGCACACCCCGACCGCCTCGAGAAGGTCCGCCGCATGCGCGCCGAGGGCCTCGACCCCTACCCCCCGCGCGGGGTGACGGCCGAACCCGTGGCCGAGCTGATCGAGGCCGCCGGCACGCCGGAGGAGCCCGGGCCGCGCCTGGGCGAGACGGTCACCGTGACCGGGCGCCTGCTGGGTCTGCGCGACTTCGGCAAGCTCATCTTCGCGCCCCTCGCCGAGCGCAGCGGGCGCATCCAGGTAGGCCTTCAGCGCGACCGCCTCGGCGAGTGGTGGCCGCGACGCAAGCTGCTCGACGGCGGTGACCTCGTCGGGATCAGCGGGGAGCTCGGGCACACCCAGAAGGGCCAGGTGACCGTCTGGGCGAGCGAAGTGCGATTGCTCGCCAAGGCCCTCGCACCGCCCCCGGAGAAGTGGCATGGCTTGACCGACAAGGAGCAGCGCTACCGCCGCCGCTACGTCGACCTGTGGGCCGGTGAGAAGACAGCCGGAGTGTTCATCAAGCGCAGCCGGGCACTCTCGATCATCCGCCGCTTCCTCGAGGAGCAGGGCTACCTCGAGGTCGAGACGCCAACCCTACACCCCCTGCTCGGCGGCGCGGCCGCGCGCCCCTTCGTCACCCACCACAACGCCCTGGGGATGGACCTGTTCCTGCGCATCGCGCCGGAGCTGTACCTCAAGCGGCTGATCGTGGGCGGCCTCGAGCGCGTCTTCGAGGTCTCGCGCAACTTCCGCAACGAAGGTCTGTCCGTCCGCCACAACCCCGAGTTCACCATGCTCGAGCTGTATGAGGCCCAGGCCGACTACCGGCGCATGATGGAACTCACCGAGCAACTCTTCGAGCTCCTCGCCCTCGAGCTGTGCGAGGGCACGGCCGTGCCCTTCCGCGGGAGGGACTATTCCTTCGCCGCGCCGTTCGAGCGCCGCGCCTACACCACCTTGTTTCGGGAGGCGAACGGCTGCGAGTTCGATGACGAGGCCGCCGTGCGCGCACGGGCCGGTGAGTTGGGAATCGAGGACGAGCACACCGACTACTGGAAGCTCATGAGTGACGTCTTCGACGCCACCGTCGAGGGCGAGTTGGACGGCCCGGTGTTCGTCACCGGCTACCCGGTGGGCATCTCCCCCCTCTCGAAGGCCTCCACCGCTGACCCGCGCCTCGCCGAGCGCTTCGAGGTCTTCGTCGCCGGCATGGAACTCGGCAACGCGTTCACCGAGCTGAACGACCCGCAGGAGCAACAGCGGCGCTTCGAAGAGCAGGTGGCGAGCCTGGATCCCGAGACTCCCGGCGAGGTCGACATCGACTACATTCAGGCCCTCGAGTACGGAATGCCCCCCTGCGGGGGCCTGGGCATCGGGGTGGACCGCCTGCTGATGGTCCTCTGCAACCAGGAGTCCATCCGTGACGTCCTTCTCTTCCCGGCCATGAGGCCGGTCCCCACGGCGGACTCCGACTGAGGAACGGTCCGTGTACCGCACCTTCCTCTCCTGGCGCTACATCGTCGCTCGGCGCACGAATTGGATCGGCGTCGTGGGCATCACGGTCGGCGTCGGGGCGCTGATCCTGATCCTCTCGATCATGGCCGGGTTCCTGGCCGAGAGCCGCAAGACCCTGCGCGGCAGCCTGTCGGACTTGATCATCGAGCCCTTCATGATCGCTCGCCACGGTGGCTCCACGCTCCCCGAGAGCCCCGCTCCGCTCCTGGAGTACGTGCGCGCCGACCCGCGCGTCGCGGCCGCGAGCGCCCACCTCACCTGGGGCGGGATGATCGTCCACGGCAACAAGCTCGATGACCTGATCCGGCAGAACCCGCGCACCCACGAGGACGGCTTCGTGCAGCTGATCGGGGTCGACGCCACCGACGAGTTGGCGACCACCGACCTGGGCCTGGCCCTCCGGCGGCCCTCGCGCCTGGGAACGACCCTGGTGGACGATCCCGAGGATCCCTTCGCCCCCCCGCCGGGGACGGCGCCCGGCCCCTACGCCTGGATCGTCGTCGGCGAGCAGTTGGCCTACACCCACAGCCTGCGCCGCGGCTCGGAGATCAACGTCGTGACCGTCATGCCCGACGACGACGGGCGCGTGCGCGACGCCAACCGCAAGTTCCGCGTGGCCGGAACCTTCCGCTCCGGCGAGAACGAGGTCGACAAGGCCCGCATCTACATCGACCGCGCCGAGCTGGCTGACTTCCTGGGTCACCGTCCCGAGCACATCGGCGGGCGAGCGGACCACTTCAGCCAGGTCCTCGTGCGCCTGGTCGACTACCCGCGCGACGGATTGCAGGTGAAGGCCGACCTCGCCCGCGACCTGTTCGAGGCGGGCCTCGTGCGTGACCCCGACGCCGGGGAGGTCAAGACCTGGGAGGACCACCGCCAGAACCTCCTGGGCGCGATCGAGAACGAGAAGACCCTCCTGGGTATCATGCTCAGCCTGGTGCTGATCGTGGCCGGCTTCACGGTCTTCGCCATCCTGTCCATGCTGGTGACCGAGAAGCGGCGCGACATCGGCATCCTGACCGCCCTCGGCGCGACACCGGCGGGAATCATGGGCCTGTACCTGATGATCGGCTTCTGGGACGCGCTGCTCGGCTGCATCGGGGGTGGGGTGATCGGTGTTGTCGCCGCCATCAACATCGACCCGATCGAGCAGGCCCTCAGCCGCGCCTTCGGCTACCAGATCTTCAACCGCGAGGTCTACCTCTTCGACCACATCCCCTCGGTCGTGGACCCGGGGGGCGTGGCGATGATCATCACCGGCGCCTTCGTCTGCACCCTGCTCTTCGCCGCCTATCCCGCCTGGCGCGCCGCGCGCCTGCACCCCATCGACGCCCTGCGCTACGAATGAGCACCGCCGGTCTCGATCCCACCGGAGCCACGGGCGAAGTCGTCCTCGCGGCGCGGGAGGTGCGCAAGTCCTTCGCCATCGGCGAGCGCTCCCTGGAGATTCTGCACGGCGCGGACCTCGCCCTGCGAGCCTCCGAGCGCCTGTGCCTGATGGGCGCCTCGGGCGCGGGCAAGTCCACCTTCCTGCACATCCTCGGCCTGCTCGAACAGCCCACCGAGGGGCGCGTGATCCTGGCCGGAGAGGACGCCTGGAGCCTGCCGGCGCGACGCCGTGCCGATTTGCGCAACCGCCACATCGGCTTCGTCTTCCAGTTCTACCACCTGCTGCCCGAGCTGGACGCGGTGGAGAACGTCGTCCTGCCGGGGATGATCGCCCGCGGCGGGCCGCGCTTCGACCGCAGCGCCGCGCGGGAGCGCGCGGAGAATCTGCTGGACCGCTTCGGCCTGAGCGAGCGGTTGACCCACCGTCCCGGCCAGCTTTCCGGCGGCGAGCGCCAGCGGGTCGCCATCGCGCGCGCTCTCTTCCTCGATCCCCAGGTGCTGATCGCCGACGAGCCCACCGGGAACCTCGACACACAGACCGGCGAGCGGGGGCTCGACCTGCTTCTGGCCGAGCAGGAGCTGCGCGGCCTCGCCCTCTTGTTGGTGACCCACGATGAGCGCATCGCCGCGCGCTGTGAGCGCACGCTGACCATGGAGGACGGTCTGATCCAGGCCGACTCAGCCCACCCGGTCCCCCACTAGCGCGCCTCGCTCACAGCTCAGGGCGGCAGCGTCAGGGCAGCAGCGTCAGGGCAGCAGCGTCGCCGCCAGAGGCGAGCCGGCGCGCACGAAGGCCGGGAAGGTACCGAGGGTGAAGCTGAGGGTCTCGGTCACCCCGCCCCCGTGCGTCGCGTGGTCGCCGAACAGCCAGCGCCACTCGCCTCCGACAGGAAACGTGACGGACAGGGTGCCGCCCTCGCCGAGGATGGGGGCGACGAAGACATCGTCGCCGAGCAGGAACGCGAAGGTCTGCTTGTCTTGAAAGGAGAGCAGGCTGCGGCGCTCCGCGCGGGCCGCCTTCGCCCGTTCCTTCATGTAGGGCACGAGCCGGAGATGGAGCTTCACGAAGGCGCGGTAGATGGCCTCGGTCTCCTCATCGAAGATCCACGGTCGGTGTTCGCCGCCCCCGCCGTTTTCCATCACGGGGTGGAAGGCCGCCACCTGGGCCCAGCGCAAGAACAGCTCCTTCTTGCGTTGGTGCGGCTCGCTGTCTTCCTCGCGGTAGCCGCCGATGTCCGAGCCCATGGCCAGGTAGCCGTATTCGGCCGAATGGTGGATGTTGAGCAGTGCGGCCCTGAGCCCGGAGAAGGTCGCGTCCTGGTCGCCCACCCACGCCGCCCAGTTGATCTCGGGCGAGCCAGAGGCGACGACGTCGCCGCCGATGTTCAGGCCGTAGCTGTCGATGGGGCGCATCGAGATGATCCGGTCGTGACCGAGCTTCTCCCGGCTGTAGTCGTAGAACAGGCGGGCGTACGCGTGCGAGTAGGTCAGCCGCTTGACCTTGGCGCCCAGCGCCGGCGAGGTGTCCACGCCGGCGAGGTAGGCGTTGAACTCCGCGCCGTCGAGCTTCCAACCGTCGATGCCCATCGCGAGCACCGTGTCCATCTTCGACTTCCACCACGCCACTGCGTCGGTGTTCCACAGATCGAGCAGGCTGCCTTCGCCCTTCCACCAGCGAAACACGGCGGGCACGCCGCTGTCGTCCCGTTGCATGAAGAAGCCTCTCTCCCGTGCCTCGGAGTACATGGGTTCGACGCCGGCGTTGACGACGGGAACGATCCACAGGAGGACGCGCACGCCTTTCCGGTGGAACTCGTCGATCATCTCCTGCGGCCTGGGGAAGAGCGCTGCGTCCCACTCGAAGGTGTTGTAGCCGGTCGCCCAGGGCGAATCGATGATGACGCCGGTCACGGGGATGTCGCGCTCGAGGTAGCCGTCCACGAGGGCGAGGGCGCTCTGCTGTGTGCTCTCGTCCTCCCACACCCAGTGCGACCAGGCCCAGTCGGGGACTTCAAATGCGTCCGGGGACCGAGCGGCGGCGGCGGCGCTCACCTCTGCCGCGTCCGGGAGGCCGCCGCAGCCGCTCGCGGCGGTGCCGACCGCGACGAGCGCGGCCGCTCGTGTCCAGTGAAACTCGTGCGACGCCAACGGGCCTGCTAGAGGACCTCGTTCTCGTCGAAACCAGCCTCGTCGGCGGCCGGCGCGGGCACGCTGCGCTCCGTCTCCAGATCGGGCCCGGGTTCGAAGCTGCCGCGCCATCCGAGGCGCTCCCGCACCCGGCGGTAGGGGTTGGAAGCCGGTCGCGCGAGCAAGGGAAAGGCAGCGTGGTGACGCCGGACGCGCACCTCGTCGCCCTCCTTGAGGGGCTGGAACCCCTGGCCGTCCACCGCCAGGGTCGTCAGGCCGCTGGTCTGTTCGACGCGCACGTGCAGGACGCTGTCGGGGTGCGTCACCAGGGCGCGGTGCGAGAGGGATTGGGGGCAGATCGGAGTGACGACGATGCCGCGCATGGAGGGCGCTAGGATCGGACCTCCGGCGGCCAGGGAGTGGGCCGTCGAGCCGCTCGGCGTGGCCAGGATCAGGCCGTCCGCGCGGTAGTCGCTGACCCATTGCTCGCCGATGCGCAGGGAGAGGGTCAGCATGGCCTGAACCGCGCCACGCTCGACGAGCACGTCGTTGAGGGCGATCTTGCGCCCGCCCGCTCCGCGCCCACCGTTGACCTCGGCCGTCAGCCGCATGCGCGGCTCGAGCACGCTCTCGCCGGTGAGCACCTCCTCGAGGGCCACCTCCCAGTCCCGCACCTCGACCGAGGCCAGGAAACCGACCCGACCGAAGTTGATGCCGATGGTCGGCACGGGATGGCGCGCGAAGGCCCGCGCGCAGGAGAGGATCGATCCGTCGCCCCCGAGGACGATCGCGAGGTCGGGGAGCTCGGCCACCGGCTTGCCCCGTCTTCGCTCGGCCTCGGCCGTGAAGGTGCGCAGGTCACGCACGACGTCCACGGTCCCGACGCGTTCGGCGATCCAGGGCTCGAGCTCCTCGAGCAGGGCATCGACCTCGGTCTTGCTGCTGTCCGCCAGCACGAGGGCACGCCGCACCTCCCGCTCGAAGGGCTTGCGCTCGGAGGCACGGGGCGAGGGCGCCGCCGACTCCCAGGACTCTGCGTCGGGACGGCGCGAAGCGGCCGGTCCCTTCACGCCTCGCGCGCCCCCTCGATGCGCTCGGCGCCCAACAGAGCGCGCGCGGTGCGGGCGATGCCGGCCGCGTCGAGGCCCGCCTGGGCGAGTTGCGCGGCGCGGCTGGTCATGTGCGGGACGAAGTGGTCTCCCAGGCCGACCAGACGCACGCGGGCGCGGGGCGAAGGTAGCCGGTTGTGGGCCTCGAGCACCGCCGAACCGAAGCCCCCGCTGCGCTGGTGCTCCTCGATGGTCACGATATGGCGATAGTCGCGGGCGTGGCGTGCGAGGAGCTCGCGGTCGAGCGGTTTGGCGAAGCGCGCGTCCACGACGCCCACCTCGAAGCCCTCGCCCCGCAAGCGCTCGGCGGCGGCCTGCGCCTCGCCGACGAGCGCGCCGTAGGCCCACAGGACCAGCTCCCCGCCCTCGCGCAGCACCTCCGCCCGGCCGGGAACCATGGCGCGTCGCTCGTCGGGGTGGATCGTCTCCGGATCGGCCGTGGCCGCGCGCGGGTAGCGCATGGCGACTGGACCGTCGAGGCCCAACGACATGGTGAGCATACGCTCGAGGTCGGTGGCGTCGCGCGGGGCGCAGAGCACCATCCCCGGCAAGGTACGCAGGAAGGCGATGTCGAAGACGCCGTGGTGTGTCGGCCCGTCGGGGCCGACGAGGCCGGCGCGGTCGAGACAGAAGAGCACCGGCAGCCCCTGCAAGGCGACCTCCTGGAAGACCTGGTCGTAGCCGCGCTGCAGGAAGGTCGAGTAGATCGCCACCACCGGCCGCATCCCGGCCCGCGCGAGGCCGGCGCTCATGGCCACTGCATGCTGCTCGGTGATTCCGGTGTCGAAGAACCGTCCGGGAAAACGCAGGGCGAAGGCGTCGAGCCCCGTCCCCGAGGGCATGGCCGCGGTCACGGCCCGCACGCGCGCGTCGCGATCAGCGGCACGCACGAGAGCCTCGGAAAGGACTGTCGTGAAGGGCGGGCCCGAGGGAGGCGCGGCCCGCGCTCCCGCGGCGCCGAGCTTGCCGGCCTCCGCCCCCGTGCCGATCGTCGGTGCGGCCTGGAGGCCGTGAACGCGCTCGGGGTGTTCCCTGGCATCGGGGTGTCCCCGGCCCTTCTCGGTCAGCACGTGCAGCAGCACAACCCCGTCGAGGCGCTGCACGCGCTTCAGGTTCTCCACCAGGCGCTCGACGTCGTGGCCGTCGATCGGCCCCACGTAGGCCACGCCAAGCTCCTCGAAGACGTGCCCGGGAACGAGGCTGTGGCGCACGACCTCCCCGATCTGGTCGAGGGCACGCGAGGCCCTCGAGCCAATCACGGGGATGGCGTTGATCAAGCTCTGGACCTCCTGCTGCGAGCGCTGGACGAGACGCGAGGAACGGATGCGCGAGAAGTAGCGAGCCATGGCCCCCACCGAGCGCGCGATCGACCACTCGTTGTCGTTGAGCACGACCAGCAGCGGCGAGGAGAGGGCGCCGGCGTGGTTGAGCGCTTCGAAGGCCACGCCCGCACCCAGGCTGGCGTCGCCGATGGCGGCCACGACGTGCGGCGGTTCGGGGTCGGCGTCGCAACCGAGGGCGAGGCCGAGGGCCAGGCTGACGCTGGTCCCCGCGTGGCCCGTGTGGAAGAGGTCGTACTCGGACTCGTCGGGGTGGGTGAAGCCACACAGCCCATCGGTCTGACGCAGGCTGTGGAAGCGCCCGCGGCGGCCGGTGAGCAACTTGTGTACGTAGGCCTGGTGACTGACGTCCCAGACCAAGCGGTCGCGCCGGAAATCGAAACAGTAGTGCAGGGCGCACGAGAGCTCGACGACGCCCAGGTTCGAGCCGAGATGCCCGCCCGTGCGCTGCACGGAGTCGAGCAGGAAGGCGCGCAGCTCGTCGCAGACGGCCACCAGCTCCGAGGGCGCCAGGCGCCGCAGGTCCTCGGGGGAGTCGATGCCCTCGAGGAACGGAATCGGGGGGCGGGGAATCGAGTCGTCGGGATGGTGCATGGGAGCGTGCGGGCCGGGGCGCCCCGGCGACAGACAGTCTGGGACGCAAAGCCGCAGGGGCCAAGGGGGGACTCGGGAACCCGTGCCGGCCGCCCGGGCAAGGAGCCGGGGCGCCGATCCATCACGCGGCCCGTTCCCGCGCCTCTTCAGCGGTCGCGCTCGAGAACGCGGGCGACGAGCTGCATGGGCAGGCTCGGGGGAGCGAAGCCGAGCTCGCGCCCCTGGTCGGAGGCGAGCTGGCCGAGGCGCGCGGCCTCCCCGCGCGCTCCCTCCAGGCCCAGAGCCGCCACCAGGGTCCCGCGGTCGTGGCGGGCGTCGGTGCCCGGGGTCTTGCCCAGGGTCGCGGCGTCGCCGGTGACGTCGAGCACATCGTCGATGGCCTGAAAGCACAGTCCGAGGGTGACGCCGAAGGCGCGCACCGCGGCGCAGCGCTCGTTCTCGGCCCCCGCGGCCATGGCGCCCAGCTCGGCCGAAACGGCGATCAGGGCGGCGGTCTTGCCCTCGTGCACCGCGCGCACGGCCTCCGCTCGCGCCTCGCTCCCGGCCAGGGCGAGGTCGAGGACCTGGCCGCCGACCAGGCCCGCGGGTCCCGCGGCGCGCGCCAGGGAGGCGGCCTGCCGCGCCCCGTCGGCCCCCGCCTGCGCCAGGACCCCGAAGGCGCGGGTCAACAGAGCGTCCCCCGCCAGGACGGCGGTCGCCTCGTCGAACTGCCTATGCACGGTCGGCCGCCCCCTGCGGAGGTCGTCGTCGTCCATGCAGGGTAGATCGTCGTGCACCAAACTGTAGGTGTGGATCATCTCGACCGCGCCGGCCGAAGCCGCCGCCTGCCCGTCGTCGCCTCCGTGCTCTCGGCACATCAGGCGCACGAGCGCCGGGCGCAGGCGCTTGCCCCCGCCGAACAGGGCGTGGCGCACGGCCGCGGCCAGGGTCGGCGGCCACTCGTGGGCGTCCGCCAACTGCTCCTCGAGCCGCCCCTCGATCCAGGCGCGGCTGTCCGCCAGCCAGGCGTCGAGGTGAGCGGGTTCCTGCAAGGGGCTGCTAGCCCTGATCCGGGGCATCTGGATCCTCGGCGAAGGGCCGCAAGGTCAGCTCGGCGTCTGCCGCGAGCTCCTCGACCTGTTGCTGATAGGCCTCGAGGGCTGTCCGGCAGCCCTTGAGCAGCCCCACGCCCTCGCGGTAGCGTTCGAGGGCCTGCTCCAGGCCCAGCCCGCCCTCCTCCAACTCCTCCACGACGGCCTCGAGGCGCGCCAAGCGCCCGTCGAAGTCCTCTCGCTTCCCTCCCTCCGCGCTCTTCTCCTCGGCCATGGGGCGCATCTTAGCCCGGCGGGTCCGGCGCGTCCCCACTCCACCCGGGCCGGCGCACCTATATCTGGGACGGGACTGCTCCGGAGCTCCCCGAGGCCCATGTTGCGGTTATCGGAGGGCGGGATAGAATCCGATAGGTGCTAGGAACCCCTGGAGCCCGCTCGGCTCCGGCGCCGAAAGGCTCACGCTTGCGAGAGCTTTTTTGGCGCCGCCGCGCGGTCGCCGCCCTCACCCCCCGCTCCGGCACCGAATCGCCCCCGACACCATGAGAGTCGCGCTGATCTACGCCAAGGCCCAGAACATCAAGGAGAAGGCCGCCACGGTCTTCGCCGATGAGGGCGTCACCAAGGGCGAGCTGGCCCGAGACGAGGTCTACCCGCCCCTGGGCATCAGCATCCTGGCCGCTTGGCTCGAGCGCGGCGGCCACGAGGTGCGCCTGAAGGACGACTCGATCGACGACATCGACGTCCTGCGGGCGGACATGGAGTGGTCCGAGGTGATCGGTATCTCGAGCCTGACGCCCAACGCCCGGCGCGCGCGCGAGCTCGGTCAGATCTGCCGCCAGGAGTTCTCCAAGCCGGTCGTGATGGGCGGCCCGCACCCCACGACCAACCCCGAGTTCTTCCTCGACGCCGGCGCCGCGGACGTCTGCGTGCAGGGCGAGGGCGACGAGACTCTCCCGGAGCTGCTCGAGATGATCTTCGAGCCCGAACGCTGGGACGAGGTACGCGGGATCACCTTCCTGCGCGACGGCGAGCAGATCGCGACGCCGCGGCGGCCGCTGATCTCCGACATGGACGAGGTCCCGCGCCCCGCCTACCACCTCTGGGACATCGAGCGCTACATGAAGCTCATGATCAATCCCGGGGTAACCCTGATCACGAGCCGCGGCTGTCCGTACGCCTGTACTTTCTGTGACGCGGAGATGACACCGCGCAAGTACCGCGCGATGGGCCCGCAGCAAACGGTCGACTTGATGGAGCACATCCTCAAGACCTACAACCCGCCTCAGTTGGTCCTCTTCGACGACCTCTTCACGATCCAGCGCAAGCGGGTGATCGAGACCTGCAAGGAAATCGTGCGCAGGGACCTGTTCTTCGAGTGGGTCTGCGAGTCCCGGGTCGACACGATGGACTTCGAGATGTTGCGCTGGTTGCGCAAGGCCGGCTGCGTGAAGATCTACTATGGGCTCGAGTCGGGTTCGCCCGACATGCTCAACACGATGAAGAAGGGCGTGACGCCCGAGAAAGTGCGACAGGGAGCGAGACTCAATCGCCAGATCGGGATGTACTTCAAGTTCTTCCTGCTCTACGGCTTCCCCGAAGACACGGTCAAGGACCACCGCCTCACCGAGGAGCTGATCCGCGCCACGCGCCCCGATGCGGTGTGCTGCGCGATTCTCCAGCCGATCCCCGGCACGGTGGTCTTCGAGCAGCTCAAGCCGCTGTTGACCTTGGACGTGGCGGAGATGGACTTCCACTACTGGCACTCGACCGAGAGTTTCAAGCACCCCAACTTCACCCATGAGGAGCTGCACGCCGAGCGCGAGCGGATCCTCAAGGTGCACGCCCAGACGCGCCACTTCGCCGGGCGCATGCTGCGCAAGCTGGAGCGCCTGTGGGCGCTCATCACGCACCCCGAGCTCCTAGGCGATCTGCTCGAGATCCGCGGCCGCCGCAAGCGCTTCCTCAGCCGCGTCGCCCAGAGCGACTGGGCCTGGACCCAGACCGAGGAGCGCGACCACGTCGCCATGCAGGTCCCCAAGGTGACCACTGACTGACCCAGCCGGAGAAACCGGGCCGGAGGGAAACCCCCCAGCCCGCTCGGACGAGGGCCGCCGAAAAGGTGGCCCTCGTTCATTATCCCGAGGTCGTTGGCCGCGCCCCCGGCCGTCCACCCTTGGAAGTTTTCGAGACAAGACACCCGCGCTGGGGCGGCTGGGCGGATAAGCTGCCGGATTCGCGGGTGCCCGGGCAAGTGCCGAGACACTCCCCGATCGTCCGAGGGGCCGTGCAGGTCCTCACTTCCGGCAGCTTGCGCTGCCCAACCGTTACTGGGCCCGAGAGGCCCTGCGTGGACCGCATGCCTATCGACTTCCTCGCGTCACCCGACGCCACCGCATCCGTATCGAACGTCTCCGCGGCCCCCGGCCCCTTCGAGGCCGTGCCGCAGGTCCTGCGCGACGCCCTCGAGGCACGCGGCTTCAGTGAGCTGACCGCTGTCCAGCGCGCCGTGCTCGAATCCGAGGTCGACGGCCGCGACCTGCAGATCTCCTCGCAGACAGGCTCGGGCAAGACCGTCGCCCTCGGCTTCGTGCTCTCCGGCGAGCTCACGGCGGAACGCAACGGCTCCGGGCCCGAGGCCTTGATCATCGTCCCGACACGCGAGCTCGCGACGCAGGTATGCGCCGAGCTCGGTTGGCTCATGGCCGCCTTGGGGGACATGAGCGTGGCCTCGGTCACCGGCGGAACGCCCCTGTTTCGCGATCGCTCACTCCTCGCTCGCCGGCCGCGACTGCTCGTCGGCACCCCCGGACGCCTGCTCGATCACGTCACCAGCGGGCTCCTCGATTTGAGCAGCGTGCGCGAGCTCGTTCTCGACGAAGCCGACCAGATGCTCGACCTCGGCTTCCGCGAGGAACTCGAGGGCATCCTCGATGCGACGCCGACGACGCGTCGGACGCATCTGCTCTCGGCCACTTTCCCCAAGGGCATCCAGCAGCTGGCGAGCCGCTACCAGCGTGATCCCTTCACGATCGAGGGTACGCGCCTGGGCAAGGCGAACGAGGACATCGAGCACACGGGGCACATCGTGCACCAGCGCGACCGCTACGCCGCCCTGGTCAACCTGCTGTTGCAAGCCGATGGTGAGCGCACGCTCGTCTTCGTGGAGCGACGCACGGACGCGCTGGAGGTGGCCTCGCGCCTCGAAGCGGACGGGTTCGAGGCGTTGCCGCTCAGTGGTGAACTGGCCCAGAGCCAACGCGAGCGCACCTTGGCCACCTTCCGGGCAGGGCGCGCCACGGGGCTCGTCGCCACCGACGTGGCCGCGCGCGGCTTGGACGTGCCCGACATCACGATGGTGATCCACACCGCGCCTCCTCTCGACTCCCAGGTGTACACGCACCGCAGCGGCCGCACCGGGCGCGCCGGCAAGCGCGGGCGCAGCGTCCTCCTCGCGCCCCCCAACCGCCGACGCCGGGTCGAGTCGCTCCTAGCTCAGGCCGGCGTCCGCCTGCACTGGAGCCCGATGCCCACCGCCGCCGAGGTTCGCGCCCGGCTCGCCACGCGCGCGCGCACCGCCCTGCGGGAGCAGCTGGCCGCCGATCTCGCCGCCGGCCCGCCCGACGCTCACCTCGCCCACGCCGAGGAGCTGCTCGCAGACCGTGACGCCACCGCCGTGGTGGCCGCGCTGCTGGCACGCCTGACGCCCGCTGGGCGGGTCGAACCTCAGGATGTGGGGAACCCACGCACGAGCGCCGAGCCGCGACGCCCACAGGGCAGACCGCAGTACGGCTCGCAGAACGGCTCGCAGCGCGGCCCGCAGTACGGCTCGCAGGGCAGGCCGCAGTACGGCTCGCAGAACGGCTCGCAGGGCAGACCGCAGAACGGCTCGCAGCGCCGCGCGGCGGGGGGCCCCGGTTTCGAGCGCTTCTTCATCAACTGGGGCCTCAACCAGGGCGCCACGCCTAGCCGCCTCCTGGCCGCCATCTGTCGTCGCGGTGAAGTGACGGGCGCGGACATCGGCTCGATCGCTGTACACCCCAACGCGAGCACCTTCGACGTGAACTCCGCCGTGGCGGAGCGCTTCGAGCACCTCGCCGGCCGGCGCGATCCGCGCGACCCCAAGACCCACATCCGGCCTGACCGCAATCCGCGGGCCCAGGCCCGCCCTCGGCGTTCCTGAGCCGCCGCAGCTCCCGTCGATGCCAGCGGGTTCGGGCGGAAGCGAGCGCCCGGCTCCGTCGGGACCTCGCCGGCCGAACGCGGCCGAGGCGGTCAGCGGCCGATAGCCGAACTCCCCGGGCACGCGCCGCGTCCCTCCCTGCAGGCCACTCCAGGATCTGCCGGTCGTCCTCGGAGAGGGTGAGGCGCCCGCGGTGGCTGGCACAGAGGAGCTTGCCTTCGGCGGCGACGGGTGAGGCGTGGCGGGTGTCGACCGCGCCTTCGATGCGCGCGGCCTGGAGCACCTTGCCGTCGAGCGGGTCGATGACCGACATGATCCCGCCCTCCTTCAGGACGTAGAGCAGGCCGTGGTAGAAGAGGGGCGAGGGGATGTTCGGAAGGGAGCGCCGCAAGTTCCATGGGACGTCCGACTCGCCGAGGGCACCGCGGCCGGGAAGCTGCACGGCGTGCAGGCCGTTGCGCGCGACGCCGCGGGCGGGCAGGAGGTCCCACTCCCCGCAGTCCAGGGCGCCGCTCTCGTCGAGATCGGCGAGGAACGACAGGACCGAGAGTCCGAGCTGTGTGGTCTCGGCCTCGCTCGAGAGTCCGTCGCCGTCATCGTCGTGCTCTGCGAGGGCCTCTTCGAAGGGCGACTTGACCTCGGGCACGCCCAGGGTCGAGGGGGAGGCCATCCAGGAGTTCACGAACAGGCGGTCGGCGTGCAGCACCGGCACGCTCTTGGCCGGCCAGGCCATGCCGTCGAGCCACCAGGCCCGCGCGCAGTTCGAGAGGGAGTAGGCGCTGAGGCGAGAGGAGCCGGAGACGATGACCCTGACTTCACGCTCGGCGGGGTGATACAGGATCGGTGTCGAGAAGCCGTGCTTGGCCTCGGGGCGCGGCGTCCGCCAGCGCTGCTCACCGCTCTCGCGGTCGAGCGCCAGGAGGAACGAGTCGCCGTCCTGGTCGCACGGCGACAGCACCCCCACGCCCGCGTTGATCGGCGACGTCCCCATGCCGTAGGGCGTTCGGAACGGGCCCAGGGGGTGCGCCCAGAGCAGCGCGCCCGCGTTGTCGTAGGCCGGCAACCCGAAGCTCCCGAAGAAGGCGACGACGCCCTCTCCGTCGGTCGCCGGCGTGCAGGAGGCCGGCGAGTTCTGGCCCCTCGGCAGGTTCTCCAGGGCGATGGGCGACTCTCGCGCCCAGAGCACCGCCCCGCTGGAGAGATCCAGGCTGACCGTCAACGGCTGGGCGCCCTCGCACGCGGCGAGGAAGACCGTCTCTCCGTCGTGGACCGGCGACGAGTAGCCCGGCGGAGCCTCCGTGCGTCAGGCGAGGCAACTGTTGGGATCGAGCGTCGCGGGCAGGTGCCGCGCGGCCGAGACCCCCGAGCCATCGGGACCTCGGAACCGCCCCCACTCCGGCTCCTGGGCGGCGCCCGCCCCGGCAGCGAGACACGGCGCGCAGAGACCGACGGTGAAGGACGAGCGGCGGGACGCGGTCCCTCGTGTGTGGCCGCGAGCGCCGGATCCGGCCAGGGGGCGCCGGTCCTCGCCCACGAGCCGAGCCGTCACGGGCGCTTCCTCTCGCCCACTCTTGCCGAGCACTGGGGGGGGGTATCCTACCGGGGTTCCGCTCGTCGACTGTTCGCCTGCCACCGTCCCTTCCCAGGAGGCTCCGTGCTTGCCCAAGTTGCCGGTCGCTGCGTGAGTGCTCTGACCTTGGCGCTCGCCGCTTCCCCGCTGGTCTCGTTCGCCCCAGCACCGAGATCGACGACACCGACGGCCCTCGACGTCTCCTGTGGCCCGATCCTCTTCGTCTGTGGTGGGAGGCAGTGCTCTTGGAGCCTGGACGTAACCTGCCTGGAGTCCCCCGTCGCGTGCATCTGCTGGGTGGATTTCACGATCGACTGTGGTGTCGCGCGATGTACTCGGTACGCACCGCGCACCTGCGAGGAATCGTCGCCTGTGCAGTGCGATCTCTGCGACAAGCAGGTTCGCCCCGAAGACGGAGAGAGTTGGGGCAGCGTCTCGAACTGCGCCGGAGTCGAGCTCGAGGACCAACCGTGAGCTGGCCTCCTCGGATCGTCCTCCCACCTGAATAGGAGAACCCCCATGTCCAGGAACTCGATGAAGACCGTGATCGCTTGTACCCTGGCCTTCCTTGCCGGCGGCGTCTTGCTCGGCCCGACCGGTGCCCTGGCTGCCAGGACGAAGGCGGCACCCTCGAAGCTCAACGTCGTCTCCACGGGCAAGCCCGTCCCCGATGGCCGTACGCTCTTCAGGGTCAACCTCTTCCAGGATGAGGACGGGCAAACCGTGCTCTTGCAGGGCGTGACCGCGCACCGCACGGACGGAGGATTCGTCGAGCTCTCCGATACGCTCTACGCGGCCAGCGAGTTCCGGGATCCCGATCGGCCGCTCTCGTTCGCAGAGGGGCCGCACTCCCTGACCGTGTTCCCCGCCACCGGCTCGTGGGACGGCGTGCGGGCGGGGAGCGACCTCGGACTCGAGCTGCGGTCCGACTGAGGCCGCGACACGGCCCCGAACCCGCGCCTTGGGAAAGTCGAGGCCGGGGCGGGCGCCGTACGTCCCGCGGGAGGGGTTCGTCCCGGCGCCATTCCTACGGGTCTGCTCGCCCGTGGACTTCGCCCCCGCTCGCCAGGGCCGACGCGGACGACCGGCCGTTTCGACCGGCCCTGCTCGAATGTGCCCGATTGCGGGTCAAGTGCCTGGACTTCGGGGCCTCCCAGATCATGGTCCGAGACGGCAAGGGCGGGCGGGATCGCGTCGCGATCTTGCCGGTCTGCGCCAGGGAACGCCTGCAACGGCAACTGGCTTGGGTGGCCCGGCAGCACGCCTCCGACGTGGAAGGCGGTGCCGGCTGGGTGGAGTTGCCGGGAGCCCTCCATCGGAAGTACCCGAACGCGGGCCGTGACTTCGGATGGCAATGGGTCTTCCCCGCAACGAGGAACTACTTCCACAAGGAGACCCGTCAGCGTCGCCGCCATCACCTGCACGAAACCGTGCTCCAGCGCGCCATCCGAGTCGCGGCCATCCTTGTGCTTCTGCACAGATTGGGTGTCCACTTTCTCGGGGGAAGGTCACTACACCCAGGTGCTGAACAAGGGGCCCATGGGAGTTCGGAGCCCGATGGACCGGCTCTAGGGCAAGGAGCCTCACCCTTGACTCCCCTGGGTTCTCGTGATAAACGGACCTGCACGAATCTCGCCAGGCAACCGCGCCGTCCCAAGGCCGGTTCCAGCAAGAGCTTATGAATGCCGCTCGCCAACCGGCCCCTGCTACACAGTCCCGCGCACGCCAGGGCTGCGTCTATACAGGTCTGTAGAATTGTTGTTGGGCAGACGGAGGAATCCGGTGCGGGCCACGCTGGAGCTTGGAGACGATGGAGTTCAGACTCAGCTAGCATGCGGCGATGAAGATCCGGATCTACACCGACACTTCGGTGCTGGGTGGCTGCGAGGACGAGGAGTTTGCCGTGCACTCCATCCTGCTCATGGAGGGTTTCGTCAGAGGGGAACTTGTCCTGCTACTTTCCGGCCTCACGGTGCAGGAGCTGGCCGGGGCACCGGTAGAGGTGCGTCGGCGACTTGCCGCTGTGCCGGAGGCGCACATCGAGACACTCCAGCTTGACGCCGAGTCCAGGGCACTCGCAGAAGCCTACATCGCCGCCGGCGTCCTCACGGCCAAGATGCGGGCCGACGCCCAGCACATTGCGTTGGCGACGGTTGGCCGCGCTGACGTCCTGGTGAGCTGGAACTTCAAGCACATCGTCAACCTGCAGCGGATCCACGCGTACAACTCCGTGAACCTGCGTAAGGGCTACCCAATGATCGAGATCCGGACGCCGCGAGAGGTATTGTCAGATGAGTAAGACCGAAAAGAAGTTCGACGCGGTCGCGATGATGCGAGCGGCCCGCGACAAGATCTCCGCACAGATCGAGGGCATGACACTGGAGGAAGAGTTGAAGTGGCTTGCCTCGCAGGAAGTGAATGATCCGTTCCTGGAGCGCCTCCGTGATCGCGCTGCCCAACAAGCCGATGCAGCGGACGGCCCTTCGGGCCGCCGCTGATCGGCAAAGCGTTGGCCGGCCAGAGATTTGAAATCAGGAGTTGCTGATGAGCGAAGATCCAAAGAAGCGAACGGGCCGTACCCCCGAGTACACGGGACTGGGTCTTGTGTTTGGCGCAGGAGTTGGCCTCGTATTCGGAACAGCGTTTGGCAACACCGCCATCGGACTCATCTTCGGGGCTGGGCTCGGTCTTGTGATTGGGGCTGGCCTGGACCAGTGAAAGAAGTGACGTGCCGGCTAACAAGCGCTTGCAGCGGACGGTCCGCTGCGCGGCCCGCCGCTGATCGCCAGGGCGTTGGGCACAACACATGGAGACGTGATGGAAGCTCAGGATCTTGAGGCGATAGCCCGAGAACTCAATGTGCGCGCCGCAGAGCACGCGATAGGCACGTTGCAGGACTTGCGCGTGGAACTGAAACAGCTACCGCGTCATCCGGGCAAGGACATCTTCAGAACCCAGACGATCTGGGATCGCTGGGCCTTTCACTGGGGAGGTCGCACGGAGCTTCAGTTCAACATCGGGCTTGAGGATGCTTCGGGGGCGGACGAATTCAGGCATGGCGTGGCATTCTCTCTGGAGACGGGTCGCAACCTACCCACGATCGATGTGCTCGTGCCAAAGATGCGGCTGTTCAACGACTACATTCGGATGAATCCCGACGCATTCAGCGAGATGCGCATGTGGCACTACGCGGACGGGGAGCGTAGCTCGAACTACATGCCCGGGCCGATTCCGTTCGAACTGGTGCGTGAAGGTGTTTTCATCTTTCTCGGCAAGAAGACGCCGTTCCGCCAAGTCGAGCACGAATCCGTTCTCGAAGACTTCGACGCGTTGTTGCCGCTCTACCAGTATGTCGAAAGCAACGGTGCTTCGGAACCGGTCACTTCACCATCTAACTCTGGTTTCAACTTTCGTTCGGGATGCACAATCAAGCTCTCCTCCACAACAGCAAGTCAGACGCGGAGACAGTTGGACGTGTCTCTCCGCCACAACGAGCTTCAGTGGGCGCTGCATGACCGGCTCGTGTCAGAGCATGGCGCTGCGAACGTCGGTACTGAGTTGGGCAGCGGGGTGGGGACGAGCGTCGATGTCGTCGTGCGTCAACCCGATGGCTACTGGTTCTACGAGATCAAGACCGCAAGGTCACCACGAGCCTGCATTCGAGAAGCGGTCGGGCAGTTGCTGGAGTATGCGTTCTGGCCCGGCGCTCAGGAGGCCAGGCGTTTAGTGGTCGTTGGTGAGACCGTCCTCGATGCCGCAGGTTCGGCGTACCTGCAACTTCTCAATCAACGTTTCTCGCTGCCGATACAGTACGAACAGGTCGGCAGCAGTGTGTCAAGTAAGGCGTTGGGCTGACCGACAGCACGCCCCAGCGCCCAAGGACGGGTTTCCTAGCTAGTTCCACTCCTAGAGTCGGGGTCCAGCCCTGTGGGACACCACGGCCCAGGCGATCTCCGACAAGAGCTGGAAGGCCACGTCGAGAAGCGGGAGAAGGTCGGCTCCGACTACCACTCTCACTACCTCGGCAGCGTACGAATCGGAACCGCATCCACGAGAGAAGCCGCGCGGGCATGTGACCGTGCGGCTCGCTCGCGGCCTATTCGGCCAGGCTCAGGCGGATGCCCTCCCCGATCCTAGAACCCGTCGTCCACAACCGTGAGGCTGAACGGGCGAGTCAGGAAGCGGCCGAGCGGATCGTTGATGGCGAGCTGCATGATGCGCCAGGCGCTGTCCACGCCATTCGGCAGCGTGGGGATCGCAATATCGAAGTTCAGGACACCGCTGTCCGGGATCGGGGACAGGTAGTTCACGGAGAAGGGCCAGAGCAGGTGCAGGACGCCGACGGAGGGCGGCAGGTTACGCTGGAACATGGCCGTACTCGTCAGCAGGGCCGGCACGGTACCCGGGATACCCCCGATCGAGAGCGTGTAGGTGTTGCCCTCACGGATGACCGCGTCGCCGGTGATGGGATAGACCATCATCGCGAGCGGGATCAAGGTCCCGCCGGAGTTGTCGATGTCGGGGCCGGGAAGACCATTGCTGCAATCGCCTTCGCCTCCGTCCCCGCCGCTGAACGTGCAGTCGAGGTGGCGGACCACGGAGGCGCTGCCAAGAACAGAGAGGCCCGGGCCACCGTCGCCGCCGGTGCCGCAGCCATAGGGATCCGAAACGCCATCGTCACCATCGCCTCCGAGCATGGCAGTGGAGTAGACCGTGACCGTGGATTCAACTACGGTCAGGCCGCCCCCGCCATTTGCGCCGTCGTTCTGTTGCCCGCCTGAGATTTCGAAGCCGTCGACTCCACGCAGATTGCTGTTCGTAATCGTCACCGAGTTGCAGAAGAGCGCCCCGACTTGGCAGGGGGCGCCGTCGGCCCAGGGCTCAGAGTCCTCGATCAGGATCAAGCCATTACAGAAGGCCATCTCTGTCATGTCGTAGCTGAGGCCGGACAGGTGGACCTCTTTGCCGGCGGGCAGGTTGCGGATCACGATCAGGCTCGGGGTGGTATTCCCCGTGCTGGAGGGTCCCGTGCCGCGGACCGTACCCGCACCGTCCCTGACGATGGTCAGGCCTTTGGCATTGATGAGGACGTTGTCCCCACCGTAGTCCCCGGGGCGCACGAGCAGCACGTCGCCATCTGCGGCGGCGATGGTCGCCGCGGCCAGGGAGGGGAAGTCCCCGCTCCCGTTGGTGTCCACCACGATCACGTCGAACGCGAACGCGGGAATCAGGGGGGAACCGAGGAGCAGGGCCAGGATGCTGCGGAAGACAGTCATGGATGATCTTCTCATGGTTTTCCGGTGGGTCACCGAGTGGAGTGAAGCGGTGGGCCTTCCAGGGTCGCCCGCACATGGAGATCCGGGGGTTGGGTCAGGGCTGTGCATGAGCCGCAATGCAAACCCAGCCGAACTCCCCCAGACAAGAACATCTGGGGCCGACAGCCTGCCGGTGGATCAACAAGGGCGGGTGCTGGCCGAGCACCTCAAGGTGGTCACCAGGTAGAGAGCCTGAGCGGAAAGGAACTCCAAAGGGCGTTTCCCGCAGGACGTGAGAGACCCCAGCCCCCTCTCCCGGCCCCGGGCCCTCACCGGCGCCTCCCCCAAGCGCTCCGAGAATCCCCTCCCGAGCATCCTCCAGGCCCGCGATCCCCCTTCAGCGGCCCGTTTCGTTCCCACCGCCCACACCTCTCCCACGCGAGCACCCCGACGAAGCGCCCGTTTCGTCGGGTCTCCCCCACCGTCCATACCGGATCACCCGAAACCCAGAACCGCTCGCCGGCCCCGCGCAGCCTCCAAGGCGTCATTCGAACCGTCCTCGCTCGGCCTTCCTCCCGCCGGGGCACCCCTCACGCCTCCTCCTGGCACTCACACTGCGGCCCGATAGGATGGCATCGGGCCAATGTGGCCCCTTGAAGTGCCTATCCGCTGAGAACAAGTCGCATGCACGGTCGCCTTTCGGGCTCCCTGGCGGGAGTCGTCCTGGCGCTGCTCACGCCCGCCACGAGCGCTCAGGAGTTGCTCAAGATCAGGCCCGGAGACGGCGCGCCGCAGGACTACTTCGGCTGCAGCGTGGCGCTCGACGGCGCCGTGGCCCTCATCGGCGCCCCCGGTGTCGACCAGGGTGTCGCGGGAATCGGAGCAGCGTACGTCTTCGACGCCTACAGCGGACAACAGCGCCATCGATGGACCCCAGCCGACGGGGACATCGGCCACGCCTTCGGCACGAGCGTAGCGATCGAAGGCGGACTGGCCCTCATCGGCGCTCCCAACGACGACCAGGTGGCCCAGATGTGCGGCTCCGTCTACGTCTATGACGTCGTCAGCGGATCCCAGGTTCGCAAGCTCCTGCCCAACGATGGAGCCTACGGCGACGGCTTTGGAGGCAGCGTCTCGATCGATGGCGGCATCGCACTCATCGGAGCCATGGGAGACGATGATCTGGGACAAGGTGCGGGATCCGCCTACCTCGTCGAGGTCGGTAGCGGCCAGCAACTCCACAAGCTCCTGGCCGCCGATGGTTCGATGCTGCATCACTTCGGGGGCAGCGTCAGCATCTCCGCAGGCCTCGCCATGGTCGGAGCCCACGGCAATGACTCCAACGGCACCCTCTCCGGCGCCGTCTACGTCTTCGATGTGGCGACCGGACAGCAACTCCACAAGCTCACACCTTCCGACGCAGCGCCCCACGACTGGTTCGGCTGGGACGTCAGCCTGGACGGCCGCTTGGCACTGGCGGGCTCGCACCGGGACGACGACGACGGCAACGAGTCCGGTTCGGCGTACCTGTTCGACGCGCTCGCCGGCCTGGAGCTCACGAAGCTCACGGCTGGGGACGCGGCCGCAGGGGACAACTTCGGAACCGGCGTGCTGCTCTCGGAGGGGCTGGCGTTCGTCGGTTCTGTCGACGCCGGGATCAATGGTGTGGATTCGGGTGCCGCCTACGTGTTCGATGCGGCGACCGGATCCGAGCTCCAGAAGCTCGTTCCCGCCGACGGAGAGGACGAGGACTTCTTCGCGTATCACCACAGCCTTGGCGCGGACGGCGGTCGAGTGCTCGTCGGGTCGATGTGGGACGGCGACAACGGCTGGCATGCCGGTTCGGCCTACGTCTTCACCGTGCTCCCCCCGGGAAGGGCCTTCTGCCTGGGTGAGCCCGGGAGCGGCGTGCCATGCCCGTGCAACAACGACAACGACGGCAGCGTCCCCGGCTCTGGTTGCGCCAACGGTGCCTCCCTGGCCGGTGCGAGACTCAGCGGGAGCGGGACCCGTAGCCTGAACGGCGACGACCTGGTGCTGACGACGACCGGACTGCCGCCGGAGCACATGTGCACGGTCTTCCAGGCCGACGCAGCGCTGAACGGCGGCCTGGGACAGCCCTTTGGCGACGGCCTGCGCTGTGCCGGTGGCGGAGTGATCCGGTTGCAGATCCTGCTCTCGAACGCGGGCGGCGTATCGCGCACGACCGTCTCGCTCGCCACGGATGGCGGCGCCTCACCGGGTGAGCTCAAGCGCTACCAGACCTGGTACGAGGATCACACGGGTGCTCAGCCGTGCGGCGCCGGTGTACACGACTTCAACCTCTCGAACGGCTACGAGGTCAGCTGGCTGCCTTGACGCGGTGAGGTCAGGCGCCGGCGGCGTGGATCCGGCCGCTGGACGCGAGGGGTGCAGAACTCGACCTGGGACTCCTCGACTCCCGGGTGTGGTGGTTCAGCGACTTCCGGGAACCTCCCTGGCATACCCCCAAGAAGCGGTCCAGTCCTGATCAAAGTCAGGTGAGGAGGAGGGTGGTGCCCCTTGAGGAGGCGTGAGGGGTGCCCGGGCTGTGCGCCCGGAGACGGAAACGGAGCGGAGTCGGAGGGCGTCCATGTGCGGGGCCAAGTAGGCCTCGACCTCGGCCTCCAGGGCGGCCGTCAGCATGCGCTGCGCAGCACCTCCGTCAGGACGTCCTTCGGAGTAGCGACTGGCTGGGGTTCGATGAAAGGCGTGGCCTTCTGCACGTGGCGTGGCCTTCCCCTGAGTTGGGGGCTTGGGTGTCGGTTTGCTTCCCAACTCCAAGGAAACGTCGCGCCTCTCCTCAGATCGTCGTCCACAGCTTGCGGTCATGTCTCTCCGCTTCGGCCCGGACAGCACTCATTCAGGCGAGACAGTACACCTGCTGGGAGCCATGCTAACTGCGGCCCTTGCCCTGCTGCCCCTGACCGCCCCGCCACCTGCTGCGGTTTCCGAGGACCGCAAGGCAAAGGGCCTCGAGCGCGCGGTCGGAGCGGACCGCCGGAGGATCGGGCGCCATGCCGGCGAAGGGTGAGCGGCGCATGATGGAGCGCTCGAACTCCTGGAGCATCGACCTCGGGGAAGCCCTCTCGGGCGGGCAGCGCAAGACCGCTGGCAGCGACGAGGTCCATGGCGAAGCGGAGCTGATAGCCGGTCACGCGCTCCTTGCGGGGGGGGCTCGAGGGCGCCCGGCGGGCGGCGATCGGGCTCCCGATGGACAGCGCGAGGAGCGGACGGACGGACAGGCACGGCGAAGGCGCATCCCCTCCCATGAGCGGAGAGCCGGCCCCGCGTCGACTCCCGAGGGAGAGGGAGGGCCCTCCGCCCGCACCGCGGGAGCACGGGCGCGGCCCGAACGGGCGCGGCCCGAACGGGCGCGGCCCGAACGGGCGCAGCCCGAACGGGCTACCCTCTGCGGGATGCCGCGGCCTCTCTGGATCGTCCTGCTCGCCTTCGCCGCCTGGGCGCCCGCCGCCCTGCGCGGCGGGACGACCATGGACGACCGTGAGCTGCTCTTCGCCAACCCGGTGGTCGATGGCTCCCTGCCCGTCAGCGCGGCCTTCGACCGCGACTACTTCCACCATCTCGGAGACGCGGGACAGTGGCGGCCGCTGACCAGCCTCTCGTTGCGCATCGAGCACGCCTTGTGGGGAGAGTGGACCCACGGCTACCACCTTGGGAACGCGCTCTCACACGCCCTGGTCTGCGCCCTTGCCGCGGCGCTCCTGCGTCGCACGGGCCGGCAAGGTGGGAGCTGGCCTTGGTTCGGCCTGGCACTCTTCGCCGTCCACCCGGTCCTGGCGGACGCGGTGGCCTGGATCAGCGGGCGCACCGCCATGGTCAGCGCCGCCGCCGGCCTGGCCGGTGCTCTCGCCTGCCTGCGCGCGAGCGCCCGCGTGACGGCGGAGTCCCCCTCCGCCGCGGGCCTGCCCGTCGCCCTAGCCGCCGGCTGTGGTGTCCTCCTGGCCGCCATGGGCAAGGAGGACGGTGTCTGCTTCGCACTGCTCTACATCCTCGTAGTCCCCCAGCCGCGCGCCGCACGCGCCGCCGCGATCGGCGCGGCGGCCGGCCTCGGCGTGTGGTTCACCGCTCGCGGCCTGGCCCTCGGGCACTGGATTCCCGCCGCCGCACACCCGGCCCTGGGCGCCGCGCCCCTCGTCGAGCGCCTCGTCGTCGGCGGCTGCGAGCTGCTCGAGGGCCTGCGCCTGATCGTCGTCCCCCTCGACTACCCGCCCCAGTATCGCGCCGACTTCCTCCTCGCCCGCTTCGCTCCCCTACCGGCCGCTGCCGCGGCGACGGCGGGCTGGGGCCTGTGGGCGGTCCTGCTCGTCGGCGGGATCCTGCGCCGACGCACGCGGAGGGGAGCCGCCGCTCTCCTGGCCGCCGTCGCCTGGCTGCCGGTCGTGCAACTCGCGCCCCTCGGCGAGGTCTTCGCTCCGCGCTTTCTCTATCTACCCCTGCTGTTCGGCGCGCCCCTCGCCGACGCCCTCCTAGCACGCCTGCCCGCGCGCCGGCTCCTCGCCGCCACGGCCTTGACCGCGGCCGCGCTCGGCGCCCTCGAGCGCTCCGTCCTCTACGCCGACCGGGGAGCCTGGCGCGCCGAGATGCTGCGCCATCACCCCGACGACGCCCCCTCCTGGAACGACCTGGGCCTCCTGCGCGAGGAGCGCGGTGACATCGCCGGCGCGCGGGCGGCCTGGCTGCGGGCGATCGAAGCCGATGAACGCTACAGCCGCCCCTGGTCCAACCTCGGGCGCGTCCAACTCGCCGGGGGAGACGTGCGGGAGGCGGAGCGGAGCCTGCGGCGGGCGGTGCGCGAGGGACCGCGCAACCCGGTGGCCCACGTCAACCTCGCCACCTGCCTCCTGCGCGGCGGGCGTGCCGCGGAGGCTCTCGAATTCTACCGGTGCGCGACGGAGCTGGGCCGTGGTCTGGCGAGCGCTTGGCGCGGCACTGGCCAGGCCCTGCTGGTCCTGGGAGAGACCGAGCGCGCGATCCTCGCCCTGCGCCGTGCCCTCGAACTCGACCCGCGCGACGACGCGGCGCGGCGCCTGCTGGCCGAGGCCGGCGGCGTAGGGGTACGATGAGCGGATGCGCCCTCTCCTCGCCTGGCTCCCGGCGGCCCTCGCCGCCGGCGTCCTGTCCGCCTGCGCTCCCGGCGGTGCGCCCGTGGACCCCGAGACCGCCGGCGGCGCTGACCTGTACGCCCTCGCGCGTTGCGACAGCTGCCACGGCCGCGCTCGCGAAGGAACGTTCCTGGCACCCGCCCTGGGCCAGCTGCGCCCGCACTGGGACGCGCAGACCCTCGCCGAGTACCTCCGCGATCCGGCCCCCTTCCTCGCCGCAGATGCACGCCTGGGCGCCATGAGCCAGCGCTACACCGCCAACATGCGGGCCTTCGCCGAGTTCGGTCCCGCCGAGCGCCTGCGCCTGGCGGAGTGGCTGCTGGAACCCTGATCCGCGGGGCCGCCCTGGGCCTCGCGCCCGCAGCGCCCCCCCGCCGCGTGTCACGGCGGGCGGACTGGCGGTGGTCCCGCCCGTCGTCCAGAATGGGGCTCACCGCGAACCCGGCCCGCCGCGAACCATGAGACACACCCTCGCACTCACCTCCCTGCTCGCCGCCCTCGCCCCCGTCGCGGCGGGCGGCGACTTCGTCTTCGACCTCGACTTCGACGCCTCCAGCATCGACTGGGGCGGCGACACGAGCCTGGGGCCGATGGTCATGACGCCCCCCACCTTCCACCTGCAAGGAACCGTCGAGCTGTCCCTCGCGACGGGCGGCTCTCCGGTGGGCGGCGGGCAGCTCATCAGCGGCGGGGACGCGACGGTCGTCCCCGACCTGCACGCCGAGGTCACGGCTCCCCCGCCCCTGCCGCCTTGGCTCTCCTTCGACCTCGCCGGAGTACACTACGTCTTCGGCAGTGACCCCTTCGGCGTGAGCGCGACGGGAGACTTCACCGCCACGAACCTCACCGTGACGACCACGGCCGGCACCCTGACCCTCTCGCTCGCGGGGGGAACGCCTCTCGTGTTCGACATGACCGGCCTCTCCTTCAACTCCGGAGATGCCGCGGGGACGATCGTCGAGACCGGTGGAAGCCTGCGCATCGAGGTGCCCATCGACATCGACGCCTCCCTCACCGACCCCACGACTGGCCTGCACATCGACCTCTTCATGCTCGGCACGCTTGTCGGCGAGGTCGCCTGCGCGCTCCCGAGCACCTACTGCCAGACCTCCCCCAACTCGGTCGGCGCGGGTGCCCTCATCTCCAGCAGCGGCGGAACCTCGATCACCGCCAATGAACTGGTCTTGGAGTGCGCCGGTCTGCCCTCCGGCCAGTTCGCGATCTTCTACTACGGTCCCGATCAGATCGCTCAGCCCTTCGGCGACGGCGTGCGCTGCGTGGGCGGCTCCGCCCTGCGCCTGCCGCCGCGCCCCACGGGCGCGGGGGCCCTCAGCTTCTCCCTCGACCACAGCGCGCTGCCCGCGGGGGGCGAGCTCGAGGCCGGCGACGCGGCACAGTTCCAGTGCTGGTACCGCGACCCTTCCGCCGGCCTCTCCGGATTCAACTTCTCCGACGGCCTCTCCGTCACCTTCTGCCCCTGACCTGGGGATCGCCGGCGGGCCCCGGCCGCCGCCATGACACCATGAACTTTTTCTGCCGCATCTTCGGACACACCTGGGTGCACGCCACCGAGCGCCAGACGATCCGCTGGCGCAACGACGAGAAGACCCTCGCCCAGCTGCACCCCGCCGGCCCCGACCGCGAGCCGGAGTTCCAACGCGCATGCGTACGCTGCGGAGAGCGCCGCGAGTGGGTCGCACCCAACCGCCCCGACGGTTCCCCCACACAAGCGGTCTCCGGCGGCCGCTGACCTTCGCCGGAAACCGGGCCGTTCATGCCTACCGCCCACGCAAGCCGATAGGCCCGCTACGGCCCCATGAACCTCAGCAACCTCTACGGCGAGCTCGCCCGCTACCTGCTCCTGGCGCTGACCGCGCCTTTGTGGGTGCCCTTTGCGAAGGCCGTCTGGGAGGAGCTCAACCGCGCCCTGCGCGACGACGGCGGGGTCTTCGGCCCGCTTCCCGGGCCGATCGCCTCCGAGCAGATCGAAGCCGAGGAACGCCTCAAGGAGTCGTCGCTGGTGGCGGAGGGCCTGACGCGGCCGGGAGAACCCCAAGCCCCGAGCGGTCCGGCGCCCGCTCCCGGCACGATTCCGGTCGAGGCCGTCCGCCGGCACGGGTTCCGATAGGCGCCGCGGGCAGAGCCGGGAGTTCTTCCCGCGACTTTGGGGCCGACTCTGCCGCGCGGGCCAGAGCCCTCTACGGGGAGCACAACGCGCGCCAGACCCTCGCCTTCGCCCGGGAGAAGGAAGCCGAGTACCCGCCGTCGCGGCGGTTGCGCGCGGGCTTGTAGGAGGCGATGGGAGCGACCCCGACACCGAGCTGCCGCAGATCGTGCACTGCGTTCCAGACGGCCGGGGCCCCGCGCCCACGCTACGAAGAGCTCGCCGCCGCCTTCCTGCCCGAGATCCTCGATCTGGTGAGCGCCCGCCGCCCACGGGGGCACGACAACGTACTTGGGAGTCGCTTGATGAACTGATAGCCTCTGCCGGGCCTCGGCCCCCGGTACCCGCGATGCCCGTCGAGAGCCCCTTCCACCCGCGCACGGCACCCCTGTGCGAGAGCTACCGCTGGAAGGAGTGGGCGGGGCGCCACGCGGTCTGTTCGTTCGGGACGACCGTGGATCCTGAGTACCTCGCTCTGCGCCACGCCTGCGGCCTGATCGACGTCTCGCCCCTGTTCAAGTACGAGGTGAAGGGCCCCGACGCCGCCGCCCTGCTCTCGTGGATCTGGACGCGGGACGTGACGCGTCTCGCCGTGGGAGCCGTCGCCTACGGCTGCTGGTGCGACGAGGACGGCAAGGTCATCGACGATGGGACCGTCGCCCGCCTCGGGCCGGAGCGCTACCGCATGACCGCGGCCGAGCCGAGCCTGCGCTGGCTCTCGCGCCAGGCGCGCGGCTTCGACGCGACGCTCCGCGACGAGAGCGAGAGCGTCGCCGCCCTCGCGCTCCAGGGCCCGACCTCGCGCGGGGTGCTGCGCGAGCTGTGCGGCTCGGAGGCGGCGGACCTCGAGTTCTTCCGCGGCACGCGCGCGCGTGCCGGCGGGCTCGAGCTCGACGTCACGCGCACGGGCTACACGGGCGACCTCGGCTTCGAGCTGTGGGTCGACGCGACGGACGCGGTCGAGCTGTGGGACGCGGCCGTCGCCGCGGGCGCCGACCATGGCCTCGCCCCCGTCGGCCTCGACGCCCTCGACATCACGCGCCTCGAGGCCGGCTTCCTGCTCGCCGGGGTCGACTACATCGGCGCCCGCGACGCGATCATCCCCTCCCAGACCTCTACGCCCTTTGAGCTCGGGCTCGGCTGGGCCGTGCACCTCGAGCGCGGCCCCTTCGTCGGGCGCGACGCCCTGCGGCGCGAGGCGCGCGGGCGCTCGCGCGGGCGCTCGCGCCAGGCGCTGGTCGGCCTGGTGGCGGACTGGGAGGCGATCGAGGAGCTTCACGAGCGCCACTCCCTGCCGCCTTCGCTCCCGACTCGCGCCTGGCGTGAGTCGGTCCCGGTCTACGCCGCCGGGCGGCAGGTGGGCCGCGCCACCAGCGGCACCTGGTCGCCGACGCTCAAACAGAACCTGGCCTTGGCCACGGTCGAGGCCGGGCGCTCGGCCGTCGGTACACGCCTGGAGCTGGAGACGACCGTCGCCTACGAGCGCCACACGGTCCCCGCGACCGTGGTCGAGCGGCCCTTCTTCGACCCGCCGCGCAAGAAGGCCTCCTCGGGCGCGGCAGCGGAGGAGGGCGCCTGATGGCGAGACCCTACGACGCGATCATCATCGGCGGCGGGCACAACGGCCTGATCTGCGCCGCCACCCTCGCGCGCGCCGGGCGGCGCGTGCTGGTGCTCGAACGCCGGCACGTCCTGGGCGGCGCGGCGGTCAGCGAGGAGGTCTTCGAGGGCTTCACCTTCTCCGTCTGCTCCTACGTGGTGAGCCTCTTGCGCCCCTGGATCATCCGCGACCTCGATCTCGCGCGCCACGGCCTGCGCATCCTGCCCCTGGACTGCTCCTTCTCGCCCCTGCCCGACGGTCGCTCCCTGGCGCGCTGGGGCGATCCGGAGCGCACGCGGCGCGAGATCGCGGCCTTCAGCCCCGCCGACGCCGAGGTCTACGGGGAGTACGGCCGCACGATGATGCAAATGGGGCGCATCGTGAAGCCCCTGATCGACGCCCCCGCGCCTCGCCCGACCTCCCTGAACCCCGCGCGCCTGGTCGAGATCCTCGGCCACGCCCGCCGCCTGCAGGCCCTGCCGCGCTCCCTGCGGACGCGCTTCTTGCAGATGATGACGATGAGCGCGGCCGACTTCCTCGACCTGTGGTTCGAGTCGGACGTGCTGAAGGCGCCCATGAGCGTCTCGGGCATCATCGGCACCTACCAGGGCGTGCGCTCGCCGGGGACGGCCTACGTCCTCTTGCACCACTACATGGGCGAGATCGACGGCGCCTTTCGCGCCTGGGGCCTCGCCCAGGGCGGCACCGGAGCCGTCAGCCTGGCCATCGCCGCCGCGGCGCGGGCGGCGGGTTGCGAGATCCGCACCGAGGCCCCCGTCGAGCGCGTGCTCGTGCGCGGCGGCACGGCGCGCGGCGTCGTGCTCGCCGGCGGCGAGGAGCTCTACGCCCGCACGGTCGTCTCCGGCGTCGACCCGCGCCTGACCTTCCTGGGTCTCGTCGGCGCCGAGCACCTGCCCGCGGAGCTCTGCGAGCGCATGCGCCACTTCAAGCTGCGCGGGAGCTCGGGCAAGGTCAACCTGGCTCTCGACCACCTGCCGGAGTTCACCTCCCGGCCTGGCATCGGTCCCCACATGCATGGCGACGTGGCCATCGCTCCTTCGATCGAGTACCTCGAGCGCGCCTTCGACGACGCCAAGTACGGCGAGCCCTCGCGGCGGCCGTACATCAACGTGGTCATCCCTTCGCTCTCCGACCCCAGCGTCGCGCCGCCGGGCAAGCACGTCATGTCGTGCTTCGTGCAATACGCACCCTACCACGTCAACGGCGGCGCCGAGACCTGGCCGGAGCGGCGCGCGGCCTTCGGCGACACGGTGCTCGAGACCCTCGAGGAGTACATGCCCGGGCTGACCTCGGCGGTCCTCCACCGCCAGGTCCTCACGCCCTGGGACCTCGAGCAGGAGTTCGGCCTCTCCGAGGGCAACATCTTCCACGGCGAGCTGTCCCTCGACCAGTTGGCCTTCCTGCGCCCGGCACCCGGCTGGGCCCACTACCAGACGCCGGTCGCCGGGCTGTGGATGTGCGCCTCGGGCACGCACCCCGGCGGCGGGTTGATGGGCGCGCCCGGCGCCCTGGCGGCGCGGGCCATGCTGGCGGAGGGATCGCTGTGAACGCTCCGACGCGCGAGCGCTTCGATTGCGTGGTGATCGGCTCGGGGATCAACGGCCTGGCCGCCGCCGCCACCCTCGCCCGCGCCGAGCGCAGGGTCCTGGTGCTGGAGGCCTCCGAACAACTCGGCGGCACGGCGGCCGGCGAGGAGTTCCACCCCGGCTATCGCACGGTGGGCGTCCACCACGACGCGGCGCTCCTGCGCCCGCTCGTCACCCGCTCCCTCGACCTCGAACGCCACGGGCTCGTCCTGCGCCGATCGCCGGCGCCCACGGTGCTCGCCGGAGGGGACGGCGCGCGCCTCGTCCTGCACGCCGACGCCGACCGGACGCGCGAGGAGATCGCGGCCCACTCCCGCCGCGACGCCGAGAGCTACGGCGCCTGGCGGGCGCAGCTCGGGCGCTTCCGGCCCATCGTCGAGCGCCTCTTGGACGCGCCGCCGAGCGATCCCTTCGAGGCCGACTTCGCCGAGCTCGGCACCCTGGCCAAGACCGGTCTCGCCCTGCGCCTCTTGGGCGGGCGGGACATGACGGAGTTCCTGCGCATCCTGCCCATGAGCCTCGCGGACTGGCTCGGGGGGTGGTTCGAGACGGATCTGCTCGCGGCGGGAATCGCGGCCGGCGGCCTGGAGGGCACCTGGATGGGGCCGCGCTCGGAGGGGAGCGTCTTCACCTGGTTCGCCCACGAGCAGAGCCGCGGGCCCGAGGCGGTCGGCGGCCCGGCGGCCGTGGCCCGCGCGCTGCTCGCCGCCGCGCGCGCCTCCGGCGTCGAGTGCAGGACCGAGGCCGAAGTACGCCGCGTGTGCGTCGAGGACGGCGGCGTGAGAGGCGTGGAGCTGGCCGGCGGCCAGCACTTGGCTTGCGGCGCCGTCGCCGCCGCCTGCGGCCCCCGCCGGGCGCTCCTCGATCTCCTGCCACCCACGGCCCTCGAGCCCCGACATGCCGACGCCGCCGGCTCGATCCGCTGCCGGGGCGGGATCGCCAAGCTCGACGTCGCCCTCTCCGGCCCGCTCGAGCTCGCCGGTCACGGCGGCCCGGCCGTCGAGCGCGTCTGCACCGCCGAGGGACTCGAGGCCCTCGAACGCGCCTTCGACGCCCTCAAGTACCGCCGGGCCTCGGAGCGTCCCTGGCTCGACGTGCGCGTCCCCAGCCACGCCGATCCCACCCTCGCCCCCGACGGACACCACGTGCTCTCGATCCTGGTCCACAACGCCCCGGCGGACCTCGCGGGCGGCTGGGACGACGAGCGCCGGGCCGAGCTCACCGGGCGCGCCCTCGACACGCTCACCGCCCACGCGCCCACGCTCCCCGAACGCGTCGTCGCCACGCGTTGCACGACGCCGGACCAGCTCGCGGAGCGCCACCGCCTCGACGGCGGTCACCTGTACCAGGCCGAGCGCGCCCTCGATCAGGCGCTGTTCCTGCGCCCGAACGCGGACTGCGGCCGCTACGCGACCCCGGTCGGCGGGTTGTTCCTGTGCGGCAGCGGCAGCCACCCCCCCGGCCCGGCCAGCGGCGCAGCCGGTCTCCTGGCCGCCAGGGCGATGCTGGCGGCGCGTCAGGGGTAGAAGCGCACCTCGATCCCCGGCGAGAGGCCGATCCCGAAGAGGTCGCCGGGATCGAGAAACCAGAACTGGAAGCGCAGGGTCTGCCCCACCATCCAGGGCCGGATCGGCACCCCGACCGTGTCGGCGCCGAACAGGTCGGTCTGGATCGTCCGGTAGCGCGTCTGCGGCGGCGCGACGAGCAGGGAGCCGCCCATGAAGGGGATGTCGGCCGTGTTGTGGCCGTAGAAGCACCAGCCGGACTGGAAGGGGATCGCCAGGTCGATGTAGAGCACGAGGTCGTCCCCCGCCAGGCTCGGAAAGCCGCCCGCGCCGACGATCGGCACGACGCCCTGGGAGGTCTGCTTGCCGTCGCCGTAGGCGAAGGGGTGGCGCAGGAAGTCGACGCGCGTGACGAAGCCGTCGGCGAGCTGGGCGCCGCCGTGGGTGCGGTCGAAGGCGCCCGGCGTGGCAGGGAAGTTGGACGAGACCGTGCGCCCGGCGACGACCGCCCCGCCGTCGGCGGTCGCGGCGAGGGCGTGTCCCTCGTCCTCGTCGCCGCCGCCGAGGTAGGAGGCGTAGCGCAGCTCTCCCCCGGCGCCGAGGCGCGCGATGAAGGCGTCCGCGAGGTAGGACAGGGGCGGGTTGTTGTCCTCGCTGTCGAAGGCCCAGGGAGTCGCGGGAAAGTCCTCCGAGCGCGTGCCGCCGGTCAGCAGGACCTCATCGGCGGTGGCCGGTGCCGCGGCGGGAACGACCGCCCGCGCCCCGTCGTCCGCGGCACCGCCCAGGAAGGTCGACCAGACCAGGACGCTCCCGGCGGCGTCGAGGCGCGTGGCGAAGGCGTCGCCCGCGCCGCCGTGGACGGGGCCCGCCGCCCCAGGGGTGACGGGGAAGTCGGCGGACTCGGTGCGCCCGACGAGCACCGGCTCTCCCCCAGCGCACAGGGCGACGCCCGTCGCCGCATCGCCCGCGGAGCCGCCCAGAAAGGTAGACCAGACCAGGGAGGCGCCGTCGGCCGCCAGGCGCGTGGCGAAGGCGTCGCTGAAGTTCCCGACGCCGTTGGGGGTGGGGTCGAAGACGCCGGGGGTGACCGGGAAGTCGACCGAGCCACTCGAGCCCACGGCGCTCACCAGGCCCGCGTCGTCGACCACGAGATCCAAGACGGCGTCGTTTCCCGCGCCGCCCAGGTAGGTGGACCAGTCCAACGAACCCAGGTCGGGAGCCAGGCGCGTCACGAAGCCGTCGCCTCCGCCGAAGCTCCCCCCGCCGTAGCTGAGATCGAAGGCGCCCGCGGTGACGGGGAAGTTCGCCGAGGCGGTCAGGCCGCCCACGAAGGGGCGCACCTCGTCGGGCGGGTCGCCGGCGCTGGAGAGCTCCAGGTCGGCGCCGCGCTCGTCCCCGGCGCCGCCCAGGAAGGTGGAGGCCACCAGGGTCGCGCCGTCGGCGGAGAGCTGGGACACGAAGGCGTCCCGTCCGCCGTTCCAGCTCCCATCGAAGGCGCCGGGCGTGACGGGGAAGTCCGCCGAGTCCGTCTCGCCGGTCAGATAGACCGCGTCATGCGGGCCGAGGGCCAGGCCGTAGGCCGCGTCCGAGTCATCACCGCCCAGGAAGGTGGACCACAGGGGCAGGACGCCGCCGGGGGCCAGACAGGTCACGGAGGCGTCGATCGGCCGCGCCAGGGTGCCGTCGTAGGCGCCGAGGGTGGTCGGGAAGAGCGGACTGCTCGTCGCTCCAGCGACGAGGGTGCGGTCGGCCCAGCTGACGCGCACCGCGTTCACCGTGTCCTCCTCCGCGTCACCCAGGAAGGTCGACCAGACGATGCCCGGATCGACCGTCAGGGGCCGCCCGGCATTCGCGTCGGGGGCGACGAAGCCGAAGCGCTCCCCGCCCAGCAGGCGAAAGGCGCAGGCCACGGGGATGGAGCGTCCGTCGGCCGAGCGCGCGCGGGCGCGCGGCGCGCTCTGGCGCAGAGCGCCCAGGGGCGTGTGGACCACGAGCTCTCCCGTCGGAGCGAGCTCCAGACCCAGGGCGCCCTCGCAGCGCACGACGATCTCCTCGAGCAGGGCGCCGCGCTCCAGCTCGAGGTCGTACTCGAACAGGCCCTCGCCCTCGCGCAGGAGCAGGTCGCAGCCGGGGAACAGGCCCTCGAAGCGCACACGCTCGAAGACCGGCAGGCCGCCTCGCCAGCGCGCGCGGTCGGCGCCCAGGAAGTAGCTGCGCCGCTCGGCGGTCGGCGCCTCACCGTGCGGGACGAGCCCGCTCGCGCCCTCGAAGGTGAAGCGCAGGGCGCAGGCGTCGATGGCGCCGAGCTCGTCCCCTGGTTCGCAGCGATCGATCAGGAAGCCGTCGCGCAACACCCAGCCGCAGAGGCCTCCGTCGATGACCTGGAAGCGAGCGGCGGCGGGCCACTGGCCGGCGTTGGGGACAAAGCGCGGCCCCTCGCGCGTCACGGCGACGCGCGGGGCGAGCGTGGGCGTGGGCGTGAACGCCAGCGCGCGCGCCGGCGCCAAGGCGAGGGCGAGCGCCACCACGGGCGAGAGCTTGTCCCGCGCGCGGAGCGAGTCCGCGCCCCGTCGCGCCTTCGAGCTGTCGGAGTACCGCATGCGCACCTTCCCTTCGCCGAACCCGCCGGCCGACACGCGCCTCTGCGGGGCGCTCCACCGGCAGGGCTCCATCCTCACCGATTCTCGCCCGTCACGGGCCTCCTTTCGGGCCGCATCCGCCGCTCGTCCCGCCAGCCCCGCGTGCGGGACTCGACCTTGCTCGGGAAACGGCCCATGATGGGTGCGTGCCGCCTCAGATCGATCGCCGGCGCTTCCTGGGGAGCGTGCTTCTTCCCGCCGCGACAGTCGCCGCGGCGCCCGCCCTGCGCCCGCATCGCGCGCGTGCGGCCCTCGAGCGCCTCGCGGACCGAGCGGGTTCACCGCGGGAGGTGGCCCGCGACGAGAGTTTCTGGCACACGGTCGGCGAGGCCTTCACCGTCGACCGCGAGCACATCAACTTCAACAACGGCGGCGTGTCCCCCGCACCGGCGGTGGTGCAGGAGTCTCTCGCGCGCCATCTCGCCTTCGCCAACCGCTCGCCGGCCCACAACATGTGGCGCGTCCAGCTGCCCGAGCGAGAGGCGGTGCGTGCGGACCTGGCAGACACCTTCGGCTGCGACGCCGAGGAGATCGCCATCACGCGCAACGCCTCCGAAGGCCTGCAGATCTGCCAGTTCGGGCTCGACCTCGAGCCAGGCCAAGCGGTCCTGACGACCGACCAGGACTACCCGCGCATGATCGCGACCTGGAAGCAACGCGCGCGCCGAGAGGGCATCCTCCTGCACCAGCTGCGCGTGCCCGATCCTGCCCTGGGCGACGACGAGTTCGTGCGCCGCTTCGTCAGGGCCATGGACCGCTACCGGCCGCGCCTGGTGCTGATGTGCCACGTGATCAACCTCACCGGGCGCATCCTGCCGGTCAAGGCGGTCGTCGCGGCGGCGCGCGAACGCGGCATCGAGCTCATCGTGGACGGCGCGCACGCCTTTGGTCACTTCCCCTTCCGCCAGGCCGACCTCGACTGCGACTACTACGCGACCAGCCTGCACAAGTGGCTCTTCGCTCCCTTCGGCACGGGCATGCTGTACGTCCGGCGCTCGAAGATCGCAGGCCTCTGGCCGCTGATGGCGGCACAGGTCTCCCAACGCGACGACATCCGCAAGTTCGAGGAGATCGGCACCCATCCGGTGGGACTCTCCCTGGCGATCGGCGAGGCCCTCGAGTTCCACCGCCTCCTGGACCCCGAGCGCAAGCTCGCGCGCCTGATTCACCTGCGAGACCGCTGGGTGACGCGCCTCACCGTCCACGACCGCGTGCGCATCCACACGCCCCTCGAGCCCGCCCGCTCAGCGGGGATCGCGAACTTCCGGATCGAGGGCGTCGAGGCGGGCGCGCTCGCCTCGCACCTGTGGAGAGTCCACCGCATCCTGGTCTGCGGCATCGGTCACCGCGACTGCACCGGTCTGCGCGTCTCCCCCAGCGTCTACTCGACGCTGGAGGAGGTGGACCGCTTCTGCGAAGCCGTCGAGGGCGTCCTGACCAGCGGCCTGCCCAGCTGAGCCCCGTCGCGCCCCTCGACCCTCACAGATTCAGGGGATCCAGCACCTCGACGCTGGCCAGTCTCTGGCCGTCGGCGCCGACGCCTCCCAGAACGTAGAGCTTCCCGTCGAGGGCCACGGCCTCCGGGTTGCTCCGGGGCGTGAGGACGCCCTGGATCTCCTCCCAGCCCCCCAGGGTGGCCGTGTCCATGCGCTCCACCGTGCGCTCGGTCACCGAGTTCTTCTCGCCGCCGATGGCGTAGATGTACCCGTCGAGGTGCAAGGCGGAGAGTTCTTGGCGCTTGTCCCCCAGGGAGGGCGGATAGCTCCAACAGAGGTTGTCGTTCCACATGCGCACGCGGTCCGTCTCGTCCCACGGATCCCACGGGTCGAATTCGTATCTCCAACCACCGACCAGGAAGAGGTCTCCCCCGTCTCCCGCGAAGCCGCAGCGACTGACGCGCGGAGTGCTCGGGCAGTTCTCGTTGTACCAGGTGTCGGTTCCCGGCTCGAAGAACAGGATCCGCACGCCGTCGGTGTCTCCATGCAGGTAAGCGATCATGCCCCCGTACAGATCCGGCAGAACGGCAGACTTCACATCGGAGAGAGGCTCAGGCGGCGCGCTCTCCTCGGTCCATGACCCGGTCAGCGGGTCGTAGCGGTGCAGCTCATCGCCGCCCTGAGGGTTGGCGGGGTCGTACCCGCAGAAGACGAACAGGCTGCCTCCCAGGGCCTCCGCCGTGCAGTCCCCGCGCGGCCCGAAGGGCATCGGCGCCAGCTGGGTCCAGGTCAGGTCGATGGGATCGTAGACCTGAACGTCGTCGGTCGGCGTGGTGCTGCCGCCGAGGTATCCGCCGAAGACGTACAGCTTCCCGTCGAGGGCGGCGGCGCCGAAGTCGGTGCGTGGAGACGGCAAGGGCTGGGCCTGGCTCCAGGCGAGAGGCGTGGGCATCCAACCGTCTGTGGCCACCAGAGAGGTCTCCACCAGGCCGACGTCGATCTCAGTCGTGAATGAAGTGAAGAAGCCACCGCCGTTGCTGGTGTAGGTGATGCGAGACTCATAGCCCACCATGCCGATGCCACCCTTGGCGTGGTCGTAGATACGGATGTTCCACTCGTCGTCACCGGGGCAGATGGTCCCCGCGCCGGGGAAGTACTCACAACCACCCTCGGAACTCGAAACCCCGGCCCGCTGCCCGTCCACGTCGACGAAGTCGTTGCTGAGGTGACCGACGGTGGCCGAGAGCACCGTCGATGAATTCCATTCCTGGAACCAGCCACCCCCTTGCCAGCTCGATCCGCTGAAGTCGAAGACGGTCTCGAGGTTGACGCCATCGCGGGAGCCGACCAGTCGCTGATCGTCGACCCCGACGAAGAGGTAGGGGGGCGCGAGAGCCACCGAGACGTTGTCGGCCAAGCCCTCATGATCACCATCGATGATCACCGTGAGCAGCTCCAGGCCCGCGACGGCGACCGGCGCACCCAGGCTGATGGTGTAGCTGCCGGCGTCGGAGGCGTGGGAGGTTCCCGCTCCCTGGGCGGTATCCGTGTCCTCAAGAGACCACATGAAGGTCCAGAAATCCCCCTCCTGAAGCGTCAGCGCGGGTTCGTTGGCCCCGCCCCCGGTGCCGGCACCGCCGCCGGCACCGCCGCCGGAGGCTCCCGGATCTCCTGTGGAGGTCCCCCCGCCTCCTCCCGAGCAGCCGCTCAGGAGGAGGGAACCGAGGAGGCAGACGAGGCCCGGATGGCACGGCATCAGGAGGCGGGGTCGACGAATCATGAGCATCACTTCTCTCCAGGAGGGCGGGTCTGAGGGGTCTCGACGGGGCGCAGGACACGCTCACCAGGGCTGGCTCCGCCCCCGGCGGTCGCGTGCTTCCGGCGATGTGCAGCGCTCTCCGTCACAGGTTGGGTAACCAGATCTTGTGACCGACCTGACGCAGAAAAGCCGTCAAACCTCCGCTCCACCACCGACTCGCGCAGCCTGTCCGCGCCGCCCCTGACCCGCTCGCTGCCCCTGAACGGAGACACACGCCGCCGCCCCGCCCTCAGGCTCGGAGCGACGGCGTGTTCGGCCGTCCGTGCGCTGCGCCGTGGGCGCTGATGCGGTAGCCGTCTAGAACTGGGCCTTCTCGGTCGAGCCCTTCATGGCCGTCGTCGAGGCCTCGCCGCCGGCGACGGCGTTGGAGATGGCGTCGAAGTAGCCCGTGCCGACCTCGTGCTGGTGGCGCGTGGCGGTGTAGCCCATCGCCTCCGAGGCGAACTCACCCTGTTGCAGGCGCGAGTAGGCCGCCATGCCTTCGTCCCGGTAGGCGTGGGCGAGCTCGAACATCGAGTGGTTGAGGGCGTGGAAGCCCGCCAGGGTGATGAACTGGAAGCGGTAGCCCATGGCACCCAGCTCACGCTGGAAGACAGCGATCGTCTCGTCGTCGAGGTGCTGCTTCCAGTTGAACGACGGGCTGCAGTTGTAGGCCAGCATCTTGCCCGGGAACCTGGCGTGGATGCCCTCGGCGAAGCGACGGGCGTCGTCGAGGTTGGGCGTGCTCGTCTCGCACCACAACAGGTCCGCGTAGGGCGCATAGGCCAGACCGCGCGCGATGGCGCAGTCGATCCCGCCGCGCAGCCGGAAGAAGCCCTCCGGGGTGCGTTCGCCGGTCAGGAAGTCGTGATCGCGCTCGTCCACGTCGGAGGTGATGAGCTGGGCGCTGTCGGCGTCGGTGCGTGCGATCAGCACCGTCGGCACATCCATCACATCCGCCGCCAGACGCGCGGCATTGAGGGTCCGCACGAAGGCCTGGGTCGGGACGAGCACCTTGCCGCCGAGGTGGCCGCACTTCTTCTCGCTGGCGAGCTGGTCCTCGAAGTGCACGCCCGCGGCGCCCGCCTCGATCATGGCCTTCATCAGCTCGTAGGCGTTCAGGGGGCCGCCGAAGCCAGCCTCCGCATCGGCGATGATGGGCTGGAACCAGTCTACGTCACCCTCGCCGTCGAGGTGCTGGATCTGATCCGCGCGGGCGAGGGTGCGGTTGATGCGCCGCACGACGTTCGGCACCGAGCTGACCGGATACAGGCTCTGGTCGGGGTACATCTGGCCCGCGTCGTTGGCGTCCGCCGCCACCTGCCAGCCGCTGAGGTAGATCGCCTTCAAGCCGGCGCGCACCTGCTGCATGGCCATGTTGCCGGTGAGGGCGCCGAGGGCGTTGATGTAGTCCTCGCTCTTCAGGTAGCCCCAGAGCTTGCGGGCGCCCGCGTCGGCCAGGGTGTGCTGGATCCGCAGGGAGCCGCGCAGACTCTCGACCTCCTCGGGGGTGTAGTCGCGCTCGATGCCGTCGAAGCGGTGCGCCTCGAGGTCCATCACGTCGCCCGTCGAGCCGATCCCGCTCGAGTCACCGCCGTTGGAACCACTGCCGTTGGAACTACCGCCGTTGGAACTACTGCCGTTGGAACCGTTGCCGTTCGTCGAACCTTCGGAGGCTCCGTTGCCGTTGGGTTGGGTTTGATCGCGGGGGCCGTTGTTGTCAGTCATCGTGGTGTGGAGAGGAAGGAGTCGGGAAGGAGGTGGTTCAGCCGTGAAGGTCCAACAGTCGCTCGTAGGCGGGCAGGGTCAGGAACTCGCCGCAGTGCGCGGCGGTGGAGAGGGACTCGAACAGACGCGCCGCGTCGTCGAAGTGGCCGTCATCGAAGCGCTCTGCGCCGAGGCTCGCGCGCACCGCGGAGAGCTCCTCCGCGAGCACCTCGGACACCAGCTCTGCGCTCACGCTGCGGCCGTCGGCCAACCGCGCTCCGTGGCGGATCCACTGCCAGATCTGGGTGCGTGAGATCTCGGCCGTCGCGGCGTCCTCCATCAGGTCGTAGAGGGGCACGCAGCCGTTGCCGCCCAGCCAGGCCTCGAGGTACTGCACTCCGACGCAGACGTTCTGGCGCAGGCCGGCCTCGGTGATCTCGCCGGCCTCCACGCGCAGGAGGTCCTGGGCGGTCACGCCACAGGGCTCGCGCGCGACGTCGATCTGGTTGGGCGCGGGCATGTGCTCGTCGAAGATCGCCGTGGCCTGGGCGACGAGGCCGGGGTGCGCCACCCAGGTGCCGTCGTGGCCGTCGGTGACCTCGCGCAACTTGTCGGCGCGCACCTTCCCGAGGGCCTGTTCGTTGGCCTCGGGATCGTTCTTGATCGGGATCTGAGCCGCCATGCCGCCCATGGCGTGGACGCCGCGCCGGTGGCAGGTCTCGATCAACAGACGGCTGTAGCTGCGCAGGAAGTGACTGGTCATGCCGACCGTTCCGCGGTCGGGCAGAACGAAGTCAGCGCGCTCGGCGAAGCGCTTGATGAAGCTGAAGATGTAGTCCCAGCGCCCGCAGTTGAGTCCGCTCGAGTGCTCGCGCAGCTCGAACAGGATCTCGTCCATTTCGAAGGCGCCGGTGATCGTCTCGATCAAGACGGTCGCCTTGATCGTCCCCGCGGCGATCCCGAGCTCCTCCTGGGCAGCGAGGAACACGTCGTTCCACAGGCGCGCCTCGAGGTGGCTCTCCAGCTTCGGCAGGTAGAAGTACGGCCCGGTTCCCTGCGCCAAGAGCTCAGCGGCGTTGTGGAAGAAGTACAGGCCGAAGTCGAAGAGCGAGGCCGAGACGGCCCGCCCGTGGACGGTCACGTGCCGCTCCTCGAGGTGCCAGCCGCGCGGGCGCACGAGGAGCGTGGCGGTCTCCTCGCCCAAGGCGTAGGCCTTGCCGGTCCGGGGATGGGTGAAGTCGATCGTGCGCCGCACGGCGTCGGCCAAGTTCACCTGTCCGGCGACGAGGGCCTGCCAAGTCGGGCACTGGCTGTCCTCGAAGTCGGCCATGAAGACGCGCGCGCCGGAGTTGAGGGCGTTGATGACCATCTTGCGCTCGAGGGGGCCGGTGATCTCGACGCGCCTGTCGACCAGGTCGGCCGGTAGGGGCGCGACGCGCCAGTCTCCTTCGCGCACGTCTCCCGTCTCGGGCAGGAAGCCGGGCAGCTCACCGGCGTCGAAGCGCTCCTGGCGAAGCGTCCGGGCGGCGAGGAGCTCGCGCCTGCGCTCGCCGAAGCGGCGCTCGAGGAGCGCGACGAACTCCAGTGCCGCGGAGGTCAGGATGCGCGCCGAACCGGGCTGGGCCGCCCCACCGATCGACACGCCCTCGGGCAGCAGTTGGGGGGACGCGGCGGCGTCGGGCGGCATCATCTCTGGTCCTTCGTAGCTTGTGGTCGGGGAGATCCGGAAGACTCTTCGGTAGGCGGCGGGCGCGGCCCAACGCTGTGTCAAGTATTCATCAAAATCGATATCTGTCAATAAGTCCTTGTTTTTCAATGTGTCACGGCGTTGCACGATCCACCTCCTCTTCTGTGATAGTGTGGTCAGTGTCATCCCTCCAGATCCCAGCACCCTCTCCAGGAAGACGTCGATGAGCCCCAAGTCCCGAATCGGAAGCAAGATCCGCCGCCTGCGCCACTCGCGCGGGCTGACCCAGCGGCGCATGGCCGAGGAGCTCGGCATCTCCCAGAGCCTGCTCAACTACATCGAGAACAACCGCCGCGCCCTGACGGTGCCCCTGCTCTTCAAGCTCGCCCAGACCTACGACGTAGACGTCGCCAAACTCGCCGAGGACGACGACACGCGCCTGATCGGCGACCTCTCGGAGGTCTTCGGCGACGCCCTGTTCGCGCGTACAGAGCCCACGGAGGCCGAGATCGAGGCGGTAGCGGACCACTCGCCCGAGGTCGGGCGCGCCGTCCTAGCCCTCTACGGCGCCTACCGCACGGCCCTCGACGAGCGCGAGTCCCTCGCCCTGCGCCTCGCCGACGGTGGCCAACTGCCCGGCAGCCACTCCGAGCCTTTTCCCTCCGAGGACGTGCACGACTTCATCCAGGAGCACGACAACCACTTCCCGACCCTCGAGACCGCCGCCGAGGAGCTCGGGCGCGACGTCCACGCCGGGCCGGGCTCCCTAGAGGACGTCCTTACCGAGCGCCTCCAGGCGCGCCACGGAGTGACGGTCGAGGTCGTGCCCCAGGACCGCGCGGGCGCGCGCGTGCGCAGCTTCGATCCAGAGCGCGGGCATCTCGCCCTCTCGGAGGTACTGCCGCCCCGTGCGCGCCACTTCCAGCTCGCCCACCAGCTCGGTCTGCTCGAGCACGACAACGTCTTCGAGGACTACATCGAGCGCTCCCGGCGCAGCTCGGCCGAGAGCGTCGCCCTCTGCCGGGTGGTCCTCTCCAACTACTTCGCCGGCGCGGTGCTGATGCCCTACGGGTCCTTCCTGACGGCCGCCCGCAAGCTGCGTTACGACGTCGAGATGCTCGGTCATCGCTTCCGCACGAGCTTCGAGCAGGTCTGCCACCGCTTGACGACCCTCAAGCGCCCAGGACACGCCGGCGTCCCCTTCCACATGGTGCGCGTCGACATCGCCGGCAACCTCAGCAAGCGTTTCAGCGGCAGCGGCATCCGCTTCGCGCGCTTCGGCGGCGCCTGCCCGCGCTGGAACGTGCACGCCGCCTTCCTACAGCCGGGCTTCATCCGCACGCAGCTCTCGCGCATGCCCGACGGAACGGCCTACTTCTGCATCGCGCGCACGGTGCGCAAGGAGGGCGGCGGCTTCCGCGCCCCTCAGAGCCGCCTGGCGATCGGTCTGGGCTGCGGCGTGGAGCACGCGGGCAATCTGGTCTACGCCGACGGAGTCGACATCGACAACCTCGACGCCGCCGAGCCCATCGGCCCGACCTGCCGCCTGTGCGAGCGGAGCGACTGCCGCCAGCGCGCCTTCCCTCCCATCCACTCGCCCCTCACGGTGGACGAGAACGTGCGCGGCCTGTCGTTCTACTCCTCGCCGCCGACCGAGCCGCCGGAGGAGGACTAGCGCCCCGTTGGCGTTCCTCTTCCGGCCTGCCCGAATCTCGGGCTGCCCGAACCCCGGCGGGGGTTGGGGTGGATGAGGGGACTCGAACCCCCGACCTCCGGAACCACAATCCGGCGCTCTAACCACCTGAGCTACATCCACCGTCCAAGTCGGCGCGAGAGGATCCACACCAACGCCGCCCCAGTCAACCGGGATTCTGCACGAAGCCCTGCCGGGATTCTGCACGAAGCCACGCCGGCCGGCCGCGCGCGGCCGCACGCGGCCGCGCTCAGCGAGAAGCGGCGGCGCGCCCGAGCAGGGACGCCAGCCAGGAGCGCCGGCGGCCGGGCCCCAGGCGGACGATTCGCTCGCGCAGCAGGGCGTTCTCGCCCTCGAGCCTGCCCAGGGTGGCGCACAGGCGACGCTCGGTCTGCAGACTCTGCTCGAGGTGTCGCTCGCTCTGCTCCAGACGCCCTTCCACCCGCTCGCAGCGGCGCTGCGTCCCGCGCTCGACGAGGGCGCTGGCCTCCAGGTCCCCCTCCAATCTGCCGATGCGGGCCTGATAGGCGCGCTCGAGGCGCCCTGGGGCGACGACTCGCGGCCGCCCGGCCACGGGCCGCCCGGCCAGGCCCGCCCCGTCCGCGGCACCGAGCGGCGCGCGGCCGGGCCGCGCCTCTCCCATCATCTCGTTCGCCGTCAGCACGCCCACGCCCACTCCATCGGCAGGGTCGGGGGCTTTCTTTCCCGCGCTTGCTAATCTGTCCCCCCGTGGATCCCTCCGACGCAGACGCCACCCCGTCCCGCACCCCCGCCGAGGAGGCTCGCTGGCGCGCGCGCACCAACCACGAAGCCGTCGAGTACTACCGCGAGCGCTCGCGCGCCCCTGGTGTCGCCGAGGGCGGCGGTACGCGCAATCACTACTGCATGGAGTGCGACGGCGTGATCCCCCTCGACGGCGGAGGCGACCGCGTGCGCTGCCCCCACTGCGGCGCGACCCTCGCGGGCGAGGCGCAACGCTTCTTCAACTGGGTCGAGCTCGACAGGCCGCCGCGCTCGGACGCGCGCGCCCTCGCCCCCCTCGCCCTCGGAGGCCTTCTGCTCCTGGCCGTGCTCGTCCTCGGTTCCCTGCGCTGCTTCGCATGAGCGGGCGAGCGCAGCCCTCGCGACGCTTCGAGCGCCAAGTGCGCTTCGCGCCCCTCGGCCCGGACGGCCAGGCGCGCCTCGAGGAAGCGCGCGTGCTGCTCGTGGGCTGCGGCGCCCTGGGCGGCATCCTGGCCCAGACCCTGACGCGCTCGGGAGTCGGCCTCCTGGTGCTCGTCGACCGCGACATCGTCGAGGAGTCGAACCTCCCGCGCCAAGTCCTGTTCGAGGACCGCCACGCCCGGTCCGGGACCCTGAAGGTCGAGGCCGCCCACCAGACCCTCGAGCGCATCGGCGGCCCCACGCGCTTCGAGTGCCACGCCGAGCACCTCGACCCCGACAACGTCGGGGAGCTGGCCGAAGACTGCGATCTGATCCTCGACGGCACCGACAACCTCGGTACGCGCTACTTGCTCAACGACTACTGCGTCGAGCGCGGCGTGCCCTGGATCTACGGCGGCGTCGTAGGCTCCGGCGGCCTAGCCCTGCCGATCCTGCCCGGCATCGGACCCTGCCTGCGCTGCCTGTTCCCCGAGCCGCCGCCGACCGGCAGCCTGCCGACCTGCGACACGGCCGGCGTGCTCCTGCCGGCGGTGGCCGCGGTGGCCTCGCTGCAAGCCGGCCACGCCGTGCGCCTGTTGGCCCGCGACCCGGCCGAAGCTCCCGCGCCACCTGCGCCCCTGGTCGAGATCGACATCTGGAGCGGCGAGGCGCGCAGCCTGCGCGTCGCCCGCCACGCCGCCTGCCCCTGCTGCGTCGAGCGCGACTTCCCCCACCTCCACGAGGCGCCGGGCAGGCGCGCGACCATCCTCTGCGGCCGCAACGCGGTGCAGGTGCGCGGGCGCAAGCCAGCGCCCGACCTCGGGCGCGTGGCGCTCGCCCTCGAGGGCGTGGCTGACTCCTTGCGCTTCGCCGGCCCGATCCTGCGCTTCACGGTCGGCGAGATCACCCTGACCCTGTTCCGCGACGGCCGGGCACTGGTCGAGGGCACCGACGAGATCGACCGCGCCCTGGCCCTCTACGACCGCTACGTCGGCTCGTGAAGCCGGCCCTGGTACTCCTGGCCGCGGGCGCGAGCACGCGCCTGGGGCGCTGCAAGGCCCTCGTCGACCTCGGCGGCGCGACCCCCCTGGCGCGCCTTCTGCGCGCGGGTTCCTGCCTGGACGAGATCGCGCCCCTGGTCGTCACCGGCGCCGACCACGCCCCGATCGCGGCCGCCCTGCCGCCCGGAGCCGACCTGCTCCAGCACCGTTCCTGGGCCGCCGGCCGCAGCGGCGGCATCGCCCATGCCGCACGGGCGCGCTCGGAGCGCGACCTGTGCCTGGCGCCGGTGGACGTGCCCTTGGTCCCCTCCGCGGTCTTCGAAGCCCTCGCGGCGACCTGGGAGGCCGCCGGGGCGCCCGCCCGGGGCTGGCTGGCGCCGCGCCACGGCGAACGCCACGGCCACCCGCTGGTCCTCGGCCACCTGCTGGCCGCCGAGCTGACCGAGCTCGATCCCGATACCCCCCTGCGGGCGCTACGCGACCGGGCGGAGCCCCTGTTGGAGGTCGCCGTCGAGGCCCGCGAGGTGCTCGACGACCTGGATCGGCCCGCGGACCTCGCCCGTCTGCGGCTGCGATTTCCCGCCCCCTGACCTCCACTCGCAAGCCTCGACGGGCCGATAGGGACGGGGAGTCGCCGCTCCCCGAGCACGGCTTGCTGGCGCGCTCCACGAGCACCCCCTTCCACACATGAGCTTCCAGGGCGACGTAGGCGGCATCGGCCTAGCCGAACTGATGCAGAGCTTGGCCCGCAGCCGGCGGGAGGGCGTACTGACCCTCAGCGCCCGCGGCGGCCTGCGCAGCGTGCTCGGCCTCCGCGACGGTGCCCTGCTGCTGCTGCCTCAGCCCGAGGAGGACCCGGTCCTCTGGCAGGAACGCGTCGTGCGGGCCTGGGGCGTCGACAGCGATGCGCGGGTGGGCGCCCTGCGCGCCTCGGAGATCGCCCGCGCCGATCGCATCGAGATCGTCTACCGCCTGCTCGACGGCGAGGGCGTGCACTTCCGGTTCGCGACCGATCGCTCGCCGCAAGCGGCCGGCGAGAGCACCGGCGCCAATCCGGCACGGCTGCCCGAGGTGCACTGCGAGGCCGTCTCGGTCGAGTTCCTGTTGCTCGAGTACGCGCGCATCACAGACGAGCTCGAACGTCTGCCCACGGCTGACCCCTGCTCCCCCTGGATCGTCCCGCGCCCATCGGGAACGGCGCCCCAGGACGCGGACGCCTTCCTCGGCCAGTGCGACGGGCGCTCCAGCGTGGTGGAGATCGCCGACCGCCTCGGCTGGCCGATCCGCCAGTGTCGGCTGGCGGCCACGGTCCACCTCGCCGCCGGAGCCCTGCGCGAAGCCCCTGCCCGCGAGCTGCTCGTGCTCGCCCAACGCGAGCTCGCCGGCGGCTTCCTCGGACGCGCCGCCGCACGCCTCACGGCCTGGACGGCGAGCGCCGCTCCCGGCCCGATGGCCGAGGGGGACGCCGCCCTGCTGGAAGCCGAATGGCGCGCCGACCGCATGCCGGCCCTGCTGACCAAGATGACGCCGCGCACGGCGCGCACCCTCCTACGGCGCCTCGAGCACTCCCTGCCCGCCTCCAGTCCCTGTCTCGGCCACTGGCGCGAGCTGCAGCGGCTGTGCCCCGGCGACCCCCTGACCGGCCTGCACCGCCTGATCGCCGAGCACCGCGAAGGTACCGAGCGCGAGGCGCCCGAAACGCGCGAGCTGCTCGACACCGCGCGTGCCTTCCTGACGGCCGAGCGCCCCCTGCGCGCCCGCGCCCTGCTGCGCGTGGCGGCGACCCGTCCGCCGGCCACGCGCTCGACCCAACTCGAGCTCGGCCTGGCGCTGGTCGCGGCGGGCGCACGCGAGGAGGGCGCCGAGTGGATCCTCGTGCCCGCCCGCGAGTGGATCGAGCACGGGGCCCCCGATCGCGCCGCCGCTCCCCTGCGGACCTTGGTCGAGGCTTGGCCCCAGTGCCGCGAGGCGCGCCGGCTGCTCTCCCGCGCGCGGGGCGCGAGCGTCCGCCGCCAGCTGATCCGCAAGCACTCCCTGGTGGGTCTGGCGATCCTGGCCGCCCTCTCGGTCGGTGCCTGGGTCCAGGTTCGCTCCCAGACCCGCACCCAGCGAGCGCTGGCCGAGGTTGAAGCTCTCCTGGAGCGTCCGGCCGAGGCCGAGGCGCGGCTCGAGGAGTGCTTCGCCGGCGATGATTCGGTCCAGGTCGCGCGCCTGCGCCGAGCGATCACCGACCGGCGCCGCGCGATCGAAGATCACCTGCGCGGCGAGTGGTTGGAGTCCTTCCGTGTCGCCCGCCGCGAGTGCTTGCTCGGCAATCCGCTCGAGGGGTTCGATCAACTCCTCGACCTGCCGGCGCCACCGCGCCTGTCCTCGGCCGGCGAAGCCTGGCCCGAGCCGGCGGAGGTGCTCGACGCCCTCGCGGAGCGTGTGGCCGCCTCCCTCGCCGACCTCGGCCCGCCCGCCCTCGACGACAGCGCCCAACTCGCCGGCGAGCGGCGGGTCGCCGCGCTTCTCGAGCGCCTTGCCGACCGGCTCAAGGAGCAGGGAGCCGACGAGCGTTGGAGCGCATTCATGGAACGACTCGACGACCTGGAGAGCGACCTCCGCCGGCGCGCCGGGGAGCGGCGGGCGGCTCTGGCGGAGCGCGAGCGCCTCGACCTGCTCACGCGCCAGGACCTGTGGCTCGCCGCCGCCCGTGCCCACGCCGCGGCGGGAAGCCACGCCCGCGCCCTCGAGGTCTACGGACGCCTGACGGCCAGTGACCCCGGCGGGCGTCTGCTCGACCTCTTGGAGGAGGAGATCGACCAGGTGCGCTCGCGCTTCGAGACCGTGGGCGAGGCGCGCTCCCTGGCGAGCACCGGCGACCACGCACGCGCGCGCGAAGTGCTCGCGGCCCTGGGAGAGGCGGGCGTCGACGAGCGCCTTCCCTGGCGCCTGGAGACCTTCCCCGCCGATGCGGTGGCGCGCCTGCCCGACGGGAGCCGGCGGGCGACGCCCTTCATCTGGGAGAGCGCTCTCGCGGAAGAGGTCACCTTCACCCTCGAGCGCCCCGGCTGCGAACCCCTCGCCTTCACCTGCGACGGCCCGGCGGATCGGCTCGCCTACCTCTCGCGCCTGCCCGAGCGCGCCTGGAGCGGAACCGGGATCTTCGAGGCCCCGCCCGTGGCCGTGGGCTCGGCGCATGTGATCTGCGATCGCGGCGGCGCCCTCAAGCGCCTGGACGCGCGCCCCGAGCGCGGCTGGACTGTGCGCCTGGACTCCCTCGGCGGCGTGGCCCGCGCCCCGGTGCTCTTGCCGCGCCGCGCCGGGCACCTGCTGTGCGTCAGCGAGGACGGCCGGGGATGGATCGTGAACGCCCGCACGGGCGCGCTCGAGGGTCCGCGCGACTTCGGCTCGCCCTGCGCCGCCGGGCCGATCCCGACCGCCGGCGGCGCCGCCCTGCGCCTGCGGGACGGGCGCGTGCTCTTCTTCGAGGAAGGCCTCGAGCACCAGCCGCGAGCCGCGAACGCCTTCGCCGAAGCCCTCGGCGAGGCGCGCCTCGGCCACGACGCGGGCCTCGCGGTCCTGCGCCGCCGCGCGGGCGAGGGGCGCCGGCTGCGCTCGCCCTGGAACGACTGGACCGTGCGCGTGCAGGACGAGATCTTCCGCGCCACGCCGCCCGATCTCGGCCAGGGCTTCGCCGTGCGCCGGGCGGGCGAGTGGTCCCTGCTGGCCTGGGAGGCCCCCAGCGCGCGCCTGCCCGAGGGCCGGCTGTGGGTCGGCGACGGAGCGGGCCTGCGCGCCTTCACGCCCTGAAGCGCGAGTCCCGCGACCCTGGACGGCGCGCGCCGCCGACGGGAGAATGGGCCGCGATGCGCGCCGCCTCCGCCGCCCTGCTCCTGTGTGCCGTGTGTGCCGCCTGCCGCGGGATCTCGCCAGCGCCAGCGCCAGCGCCAGCGCCAGCGCCCACGCCCACGCACTTCGTGCTCCCCACCTGCTGGGCGAGCGTGAGCGCCCTGGCCTTCGAGCGCGAAGTCTCACGACTCGCGCCCGCCGGCGGCGCTCTCGAGCGCGCCGACCTCGCCCTGCTCGCCAAGGTCCTCGAGGCCGGCGACGGGCGCAGCGTGCGCGCCGCCGTCCTGCTCGCAAGGAGCCGCGATCCGCTCGCCGCGCGCGCGCTGCTCGAGCGCCTCGAACAGCGTGCTCGGGCCCCCACGCGCCACGGAGACGCGGGAGACGTGGTGGCTGCCGCGGCCCTGGCCGAGAGCGAGCTCGAAGCCGGCGCGCTCGAGCGCCTCACCGCCCTCGCGGTCGGCCCCCGCCCGCATCCCGACATCGAGGTACGCGTCGAGTGCGCCGCCTCGGCTCTGAGCGCCGGCCGCGAGGAGGTGATCGAGTTCCTGCTGGCGGTGCTCGCCTCTCAGACTCCCGATCAGACCCTCCATCCGCCGGACTGGGAGACCAAGCGCACCATGGCCTGGGCCAAGCACCGCGCGGCCCGCGCCCTCTCGGCGCGCGCCGGAGTGCCGTGCACCTTCCGCCCCGACGGGAGCTACGAGCAACAGCGCGCGGACCGTTTGCAACTTCGAAGTTTGCTCTACTGGGACGGCCACTGTCCCTGATTACAGGCGGATCGCGCCTTGCGGTCCGCGGGTGCGTGCCGTGAGAATGTGCCCACCGTGGACCGTGCTCGCCTACTCATCCCCGCTGCTCTCGTCGGGCTCTTCGTGGGATCGCTCGCTTGGTGGTTCGGCGCTCTAGAGGCGCCGTCGAGCGAGGCCTTGGAGCCGGAGCGCGTGGCCCGCAGCGAGCGGCCGAGCCGCCCCGTTCGGATAGAGCTACGCCCGCCGGGTAGCGCGCCGGCGCAACCCGCTCCGGCCGCCGCCGAAGCCGTGGCCGAAGCCCGACCCACGGGCGAGAGCGAAGCCGCGCCCGCGGCGCAGG